>JAJYVF010000014.1 GCA_021792135.1 Acidobacteriota bacterium | reverse complement strand
AGTGAACTGGATGGCGCTGGCATGGGCGGGCATGGTAATGGTGGCCGGAACGACGGCAGCGCTGTTGTTGCTGGCCAGAGCCACGGTGACCGGACTGCTGGAAGCTGCACTCAGCTTCACGGTGCAGATATCCGTCATTGCTCCCATCAGGGCACCAGCACTGCAGTAGAAGGCACTCACTGCCGGAGGGGCCGTCGTCTGGGCGTAGGAAGCGGCAGAACCGCCGAACAGCGCATACAAAAGGAAAGACAGAGCTGGCACCAGGCCCGCCAGCCGGCGCGGACTCCTGCGGGCAGGGAAACAGGCCCCTGGCTGGTTGACGTTGGCAGTATCCCGAGACCCCCTGGAACTCAGGACTTTCGGAGCGAAGGCAGAACGGTGCATTCAGATACCTCGGGAGACGTCAGGAATCGTTGCTGCAGAAGTGCGCCAGGCGCGGTTCCGCTGCTCTGGCCTGCTCATCGCAACGTAACCACACAGTAGTAGCCTTATGGAGCCGATCTCAATGTACGGAAGTAACCATCTCAGGGCTTGGCCAATTCCGCAGACTTTGATTGGGGGAAGTGCTTGATTCCAATGTTCTTGCACGCCAAGGGCCAGGAAACCTCAAACGGCCCGCCCTCTGGCTTTTGGAGTTAAGGTTCATTGATTCAGTGAGTTGTAGTTTTGGGCAGAGAAGCGCCCTTTGCGGGGACCGGGTAAAATCTTCTACGGAAGAGTTATTACGATCGTAATAAAATGCCGCGAGGAACTGGTTACCAGCAACCCAACCGCTTCAGATGAGAAACGGCTGCCCTTCAAATCGAAGCCGACCTTTCGTTACCCAGGTGCCGAACCGTCGGTGAGCCGCACGTCCCTTGATTTTTCAGCCACCATTCCCGGCCTCTTACTGTTGCGGAATCGATTCCGGGACGCCCGTGAGAAGATGATCAGGAACAGGCGGCCGCGCAGGAATGACGGTAAGTCCCAGTGTGCTGGTGTGGTTTCGGCGGGACCTGCGCCTTGCCGATCAACCTGCTCTCCGTGCCGCCGCCAAAACCGGTCTCCCGGTCATCCCGGTCTATCTCCACACATCGGAAGATGGTTCGCCATCGCGGCCCGGGGCTGCCTCACGCTTGTGGTTGCATCAGTCTTTGCTGCGGCTGGACGTATCGCTGCAAGCGAAGAGATCACGGCTGGTGGTGCGGCGTGGGCCCGCTGCGGACACCCTGCCTCTTCTCGCAGCGGAGACCAACGCTCAGGCAGTTTTCCTGAACCGGGTTCTTGAGCCTGCCGCTCTCCGCGAGGAGCAGGAACTCGAGAGCGGCTTGCGAAGCCGCGGAATCCGGTTTGAGTGCTTCCATGGAGGCCTGCTTTTCGAGCCTGGCTCGATCCGCACGACAACTGGAGGTTCGTTTCAGGTCTTCACGCCCTTCTGGAGGGCATGCTGGAACGAACGAGCCCGCCTTCGGCTCCCCGAGAAAGCACCGGCCACCCTGTCATCCCCGGAATGCTGGCCGCAGTCGCTCCCCATCTCCGATCTCCGTCTCGAGCCGGAAACCGACTGGGCAGCCGGCATTCGCGCGGAGTGGACTCCGGGAGAGGAAGCGGCCCGGGACCGGCTGCGCGCCTTCGCCCGACACGGCGTAAGCCAGTATGGCGAGCAGCGCGACCGCACCGACCGCGAGGGAACCTCCCGGCTCTCGCCGCATCTTCACTTTGGGGAAGTCAGCCCGGTGCAGGTCTGGCATGCGACGGCGGCTCATCCGGAGGCGGAGCCGTTTCTTCGCCAGCTTGCCTGGCGGGAGTTTGCCTGGCATCTGCTTGGGGAGCGGCCCGACACCCTTACCCAGCCCTTCAATCCCCAGTTCCGGCATTTTCCCTGGCACCCCAATACGAAGTGGCTGAAGGCATGGCAGCGGGGCCGCACGGGCTATCCGTTCGTCGATGCCGGCATGCGCCAGCTCTGGGCCACCGGGTGGATGCACAACCGGGCTCGCCTGGTGGTTGCCTCCTTCCTGGTCAAGCACCTGCTGATCCCCTGGCAGGAGGGAGCCGCCTGGTTCCTGGACACGCTGGTCGACGCCGACCTGGCCAACAACACCATGGGCTGGCAGTGGGTCGCCGGATGCGGCGTGGACGCCGCGCCGTATTTCCGCATCTTCAATCCGGTTCTGCAGGGCGAGAAGTTCGATCCCGCGGGCGAGTACGTTCGCCGCTGGATTCCGGAGCTGCGCGGGCTCGGGCCGGAGTGGATCCACAAGCCCTGGAATGCGCCGCCCCTCCCTCTGGCTGCGGCCGGGATTCGCCTCGGAGAGACTTATCCGCGCCCGCTCGTGGACCACGCCACGGCGCGCCTGCTTGCACTCGCTGCCCTGGAAGAAATGCATAGAGCAGCGCGTCGAGGCTGATCGTCGCGGCTGGATCAGCGCCGGCTCTTGGCCTTGAGGCGGTCCACAACAAACTTTGGAGCCAGTCCATCGACGGAGCCGCCCAGCTGAAAGACTTCTTTCACCAGCCGCGAACTGACGAAGGAGTATTTCGCATCCGGCATGAGGAAGATGGTCTCCACCTCAGGAGACAGTCGCCGGTTCATCAGGGCCATCTGGAACTCGTATTCGTAATCGCTGATGGCGCGAATTCCGCGCACCACGGCCTGGGCGCGCTGTTCGCGGGCAAAGTCCACCAGCAAACCATCGAAGGTTGAGACAGAGACATTATTGAACTCGGCCGTTCCCTCCGACAACATGGCCACACGCTCTTCGACGGTGAAAAGCGGGTCCTTGGAGGAATTCCGCAGGATCGCCACCACCAGATGGTCGAAAATCTTGGCCGCACGCAGGATGATATCCAGATGGCCGTTGGTAAGCGGATCAAAACTACCGGGATAGATGGCTTTGACGGCGTTCACGTTCTGGTCCTGAGCCCTCCCGTCCCGGCGCCGCTGCCGTATCTCGATGCGCTTAAAGCGCGAGTCTGCCCGCGATGAGGCTTCACAACGGGCGCCTCAACCGGGACGAGCGAGGTTGTTGCGGAGGCGTGCGGAACGCATTGGATAAGCTGTCCTGGTTTGACGGCGTGTCGCTCGAATTCGGATTCCGGCTTGCCCTGCATCATCCCTTGCGCGGAGACCGAAGAGGGTCCCCATCCGATAGGCCAACGATAGCAGATTCCGGTTCTTCAGGCCTCCTCCCATCCCCCGAAGACCTCCCGTAATGCGCCGCAGATCTCGCCGAGGGTGGCGTAAGCCCGGACGCAGTCCACGAGGATGGGCATCGTATTAGCGGCCGCCAGGCCGTTGATGGCAGGCTCCGGTTCGGTTTCCGCCGCGCGTCGCAGGGCATCGAGCGAACGCCGGACCGCCTCTCCGGAACGCTCTGCGCGCAGCTTCTTCAGCTTCGCTGCCTGGCCGTCACGAACACTTTCGCCGATGTACAGGATCCGCGGTGGCGGCTCATCCACCGTGTACTGATTCACACTGACAATGATCTTTTCGCCTGCTTCCACCGCGCGCTGGTACGCATAGCTGGCCTCCGCAATTTCCCATTGCGGGTAGCCGGCCTCGATGGCCTTCACCATTCCGCCCATCGCGTCCAGCTTCTCGAAACAGCGGAATGCTCCTTGTTCCAGGTCGAGGGTCAGCTTCTCCAGGAAATACGAGCCGCCGAAGGGATCGGCGACCTCCGCCACGCCCGATTCATACGCCAGGATCTGCTGGGTGCGCAGCGCAATGCGCGCCGCCTCCTCGGTGGGCAGTGCGAGCGCCTCATCGAAAGCGTCCGTGTGCAGCGACTGCGTGCCGCCGAGCACCGCAGCCAGAGCCTGCAGAGCCACCCGCGCAATGTTGTTCATGGGCTGGTGCGCGGTCAGGGAAACCCCCGCCGTCTGCGTATGGAACCGCATCCATCGGGAGCGGGCATTCCGGGCGCCGAAGCGCTCCGTCATCAGCCGGTTCCAGACTTTTCGCGCCGCCCGGTACTTGGCGATCTCCTCGAAGAAGTCGTTGTGGGCGTTGAAGAAGAAACTCAGCCGGGGAGCGAAATCGTCGACGGCGAGGCCCCGCCGCAGCGCCCATTCCACATATTCCACACCGTCGTACAGCGTGAACGCCAGCTCCTGCAGGGCCGTCGAGCCCGCTTCGCGAATGTGGTATCCGGAGATGGAGATGGGGTTGAAGCGGGGCGTAGAGCGGGCCCCGAATTCCAGCGTGTCCACCACCAGGCGCATCGAAGGCGCGGGCGGGTACAGATACTCCTTCTGCGCGATGTACTCCTTCAGGATGTCGTTCTGCAGGGTTCCGGAAAGCTGTTTCCAGTCCGCCCCCTGGCGTTCCGCCACGGCCAGATACATCGCCCACAGCACCGCAGCCGGGGAGTTGATGGTCATGGAAACCGTTGTGCTGTCGAGCGCGATTCCGGAAAAGAGGATCTCCATGTCCTCCAGCGAGTCGATGGCCACGCCGCACTTGCCCACCTCGCCCTCGCTGCGAGGGTCGTCGGAGTCGCAGCCCATCAGGGTAGGCAGATCGAAAGCGACCGACAGGCCGCCGGCGCCCCCGGCGAGCAGGTATTTGTAACGCAGATTCGTCTCTTCGGGCGAGGCGAAGCCGGAGAACTGCCGCATCGTCCAGAGCTTTCCGCTGTATCCGGTCGGGTGAAGGCCGCGCGTGTACGGAGGCTCGCCCGGAGCGCCCAGGTACCTGGCCTGGTTCTCCGCCCAGTCCTCCGGCAGATCTGCGCCTGTATAAAGGCGCCGCACAGGGATACCGGAGATGGTGGTGAAGCGCGCGTTCCCAGTCTCATCGAGATTGAAGCCCGAAGCCGCGCCCACCGGCTGCTCCGGCGTCCTGGCCAGCGCTGGCGCCAGCGTCTGCTTCCCCCACCTGACCTCGTTCGGCGACGGACGCCGGCCGGCGGACAGATCGGCAGCCACCGCATCGCGGGTCGAACTCGGCGGGTCCGGCATGGCTTCCTGAAAGCTCCCCAAAACGCTTCAGCATAGGAGAAGCCGGGGCAAGGCGGCAACCCCAGGGCTTATGTTGCAGGCGGGTGGGGGGCAGGCCGGCGCCCGCGCTCCCATGCCTTTGCGTACTTCCAGCTTACGTAGGCGGAGTGGTACAGGTGCAGCAGCAGCCCCTCGCGTCCGTCCAGAAATCCCTGCCGCAGGAAATAGTTGTACTGGAAGGTTGCCACGGGGTTGAGATACACGTTCCACAGGAAAGGCAGAATGCCACGGCTGGTTTTGCCTCGCTCCAGAACCTGGCCGGCTCCCAGGCTGCTGTAGCGGTTCATGTGCTCGATATAGCCTTCGAGCATCGGGTAGGCATGATGGATCAGGGCCCCGCTCAGGCTTCCCGCCGTTCCTGAGCAGCGCATTGTCTCGTGCACGGCGCTCTCCTCAAAAACCGCGGCGCCCCGGCGGAACAGCCGCAGCTTGCGGTCGGGCCAGTAGCCGCCATGCCGGATCCAGCGGCCCAGGAAAAGGTTCCGGCGCGGAATAAAATAGCCATCGTCTCCGGGGCGTGCCTGCAGCAGCGCCCGCATCTGCGCGCCCAGTTCCGCGCTGACCTCCTCATCCGCATCGAGCGACAGGACCCAGTCTCCGGAGCAGCCGGAGATGGCTGAATTCTTCTGCGCCCCAAAACCCTTCCAGGCTTCGGTGAGGAACTTCGCTCCGTATTTTCGCGCAATGTCTCCGGTCCTGTCCGTCGAGCCGCAGTCCACGATGACAATCTCATCCGCCCAGCGGACGCTCTCCAGCGTTCGCGGCAGGTTGGCTTCCTCATTGCTCGTAATCAGGGCGACCGAAAGCTTCAGGGGCATGAGATTCGCGCGAATATGGAGCCTCTAAATGCCGGCATGGCCGCAGTGTAACAAGCCTGATCTCGGCTTCGGCAGGTGACCCGATCCTGAGAGATGCCTCACGGCAATTCCGGACCACGGAGGCGTGCGTTGGAGGAATCGAAGCCGGGTGAGCCCGGATCGGCTGGGTGCTTTCGTTTGTTTCATCGTTTCCGCCGACCTCGGCCCGGGAGAGCAGCGTCTGAAGACACCGGGAAAGCGCGATGAAGAAAACTGTGTTTCTGCTGGTTGCCCTTGCGCTGGGCGGCTGTTCCGGCCGGCGCGCAGGAGCGCCATGGCTGCCAGGACGGCGTGAAGGCAGCCTTGGCTCGATTCAGCAAAGATCGTGCAGCACAGCCCGCCAGTCGCGGAGCGGGGTGCCACTGAGCAGCTTTGGCGTACACGCATGGTCCCCAGGCCTGCTTTCCGACCCCGTAGACTGAAGAAGTGCCGCCGATTCTGAATGCTCAGAAAATCTCCAGGCGTTTTGGCGCTGAGCCGCTCTTTGAAGGGATCTCTTTCGCTGTTCACGATGGCGACCGCATCGGCCTGATTGGCCCCAACGGCGCCGGCAAATCGACCCTGCTGGCGGTGCTCGGAAGCGAACTGGAGCCGGATGAGGGCGAGATCGCCTTCCGCAAACGCGCAAGTGTCGGCTACGTGCGTCAGATATCCGAGTTTGCGCCGGGCGCGACCGTTCGCGGCGTAATCGAGGCAGCGATGGCCCGGGCCGCCGTTCCCGAAAGAGAACGCGAGCAACGGCTGCGAGAGACGCTCGGCCGGGCCGGCTTCGCCGAGAACCCGACCGACGGCGTCGCGATGAACGCTGAGGCGGCGAGCCTGAGCGGGGGCTGGAGAAAGCGGCTCGCCATTGCCCAAGCCCTGGTGATTCAGCCGGACCTTCTGCTGCTGGACGAACCGACCAATCACCTCGACATCGAGGGCATCGAGTGGCTCGAGAGTCTGCTGCAGACGGCGAACTTCGCCTTCATCGTCATCTCCCACGACCGCTATTTTCTGGAGAGTGTCGCAGCCGAAATCGTAGAACTCAATCGCATCTATGCCGACGGCCTGCTGCGCGTGCAGGGCAGCTACTCGAAATTTCTCGAAGCTCGCGAGGCATGGGTTGAATGGCAGCAGAGAGCCCAGGAAGCTTTGCGCAACCGCGTGCGCACTGAAATCGAGTGGCTCCGCCGCGGCCCCAAAGCGCGCGCCACTAAAGCCAGGGCCCGCATCCATGCGGCCAATGCGATGATCGCGCAGCTTGCGGAATCGGAATCGCGCAGCCGTACCGCAACGGCGGGCATCAGCTTCGATGCCACTGATCGCCAGTCCCGGCGGCTGATCGAAATGGACGGCGTTTCGGTCACCCTCGGCGGCCGCGAAATTCTGCGCAACGTCAGCTTTGCGCTGAACAAGGGCATGAAGCTCGGCCTGGTCGGCCGCAACGGCTCAGGCAAGACCACGCTGCTGCGCGCCATGACCGGGGAGATTCCAGTCAGCGCCGGAAACGTGATCCGCGCCCCCAGCCTGCGTATCGTCTATTTCTCGCAGATGCGCGAACTCGATGCGTCTCTCACACTGCGCCGCGCCCTGGCACCCCACTCCGACTCTGTCGTCTATCAGGATCGCGTTCTCCATGTCGCCAGTTACGCGTCCCGATTTCTGTTCACCGGAGAGCAGCTCAATCAGCCTGTCGGACGCCTCAGCGGCGGCGAGCGGGCGCGTGTGCTGATTGCGCGCCTGATGCTCCAGCCTGCGGATGTGCTCATCCTCGATGAGCCAACCAACGACCTCGATATCCCAACTCTCGAAATCCTTGAAGAAGCACTGCTCGAGTTTTCCGGAGCGCTCGTGCTGGTGACACACGACCGCTACCTGCTCGACCGCGTTACCAATGCCGTCCTCGGTCTCGATGGCCAGGGCAGCGCGGAGCTCTTCGCCGATTACATGCAGTGGGAACAGTGGCGCGCCGAACGGGACGAACCCGGACGCGGCGACGAAGAGAAGAAAGACCGTCAGCCCGCCGAGCAGGTCTCTGCGCCCAAATCCGCCAGGAAAAAGCTCTCCTACCTTGAACAGCGCGAATACGACAGCATCGAAGAGCGCATCGATGCTGCTGATGCAAGCCTGCGTGCGGCCCGCGAACGCCTCGAGGATCCCGCTGTGGTCATAGATGCGAACGCGCTGACCGAGGCTCTGGTCAAAATGGAGGCCGCGCAAAGCGAGCACGATGCCGTTTATCAGCGATGGGCCGAACTGACGGAAAAAATCGGCGGTTGACGGCAGCCTGAGCCGGAACATCGCTGTCGCGTTTTCCTCATTGCCTCCCGGTACCATGGCTTTGAACATGGCTGACGTACAACCTCTGAAACCCTCGATCCTCCTCCACATTGCCCAGAAACTGAACCTGCCGATTCCGGGCCTGCGCGCTGTCATGGGCCTGCTCGATGAGGGCGCAACCGTGCCCTTCATCGCACGCTATCGCAAAGAGGCAACCGGCAATCTCGATGAGGTGCAGATTCGCGCCATCGAAGAAGACCTCGCGTATTTCCGCGAGCTTCTCGCCCGCCGAGAAACAATCCTCTCCTCCATCGCCGAGCAGGGGAAGCTCACCGATGAGCTGAAGGCCCGCATCGTCGCAACGCTCGATCGCAGCGAACTCGAAGACCTCTATCTTCCCTATCGTCCGAAGAGAAGGACCAAAGCGACCATCGCCCGCGAACGTGGGCTCGAACCGCTGGCGCAGTACCTGTGGACGCAGGAGCCTGGGCCCGTGTCTCTCATGGAACTGGCGCAGTCTCTGGTCGATCCTGCCCGGGAAGTTCCCGCCGTGGACGATGCGCTGGAAGGCGCACGCCACATCGTGGCCGAGATGATCAGTGAAGATGCCGGGGTGCGCAAGGCCGCGCGCCAGATGCTCTTCGAAGAAGGCATGATCGTCGGCCGCAAGGTTCCCGACGCCGCGGACGAGCAGGAAAAGTTCCGCATGTACTACGAGTACTCCGAGCCGGCGAAGACGATCCCCTCCCATCGGATGCTGGCGATCCGCCGCGGTGAAGCGGAGAAGGTCCTCTACTGGCTCATCGAGATCGACGATGCCCGCATGCTCGGCCTGCTGCGCCCGCGCATCCTGCGCCGCGAAGGCGACTGGACGCTGCACCTGAACCTCGCCATCGAGGATTGCTGGAAGCGCCTGCTCAATTCCTCGATCCAGGGCGAGCTTCGTCTGGAGCTCAAGCGCCGCTCCGACACGGATGCCATCCAGGTCTTCCGCGAAAACCTTCAGCACGTCCTGATGGCGGCGCCCGCCGGGCCGATTGCGGTGCTCGGCATCGATCCCGGTCTGCGCACCGGCTGCAAGATCGCCGCCGTGGATGAGACCGGCAAGTTCCTGGCGCATGACGTGATCTATCCGCATACAGGCAGAGCGACGGAAGCCGGCCAGAAACTGGCCACGCTGGTGCAGCAGTTCAAGGTGCGCGCCATCGCCATCGGAAACGGCACCGCATCCCGCGAGACGGACGCCTTCGTGCGCGATTTTCTGCATGAAAAGAAGCTCAGTGAAGTTTTCCGGGTGACGGTTTCCGAGTCCGGCGCCAGCGTCTATTCCGCATCCGAAGTTGCGCGCCAGGAATTTCCCGATCTTGACCTGACCGTGCGTGGCGCCATCTCCATTGCGCGCCGGCTGCAGGATCCGCTTTCGGAGCTGGTGAAGGTCGATCCCAAATCCATCGGCGTCGGCCAGTACCAGCATGATGTGGATCAGCGCCAGCTGCAGCAGTCGCTTGAGACGGTGATCGAAAGCTGCGTGAACCGCGTGGGCGTGGACCTGAACACAGCTTCCTGGGCTCTGCTTCGCTATGTGGCCGGCATCAGCGAGCGCACCGCGCTCAATATCGTCAGCTATCGCGATGCGAACGGCCGATTCCGCTCCCGGCAGCAACTGCGCGAGGTGAGCGGCATCGGCCCGAAAACCTTTGAGCAGGCGGCAGGGTTCCTCCGCATCCGCCATGGCGCACAGCCCCTCGACAGCACTGCGGTGCATCCGGAATCGTACGCGCTGGTTGAGCAGATCGCCGGCTCGCTGAAGACGCCGATCGACGAACTGATCCGCAGCCCGCATCTGCTGGAAAAGCTCGACAGAAGCCAGTTCCGTGCAGGCGTCTACACGCTGAACGACATTCTCGAAGAGCTGCGCAAGCCGGGACGCGATCCGCGCGACCAGTTTGTGGCTCCGGCTTTCAACGATGCCGTGCGCGGAATTGCCGACGTGCGTCCGGGGATGGTCCTGGAAGGCGTGGTCACCAATGTGACGAAGTTCGGCGCCTTCGTCGACGTTGGCGTGCATCAGGACGGACTGGTGCACATCTCTGAGATTTCCAGCCGCTTCATCAGGGAACCGTCGGAGGTGCTGAAGACGGGCCAGATCGTTCAAGTCAAAGTGCTGGCCGCCGATGAGAAGACGAAGCGCATTTCGCTCTCGATCAAAGCTCTCCAGAGCGGCGAGGCCCGGCAGCCCGGGAATCGCAATGCGCCGAAGCCCCCGCCGTCGATCGAGGACAAGCTGGCGGCTCTGGCGGCGAAATGGCGCGTCAGCAAATAGGGCCCTGTGCCTATGCGCTGCGGCGCAGAGGGTTGGGTGCCTCCGGGGGAGGATTCTCCGCGGAGATGGCCCGCCGCGAATCCGGTTCGGGCAGGCGTCCTTTCGGCTGGATCGGCATCTCGGCAGCCTGCGTCTGGAATTCGCCCCGGTAGCGCGGCAGGCTTTCGGGATAATTCTTCTGGATAAATTCCACGAGTTTCTCGCGGACCAGGCAGCGAAGATCCCAGGCGTCGCTCGAATTGCGTGCATCCATCAGCGCGCGCAGCTGCATGGTGTGATGTTCGAGATCGGAAACCTGGAGCACGCACACTTTTCCGCCCCACAGCGGCGTCGCTTCGCAGATTCTGCGCAGCTCGGCTCGCAGCGGATCCACCGGGATGGTGTAGTCGGTGTAGATGAAGCAGTGGCCGAGCAGGTCGGCGCTGGTCCGGGTCCAGTTCTGGAATGGATGATCCAGAAAATAGGAGAGAGGCAGGACAAGACGGCGGAGATCCCAGATGCGGACCACGACATACATTGTGCCGATCTCCTCAATCCATCCCCACTCGCCTTCAATCACCACGGCGTCCTCGATCCGGAAGGGCTGCGTGAACGCGATCTGCACTCCCGCAACCAGATTCGAGAAGGTTCCCTTCATGGCCATGCCAACCACCAGACTGGCGATACCGGCCGAGGCAAGCAGGCTCCCGCCGATCTTATCGACAGCGGGAAAGGTCATGAGCATGATCGCTATGGTCACCGCGATGACCAGCACCATCGTCACGCGATGCAGCATCTGGAACTGCGTCCGGATGCGGCGAGCCATCAGATTGTCGGCGACATCCACGCGATAGCGTCCGGCGATGATATCGGCGGCAACATCGATGAAAAGGATCACCAGCCACGCAATCGAGGCGATCAGCCCCAGGCCGGTGATGTGCTCGAGGGTGCTCATCACCTGATGCGGCAGCGGCAGCCCGGGCAGAACGCACAACACGCCGAGAAGCGGAAAGATCCAGCGCGTGGGTCTTTCACTGTGCCTGACCAGCGAATTGCTGAGAATGCCGCCCTTGCGGCGCGTAAGCCGGTGCAGCAGCCAGAAGACAATCGAACGGATCACGAGCGCGACGACGATCACTCCGACGATCGAGCCGACGGACCACAGAAGACGATGCCAGTTGCGCTGGATAAACTCGAGCATTCAGACTGATCCCCTCCTGATGGTTGGAGTACGCCGAGGGCGCCGCGGTTGGACGGGCGCCTCCTCGGAACTTTCTGAATCCGCTGCGGATGCTCCTCGGCTGCGATCCGGTCGAGCGAGTGCTCGGCACACGCCTGGCCACGCCCGCGAATCACAGCCGCCTGCGCCCTGTTTCCAAACGGCTGGTGCGGCCGGACGTGATAGCCTTGGCCTTCCGGCTGAGCGCGGGGAGGACGATGAACCATCAGCTCCATTTCGACCTGAGCGCGGCGGCGCGCAGGTCGATGATCGAACACGGATTCGAGCCGCGGTACCCGCCGGATGTTGCGGAGCAGCTTGAGGAATTACGAAGAAGCCATCCCCAATGGGACCCCGGTGCTCGCGATCTGCGTGGGCTTCTGTGGTCCTCCATCGACAACGATACCTCCCGCGACCTGGACCAGATCGAGTATGTGGCAGCTCTGTCCGGTGATCGGTATCGCGTTCTCATCGGCATCGCGGATGTCGACGCCCTGGTTCCGCGGGGCTGCCCGATCGACCGGTATGCGATGCGGGAGACGACGACCGTATACACAGGTGTCGAGAACTTCTCGATGCTGCCGGAGGAACTCTCCACCGGCTCCACATCGCTGCTGGAGGATCAGGAGCGCGGTGCCGTGGTGGTGGAATTTGTCGTGGATGTCCTCGGCCGGGTCACAGGAGCCGATGTTTACCGGGCGCGGGTCGCCAACAGGGCGCAGCTCGCCTATCCCTCCATCGGAGCGTGGCTCGCAGGAGAAGCCGGTGCGCCCGCGAAGGTTGCCGCATCGCCGGAGCTGCAGCAGCAGCTCCGCATGCAAAACCAGGTGGCGCAGCGGCTCCGCGGCGAGCGTTTAGCCTACGGCGCTCTCAACCTGCAGACTATCGAAACCCATCCGATCCGCCTGATGGATGGGGGGATCGATATCGAAGCGGAGAAGAAGAACCAGGCAACAAAGCTCATCGAAGATTTCATGATTGCGGCCAACGGCGTGGTGGCGCGCACGCTGGAGGCAAAGCGCTTTTCTTCTATTCGCCGGGTGGTGAAGACGCCAAGGCGCTGGGACCGCATCGTGGAATTAGCCGCGCAGCTGGGCGGCCACCTTCCCGCGAATCCCGATCCGAAGCCGCTGCACGATTTTCTCTGCGAGCAGGAAACGAAGGATCCGCTGCACTTTCCCGATCTGTCGCTGGCGGTCATCAAGCTGCTGGGCCCCGGCGAGTATGTGCTGGAGCGTCCGGGTGAATCCGCGGACGGTCACTTCGGCCTTGCCGTTCACGACTACACGCATTCCACCGCGCCCAATCGCCGCTACGCCGATCTGGTGATCCAGCGGCTGCTCAAGGCGATGATCGCCGGCCGGCCCTCGCCGTACTCCGACGACGAGCTGGCATCGATTGCGGCGCAGTGCACGCGGATGGAAGATGCCGAGCGCAAGGTTTCCCGCGAGATGCAGAAGCGCATTGCCGCCGTGGCCATGAGCGGGCGCATCGGCCACGCGTTCGATGCCGTTGTGACCGGCGTCAATGAGCACGGCACCTTTGTCCGAACCATCAAGCCGCACGTGGAGGGAATGCTGGTGCACGGAGCGCACGGGCTCGATGTGGGTGATCGGACGCGCGTCACTCTGGTGCACACCGATCCGGTGCGCGGGTTCATTGACTTTGCCCGGGCTTAAAAGGGATATCCCCGAAGGCCACCCTCGTTTCCGGCGTCCTGTAGGTTAGTAGCAGGAAGCCGCATGCGTTCGGACCTGGCCACTTTCCTCGATGATTTCCGCCGGCACGGGAATGCGCCCGCGATTGTGACTTATCGCGGCAACCGGCGGCTGGTCTCGACATGGGCGGATCTTGGCGCGCTGGCCGATCGCTTCGCCGCGGAGCTGAAGCGGCGCGAGATTCCGGCAGGCGAGCGCGTCGTGCTGTGGGGGCAGAACGGCCTCCAGTGGATGGGCGCTTTCTTCGGCTGCATCCTGCGTGGCGTCATTGCTGTTCCGCTCGATCCTGCAGGCGCCCTGGATTTCGCGCAGCGTGTCGTTGCGGATACCAGGCCCCGCCTGATCGCCGGCGATCAGGCGCTGCTGCGGGAACTCGCGGGGGATGTGCCCGGAGTCGCGTTTGAAGATTTCGCTTCGCTCTTGCCGCGGCCGCCGTTTTCGGATCTGCGCGAGCCTGGGCTGGGTCTCGACACACCTTTCCAGATCCTGTTCACCTCCGGCACCACAGCCGAGCCGAAAGGCGTGGTGCACACGCACCGCAACGTGCTCTCAAGCCTCGACCCCATCGAGCGTGAGATGCAGAAGTATCTGAAGTACGAGCACATCTTTCATCCCATCCGCTTTCTGCATACCCTGCCGCTCAGCCACGTCTTCGGGCAATTCATGGGACTGTGGATTCCGCCGCTGATGGCCGCGGAAGTGCACTTCGAAACGCGCCTCCAGGCGCAGCGGCTCATCGAGACCATTCACCGCGAGCGCATCTCCGTGGTTTGTTCCGTGCCCCGCGTTCTCGACCTGCTGCGGGCGCATCTGCTGGCCATCGATCCGGGGCTTCCGGCGGAGATCGCGAAGGCCGAGGGCGAGACGATCGGGAAGCTGTGGTGGCGCTTCCGCAGAATTCGTCGTACCTTTGGTTACAAATTTTGGGCTTTCGTCTGCGGTGGCGCGTCCCTCCCGGCGCAACTGGAGGACTTCTGGACCACGCTGGGCTTCGCGCTGGTTCAGGGATACGGCATGACCGAAACCTCGGCGCTCATCAGTGTGAACCATCCCTTCAGGCCAGGCAAAGGGACCATTGGCAAAGTGCTGCCGGGGCGCGACGTGCGTATCACCGGCGAGGGCGAGATGCTGGTGCGCGGCGAGATGGTTTCGCAGGCGATCTGGCAGCAGGGCGGGATGCGCCGCAGCGACTCGGAATGGCTGGCCACCGGCGATCTGGTGCAGCGCGACGAGCAGGGCCAGCTGCATTTTGTCGGGCGCAGGAGCCAGGTGATCGTAGCGCCGTCCGGACTGAATATCCACCCGGAGGATGTGGAGGCTGCACTGAACGCGCAGCCGGGTGTGCAGGCTTCAGCCGTCGTGCCGCTGTTCACGACCGCGGGGACGGAGCCTGTGGCCGTGCTGCTCTTCCGCGGAACGCGCGAAGAGGCACAGCAGGCGGTGGTTGCCGCCAACCGGCAGCTGGCGGATTATCAGCAGATTCGCCAGTGGCGGCTGTGGCCGGAACTGGATTTGCCGCGAACCTCGACGGGCAAGGTCCGGCGGCCCAGGGTGACCGAGTGGGTCAACAGCCAGCACCCGGAAGGAGCAGCGGCGGCAGAAGCCGATCCGCTGCTGGACCTGATTCTCTCCATCAGCCACGCCCATCCCGCCCAGACAGGCGAGGATGCGCGGCTTTCCGAAGGTCTGGGCCTCGACAGCCTGGGCCGGGTGCAGCTGCAGTCGGAACTGGAGCAGCGTCTGGGCCTGGCACTCGAGGACGAGACTCTGGAGCGGGTGGCCACTCTCGGCGATCTGCGCCGCGAGCTGGGCCTGTGCCGGATGGCTACCGGGGAAGGCAGCACAGAGGTTGCCCCAGTTCCTTTGGCAGTGCCTGCCATCGCTCGGGCGCGCGGGGAAGCGGAGACGGCGGAAGAGAGAAGGGGCGCGAGAGAGCAGGACAGCTATCCTCACTGGCCGTGGTCCTGGCCGGTCCGGCTGATCCGAGTCGCCTTTCTCCACCTCGTCTCTCAGCCGCTGGTGCGTTTCCTGGCAGCTCCGCAGGTCCAACGGCGGCTGCAGCAGGTGCCGGAGCGGCCCGTGCTGCTGATTGCAAATCACGTCACCACCTACGACGTCCCGCTGGTTCTGTACGGACTTCCGGGACGGATGCGGCGACGAACCGCGGTGGCTATGGCCGGCGATATGCTGCGGGACTTCCGGCATATGCGCAATGTTGGCCCCGCGGGGCTGAATCTCCTGGGACCGGCGGCTTACCTGCTGGTGACGGCTCTGTTCAATACCTTTCCTCTGCCGCGAAGCGCGGGCTTTCGCCGGTCCTTCCAGCACGCGGGAGAAGCTCTCGACCGGGGCTATAACGTCCTGGTCTTCCCCGAGGGACGCCGGACCGAGCATGGTCTGGAGCCATTCCGGCCGGGCATCGGGCTGCTGGTGCGCGACTCGGACACCGTCGTCGTGCCGGTGGCCCTGAGGGGCCTCACCGAGCTGAAACGGCGCAGGCACTGGTTCCGCTCCGGCGCGCTCGAGGTCCGCGTCGGCGAGCCCATGGAGTTCGGGCCAGGCGAGCTGCCGGAGCTGATCACCGAGCGCCTGTTCGCGGCGCTGAAGTCTCTGCTCGAGTTGCCCTGATCCTGTCTGGTCTGGCCGGTGCGGGCCGAGGCATTTCACCCCAGGACGGGCTTCCGCAAGCCGCGGGAACGGAAGAAGCCGGAGGACGCCGCAGGGAACCCGATTCAGGACACACTAACCCTGGCGGGGCCAATTCTGGCCTCCGCTGCGCCGGAATCCTCGGGAGGAGTCTTAGTATCGCCCGCGGCCGCGGCCAGCGCCGCGACCGCCACCGCCGCCCTTTTGTGCCTGGTAGCAGTCTCGGCAGTAGACCGGCCGGTCGCCGCGAGGCTCAAAGGGGACGGTTGTCTGCTGGCCGCATCCGGAGCAGGTAACGGTTGTCCCCCGCGACTCGGAACGCTGGTATCCGCCGCCTCCGCCGTAGCCGCCTCCTCCCTGTTCGTTCTTTTTCGCCTGACGGCATGGTTTGCAGCGCTTGGGCGCGGAATACCCGCGCTCCTGGAAGAACGCCTGGTCTTCGCTTGTGAACGTAAATTCCCGCCCGCAATCGCTGCAGATGAGTTGCTGGTTTCCAGCCATGATGAGTCCTCAACAACCACTTTACGGCATATTCCATTCCGGTGCTTTCATGACCTGAAAGACAGTCATGGCATTCCTGCCGAAGTGGGCGGCGATTCCCTGCTGTGGGCGCCGGGGAAGCGCGTATGATTGCCCTTTTGGAGGGGCCGATCCATGGCATTTTCTTTCAGGGGCACAGATTTTATTGGCTTTGACGGGCTGTTGAACGACGACGAGCGGCTGGTGCGGGACGCCGCCCGGCAGTTCATTGAGGACAACCTGATTCCCATCATCGAGGAATGCAACCGCGAGGGCCGGTTTCCGCGGGAACTGGTGCCGCAGATGGGGCAGATGGGTTTCTTCGGGGCCAGCCTGCACGGCTATGGCTGCGCGGGTATGTCCAATGTGGAGTACGGCCTGGTGATGCAGGAGTTCGAGCGCGGAGACTCGGGCGTGCGCAGCTTTGTCAGCGTCCAGTCGGCGCTGGTGATGTATCCCATCTTCACCTTCGGCTCCGAGGAGCAGAAGAACTTCTGGCTGCCGCAGATGGCCACCGGCGAGAAGCTGGGTAGTTTCGGCCTCACGGAAGCGGATTTTGGCTCGAATCCCGGAGGCATGCGGACGCGGGCCGACCGCAGCGGCGACGAGTACGTCCTGAACGGCGAAAAGATGTGGATCACCTCCGGCAGCATCGCCGATGTGTCCGTGATCTGGGCGAAAACCTATGGCGATCGCGGCGTCGAGGATGGCCGGGTGCGCGGTTTCCTGGTGGAGAACGACCGGCCGGGGTTCAGTTCGTGGGACGTCCACGGAAAGTGGTCGCTGCGGGCCTCCGTGACCTCGGGGCTGGCGCTGCAGGATGTGCGGATACCGGCGTCTAATCTGTTGCCCGGTTCCGACGGGTTGAAGTCGGCACTGATGTGCCTGAGCCAGGCGCGTTACGGAATCGCCTGGGGCGGCGTGGGCGCGGCGATGTCCTGCTACGACACCGCGCTCCAGTATTCCCTCATGCGGAAGCAGTTCCGCGACCAGCCGATCGCCAGCCATCAGCTGGTGCAGGAGAAGCTGGCCTGGATGATCACGGAGATCACCAAGGGGCAGCTGCTGGTGCTGCAGGTCGGGCGGCTGAAGGACCAGGGGAAGGACGGGTTCGAGCACATCTCCATGGCCAAGCGCAACAATATCTGGATGGCGCTGGAATGCGCGCGGCTCGCCCGGGATATTCTGGGGGCCAACGGCATCACGGACGACTACCCGGTGATGCGGCACATGATGAACCTCGAGTCCGTGAAAACCTATGAGGGGACACACGATATCCATACGCTGATCGTGGGGCAGAGCGTGACGGGAATACCAGCGTATTGAAATGGCTGCCCTCGCAACCCCCTCTGACAGGGTGCGTCTAATCCTCTGAGGCGCAGCGCGGCATGCATTTCCCCAAACTTCAGCGGCTCCCGGAGCTGGACGCGCTGCGCGGCTTGTTTCTGGTGTGGATGACGCTGACGCATCTTCCCACCCGCTTCAGCGACTTTGTCAATCAGCCGATTGGGTTTGTCTCCTCGGCCGAGGGATTCGTCTTCCTCTCGGCCCTGCTGATCGGGCGGCTGTACATCCGCAAAGCGATGGAGGATCCCGCCGGGGTGCGGGCGCATATGTGGAAGCGCTCGCTCAAGCTCTACGCGTATCACATGTTCCTGCTGGCCTTCGCCTTTACCGTGGCAGCCAGCTGGGCGGTGCACGCGCACCGGGCAGCGATCACGAATCTGCTGAACTTTTATCTGCATCACCCCGGACCTGCGGTGCTGGGCTCGGTGTTCCTGATCTATTGCCCGCCCCTCTTCGACATCCTGCCGATGTACGTGCTCTTCCTCTTCCTGACTCCGCTGTTTTTGTCGGCAGCGATTCGCGCCGGGTGGAAGATGGTGCTGGCGGCCAGCGGGCTGATCTGGCTGCTGGCGCAGTTCGGACTGCGCGACCTGGTGCACAACGGGGTGGTTCACATCACGCACCTGCAGATTCCGCTGCAGGAGACGGGCGCCTTTAACCTCTTCGCCTGGCAGGCGGTGTGGATCGTGGGGCTCTGGCTGGGATCGCATTCCGCGCACCACGATGTGCCGCTGAACCGGGTTCCAAAGTGGGGCATTGCGGTGAGCGCGCTGATCTGCGCCTTCTTCATCGTGGTCCGCTATGGGTGGATGGGACCGCATCTGGACGAGAACGCCATGGCCTGGGCGCTCGACAAGTGGCGGATCGGGCCGCTGCGGGTGGCGAATCTGGTCTCGTTCACGATCATGGTCTACTGGCTGCGGCAATACCTGGTGCCGGTGGTGGCGCGCGAGCCGTTTCTCACGCTGGGCAAGGCGTCACTGCAGGTCTTCTGTGCGCATCTCTTCTTTGTTTTTGCCGGGCTTGCGCTGCTCTACGGCGAGATGGCGCAACTGCACGGAGCCACGGCCGCGGGATTGCTGGTGGTGACGTTCGTCTGCCTGTTTCTGGTGGCGGCGAACGATGTGCGCAGGAACCGCGCGCGGCGGGCGGCCCGTGGCGGCGGTTCAGGCCCACCGCCGCCGGGGAACTCCGCATCGAGCGCGGAGCCCGGCCGTCTGCGGGAACCCGCTCAGCTTACGCAGTAAAGGAACAGCGATTCAGACCGCGACGATGAAGGTCGCGTCGGTGCGGGTGACGGCGTGGTAGAGCGTATCGCGCTCGAGGGGGACGCGGCCGGCGGCGGCGATGAGGCGCATCAGCTCATCGCGCCGCATGCCCTGAGGTGTGGTGGCACCGGCGTCGTGGTAGATCTTTTCTTCAGTCACAGTGCCGTCGATATCGTCGGCGCCGAAGCGGAGCGCGATCTGCGCGATCTTCGCCGTCATCATCTGCCAGTAGGCCTTGATGTGCGGGAAGTTGTCGAGCAGGAGACGGCTGACGGCGATCTGGCGGATGTCGGTGAGGCCGGTGGTGCGGGGCAGGTGGTCGAGGGGCGTGTTGTCGGGATGGAAGGCGAGGGGGATGAAGGTCTGGAAGCCACCGGTTTCGTCCTGCAGGGCGCGCAGCTTGAGCAGATGATCGACGCGGTCCTCGTCGTTCTCGATGTGGCCGTAGAGCATGGTGGCGTTGGAGCGGAGGCCGAGGTTATGGGCGGCGCGGGCGGTTTCCAGCCATTCCGAGCCGTCGATCTTATGGTCGCAGATGAGGTGGCGAACGCGGTCGGCGAAGATTTCGGCGCCGCCGCCGGGCATCGAGTCAACGCCGGCTTCTTTGAGGCGGATCAGCGTCTGCGGGATGGTCAGCTTAGCGCGCTTCGCCAGGAAGGCGACTTCCACCATGGTGAAGGCCTTGATGTGCACCCGGGGGAAGCGCTGCCTGAGGCCGCGCACCAGATCCAGGAAATACTCGAAGGGCAGATCAGGATGGAGCCCACCGACGATGTGGAATTCCGTGACCGCTTCGCTGTAACCAGAGGCGGCCGTCTCCCAGGCCTGTTCGAGAGCCATGGTGTAAGCGCCGTCGGCGCCTTTGCTGCGGCCGAAGGCGCAGAGGCGGCAGGCCGCGACGCAGACGTTGGTCGGATTGATATGGCGGTTGACGTTGAAGTAGGTCACGTCGCCATGGAGGCGCTCGCGGACGGAATTGGCGAGCCAGCCGACAGCGAGAACGTCCGGGGAGCGATAGAGCGCGAGGCCCTCCTCGGCGGTCAGACGCTCGTTTGCGGCCACTTTTTCGGCAATGGGGACGAGGCGCGGATCGTCGGTCTGAAAAGGGTGCGGAGTCATCGCTTTCTTATGATAAATAATCTGCCCCCAAAGGAATGGATGCGCAGCGCCGGCGAAGCGGAGGACGGGATCAGGGTTTCTTTCCAGCTCTGGCCGCTGCGATGAGCAGGATGATGCCGAGAGGGGCCTCGATGGCGACGGCCCAGCGGTCGGGACTGAACCAGAAGGCGAGAGCAGCGAGCAGGAAGAGAGCGCCGGAAAAATACAGCAGCTGCTGGCGGCTCATGGTTCTTCTGCGAGGGGGGCGCTTGATGGTTGGCATACGATTCACTGGATGGCCCCGCAGGCCGGAAAAGACGGAACCCGCGGATGATACCATTCCTCAAGATTCTCTCAATTCCTCGAAGCGTCTCCCGGAATCCGATTGCGGCAACGAAAATCATGGCTTGCTCCGCTGCTCCTCTGCTGCGCGGTGGCCCTCGTCGCCGCGCAGCCGGCAAAGAAGGCTGTTTTCCCCAATGTGACTTCCTACAGCCTGGACAAGCAGAAGGTAACCCTGCCGAAGGGGCTGGCGGGAGAGACGGACCTGCTGCTGATCTCGTTTGCACCCGAGCAGCAGAAGGATATCGACTCGTGGCTGCCAGCCGCTCAGGCGCTGCAGCATTCGAGCTTCCGCTTCCGCTATTACCAGCTTCCGGTTTCGGGGCGGCAGAACTTTGTCTTCCGCTGGTGGGAGACGTCGTCGATGCGCAGCGACGAGACGGACCCGGAAACCTGGCACTGGATCGTGCCCCTGTTTGTGGACCGGCACAAATTCCTCGTTGCGCTCCAGATTCCGGACCAGAAGCATGTGGTGGCTCTGCTGGTGGATCGGCAGGGACAGGTGCTGTGGCGAGAATCGGGACCGATGACCCCGGAGAAGCGGGTGAGTCTGATGGCGGTCGCCGGCGGGCGGTAAGCGCGGCTTTGCTGTCCTTTAAAAAAAAAGAGCCGGGTTGTGGGTAATCCATTCATTTCATTGCATTTGCACGCAGGCACCTGTTGCTAAGTGCTTCATGGCGCTGGAGTTAAGGTGGAAGCCGCTGATGGTGGTGGAGTTACGGGCGTTTTTGGGGGAGTGCGCCTGTAATCCGCTGAGCGGGCGAGGTTTAGAACCTGCATCGCTGATAAGGCGGCATTTAGGTCGAGGTCCGGGGGCAGCTGGATGCCGGCGAACCTGGGGCCAAAGAGGTCTTCCATGGTCTGGGCGCCGGCTGCGGCGGGAGCAAGGTGGGGCGGGAAGCGGGCCATGTCCTGCGCGGCGGCTCTGGCATCTGTGAGGAGCACCTGGAGCCGGTCGAAGGCGCACTGGTAGATGAGGCGCTGGACGCCGGGGGAGATGCGGTGGTGCAGGGCGTCTTCGACGGTGTCCATGAGGCAGCCGATGAGGGAGCCGAGGTCGAAGGCGGCGATGGTGTCCCGGAGGTGGCGGTTGGTGGCGACGGTCTTTTCGACGCGGGCGCATCTTTCGTGGGCACGGCAGAAGCGGCGGCCGCGGAGGGCGAACTGGGCGCATTGCTGGCCGTTGGGGAGAATCCAGGCACATTCGGGAGGCAGCATGGCGGTGGCTCCAAAAGCAAAAGGACCCGAGGAACGGGTCCTTTTCTTATTTTCCTGCTAAGTTCAGTATACCAAACGGGGAGGATGTGGCTGCCAACTATGATTGGCTGCAAGTTGCTGATAGCAGGGAGGATGAACTTTGGTAATGGGGCGAAAAGCTTGACAGTTTTGGGAGACCGGGGCGGGTGGCGGAAAGCCTGATGCTCCTGCGCTGAGGGAGGCAGCGCTGGCGTTCCTCCTGGTGCGGCTCCGGGATGCGCGCTTCGCTCAGGGACCGAATGACGAATAGGGGGGTGGGGATAGAATGGCGTCGCGGTCGGCTTGCTGCCGGAGGTGCTGCTGTGCGATGGAAAAAGCCGCCGGTATCGGTGCTGGCGCCGGCCTGTCTCTACCTTGTGGTGGGCGTGGCCGGATTCGCCTATCACTTTCATGAGCTGCTGACGCGGCAGCCGGATGCTGGATGGGTGGAACTGACGGAGTTTCTGGCGGTCGTCTGCGGAGTTTTCATGCTGCGCGGGCAGAACTGGGCGCGCTGGCTGGCGATTGCGTGGATGGCCTTCCACGTGGCGATCAGCTTTCCTGTGCCCTGGGCGCTGGCGGTGCACTCGCTGTTTCTGGCGGCCATCGCGTGGCTGCTCTTTCGGCCCGAGGCGATGCGGTACTTCGGCGGCCTGGGCGCGCTGCCGTGATCAGCGGGTCTTTCCTCGCGGGGCCGGCGCGGCCTGCCGGGTGGCGCTGGTCTTTTTGCGGGCGGCGATAAGCTTTTTCCTTTCCACCGGCGGCAGGGCAAGGACGGCCCTGGTGCGGGGCGGGAGCTTCTGGTGTACCAGATCGCGGGCGTGGCGGAGGTGGATTTTCAGCTCGGCGGCCGAGAGGGTGTCCCAGCGCTCGACGGCGACCCAGTGGGCGCGGGCGAGGTAGGGCGCGGGGAAGATGCCTTCGATCTCCACCAGCTCAGCGAAGCGCTCGGGGCCGGCTGCGAAGGAGAGGACGGCGCCGTGGCCGGGTGAAAGGCTGACGAGGGCGAACATTTTGCCTCCGACGGCCTTGTCGGCGACCCAGTAAACGAGGTTGTCGCCCCACTGCATGGTTTCGGTGACATCGGGGAGGGAGAGCAGCCAGGCGCGGAGGGATTCGGCGTCCATGGCGGGATTGTATGCGGGGTTGGGAAAACCTGAGGCTGGGCCGGCGGAGAGAGCGCAGGGGTTTGGCTTGAAGAACCCGACGCCGGGGTGGCGGGCGAGAACCCGCAGGGGATTCTTCGCGAGCGCCCTCGCCCGGAATGACGACGCGGCGGCGGAACATCTCAGGCAGCGGCGACGAGGTAGAGGCCGAACCAGCGGCGGGGGTCGGTCCAGTCCTGGACGGGGGAGAAGCCGCAGCGAGCGAGGAGGCGGCAGACGGAGCCGGGGGTGAATTTGTAACTGTTCTCAGTATGAATCGTCTCGCCGCGGCGGAACTGGATGGCGATCTCGAGGGCGGGAATCGGGACCTGCTGGGGCACGAGGCTCTCGAGGTGCATTTCGATGCGGGATTCGGGCTCGTTCCAGAGGGCGCGATGGCGGAAGAGGCGGGGGCGGAAGGCGGCGCCGAGGTCGCGGTTGATGCGGAGCAGGGCGTTGCGGTTGAACTCGGCGGTGACGCCGGCGGCGTCGTTGTAGGCGCGCAGGAGGGTGCCGCGGTCCTTGATGTGGTCGACGCCGAGGAGGAGGAGATCGCCGGGGGCGAGCCGGCGGCGGAGAGCGCGCAGGAGCGCGGCGGCCTGGGAGGGATCAAAGTTGCCGATGCTGGAACCGATGTAGAGGACGAGACGGCGGCAGCCGGAGGAGGGGATTACGTCGAGGCTGGTGGTGTAGTCGGCGACGCGAGGCTTGACGGTGACCTGGGGCAGCTGCTGGCTGATGTTGCGGCGGGCGTGTTCGAGGGCGGAGGCGGAGATATCGATGGGGTAGTAAGTGACGCTGCCCTGGCGGCGAACGGCGGCCTGGAGGAGCAGGCCGGTTTTGGCGGCGGTTCCGGCGCCCAGTTCGAGGATGGCGAGGCGGGGCGAGCCGGCGGCGGCGAGGATATCGTCTCCGCAGCGGGCGAAGAGGCCGCGTTCGGTGCGGGTGAGGTAGTACTCGGGGAGTTCGGTGATGGCCTCAAAGAGCTCGGAGCCGCGCTGGTCGTAAAAGAGCCATGGCGAGAGGGTCTTGGGCCGGGAAGTGAGTCCGCGGCGGACCTCGGCACCGATGGGCGTGGAAGCGGCCGGGGGCAGGCAGGGAAGGGACGAGAGAGCCAGCATGATGAGGGGGACGCCTCCGCGGGGTCAGTTATCGGCCATGCGCACGCCGGAGAACTGCCAGCGGGTCGCGGGCGGGAAGAAGTTGCGGTAACTGGCGCGGATGTGGGAGGCCGGAGTGGCGCCCGATCCGCCGCGCAGAACCATCTGGTTGCACATGAATTTGCCGTTGTATTCGCCGAGGGCCCCAGGAAGGGGGCGGAAACCGGGGTACGAGAGGTAGGCGCTGGCGGTCCATTCCCAGACATCGCCGTAGACCTGCAGCAGGCCGGGGGCGGCGGATGCGGGCGCGGGGTGGAGCTGGGCGGTTTCGAGGAGATTGCCGGAGACAGGGATGGAGGCGGCCGCGGCTTCCCATTCGATTTCGGAGGGCAGGCGCTTGCCGGCCCAGCGGGCGAAGGCGTCGGCTTCGAAATAGCTGATGTGGCAGACGGGCGTGGAGAGAAGGCCGTCGAGAGGGACGAGGCCGCGGAGGGTGAAGACTTGCCAGGCAGCGGTTTCCGGACTACGGCGCCAGTAGAGCGGGGCTTCCCAGCCTTCGTTGCGGACGGTGGTCCAGCCTTCGGAGAGCCAGAGCTCGGGGCGCTGGTAGCCGCCGTCTTCCATGAAGTCGAGGTATTCGGCGCAGGTGACCGGGCGGGAGGCCAGGCGGTAGGGCTGAAGAAGAGTTTTGTGGCGCGGGGTTTCGTTGTCGAAGCAGAAGTCCTGGCCGTGATGGCCGATTTCCACGAGGCCGCCGGGGCAATCAATCCACTCCGCGTTGTCGCCGGGGAGGGCCGCGGGGGATCCGGGCTTATAGGCGGGGTGGAGGGGATTGGACCAGAAGGCGTGCTTGATGTCGGTGAGGAGCAGTTCCTGGTGCTGCTGTTCGTGGTTGAGGCCGAGGATGATGCGCTCGCGGGCGGCTGCGGGGATTTTGCCGGAGCTGAAGTCGGCGATGGCGGCGTCGACGAAGTGGCGGTAGGCGAGGATTTGTTCGGTGGCGGGACGCGAGAAGGAGGAGCGGAGCTTCTTTTCCGGCTGGGCGGAGACGGCGTTGTAGTAGCTGTTGAAGAGCCAGAGGAAGTCGGGGTGGAAGGGGCGGCAGGAAGGGACGAATTCGCGGAGGACGAAAGTTTCGAAGAACCAGGAGGTGTGGGCCAGGTGCCACTTGGCGGGGCTGGAGTCGGGGGAGGACTGAACCATCATGTCCTCGGGAGTGAGCGGCGCACAGAGGTCGAGGCTCTGCTGCCGCACGCGACAGTATTCGGCGGCAAGTGCTGTTTCGGTAAGAACACTCATGAGCCTGTCCTCAGATTCCTTCCCCTCAGAAGAGAGCAGCGGCGGAGATGGGGTTGCCCGGCGGGCGGAACGAACAGGGAGAGGATGCGCCAGATTCCGCCGGAGCTTCATTTTTGCATGGGGCGGAGGGGCTTGCCGAGGATCTGCTCGACGGCATGAACCTTCCCCTGGAGACGGCCGGTGGCGCCGCGGCGGTCGTCGATGGTGATGCTGGTGAGGACGCGGGGCGCGAGCTCCAGGACACGGCGATGGCAGCGGAGGATGACGTCCATGACTTCATCGAGGCCGCCTTCGATGGTGGTGTGCATGGGGCCGAGCTCGTAAGGCAGGCCGGATGCGTCGACGATTTTGAGGGCTTCGGCGATGAGTTTGCTGACGCCTCCGGGGCCGTCCATGGGGACGACGGAGAAGCTGGCGAGCATAAGGTGCCTCCGGGATCAGGGGAATCGAGTAGGTACGCTGCGAGCGTAACCCGGAGCCGGGACGGGGGCGCGTCTTTCCGGCGAGGTGCCCGTCTATTCGGGCAGGTTCAGACCGCCCGCGGGGATGGTACGGGACGGTGCCGAGGGGTTTGACGATGAAATTTTCCTTCTTCCGGGTTGCGGGGGTTGTGCTTCTCGTACTGAGCGTTGCCGCGGCTTCTGGCGCGCAGGAGGGTCCGCCGGAGGGCGGCGGTCAGGCTGGTCCGCGCATGGGCATGGGGGGGATGTTTGCCAACGGTGCGCACGGGACGGTGACGGCGATCTCGGGCAACGAGATCACGATCAAAGACGAGCAGGGCGAGGTGTTCAAGGTCGAAACGGGCCCGAACACGCATTTCCGCAAGAACCGCGAAGAGGCGAAGATCTCGGACGTCCATGCGGGCGATGTGATTGTGGCGGCGGGGAACCTGGACAGCCAGGCGAAGACGGTGGGAGCGGTCTTCGTGATTGTGCTGGACGCGCAGCAGGCGGCCCGGATGGAAAAGATGCGGGCGGATTTCGGCAAGACCTGGACGGTGGGACGGGTGACGGCGATTAAGGATCTGACGGTGACGATCGATCGGCCGGACCACGTCAGCCAGACGATTGCCGTGGATGAGAACACGATTTTTGAGAAGCGCGGGCGCGGAACGTCGGAGGACATAACGTTTCCCGACATCAAGGTGGGCGACATGGTGCGGGCCGGCGGCGCGCTGGCGAATGGAAGCTTTCTGGCGAAGACGGTAGCCGTGATGGAGCGGGGACCGCGCCGATTCGGTGCGGGGGGACCGGGCAGTGCTGCGAGGCCAGCTGCGCAGCCGGAGGGAACGCCTTCGGACTCGGCCCCTGCGCAGGCCCCCAACGGACAACAGAACTGAGCGCCCATGAAGCTTAGTCTCCACTGCGCTGCTCTTTTTGTCTGCGGAGCCCTTGCGGGCTGGCCGGCAGGCGCGCAGAATGCGCCGGCGCTGCCCTCAGCGCCGGCGGCCGCGGTGCAGGCGGGCGGGACGATTCACGGGACGGTGAAGGCGGGGAATGTGCCGTTGCCCGGGGTGAGCGTGACGGCGGCGAATTCGCTCACCGGGAAAAAGTACAGCACCACGACGGACATCAGGGGAAGCTACACGCTGGCGATTCCGCAGAACGGGCGGTATGTGCTGAGGACGGAACTGGCCGCCTTTGCCGTGGTGACGAAAGAGGTGGTGCTGAATGCTGCGACGCACGAGCAGAGGGCGGACTTTTCGCTGCAGCTGGCATCGCGGGCCGAGCAGCAGCAGCAGCGGCAGATGGCGCAGGGCTACGGTGGCGCCGGCACGCAGGCGCTCAATCTGCTGGGCGCGGCGGGGGACCTGATCCAGGCGGGCGGCGGCGCCGAAGAGGCAGGCGCGCAGCTGCCATCGCTGGCGGGCAATGCGGAGTTTTCCTCGGGCGAGTCGGTGGCGGTGACCGGCCAGATGGGAACAACGAATCCGTTTGCGGGGCTGGATTTCAGCCGCCTGCGTGACACGATGGAGCTGAACCGGTCGCTGAACGGCGGGGCTGGTGGCGCAGGGATGATGGGAGGTCCGGGGGGCGGCGGTTTTCGCGGCGGCGGTGGAGGCGGAATGCGGTTCCGGGGGAACTTCCGGAATTTCAAGCCCAACCAGCCGCACGGGGCGCTGTTCTGGAACGGCGGCAATGGCGCGCTGAACGCCGTAGATTTCGCGCTGCGCGGGCAGCCGATCGTGGAACCGGCGTACGCGACGAATCGCTTTGGCGCGACGCTGATGACGGCGCCGTATATCCCCGGGGTGCTGACGCGCGACCGGAACGACATCCTGTTCATGACGCTTTCGGGTACCCGGTCGTCCAGCCCCTTCGACCAGTACGGGACAGTGCCGACGGCGGCGGAGCGCGGCGGCGACTTCACGGGCCTGACAACGCCGGGGGGAAGCCGGATCACGGTCTACGATCCGACGACGGGGCTGCCGTACGGGCCATGCACGAGCGGGCCGGATGCGGGCAGTCCCGCTTCGCAGTGCATGCCGGCGAGCGAGATCCAGCCGCAGGCGACAAAGCTGCTGAGTTATATGCCGCTGCCGAACCTGCCCGGGCAGAACGAGAACTATCAGCGGCTCGCATCGGCGCAGACGAACACGACGGTGGTGGGATTCCGGTTTGTGCACAGCTTCGGCAGCGCCGGGGAGGGGAGCCCGCTGCTGCGGATCGCACGTCAGTTTCTGGGGCAGGGGAATCCAGGGATCACACAGAACCTGAACGCCAACTTCAACTACAACCACTCGGCTGCGGACAATCTCAACATTTTTCCGGACCTGGGGGGGAAGAGCCAGACGCACCAGTATTCGCTGCAGGTGGGCTACTCGATCGGGAAGGGACGGCTGACGAATAATCTTACGGCCAGCTGGAACCGCACCAATACACAGGTCAGCAATTTCTTCAGTAATGTGACGGACATTGCGCCACAGCTGGGGCTCAGCGGGCTGCCGAATTCGCCGCAGCTGTGGGGGCTTCCGAACGTGACGCTGAATCAGTTTTCCGGGCTGAACGAACAGCAACCGAGGTTCGAGCTGCAGCAGACCGTGGCGCTGAGCGCGATGAGCTCGTGGACCCGCGGCAAGCACAACGTGCGCTTCGGGGCGGATGTGCGGCGCGTGTATCTGGACATGATCGGGAACACGGATTCGACCGGCACGTATGTGTTCTCCGGGCTGTTTACGCAGCAGCCGGGATCGAGCGGGAGCAGCGGGACGGGGAATACGGGAGCCTATGGTCTGGCGAGGAGCGGGTCGTCGCTGGCGGATCTGCTGCTGGGGCTGCCGCAGGAGACGACGCTGCAGGCGGCTTACCAGGAGGCTCATCTGCGGCAGATCGCGACGGACGGTTTCTTTCAGGACGACTGGCGCGCGGGGAAGAACGCGACGGTGCTCCTCGGGCTGCGTTATGAGTATTTCTCGCCCTATTCAGAGGAGCACGACCGGCTGGCGACGCTGGATCCGGGGAACAACTTCACGACGGTGGCGACGGTGACGCCCAACGGCGTGGGGCCGTTCACGGGCAAGTACCCGCGCGATCTGATTTACCCGGAGAGGAACAACTTCTCGCCGCGCATAGGGGTTGCGCTGCATCCGTGGAGGGATACGGTGATTCGCGGCGGGTACGGGATCAACTACACCGTGGGGCAGTATGTGGAGTTCGTGCAGAACTTCGCATTCGAGCCGCCCTACGCCGATGTGCAGACAAACCTGGTGAGCATGCCGGGGTACGGGACGACGGTGCTGAGCTGCGGGGCGTTCTGCCTGGCCAGGGGGTTTCCCGCTCCTCAGAGCCTGGGCAATTATGCAGTGAATAAGAACTACCGGCTGCCGTATGTGCAGGTGTGGAATGTCAACGTGCAGCGGACGGTTCCGTGGAACGTGGTGATGAACCTTGGCTACAACGGGTCGAAGGGGAGCCGTCTGGATGTAATCGACGCGCCCGGGCGCTTCACGACGATCGGGCCCGATGGTGTGCCGGTGACGACGCTGCCGAATGCGGTTTACAACTACGAAGATTCAGTGGCTTTTTCGAATTACAACGCAATGACCTTCAGCGCACGCAAGCGGATGAGCGGCGGGATCGCGCTGCAGGCGACCTACACGTATTCCCACGCGATTGACGATGCGAGCAGCGTTGGGGGCAATGGGGGCACGACCTGCGGGGCGAACTGCATTGCGCAGAACTGGCAGGATCTTCGCGCCGAGGAGTCGAACTCGAGCTTCGATGTGCGGCATAACGTTGTGGGGAGCTGGGTGTACGAGCTGCCCTTCGGGCTGGATAGGCATCTGCTGACGACGGGCTGGATGGGACACGCGCTGGCGAATGTATCGGTGTCGGGCACGTATCAGTTCGCGACGGGGAATCCGCTGACGCCGCATTATCTGGCGACGGTGGGGGATGTGTCGCGCGGCACGACGGAGTCGCTGCGCCCGGACCGGTCAGCGGGAGAGCGCCTGATGGCGGGCGGAGGCAAGCTCGGGAACTGGTTCAACAAGGACGCCTTTGCGCCGCCCTCGGGCGTGTACGGGACGGCCTCGCGGCTGAGCATTCCGGGGCCGGGAACGGTTTCGGTGGACATGTCGCTGTCGAAGAGCATCCGCTTCGGGGATACGCAGACGTTCGAGATGCGGGGGACGGCGAACAACGTGTTCAACACGGTGCAGTATGCGGGGGTGGATTCGACGCTGGGCTCGGGCACGTACGGGCAGGTGACGTCGACGGCGGCGATGCGGCAGTTCACGTTCATGGGGCGGTACCGGTTTTAGGGAGCAGGGATCAGGCAGCCAGGCAGGAATTGGTCAGCGGGGAAACAGTCAGGAGAAGAGCGGTTGGGAATGAGACGGTCGGGGCAGAGCGCGTGGGTTCCGATGCTGGCGGCGGCGATGCTGGCGGCGGCCGGCATGCGCGCGCAGGAGCAGCAGGCGCCAGCTCCCGGTCAGAACGGTTCGGTGGTCACTTTCAAAGTGAACAGCGAGCTGGTGCTGACGAACGTGGTGGTGCGCGACAAGAAGACGGGGCAGATGGTGCGGGGGCTCACGGAGAAGGATTTCAGGGTGAGCGAGGACGGCAAAGCGCAGCATATCGTGAGCTTCGATTTCGAGAGTGTGGACCAGGCGGTGCGGCTGAACGAGGCGACGATCAATGCCATGGCGCCCAACGGGGTGTTCGGCGCAAAGACGGGCACGGCGACGCGGCAGGAGCTGCGGAATCACCGGCTGATCGTGATGTTCTTCGATCTGACCTCGATGCAGCCGGAAGATGTGGAACGGGCACAGGAGGCGGCGCGGGAATACATCAACAGGAGGATGCATCCGGCGGACCTGGTGGCGGTGATCTCGCTGGATGCGACGCTGTCGCTCGACCAGGACTTTACGGCGAACCGCGATCTGCTGCTGAAGGCGGTGAACAGCTATTCGGGAACCCAGGAGCAGGGCTACGAGCCGGGGGCGACGAGCACGACGAATCAGGTGGAGGATGCAACCTCGTTCACGCCGGATGAGCAGGAGTACAACGACATCAACACCGACCGCGAGCTGTTTGCGATCGAGGATATTTCGAAGTCGCTGGCCTATCTGAACGAGAAGAAATCGCTGCTGTATTTTTCGGGGGGTATCCAGCGGGACGGGATCGAGAACCAGGCGTCGCTGCACGCGGCTGTGAATGCGGCGGTGCGAGCCAATGTGTCGATTTACAGCGTGGATGCGCGGGGGCTGCAGGCGATTTCGCCGCTGGGCGACGCGACGACGGGCAGCCTGCGGGGGGCGAATGCCTTTAACGGCGCGGCGCTCCAGAACAATCTGGACTCGAACTTCGATACGCAGGAAGTGATGGCGTCGCTGTCGTCGGATACGGGCGGCAAGGCGTTCTTCGATTCGAACGATTTTTCCTCGGCGTTCGAGCGCATCCAGCGGGACACGTCGGCGTATTACGTGATCGGGTATCACTCGACGGACCTGCGGCGGGACGGGCGCTACCGGAGGATCTCGGTCAGGGTGGACCGCGGCGATGTGAAGCTGGAGTACCGGCAGGGGTACTATGCGCCGGCGGACTTCAAGCACTCGAATCGGGAGGAGAAGGAACAGGAGCTGGAAGATGAGCTGGCCAGCGAACTGCCGGCGACCGATATGGCGGTGTATCTGGAGGCGTGGTATTTCCGGACGGGGCCGAACCGCTTCTATGTACCGGTGTCGCTGGTGGTGCCGGGCTCGCAGATTCCGTTTGTGCAGGGCGGCGACCGCGACAAAGCGACGCTGGATGTCATCGGGCAGGTGCGGGACATGGCGGGGCACGACATCGGCGATGTGCGCGACACGGTAAAGCTGGCGGTCGATGAGTCGCAGCAGGTGCGGCAGAAGAATGTGCAGTACACGACGGGATTCAACCTGCCGGTGGGGAAATATCACGTGAAGTTCGTGGTGCGGGAGAACGAGAGGGGACGGATGGGCTCGTTCGAGACAGACCTGACGGTGCCGGATCTGCACAAGTTCCCGCTGAAGATGAGCTCGGTGGTGCTGGGGAGCCAGCGCGCACCAGCTCCGAAGAAAGAGGACAACCCGCTGGTGCGGGAGGGAGAGCAGCTGGTGCCGAACCTGCCGCACGTCTTCCGGCAGGATCAGCATTTGTATCTGCTGTACGAGGTCTACGAGCCGGCACGCGCGGCTGTTGAGAAAGCGGCGGCGGAAAAGGCGCAGAAGGGCGCCAGGCCGGAGGGCCAGGCGGTGCGGGTGATGACGAGCATCGAGTTTCTGAAGGGCTCGGCGAAGGCCTTCGAGACACCGCTGGTGGAAGCGAGGCATATCAATGTACCGGACCGGGACGCCGTGGCGTTTGAGTTCGATGTGCCGCTGGACAAGCTGCAGCCGGGAACTTATATCTGCCAGGTGAACGTGATCGACGACGCGGGCGGGACGTTTACGTTTCCGCGGACGGCGGTGCTGATCCGGCCGGCGCCGGCGGCTCCGGCAACGCTGGCAACGCGAACGGGCGGACAGGGAAACTGAGCGCGGAGTCCTGCTGCCGCTTATGCTGCGCGGGCGGAGGCTCGCAGGGCGATGATGACAAGCCGGGTACGGAATCCGGTTTTGTACCGGCTTATCCACTGAATTCTCCTGCGCTGCCCTTGCTCCCGCAGCAATGGGCCTGGATAATCGGGGGTATTAAGAGGGGCGATGCTCCACAAGTGAATCGTTACAGCCGCCAGGATGTACTCCGCATACTGCACATCTCCTCCCGGCAACTGAGCGCATGGGAGAAGGTGGGACTGATCGGCGCGGCCTCGGACTACGGCTTCGAGGACCTGGTTCAGCTGAGAAAGCTTCGGGACCTGCGGGCCATGCGGGTTTCGGCGGCGCACATCAGCGCCAGCGTGCGCGCGATGCGCGCGGTGTCGGGGATGGCGAATCCGCTGCTGGAGGCGGGCGTGGCGCGGCGGGGGCCGCGGCTGGTCTTCCGGCACTCGGGTTCGGCGATGGATCCGATCGCGCGGCAGTTCGAGTTCGACTTCGAGGCAGGTGGGGCGCGGCTGGCGGCGGTGGACGACGGGGCCGCGGCGGTGATCCAGCGGCAGAGCGAGACCGGCGGCTTGTTCTTCGAGGCGGTGCGCTGCGAGGAGCAGGGAAAGATCGCGGAGGCGATGGCGCTGTACGAAGAGACGCTGACGATGGGAGAACACGCGCCAGCGGCTATCAATCTGGGAACGATTCTTTACAACCAGCGGCAGTTCGAGCGGGCCGAGCAGCTGTACCGGCGGGCGACGCTGGCGAATCCGGGCTACGCGCTGGCGTTCTTCGATCTGGGCAACGCTCTGGATGAGCTGCAGCGGCTTTCGGAAGCGGTGGAGGCCTACAGGACGGCGATTCGGCTTTCACCGGGGTGCGCGGACGCGCATTACAACCTGGCGCTGTCATACGAACGCAGCAACGAGCGGCGGCGGGCGCTGCGCCACTGGACGGCGTATGCGCGGCTGGATCCGGTGGGGCCGTGGTCGAACCATGCGCGCATGCAGGCGCGGAAGATCCTGGAGCGCGAACAGCTGAAGATTGTGTGGCGCGGGACCAGGACAGGGCTTGCGCGGATGGCGCGCTGACGATCCTTTCAGGGGCTGAAATCCCCGGCTTTGGGCGTCAGGCGGAACCCGAGCGGGCAGGACAGGCGGTCTCGTTTCTCAGCATCGCGGTTCAGTGCACGCGGAAGCTTTTCACGGCGATGGCGCCGGGCTGTTTTCCGGCGGCGAGCACGGTGAAGAGAGAGCCGGTGATGGTCTGGCCCTGGGGCGTGTAGCTGATGGTGCGCACCACGGAGACGTCGCCGGAGAGGGCGTCGACGGCGAGGAGAAGAAATCCGTCGCTGGAAAACGCCAGCGGGCCGGGGCCGCTGCCGACCTGTACGGTGTGGTCGAGCTGGCCATCGTCGATGGAATAAGCGGCGACGGTGTTCGCGGCGTAGTTGCTGACCCAGAACTCGGAGTTATCGGCGCTGACGATGCCGCCCGAGGGATGTTCGCCGACGACGTAGGCGCCGCCGACTTCGTCGCTGCCGGTGGCGATTTCCGAGATGGTGTCGCTGCCGAAGTTGGAGACGAAGATTTCGCCGCCATCGGGCTTGAGAGCCAGGTGCACCGGCGTGGGGCCGACGTCGAGGAGTGCGCGCAGATGATCGGCACGCAGTTCGGGTATCTGGGTCTGCCGCCGGGCGAGGCCGATGGCCATGACCTGATGGCCTCCGGTGCAGGCGACGAAGGCCTGCGACGAATCGGGCAGGATGACGGTGTCGGAGGCCTGGGGGCATCCGGTGAAGACGGCGCGCAGGGCGAGGCTGTGCGCGTCGAGGATGCTGACGCTGCCGCTGCCGCGATTGGCGACGACGAGGGTATCGCCATCGGGCGAGATGCGGGCCATGGCGGGGGATTCGCCCACGCCCACGGCAGCGATTTCGCGGCGCCGGACGAGATCGAGAACAGAGACGTTGTTGGAGGCGGAGTTGGCGACCCAGGCGCGTTCGCCGCCGCGATCAACGTCGATGGAAACGGGGCCGCGGTGGACGGGGATGGAAGCGACGGCGCGATTCTTCTCGGCGTCAATCACGCTGACGGAACTGCCGCCGGAGTTGACGACGTAGACTTCGTTGCGCGCGGGGTTGACGGCAATCGCAACCGGAACGGGGCCGACGGCGATGGTTCCGGCGGGCTGCATGTTCACGAGGTCGAGGACGGTGACCGAGTTGCTGCCAGCGTTGGTGACCCAGGCGTATTCACGGAAGTCGGCGGGGTAGTGGGGGAATCGCTTGCGGCGGCAGCCGGCGAGGAGCAGAGGGAGGAAGAAGGCGGCGATAAAAAGGGCCCGGGCGAGGCGCGCGGAGGGAAGGGGCGGGTGCAGAGGCGGGCGCATCCGCGCCCCGGCGGAGCCTGAAGCTTGCGGAGAAGATGCCGAGTGCATCGTGCTTTCCGGATCGATGGAAAAGCCCCCTGGCAGTCTGTGGCAGAAGCCGCGATTTCGGGAAAAGCGTTCCCCAGCGGCTCAAGCCGCATTGATATCTGAGCGTTTACGGCACGGCTAAAGTCGTGCCCCTTCAAAACCGGACTTCCGACCCGGGCTGCTAGTGCGCGGCCAGGCCCGCTGTTTGCTCAAGCTGGATCCCGTGGGGAACGCTCCGATGCAACACGGCTGCGATCCGGGAGCACTCGTCCATGAGCTGCGCGAACTGCTCGGGATAGATGGACTGCGCGCCATCGGAGAGCGCCCGGTCGGGCTGGTGGTGGACTTCGATGATGAGGCCATCGGCGCCGACGGCGACGGCAGCGCGGGCCAGGGGCAGCACCTTGTTGCGCTTGCCGGTACCGTGGCTGGGATCGACGAGAATGGGCAGATGGCTGAGGCGCTGGACGGCGGGCACGATGCTGAGGTCCAGCGTGTTGCGGGTGTGGTCGGCGAAGGTACGGACGCCGCGTTCGCAGAGGATGACCTCGTAGTTGCCCTCGCTCATGATGTACTCGGCGGCCATGAGGAACTCGTCGAGGGTGGCGGCCAGGCCGCGCTTGAGCAGCACGGGTTTGCGCTTGCGGCCGGCGGCCTTGAGGAGCGAGAAGTTCTGCATGTTGCGGGCGCCGATCTGAATGACGTCGGCGTATTCGGCGACCAGTTCGAGGGCTTCGTGGTCGATGGCTTCGGTGACGATGCGCAGTCCGAAGCGGTCGCGTACCTCGGCCATGATTTTGAGGGCTTCTTCGCCCAGGCCCTGGAAGGCGTAGGGTGAGGTGCGCGGTTTGTAGGCGCCGCCGCGGAAGAACTGCGCGCCGGCGAGAGCGACCTGCTCGGCGATGGCGAAAGCCTGCTCGCGCGATTCGATGGAACAGGGGCCGGCGATGATGGCGAGGCTGGCGCCGCCGATGGAGGCGCTGGTGCCGGGAAAGCGGATGACGGTGTCGTCTTCCTTGACGTCGCGGCTGACCAGCTTATAAGGCTTGGAGACGCGGATGACTTCGGCGACGCCGGACATCTCTTCGAGGTTGCCGCGGTCGACTTCGCCCTGGTTGCCGGTAATGCCGATGGCGGTGCGCTGGGCGCCGGGCAGAGGGTGGGCGCGAAAGCCGAGGGATTCAATCCGATCGCAGACGGCCTGAATTTCTTCCTGGGTAGCCAGCGCCTTCATCACGACGAGCATCGTGGAGTCCTCACTTCAAGCTGAACCCAGTGTAGAGCATGGGCCAGACGAAATGAAGAAAGACAAGGGTGGGGTGGCGTCGCGGTCGAGGGTGAGTCGAGGCCGGGCGCGGAAGGGGACTTCAGGAGTCCGGGCTTTATTCCCGGGGCTCATCGCCGCTGCGGGCAGCGACGATGGCCGGAGTGAGAACCATGGCGATGAAAAAGACGACAAGAAGAAGGTGGTGCATGGGCGAACTTTCTGATTCAGACGTTTCTGCTTAGGCCCGTACGGCAATGATTCTGCGGGAACAGGGCGCCTGCGGGAATAGCACTTCGGTCGGGGCCGGGCGGGCGGCGGCCTGCACGGAAGTGGTATTGACGAAAGAGAAGACCGGAAACCGGAGCGCAACTTTGCTTCACCGGGAGGGTCACTAATGAGCGTGAGGGGTCCCGGCGGGCTTCTCACAGCAAGCCTCCTCGGACAACGAGACCGCCGATTGTGCAGAACCATGCGGCGACGGTCTCGTTGCTTTTTTCGCCCCCCCAGCCGCTGGCGCGAGCGCGGAGCCTTTGACTATCCTGCTGATTTGCGCAGGAGGTTCCCGTGAACAAGGTGTGGGAGAGCGCCGATGCGGCGGTAGCCGATATTCCCTCGGGCGCGGCCATCATGCTGGGCGGCTTCGGGCTGTGCGGGATTCCGGAGAACCTGATCGCCGCCCTGGTCCGGCGGCGCGTTTCGGGATTGCACACCATCAGCAACAACATGGGCGTGGACGGCTTCGGCATGGGCCTGATGCTGGAGGCGGGAATGATCGCCTCGCATACCGGGAGCTACGTGGGAGAGAATCGGCTGCTCGAAGGAAAGGTGCTGAAGGGGGAGCTGGACCTGCGGCTGGTTCCGCAGGGGACGCTGGCGGAGCGGATCCGCGCCGGGGGGGCGGGGATTCCGGCCTTTTATACGCCGACGGGCGCGGGGACGCTGGTGGGGGAAGGCAAGGAGACGCGGGAGTTCGAGGGGCGGAGCTATCTGCTGGAGCACTGGCTGCGGGCGGATTTCGCGCTGATCCGGGCATGGAAGGGCGACCGGGCGGGGAATCTGGTTTACCGCAGAACAGCGCGCAACTTCAATCCCATCATGGCGGCGGCGGCGCGGGTGACGATCGCCGAGGTGGAAGAGCTGGTCGGGACGGGGGAGATCGATCCGGACCAGGTGGTGACGCCGGGGATCTACGTGAAGAGGGTCGTGCGCGGCGAGCACTACGAAAAGCGGATCGAGAAGCGAACGGTGCGGGCAGGCTCCTGAAGGGGGATTCCCAGTCTTCCGCCAACGACGGGCGGAAAGGCCCGGGGGAACCTGAAGACGCACTCAGGTAGACTCGGAGACGAATGAGCGAAAAAATCGTTGCCGCGCTGGCGCATGCCATCATCACCGTCATTTCCGGATCCGGATACGGAGGGGTACTGCTGCTGATGGCGATTGAGTCGGCGTGTGTGCCGCTGCCATCGGAAATCATCATGCCGTTTGCCGGGTATCTGGTGCACGCGGGCGAACTGAAGCTGTTCTGGGTGGCGACGGCCGGGGCTATTGGGTGCAATGTGGGCTCGGCGGTAGCGTACTGGGTCGGGGCGCGGGGCGGGCGGCCGTTTATCGCGCGATACGGGCGGTTCGTGCTGCTGGATCACCAGGATTTGAACAGAGCGGAGCACTTCTTTGAGCGCTTCGGGGGCATTACGGTTTTCCTGGCGAGGCTGATGCCGGTGATCCGGACCTTCATCGCGCTGCCCGCAGGGATCGCGAAGATGCCGCAGCTTCGCTTTCATCTCTACACCTTCCTGGGATCCTGGCCGTGGTGCTTTGCGCTGGCCTATGTGGGGATGAGGCTGGGCCAGGCGTGGGATACCGATCCGCGCTTCAAGGCCCTCTTCCACCGGTTCCACCTGGGGGTGGAATTGCTGCTGGTGGCGGCAATCCTGTGGTTCATGTGGACGCACTGGCGGAACCGGGTGCGGCCGGAGGCAGCGTAGCGGAACAGTCAGCCGGCCGGAGTCAGGCGAACGAAAGTCCCCACCCCCATTCCCTCTGTGCCGTTGGAGAGCCGGTTCCTTGCATGCATCAGGAGCGACTGGCCTTTGGGTTCCAGGGTGATGGTGGAAGTTCGCTCGACTGGCTGCCCGTTGTCGACCTCAGACAAATGAAACCTTGCCTTCAGGCCGCCATTCGCCTCATGGGCAGGCCTTTTCCCCCAGCTGCATTCGCTGGATCCGCAGGTGACCCAGGCCTCCATGGAGAGGGAGGCGTCTGCATTCCGGGTGACAGCGAGCCGCACCAGGACACCCTGGTCGCGGCGGGCTCTCTGGACCTCGGTCTCAAATCCTTCACGCAGCCAGGTGCCGACCCAGGGAGTGGAGGAATTCCCGGAAGCAGAGGGAGTGGAGGGCTGAGCCACAGGTTGCGTGTCGGCGGCGGGGACGGTTCCGGAGGAGGCAGGGAGGGCTGTAGCCGGTGGTGCCGCCGCCCCGGTGGCCGTCGTCGCCGCAGGAGCAGAGGATGATCCGGTCGAGGGAGATGCCGGCGGAGTGGAAGCCTGGCCACGCAGGTGACGCCGGACGGCGAAGCCTGCAAAGCCGGCCAGCACGACGGCGATGGCGATGCCCGCGATCAGTGGCAGGCGGGAACGGGAGGCCGGAGCCTCCTGACTGCGTGCGGGGTAGGGCGCGGGAAGCTGCACGGGCACAGTGGCGTGCACGGGCTTCGTGCCGCCGCTGCGGGTGGCGGCGACGTAGGGTTCCAGCGCCTTGATGAGCAGGGCAACGTCGCTGTTCCAGCGGGCATGGGTGATTTCAACGCTGTTGCGGAAGGCGAGTTCCTTCAGGTCGTCGGGGAGTTGATCGGGGCGCGGCATCTTCGCCTCGTGGACCAGCACCGGGATGACAGCGATGTTGCGGCGCAGGGCAGAGGCAATTTCGAGGCGGACAAAGTCATTTTCGTCTTCGAGGCGCCGCCGGCCGGAGCTGTTCTGGATGGTGGCCCACATGGGGCCGATGATGGCGAGCAGGACGCCGCAGCCGGAGACGTTTTCGTCGATGGCCTTGCGGAAGTCGACGCCGGGGTCGATGCCGGAGACATCCATGAAGATCGAATTCTCTCCGAAGGCGTGGGTGAGGTCGTCGAAGAGGCGACCGGCTTCGCCTTCGGAATCGTCGCGGCGGTAGCTGATAAAAATGCTGCGCGTCATGGCTCTCTCGTGTGCACCCCAGCATAGGCAAGCGCGGCCCTTTCAGCAATAGCGGAACGTTACGTACAGATTCTGCAGCGGTTGAGACAACGGCGAAGGCGGCGAAAGCGCCGCTCAGGGGCTTATCTGCGCCGTTCAGCCTGTCATAATTTGCCAAGACGCGGCTCACGCGAGAGACTGACAATTTGGACTCAGGGGAAACCCGCGAAGGTGCATCCGGAAGCCGCGGTTCCTGGCGCAGCTTTCCGCCGAAGAAAGCCGCACATCACGGATCCGAATCGGGACACACGATCGCGGGTTTCGCTCTGGACCCATATTTGAGCAAAGAAAGGCAGTGAAGGCGAATGGCAGTGGAAAAAGGGCAGGCGATCCAGCCGGCCACGGGGAAACTGGGAGTGATGGTGGTGGGTATGGGCGCCGTGGCCACCACGCTGATTGCCGGAGTGGAGGCGGTACGCAAGGGGCTGGCCAAGCCGATCGGCTCGGTCACGCAGATGGGAACGATCCGGCTGGGCAAGCGCACCGACAATCGCACGCCGCTGGTGAAGGAATTTGTGCCGCTGGCGGATCTGAACGACGTGGTGTTCACGGGCTGGGATATTTTCCCGGACAACATGTATGAGGCGGCGAGTCATGCGCAGGTGCTGGACCGCGATCACCTCGGCAGCATCAAGCCGTTTCTCGAGAGCATCCAGCCGATGCCGGCGGTCTTCGATCAGTACTACGTGAAGCGGCTCAGCGGCACGCATGTGAAAGAGGGCAAGAACAAGTGCGATCTGGCGCAGCAGGTGCGGTCGGATATCCAGCGGTTCAAAGCGCAGGTGGACCGGGTGGTGGTGATCTGGTGCGGCTCGACGGAGATCTTCCTGGAGCCGACGGCCGTCCATCAATCGGTGAAGTCTTTCGAGAAGGGGCTGACGGAGAACGATCCGGCGATTGCGCCCTCGCAGATTTACGCCTATGCCGCGCTGAAGGAGGGGGTGCCTTTTGCCAACGGCGCGCCAAACCTGACGGTGGATTTGCCCTGCATGATCGAGCTTTCGCGCCAGAACGGGGCGCCCATCTGCGGGAAGGATTTCAAGACGGGGCAGACGCTGATCAAGACGGTGCTGTCCCCGGCCTTCAAGGCGCGCATGCTGGGGGTGAGCGGCTGGTATTCGACGAATATTCTGGGCAACCGCGACGGCGAGGTGCTGGACGATCCCGAGTCGTTCAAGACCAAGGAAGAGTCCAAGCTGGGGGTGCTCGATTACATTCTCCAGCCGGAGAAGTACCCGGATCTGTACGGCAATATCTACCACAAGGTACGGATCAACTACTATCCGCCCCGCGGCGATAACAAGGAAGGCTGGGACAACATCGACATCTTCGGATGGCTGGGCTATCCGATGCAGATCAAGGTGGATTTCCTGTGCCGGGACTCGATACTGGCGGCGCCGATCGCGCTGGACCTGGTGCTGTTCCTGGATCTGGCGCAGAGGACGCCGGAGCTGCGGCACATCGGTATCCAGGAGTGGCTGAGCTTCTACTTCAAGTCGCCGCAGTCGGCGCCGGGACTCTATCCGGAGCACGACCTGTTCATCCAGTCGATGAAGCTCAAGAACACGCTGCGCCACATCATGGGCGAGGAGCTGATCACGCACCTGGGGCTGGAGTACTACGACTGAGGGCTGGAGCCCTGGGCAGGCTCAGGGCAGGCCGTCCGGGCGGGAGCGACTCGCGGGTTGCTTCTAGATTTCGCGGCGGCCCTCGAGGGCGCGGGTCATGGTGACTTCGTCGGCGTATTCGATGTCGCTGCCGGCGGGAACGCCGGTGGCGATGCGGGTGATGCGGATGCCCGAGGGGCGGAGCAGGTCGGCGAGCCAGCTGGCGGTGGCTTCGCCTTCGACGGTGGGCGAGGTGGCGAGGATGGCTTCGTCCAGCTCGCCGCCTTCGGCGCGGGCAACGAGGTTCGCAACGCGGAGATGCTCGGGGCCGACGCCGTGCAGGGGCGATAAGGTGCCGTGCAGGACGTGGAAGACGCCGTTCCAGGAGCGGGTCTTGTCGATGGTGGCGATGCTGGTGGGCTCCTCGACCACGCACACCAGGCGCTGGTTGCGCGTGGGGCTGGAGCAGTAGACGCAGGGATCGACGTCGGTAATGTTGTTGCAGACGGAGCAGAGGCGCAGGCGCTGCTTCACCTGAACGATAGCGGCGGAGAGGGCTTCGGCGTCCTCGTCGGTGGAGCGGAGGATGTGGAAGGCCAGGCGCTGCGCGGACTTGTTCCCGATGCCTGGCAGCTTGCGCAGCTCCTCGATGAGGCGCGCCATGGGTTCGGCGAATCGCGACACGGTTCCGGTTCCTACCGCCCGCGGGCCATGGCCATCGCGGGCGTCCGGGGGTCGGCGGCGGCACGGCGGACACGCACCGCCTCCGCCAGCTCGGCGAACAACTCGCGGGTTTCCTCCCAGCCGATACAGGCATCGGTGATGCTCTGGCCATAGACCAGCTGCTCGCCGGGGACGAGCTTCTGCGCGCCGGCCACGAGGTTGCTCTCCAGCATCACGCCGATGATGCGCCGGTCTCCGCCGGCAATCTGCCCGGCGACGTTGCGGCAGACGGCGGGCTGGCGGGTATGGTCCTTGCCGCTGTTGGCGTGGCTGCAGTCGATCATGACGCGGGGCCGCTGGCCGGCTTTCTCCAGCAGCCGGCAGGTCTCCTCAACGGAAGCGGCATCGTAGTTCACGGTCTGGCGGCCGCCGCGCAGGATGATGTGGCAGTCGGCGTTGCCGGCGGTGAAGAGGATGGCGGACTGGCCGTACTTCGAATGGCCGAGGAAGGTGTGCGGGTGGCCGGCGGAGAGGATGGCCTCGATGGCGATCTGCACGTTGCCGGAGGTGCCATTTTTGAAGCCGACCGGGCAGGAGAGCCCGGAGGCAAGCTGCCGGTGTCCCTGGCTCTCGGTGGTGCGCGCGCCGATGGCTCCCCAGCTGACGAGCTCGGCGACGTACTGCGGGGAGATCATGTCGAGGAATTCGGTGCCGGCGGGAACGCCCATTTCGGCGAGGTCGAGCAGCAGGCGGCGGGCGAGGCGCAGGCCGTCGTTGATGCGGAAGGACTCATCGAGGAAGGGGTCGTTGATGAGGCCTTTCCAGCCCAGAGTGGTGCGGGGCTTCTCAAAGTAGACGCGCATGACGATCCGCAGATCGGCGGCATGCTCCTCGGCTGCGGCCTTCAGGAGCCGGGCATAATCGCGCGCGGCGTCGGCATCGTGGATAGAGCAGGGGCCGGCGATCACCAGCAGGCGATGGTCGCGCCCCTCGAGGATCTCCACGATCTCGCGGCGGGCGTGAAAGACGGTGCTGGAGGCTGCCTCGGTCACGGGAAGCTCCTCTTCCAGGAAGACCGGAGGCAGAACGACTTTGGTGGACCGGATGCGAAGGTCGTCAGTGCGGTAGAACATTGGTTGTTTTTAGTGTAAGCGACGGAGGCGAAACGGCGGTCTGCCGGACCTCTATGATCGGAGGATGATGTTGCTGGCGGCCCTGGCGCTGGCCTGTCATGCCGCGTGGATCCTGTTCGTCATCTTCGGGGCATTCCGGACCCGCGGACGGCCCTGGCTGACCGGGTTCCACCTGGCATCGCTGGTGTGGGGCATCGCAGTCGAGACCGGACCCTGGCCGTGCCCGGTGACGCTGCTGGAGCAGTGGCTGGAACGGCAGGCCGGTATGCATTCCTACGCCGGCAGCTTCCTGGTGCACTATCTGGACGCGATCATCTATCCAAACCTGCCGGTGGACCTCATTATCGGCTGCGGGGTGGCAGTTTGTTGTATCAACCTGCTGATCTATGCAGGGCGGCTGGCGCGGTTACTGCGGGATCGGCGAACCGCGGAGTAATCAGTTGGGTGCCGTTCCGTTCTTGTGACGCCAGTTCTTGTGGGCCTGGAAAAAGACGTCCTGTTCGCCGGCCATCTGTCTGGCTTCGTCGCTGGCGCTCTGCGCGGCTTCGAGGGCGGTGGTGCGGGAGAAATTGTAGGCGGGGTCGTCGGGCGCGATCTTCAGAGCACCATCCCATTTACCACTGGCCGTCACCAGCTCCTTGAGGGCTTTGCGGATATCGGCGTGGGCGGAGTCGTAGGTTTCGAGGTTGTCCTGCAGTTCATCGCAGAGGTGGGTGAACTCCTCGAACTTGTCGCGGATCTGGGCGCGGTTGTTGCCGGTTGTGGCATTGGGGGCGAGCTGTTTGATCTCATCGAGGCGCTGGCCAATGAACTTAATGTAGAGCTTGATGCGCTCGTTGGGGTAGATGGCGTTATCGCGGATCTGCTGGACTTCGTCCGGGGTGAGATCGTTGCCGTCGTCCTGGGGGGCTCCCCAGGCAGCGAGAATGAGGCGGGGCGGAGTGGCGGAGGCGCGCAGGTTCGGTACAGATGCGGCCAACAGCAGCGCGGCAACGAAGCAGGCGATCCGACACGGCATGGGATTACGCCTCCTCAGACACAATGCTGAACCTGAACGGAGGCCGCGTGCAAGCGCGAGGCTTTCGGGAGACCAGCGGACCCCGGGATCTTATATCTGGCCAGCCGGGCATCCTGGGCGCGCCGGTGACGGCGGACCGCTCCTCTTTTCTTCCACTTAAGAGCCTGTGGCAGAAGTCGAAAGCTCGTAAAATGCGTCCCTCCGGAGCTACAGCCCATTGATGTTGCGGTGTGTACGGCACGGCTAAAGTCGTGCACTTGCAGGACACGGCTTTTCCACAGGCTGTTAAGGGATGGAGCGCGGCAGGAGGCAGGGGCCGTCTGAGCGGGCGCGCTCGCTCAGCTGACCCCCTGGAGCATAAAGTCCGGAACCGAAGACGGGCGACTGGCGTATCGTCTTCCTGACAGAGGAGCCGGGTATGAGAATTCGCGCAGTCGCGGGGGCGATTCTTTCTGGGATGGTGCTGGCGGCGGCCGGGTGTCATGTCCAGGTGGATAAAGGGAGCAACGGCGAGGACAAGAACGTGCGGATCGACACCCCGCTGGGCGGGCTGCATGTGCGCTCGGATCAGACGACGGCGGCGGACCTGGGACTGCCGGTGTATCCGGGGGCGGAGGTGGCTCCTGACCATGAAGGAGACAAGTCGGCGGACGTGCATCTGGGCTTCGGGGAGTGGCAACTGCGGGTGAAGGTGGTGACGTACAGGACGCCGGAATCCCAGGACAAGGTGCTGGCCTTCTACCGCAATGCGATGGGGCGGTTCGGGGACGTGCTGGAGTGCCGGGGAGACCGGGCGGTGGGCACGCCGACGACGACGAGCAAAGGGCTGACGTGCAGCGAGCACGGGCACGTGAGGGTGGACGGCTCAGGATCTTCCGACCAGGAGGGGCTGTCGCTGCGGGCCGGATCGAGACACCATCAGCACCTGCTGGTGATCAGGAACGGGGACGGGGGAACCAGGTTTTCTTTGTTGGAGCTGGAACTGCCACAGGGGCTGGCGGAGGAGTCATCGAAAACCAGCGATTAAACGAATGAGTCAGGGGTTCTCGGTCGCGCATTGCTTTCAGAGCGCCCCCAGGTTAGGGTCAGGGTATGGATCCGGTTTGCCTCCGTTGCGGGAACACTCTGCGGGAAGGGGAGAGCTTCTGCCCGCATTGCGGTGCGCCGCAGCTGGTGGTGGAGGCGGCGGAGCCGGGAATGCAGCAGGCGCCGACCCAGCGGCCGCAGGGCGAGCTGCGCGGGGTGCAGTGGCCGGCGGCGATTTCATCGGCGCTGCTGCTGGCGATTCCGGTGGGGTTGCTGTCGGCGCTGGCGGGGATGAGTTCGATCTTCGTGATCGCCGGCGGGTTTGCGACCATCGCGCTGTACCGGCGGAAGAGCTCGGCGTTCACCGACGGGCGCATCGGGTGGCGCGTGGGCGCGATTCTGGGACTGGCCTCGGCGGTGATTGCCAGCGCGGCAGACGCGGCGCGCATGCTGGTGCTGCGCTACGGGATGCATGAGGCGCACGCCATCGATGAGCAGTTCCGGATGGTGGCGCAGCAGATGGCCGATCAGGCGCTGAAGAGCAACAGTGAGGCGATGCAGCAGGCGCCGCAGCTGGTGCATGCGTGGGCCAACTTCTGGCTTTCCGCAGAAGGGCATGCGGCGATTCAGCTGCTGACGGCGGCGCTGGTATCGGTGGGGATGATTCTGTTCGCGGCGGCGGGCGGCGCGATTGCGGGGCGGGTGCTGGCGGCGCGGCCGAGGGCGCAGCGCTCGCTGTAGGGTTCCAGTTACGGTTGCGGCGCGAAGCCGAGCCTCGTATGATCCCGTTGAAGCCCTTATGTCAGAACTGCAGGCCATCATGCCCAGATTGCGCGAGAAGGGGCGGATCATGTCCGCCTCGGAGATCGAGCGGACGCTGGTCCGCCTGGCGCACCAGATCATTGAAAAGAACAACGGAGCGGACAATCTGGGGCTGGTCGGGATCAAGCGGCGCGGCGTCCCGCTGGCGGAGCGTCTGGCGGCGCTGATAGGCGCCATTGAGAAGCAGCCGGTCGACACGGGCGTGCTGGACATCAGCTTTTATCGCGACGACCTGTCGACGCGGGATATCCGGCCGGTGGTGAATCCTGGCTCCCTGGGCTTCGATGTGACGGGGCGGGACGTGATCCTGGTGGATGACGTGCTGTATACGGGGCGCACGATCCGGGCGGCGCTGGATGCGCTCTTCGATTTTGGACGGCCGCGGAGGGTGCAGCTGCTGGTGCTGATCGACCGCGGGCATCGCGAACTGCCGATTGAAGCGACCTTTGTGGGACGGTCGGTGCCGACTTCGCAGCGGGAGATTGTGGAAGTGAAGCTGCGCGAGGTGGACAACGACGAGCAGGTCCTGCTGGTGGAACGGGTATAGACGGCGCAGGGCAGGCGGAAGCCGAGCCGCCATGGCTGACCAGGAACGATCCGAGGAGATGGCCAAGACCAGGAACTCATCGCGCGAGACGCAAGAATCCTTCACCCCATCCTTTTTTCAACAGCCCATTCATCCTGGGTCGGCGATTTCGGCGGCGGACTTTTCTGTTGCCGAGGTGCGGCGGATCCTCGAGTCGGCCGATGTGCTGGAGAAGGAAGATCCGCTGCGGCGAATGAAGAGGCTGGCGAAGCGGCGCGTGGCGCTGCTTTTCTATGAGTCGAGCACGCGGACACGCACCTCGTTTGAACTGGCGGCGAAGGCTCTGGGCGCGGACACGACGCTGGTCAGCTCGCTGTCGTCGAGCATCGAAAAGGGCGAGTCGCTCAAGGATACGGGCATCACGCTGAAGGCGCTGGGGGCGGAGTGCGTCATCCTGCGCAGCCCTTATTCGGGGGCGCCGTATCTGCTGGCGCGGGCGACGGGGCTGCCGGTGCTGAATGCGGGCGACGGCATGGCGGAACATCCTTCGCAGGCGCTGCTCGATCTGCGGACGATTCTGCAGTTCCTGGAGATGCGCGCGGGCAAGCTGAGCGAGAAGACGCTGCGCGGTGTGACGGTGACCATCTGCGGGGATATTCTGCACAGCCGCGTGGCGCGCTCGAATGCGCTGCTGCTGCCGCGGCTGGGCGCAAAGGTAGTTTTCTGCGGACCGGTGGAACTGCTGCCGGAGTCTGCGGTGGGACTGGGGCCGGGGACGGTCATCGAGCGCGATTTTGAGACGGCGCTGCGGGAGTCGCAGATCGTCATGATGCTGCGCATCCAGGCGGAGCGGCTGGCCGGTTTGCAGCTGGATCTGGACGAGTATCGCAGGCGCTATCAGGCGAACGGGGAGCGGATTGCGGCGCATGCGCCGCGGGCGGCGATTCTGCATCCGGGGCCGATTATCCGAGGAATGGAAATTACCAGCGAAGTGGCGGACGGGCCGCAGTCGGCAATAGCGGCGCAGGTGCACAACGGAGTGCCGGTGCGCATGGCTCTGGTGGCGCGGGCGCTGAAAGGCGGCGGCCGATGAGGGATCTGCTGATTCGGGGCGGGCGCGTGGTGGATCCGGCGAGCGGACTCGATGCGGTTCGCGACGTGCTGCTGCGCGATGGGAAGGTTGCCGCGGCAGAGCCGCCGGGGAAGATTCCCGCAGCAGAGGCCGAGGTCTTCGAGGCAGCGGGACTGGTGGTGGCACCAGGGCTGGTGGATATCCATGTGCACCTGCGCGAGCCGGGACAGGGGTATAAGGAGACGATTGCGACGGGAACGGCTGCGGCTGCCGCGGGTGGCTTTACCAGCGTCTGCGCGATGCCGAATACCACTCCGGTGAATGATTCGCCGGAGATCGTGCGGTGGATGCAGGCTCCGGAGCGTGGTGCGGCGGTGCGGGTCTTCCCGATTGCGGCTGCGACGCGCGGCTCGGGGGGCGAGGTGCTAACAGATTACCGCGCGCTGCGGGATGCAGGCGCGGTGGCTGTGACCGATGACGGCAAGCCGATCCTGGGCGATGCCATCATGCTGGAGGCGCTGAAGGCCGCGGCGAAAGCAGGGCTGCCGGTGATTCAGCACGCGGAAGATACGCGGCGCACGGGCGGCTGCTCGATGAATGGCGGGACGCTGGCGTTTCGGCTGGGGCTGCGGGGCATGCCGGTGGAGGCGGAGTCCGGGCTGGTGGAGCGGGATCTTTTGCTGCTGAAGAAGGTGAAGGGCGGGCATCTGCACGTGGCGCATCTGTCGACGGCGAAGGCGCTGGAGGCGGTGCGGGCGGCGCGGAAGGCGGGACTGCGGGCGACGTGCGAGGTGACGCCGCATCATTTTGCGCTGACCGAGGAGCGCATCGGGCTGTACGACACGAATGCGAAGATGAATCCGCCGCTGCGCGCCCAGAGCGATCAAGCGGCGATGGTGGAAGGGATTCTGGATGGGACGGTGGATGCCATCGCCACGGATCACGCCCCGCATGCGGCGCATGAGAAGGAGCAGGAGTTCGACCGCGCTCCCAACGGCATTACCGGGCTGGAGACGGCGCTGGGGCTGGCGCTCGATGTGCTGTACCGGCAGCATGGGATGAAGCTCAGCGACGTGCTGGCACTGCTGACGAGCCGTCCGGCGCATACGCTGGAGTTGAAGGGCCGCGGAACGCTGGCGCCAGGGTCGGCGGGGGATGTGGTGGTCTTCGATCCGGAGGCGCGCTGGGTCTTTCGCGCGGCGGAATCGAGATCGAAGTCGAAGAACACGCCCTTCGACGGCTGGGAACTACAGGGGAGCGTGCGGCTGACGGTGAGCGAAGGACGGATCGTCTACCGGCGCTGAGTGGTGGATGGCCGCCCCGATTCTGGTGTGGGAGCCGGATGATCGGAATGCACAACGGCTCGAAAAATTCTGTGAACCCGGGTTACTGGGCGCTCCGGACAACGACGGCCGCGGGTGGCGCGATTATGATCTCGACCGCGGTCCGCAGTTCGTCGCCAGCCATTCGGAGAGCGCTCTTTCGCTGAGGTCGCCCGAGGCGAGACTCATGAAGACGCGACAGGCGTCTTCTTCACTGGCGTGCACGTCGAGTCCATTGAGTTCGAGAAAGACGAAAGCAGCCACCAGGCCGGTGCGCTTATTTCCATCCACAAACGGGTGATTTCTCACGATCCCAAATGCGTACGAGGCCGCCAGTCGCGCGAGGGAGAGCGCAGGTTCGGCATAGGAGAAACGATGTCGGGGACGCGCCAGAGCTGATTCGAGAAGACCCTCGTCGCGGATGCCGGGCGGCCCGCCGAACGCTGCGAGCTGCATGTTGTGCAGGGCCAGCACTACGTCTGTGGGCAGCCAGCGTGGCTCCTTCATTGAGCCAGTTCACTCAGCGAGCTTGCGCAACGTATTCCTGTACCTGCGCATAATGCGGCGACCGGCTTCGATGGCCTCGGCAAAATCAGGCCGGTAGGGCGTGACCTGCACGCCGCCGGGAGTCTCCGTGAGGTAGACGGTGTCGCCTCTCTGGAGATGCAGGCGTTCGAGCACGTCTTTGGGCAGAACAATCCCTGTCGAACTGCCGATGGTTGTCACCTTCACCGAAACCGGCATGGCGCGCTCCTTCGCTTATAACATTCATTATAAGTTAGATCCTGGCGAGAGGCGGGACGCGAAATCAGCGGCGCTTCTTCTTTTTGGGAAGGCGGCGAGGGTTGGGCGGGCGATAGCCCCGGTGTTTGCCGGAGCGAGCGGGCGCGGCGGGCTGCTCCGGCAGGATGGCCTCAGCGCGCCGGGACTTTTTCTTCCTGGCTGATGCCGGCGGGATGGTTTTTCGGCCGCTGAGCGGCGGTTCCTCTTCGAGAATCGAGAACTGCAGCCGCTTCTCCACGGCATCCACACGGTCGAGGACGACGCGGACGCGCTCGCCCACGGAGAATTTGCGGCTCCAGCGGTCGCCGATGATCTGGCGGGTGTTTTCGCGGTAGGTGTAGCGGTCGTTGTCGAGCAGGCCGAGCGTGTGGATGGGAACGAGCCCTTCCACGAAGAGTTCGTCCAGCTCTACGAAGAGCCCATACTTGGTGGCATTGAGAATCATGCCGCTGAAAGACTCGCCGACGCGGTCGCGCATGAACTTGATCTTCTTCCAGTCCACCAGCTCGCGCTCGGCGTCGGCGGCGCGGCGCTCGCTTTCGCTGGTTTCCTGAGCGATCGCGGCCAGGAACGGCTCGTCCAGAGGCTCGAATTCGGCAGTTCGGTGCGCGGCCTGGTTCTTGTGCGGCGGTTTTGGTCCGGCGCGGTGCTGATCCCCCTGCCACGGCGAGCTTTTCGCGTGCGGCTCGCCTTTGGCCAGAACGCCATGGCCGCTGACGCCGGCGTGGAGCAGAGCCTTCGCGATGCGATGCACGATGAGGTCGGGATAGCGGCGGATGGGCGAAGTGAAGTGCGTGTAGCAGGGTGCGGCGAGGGCGAAGTGGCCTTCGTTCTTCTCGCTGTAGCGGGCCTGGCGCAGGGAGCGCAGCATGAGATACGAGAGGATGCGCTCTTCCGGCTTGCCGGCGATTTTCTCGGTCAGCTTCTGGTACATGCGCGGCGTGATGGGGATATCCCCGGGGACTTCGTAGCCACGGGGCTGGCGCGTGCCTCCGTGCTTCTGCTCACGGCGTTCGCTGCGCATGCGGAAGGTGCGGACGGGCAGGCTGCCGATGCCGAGGGAGTAGCCGAACGCGGCGGCGATCTCTTCGAATTCAACGACGCGGCGGGGCTCGGGCTTCTCGTGGATGCGGTAGAGCGAGGGGACGCCGAGGTTCTCGAGCCAGGAGGCGACGCATTCGTTGGCCGAGAGCATGAACTCCTCGATGAGGCGATGCGCCCAGTTGCGCTCGGCGCGGGTGACGGATTGCATGGCGCCGAATTCGTCGAATTCGATGAGGGGCTCGGGGAGATCGAAGTCGATGGAGCCGCGGCGGTCGCGCTTGCGATTCAGGATGCGGGCCAGCTCGAGCATACGTTCGAATTCAGGGACGAGGGGAGCAAACTGGGCGCGGGTTTCGGTGTCGCCTTCGAGGATGGCGTGCACCTGCGTGTAGGTCATGCGGCGCGCGGAGCGGATGACGCCTTCAGTGACTTCGTAGCCGAGGATGTCGCCCTGCGGATCGATGCGCATGAGGCAGGAGAGGACGAGGCGGTCTTCGTCGGGACGCAGGCTGCAGATGTCGGTCGAGAGCTCCTGCGGCAGCATGGGAATGGCGCGGTCGGGGAAATAGACCGAAGTGCCGCGCAGGCGCGCCTCGAGATCGAGAGCGGAGGAGGGGCGGACATAGTTGGCGACGTCGGCGATGTGGACCTGCAGCTCCCAGGTCGCGTCATGATGATGGCGGACGAGGACGGCGTCATCGAAGTCGCGGGCCGTTTCGCCGTCGATGGTGACGATGGGGAGATGGCGGAAGTCGCGGCGGCGCGCGACGAGGGCAGGGTCGAGATGCGCGACTGCGCGGGCCTCGGCCAGTACGGCTTCAGGAAAGATGCGGGGCAGATGATGCTTGCGGATGACCATCTCGACGTCGACGCCGAAGTCGTCTTCGCTGCCGAGGACTTCGAGAACGCGGCCGCGCGCAGGACGCGTGGGCGTGGGCCAGCCGGTGATTTCCACGTCGACGACCAGGCCTTCGAGGTCGGTGTGGCGATGCGCGGCCTGGGCTTCTTTGCCGAGGACGCGGTGAGGCGTGGCGGCTTCGGAGGGGGCAGGAAGCTCGGCGCCGAAGGGGATGACGACGGGCTGGGTCATGCGCTCGTCGAAGGGAACGACGATGTGGCCGGTGCGGTCGCCACGCGCGTAGTGGAAGATGCCGACGACGGTGGGATTGCGGCGCGTAAGGATGCGCAGCACACGGCCGGAGCGGCGACGATCGCGCTGGCCGAAGCGCGGCGGGGCGAGTTCGACGAGGACCTGATCGCCCTGCATGGCTCCGCCCATTTCGCCGGGAGGAATGAAGATGTCTTCCTGAAGCGCGCGGGCTTCGGCGTGCGCGGGATGGGGACGCACGAAACCGTAGCCGTCGCGATGGAGATCGAGGCGGCCGGCGATGAGGTTCTCAGTGCGGAGATCGGCGCGCCGTGAGGATTTTGCAGGGGGCGGCGCCGGTGCCGCGGTGGGCACGGCTTTGGGGAGGGTCCAGTGATCCCGGTCGATGTGAACGAGCTGGCCGGAGGTGGTGAGGTGTTCCAGCTGCTGGCGGAGCAGACGGCGGTCCTGGCCGCCGCCCAGGCCCAGTTCCCGGACGAGCTGCTTGTATCCGGCGCGGCCGCCGGGCAGCCGCTCGATATGGCGCAGCAGATCGCGGTCCGTCATGGCTGACTCGATGGTACCGGAAGGAGGACGAGCAGCGGCCCCGGCAGGAAAGGAGCGGCTCCGATCACTTCGCGGCAAGGTAATCAGGGACGCGTGTTCCACAGGGCACGGGGCAAAGAATAGGGTGCCAAATCTCCACGAAGGTGTTTAAGATGCAGGTAACAGCCCGATTTGGCACGGACGGGGACGATTGCTCCCGAGGAAGAGAGTCGGCGCTGCGCAGTTCTGCCCGGGAGACCCGGCGAACGATTCCGGCAGGCCAGGGGCAGGGCAGCCCAGTTTATTAATTTGAAGAAGGAAGGATTTTGCAATCATGTGGAAACCCAATCAGCCCGGCAGCGGTCCAGGATCGCAGAGCCCCGAGCCCGTGCGTCCGACGACGGCGGCAACCCCGAATTTTGAGTCCAGCAGCGCGCGTTCGGCGGCTCCCCCCCCGCCGCAGAACAGCGCCTCGACCGGCGAACAGGCGACCATCGGCAAGAGCCTGGTGATCAAGGGGGAAGTGAGCGGCTCCGAATCGCTGTACATCGACGGCAAGGTGGAAGGCGCGATCAGCCTGCCGGGGAACCGGCTGACGGTGGGGCGCAACGGCCAGGTAGCGGCGAACATTTCCGCGCGCGAGATCGTGGTGCTGGGCAAGGTACGCGGCAATGTGACGGCGAGCGACCGCGTGGATATCCGCAGCGAGGGATCGCTGACGGGCGACGTGACCGCGCAGCGCATCTCGATCGAGGATGGCGCGTTCTTCAAGGGCGGCATCGATATCCGCAAGCCGGGCTCGAACGAGAAGGCGGCGGAGAAGGCGAGCGACAGCAAGGCCGCAGCGGCATCCACCGCCGAGCGTCCGACCCCGGTTCAGGTCTAAATCTCAGCAGGCAGCAAGCAGGCTCCGGCAGCGCGGTCCCGGCGAGCAAGCCAGCCAGGATTGCGCAGCAGGAGCCTGTTTGTGTTTGGGGCGGCGGCTGGTTTCCCAGCGGTCTGGCAGCGACTCATGCGCGGCCGGCGAAGCGCGACGCGAGCTGGCGGGGCAAAGACGATCCTGTGAGGCGCAGGGTGGCGAGGGAGGCCGCAAGCCAGACAAGCAGGGCAGCCATCAGCACGGCCAGCTCGTGCAGACGGCTGGTGGTGTGGACGAAGTGGCGCAGTCCCGTGAGGGCGGCGAAGGAGATCAGGCCGGCAATCAGGGCGCGGAATATCTCGGGGTATTCGAGGCCGGCGAGCGAGACCATGCGGCGGCGATGAAGCAGGATGGCGAGCGCGGCGGTCTGCAGAAGAATGCCGACGTCGGAGGCGACTGCCAGTCCCCTGGGACCCAGGGCGCGATAAAGCAGCCAGTACACGGGGATGGAGGCGGCGGTGATGACGGTTCCCGCGACCATGGGCGTGACGGTGTTTCCGGCAGCGTAGAAGGCGCGAGCGTAAATGGCCTGCGCTGACCAGAGGCAGAGCGAGAGCGAGAAGATGGCGAAATAGAGCGCCATGGTTCCGGAGTCGGCGCGGTGGAAGGCGCCGCCGCGGACGAGCACGTCCACGAGGGGCAGGGCCATGGCGATCATGTAGGCGGAGAGAAGCAGCGAGAAAGCCAGGATGCGCGAGACAGAAGAATTGACGGCCCGGGCAAAAGGCGCGCGGTCGGGTTTGCCGAAGAGCGAGGCCAGAAAGGGCAGCGACGCGGCGCCGGCGGCCTGTCCCAGAGCGACCGGCGCGGTGAAGACCTGTTTGGCATACGTGAGCAGTGCGATGGCGCCGCCGACGTGCGAGGCGAAGTAGTTGATGATCCAGTTGTCGGCGGTGACGAGAGAGACGCCGAGCATCAGGGGGATCGACATGCGGATCCACTCGTGCAGGCCGGGGTTGGACCAGTCGAGCACCGGACGATAGCGCATGCCGGCGCGATACGCGCCGATGGCATTCAGCAGAAACGGACCGCAGAAGGCACCGGCGACGGTGCCGATGGCGAGCGAGGAAACGCCCAGGGTGTGCACCAGAAAGACGCCGCCGAGGATGGTGCCGAGGTTATAGAGGAGCGGCGCGACAGCCTGCGCGGAAAAGACGCGGCGGACCAGCAGGACCGCTCCGAAGACGCCGCCCGAAAAGAAGCAGAGTTGCGCGGGCAGCAGGATGCGGGTGAGGCGCACGCAGAGCGCGGCCTTGGCGGGGTCGCTTTCGAAACCGTGCAACAGCAGACGTACGTAGACCGGCGCGGCGAACTCCGCGACGAGGATGGCTCCGCCGAGCACCAGCGCCATCACGGAGAGGATGGCGGACATGGCGCGTTCGCCTTCGGCCTCGCGTCCCTGTTCGCGATAACGGGTGAGGATGGTGACGAAGGTGATGGAAGCCGCTCCGCCGACCAGGAAATACGAGACCATGTCCGGGAGCTGAAAGGCGGCGGTAAAGGCGTCGGCGGCCGCGCTGCGGCCGAGCAGCCACGCAATGTACTTCACCCTCACCAGGCCGATGAGGCGGGAGGCAGTGACAGAGGCCATCAGCAACACGGTCGCGGTAAAGGCGGAGTGTCGATGCGAGGGCCGGAGGACCGCCAGCGCGCGCCGCCAGCGCGGTATGGTGGGAGATGCCATTGTGCTGCGTCGATTCTATAAGGCGGGTGTGAGGAAGTCGGACGGGGCCATTTTCAGCAGGAGGTGAATCGTGGCGAAGGCGGCGGACAATCCACTGATCGGGTTTTATCGCGACGGCGCTGAAGACGATGAGGGCCGCACGCTGGCGGAGATTCTGGCATGGCCGGATGAGCGGCTGGAGGCGGTACACGATTTCATCCAGTGGATGTTTCCGTTGCCGGAGCGGAGCGGGGCGAATCCGGCGGCGCCAGTGCTGGATCGGGAGACGATTGAGGCGTTTCATGCGACGGCGGAGATGCGCGGGCGGCTGCGGCAGGCGTTTGAGCGGATGCTGCGCTTCTATGGATTGCGGCGGAACGGGTACGAGGTGGAACGGGCGGAGAACTTCCGGGAGCGGGCGGGGAACTGGCTGCACCCGATGAACCATAATCATCTGCGGCTGACGCGGATGCTGCGTTCGCTGCGTTTGCTGGGGCTGGAGGCGGAATCAGCGGCGTTGTTTCGGGCGCTGGAGGGGATTGATCGGGAATTTCCGGGGCGCATTACGGAGAGGACGCAGGAGTTCTGGCGCGACACGCAGGAGAGGCCGTAATCCGGCCACGGGAGATCGCCGCGCCGGAAGGGAGTCGTCGTTTCCGGGCCGGAGCAGGGGAAAACCGATAAACTGTGCACTTGCTCCCGATCTTTGTTCCCGACGAGGAAGGTTGCATGGCAGCTCACCGTCGTATATATGCTTCGCTGGCCACGGTTCTCGCCCTTTCCCTCTCAGCCTGTTCCATGAATCATTCGGCGAAGACGATTCATGGCGAAAACGGGATCACGCTGCCACCGCCGCCGCAGGCCGCAGTGCACGTGGTCACGGACGATTATGACGGGATCAAAGTGGAAGACGCGTACCAGTGGCTCGAAGACGCGAAGAGTCCGCAGACGCGTGCGTGGATCGATGAGGAGAATGCTTACACGCAGAAGTATCTGTCGCAGGTGAAGGACCTGCCGCAGATCAGGAGCGAGCTGGCGGCGCTGCAGCGCGTGGATGTGTACTCCATCCCGATGCTGCGCGGCGGGAAGTATTTCTTCAGGAAGCGGCTGGCGGAGGAGAACCAGGGATCGCTCTACATGCGCGCGGGCTGGGAGGGACAGGATCGGCGGCTGATCGATGCGGATAAGCTGAGCGCGGATCAGAATACCTCGGCGGGGATCGTGGATGTGTCGGACAACGGCAATCTGCTGGTGTACGAGGTGCGCGTCGGCGGCGCGGATGAGGGCTCGATTCACGTGCTCGATGTGAAGACGGGAAAGGAGCTGCCGGACGTACTGCCCTCGGCGCGATATATGGGCGTGAGCCTGAGCCCCGGCGATGCGGGCCTCTACTACGCGCGGTTCACGCACCAGGGAACGGATGTCTGGCTGCACAAGTTCGGGACACCCGTTGCCGATGACGCGAAGGTCTTTGGCGGCGAATACCGCGGGGAGGAGCTGGGCGAGCTGGACCTGGTGAGCGCGTGGGTGAGCGACAACCACCACTGGCTCATCGTCGATATTGCACATGGGGTGCCGGCGACGCGCGAGGATTACCTGGTCCGGGACCTGCGCAAACCGGACAGCCCGTTTGTGCCGCTGGTGTACGGGGTGGAAGCGCATGTGCGGCTGGCGGACGCGGGCGACCGCTTCTTTGTGATGACGGATTATCGGGCACCGAACAGCCGCATCGCGGAGGTGTTTCCGAACAGCAAGCCCGCGGACTGGAAGACGATTGTTCCGGAAGGCAAGGATGTGATCGACGATTTCAGCATTGTGGGCGGGAAGCTCTTCGTCTCGCGGCTGCACGATGTGAAGACGGAGACAACGATCTACACGCCGGATGGGAAGCAGACGGGGACGCTGACCTACCCGGGCATCGGATCGGGTTCGGTGGTCTACGGGCGGCCGGGACAGACCGAGGGCTTCTACACCTTTGAGTCGTTCACGACGCCCATGACGATCTTTCGCTATGACACGAAGACCGGACGGTCGGAGGTCTTCGCGAAGCCGAAGGTGCCGTTCGATTCGGAGCAGTATGAGGTAACGCAGGTCTTCTACACCTCGAAGGACGGCATGCGCGTGCCGATGTTCATTGCCGGGAGGAAGGGACAGGCGCGCAACGGACAGGCGCAGCTGCTGATGACCGGCTACGGCGGATTCGATTTGCCGATGCTGCCCGCATGGAATCCGGAATATGCGTGGTGGATGGAGCGGGGCGGCTTCTTCGCATTGCCGAATCTGCGTGGCGGCAACGAATATGGCGAGGCATGGCACAAGGCGGCGATGTTCGGAAACAAGCAGAACGTCTTCGACGATTTCTTTGCGGCGGCCGAATATCTGATCCGGAACCACTACACTTCGCGGGAGCATTTCGCGATTCGAGGCCGCTCGAACGGCGGACTGCTGATGGGCGCGGCGATGACGCAGCGGCCGGATCTGTTTGGCGCGATCTGGTGCGGGTATCCGCTGCTGGATATGCTGCGGTATCAGAAGTTCGAGTTCGGGCGGCTGTGGACGACGGAGTACGGCAGCTCGGATAACCCGAAGGACTTTGCGTATCTGAGGAAGTATTCGCCGTACCAGAATGTCAGGAAGGGCGCGGATTATCCGGCGATTATGTTCTTTACCGGGGACAACGATACGCGGGTGGATCCGATGAACGCGCGCAAGATGACAGCGCTGATGCAGGCAGCGAGTGGGAGCGACCGGCCGATTCTGCTGCATTATTCCGTCAAGGGCGGGCACAGCTCGGGCGTCTCGCTGACGCAGCTGGTGGACGATGAGGCGGACGAAGCGGCGTTTCTGTGGAATGAAACGAGCGGGAACTCGGCCGCGCATTAACTGCGAAGCGGCAGCCGGCCTAAATCAGGGCTCGACCGGCTCGACGTAGAACATTTCGTTGGTGGTGCGGAAGCCGGTGGCTTCATAGAGGCGGCGCGCCTCATCGGTGGAGTGCAGGGCGACGACGCGAATGCCGCGGCGGCGTGCTTCGGCGAGGGCGAGCTCGATGAGGTTGCTGGCCAGGTGACGGCGGCGATAGCCGGGCTCCACGTAGACGTTGAGCAGATAACCGCGGTGGGTGGAGCGCGGATCGAGGGGATGCGGCGGCCAGTCGAGCAGGAGAAGGCCCGCACCGGCGACGACCTTCCCGTCGTCTTCCGTGAGCCAGCCAATGTATTTGCCGTCGGTGATGGCCTGGGCGACCCAGGGCTCATGAGACTGGGCCGTGATTTGGAGGATCTGATCGTCGCGGCGTCCCGCGTCCACGAACATACGGCGCCGATGGCTGGTGATCAGGGCCGCATCGGCAGCAGCCGCCAGCCTGGTATTCAGCATGCTCAGCAGTATAAGACCTTTAGGATGGAGGGGTGACGGCAGTGCTCCATCTCGATCGCACTTTGCTGCGCGCGGGGATGCGCGTGGCTGCGGCGGTTTCGGGCGGGGCGGATTCTGTGGCCCTGCTGCGAGCCCTGGCGGACACTGCGCCGGAGATTGGGCTGGTGCTTTCCGTGGCGCATGTGCATCACGGGATTCGCGGCGCGGCTGCGGATGAAGATGCGCAGTTCGTGAAGGAACTGGCTGGGCAGCTGGGGCTGGTGTTCCATTTCCATTCTGTGGATACGCCAGCGGCGGCTCGCGAGGAGAAGAAAACCCTGGAAGAGGCGGCGCGGGAGCTGCGGTACGGGTGGTTTCGGGAGATGCTGGCGCAGGGCGCGGTGGACGCGGTAGCGACGGCGCACACGCTCGATGACCAGGCAGAAACGGTGCTGCATCGGCTGCTGCGCGGCGCGTGGACGGAGGGCCTGGGCGGGATTCATCCGGTGATTGCGTGTACCGGGGGCGTGATTCTGCGGCCGTTCCGGGCAACGCGGCGGGCGGAGATTGTCGCGTGGCTGCAGGCGCTGGGGCAGCCGTGGCGCGAGGATGCTTCGAATGCCGACACGGCGTTCACGCGGAACCGTATCCGGCATAAATTACTGCCGCAGCTGGCCGAATACAATCCGCGGATTGCCGAGCATCTGGCGCATCTGGCGGCGATTGCGCGCGATGAGGAGAGCTGGTGGGATGCGGAGCTGCAGCGCATGCTGCCTGGACTGGTGCTGCCGGGGCGGCCGGTGCGCGGCGGCGGGCGCGCGGTTTCGACGCACCCGGACGAAGGCAGCGTCGGCATGGAACTGGAGCGGCTGCGGGCGCTGGCTCCGGCGGTGCGGCGGCGCGTGCTGCGGGCGGCGGCGAAACAGCTGGGGTGCGGGCTGAACTTCGAGCAGACGGAACGGCTGATGGCGATGTGCAGCCCGGAAGGGCCGCGGCGCGAGCAGCTTTCCGCAGAGCTGCGGGCGGAACGGACGGCGCGGGAGCTGCGGCTGGCGACCGTGGCACTGGGTGCGAGCGCGCTGGAGGGTAAGGCGGAGCCGCAGCGCTATGAGCTGGCGATTCCAGGGGGAGTGGAGGGCCTGGGGGTGCGGTTGCGGGCGCGTCTGACTGGAGGCGAAACCCACGCAGGAATTCCGGCGGCGACTCTGCGGACGCCGCGGCCCGGGGATTGCGCGAAGCTGCGGTATTCGCGGGGAGCCAGGCCGCTCAAGGAGATCTTCGAGCGGATGCGGGTGGGCGGCGAGGCGAGGAGGACGTGGCCGGTGCTGGAATGGCAGGGGCGGATTGTGTGGATGCAGGGGGTGGACGTGGAGGTGGAGGTGCCCTTTGCGGTGGAGGTGGTAGGTGTTGATGGCTGATTGACAGGTACGCGCGAGCTATGTGGTGCGTCGAACCGCGCTCTGTAGCTTACCGGATATCGTTCTCCTGAATATTGTTCCTGTGCCAGGGAGTCCCTATGACGTCTGCGACCATTAAGCTCTTTCTTCCGCGCGGAGACGCGAAGAGTTTGCGCACTGCTGAGATATGGAGGGAGTGCGAACGGGCTCATCGCCTGGAAATCGGAGGATGGCAGGACGCTGAAACAACTCGACGAACAGATTCAGCCTGTTTTTGATCGACTTCCCGCCGGTGGTTTCGTTCCTTGACCCACCATTTTTACAAACCTACAATCGATAGAGGAAGGGTTTTCACCCATTTCCGGGTGGGTGGGAGTGGGATTGATGGGTTCGGACCTGCGGATCAGCCCCCGCGAGCGGGCGGTGCTGACGGCGATAGTGGAAGCATATATCGCGACCGGGGAAGCTGTTGCGTCCCAGGCGCTTGCGCGCCACTTCGGCAACAAAGAGGGGATGAGCCCGGCGACCATTCGCAACGTGATGGCGGCGCTCGGCGAGGCTGGGCTGCTGGATCAGCCGCATACTTCGGCGGGACGGATTCCCACGGCGCGGGCATTCCGGTTTTATGTCGAACATCTGAATGGGCCGCGGGTGGCCATCCTGGCTCCGAAGCGGCTGGAGCAGATCGAGGAGACCTTTGCGGGGACCGGGTCGAGCCAGCAGTTTCTGGAGCGGACCTCGCATGTGCTGGCGCTGATATCGAGCGGGCTGGGCGTGGCGGTGGCTGCGGCGCAGGAGTTCCACGCGCTGGAGCACATTCACTTTTCGCGGCTGGGCGCGGGGCGGGTGCTGGCGGTGGTGATTACCAAAGCGGGGACGGTGCTGGACCGGGTGCTGGCGCTCGATCGCGATCTGAGCCTGGCGGAGCTGGAGACTTCGGCACGCTTCCTGAACGAGCATTTTCACGGCTGGTCGATCGAGCGGATTCGTGCGGAGGTGGCGCGGCGGCTGGAGGCGGAGCGCAGCGAATACGACCGGCTGATGCGTTCGCTCGATGAACTGTACCGGAAGGGCGCTCTGGACGCAGACAGCGATGCGGGACCGGCGGTTTTCATGGAAGGCGTTGCGAATCTGCTGGCCGGCGAAACCGACCGCGAGCGGCTGCGCACGATGCTGCAGGCGCTGGAAGCCAGGGAACGGCTGATCGAACTGCTGAATGCCTATGTGGATGCGCGGCAGCGGACGGTGCGTGTTGTGGTGGGACTCGAAGACGCGATTCCGGGCCTGCGGGATTTCGTGCTGATCGGGACGACGGCGCGGGCGGGCGCGGAGAATCTGGGGACGGTCGCGGTGATCGGGCGGACGCGCATCCAGTACCAGGAGACGATCAACGCGGTGTCGTATATCGCACAGCTTTCCGGCCGGATTTTCTCACCGCCGCAGTAGAGGCGGCGTCCTGACGCGGGTGCGCCGATCGGCAGGGAAGGCTTCGATCCGCGGCGGCGCCGGATGCATCCACAAAAGGCGAGACCAAAAGAGAAAGCGCGGGGCTGCACACCGTAACATAGAGAAGTGATTCCCCGAGGCTGCGCAAAATTGCGCGGGAAATGAGCTGAGGTTATGAGGCGAAGCATGGCAAAGGACAACAACTCCGTCCAGGAGAAGCTCCAGGCGGCCCAGGAGAGCGGCCCCGATGGCGGGGCGAAGGACGGAAACGAGGAAAGCCAGGAGCCACTGGTTCCGGTGGAGACGGCGATGGTTCCGCAGGAGGAATACGATCGTCTGAAAGCGGAGCGGGATCTGCTGTTCGAACGGCTGGCGCGGCTGCAGGCGGAGTTCGACAACGCGCGCAAGCGCGAGGCAAAGGAGCGAGGGGAGTTTCGCGACTACGCGGTGGCGAATGCGGTGGAGCAGTTCCTGCCGGTGCTGGATAACTTTCAGCTGGCGCTGAAGTCGACGGGCTCCGCGGAGCAGCTGCGGCAGGGCGTGGAGCTGATTGTGAAGCAGATGGAAGAGGCGCTGCGCTCGCTGAACGTACAGCCGGTGGAAGCGGTGGGCGCGATCTTCGATCCGCGGGTGCACGAGGCGCTGGAGATGGTGGAACGCAGCGACGTGCCGGATCATCAGGTATTCGAGGAAGTGCGCCGCGGGTACAGGATTCGGGAGCGCCTGCTGCGGCCGGCTCTGGTGCGCGTCGCCTCGAACGGACAGCAAAAGGAAGCATGAGCAGAACGGGAAACGTGACCAAAGCCGATTATTACGAAGTGCTGGGTGTATCGCGCAGCGCCACCGATCAGGAGCTGAAGGCGGCGTACCGCAAGATGGCGTTACAGCATCATCCGGACCGCAACCCCGGCAATGCGGAGGCGGAAGAGCGCTTCAAGGCGTGCAGCGAGGCGTATCAGGTGCTGAGCGATCCGCAGAAGAGGGCGGCCTACGACCGCTACGGACACGCGGGTGTCAGCGGAGCGGGGTCTGACGGCGGCCCCTTTGCCGGCGCGCAGGACATCGGAGACATCTTCGGCGATCTGTTCGGCGAGATGTTCAACATGGGCGGGAACCGGCGCGCTTCGCGCGTGCAGAAGGGCCGCGATGTTCGCCACGATCTGACCATCGAGTTTGAAGAAGCGGTCTTCGGGAAAGAGACGAAGGTGACCGTGCAGCGGATGGAGGCCTGTAAGGACTGCCGGGGGACAGGAACGGCGACCGGGCGCGGGCCTTCGACGTGCCCGCACTGCGCGGGCCGCGGGCAGGTGCGGTACCAGCAGGGATTCTTCTCGATTGCGCGGACCTGCAATGCGTGCGGCGGGACGGGGACCGTCATCAGCGATCCGTGCCTGCACTGCCGGGGCGAAGGGCGCGTGGAGCACGAGCACGAGCTTCTGGTGAACATTCCGGCGGGCGTGGAAGACGGCACGCGCATTCGCTACCAGGGCGAGGGCGACGCGGGACGGTTCGGCGGGCCGGCGGGCGATCTGTACATCGTGCTGCGCGTGAAGCACCACAAGTTCTTTGAGCGCGAGGGAAACGATCTGCACTGCATGATTCCGATTTCGTTTCCGCAGGCGGCGCTGGGCACGGAGATCGCTGTGGCAACACTCGACGGCGAAGTGAAGCTGAAGATTCCCGAGGGCACGCAGAGCGGGCAGGAGTTCCGCATCCGCGGCAGGGGCGTGCCGCACCTGAACGAGTACGGGCGCGGCGATCTGATTGCGCAGGTCGTGGTGCGGACACCGACGAAGCTGACCAAAGCGCAGAAGGAACTGCTGCGCGAGCTGGGCGAGACGGTGACGGTGGAGAATACGCCGACTTCGCGGGGCCTGCTCGATAAGGTCAAGGAGATGTTCTCCTGAAACCGGCGGAGAACCTGGTCAGGGTGAGCATCGGGTAACCAAAGTACCGGCAGTCAGAAGAAGCCGGCTTGCGCTGCAGAGTTATTCGAGCAGAGCCGCGGCTACAGCCAGCGCGGTGATGGCGGCGGTTTCCGCGCGCAGGATGCGCGGGCCAAGGCTGACCGGCTTCCAGTTCTCCGCGTCGAACAGACCTTCTTCTTCGGCCGTCCAGCCGCCTTCGGGTCCCACCGCGAGCAGGATGGGCGGCACCTCGTCGCCGGCCGCAGCCAGCGCCTCGGTGAGGGCGCGGTGCAGAGTCGTGGAACGCTCCTGCTCGGCAAGGACGAGGCGAAGAGCATTTTCGCTGCGCCGGATCGCAGTCCTGAGCTGCTCCGGATCCTCGACGCGCAGAACATCGGAGCGGCGGGACTGCTTTGAGGCTTCGCGTGCGAGGCGACGCCAGCGCTCCGTGCGCGCGGCCGCGGCCTGAACCAGATGCTTGTCGCTGCGGCGGGCGAGGATGGGCACGACGCAGTCGGCTCCCAGCTCGGTAACTTTCTCGATCGCCCATTCCATACGATCAAATTTGAAGACGGAGAGAAGCAGCGTGACGGGCAGCGCGGGTTCGGCTTCGACTTCAGCGATGAGATTGAAGCGGACCTCGTCGCCCGAGATGCCGGCGAGGACGCTGTGCCAGACGCGCCCACCGGCGACGATATCGAACTCCATTCCCGGCTGCGCGCGCAGCACGCGGATGAGATGTGCCGCCTGATTGCCGGCAATCGAGGCCGTGGCTTCATCCCAGGTATCGGCGATCCAGCGGCGGCGTGTCACAGCTAACAGGGTACAGCGATCGGGGAGAAGCGGTCAGGAAAGATCCGGCCAGGAAGGAACCGAGCAGGGGAATGGCGGCAACATAGGTTCGAAGGCGCGAAAACAGCGGCCAAAAGCAGCGGGGGGACGCTCGTCGCGTCCCCCCGTGGTGTTGCCGTGGATGGCTTACTTTTTCTTCGCGGTCTTCTTTGCTGCCTTCTTCGCCGGTTTCTTAGCTGCCTTTTTGGTTGCCATTTTTTCTATTCTCCCTTTTCGATGTTCACATCGAAGTCTGCAACATAAATGTTGCAGTTAACGAATGTATAGAGTTCCGCCGAATGAGTGTCAAGAGAAAAATTGAAATTTTGGCTACAACTTTTCTCGTTCGGAATCGCGCGTGTCACATCAGCGGACGCGTGGACTCACAAATGGTGAGTCCGATGGAGGAGAGCGAGCGCGACTCCGGTGAAGATGTCGTGCCAGGCATGCGCGATCATGCCGGGGCGAAGGCTGTTGCGGGCCAGGGCCAGCGCGCAGAAGAGCGCGCCGAATGCGGCGATGGCGATCATACCGGCGGCGCCTTCGTATCCGTGACCGATGCCGAAGAGCAGCGAAGAGATGACGACGCCGATCCAGATGCGATGACCGGCGGATGCGAACTGACGGAAGAAGTAGCCGCGGAAGAGAGTCTCCTCGCAGAAGCCCGCGGAGAGGCTGAGCGCGATCCAGAGCAGCATCTCGAGCGGCGTGCCGGGGGCGAGCGCGGCCAGCGTTCTCTGGGGTGCAGAGAAATGCAGAAGCTTCAGCAGAATGCCGATGGCTGCAAGGACGATCATGGCCATGATCCAGAAGATCGCCGCGGCGGCGAGATCTTCAGCGAAGGCGCGCGGGCCGCGGCGAAAGCCGATGATCTCCGCGAGCGAGACGCGGCGCATGCGCAGACCCCACCAGACGAGCAGCAGCATGACCCACTCAAAGGCCATGCCGACGAGGTAGCGCTCGGCGTGGTGGGCGCTCATTCCCTGGCGATGCGCCTGGCGAGTACTGAGCGCAGAGACGCCGACGAGCAGCAGGATCAGCAGCCCCGCATGCCACCACGGAGCGACGGTGGATGCGAAACGGCTGCGCGGCGCCGCGATGGATGGAGGCGATGGATCGTGCATCGGGACCTTGCTCTCTGGTATCTTCCTGTCGGTTGCTGCGTGTTCTGACCAGTGTGCCATCTCCGGGATCGAGTTCGGGAATCCGTTCTTCAACTTCGGATGCGGGCAGCGACAGAGCACGAGCGGGCAGGGGCGCATCGAAAGAGGAAATACATATGAATGAGACGGTGGTTGTTTCCGGCGCGCGGACGCCGGTAGGGAAATTCCAGGGGGCGCTCTCCGATCTTTCCGCCACGAAGCTGGGCGCGGTGGCCGTGCGCGAGGTGGTGAAGCGCGCGCAGTTACAGCCGGAGCAGGTGGATGAATGCATCCTGGGCAATGTGGTGTCGGCGGGACTGGGGCAGAACCCCGCACGGCAGGCGGCGCTCTACGGCGGATTGCCGCCGGAGGTGAGCGCGGTGACGGTGAACATGGTGTGCGGATCGGGACTGCGGGCCGTGGCGCTGGCGGCGCAGTCGATCCGGACCGGCGACGCGGAGATCGTGGTGGCCGGCGGCATGGAGTCGATGACCAACGCGCCCTATCTGCTGCCGCAGGCGCGCAGCGGCTACCGCATGGGGAACGGGCAGATCGTCGATTCGATGGTGCACGACGGGCTGTGGGATATGTACAACGACTTCCACATGGGACAGACGGCGGAGCTGGTGGCGGAGAAATACGGGATCACGCGGGAGGAGCAGGATGCTTTCGCGCTGGAGTCGCACCGCAGAGCTGCCGCGGCGTGGCGCGAGGGGCGCTTCGCGGAGGAGATGGTGCCGGTGGAGATTCCGGCAAAGAAGAAGGGCCAGGCAGCGACTCTGTTCGAACGCGATGAGTCGGTGCGCGGGGATGCGAGCCTCGAAGCGCTGCGCGCGCTGAAGCCGGCATTCAAAAAAGACGGGACCGTGACGGCGGGAAATGCTCCGGGAGTGAACGACGCGGCGGCCGCGGTGGTGGTGATGGCGGCAGCGAAGGCGAAGGAACTCGGCCTGAAGCCGATGGCGCGCATCGTGGCGCAGGCAACGAGCGGGATCGATCCGAAGTGGGTGATGATGGCGCCGGTGAAGGGGGTGCGCAAGGTGATGGCGCGAGCCGGATGGTCGGTGGGCGAAGTCGATCTCTTCGAGCTGAACGAGGCTTTTGCGGTACAGGCGATCGCGGTGACGCGCGAGCTGGGCATCCCTCTGGAGAAGGTGAACGTGAACGGGGGCTCGGTGGCGATTGGCCATCCGATTGGAGCGAGCGGCGCGCGGGTGCTGGTGACGCTGCTGCATGCAATGATGCAGCGCCAGGCGCGGCGGGGTATCGTGGCGCTGTGCCTGGGCGGAGGGAATTCGGTGGCGATGGCAGTGGAAGCTGTGGGGTGACAGGCGGCCGCCGGGCTGGGAATAGTCCGGGAATCAGCGAATCGGCGGACTGCTATTCTGATCGCCGTGGGCGAACTGGCAAATTTCTTCGGCCTTTCTTTTACGGCGCTGCTGCCGCTGGTCAATCCGCTGGGCTCCTCGCTGGTTTTTCTCGGACTGGTTGGCCCGGCGCCACCCGCCGTTTATCGCACGCTGGCGCGCAGGATTGCCATCAGCACCACATTGTTCCTGGTGGCGGTTGAACTGGCGGGGGCGGCGATGCTCCGCTTTTTCGGCATCTCGCTGCCGGTGATGCAGGTCTCCGGAGGGCTGGTGCTCGCGGCGATGGGCTGGACGCTGCTGAACGAAAGAGACGAGGAGGCCAGGGGGCAGTCGGAAGTGAAAGCTCCGCTGGGATCGCTGGAGCAGAAGGTTTTCTATCCCTTCACATTTCCACTGACAGCAGGGCCGGGCTGCGTCGTGGTGATGGTGACGCTGAGCGCGCACGCTTCACGGGGGAAGTTACTGCCGGACATTGCCGCGCACGCGGGGATCGTGCTGGCGGTGGTGCTGCTGAGCGTCTGCGTGTACTTCTGTTATCGCTACGCCCCTGCCATCGCAGCGAAGGTTTCTCCGCAGACCGCGCACGGGATTCTGAGGGTGATGGCATTCGTACTGCTGTGTATTGGCGTGCAGATCACCTGGAATGGCGTGCAGGCGATGCTGCTGACAGTGCTGAAGAGATAGAGCAAGGAAGAGTGCGCCATCGCCGGGCGGACTTTCCATTGCAGGTGCCGGAAGTGCTGAAGAATCCAGCGGAACGGTTCAGTGGACGGGTGGAAAGTTACCGGCAGTTTCGGCCGGGATATCCGGTGGAGATTGTCGATCGGCTGCGAAGCGAGTGCGGGCTGAGCAGCGACGCCGTCGTTGCGGATATTGCCGCGGGGACTGGATTGCTGTCGGCGATCTTTCTTCAGGCCGGCTTTCCGGTGATTGCCGTGGAGCCGAATGCGGAGATGCGCGCGGCGTGCGCGGAGCTCGCGCGGGAGTATCCGAAGCTGCGGTGCGTTGAGGGCACCGCCGAGGCGCCAGGGCTGCCTGACGGATCCGTCGACCTGATTACCGTGGCGCAGGCGATGCACTGGTTCGATCTGAAGCGGGCGCGGATGGAGTTTGCGCGGATTCTTCGCCCCGGGGGATCCCAGGAACTGCAGCCGGGCGGATGGTGCGCGGCGATCTACAACAACAGGCACCTCGGCGGAGACGCGTTTCACGACGGGTACGAGCAATTGCTGAGGGAATTCGGGATCGATTACCTGCACGTGAAGGAACAGCATGTGGGGAGAAGGCGTCTCGCGCAGTTCTTCGCTCCGGCGCAGATGCAGTGCGCCGTTTTCGCGAATCGCCAGATGCTGACGCGCGAGGCTCTGGAGGGACGAACGCTCTCGGCTTCCTATATACCGCAGCCGGGGCATCCTCGCTTCGAGGAGATGAGGGCGGCGCTGGCGCGGCTCTTCGAGGAGAACGCGCGCCAGGGCGTGGTGACGATGCGATACGACTGCGTGGTGTGCTGGGGAAGGATCGTTCAGGAGCCGTAGCCTCATGCCCTTCCTGGATTTTCGGCAATTGCGTAGCGGGAGTTGGTGGCGAGGATAATCCCTTCAGCATTCGATGACGTTCAGCGCCAGGCCGGCGAGGGAAGTCTCCTTGTATCTCGATTGCATGTCGAGGCCGGTGAGGTACATGGTGCGGATGACCTGATCGAGGGAGACTTTGTGGCCTTCGCTTTCATTCATGGCGATGCGGCAGGCCTGAACGGCCTTGACCGCGCCCATGGCATTGCGCTCGATGCAGGGGATCTGGACGAGGCCGCCGATGGGATCGCAGGTCATGCCGAGGTTGTGCTCCATGGCGATTTCCGCGGCGTGTTCGACCTGGCCGTTGGAGCCGCCGAGGGCGGCGGCAAGTCCGCCGGCAGCCATGGAGCAGGCGACGCCGACTTCACCCTGGCAGCCGACTTCGGCTCCGCTGATGGAGGCGTTCTCCTTATAAAGCACGCCGATGGCGGCGGAGGTGAGGAAGTAGCGGAAGATGCCTTCCTGGTCTGTGGCGGGGGTGAAATCCCGGTAATACCGGGCGACGGCGGGAATCACTCCGGCGGCTCCGTTGGTGGGCGCGGTGACGACGCGGCCGCCGGCGGCGTTCTCTTCATTGACCGCCATGGCGTAGACGGAGATCCAGTCGAGCGGTGCGAGGGGATCGACGGAGCCCTTTGCCCGCAGGCGCGCAGCAAGGTGCGGCGCGCGGCGGCGTACGCTGAGGCCGCCGGGGAGAATGCCTTCGGTGACCAGGCCGCGCTCGATGCAGGCCTGCATGGCAGACCAGATATGCAGGATGCCGGCGCGGACCTCCTGCTCGCTGCGCAGGGCGCATTCATTGGCGAGCATGAGCTGCCAGATGGCGAGGCTCGAGCCGGCGGCCATGCGGAGCATGTCGGCGGCACTGGCAAAAGGGAAAGGCAGAGCGTCGGCGGAGGTTTGCGTGGGGGCAGCCTGCTCGCCGTCGGCAATGATGAATCCGCCGCCAATGGAGAAGAAGGTGCAGGCGAGGAGCAGATTGCCGGAGGCGTCGAAAGCGCCGAAGCGGACGCCGTTGGGGTGCCGGGTCCGGGCAGCGGGAGGAAACATCTGGTCGCGCAGGAAGAGCAGGTGATCCGGCTCGCGGAACGGGATGGGGTGGAAGCCGAGGAGAACAAGACAGCCGGAGCGGCGGATTCCGGCGAGTTTCGGGGCGATGGTGGCAGGATCGATGGTCGCGGCCTCTTCGCCGCTGAGGCCGAGGAGGATGGCGCGGTCGGTACCGTGTCCCTGGCCGGTGAGAGCCAGCGAGCCGTAGAGTTCCACGCGCAGCGACGCAACCTGAGGCATCAGACCGGCCTCGCTGAGTTCGAGGGCGAAGCGGCGCGCGGCACGCATGGGACCCATGGTGTGGGAACTGGAGGGGCCGATACCGACCTTGTAGAGGTCGAAGAGGCTGGTCTTCACCGGACGATTCTAGCCTCTGGATGCGACGCATTGAAATGGGGCCAGCGTGACCTGGGAGTTGTGCAGAGGGCGTAAACAGGCAGCCAGGATGCGGGTTTGCGGCGAGGCTTTGATATTCTGAAGCCGGAGTTCTGGTTGCATTACCACCCCCGAATGATGAAACTGCTCGCTGTACCCACCAGCGCGCTCCTGCTGGTTTTTGCTCTGAGCGGCTGTTCACGTTCACCCCATGAATCCGTCAAGGCCGCCGTAGCCGCGCGGGAAAAGGCCGAGGCGAAGGCTCGCGCTGCAGCCGCGGCTGAGGACCAGGATCGCCAGCAGCTGGAGAATATTCCGCTGCCGTCGAAGAACACCTACATGGCGATCCACACGCGCCAGAGCTGGACGAATCCGTTTCTGATCGTCAGCAAGTCGACGGTGAGCCTGAGCATGCTGTATCCGGACAATGGGCCGGTGAACAGCCCGGGCAGCGATCTGCTGCGGCCGGTGGCGGCGAGGAGGCGGGTGCTGGACCTGCGGCTTTCCGACCTGCCCGAAGCGCTGGCAGCCTTGCCGGAAGACACCTGGCCCTACGGGCGAGTGATCGCGGTCGAAGAAGATCCCACGGTTCCGCGGCAGGACCGCACCCAGGTGCGCCGCAACGTGGAAGCCACGATGCAGGTGCTCAATGACCTGGGCGTGGTGGCGTACGAGTGGCCGGGGAACGGGTTGCGCTGAAGGGCTGCCCGTTCCGTCAGTATTCTCCTGTGACGACATTCTCGAGCGGCTCGCCGCGCATCCAGCGGACGATCTGAGCCGACGCAATCCGCATGGCGCGGCTCATGAACATGGGCGTGGAGCCGGCGACGTGTGGCGTGAGGAGCAGGTTGGGCGCTCTCCAGAGGGCATGGCCCTCGGGAAGGGGCTCGGGATCCGTCACGTCGAGAGCTGCGCGGATGCGGCCGCCTTGCAGTGCGCCGAGCAGCGCGTCCGCATCTACTACGGTACCGCGGGCGGCATTGACGAGCAGCGCACCCTGCTTCATCGACGCCAGTTCTTTCGCCCCGATCATGCCCGTGGTCTCACTGGTGGAGGGGACGATGAGGACGAGGATGTCAGCGTCCGGCAGCAGCTCGGAGAGGCTCTCGACACCGAAGACTCCGTCGCGCGCGCTGCGGGCGACGCGGACGATCTCGACTCCGAAGGGCAGGAGGCGGTCTTCGACGGCACGCCCGATGGCGCCGTAGCCAATGATAAGAACGCGCTTGCCGCTGAGTTCCTCGACAAGAACATGGGGATAGAGAGGGCCGGAGACGCCATGGAGGGCACGATAGTGCGTTTCCGCCTCCCTGCGGCGCGACCAGAGGCCCGTGCGCTGCAGGTCGCTGTAGAAAGGCAGGAACTTGAGCGAGGCGAGGATGGCGGTAAGGACCCATTCCGCTGTGGAAATGCTGTGGGCGCCGCGCGCATCACAGAGGATCAGGTCGCGCGGCAGGAACCGGAGCAGACCATCGACGCCGGCAAGTACAGCCTGAGCCACGCGTACCCCGCGCAGCCAGGGCCAGGCCTGCTCGGCCTGCTTCTGCAGCGGCGGGACAATCCAGAACTCAACTTCGAATTCACGCTGCGGCCAGGCCGGAATCACTTCGAGCGCGATGCCGGCCGGGAGCAGGCGGCGCAGTTCGGGATCGACAGCTTCGGGGACGCCAACCTTCAGCACGGGAGAGCAGGGACCTCTCTGTCCGGAGTGCTTCCATGGTACCGTGCGAGGGGTCCGCAGGTACTCGTGGAAGTCCGGCGAGAACTCGGGGGGCGCTTCAGCGTTCGCGCTGATGCTTTTCCGGCTTGCTGATGCCGCCGAACTCACGCATGACGTTGAGCGCGAAACTGAATCCGATCTTGATGCCGTAACGCTCCATGGTGCTGTCGAAGTTGTTGCTGCTCGCGGGTGAATAGGCGTTGCTGAGAGCAGTCGACATACCAAAGCCGATCATGTTGGCGTAGTTCGGCATCTGCGTTCCCTGGTCGCTGAAGGCCACGAACTCGCTGCGCAGCGCCCACCAGACGCGAGATGCAAAAGGGCCCTCGCCTTTGCGGAAATAGCGCGGATCCTGATGGAAGAGGGTCGGCAATACTCCATCGGTGAAGAAGAACGTTGACGCCAGATTCCCGGCGTTGTAGCCGAAGCGCTGGGCAAACGAACCCGGTCCCGAGCCGTAGCGCGGTCCATAGCCGGCGAGCTGGTCGAAGCCGGCGAACATCGCCGATTCCACGAGGAAAGAGGGATCGAGGACTTTGCGCCAGGCCATTTCGAACTTCTGCGGGACGCGCAGCGTGGCAACGGGAATGTTGGGGTCCTGAACGGTTTCGAAGCCTGGAAACAGAAACAATACACGGCTATGCGGGAGAGGCGCTTCGGGCAGCGAGGGTTCGATGGGAGCCTGCGCGAAGGCTGCCGGAAAGACAAAGGCGAACACACAGAGGATCGGCAGCCACATCAGACGAGATGAAAACACGCGAATAGAAACTCCGGCCGGTGAATGATTTAACGGCAAATGCCACTGTTGTATGGGACTCTGGTACCCGGTATTTCGATGCCGAAATTACGGCAATTTCATCGCCTGGCAACCAAAAAAGCACGGGAATCAGCGGAGGAATTTGCGGAGGGCCTGCAGACCGGACTCAATCTCATTGAGCGCGACGGCATAACTGAAGCGTACACTGCCCTCACCCTGCGCGCCAAAGACCACCCCGGGAATGGTGGCGACGTGCGCCTTTTCGAGGAAAAGGTTGGCGACGCGGCGGCTGTCCTTATGAAGGCTGGTAACGCACGGCAGAGCGTAGAAGGTCCCGGCGGGCAGTTCGCACTCGAGGCCAAGCTCGTTCAGTCCCTGGACGAGAAGATCGCGGCGCTGGCGGTATTCCTCCAGGCGGGCGGCGATGGTGCTCTGCGGCGTGGCCAGAGCTTCCAGGGCGGCAAACTGCGTGGGCGTGGAAACCCCGTTCGTCGAGTAAAGAACCGTCTTGCGGAGCCCGGTCATGAAGGGCTCCTGGGCGGTGACGTAACCGGCACGCCAGCCGGTCATGGCATAGGTCTTGGAGAAGGTGTAGGCGGTGATGGTTCGCTCGGCCATGCCAGGCAGCGAAGCGATGGAGATGTGTTCGCCCTCGTAGACGAGGTCTTCGTAGGCCTCGTCGGCAAAGACCACCAGGTTGCGGCGCTTAGCGAAGGCCGCGACCTCCTCGGCTTCCTGCCGCGAAAAAACGAATCCCGTAGGGTTCTGCGGCGTGTTGTAGTAGAGGGCGCGGGTGGGCGGCGTGGAGAAGTGCTCGAGGGCGGAGGTGAGGCCGTTGCGCCGCGCGGTGGCCGTGGGCACCATGACGGGGCGCGCCTGGGCCATGGTGATCATGTCGCGGATCGGGGTCCAGTAAGGCGAGAAGAGCAGGACATCGTCGCCGGGATCGAGGACGGTCTGAAACGCGGAGTAGAGCGCATGGGCTCCGCCGGCGGTGACGAGCACCTCGCTGGCGTTCGCTGGAATGCGGTTTTTGGACTGGAGCTTGCGGGCGATGGCCTCGCGCAGCGGCTCAATGCCGGAGGAGGGCGCATAGTGGGTGCGATTCTCGACCAGGGCACGGATGCCCGCGTATTTGATCGTCTCCGGCGTCTCAAAGAACGGCTCGCCGCCATGAAAAGCGTGAACGGGCTGACCGGCCGCCCGCAGTTCAAGGACCTTGTTGCGGATCTGGACAATGTCGGAGAACCCCGCCTCTTCCAGCCGTCTTGCGATCCGCAGAGAGTTCGATTTTGGAGTCATGGCGGTCCTCCCACCGAACCGGACGTATCAGCTTAGAACATATTCCGCGTGGGGGGGGACATTGCGCGGGTTCGCGTGATTTCAGGTGGCGAGCAGTCCGGAGTATACGGCCATGCCGGCGACGGCATCAACACCCATCGCATGCAGGGCATCGATTTCGGCCTGCTCGCGGATGCCTCCGGCGACGATGAGCTGGCGCGTCGTGGCCGAGCGGAGTTCCCGGGCAACGTCCATGGGAAATCCGCGCATGGTTCCTTCGGTATCCACGTGGGTGTACAGGAAGGCGCCGCAATATGGCTCGAGAGCGGCGATGGCCTGGGCGGGCGTGACGCTGACCTGATCCTGCCAGCCACGGACGGCGATGCGGCCGGCCTTTGTATCGATGCCTGCGACGAATTGTTCGGGACCGATGGCGGCGGAAACCGCGGCGGCGCATTCCGTGTTGACGCCGGTGTCGTGAAACAGCGCCGAACCGAAAATGACGCGGCGCGCGCCCAGGCCGAGAAGGCGCTGCGCCTCCTCGGCGTTACGGATGCCGCCGCCCACCTGGACGGGCAAACGGCGGGCGATCTGCGAGAGGAGAGCGCGGTTGTCGCCGAGGCGCTTCGCGGCGTCCAGATCGATGAGCTGGACGAGAGGGTATGAGGAAAAGCGGGCGATCCAGTAATCGAAGTCGTCGAAGGCGAGACGGAGTTCTTCGCCGCGCTCGAGCTGAACGATGCGGCCGCCCATCAGGTCGATGGAGGGAATCAGCACGGGAGCCTCACAGGGATGCCGTCGCGGAGGAGTTCTTCCTTGAGCGCGCGGACGTCGTGGATGCCGAAGTGGAAGATGCTGGCGGCGAGGGCGGCGTCGGCTTTGCCTTCCCGGAAGACCTGGGTGAAGTGCCGGGCGTTGCCGGCTCCTCCGGAGGCTATGACGGGGATCTGCACGGCATCGCTGACCGCGGCGGTCAGTTTGCAGTCGAAGCCGGCGCGGGTACCATCCGCGTCCATGGAGGTGAGGAGAATTTCCCCGGCGCCGCGCTCTTCGGCTTCGCGGGCCCATTCGACGGCGCGGCGGCCCGTGGGCTTGCGGCCTCCGGCGACATAGACTTCCGCGTTGCGGATGGGATCGCCGCTCGCGCCGCGGCGCACATCGATGGCGACAATGACGGCCTGGGCGCCGAATTTCGATCCGATCTCGCCGATGAGCTCGGGGCGGGCGAGAGCCGCGGAGTTGATGCTGACCTTGTCGGCGCCGGCGTCGAAGACCGCGGCGGCATCATCGGCGGTGCGAATGCCTCCGCCGACGGTGAAGGGAACGAAAAGGCGCCGTGCGGTCCGCTGCACGGTCTCGAGCAAGGTGCCGCGCCCCTCGTGCGTAGCGGTGATGTCGAGGAGAACGATCTCGTCGGCTCCGGAAGCAGCGTGACGAGCGGCCAGCTCAGCGGGATCGCCGGCATCGACCAGATCGACGAACTGCACCCCCTTGACCACGCGGCCGGCGTTGACGTCGAGGCAGGCGATGATGCGTTTGGTCAGCACGGCGGCAGCTCCAGGAAATTGCGGAGCAGGCGCAGACCGGTTTCGGCGGACTTTTCCGGGTGGAACTGGACGCCCATGATGTTGCCGCATTCGACAGCGGCGCTGAAGGGCTCGCCATATTCTGTAACGGCTACGGTGGCGTTTGTCAGGGGTGCGCGATACGAGTGGGTGAAATAGACGAAGCTGCCGTCGGGAATACCGGCGAAGAGGCGCGAGCCGGGCCGCAGGGAGAGGGAGTTCCAGCCGACGTGGGGAACTTTCCTGCCGGGTGCGAAACGGTCGCAAAGTTCCGGCAAGGCGCAGAGGCCGGCGCATTCCGGGGCTTCCGTGCTGCCGGCGAAGAGCCACTGCAGGCCCACGCAGATGCCAAGGAACGGAACTCCGGCGGCGATCTTCTCCCGAATGGCCGCCTTCAGGCCGTGCTTTTCGAGAAACTGCGTTGCCGCGAAGTGGCCCACACCGGGCAGGATGATCTTCCCGGACAGCAGGACGACGGCAGGATCGTCGGTGAGGACAGGCTCGACTCCGAGATCGGCACCTGCGGTGCGGACGGCCTTCATCACCGAGGTGAGATTGCCGGCTTTATAGTCGACGACGGCGATCACAGCAGTCCTTTCGTGCTGGGCAGCATTTCTCCGAGCTGCGGATCGCGTGAGCAGGCAAAGCGCAGGGCGCGGGCGAAGGCTTTGAAGAGCGCCTCGATTTTGTGGTGACTGGAGCGGCCGTACATCGTCTTCACGTGGACATTGGCGCGGGCGCCGCGGGCGAAGCCTTCGAAGAAATCCTCGACCAGCTCCGACTGCAGGTCGCCAACGAGGCGGGTACGGACTCTGGTCTCGACGTGGTGCGCGGCGCGGCCGCTGAGATCGACAGCGGCGAGGCCGAGGGTCTCGTCCATCGTCATGAGGAAATAGCCGGCGCGCAGAATGCCTCGCTTATCGCCCAGCGCCTGGTTGAAGGCTTCGCCGAGCGCGATGCCCACGTCCTCGACCGTGTGGTGCTGATCGACGTCGAGGTCGCCTTTGCAGGCAAGTTCGAGGTCGAAGGCGCCATGGCGCGTGAAAAGCTCGAGCATGTGATCGAAGAAGCGGATGCCGGTGGAAACGCTGTAGCGGCCCTGGCCTTCGATGGTGAGCTTCAGGTGAATGTCGGTTTCGGCGGTCTTGCGGTCGATGGAGGCTGTGCGTTTTCCGTTCATGCTTCGACTCCGGACTGGGCTGCGGACCAGCCGATTTCCGCGAGGGATTCGGCGAGCGCGGCGATGCCCTGCTGCGTCTGCTCGCGGGTGCCGATGGTGATGCGAACACAGCCGTCGCAGCCCGGATCGGCGGAGCGGTCGCGCACCAGAACGTTTCGGGTCCGCATGGAGTGCACAAATTCGCGGTGCCTCGAACCGATATTGACGAGGACGAAATTGGCCTGGGAAGGCCAGTAGGGCAGGCGCAGGCGGTCGAGCGCGGATTCGAAATCCCCGCGGGCGGCGAGGACTTCGCCGGTGTACCAGAGCAGGTATTCTTCGTCCTCCAGCGCGGCGGTGAGGCAGGCCAGGGCAACGGAGTTGACGCTGTAAGGCGAGATGGCGCGGCGCATCCAGTGCATTTGTTCTTCCGGAGCGCACAAAACACCGAGGCGCAGGCCGGCGAGTCCGTACGCCTTGGAAAATGTGCGGGCGACGATTACATTGGGCAGGCGGCCGATAAGATCGACCATCGTTTCGCCGAAGAAATGGAAGTAGGCCTCGTCGACGAGGACGGCGGCATGGGGCGCGGCATCGATGACGCGCAGCAGATCTTCCCGCGCAAGCGTCTGGCCGGTGGGGCTGTTGGGATTGGCGATCGCGATCAGTCGCGTGGCGGGCGCGATGGCATTGAGGAGAGCACCGAGCGGGAAGCGGAAGCCGTTCTCCGCCGGGACGCGCACGACGCGCGCGGGCGTGCCCGAGGCGTAGACCTCGTACATCGTGTAGGTGGGGACAGGGAGGAGCAGTTCCGTGCCGGCATCCAGATACGTCTGGCAGAGCACGTGGATCGCTTCGTCGACCCCGTTGGTGAGGAGCACCTGAGCGGGATCGAGCCCGAGATGCCTGGCAACGCTGCGCTCGACCGGCTCGCGTTCCGGATAGCGGGTGAGGTCACCGCCGGAGATGCGGCCCAGAGCATCGAGCACGCGAGGCGAGCAGGCGAAGGTGTTCTCGTTGAAATCGAGACGCAACCCGCTGCGGTCGCCCAGCGGCGGGTGGTACTCTTTCATGCGGCGGACGGCAGCGGACGGTTGAGGGCTGGTGGAGGAAGGCTCCGGGCCGGCGTTAGCCTCAGGAGCTGAAGCCCGGTAACTTTCGGGCTGTTCCTCGGCACGGGTGAAGCCGTGCCCCTTCAAAACAGCGCGATCCTGCAAGGTTGGCTTATTCATGGGTCCCTCGTGCGCCGATCGCTTCCGCATGGCCGACGAGGCCTTCGGCATTCGCGAGGCGAATGGCCGCGGGCCCAAGCCGCCGGATGCCTTCTTCGGTGTATTCCTGAATGGTCACGAGTTTCACAAAATCCAGAACGCTGAGGCCGCCGCGGGTGCGGGCCAGGCCGCTGGTGGGCAGCGTGTGGTTGGGGCCGGAGACGTAGTCGCCGAGGGGCTGCGCCGACCAGCGGCCGATGAAGACCGAGCCGGCATTGCGGACCCAGGCAAGATCGGCGGCACTGTCGACGGTCAGGTGTTCAGGCGCGATGCGGTTGGTCAGGTCGCGGGCCTCGTCGGCCGAGCGGGTGACGATGGCCGCGCCGCGATGGGTGATCGACTGTCTGGCAACTTTGTTCCCGCGCATGCGCTGCTTCACTTCCGCGGTAACGGCCTTTGCGAGGGCCGCCTGGCTGGTGATGAAAATGGCAACGGCATCGGGGTCGTGCTCCGCCTGCGCGACCAGGTCAGCGGCGATGGCGGCCGGATCGCCGTCTTCGCTGGTGACGACGATCTCCGTCGGGCCGGCGAGCATGTCGATGGCGCAGTCGAAGGCGACGAGTTTCTTGGCCGCCGTCACCCAGGCATTGCCGGGGCCAACAATTTTGTCGACGCGCGGAATGCTCTCCGTGCCATACGCAAGAGCGGCGACGGCGTGGGCTCCGCCGATGCGGTAGAACTCCTTCACGCCCAGCAGGGCCGCGGCGGCGAGGGTTTCCTTTGCGGGCCTGGGCGAAACCACCACGATGCGTTCGACCCCGGCGACCTGAGCGGGAATCACGGTCATGAGCAGCGTGGAAGGCAGCGGATAGCGGCCGCTGGGGACGTAGCATCCTGCGGATGCGACAGGGATCACGCGCTGGCCGGTGACGGCGCCGCGCGCCGGTTTGAGGTCGAAGTCGCGGGGCAACTGGCGGGTAGCGAAGCCGCGGATGTTCTTCGCGGCGGTTTTCAGAGCCTGACGCAGAGGCTCGGGAGTCCGATCCCACGCGGTCCGCAGCTCCTCTTCGGAAATTCGTAATGGAGACTGCGATGGAATCCCATCCAGTTTGCCGCGGAGACGCAGGAGCGCGGCATTGCCGCCGCGGCGCACCGCGTCGACGATGCGCCGGGCCTGAGGCAGCACGCATTCGTAGCTCGCGTTGCGGCGGTCGGTGAGCCCGGCAATGGCTTCCAGAGCCACCGGCGTTCCCCGGCCAGATGTGCGGAGTATCCTCACAGCACCACCTTGTTGAGAGGGTACTCGACGATGCCCGTTGCCCTGGCCGCTTTGAGTTTGGGAATGACCTCGCGCACGGTGCTCTCTTCGAGGATAGTATTGACGGCGACCCAGTTCGAATCGCTCAGCTCGGAGACGGTGGGGGAATGGAGCGCGGGGAGAACTGCGAGGACGGTCGGGAGATTCTCCTTTTCGACATTGAGCATGAGGCCCACCTGTCCCTGGGCGTCAATAGCGCCGCGCAGCATGAGGGCGATGTTGTCGATCTTCTGCTTCTTCCAGGGATCGGCGCAGGCCCCCTTGTTGGCGATGAAGTGCGTCTCGCTTTCCATGACGGTGTCGATGATGCGCAGGCGATTGGCGCGGAGCGAGCTGCCGGTCTCGGTGACTTCGACGATGGCATCGGCGAGCGTCGGCGGCTTGACTTCGGTGGCGCCCCAGCTGAATTCGACCTTGACGGGGATGTTCTTCGAGGTGAAGTAGCGCTTTGTGACTTCGACGAGCTCGGTGGCGATGGTTTTGCCGGCAAGATCCTCGGCCTTCTGCCAGTCTGACGCTTCGGGAACGGCGAGGACCCAGCGGACGCGTCGGCGGCTCTGCTTCGCATAGACAAGGCTGGTGATGCTCCGGACGTCGAGACCGCTTTCCACGACCCAGTCAATGCCGGTGAGGCCGGCGTCGAGCACGCCGTGATCGACGTAGCGGGCCATCTCCTGGGCGCGGATCAGCATGCACTCGATGTCGCCGTCGTCGATGGAAGGGAAATAGGAACGGCCATCGGCATAAATGTTCCAGCCGGCGCGGCGGAAGAGGGCCAGCGTTGCATCCTGCAGGCTGCCCTTGGGGATGCCGAGGCGGAGTTTCTGACTCATGCGCGCACCCCGTTGTTCAGCGCTCGCGTGAAGCAGCTGACGGTGCCCTCATGACAGACAAGACCATCGCCTTCAACTTCGACGCGGAAGAGCAGCGCGTCCTGGTCGCAGTCGGTGGAGACTTCCACGAGACGCAGGCGGTTGCCACTGGTCTCGCCCTTCATCCACAGCTTCTGGCGGGTGCGGCTCCAGAAGGTGACAAAGCCGGATTCCTTGGTTTTGCGCCAGCTGGTTTCATTGAGAAAGCCCAGCATCAGCACCTGGCCGGTGCGCGCGTCCTGCACGATGCCCGGCACCAGTCCGTCCATCTTGGCGAAATCGATTGTCGGTTCAGTCATGTTCCGTCCTTGAATGTTGTTCCTGAAATATGAAAGCCCGCCAGCGCTCTCTGCGCCGGCGGGCTTTCCAATCCTGGTGGTTTGCTTTCTGCTAACCTGGGATGCGGAAGTTGGCCGGCACGCTCGTCACGTGATGATGGTGGTGATGACGACGATGGGCGCGAACCTGCATCTGCATTCACCTTATGGGCTGAGAGGGCGTGGTGTCAACTGGCTGGTGACAAATGATTGCGCCGGCGGGTATAGTTGTCGCCCGCAGCGAGCAGGAGAAAAGAGCAGCCATGGCCAGGAGCACACCCTCGTCCGTCGACGAGTACATTGCCTCGCAACCCGAAGTCTCCAGAAACACGCTCGAGCAGGTCAGGGAGGTGATCCGCCGCTCGATGCCGGACGCGGAGGAGACGATCTCGTACGGCATGCCCGCTTATAAGCTGCACGGCCGCACGATCCTTTTCTTTGCCGGGTGGAAGGAGCACTTCTCTCTCTATCCAGGCAACAATCGCCTGGTTGCAGCCTTTGCAGGCGAACTGAAGAACTACAAAGTGAGCAAAGGAACGATCCAGGTTCCGCTCGGCGAGCCGGTTCCGGTGAGGCTGATCGAACGAATCGCAAAGTTCAGGGCAGAAGAGGCCGCCGCAGAAGCACAGAGCAAAGCGGTCCGGGTCCGGAAACCCGGACGCGTTAGCCAGGCGCGATGACTTCAGCAAAGTGAACCGCTCTGCGCGGGCTGTTCTGGGCGATCTGTTCGCGGCAGCTGAAGCCGTCGGCGACGAGGATCGTATCCGGCGCGGCGGCGCGGACCGCGGGCAGCAGAACGCGTTCGCCGAGCGTCTGCGAGACCTCGAATTTCTCGCGCTCGAAGCCGAAGGGGCCAGCCATGCCGCAGCAGCCGGAGTCGAGAAGATCGACTGCGGCGCCGGTGCGGCGGAGGATCTCCAGCTCGTCAGTCATCTTCATCAGCGATTTGTGGTGGCAGTGGCCGTGGAGGACGATCTTTCGCCCGGCGAGCGAGGGAGGCCGGAAATCCGGCGCGCGGCGAACCAGGAATTCGCTGAGCAGGAGGGTCTGCTCACGCAGGCGGCGAGCGCGATCGTCCTCGGGGAAGAAGTTCACCAGTTCGTCGCGAAAGACGCTGGCGCAACTCGGTTCGAGGAAGACGAAGGGAAGACCGGCGTCGATCTGCGGGGCGAACTGGCGGAGGATACTCAGCAGGTATTCGCGGGCCTGGCGGAGGAACCCGAAGTCGTAGAGAGGTCGGCCGCAGCAGACGTGGTTACGCGGGACCTCGACAGTGAATCCGGCACAGGCGAGGGCACGCGCGGCGGCGTGGAGCGACTGCGGGTGGTAGTAGTTGTTCCAGGTATCGGGCCAGAGGACCGCCCGGAGAGAATGGCCCTCAGGGCCTGAAGCCCCATCCCTTTCGCGACCGGTTAGGGCACGACTAAAGTCGCGCCCCTTCAAAACCCCATGTCGCCGATGCGCCGGCAGCCATTCACTCTGGAAACTGCGCGCGGCGAATTGCGGCAGATCGCGCTGCGGTGCGATGCCCAGCGCGGCTTTGATGACACTCGAAATCCCGGGTATGGAGAGGGAAAGATTCGCGAGCCGCGGCGTGACACCGGGGATCAGAGAGGCCGAGTGCGCCAGGCGGTCCATGAATCCGAAGGCGTAGTGCTGCGGCCTGCGCAGCTGGTCTCCGTAGTAATGCGCCAGAAACTCGGCCTTATAGGTGGCGAGGTCGACGTTGACGGGGCATTCGCTCTTGCAGGCTTTGCAGGAGAGGCAGAGGTCGAGCGCCTCATGAACGCTTTCGTTGTGCCAGTCGGGGCTCACCACTTTTCCTTCGAGCAGTTCCCAGAGCAGGTGGGCGCGGCCGCGCGTGGAGTGCTGCTCCTCGTGCGTGGCCATGTAGCTGGGGCACATGGTGCCGGCGCCCGCTTTGCGGCAGGCGCCGACGCCAACACAGCGCAGCGTTGCCTCGGCAAAGGAGCCGTGCTCGGCGGGGAAGCGGAAGAAGGTATCGGGATGCGCGGGCACGTAACCTGCTCCGAGGCGCAGATCTTCTTCCGGCTGATAGACCCGGATCGGGTCGATCATCTTGCCGGGGTTCATGCGGTTGTCGGGATCCCAGAGCGCCTTGAATTCGCGGAAGGCCTGCATCAGCTCGTTTCCGAACATCTTCGGCAGCAGGGCGCCGCGCGCCTGGCCGTCGCCGTGTTCGCCGGAGATGGAGCCACCGAGGGCGATCACGATGTCGGTGGCGCGGTCCAGGAATTCGCGGAATTTGCGGATGCCGGGCTCACTTTCCAGATCGAAATTGACGCGTGAGTGGACGCAGCCCTGGCCAAAATGGCCGTAGAGCGGGCTGCGGTAGCCGAATTCACGCATGAGATCCGTGATCTGGCGCAGGTAGGCGCCCAGCTTTTCGGGAGGCACCGCGGCGTCTTCCCAGCCTTCCCAGCCGTGCGGTTCGCCGGGGACGAAGACCATGGCACCGAGAGCAGATTCGCGGACGAACCAGATGCGGGCGGCATCGGCTGTTGAGTAGAGGCGGCCGCTGATGGGCGCAACGGAAAATCGGGACGAAGCAGCCAGGAATTCCTGGGCTTTGGCTTCGGCTGCTTCAGGGGTTTCGGCCCCGAATTCGCAGAGCAGGAAGCCGCCGCCTTCCGGCAGGAGCCCGATGTGCTCGGCTGCGAGCCCCTTGCGGCGCATGAAGTCGATCAGCATGAAATCGAGGCCTTCGAGGCCAATGGGGCCATAGGTGGCAATTTCGGGCACAGCATCGGCGGCGAGGAAGGCGTCGGGGAAGGCCAGCACCACGAGGCGGCGGCAGGGCGGACTGTGCATCAGATCCAGCGTGGCGCTTACGACGGTGGCCAGCGTGCCTTCGGCGCCGACCAGCGCGCGCGCGACATGAAAGCCGCGCTCGGGGAGCAGTTCGTCGAGGTTGTAGCCGGAGACGCGGCGAGGGATTTTCGGGAAGCGGCGGCGAATCTCATGGGCGTACTGGTCGCGGATGCGGCGCATCCCGGCATAGATCTGCGCCGGGCGGCCGCCGCGGGCGACGATGGCCGCGAACTCCTGGTCGCTGGTGGCCCCAACGGTCATGCGCGTGCCGTCGGCGAGGACGATGTCGAGGGAACGGATGTTGTTGGCGGTCAGGCCGCCCATCACGCTGTGCGTTCCGCAGGAGTTGTTGCCGATCATGCCGCCGATGGTGCAGCGGCTGTGCGTGGCGGGATCGGGGGCGAAGGTGAGGTGGTACTGCTCGGCGGCCTCGCGCACGCGGTCGAGCACGATGCCGGGCTCGACGATGGCGAGCTTCTTCTCCGGGTCGAGGCTGACGAGACGCCGCATGTATTTCGAGAAGTCGAGAATGACCGCGACGTTGCAGCACTGGCCGGCGAGGCTGGTGCCTCCGCCGCGGGGCAGGATGGCCGCCCCCAGTTCGCGGCAGGCGGCGATTGTGGCTTCCACATCGGCGGCATCGCGGGGGATCACGATGCCGATGGGCGTCTGGCGGTAGTTGGATGCGTCCGTGGCGTAGAGTGCGCGCGATGCCGCATCGAAGCGGACCTCGCCGCGGACCACGGCGCGCAGCTTCGTTTCCAGTTCGCGGGCAGCGCTGAAGTTTTCGTGCGGATGCGTGTTGTTCAGGACAGGGAGCGCCACGCTCATTCAGAGATTCCTCCGGAGAAAGGCGATTTGCGGTGTGTCGGTGTGTGCTGCCGTGGAGCGAAGCACCGGATTCTGGTTGTAGCGCTCAACCGGCCGGAACCCCAGCGACAGATACAGGCGATGCGCGGCCTGCATGCTGGCCGGCAGGGTATCGAGGTACATCGCCGTGTAACCACGCTCGCGAGCCGCGTCCATCACGGCCTCGGCGAGAGCGCGGCCGAGTCCGGTCGCCTGATGGGCAGGACGAATCCAGAGGCGCTTCATTTCGCAGGCGCGCTCCGTGGGGACGGCAGGGCGGTTCGCCTTCAGGGGCTGGAGGGCGACGCATCCGGCCGGCTGCTCGCCGACGAAAGCCAGCAGTACAGCGCCGGCCGGTTCGCCATAGCTGCCGGGCAGCGCGGCTAATTCATTCTCCAGGGCCTCGACACAGATGTGCCGGCTGCCCACCGAAGCATTCAGGTGGAGCGCATATTCGCGCATCAGCTCGCGGCAGAGGGCAGCGTCGTTCTCTTCAGCAGTGAACTTCGCCGCCCGGATGGAGCGCATACCCGCAATGATACTGTCCGCCGGGCACATTCGGTCCTCGGCCTGATATAACAACGCGCATGAGATTCCTCCGGTTGTATGGACCGGCTTTTGCGCTGTGCGCCTCCATCAGTGTTTTCGCCCAGGCAGCACCTGCTGCTTCCTCGCATGACCCAAGGATCGGGCAGGTGCTCGATCGGCTCGGGCAGGTGAAGACGATTCGCGAGACGGAGCTCTCGCCGGACGGCCAGCTCCTGCTGTGGGATGTGGATGCGAATGGCGGATCCGGCCTCGAAGTGGCTTCCATGTCGAATCCTTCCATGCCGCGGCGGCTGACGGCCTGCCGCCAGGGTGCTTCCGGTGTGGAGACGGATGGCGTTTTCTCGCCTGACTCCCGCCGTATCGCCTTCTTCTCGAACTGCACCGACACGGGGAGGACGGGGATCTTCCTGGCCGATGCGCCCGGCAATTCGGCGCCGCAGCTGCTGGCGGTACTGAACGGCTATGCCAAAGAACTGCAGTGGTCGCCGGACGGGAAGTCGGTCGCGTTTCTTTATGTTGAAGGCGCGACGCGGCCCTCGGGCGCACTGGCGGCGATGAAGCCGCCGGCGGGCGTCATCGGCGCGGAGGGAATCGAGGTGCAGCGCGTGGCGGCGGTGAGCACGAGCGGCTCGCCGGCTGACTCCGGCCGGATCGGGTTCCTGACGCCGGCCCGGCTGCATGTCTACGAATTCGATTTTTCGCCGGACTCCGCGCACATTGCCTACGTGGCCGCGCCGCCGCCGGGCGAGAACAACTGGTGGGTGGCGAAGCTGTATACGCAGGAGGTCGTGCAGCCCGGAGAGACGGGTGCTCGGAGTTGTCCGGAGGCAGCCCAGGGCGGCTGCCATCCGCCACGGGTCGTTCTCGATCCGCAGACGGTTGCCGGGCCGCTGCACGGACTGCAGATCGCGGTGCCGCGCTGGTCGCCGGACGGGGAGAAGATTGCGTTCATCGGCGGCCTGATGTCGGATCAGGGCGTCACGGGCGGAGACCTCTATATCATGCCGGCGACGGGGGGCGAACCGGAGGATGTCACGCCGGACCGGGATGCAACCGTGGCCTGGTTCCTGTGGGTGCAGGACGATCAGATGGGGGTGGCAGAGATCAAGGGCGGATCGACACATCTGTTTGGCTATGACGTGGCCAGTCACGACATATCCCCAGATTACGATCTGACCCTGCCGGATACGGTATTCGCGAAAGACCTGGAGATGAGTGTGTCGGTGTCGCAGGCGAACACCGTGGCGATGATCCGCTCATCCTTCGAACATCCGCCGGAGGTCTGGGCGGGGGACCTGATGAATCTGCAGCAGATTACCCATGTGAATGACTCCGTGAAGCCGTTGTGGGGACAGGCGAAATCGGTGGAGTGGACCAACGAGGGCTTCCACGTCCAGGGCTGGCTGCTGTTGCCGGCGCACTACGATCCGGCGAAAAAGTATCCGCTGATTGTGTCGGTACACGGCGGGCCTTCGTCAGCAGTTCTGCCTCGCTGGCCCTGGGTCGGATATGGGCCGGTGCCTTTCTCCGCGCTGGACTACTTTGTGCTGATGCCCAACCCGCGGGGCAGCTACGGCGAGGGCGAGAGGTTTACCCAGGCCAACCGCAAGGATTTCGGCTATGGCGATCTGCGGGACATTCTGGCTGGGGTGGATGCGGTCGAGAAGCAGTACCCGGTGGACGACAGGCGGGTGGGGCTGACGGGCTGGAGCTACGGCGGGTTCATGAGCATGTTCGCCGTGACGCAGACGCACCGCTTTAAAGCGGCGGTGGCCGGGGCGGGGATCTCCGACTGGCTGAGCTATTACGGGGAAAACTCCATCGACCAGTGGATGATTCCGTTCTTCGGCGCCTCGGTGTACGACGATCCAGCGGTGTATGCGAAGAGCTCGGCGATTAATTTCATCAGGAATGTCAGGACACCGACACTGGTGGTCGTGGGGGACCGGGACGGGGAGTGTCCGGCGCCGCAGTCCTTTGAGTTCTGGCATGCGCTGCGGGATCTGGGCGTGCCCACGGAACTGGTGGTGTATCCGAATGAGGGGCATGGATTTGTGAACCCGGAGCACCGGCGGGATGTGCTGGAACGGGCACTGGGGTGGTTCGAGCAGTACATGCCCTGAGGCACGATTCAGGCCGGCGGAACCGGAGGCCGAAGCCATCGCGAATGGCCCCGGCGGGTTGCCTCGGAAGGAGTGAGCCGCCAGGTACGGGGTGTGTGCGCGGTGCCGCGTGCTCCGCGGCCTCGCCTTTGTTATCCTGAATCACACTCGGTTACTTTTCTGGCGTTTCGACCGTCTGAGCGGCCCGACTGCCCAGACGGGGAGGTTTCATGCGGCGGTTCCTGGCTTTTGTAGTTGTATTTGCTTGCTCCGTTCCGGTTGGTTTCTCGATCGCGGGCTGTGGTCGCAATCCCAATAATTACTGCATCAGAAATGGTCACGCTTATGGCATTACGACCAACCAGGTGATGTACGTCACGCTGCAGCCGGAAACCACCGGAATCTCGCTGGCGTGGGGACAGACCGCTCAGGTGGGAGCACCTACGGCCTACAACTGCTTTGGGGATTCAGCCAGTGTGTCGCACTACACCTTTGCGAGCAGCAATCTGCTGCTCGCCGACATTTCGCCGACGGGGCTGATCTGCGGCGGGACATGGAACCGCAACAGCCCCGGAGGGGTGGACAATTTCACCATCTGCACGCCGCCCTCGGGATCGTCCCTTTCCGCATTTTCGGGGTGTACAGGCACTTCGTGCGGGATCGCGCAGGTCACAGCGACCGGAGGCGCGGTGACCAGCAACCCGGTGAATGTCTATGTCCATCCACCCATAACGTCGATGAGTATTCCGGCGCAGGCGGCGTGTGTCTCCCAGGGGCAGACGCTGCCCACTTCTCTGCTGGCGGAGACAACGGCGCTGGGACCCGGGGGGGCGATTCTCTGCTGCCCGCCCGGCACCACTCTGGCCGACGGAAAGGCCTGCCCTGTCACGGCTACGTCGTGCGTCAAGGCGACGTCGTATGTGGGAACGATCAACTATTCGCCGGTCACCGACAGCGTGGTGAACATCAACAACACGACGAATCCAACGAACGCGAACCCCGTGACCGGAGGGGCCACCTCCAATCCGAATCCGAACGGAATCGCCACAGGCAATCTTCCCGGCTCGACGGTCATCAACGCGAGTGTGTCGCAGGTGACTTCGGCCGCAGGGTTTTTCTCGACGTGTCCGCCGAAAACGATCTCGCTGGCGATTAACGGGAATACGACCGCGACGGTCACGCCCAGCTCGCCGCAGACGGCGGTGTCGACGATTACCGACACCAACGGCGTGAAGATCACCGGCCTGACTCTCAACTATGGCTCCACCCAGCCCCAGAATCTGAGTGTCACCAGTGCGGGTCTGGTAACGGCCAAATTTCCGAGCCATGCCACGGTGACGGCGATGTGCGAACCGCCCGATTGCAATCCGGCGCCTGTGAATCTGATTGGCAACCTGGGTAACGGAATGCCGGTGACGGCCAACACCGTCACCATCGATTCCCCGGGCCGGGTGAGCAACCAGATCTGGATGGCTTCCTCGCAGTCACCCTATTTCTCCGAGGTTGACCTCACGACCGGCGGCGTGGCCGCGCCGGTGCGCCTGCCCTACACGCCGAACTCGATGGTGATGGACCAGGGCGGCGACTCGCTCTACTTCGGCAGCTATCACGAGATGATGATCTACAATACGGCGGGCAATCTGCTGACGAAGGAAGTGCCCAGCGTGCCGGGGGTGGTGCTTGCCGTCTCGCCCACCAACGAAACGGTGGTGATCAACGATCAGCTTCGGCAGCTGATTTACCTCTACACGACCGGCAATGGATCGACGACCAGCATTGCGGGCATCGCCTTCCGCGCTGAGTACTCGCCGAACGGCTCTACGGTGTACATCGTGGGCCAGGATCCGGCGACGGGTCAGAACACGCTGTTCGTCAACAACGTCAATACGGGATGGACGACATATTCGCTGACGAACCAGCCGACGTACAGCTGTCCGCTGGAGGCGTCGGGAACGGCCGCCGTGCCGGCCTATAACCAGGCATGGGATCCGTTCTGCGGTCCGGCGCTGACGGTTACGGTGCCCAGCGTGGCGGCCTTCCTCAGCGGCACCACCACGGCCGCACACAGCTTCTGCCCGAGCGCAACCTCGAATCCGCCGTATTATCCGCCGGCCGGGGATGTGGGCACGCCGACCACGCAGCTGACAGCCACGGCGGATGGAAACCATATCCTCGGTGCGGATGTGGGACCGGGCGGAGCGACCTTCTCGGATATCCTGCTCCTGCAGTCGGCGCCCAGTGCTACGAGCCCAGGAGGACCGCCGGGTGTGCCGGTGGGCGCATGTCCGAGCTATAACGGCCCAACTCCGCTGACGCTGGGTACCTCGCTGGCCACAGCTGCGCTGCCGGTGACTCCGACGGAGATCGATCAGGTGGTTTCGTCTCCGTATTCGAACCTGGCGTTTGTCACCTATAACGCCACCACAGCCAGCGGTCTGCTGCCCTATTACATTCCCGCGGCGGTGGGCGCAACGACCACGTCGGCTACGCTGGGAACGCTGAGCACCATTCAGCTTTCCTCCGGGGCGGCGCCGGTCGCAGGCATCTTCAGCCCCGACGGCTCGCTCTTCTTCGTCAGCACCAGCGGCGATAACCTGGTGCATGTGGTGGACACGACGAGCCTGACAGATACGCAGACGATCAATTCCAAGCTGACCAATGGATCCGGCGCTCCGGTGCCGGCGCAGTTCCTGGCGGTGAAGAGCCGCTCCACAACGTAATCCGCAGGTGCCGGCTGAGGCTTATGCCGAACGGCGAGCCTCAGCCCACCGTCCGCGGGCGGTACACTAAGCCTTCATGCCGCGCGTTGCGATCATCTCGAAGCCGCAGAAGGAGGAACTCCGGCCGGTTCTGCCGGAGCTGGTGCAGTGGCTTAAGGCACACGGATTCGAGCCGGAGCTGGACGCGGTGAGCGGCAATTACGTCGCGGATGAGCCGGTCCATCCCCGGCAGGAGATGGCTTCCGTCAATCCGGAGCTGGTGATTGTGCTGGGGGGGGACGGGACCCTGCTGGCGGCGGCGCGCGTATTTGCGCGCACCGGGGTTCCAATTCTCAGCGTCAATCTGGGGGCGCTGGGTTTTCTGACGGAAGTCCGGCTTGCCGACCTGTACACCCATCTCGAGGCGTGGACGCGCAAGGCCTGCTGCCTGGAGCTTCGCTCCATGCTGCACAGCGAGCTTTGGCGAGACGGCAACCTCCACAGCGAGCACGATGCTCTGAATGACGTGGTCGTGGCAAAGGGCGCCATCGCCCGCATGGGCGAGTTCGGGGTGGAAGTCGACGAACAGCTGGCCGCATCGTTTCGTGCTGACGGTGTCATTGTGTCGACACCGACCGGATCGACGGCCTACTCACTGGCCGCGGGCGGCCCGGTACTGATTCCCGGGGTGGATGCGCTGATCGTCACGCCGATCTGTCCGCATCAGCTTACGCTTCGGCCCATGGTGGTGCCGGGCGAGTCGCGAATCTGCGTGCGCATCGAGGGCGTCCCCGACCAGACGTTTCTGACCGTCGACGGGCAGGAGGCGATTGCGCTGCGGGTAGGCGATGAGCTTCGCTGCCGCCGGTCCGATTACACGGTGAAGCTGGTCCGGCTGGGAGAGAACGGGTTTTTCGATCTGCTACGTTCCAAGCTGAAGTGGGGAGAGAGGTAAAGCTTCCGGAAAGCAGCGGGCCGAGCCTCGCGGACGGGCAGATGACCTGAGCCCCGGGCAGCGGCTATTTCATCAATTCCTGCAGGAGCAGCCTCGCTTTGGTGGAGAGCGTGCGGGCACCGTCGAGGTCATCGGCCTTGAGAGCGTCGCGGGCCCGGGCGATGAAGGTGCGGATCTGAGCCGCGGTTTTCTGTTCGTCGGAGCTGAGCCCACGCTTGATCGTGTTCAGGCCGATTTCGGTCCGGTCGATTTGCGAAGCGATATCGTGGCGATCCGCAGTATTGGCGCTGTCATTGGTGGTTGAAAGCTGGCCGATCGGGGACATTTCCGGCGGCTGGTCGCTGGCAGCCACCTTGGAGTCCTGCGGAGGATTGTTCGGAGCAGCATCCTGTAAGGAGCTCGGGGCGGCATGCTGCGCCTCCTGGGCGCCTTCATGATCCGCAGGTTTTGGATGGTGGCGGACCTGGCGCTTCGGGGGCCTCTCCTCGGATGGCGATGGCTCCGGGGGCGGAGCCGCATCAAGTTTCAGCGGACGTTCGGAGTCGACCGGCACGGACGGGGGCATGGGAGAGGCCAGAGAACTCATCTCCGAAGGGGGACGAATGGGCGCCTGCGCCACCGGGGGGGGAGGCGTGGCCTTTTGGCGATGCGCGCATCCCGCCAACAACGCGAGCAGCAGGGCCAGCGCTGCAGTCCTTGTGCCGGAGCTCATAATCCGGACCTCTCTGGCTGGGCCTCTCCACCCTGGCGAGCCAGCTCGCCGGGTAGCACGTGTTCCGGAGCCTCGGAAATGAGGCGCTGTCCCGAACCGGCAGAAGTGAGAGGGAGCCGCAGGACGAAGGTGGTCCCGCTCCCCAGCTTCGATTCTACGTCAATCTGACCGTGGTGCATCTGCACAATGCGATAAGTCATGGCCAGCCCGATGCCGCTGCCCTCTTTCTTGGTCGTGAAATAAAGGTCGAAGATGCGGGGGCGGATTTCGTCGGAAATGCCTTCGCCATGATCGCGAATGACAATGGAAGCCCAGCGGCTGTCTTCGAGAATGCGCACTTCGAGCAGCCCGCCGGCGGTCATGGCCTGGGCGCCATTGAGCACGATATTGAGCAGGGCCTGTCTGAGCAGGTCGGAGTCGACGCGGGACACTACGGGCCGCAGCGGAGCCTGGCTGCTGACCTGGATGCCCCGGGTTTCCATCTCCGCCGAGGCCAGCGTGAGCACGCTCGATACGACGCTGCGCAGGTCCTGATCGCGGAGCTGCAGCTCGACCGGGCGGGAAAAGTCGACCAGCGTCTGCACGACCCGATCGAGGCGGTGGATTTCGCTCTGGATGACGTCCAGGTGGCGCAGGGCATCGCCGCCGGCATGCACCTTGTTGCGGAGCAGCTCCAGGTGGACGACGATGGCGTTGATGGGATTCTTGACCTCGTGGCCGACGCCGGCCGTGAGGCGGCCAATGGCGGCCATGCGGCGCGAGACTTCCAGCTCGGTTTCGATTTCGCGGACCGATTCAAGGTCATGCAGGGTCAGCAGCGCGCCCAGGGAGTGGCCGCCACGGAAATGCGTGTCGTGGATGAAATCCAGAGAGACTTCCACTCTGCGCCCGGTCTCGGTGGTGACCTCCTCCTGCACGATGGACATGCCGCTCTCGAAGGCATCGCGGACGGTGCGGCCGAGGCGGGTACCGCGGTCGAAGATTTCGCGGACTTCGGCGCCGAAGATCTCCTCCCGGCCGATATTCAGAAAACGCTCGACAGAGCTGGAGACCAGCACAGCCCGGGCATCGCGGGTAAAGAGCATCACCCCGTCCTGCAGATTGGAGAGGATCTGGTCGAGGTTCTCGCGCAGGGCGGAGAAGACCTCCTCCACGTTGCGGATGCGCTGGCCGAGGCGCTCGATCTTGCCGGAAACCTGGGCGACGGTGTCGTCGCCGCGGCGCGGGAGCGGCTCCGGCAGAGCGGAGACGACGCGGCCGGGCAGCGCTTCCGGGGCGCCACGCGGCGGTTCCTCGCGGGGGAGAGTCTCGGCCAGTTCTTCCTGCGCGGCGAGAATGTCGAGGCGCTGGCTGATTTCCTCGATGGGCCGCAGGGCGAGATTGGCCACGAAGGCGGCGACGACGATCGAGATGATCATCGCGAAGCTCATGAAGCTGAAGGACTCGAAGAGCCAGGGGCGGAACGCGTGACTGAGAAAGGTGGTGCTGATGCCGATGCGGACGGTGAGGAACGGCTGGTTATTGAGGCCGATGCCGAGGATCACATCGTAGACGCGCGGTGGGCCGAAAACAATCTCGAGCGTGCGGATGAGCGACTGGCGGCGCAGGACCGCGTAGTTGGGGCGGTTCGGCAGCGGCTGATCGGGCTGCACGGTCTCGGGCGCGGCAATAAGTGCGCGGCCCTGGCGGTCGGCGACGGCAATGTCGAGGACGGTGGGCGAGTACTCGACGATGGAGTTCAGCAGCGAGTTGAGGCCAGGATCCTCGCGGAGCGAAGCGGCCACGGCGGCGCGAACGGCGGCGGGATCGCGGACATCGAAACGGCGGCGGCGGAGGCCGGTATCGAGGGCGGTGTTGACCTGAAACGAGACCTGGTGGGCCAGGATATCGGTGGCGGACCAGGACTGCTCAATGTGCTGCTGGAGGAGCTGGCTCAGCCAGATCCACGAGAAGACAACCACGACCGTGAAGACCAGCCCGGTGATGGCGAGGACGAGTTTGGTCTTGAGGCGCATGGGGCGACGCGGCGGGGCTCAGAGGTCGGAAACCGGAGCCTGCCAGCCCACCCTCGCAGCCCTGCATGAAATCACTCTATTCTTCCAGCGCCCCGGCTGTCGTTGCGGCGTTGCCATACTCCCTAAGTTTGTTGTGCAGGGTCTTGAGACTGATGCCCAGGATTTCGGCAGCACGGGTCTTATTGTTGTGGGTGGATTCGAGGGTTTTGAAGATCAGCATCCGCTCGGCATCGTCGACCGTGGCGCCCACTTCGAGCTGGATGGCATTGCTGGGAATCTCGGCGGCAGGCCGCGTGGTCCGCATCCCGAAGCCAGGAGGAAGATGACGGGGCTGCAGCTGGCCCTCGCCGCAGAGCACGACCGCTCGCTCGATGGTGTTGCGCAGCTCACGGACGTTGCCGGGCCAGTCGTGCGCCATCAGGCGGGCCAGCATTTCATGGTCGATGCTGGTGACGCGGCGCTGGTGTTTCTGGTTCATGTCGGCAATCATCGAGTCGGCGATGGCCGGGATGTCCTCCTTATGCTCGCGGAGGGGCGGCAGATGGATATTGAAGACGTTGAGGCGGTAGAAGAGATCGCCGCGCAGGTACCCGTCGGCGACCGCCATCTCCGGGTCCTTGTTGGTGGCGGCGAGAACGCGCACGTCCACCGGAGATTCGATCTTGCTGCCGAGGCGGCGCAGCTTGCGGTCCTCCAGGACGCGCAGCAGCTTGGCCTGGGTGGCGACCGGCATCTCGCCGATTTCGTCGAGCAACAGCGTTCCCTCCTCGGCCAGTTCGAAGCAGCCGGCGCGGCGCTCGATGGCGCCGGTGAAGGCCCCCTTTTCGTGCCCGAAGATCTCGCTTTCGATGAGGGTCTCGGGAATGGCCGCGCAGTTGACCGCGACGAAAGCCTTGCTGCGGCGCGGGCTGAGGTCGTGCAGGGTGCGGGCCACCAGCTCCTTGCCGGTACCGCTCTCGCCGGTGATCAGCACGGAGACGTTGCTGGGCGCGACCCGCTCGATCAGGGTAAAGATCTCCTGCATTTTCTTCGAGGAGCCGACCAGCGAGCCGAGGACGCCGGTCTCGCGCAGCTTGCGGCGGGTGACTTCCAGTTCCCGCTCGGTGTCGCGCTGGCGGGTGGCGTTGGTGAGGATGGCGCGGAGACGCGTCGGATCGACCGGCTTCTGGATGAAGTCGTAGGCGCCGCTCTTCATGGCTTCCACCGCCGCTTCGATCGAGCCCTGGGCGGTCAGCATGATGACGGCAACCTTTTCACTCGTCTCGCCCAGACGGGACAGAAGCTCGAGGCCATCCATGCGCGGCATTTTAAGGTCGGAGACGATGATGCCGGGCTGCCAGGCTGTGACTTTGTCGAGAGCCTCCACGCCGTCGCGGGCGGTCTCTGTGCGGTAACCCCATCCGGAGACAAGCTCGGCGAGGCCCGAAAGCGCATGCGGCTCGTCTTCCACGATGAGGACCTTTTCCTGAATACTCATGGCAGGTCCATATTGAGAAACTACGGTGTTACATCGGGGGGAACCTTCCTTTGTATCACGTTGGGCGGGCCGGAACCAGGCGAGGCGCCGCATTTCGGCCCCAAACGCCGCCTGTGTATGCTGGGGGCAAAGCTTCGGTGAGGTCAGGGAAGGCAATGCGCGCTCGGCGTAAGCGGCTGTTTCTGCACTGGATACCGGCACTCGCGGGGATCGCTGTGATTCTGACCGAGTCGACCGCATCGATGTCGTCGGAAAATACCAGCCGATGGCTGCTACCCCTCTGGATCAGGCTGTTTGGTCCGATTTCCCTGTCCCGATGGGCGGTGATTCACCATTACATTCGCAAGAGCGGGCATTTTGTCGGATACGGGGCGGTGAGCCTGGGCATCTTCGACGGGTGGTGGGTCGCGCTGGAGAGCCGTTGGCCCGGGTGGCGGGCACGCTTCGGTCGCGCTGCGGCCCTGGCGCTGGGCTGTACGCTGGCGCTGGCCAGCTGGGACGAGTGGCACCAGAGTCTTCTTCCGGGCCGCACCAGTTCGCCGTGGGATGTGCTGCTGGACTTCTGCGGGGCCGTGGCCGCGCATCTGATGCTGCTGGCCGCGATGGGGCTCTTCCGCAAGGGGCCACTGGCGGGCGGTGGCGGCGAACCGCCATTTGCAGCCAGCACTGACGCCTGACCCCGGGTCCGCGCCGCGCAATGGGGTTGCCGCTCCGGCTGCCTGCGATGGGGCGGTCTCGCGGGACCTGTGACGGGCATCACGCCGCCGTGGGCAGGATGGGAGTACAAGAGGCTCGACACGTGCTCCGGCTGATCCGGCCGTAGTCGTTGCAGGGTCAATCTGTTCGCCGGACAGGCCAAAATGCTGCTGCAGAACGTGCTTCAGGAAACTCGATACGCGCTGCGCCAGTTGCGGAAGAGCCCCGGGTTCACGCTGGTGGCAGCGGGGACGCTGGCGCTGGGCATCGGCGCGAACAGCACCATCCTGAGCTGGATCAGCGCAACGCTGCTCAATCCCATTCCCGGCGTCGCAGGGACCGGCCGCATGGTGACGGTGACGCGGGGGGAGAGAAACGAGCATCCGTTACCGCCGCTCTCTTATCCGGATTATGTCGATGTGCGTGGGCAGGCGAAGAGCTTTTCGGGACTGCTCGCTTACCACGACGATTACGTGGCGATCACCGGCTCGGGCAAGCCGGAACGCCTCTATGGGGCTTTGGTTTCGGCGAACTATTTCCGGATTCTGGGGGTGCGGCCGATCCTGGGCCGGGCGCTGCTCGATTCGGAATCGAAAGAACCGGCGGGACAGGCGGAAGTCGTGCTGGGATACGGTCTGTGGCGGCAGCGCTTTGGCGGGGATCCCGCAGTGATTGGCAGGACGGTGGAGATCAACCTGCACCCTTACACGATCGTGGGCGTGGCTCCGCGGGGCTTTGAAGGGTGCAAGTCGGGTTTGCGGACGGATCTGTGGGTTCCGCTGGGGATGGCGAAGCAGGTCTGGGGCTTCGATTTCGTCAGGGATCGCGGGGTCTCGTGGCTGAACGTGCTGGCAACGCTGGCGCCGGGCGTGAGCCGCCGCCAGGCCGACGACGAACTGAACCGGCGGATGCAGCGCATCGCCGAGGACTATGCGACGTCGCACCAGGGCAATAACCGGATGTCGACGGATCCGCTCTGGCGCTCGCCCTTTGGGGCGAATGTGTATCTGGCCGGGACCTTGCCCATTTTGCTGGGGCTGGCGACGGTGCTGCTGCTGCTGGCCTGCGCCAATGTGGCGAACCTGCTGCTGGTGCGGTCGGTTTCGCGGCGGCGGGAGCTTGCGATTCGCCTCTCGCTGGGGGTGGGGCGGGCGCGGCTGGTGCGCCAGTTGATGATCGAGAGCCTGCTGCTGGCCGTGGCGGCGGGGGGCACGGCCCTGCTGGTGACACTGTGGACGGCGCGCGGGCTCCAGGGTTTTCTTCCTCCGATGGCCCTGCCGGTCGCCATCAGCGGCCGGGTGGACGGTCTGGTGCTGCTGACGACGGCGCTCGTTTCGGTGGTGACGGCGCTGGCGGCAGGGGTGATTCCGGCACTGCGTGTCTCGCAGCTGTCGCCGGCTTCGATCCTGAAGGACGAGAGACTGAGCACGTCCGGCGGGCTGGGGAAGTCGCGGCTGACGGCAGGATTCGTTGTGGCTCAGGTGGCGCTCTCGCTGGTGCTGCTGGTCTGCGCGGGGCTGTTTGTGCGGAGCCTCGACCGGGCCCGGGCTTCGAATCCGGGCTTCGATCCGGAGCATGTCTTCCTGGCTTCCTACGATCTGGCGCCGCTGGGGTATTCCAGCGAGAGGGGCATCGCATTTGACCGCGAATTGCTGGCGAGGATCCGGACCCTGCCGGGGGTCCGGTCAGCGACGCTCGCTGATTTCTCGCCGCTGAGCTTCACCATCCACTCCGACGGCGTGCAGCCGGAGGGGTATGTGCCCCGGGTTCACGAATCGGTGGAGGCGGACCGGGGCAATGTGGGGCCGAGGTATCTGGAGACCATGCGGACACCGCTGCTGGCGGGACGCGATTTCACGGATGCCGACAATGCCTCCGCGCAGCCGGTGGCGATCGTCAACCAGGCCTTTGTGGATCGCTATTGGCCGGGGCGGGATGCGATCGGGAAGCGGCTGGCGATGTGGGGACGCTGGCGCACCGTGGTGGGCGTTGCCCCGAACGCCAAATACCGGCGGCTGGCTGACGATCCGGCGCCTTTGGTTCTGCTGCCCTTATGGCAGAGCTACCGGAGCGATGCCACGCTGCACATCCGCGTGGCGGGCGATCCGCGCAGGGTGCGGGCCGCGGTAGAGCGCACGGTCAGCGGGCTGAATGGCGATCTGCCGCTCTTCAGCGAGACGACCCTGCGAGCGAATCTGCAGATCGGGGACATGTTTGAGCGGATCGCGGTGAGCCTGGCCGGTTCGTTCGGCGTGCTGGCGCTGCTGCTGGCGACGGTGGGCCTTTACGGAGTGGTGGCGTACACGACCCGTCACCGGACGCACGAGATCGGGATCCGCATGGCGCTGGGCGCGGAGAAGACGGCAATTGTGCGGCAGGTGCTGGGGCAGGGGCTGCGGCTCACGGTTGCCGGGATCGTCGTCGGTGTGGGGGCATCGCTGCTGCTGACGCGCTTCCTGAGGGGGATACTGTTTGGCGTGGGCAGCACGGACCTGCTGACGTTTTCTATGGTCATCCTCCTGCTTTGCGCGGTGGCGCTGGCCGCCTGCTATGTTCCGGCGTGGCGGGCCGCGAAGGTACAGCCGATGACTGCCTTGCGGCATGAGTGAAGGGGAGTGGGCGGTACCCGAAGCATTCTGCGCGGCGTAATGACCGAACCCGAGGTGGTATGGTCCCCGGAAACCTTTAGAATGAACACTTGGCAATGTTGTCGACTTCGACGATCTGGAACAATGCCGGCCAGCTCTTCCTTCTGGCTCACTGCGGGGATGGGGCGGCGGGTTCACGCGTTACGCCGGGAAGGATGAGGACTTCGCCGCGGAACATGTGGTAGTCCTCGAAGGCGAAGCTTGTCATCATGGTGAGATAGGGTCCCCAGGTGCGGAAGTCCTGCTCCCATTCGGCAGGACGCGCCACGGCGCGGGCGCGCATCAGAGTGACGCTGCGCAGGGGCACAATGAAGGTCCGGCCGCCGATGGTTACCGGCCCATAGCTCACCATCATCTCGGCGCGATCTTCGGGCATAAAGTCGCCAAGATCGCCGATGAGCGTGATGCGGAGGAGAGCGCCGCTGGCCGGGTCGAGGGTAATCTGGCCATGGTAGGCAGGTGTGGCGGTGTAAGGCTGATCGCCCCTGCCCCGGGGAAGACAGCATCCGGTGACGCGGAAGCGGGATTGCGCAGCGGGAACCTGGTAGCGAAAGACGGCGGTCTCGACGCCGGCGAGCTGTTCCCAGTGACTCCAGGTGAGAGCATCGGGATGTCTGAGGGCATCGCGCACCGTGGCGAGGAGAGGTCCGAAGGTGCCATAGGCCCGAATGCTGCCATGCTCTCGACGATGGCGACCAGGGTGCGCGTCGACGATCTCCGCCCCTTGCCGGTAGAGCACCGTGCCCCTGGAATGCTCGATGACGTGGATGGGCACAGGGTGGACGATGATTTCTCCTCCGTCATAGGAGGGTGTTTCGCCGTATTCAACGGCCACGCGGGTGGCGAAGAAATTGGGCAGGCGGGGAATGGCGCGGTTGAGGTAGGCGAGAGCCAGGGTGAGGATCTGCTGCTGGGCGGCGGTGGCGGGCGGCGGATCGGGCCTGATGCAGGACGGGGGCGGATCGAGAAAGGCTGAAGGAGCGGCAACCACTTCAAGGGCGCGACGCGACTTGTTTCCGCGCACCAGAGCTTCCAGCGAGTCGAGCTGCTCCCGGCTGAGGCGCTCGGTGAGGCGCACGAGAGAAAGCTCCTGCGCCGCTTCCGCATCGGATGCGCCGTGCAGGCGAGCGACAAGCTGCTGCAGCCGGGCGACGGTGAAGTCCTGGGTGCCCGGAGGCGGCAGGTCGGTGTACCAGGGCTCAGCGTAGTAGCCGGTACTGGTGCGAGCGGCGAGACCGGGGTCGCGGAGGCGGAGCTGCAGGGTGTGGAATTCGTGGGGACGCGCGGCCACCGGGGGATTGAAGCTGAGCGTGTAGAAGTGGCTGCCTGCCTGGATGCAGGCGGCGAGCTGGTCCGCCAGGTGGTCGGCTACCAGAGACTCGCCACCGCTCTGAATGGCGAGCACATCTTTGTACAGGGCCATCGGATGGGCCTGCTGCGCTGAGGGAACCCCGCTAAGGAAATCCCTCCAGCCGGTGCCGAGACGACCTTCGGGCAGGGGAAGATCTTGTCCCATCGAGAGGGTGAACAGGTCGATGCGGGCTGTACGGAGCAGCAGGGAGAGCCAGTAGATCTTGTTGAAGATGTCCCGCTGGCCGGTGATGACGCGACCATCCGCGGCGCCGGTGCGAAAACCCGAAATCCAGTTACCGTCGGGCAGCATGAGGGTGCCCGTCCCGCTGCCAGGGCCGGGACCGACCCACAGCAGGAGCTTCCGTCCGGGGCTTTGGCGAAGGCTGGTGGCGATGACGGCAAGGGCGCGCAGGCCGGTGATCGGCGCGTCGATCCGGTAGTCGGGAATCTCTCCGGGAGTAGGGGAAAACGCGGCGGGGGAGGTCGGGGGACGGAGCTGCAGAGCCTGGAGTTTCTCGTGGGCCATGGCGGAGGCCAGCGCATTGCCGTCGAGGGACGGCTGAGCGAGGAGCCCAAAGCCCCAGTCTTCCAGAACGTAGATGCCGACCGGCTCATCGAGATGACCACCATTCCGGCGCAGGAACTGCTCGACCGCCCGGCGCTCCACGGTTGCGGCCCCGCCTTCCATGTTGAGCGCATCGAGAAGGATGATGACGGTGACCGGCTCCTGAAGATGGGACACGAAGGAAACGATGGTCTGTGGCTGCCCGTTGTCGAGGAGGGTGAAATCGCTGCGATGGAGGCCGATGACGGGCTGGCCGGAGGGGGTGGTTACGGTCGCATCGAGGTGGATGAGACCCTCGAGCTGCTGCGGGTTCGCGGGCGCCTGAGCCGGGGCGAGCGCGGTAAAGCATAGCAACAGCGCGAGGCAAACGCAGGAACGCGCGGCTGCGCATCCGGGCTGTCTGGCTTTTGCCAGCCGCGGTGCGTGCGGGATTGCGCTGCTGGGCATGGGACCGGGTCCGGAATTTTCCAGGGGCACCATTAAACACCGCGGCGGGAATGCAGGCCAGGGAATTTCCGGGAAGCGGAAAGCTGCGGAGGAGAGCGGCTGCCGGGGCTCGGCGGGCAGCCTCCCAGGCGTGGCTCAGTGCTTAGGCAGGGCAGTATCGGGTGCATGGGAGGTGCCCGGGAGGATGTGCGCTTCCCCGCTGAACATGTGGTAATCCTCGAAGCTGAAATCCGTGATCATGGTGAGGTACGGCCCCCAGGTGCGGAAGCTTTGTTCCCATTCGGAAGGGCTCTCCACTAAACGGATATGGGAAAGATTGACGCTGCGCAGGGGCAGGATAAAGGTGCGGGCGCCGATCGTTACCGGGCCGTAGCTCACCATCATCTCGCCGCGGTCATCGGGTACGAAGTCGCGAAGATCGGTGATGACGGAGATGCGATAGATAGCGCCGCTGGCGGGATCGACGGCGATCTCTCCCTGGTAGCCGGGCAGGGCGGCGTACGAACTGTTCCCTGAGCCCTCGGGAAGGCAGCAGCCCGCAACCAGAAAGGTGGAGTATTTGGGGGGCACTTCGAAGCGGAAGACGGCGAGCGAGGGCCCGGAAGACTGCTCCCAATAGCCCCACCTCATTGCGTTGGGAATGGCCAGCGCCTGGCGCACGGTGCTGAGAAGGGGCCCGAAGGTGCCGTGGGCCTGCATGGTCGAGGAGTTCCCCTCAAGACTGATGGGCGCGGCAGCGACGATCTCGGCTCCGCGCCGGTACAGGACGGGACCTTTGAAGTGCTCCGCCAGATGCAGGGGAACGGCCTCGATGCGGGTGAGTCCGGCGGAGTAGGCAGGCGTTTCCGAGAATGCAAGGCTGGTGCGCGTCGCAAAGAAATCGGGCAGGCGAGGAATGATGTGGTTGAGGTAGGAGACAACCGCAGCGAGGATTTGCTGCTGCGCGGCCGGGGTGGGTGGCGGGCCGGAACCGGTGGCCGCCGGGGGCGGATCAAGAAAGGCCGAAGGGGCGGCAATGATCTGAAGCGCCTCGCGCGACTTCTTCCCGCGCAGCCTGGAACTCAGTGCGTCCAGCTGGCTTTCGCTGAGACGCTCGGTGAGATGAACGAACGAGACCTGCTGAGCCGCCTCCCGGTCGGGGGCTTTGCGCAGGCGCTCCACCAGCTGCTGTAACTGGGCGACAGTAAGGTCCTGGGTGCCGGGAGCGGGACGATCGGTATAAAACGGCTGATCGTAATAGCCGGTGTGGGTGCGTGCCGCCAGATCCGGCTTGTCGGTCCGGGCCTGGAGCGTGTGGTACTCGTCGGAATGCGCGGCGAGGGGAGGGTTGAAGGTAAGGGTGTAGGAGTCGATGCCGTCCTCGATGCAGGCGGCGATCTGCCGGGCCAGGTCCGCAGCCTGCAGTGCCAGGCCGCCGCTCTGGACGGCGAGCACGTCTTTATAGAGGTCCATCGGATGGGCGTCTTCGGGCGATGGGACTCCGTTCAGGAAATCCTTCAGGGAAAAGCCGAGGAGGCCGGCGATGCCGGAATCAATCCTTTGTTGCTGTGAGAGGGTGTACAGCGAAGTGCGTGCGTCGCGCAGCAGCAGAGAGAACCATTCGATCATGTAGAAGACAGCGGTTGGTCCGGTGAGTCTGAAGCCGCTGCGGTTCCTGGTTTCGAAGATCTGAGTCCAGCGTTCTTCGGGCAGCATCACGGCGCCGGTGCCGGTCCCGCGACCCGGGCCGAGCCACAGGAGCACTTTGCGGCCGGGCATCTGCCGGAGGGTGGCTCCCAGGATGGCGAGGGCGCGCAGGCCGGTGAACGGCGGGGCGGAGAGATAGTCGTGATCGAGCGTGCCGGTGGCAGTCCCCGGGATGAGCCGCGGGTAGAGCAGGGGTCTGCCTGTCTGGTTTTGCCGGATGGCCGCAGCGAGCGCGTTGCCGTCGAGCGAAGCGCTGGCCGTGAGCGAGAAGTCTGAATCGGACAGGGAGTAGATGGCGACGGGCAGGGGGAGATGGCCCCCGTTGCCGCTCAGGAACTCCTCCACCGCGGCACGCTCCGCGGCTGCGTTCTGCTGGTCCATGTCGAGCGTATCGAGAAGGATGACGGCGGTGACCCGCTCGTCCGGGTGGGGCGGGGCAAAGGAGAGGATGGCGGCGGGCTTGCCGTTATCGAGGAGGGTGAAATCGCTCTGCACAAGGCTGGTGACGGGCTGCCCGGAAGGACTGGTGACGGTTATGTCAAGGCGGATCAGGCCCTGCGGCTGCTGGGGGGGCGAAGGCTCCTGGGCCGCGGCGAGCGGGGAAAGGCACAACAACAGCACGAGTCGGAAGAGCGCGGTGGCGGGCTGTCGGGTCTGTGGGTGGCGGAACGCGCGCGGAAACTTGCAGGACATGGGAGGCCGATCGGGATTTTCCCCGGGGACTATTAAACACCTCGGATGCATAACACCGGGGCAGTAACACGGGACGGGGAACTTCCGGGAGGCGGAAACGCCGCGGAAGAGAGCCGCTGTGGGGCGGCGCTCCCGCCGTATACTGATTCGTTTGCCCAGGATGCGAGGTGAGGGTATGAGTGCAGATGCGGTTGCATATGCGCGGGAGAATTCCGCGCGGTTTCTGGAGGAGCTGAAGGACCTGCTGCGGATTCCGTCGGTGTCGACGCTGCCGGAGCACAAGCGCGATGTGGAGGCGGCGGCGCAGTGGGTGGCCGATGAGCTGCGGCGAATCGGCATGAAGCACGTCGAGGTCATCCATGGGGACGGTCATCCACTGGTCTATGCGGACTGGCTGCATGCCGAGGGGAAGCCGACGGTGCTCTGCTATGCCCACTACGATGTGCAGCCGCCGGATCCGCTGGACGAGTGGGTATCGCCGCCGTTTGAGCCCACGGAGCGCAACGGGAATCTCTACGCGCGCGGAGCGGTGGACGATAAGGGACAGCTTTATATCGAGGTGAAGGCGCTGGAGTCGCTGCTGAAGTCGCACGGCGGGAAGCTGCCGCTGAATGTGCGGGTCCTCTTCGAGGGCGAGGAGGAAGTGGGCGGCGAGCAGATCGCGAAGTTCGTGCGCGAGCATCCGGAGAGGCTGGAGGCGGACTTTGCGCTGGTGTGCGATACGGAGCTGTTTGCGCCGGAGCTGCCGACGCTGTGCGTGGGGCTGCGAGGGATGATCTATACGGAGCTGGAGGTGCGGGGCGCGAAGAGCGATCTGCACTCCGGGGTATATGGCGGGGCGGCGCCGAATCCGTTTGTGGCGCTGGCGCAGATCATTGCGGGGCTGAAGGATCGCGACGGAAAGATTCTGATTCCCGGCTTCTACGACGACGTGCAGGTCCCGAGCGCCGACGAGCTGAAGGCGTGGCGGAGTTTGCCCTTCGATGAGGAGGAGTACCGGAAATCCGAGATGGGTGCGCCGGAACTGGTGGGCGAGAAGGACTATTCGGTGCTGGAGCGGACCTGGGCGCGGCCGACGCTGGATGTGCATGGGATCGCGGGCGGCTTTACCGGCGCGGGGGCGAAGACGGTGATCCCGGCGAAGGCGACGGCGAAGATCTCGATGCGGCTGGTGCCCCATATGACGCCGGAGACGGCGTTCCGGCAGTACAGGGAGTATGTGGAGAAGATCAGGCCGGCGGGTGTAACGGTGGGGGTGCGGCTGATCCACTCGGGCGAGCCGATTGTGGTGGGGACCGATAATCCCTATATCGGGGCGGCGACGCGGGCGTTGAAGACGGTTTGGGGGAAGGATACGGTCTTTATCCGGTCCGGTGGATCCATTCCCATCGTCGGGGATTTTGAGAAGCACCTGAAGATTCCGTCGGTGATGATGGGGTTCGGACTGCCGGACGATGGACTTCATGCGCCCAACGAGAAGTTCCACATTGCGAACTTTCATCGGGGAATCGAGTCAGTAATCCGGTTCTTTGAAGAAGCGGGTAGCCAGTAGCTGGAGGCGTTCAGCGGTCCGGACAGCATTTCAGCCGTAGAGGTCCTGCTCGGAGACGAGCAGGGAGTCCATATCGCGCCAGTACTGGCGCATTCCAGCATGCATCGGGAACAGGGAGAAGGCGAAGTTCTCGCGGCGCAGGAGGCCGTCCGGATGGGAGTCGACAGAGCGAGCGATCCGGGGACCGAAGCCCATCAGTGTCTTCAGGCCGGCGAGGCGGTTGACGCGCATGTCCAGGCAGATCACCACCCGGTCCGGATAGCCGGACCGGTCTACGGTGCGGCGGTCGACGCGGCCAGGCATGAAGAGCTCCAGTCCGCCACAGAATGCCGGATCGGGTCGAGCACTTTGGCAGGGCACGGCGTCCGCCCTGGCGAGCTACGGGTTGCTGTGCGCACGGCCATTGGCTGCAACATGTTGCGACATTTGCAGGGACTCGCGCATCTGCTAATGTGGTGAGTTATCCGAGGGAAACTCAGAACGATGGCAAAGGCAGTCTGGAACGGAAAAGTCATTGCGGAAAGTGATACTTACGAGACCGTCGAGGGAAATGTTTATTTTCCGGAGAGCGCGGTGAACCGCGAGTACCTGCGGCCCAGCTCGACGACCTCGACGTGTCCCTGGAAGGGGCAGGCGCGATATTACAGCCTGATGGTGGATGGGCAGGAGAACCAGGATGCCGCCTGGTACTATCCCAACCCCAAGCCGGCCGCGCGCAACGTGAAGAACCATATCGCCTTCTGGCGCGGGGTGGATGTCGAGAAGTAAATCGGCGGCGGCCCGCGCGGGTCGAGACCGCCGGCCAGGCTTACCGGTAGCGAATCTGGTGCCACTCCCAGGCGCTGGCTATGATCGTATCCAGGCCGTTGTGACGGGGCTTCCAGCCTAACTCCTTTCCTATCTTTTCAGAACTGGCGATGAGCACGGCCGGATCACCGGGTCGCCGGGGGACGAGTTCGACGGGAATGGGATGTCCGGTGACGCGGCGAGCGGCCTCAATGACCTCGCGAACGGTAAAGCCGCGGCCATTGCCGAGGTTGTAGACGAGCTGGCCGCCTCCGGCGAGGGCTTCGAAGGCGAGCACATGGGCATCGGCCAGGTCTTCGACGTGGATATAGTCGCGGATGCAGGTACCATCGGGTGTCGGATAGTCGTCGCCGTAGATTTTGATCTTGTCGCGGCGGCCCAAAGCGACATCCAGGACAAGAGGTATGAGGTGGGACTCGGGTTCGTGGGCTTCCCCCCGTTTGGCCACGGCGCCCGCCACGTTGAAATAACGAAGGCTCGCGTAAGGGAATGCATGGATCCGATAGAACCAGGCAAGCATCTTTTCCACCAGCAGTTTCGACTCCCCGTACGGATTCGTGGGGCGGAGCGGCGCATCTTCGCGGATGGGGGTCGATTCCGGTTCACCGTAGACGGCTGCTGTGGAGGAGAAGACCAGGCGGCGAACGCCCGTCGACAGCATGGCTTCCAGCAGGCTCAGGGTGGAAGCGCTGTTGTTGCGGAAATACAGCTCGGGCCTGACCATGCTTTCTCCCGCCTCAATGAGGGCGGCGAAGTGCATGACGCCGTCGAAGCCCTGGGAGAGCAATTTCTCGAGGGCGTGGCGGTCAGAAATTTCTCCCTGCACGAACTCCACCTTCGGGGGAACCATATTCCGGGTGGCGTGAGAGAGATTGTCATAGACGACAACAGAATGACCTCGGCGCACAAGGACTTCAGCCACGGTGCCGCCGATATATCCCGCGCCGCCTGTAACCAGAATTTTGGCTGGCAATTTGCCTCCGGTCTGCTAATTATGGTTAGATGTAGCCCCTGCTTTGTTCTGAATCCTCATCGTGCATCCGGCAGTGCCGGCGGGTTGGCGAAGCGCCTGCCGGAGGCACGCGGGCGTTTGGATTCAACAAGTTCCCGGGGTTCGTAGGGTGGGATTGCGCAGGCGTACTCCGGAGACCCGAATCAGCCCGCAATTGCTGTGGGGAATACGGCAGGATGCTGCGAGGGGAATTGCGGTAAACGAACGGGCCAGTTGGCTCGTCGATTACAGATGCATCCCCAAAACCGTGCATGGGGGTCCCTCGATGGTGTAAGTGCCGAGGGTAACGTGTCCGGGTATGCTGAAAGTAACTTTCTGAGCGAGGCAAAAGGCGATTGAGCGATATGCTGAGGTAACTCAAAGCGTACGGGAGGCGTGTCAGGCAGCCGGGCTCAGCATGGGAGGCGGAAGCAAATTCCCGGGCGGGGGGTGGCAATCTGAGAACCTCCTTTTTGGTCACTCAAGTGCATGGTAAATCCTGTAGTCAGACCGGTATCCGTAAAATTTATCTATCGGGGTCGCAACTTCTTCATCAAAGGGCAGGTTTCAAAGACAGGCTATGGCGACGACGAACAACTTCCAGCGCGGAACGTTCGGACTGCTCCCGGAACCCGAGGGGCGAATGGGCTCGTTTGGAGCCGCGACCATTCTCAACCTTACGGGTGCTGCGCTTCTGCTGGTTCTGACTCTGGCGCAGGTGCATCAGGTAAAGACTCGTCAGTATGAGACGACCCAGCTGATTTTCCCTGTGGAGCAACCCAAGCCCTATGTGCCACCCGCGCCGAAGCTGCAACTGCTCCCACCGCCGCCGGTGATTCACGACCGGCCGAAGATCGAAATGCCGAAGCCGGTGGCCCAGCCGCCGAAGGTCGCGGAGATGAAGCTGCCGACTCCGGTGATGCCGAAGATCGAGGCGGCGCCGCCCAAGCGGTTTGCGCCGCCACCGCAACCCAAGGTGGGGCTGTTCAAGAGCCCGACGCCGACGGCGGTGGCTAACAATATGGCTGCACCGGCGCCAAAGACGGGGGGATTTGGAGATCCGGAGGGCGTGAGACCGAATCCGAATGCGAATCGGCCGCAGACCCTTGCCGCGGTAGGGGCATTCAACGGGACGCCGGGGATTGGGCCAGCAGCGGCAGGAGCCGCGCGGGCGGGGTCCGTGCGTGGAGTGGCTTTTGGATCGGGCGTGGCCCATGGCGTGCCGGGGGGCCGTGACCGCGGCACGATCGCCTCGGCGGGTTTCAGCGACGGGGTGCTGGGCGGAACCGGCAGGCCGGGCAGCCACGGGACCGTGGCGCAGGGCGGCTTCGGCGGCAACGAATTCGGCCCGTCTTCGGCGGCGCCGGTGCGGCGGCAGGAGGCGGAGACGACGCCGATCGTGGTGCTCTCCAAGCCGCTGCCGTCGTATACTGCCGAGGCACGTCAGCTCAGGATCCAGGGCGATGTCACCCTGCAGGTCCGTTTTGAGGCGACCGGGCAGGTGCGGGTTCTGCAGGTTCTCAGCGGACTGGGGCATGGACTGGATGAACAGGCAAAGATCGCGGCAGAGCACATCCGGTTCAAGCCCGCGACCCGTGACGGGCGTCCCGTCGACGAAGTCAGCGTGATTCGTGTGACATTCCAGATGGCATAAGGTGCGGAAGGGGCAGGCTGGAATGGAGCACAGGTCCCCGCGCAGCAAAGCAGGGTCAGAAAGAATCAGGAGTTCAGAGAATGTTTCGTAGCCTCACAATTTTCAGCATGACGGTGCTGGTGGGCCTGTCTGTGTCTCAGGCGAAGGTGCGGCGCCCGGTCCCTCGGATTCCTCTGACGCCGCAGCAGCAGCGGCTGGTGCGGGAGGCGATTGGACACGAGAAAGCCATCGTTCAGCAGATCAGGAAGAGCACGCCGGTGGTCCAGACGTACCTCCAGGACATGCGGCCGGATCCGCAGCTGTATCAGATTCCGGTGGCGGATCAATACATGATCGGCCGCGTGGATTTCGGCAAGGCCTTCGTTAACGATCAGTACGCGATGCGGAACCAGTCGCACGGATTCTTCGCCGGATCCTTCCACTTCGTGTCGGATTTGACGAAGGCATTTCATCTGGAGAACTCGCCGACCGGTTTCATGGCGATGATGTTCATCGATCCAACCAGCTTTGACGAGCAGCACTACCAGTTCACGTTCGTCCGCCGTGAATTTCTGGGAACGGTGCGCACCTGGGTTTTTGACGTGCAGCCGAGAGCGAAATCGGCGGGCCGGTTCCTTGGCCGGATCTGGATCGAGGATCAGGACGGCAACGTGGTGCGCTTCAACGGCACCTACCTCAATAATCCCAACGACGAGGTCGGGCACTATTTCCATTTCGACAGCTGGCGCATCAACGTTCAGCCGGGCGTGTGGTCGCCGGCTTCGGTCTACATCGAGGACACATTGCGCGACGGGCCGAATCACGCGCAGAGCTTCCGCGGGCAGACGACGTTCTGGGGCTATTCGCTCAAGCTGCCGACGACCGAGACCGATGCCGAGTCGATGGAGATTGAGAACGCCCAGGACCAGAGCCAGAACGCGACCGACATGAGCCCGCTGCAGGCCGAGCGGGAATGGGTCTCCGAGGCGGAACAAAACGTGCTCGACCGGCTGACGCAGGCCGGGCTGGTGGCGCCGCCGAGCAATTTCGACAAAGTTCTGGAGCAGGTCACCAACAACATCATCATCGGAAACAACCTGCAGCTGCCGGGCGACATTCACTGCCGGGTGATTCTTACCGAGCCGCTGGAATCGCTGGCCATCGGCAATACCATCCTGCTGAGCAAGGGACTGGTGGACGTGCTGCCAACCGAGGCCGATCTGGCCGCGGTGCTCAGTTTCCAGCTGGCGCAGATCGTGGAGGGCCACCACATCGATACGCGCTACGCTTTCAATGACCGGCTGCTCTTCCCGGATTCGGCCACGTTCCAGCAGATCACGATGGATCACACCCCCCTTGACAACCAGGAAGCCGCCAAAAAGGCGGTGGACCTGTTCAACCACTCCGTGTACCACGACAAGAGCGGAGAGGTTGGCTTGTTCTTCGAGCAGCTGCTGGCCAGGCAGAAAAATCTGACAGCGCTGCTGACGCCGCGGCTGGGCGATTCGCTGCTGCGGCCGGATGGCCAGCCCTGGCTTTCAGGACTCATGCAGGGGGCGCCCCGGCTCGATATGAACAACCTCACGCAGGTTGCGGCCCTGCCGCTGAACAGCCACCTGAAGATCGACCCGTGGGACGACAAGGTGTTTCAGCTGAACGTCAGCCCGGCAGCGCTGCTGAACGCGCGGGACAAGATGCCTCTGGAGATCACGCCGGTTTACTTCCGGTTGCAGCGGTACCAGCAGCCAGCGGCAGTGCCGGCCGCCACACCGGCAAATGCGGCAGCGCCGGGGCCACCTGCTGCCGGTGCCGGAAATGCCCAGCCGGCTGACAGCGCTCAGGCGCAACCTCAGGCAGCACCGCAGTAAGCGGCATCCGACAATGGTATTGGGCTAGTATGCATGCGATTCGGTTTTTTGGAATCGCATGCCACATCTTTGCGGTTCAGGAAGGGGTGAACCGATTGCACGCTGGAAAACGCATAGGCTCCCACGCGGTACCGGAGATGGATGTGCTCAAGAGGATAGGTCTTTACTTCACTTTGCTGTTTTTGCCTACAGTCCTGATCGCACAAAATCCTCAGTCTGCAACAGGAGGCGAGGGCTCACTGCGGGCTGGCGGGGAATTCTCCACTTTTAACCCGGACTATGGCTGTCCCAACGCTTCCCCGTTCCAGTGCGGCGGTAACCAGCTGCTGGGGCCGACGCTCTTCTTCGATCTGGACCCGCGCGCCAAATGGGGAGCGGAAGGCGAAGCGCGCTGGCTGGACTGGCACGGCAGCGGCGGTGAGAAGATGTCGAACTACCTTATGGGCGGGCACTACCGCGTATGGCGGTATCAGCGCACGGACTTCTGGCTGAAGATGCTGCTGGGCGGAGGATGGTTCACCACGCCGAATTATCCCCAGGCAGGCACGCTGAAGGGGAGCTACTTCGCGATGGTGCCGGGCGCGAGCGTGGAATACCCTTTCACCCGGCGATTTTCGCTGCGCGGCGATTACGAATACCAGATATGGCCATCGTTCGTCGGTCCGCCGAGCTACAACAGCGCCGGAGTGCTGGTGCAGCACAATAACGGCCTGACCCCGAACGGATTCAGCGTCGGCGTGTCGTACCGGATCCTGGGTCAGTAGGCGGCAGTTCGGGATGACAAGCGGGCCGGGCGATTGCCGCCCGGCCCGCTTTCGTGTGCGCCCGGCATGGGCGGACAGGCTGGGTATACCCCGTTTCGGTTGACCTCAACTTCCTGAACCGCCCGCTGCGGACCCGCATGCCGGGTGGTGTGGCAGGGGAGAGCGGCTATCCGCTCCCCCCTATGCCGATCTGAAGCTGGTATGCGATCAGCGGCCGTGGCCGTGACCTCCACCGCCGGCATGCCCTCCTCCGCCCCCGCCGCCGGGGTGGCCACCTCCACCGCTGGGGTGACCGCCCCCGCCACCGGCGGTACGGTTATAGTGCTGAGCAGGGCGGCTATAGTTCCGGGTACGGTTAGAATTCTGCGCGGGCCGGCTCTGCATGCCGCGATTGTAGGTATTCATCGCGCTGCGGTTGTTAGCGTAGGGCGTGCGATTACCATTGACCGCCCCGCGGTTGTAGCCGCGGTTGTACCCGGTAACGGCGCTACGGTTGTAACCGGCGCGTGCGCCGGCATTGTAGCCGCGGTTGTAGGCCACTGCGCGAGCATGAGCGGCGGCGCGCATGTTCCAGGCGCGTGCGGCCGGACTGCGGTCGAAGCGTCCGTAGTAGCCGTGGTTGACGACGGTCACGCTGCGCGAAACGTAGGTGGTGTGGTTATAGGCGACGAAAGGACGTGGACCCCAGGCGCAGCCCCAGCGGCCCCATCCCCAGCCCCAGCGCGACCAGGGGCCGACGACCATACCGACACCGAAGCCGAAAGCGAGGCCTGTGCCGAAGACCAGTCCGGGAGGCGGCGGGGGCGCGTACCAGGCATACCAGGGGCGGAATCCCCAGATGACCCAGGGGTTGTAGTAAGGCACATAGACGACGGCGGGGTTGGCGGGTTCGATGACCACGTCATCCGGCTCGTAGGTGACGGCCTGCTGCGGCGTAGACTGCAGCTGGCCTGCCTGGTATGCCTGCTGGCGCATGGCCTGGACTGCGTTCATGACATCCTGCGGCTGGTTGTAGTAGGCATTGCCGAGCTGGGTCGTCCAGTCCAGGTTCTGATCCATGTTGGCGAGGACGGAGGGGAAGGCGGCCAGGGCCTTCACACTGGGATCCCACGGCTGGCTGTTGGCCATCTGGGCCATCTGGTCGGGAGGAACGCCCTGGTTGGCCCGCACGAAGCGGTCAGCGTCCACCACCTGGGTGGGGTAGGTGGCGGCGGCAAGGATCTGCGCGACAAGGGCATCCGGGTAGAGGGCAATGGGCGCGACCAGCTGGTTGAGTTGCTCCGGGCTCAGAGGATTGTATTGCTGGGGTGGAGCACCCTGATCTGCCCCGGGAGGAGGCCCCTGCTCCTGGGGCGCGGATTGGTCCGGTGGGGGTGGCGGAATTTCCTGCCCGGAGGCCGGGAGGTCGGCGATGCCGAGGGGAATCATGAGCCAGACCAGCAACAGCGCGACGGCGCGCTTCGCCAGTTCGAGCGACACGGGAGCGAGGCGGCGCATCCCCATGCGGATTTCGGAGGAGGTAAGGGTTGGAGAAAGCTCGGACAAGTCCTTCATGATGTTCCTATCAGCCCCTGGGGGCCCTATGGTTCGGAGCGTCCTGGAACCGGCTGCGCTCAGCATATGGGACACGGATGCGCATCCGAAGTTGCGCCCGTCCGTGCCTGCCTGTGCTCAGTCTCCCACGGAATCGAAGAAACGGCGCAGGATTCGAGCGACGAGTTCGGGCTGCTCGAAGGGGGCAAAGTGGCCGGCGTCAGGGATTTCGTGGTACTCGGCGCTGAAGCCGCCGTTGCGGATCTGCTCGGCGAGGAGGCGCATGTCGGCGGGGGAGCTGCCGGCGTCTTCGCCGCCGGCAATCACACAGCAGGGTACGCGGAGGGTGCGGGCAGTGGCCACGGAGTCCGGGCGCTGGGCCAGACCCTGCTGCACCGCGACGAGAGCCTCGGGCGAGACGGCCTGCATCATCTCGCGGGCCTCGGCGATCTTTTGCGGCCAGCGGCGCCTGGCGGTGGGGCCGATCAGGGTTTCGAGGAGCCCTTCGATGAATTCTCCGGGGCCGCGCTGGCGGATCTTGTCGATGTTCTCCTGGCGTTTGGCGCGGGCGGTGTCGTTGTCGGCCTGGGGACGGGAGCAGCAGAAAGCCAGGGCGGTGGCGCGGGCGGGCAGGGCCCGCCAGATTTCAAAGAGCGTGTAGCCCCCGATGGAGCAGCCGGCGAAGATGGTTTTGCTGATCCGGAGGTGATCGAGGAGGCGGCCAGCGTCGGCGGCGAGCTTTTCGACGGTGATGGGGCCTTCGCCTGCCTCGGAGTGGCCGTGGCCGCGGAGATCGGGGAGGATCAGGCGGTAACGGGTGGAAAGGATCTCGGCGACGGGCAGCCAGAAGCGATGGTCGACCGGGGTGGGATGGAGCAGCACCACATCCGGCCCGGAGCCGAGCGTAGTGAAAAAGAGCTTTGCGCCGTCGGAGGAGAAGTCCATCGGCCGCGGAACCTCCTGGGTTATCGGGGTGGCTCGAAGGGGGCAGGTGGAGGAACCATCAGCGGCTCTTCGGGCATAACGATCCAGAAGATGATATACGCCAGCAGACCGGCGCCGCCGCCGAAGACGGCGAGCAGCACGGTGATGACGCGCACCCAGACCACATCCCAGGCATAGGCATTGGCCAGCCCCTGGCAGACGCCGGCGATCATGCGTCCGGCGCGAGGGCGAACCAGCCGCGAGACGGAGGCGGGATAAGGCGTGGGAGAATAAACCGGGGTCCCGCATCCCGGGCAGAACCTGGCGTCATCGGCGAGCGGTCTGCCGCAATTCCTGCAATAGATGGCCATTGCCCAATCCTCCCCTCGGAGCGGTGATTCGACTTCCGCTCCGATGCAAAAGCTCAGCATAACGCTGTTTCGGAGCGCCTCCGGCTGGGTTGATGAAGCCGGAGCGCCTCGACAGCAGCGCACATGGTTCAGATACGCGTACCACCCGCCATGGGTTCCGTGCAGGGCAGAGGTGCTTTCATTACGGCGGTTACCGGGGCGTTCCCGAGGGCTTGGGGAGCGCGGGGCAAGGCATTTTCTGCATCCAACCAGATGAACAGGCCCGATGGCAGAGCAGAGGTGCGCCATGCAGAGTTTGCAGGGAAAGGTAGCCATCGTGACCGGCGGTGGCTCAGGAATCGGACAGGGGATCGCGAGGCGCCTTGGTTGTGAGGGCGCGAAAGTGGTCATCGACTATGTCGGCAGCGAGACCGGCGCGGAACAGACGGAGCAGCAGATTGAAGAGTGCGGCGGCCACGGAGAAATTGTTCGCGCGGATGTGACCAGCTTAAGCGACGTCCGCTGCCTGGTGGACACGGCGTGGGAGCGCTGGGGAAGCGCGGACATTCTGGTAAACAACGCGGGAATGGAGATCCGGTCGGACTTCTGGGATACCTCCGAGGAAGAGTACGACAGGGTGATGGCGGTGAATCTGCGGGGTCCGTTCTTCCTGACCCAGGCCTTTGTGCGGCGCCTGCGGGAGGCGAAGAGACCGGGGCGGATCATCAACATCAGCTCGGTGCACGAGGATATGGCGTTCCCCGGCTTCACGACTTACTGCTGCAGCAAGGGCGGGATGCGGATGATGATGCGGAACCTGACGGTGGAGCTGGGACCGCTGGGGATCAACATCAACAATGTCGCGCCAGGGGCGGTTTCGACGCCGATTAACAAGGCGCTGCTCGAAAACAAGCCGAAGCTGAACGCGCTGCTCGGCAATATTCCGCTGGGACGGCTGGGCACGCCCGGCGATGTAGCGGGGCTGGTAGCATTTCTTGCTTCGGATGAGGCATCGTATGTGACGGGCGGGACGTTCCTTGTCGACGGCGGCCTGATGCGGAATTATCGCGAGCAGTAACAGTTCTCTATGACTTCTGAAATCGAGGATTACGCACTGATCGGCGACTGCGAAACGGCGGCGCTGGTGGACAGAATGGGCTCCATCGACTGGCTGTGCTGGCCGGATTTTTCGTCGCCGGCCTGCTTTGCGGCCCTGCTGGGGACGGAAACGAACGGGTTCTGGAGGATCCGCCCCAAGGGCAACGGGTGGAAGACCACCCGCCGCTACCGGCAGCACACACTGATCCTGGAGACGACCTTCGAGACGGAAGAAGGAGCGGTCCGGCTGATCGATCTCATGCCCGTCCGCGGGAAGAACTCGCATGTGGTGCGGATGATCGAGGGTGTGCGGGGCGAGGTGAGTCTGCGCATGGAGATGGCGCTGCGCTTCGATTACGGGCGCACGGTACCCTGGGTGACGCGCATCGAGGACGGGATCCGCGCGGTGGCGGGGCCGGCGGTGGCCGTGCTGCGCGGCTCGGTTCCTGTTCACGGGGAGCACCTGAGGACGGACGCGGATTTCTCTGTGAGGCGGGGGGAGTGGGTCTGGTTCACGCTGACCTATGGCGACTCCTGGATTCCGGATCCGGAACCGATCGATGCGAAGGAGGAGCTGGAGGATACGGAGAAATTCTGGCGGCGCTGGGTTTCGAAGCTGAAGTACCAGGGGCCGTACCGCGACGCGGTGGAGCGGTCGCTGATTGCCCTGAAGGCGATGACGTTCCGCCCGACGGGCGGGGTCGTGGCTGCGATGACCACCTCGCTGCCGGAACAACTGGGGGGGACGCGCAACTGGGATTACCGCTACTGCTGGCTGCGCGATACGACCTTCACCCTGCTGGCCTTGACCACGGCTGGCTATTTCGATGAGGCCTGCCAGTGGCAGGACTGGCTGCTGCGGGCAGTGGCGGGCAGCCCCGATCAGGTGCAGATCATGTACGGGCTCAATGGCGAACGCTCGCTGGTGGAATGGGAAGCGGACTGGCTGCCGGGGTACGAGAACTCAAAGCCGGTGAGGATCGGGAATGCGGCCTCGACGCAGGTGCAGCTGGATATCTATGGCGAGATGCTGGACACCTTCTTTCACGCGCTGAAGGGCATGGACCAGCATACGATCGACGATTTCAAGGTCCTGGTCCTGCTGCTGGAGCATCTGGAGGCGATATGGAAGGACCCCGATGAGGGCATCTGGGAAACGCGGGGCGGCAGGAAGCAGTTCACCTACTCGAAGGTAATGGCCTGGGTGGCCTTCGACCGGGCGGTGCTGATCGCGGAACGCCTGGGTTTCGATGCTCCGGTGGAGAAGTGGAAAGAACTGCGCGACGCCGTCCACGAGCAGATTTGCCGGATGGGATTCGACCGGCAGAAGAACAGCTTCGTGCAGTACTACGGGTCGGACGAGCTGGATGCGGCCGTCCTGCTGATGCCGCTGGTGGGATTCCTGCCGGCCACGGATCCGCGCATGCGGGGTACGGTGGAAGCGGTGAAGCGGGAGCTGATGCGGGAAGGATTCGTGATGCGCTACAGGACCGAGAGGGTGGAAGACGGTCTGCCTCCGGGCGAGGGCGCATTCCTGGCATGCAGCTTCTGGATGGTGAGCTGCCTCAAGGCCATCGGGCGCGAGGATGATGCGCGGAAGCTTTTCGAGCGGCTGCTGGGGCTGCGCAATGACGTGGGACTGCTCTCGGAAGAGTACGACGTCGACCGGAAACGCCTGGTGGGGAATTTCCCGCAGGCTTTCTCCCACATCGCGCTGGTGAATGCGGCGTTCGATCTGGAGGGACAGGACGGGACGCGGCGGCGGGCGCATCCGCAGGGGCGGGCTCAGGAAGTGCCGGCGCGCTGATCGCAGTCTGTACGACCAGGACTACAAATACAGGAAGAGGGAAAGGCGGAATGCATCGATTTCGGCTGTGGGCGCCGAATGCGGAGAAGGCCCGCGTTCAGGTGGACGGAAAGAAACATCCACTGGAACGGCGCGAAGGCGGCTGGTGGCAGGCGGATGCAGACGCGGCCGGTCCGGGCACGGACTATGCGTATCTCGTAAACGATGAGGATCGGGCGTTGCCGGATCCGCGTTCGCTGTGGCAGCCGCACGGAGTGCATGGGCCGTCACGAGTGCTGGATCATGCGGCGTTTGCCTGGAGCGACGCAGGATGGCAGGCGCCGTCGCTGAAGAGCGCGGTGATCTACGAACTGCATATCGGCACTTTCACGCCGGAGGGCTCCTTCGATGCCGCGCAAGCGAGGCTGGATGCGCTGCGGGAGTTGGGCATCACGCATGTGGAGCTGATGCCGGTGGCGTCCTTTCCCGGCACCCGGGGATGGGGGTATGACGGGGTGGACCTGTTTGCTCCGCATGAGCCGTATGGAGGGCCGGAAGCGCTGAAGCGCTTCGTGGATGCCTGCCATGCGAAGGGCCTGGCGGTGCTGCTGGACGTGGTCTACAACCACCTGGGGCCGGCGGGGAACTATCTCGGGAAGTTTGGGCCGTACTTCACGCATGCGCACCATACGCCGTGGGGCGATGCGGTGAATCTGGAGAGCGCCGGCAGCCATGAGGTGCGGCGCTTCTTCTGCGACAACGCGCTGATGTGGCTGCGCGATTACCACTTCGATGGACTGCGCCTGGACGCGGTGCATGCCTACATCGACCGCTCGGCATTTCACTTCATGGAGCAGATTGCGGCGGAGGTGCACGCGCTGGAGGCGCAGACGGGGCGGCATTATGTGGTGATTGCGGAGAGCGATCTGAACGATCCGCGGGTGGTGACGGCGCGCGAGGCGGGCGGCTATGAGATGGATGCGCAGTGGAGCGACGATTTTCATCACGCGCTGGTGACGGCGCTGAGCGGGGATCGCAGCGGATACTACGCGGATTTTGGCAGGCTGGCGGATCTGGCGAAGTCGCTGCGGGAGGTCTTTGTGGTGGACGGGTGCTACTCGCAATACCGCAAGCGCGTGCATGGGCGGCTGGTGCGGGGGCTGCCGGGCTGGCGCTTCCTCGGCTATTCGCAGAACCACGATCAGGTGGGGAACCGCGCGAAGGGTGAGCGGCTGGCGCATTTCGTAAGCCCGGGCCGGGCGAAGATTGCGGCGGCGCTGGAGCTGACGGCGCCGTTTGTCCCCATGATCTTTCAGGGTGAAGAGTGGGCGGCGAGCGCGCCCTTCCAGTACTTCACGGATCATGATGCGGAGCTTGGCAAGCTGGTTTCGGAGGGGCGGAAGAAGGAGTTCGCGGCGTTTGGGTGGGATCCGGCGGAGGTGCCCGATCCGCAGGCGCGCGAGACCTTCGAGCGCTCGAAGCTGAACTGGGACGAGCGCGGGCAGGGAGCTCATGCGCAGATGCTGGCGTGGTACCGGAAGTTGATTGCGCTGCGGCGCCTGGCTCCGGAGATTGCGGACGGGGATCTGGCGCGGGTGCAGGTGCGCTTCAGCGAAGAGGAGCAGTGGCTGGCGATGGAGCGGGGCCGCTGGACGGTGGCGTTTTCGCTGGCGCAGAAGCCGGTGACGCTCGAGGCCGGGTCAGGCGCCGCGGTGGTGCTGGGTTCATCGGCGGAAATCGCGCTGCGGGACAACAGGCTCACGCTGCCGCCGGACTCTGTCGTTATCCTGCAAACTTCGAAGGAATAGAGTAAGAGTGAATGAACGAATCCTGGTTTTCGGCAATTCTGTTTGCCAGTTCGCTCGGTGCGGGGCTGCTGGGCGCACTGAGCGGGCTGGGCGGCGGGGTGGTGATTGTGCCGCTGCTGACCATCGTTTTCCATGTTGATATTCATTACGCCATCGGGGCGTCGCTGGTCTCGGTGATTGCGACTTCGTCGGGCGCGGCCGCCGCCTACGTGCGGGAGGGATTCTCCAACATCCGCATCGGGATGTTTTTGGAGATTGCCACCACGCTGGGGGCGCTGGTGGGCGCCTGGCTGACGACAAAGGTGCCGACCTCTGCCATCGGCCTTGTCTTCGGCCTGGTACTGCTCTACTCGGCGTACGTTTCGCTCAAGAAGCAGCACGAGGATATTACCCAGGAGCCCGATCGGCTGGCCATGCGGCTGAAACTGAAGGGAAGTTTTCCCTCCGGCGGCGGCATGCAGGAGTACGTGGGGCAGCGGGTGCCGGTCGGCTTCGGGATGATGTGGCTGGCGGGCGCGCTGTCGGGGCTGCTGGGGATTGGCTCGGGCGCGGTGAAGGTGATCGCGATGGATCAGGCGATGCGGCTGCCCTTCAAGGTTTCAACCACGACCAGCAACTTCATGATCGGGGTAACGGCGGCGGCCAGCGCGGGGCTTTATCTGCGCAGCGGCTATCTGGCGCCGGCGCTGGTGATGCCGGTGATGCTGGGGGTACTGGCGGGCTCGCTGGCCGGCTCGAAGCTGCTGGTGAGAGCGAGGGTGCACACGCTTAAGGTGGTGTTCTCGCTGCTGATTATCGCCATGGGCGTGGAAATGATCGTGAACAGCCTGAAGGGGATGTAAGAGATGGCCTGGGACGACAAGCGAGTAGAAACGTGGGTGGGGATCATGCTGCGTACCGGCGTGATGATCGCGGCGGCGATCGTGCTCATCGGCGGCGTTCTGTATCTTTCCGGTCGCGGGCCTTCCCCGCGCAACAACTACCGGCACTTCCAGGGCGAGCCTGCGCAGTACACGAGCCTCAGCGGGGTGGTGCATAACGTTAACCTGCATGAGCCGCGCAGCCTGATCATGCTGGGGCTGCTGATCCTGATCGCCACGCCGGTGGCGCGGGTGGGCATGTGCATCGCCGGGTTCCTGCTGGAACGGGACCGGATGTACGTGGTGGTCAGCACGGCGGTGCTGGTGATCCTGCTCTACAGCCTGTTCTTCCATAAGTAACAGTGTCCGTTACAAGGATGCGAGCAGCCGCACGCCCAGGAAGATAGCGACTCCCAGCAGAAAGATCAGCGGCATGCGAATGCCGGGCTCGCGGTTGACTTCGGGAACCAGATCCGTGGCAGCGACGTAGATGGCGACACCCGCCGAAAGCGGCAGGCCGGCCTGTACCCAGCGGGGAAGCAATCCGATGATCAGCACCCCGGCAATGGTGGCCGCCGCGAGTGCGATGGCGGAGGTCACGGCGGCGCGGCGCGAGCGTCCGGCGGCGACCATCACGGAAGCCATCGTGAAACCCTCCGGCAGCTTATGCAGGAAGATGGCGATAAAGATCAGCCAGCCGAGGGAACGAGACAGAACAAACCCGGAGGCGATGGCGACGCCATCGAAAAACGAGTGGGCGGCGAGGCCGCCGAGCACGGACCATCCGGTATGGCTGTGGATGAATGCGTGGGAATGGGTCTCCTCGCCGTAGTGGAAGTGCCCCGTGATGGTGTGCTCGAGCAGATGGATGGTGCAGTAGCCGGCCAGCACCAGAGCCGGGGCCCAGATGGCGGAGAATTTAATGCTCTCCGGGAGCATGTCGAGGATGGCGACGGCCATCATGAAGCCCGCGCCGAGGGCGATGAAGTAGCGCAGGTAGTGGTGCGGCCAGTTGCGGCGCACCAGGATAACGCCGCCGAGGACGTCGGCCACGGCAGCGAGGGAACCGAGCAGGAGTGCGAGCGCCATCGTTACCCGCTGTGGCGGATGTGGAGGACATCGCCATCCTGCACGAGGTAGTCCTTACCTTCGAGGCGGAGGGTGCCCTGGGCGCGGGCTGCGGCTTCCGAGCCGGCGTTCAGCAGCGTGTCCCAGTGGATGGTTTCTGCACGGATGAAGTGCTTTTCAAGATCGGTGTGGATGGCGCCCGCGGCCTCCTGGGCGCGGGAGTTGGCGGGAATAGTCCAGGCGCGGCACTCGTCTTCGCCGACGGTGAAGAAACTGATCAGGCCGAGCAGTTCATAGCTGCGGCGGATGAGGCGGACCAGGCCGCTTTCCTGCAGGCCGTAAGAGGCGAGGAATTCCTGGGCTTCCTCTTCGTCCATTTCGGCGAGTTCGGCTTCGACCTTGCCGCAGAAGGCGGTCAGGCCGGCGCTGGGGCGGGCAGCGAGGCCGGAGAGGCCGTATTTCTGTCCGGCAGCTTCCAGATCAGCGCCGAGGGTCAGGCTCTCGGAGACGTTGACGGCGTAGAGGATGGGTTTCTGCGACAGGAACATGAAGCCGCGGATCAGCTTCTTCTCCTCGGCGGTCATCTCCAGCTCGCGCAGGGGCTGCTCGGCTTCGAGAGCCGCTTTGGAGCGGATCAGCAGCGCCTGCTCCTTTTCGAGATCGGGCGTCCGCATCTTCTTCAGATCTTTTTCGAGGCGTTCGAGGCGCTTTTCCACCTGGGTGAGGTCGGAGAGCATCAGGTCGAACTCGACCGATTTGGCGTCGCGCAGCGGGTCGATGGGGCCGACGTGGGGGATGGAGGGCTCCTCGAAGGCGCGCAGGACGTGGATGAGCGCGTCGACGTTGCGCAGGCTGGCGAGGAAGGCGGTCTCCTTCAGAGCTTCCTGGCCGATGGCGGCGACGTCGGCATATTCGACCGTGGCGTGGATGAGCTTTCTGGGATTGAAGAGCGCGGCGAGGCGATCGAGGCGGTCGTCGGGCACGCGGGCGATGCCGATGTGGGCTTCGCGGGTGTAGCCGCGGTCTTCGAGCTTCGCGCGGGTGAGAATCTTGAAGAGCGAGGTTTTGCCGACCTGCGGCAGGCCGATGATGCCGGTTTTCATGGGTGATCCTGGTTGAAAGCTGCGCGCCCTGCGGCGCCAACTCTCGATGATAAAGCCTGGGCTCTTCCGGGCCTCCGGAGCGGGACCGGGAAAGACGCCTCGTGACACAATGGATAGAAGCCGTCATGGAAAACCAGAGCACTCCGGAAGCGCAGGCTGCCGCCCCGTCCACTGTTGAAAATCCCGCAGAAACCACCGAGTCGTTTGGGGAACTTCTCTCGGAATTTGAGAAGAGCCACCGGCACGAACCCGGCACGAAACAGCTGGAAGGAACGGTTGTTTCGGTCACCGCCGACGCGGTGATTCTCGATGTCGGATATAAGAGCGAAGGCGTTTTGCCGCGCAGCGCATTCAGCGACAACGCCGAGGGCGTGGCCCGGGGCGACAAGTTCCCGGTTTCGATCAAGGGCCGCAACGCCGAGGGGTATTACGAGCTGTCCCGGTTCAAGGTGGTGCAGCCGACGGACTGGACTTCGCTGGAGCAGGCCTTTGCGCAAAAGGCAGCGATTCCCGGCACGGTGACCGCCGTGATCAAGGGCGGATTCAGCGTGGATGTGGGGGTGCGCGCCTTCATGCCGGCTTCGCGCAGCGGCGCCCGCGAGGAGCGCGAGATGCAGGACCTGGTCGGCCAGGAGATCACCTGCCGGATCATCAAGCTCGATATAGCCGATGAAGATGTGGTCGTGGACCGGCGGGCCGTGCTCGAAGAGCAGGCGCTCGCCGATCGGCAGAACCGGGTTGCGGCCCTCAGCGAAGGCGAAGTGGTCACGGGCAAGGTGCGCAGCCTGGCGAGCTACGGGGCCTTTGTGGATCTCGGCGGCATCGATGGTCTGCTGCATGTGAGCGACATTGCCTGGAGCCGCGTGGAGAAGGCCGAGGATGTGCTGTCCGTGGGACAGGAAGTCGAGGTCAGGGTTCTCAAGATTGACCCCGAGAACCGCCGCATTTCGCTGGGCATGAAACAGCTGCAGCCGGAGCCCTGGGATACCGCTGCGGAGAAATACAAGCCGGGACAGCGGGTGACCGGAACGGTGACGCGGTTGATGGACTTCGGCGCCTTCGTGGAACTGGAGCCGGGGATCGAGGGCATGATTCACGTCTCGGAGATGTCGTGGGTGAAGAAGGTGCGGAAGCCCAGCGACATTCTGAAGCCGGGGGACGTGGTCGAGGCGGTGGTGCTCACGGTGCACCCGCCGGAGCGGCGGATCGGGCTGGGGCTGAAGCAGGCTCTGGGCGATCCGTGGACCGATGCGGCACGGAAGTATCCCGTGGGCTCCGCGGTGGAAGGTCCCGTGACGCGGATGATGAAGTTCGGAGCGTTTGTGCAGATGGCCGAGGGTATCGAGGGTCTGGTGCACATCAGCGAGATCACCGGTGAGCGGCATCTGCATCATCCCCAGGACGCGCTCAAGGTGGGGCAGGTGGTGCGCGCGCAGGTGCTGGGCGTGGATACCGAAAAGCGGCAGATGCGGCTGAGCATGAAGCAGCTGGTGCCGACGAGTCTCGATGAGTACCTGGACGAGCACAACGAGAGCGACGTGGTGTCCGGGCGCGTGATCGAAGCGAACGGGGGCACTGCGGTTGTGGAACTGGGCGAGGGCATTCGCGCCAACTGCCGGGTCGCTGAGTCGGCCAGCGCCGATGTCGGCGCGGGCGCCGCAGGCAGGGCGGATCTGTCTGCCCTGACCTCGATGCTGCAGGCGCGCTGGAAGGGTCAGGCGAAGGCTGCCACGGGCGGGCCGGAGCCGGTGCGGGCCGGGCAGGTACGGAGCTTCCGGATCGCGAAGCTCGACCGCGAGGCCAGGAAAATCGAGCTGGAGCTGGCCTAACGAGCGCCGCTCCTCCTCAATATCCGAGCTTCTTGTCCACGATGTTCTGGAGGCGCTCGCCTTTCTCGAAGCGCTGGTACTGGCGCAGGAAGAAGCGCACGGCCTGATCGAGCCAGTCGCGGGTGTGGTCGGCGGTGTGGGGCGAGAGGAGAACGTTCTCGAAATCCCAGATGGGATCGCCGGCGGGCAGCGGTTCCTGTTCGAAGACATCGAGGCCGGCGCCGCGGATTTTCTTCTGCGCGAGGGCGTGCACCAGGGCCATCTGATCGATCACCGGGCCGCGGCCGACATTGATGACGACGGCCGAAGGCTTCATGGCCGCAAACTGCGCGTCGGACAGCATGTGGCGGGTCTCCTGTGTTAACGGCGCGGCGACCACAATGTAATCGCAGAGGGCGAGCATCTCCGCCAGTCGTTCCGGTTGATAGAACTGCCGGATCAGCGGATCGTGTTTCTGGGGTGGATGTCGCTTCAGCGCGAGGACCTCCATGCCCATGGCATGAACGCGGCGGGCGACAGCTCGACCAATGTCTCCGTACCCCACGATCCCAACGGTCTGCCCGGCAATCTCGTCGACGTCGAACTGCTCCCAGCGATGCGCCTGCTGATTGCGGAGCATGCGGCGGAGATCCTTGGCGAAATACAGAATGGCGGCGAGGGCGAATTCGCCGAGCGACTGGCTGAAGACACCGCTGCCGTTGGTGAGGGGAACCTGGCTCTCGACAAGCTCCGGGAAGAGCACGGTGTCGAGGCCGGCGGAGCGCGAGTGGACCCAGCGGATGCCGGGAGACATAAGAAAGACCTGGCGCAGCAGATCGCGGGGAGCGGACCAGTGGAAGATCGCCGAGGCTGTTTTCGCGGCTTCGGCGAAGGCCGCAACGTTGTTGCCGACGACGTGAGGCAGGGATTCGAGCATGCTGAGCTGCGGGTCGTTGGTGCCGGCCAGCACCAGCACCATGGGCTGATGGGTCATGCCTGCGGGGCTCCTCGTTGAAATGGCCACAGCGCAGCGGGCGCCGGATCGCCGCCCGCTGCGCCGGCCGGGTTGGTCGCTACTCCTGCACCGACTTGCCTGGCTCCGGCTCCGTCATCTTCTGCTCTTTCGCCAGCATCGCGTCGAGCCGGTAGCCGGCGAGTTCCGCGGCCCTGGTTGCGGTTTCCGCCTCTGTTTCGACGGCGCGAATGGCGTTGCGGCTGGCCGCTGTCCTGCATGCGGGGTCTTCCTCGGCAACCGCCATGAGGCTCGGCAGGGCGGTCCACCAGAGCATCTGCTCGTGAGCTTCCTTGTTGAACCAGCGGTGGCCCTGCGCCTCGTGCAGGCCGGTGAGCCAGGCGACATCGGGATCGTTCCAGTCGAGGGCTGCGGCCCCTTCGGACCGGGCGATGAGCATGCGGATGCGGGCCGCAGCAGCGTAGCCGGCGTCGTTTTCGATGCCGAGCGCGTAGAAGGCATCGGCCAGCGCGGAACGGAGGTAGAGCTGGTCAAAGGCTTCACCCGGGTGCTGATCTTCGGCCAGCGCGCCGGCCAGCGCGCGTGTGAGGCAACAGGCGATCACAGGCGCCCAAACCGCGTCGGCATTGATCTGCGGGCTGTGGCTGGGCAGCACGACGCGAGCCTGCGGAGGCCAGCCGCGGGCGAACGCCCTTTCCAGTTCCGGAAGCCTGGCGGCTGCCAGCAGCAGGGCGTGGCAGCGATCGCGCGCGGTGCGGCTGCGTTCGGCGGGGGTTGCCGGGGGCCGCTGGAAGCCGCTGGAATCAGCGGGGGCTACTGTGCGTTCCGGCCCGTCGGTTCCGTTCGGAGAGGCAGACGGCTCGGGTTGCCGGGACTGGCGGACGCCGTCGAGTGAGGTAAGCGCGGCGAGGAAGAACCCCTCGGCATTGTTTATGAGCGCGTCAAAGGTCTCGTCGTGGCCGCAGGGCGCCTGGGTGGCATGGGAGATGTGCGCCGCGTGAGGAACCGCTTCGCCTTCCACCAGGTCGGAGTAGCAGCGAATGAGGTTGGCGTCGAGGGCGCGGCGGAGAGCTTCGTGCACCGGGCGCAGTTTGAACTTCGCCATCGCATCATCGAGGCTCCAGACGCCGGAGCCGTTGAGGTCGGTGCACAAGGCGTTCCAGGGAAACTCGGCGGTGCTGTGCATCGGGCGCCAGTTCTGGAAGACGTGGCACTGGTATGCGTGCAGCTCGAGGAAGAGGCCCTGGCCGCGGATCTCGCTCAGGCGGCGGAGGTAATGCAGGCCGCTGATACTGTCCTGAAAGGCGAGGACCTGGCCTTCGTTGCCATGGAGGTCGAGAGCTTCGTGGAGCTGGTTCTGGAAGAGGCTCCCGCTGCCTTTGTCGATGCGGGCGCAGGAGCGGTGCAGGGTTCCGGCGGTGCTTGCGAATTTGTTGTGGTACACGACGAGGGCGCGCTGATCACCGAGGCGGTTGGACCACGCAAAGACGTTTTCGTCGACTTTACCGTCGTCGCGCCAGAAATCGAAGAGGGCGAAGTGGGCGCTTTCGGCGAAGAGGCGGCGGTTCCTGAGCAGCGGAGCGATCTCCCGCTGATGGCGCTCCACCAGGTGCCAGTTAGGCGTCTCCTCGTAGCGCGGGCGCTTGTACTCCATGCCGTATTTTTCGCTGAAGGCCTCGATCTGGCCATGACCGAACATGGGCAGGCCCGGCAGCGTCGCCATCATGGTGCAGACTCCGAAGTATTTGTCGCCGGTGCCGAACTGGTCGATGGCGGTGCGCTCGTCGGGATTGCTCATGAAGTTGACATAGCGCTTCAGGATGTCGGGGTCGAACTCGATGGTGTTCTTGATGACCGAGCGGTACTTGGCATTGTCCTCGTCGCGCAGCATGTTCATGAAGGCGCTGTTGTAGACGCGGTGCATCCCCAGCGTGCGGACGAAGTAGCCCTCGAGCAGCCAGAAAGCTTCGGCCAGCAGCAGGGTGCCGGGAACCTCGGCGGCGACGCGGTCGACCACTTCACGCCAGAACTCGTGGGGCATAGCGGCGTCGAACTGCTCCTGCGTCATGGCGCATTCGGCACGCGAGGGGATGGAGCCGCCGCTGCCGGGCAGCGGAAACCACAGGCGCTGGACGTGGCGGCGGGCCAGCGTCATGGCCGCATCAAAGCGGATGATGGGGAACATGCGCGCGACGTGCAGGATCGTCTGGATGACCTGCTCCCGAACATCGGCTCGCAGGTAGTTGAGCTGGGCGGTGTCGTTCCAGGGGAAGCTGGTGCCGTCATTGCCGTGGTAGATGTACTGGATGTGGCCGCTGGCGTTGTCGCGGCGCTGGAAGACGACCGCGGCATCGCTCTGGTCGTAGTAGTGGTCCTCGATTTTGATTTCGGCGCGGCCGTCGTGGGAAAGATCCGGGCCGTTGTAGCTGTAGCCCGGCCAGGGACGGTCAGGGCGGGAGAGAAACCACTCGGGATGCTCGACCACCCAGGGCGAATCGATGCCCATGTGGTTCGGAACCATATCGCTGGCGAGCCGAATGCCGTAGCGGGCGGCGCGCTCGCGCAGGTTGCGGTAGGCATAATCTCCGCCGAGATCGTCGGCGATGCGGTAGCTGTCGAGCGAATAGGCGGAGGCCACGGCGTCGTGCTGGCCGCGCATGCGCTTGATGGTCTGCGAGGCGCGGCTGCGCTCCCACACGCCGATCAGCCACAAGGCATTCATGCCGCGGCTGGCAAGCTGCTCCAGTTCTTCATCGGGGATCTGATCGAGGCGCTCGATGGCGCGGCCGTGCTGGCGCGAGAGCTGCGCGAGCCACACGTAGGTGCTCTTGGCGATCATGACGACGTTGGGCATCCACTCCTGATCGGCACTGAAGCGTTCGTACTCGAGATCGCCGGGATGGCGGCGGAAATCGGGAACCTCGGAGGTGGAGGTAACGCCGCCCTGTGCCCGGAGATGGGCGCCTGGATGAAAGCGCATCCAGATGGCCAGCTCTTCTTCTTTGAGGACATCGACCGCGAGCAGGACCTTGCGCAGGTTTTCACCGAGCAAGTCCGCCCAGTTCTCGCGAATCCAGGCGAGCTGCGCGGAGAGAGAATCGGGGGCGGCTTCCATCGGCGCACGCAGCAGGTCGATGAGGTTGCCGCGGCCCATGCCGGTTTCCGGGCGTGTGGCGAAGTAGCTGCCCAGCTGCGACGTGACCTGCGGGTAGGCGGTATTCTGCGCCAGTTCCTTATCGTCGAAGAGCTCGCGGAAAGGGCGGAAGGCGGGGTTCACATTCGCCAGCCAGAGGAGCATCAGCTCTTCAAGCACAGCTTCGCGATGCGCCAGGTCTTCGCTGGAATTGTTGAGCCACTCGTTCAGCTTCACCTCTCCGCGGTAGACAGGTACATTCGGGAACTGTCCGGCAAAGGCGCGGAGCAGATGTTCGACATGGTCTTCGCCGATGCGGGCCGTGAGCCACTCGAGCGCGGCCTGGGTGACCTGAGGATCGCGGCTTTGCCGGTAGCGGGCCACGATGGCATGGCTGATCTCGTCGATGAGGCCCATGGCGAAGAGGGCGCCGGGATTGATCACCTCCGTCTGGCCGGAGGCGGAGCGAACTTCGTTCATCCGGTGCGCCAGTTCCCGGCAGGAGCCGAGATCGCCGAAGATCACATTGCCGACGAAGTTGAACAGCGTATCGCTGACCTGGTAGCGGTCGCGGACCTCACGCGAAATGTGGAATTCCATCATGATATTTCTCTTAGACGCGCTGAGGAGGCCTGGCCTTTTCCACCGTTGCCCACGGAGCAGTACAGCGAATGATACCGAAACCGGACGGTGGGCTGCAGGAAAGGCTCGCGATTGGATGAGGGGAGAGTTACGGAGGTGGCTCGGCGGAAGGAGATCTGGCAACAGGCGGGTGTGCCCGCCGCACTGCTGCTCGTAGTTTGCGGTGTTTCGAACCGGTCAATATGATGGGGCGCATGCCACAGATAACACGCCGCAGTCTTCTGCAGTCGGGACTTGCTCTGTCTGCCGCCGGGGTGGTTTCGCACTCCGGCCTTGCCGAAGCCCTTCTGAGCGGGGTTCAGTCCCACGCGGAGGGCAGTGCGCCGGGCGCCGTGGCTCCCCGGGAGCGTCTGCTGTTCGATTTCCACTGGAAGTTCTTTCAGGGGAATGCCGACGATCCGGTAAAGGATCTGGACTTCGGCAAGGACCAGGGAGATTTCTCGAAGACGGGCGAGTTCAAGTTCGCCATGGCCGATTTCGACGACTCGAAGTGGCGGCCGCTGAATCTGCCGCACGACTGGGCGGTGGAACTGCCCTTCGTGTGGGACGAGGATCTCAAGAGCCACGGCTACAAGCCTCTGGGCCGCAAGTATCCGGCGACCAGCGTGGGCTGGTACCGGCGGGTCTTCGACATTCCGAAAGGAGATGCCGGGCGGCGGATCTCTGTGGACTTCGATGGGGCCTTTCGCAGCGCGCTGGTCTTCGTCAACGGCTGCTTCATCGGGCGCAACGACAACGGCTATGTGCCCTTCAGCTTCGATCTCTCGGATTTCCTGAACTATGGTGGGCGGAATGCCATCACGGTGCGCATGGATGCCAGCTTCGGCGACGGATGGTTTTATGAGGGCGCGGGCATTTACCGCCATGTGTGGCTGACGAGGACCGATCCGCTGCACCTCGGCCAGTGGGAGAGCTATGTGCGCCCTGATGTGCAGGGGAATGGGGCGCAGCTTGCGCTGGCGACGGTCGTAAAGAACCAGGGCACCCAGACCGAGAATCCCCAGGTCCGGTGGCAGATTCTCGATGCCGATGGGCGCACGGTAGCAAGCGCGGAGGGTGCGGCGCAGGCCATTCCGGTGGATGGCTCGGCCACCTACACGGCGACCGCGAGGATTCCTTCTCCCGCATTATGGTCGCCGGAGACGCCCCATCTCTACTCCGCGCTGGTGGCCGTTGAGTCAGAGGGCAAGGTGCGGGATGCCGAGCGGGTGGACTTCGGCGTGCGCACCATCGCCTTCGATGCGGACAAGGGCTTCTTCCTGAACGGCAGGCGGACTCTGATCCAGGGCACCTGTAACCACCAGGATCATGCCGGCGTGGGCGCGGCGCTGCCGGACCGGTTGCAGGTGTATCGCCTTTCGGTGCTGAAAGACATGGGCGGCAATGCCGTGCGCACCTCACACAACATGCCGACACCGGAGTGGGTGGAAGCCTGCGACCGCATGGGCATGATGATGATGTGCGAGACGCGCATGATGAGCGCCAATCCGGAGGGGCTGGCGCAGCTGGAGACAATGATCCGGCGCTATCGCAACAGCCCTTCGGTCATCCTGTGGTCCATGGGCAATGAGGAGTGGGAGCTGCAGAAAGACGAGCAGGGAGAGCGGGTGATGGCCGACATGGTGCGGCGCTCGCACGAACTCGATCCGACGCGGCTGTGCACGGCGGCGGTGAACGGCAGCTACGGGCTGGGGATCTCGAAGGCACTGGATGTGGAAGGGATCAACTACAACCTGGGCGCAATCGACGACTACCACCGCAAGCAGCCGCAGCAGCCGCTGGTGGGCTCGGAGACCGCGAGCACCGTCTCGACACGCGGCATTTACATCACCGACAAGCTGCGCAACTGGGTGAGCGCCTACGACCTGAATCGCCCGCCGTGGGGGGAACTCGCCGAGGAATGGTGGAAGTTCTATGCGACGCGCGAATTCCTGCCCGGCGGGTTTGTCTGGACGGGATTCGATTATCGCGGCGAGCCGACTCCCTACGGGTGGCCGTCGATCAGCTCACAGTTTGGCATTGTGGATACCTGCGGTTTCCCAAAAGATAACTTCTACTACTACCGAGCCTGGTGGGGAAAGGAGCCGTGCCTGCATCTGCTGCCGCACTGGAACTGGGAGCAGCGCGAGGGCGAGCCGATCCAGGTCTGGGTGCATTCGAACCTGGACGAGGTGGAAGTGCTCCTCAACGGCGCGAGCCAGGGGCGGAAGAAGGTCCAGCCGCTGACGCATCTTGCGTGGACGGTGAAGTATGCGCCGGGGACACTGGAGGCGCGCGGGTATAAGAATGGCAGCGTCGTCCTCACGGACAAGCGGGAGACGACCGGCCAACCGGCGAGCCTCCGGCTGACGGCGGACAGGACGACGATCAATGCCGACGGCGAGGACATTGCCATTCTGCGCGTGGAGGCGCTCGACGCACAGGGGCGGCTGGTGCCCACGGCGGACAACCTGCTCCATTTCAGAATCACCGGCGATGGGACGCTGCTGGGCGTGGGGAACGGCGACCCCAACTGCCAGGAATCGGATAAGCAACCAGCGCGGTCACTTTTTAACGGGCTGGCGCAGGTCATTGTGCAGGGGACAAAGACGCCGGGCGCGATCACGGTGGAGGCGCACGAGCCGCAGGATTCGGCAACCGGAGTCCGTGCGGCGACGATCACCATCGCGACCCGGAAAGCGGAACTGCGGCCGGCGGTGTCGTAAGCGGCTCTGACGACCAGGCAGAGCGAATCCCGCGTGCGGAAGTTCACGGGGGCCGATGCGGTTTGCTTCGATTCGTCCGGAGGGGCTATACATGCAGGGACGCTCTGATTGCCGGTGAATGCGAGAGGAAGCGGATGGATAAGCGAGAGTTTCTGAAGGCCTCGGGCGCGGCACTGACGGGCAGCATGCTGTCGCGCCTGCTGCATGCGCAGGGAGGGAGTGTGCCGCGAACGAACTGGTCGGAGAATTACACCTACTCGACAAACAGCGTCTACCAGCCGGGAACCGTGGAAGAGGTGCAGGCGGCGGTGCGCGAGTGCGCACACCTGCGGCCGCTGGGATCGCGGCACTCCTTCAACGGGATCGCGGACAGCAGCCACCATCAGGTGGCCGCGCTGCTGCATGTGATCGATGTGGATGCGGCGGCGAAGACGGTTACGGTGGGCGCCGGGATCCGGTATGGCGATCTGGCGCCGGTGATCGATGCGAAGGGTTTTGCGCTGCACAACCTGGCTTCGCTGCCGCATATCTCGGTGGCGGGGGCGATTGCGACGGCGACGCACGGATCGGGTCTGCACAACGGGAATCTGGCGACGGTGGTTGCGGGGCTGGAGTTCGTGTCGGCGGACGGCAAGGTCCGGCACCTTTCGCAGGCCACGGATGGCGAGAAGCTGCGGGGGGCGGCGGTTCACCTGGGGGCGCTGGGGGTGATGACGCGGGTGACGCTCGACGTGCAGCCGACTTATCAAGTGGCGCAGACGGTGTATCTTGGGTTGCCGTTTGCAGTGCTGGAGGAGCATCTCGAGGATGTGTTTGCGAGCGGGTACAGCGTCAGCCTCTTCACCGACTGGCAGAACAGCCAGGCGACGCAGGTGTGGATCAAGCGGCGCATGGACCGCCACTACGAGCCTCTGGGCGCGGAGTTCTACGGAGCGCGCAGGGCAACGGTGAAGATGCACCCGATCACGGGGCACGATGCGGAGGCCTGCACGGAGCAGATGGGGATTCCGGGGCCATGGTACGAGCGGCTGCCGCATTTCCGGATGAACTTCACGCCTTCGAGCGGGCACGAGCTGCAGACGGAGTATCTGATTCCGCTGGAACACGGGTACGAGGCGATCCGCGCGGTGGAGACGCTGCGGGACCAGATCACGCCGCATCTGTTTGTCACCGAGCTGCGCACGATCGACGCGGATGAGCTGTGGATGAGCACGGCCTATCAGCGACGGTCGATGGCGATTCACTTCACGTGGAAACCGGAGTGGCCGGCGGTGAAGACGATTCTTCCTCACATCGAGGCGAAGCTGAAGCCGTTCCAGCCGCGCCCGCACTGGGCGAAGCTGTTCACGGTGAGTCCTGAAGCCATCGAGGCGCAGTACGCGCGCCTGAGAGACTTCAAGGCGCTGGCGAAGGAGTACGATCCGGAGGGCAAATTCCGGAACCAGTACCTCCGGACGAATCTATACAGCGCATAGCCTTCATCCGGCATGAACCAGTTTCTGGCGGCTGATGGAGAGGCCGTCGCGGCGGCGCAGGCTGCGGAAGACCACGGTGGAGACAACCGTCAGGACGCCGAGAGCGATGAACGCCTTGTGGATGCCGTGGATGAAGACCACGGGATTCGACCAGATGCGCTCAGGCAGGAAGAAAGAAGTCGCCAACCCGGCGAGAGCGACGCCGAAGCTGAGGGCCATCTGCTGCACGGTGCCGAAGATGGAGCTGGCGGCGCTGGTATCCTCCTCGACGACGTCGGCGTAGACCAGGGTGTTCATGCTGGTGAATTGCAGGGAGCTGAAGGCGCCATAGAGGAAGGCGAGGAGCAGGATCAGCCAGAGCGGCGTGTGCAGGCCGATGAGCGTGAAGAGCACCAGCAGGATGCCAATGAGGATGGTGTTCGAGACGAGGATCCAGCGGTAGCCGAGGCGGTTCAGCAACCGGGTGACGACAGAGTTCATGATCATGGCGGCGAGCGCCTGGGGCATGATGAGCAGGCCTGACAGGACCGGGCTGTAGCCGAGACCCACCTGATAGAGCAGCGGCAGGAGAAAGGGCACGCCACCAATGCCCAGGCGGGTGATGAATCCGCCGCCGACCGCGGCGCGGAAGGTGCGAATCCGGAAAAGCGAGAGCCGAAGCAGAGGAAAGGGCGTGCCCTTCGCATGCATCCAGTAGCCGAGAAGGAGGGCACAGGAGATGGCGAGCAGGCCGACGATCTCGCGGGCGCTGAGGGCGTGGTCGCCGAAGACCTCGAGGACATAGGAGAGCAGGGCGATTCCGGAGCCGAAGAGAATCAGGCCGAGGAGATCGAGGGGCGGAGTCTGCTCCTCGCGGTAGTCGGGCAGGTGCAGGTAGACCATGATCAGGCCGAGGAGGCCGATGGGGATGTTGAGGAAGAAGATGACGCGCCAATGGAGGTAGTCGACGATGAGGCCGCCGGCGATGGGGCCGAGCATGGGGCCGACCAGAGCGGGGATGGAGACGAAGCTCATGACGCGGACGAGCTCGTGTTTGGGGAAGGCGCGGACCAGGGTGAGGCGGCCGACGGGGACCATCATGGCGCCGCCGCAGCCCTGGAGGACGCGGCAGAGGACAAGTTCGTGGATGTTGGTGGAGATGCCGCAGAGCAGGGAGCCGAGGATGAAGATGCCGATGGCGGAGGCGAAGACGCGGCGGGTGCCGAAGCGGTCGGCCATCCAGCCGCTGATGGGGATGAAGACGGCGAGCGCGAGGGTATAGCTGGCCAGGACCGCTTTCATGGCCAGCGGGGTGACGTCGAGGGCTTTGGCGACAACCGGGACGGCGGTGTTGAGGATGGTGGTGTCGAGGGACTCCATGAAGAAGGCGACGGCGACCAGCCAGGGGAGGAGGCTCTTCGTCGAAGGGGTCAGGGCTTCGGCGGGGGCCGCGGGTTGGGCTGGCTGGGGCGGGTTCATGGTACGAGCAGCTACTCCTCAGGAGCGATGTGGCTTACGCAGGTGTCCAACCCGGGCGGGCTGAAGCGATTTCAACCCCTCCAGGATATCTGAAAAAAAATTCAGGGGGCGCCGGGCCCCGCTGTCCTGTTTTCAGGGACTTAGCGGGGATATGGAGATTGACGCGCCGGTATGTGTCTCGAAACAGGTGAGTTGCGGCTCAGCCGAGTTTGAGGCAAAGCCGGCCGAGTTTGCTTCATGTTCGGCCGAAGCCGAGGCAGGTAATTGAAACAATATCAGTTGCGATTCGGCCGAGATTGCGGCATGGCCGGCCGAGTTTGCAGGGGTCTCGGCCGAGCTTGTATCAACCTGGCCCAGATTGATGCAGAGTCGGCCGAGACCTTCCCGATTAGTTCGGGGGGGCGGAAGCCCTATTCCGTTGCTTTGTGTCATGGTCGACTGCCGAGGACAAGAGCACGGTTCCCAGGTATTCGGAAGTTCCGCAATGCCGGTGATACGGCGTCTAAAGCGATCTCGCCTCCCACCGAAGCGGGCAGAAGCGGGCCAACAGAGCATAATCCCGTGCATTGACGGTGAGCACGCGAATTCCTGTGCGAGCAGCACTGGTTGCAATCAAGGCATCGTTCGTGAGCCGCGCCCGGCCGATCTTCTCGTACCCATGCTTCTCGGCGATGCCGGCGAGAATTCTGCCTGCGCTTGTCCAGTCATCGAGGTTTGGTACGAGCACGCGCCTGGCTTTATCGAAATCGCGCTCAAGTTTCTCCAACTCACGACGGCGATGCGGCCGAGACCCTGCGTACAGTTCCTCAAGCACGACAGAACTCAACCACAGGGGCGCCTCCGCGGACCAGCGGCTCGAAAGGAGTGAAGGATCTCCCCCCGGACGCAAAGCTGCGATGTAAACGGAAGAGTCGAACAGAATGGGCATGGTTATGCCAGACTTCCGAATGCGTCGTCGATGACAACGCCACTCCTGAGGAAACGTTGATTCGCTGCCGCCGTGATTCGATCACGCTCTGCCTCGGTGATGACCTGGTCGAGGGCGCGAATGATGGTCTCCGTTTCCGTTGCGGCACCGAGCACCTTCCGGGCCCTGGCGATCTGCGCCGGATCAAGCCGGAAATTTTTGCGAACGGTACGACTTCGAGTAGCAGCCATGGCGGTGAACTCCTGTTCGCAGTATAAGGCACTATATGTACAAATGGCAACAATGTATGTACAGAAGAATCAGGTCGGGGCCGGTCGTTTTGGGGTTGCGGGCGGTTTGTCGGCATCCCGGAAGTTTCGCGCCATGGAGAGGCATGGAAAAGCAAACGCAGATCCTTCGCTCACCACCCCCGAACTGAGAGACGTTCGGGGGTCCGTTCGTTCAGGATGACAGCGCATCAGGAGTGGGGATTTTCGACGGACCGGCGATCGCCGCCGTATTCTCGGCCGCCGTTTTTGCGCCGCATGCGTCACCGCTTTGTAAATGCTGGAAATACTGGATATCTCGGACAATCGGTTATCAATAACTTACGAAAAAATGAATGGTCCTTTGGGTTGTGCCCTGGCACAAGCAGCGCCTGACAGAAGCGGCACCTGAAACAAAGCAGGGCCTGACAGAAAGGCAGCGCCAGAGGCAGAGCCTGGCACAAGCCACCCTGAGCCACCGCCGACAAGAGCCACCCAGATAACGGAAAAGCCCGCCGGCTGGGGCGAGCTTTCTTGTTCCGTCTCTATATTCAGGATAGCAAATGCGGAGAATTAGTCGGCCAACAATTATTTTTCGCAAGGCGCTGAAAACAATGGGGATGAACTTTGGTAATGGGGGCCAAAGCTTGACAGTTTTTCGGGTTTCAGGCGAAGGCGGCTCCGCGCTGGGCGAGGAGCCTGCGGAGGATGGAACGGTGGCAGCGTTCCTCGTTGTCGCAGTAGCAGCCGATGGAGAAGCTGGTCTGATGGGAGAGAGCGGAGAGGAGATCGAGGAGGCGGGCGGCTTCCGGCTGGTTCATCTCGGCAATAAATTTGCGTTCGAAGGTCTTCCAGGATTTGGGGTCGCCGGTGGCCTGGGCGTGGAGGGCGAAAGAGATCAGGTCGGGGCCAGGGGAGAGGACGGGCAGCCAGACGTCGTAGAAGTCGCGCCTGGCGAATTCGGATTTGGGCACGCCGCGGGGGGGGCGGCGGACGGTGCCGATGCGGAGGCCTTCCTGGGGCTGACGAGGCGAACCCAGGCGAACGACAGAGATGGACATGAGCATACCTCCTGTGGGAGGCGGGCGCTCCTGGGGTCAGTATTGCAGAAGGCGCGGGCTGGTGCCTGCAAATTTCGGCGAGTTTGACGATGGACAAACGGCCAGTTAATCGCGCTTCGCCTCGGCCTGCTTCCTGGCTGTGATGTCTCGAAAGATTACGCAGGAACACTCTCTGCCGTCGGCGTCTTCGAAGACGACCGATGAAACCTCCTGGGGAAACAGCGTTCCGTCTCCCCGTCTCCCCCGCAGTTCGCCCATGGCCCTGCCAGTTCTCTTCCGCTCTTCGATGAAGCGGGCAACGGCCGGGTCGGAGGTATCCAGAACGCCATCGCGACCGGCTTGCAGCAGGGCTTCCCGCGTACGACCGAGAATGCGGCAAGCGCTTGGGTTAGCTTCCAGGATGGCGCCATCAGGTGACGTAAGAAGGATGCCGTCCATGCTGTTTTCAACAAGCAGCCGGTACTGCGCCTGGCTCCGCCGCACTCTTTCCTCGTTGCTGAGCCGCTCTGTGAGGTCACGGATTGCAGCCACCGCCACCAATATTCGGTCGAACTCCAGCGGACTGAGGCTGACTTCAATGGGAAACTCGGTTCCGTCTTTTCTGAGGCCGCGCATTTCGTATCCGAGTCCCATAGGCCGGGCGCGCGGCTCGACAAAGAAGCTGGCCCGATATCCGGCATGCCTCGCTCGGACCTGTTCCGGCAGGAGCATTTCGACCTGCAGATCCCGCAGCTCGCCGGCCCGGTAGCCGAAGAGCTTTTCGGCCTGCACATTGGCCATGAGAATGTCCCCGGAGCGACTGGCGATGATCATAGCGTCCGGTGCCGCATCGAGAATTGCCCTGAACCAAACGTGAGACCGCAGCCGATCCGTGAGGTTATAAACTACCGATCGGCTCATCAGGTATCTCCCCTGGCGGTCGCTCACGGCGGTTGCGCTCACCAGGACGGGGAGGAGAGTACCGTCTCTTCGGACAAAGTCGAGTTCCAGGTCGCGAACCGCACGGGCCGTCTTAAATCGCTGGAAATTTTGTTCGAATGTGTGCCGGCCTTCCAGGGTGAGAATATCGGTCAGCTTCATGCGGCGGACCATTTCGTCATAGTTATAGCCGAGCCAATGGAGCTCAGTCTGATTGACATGGATGAACACGCCGCTGGAGTCAAGGGAGTGAAAGCCGCAGGGCGCATGTTCGTAAAGATCAACAAGTTCCTGTTCTGAGATGTTCATAACAGCCCTCGTCCCGCAGTTTGCCTTCGGAGAAGAGGCCGCCGGACTTGTTTAGCGCGCGAGCATGCCGCAGCCTGCAATCTGTGAAAGTACCACCAGATTGCGCGCAATGCACGATTCAGCGATGCGGGCCACTCGCGGCAGCAGGGTTATCACGTGCTCCACCCCTTTAGCGGCTGCCTTTGGCTTCATCGCTCCCGATCAAACCGAGAAGGCCGGAAATGGCTGGGCTCGGTCCGCTCCCGATCATGTGCGAAGGCTCAGAAATGAGCGCAGTGAAGGAACGGGCAACGCGAAAGCCAAAGAACAATCTGCGGCTGCCATGGGACTGGCTCCGCTCGCTCCTGCCAGGCTCTTTGCGCTTCCCCTTCGCCTGGCCCACGCCAGGCTCAGGGGCAGCGGCAGGATGACAGAGTCCGGACCCTGATTGGGACGGTGCCGAATCACCACAACATGGAAGCAGCAGGCCCCGCTTTGAAACCTGCTCCGGCTATCGCCTCACCGCTGATTGAGAGGCGGCGCGTCCCGGTAGCGGAAGGGGCGGACTATCCGGTATATTGCGGACGATCCGAAAGAGCCTTAGATCCCCGTTCCTGTGAGGAAAAGATCGAGCTATATTGCGAAGGGGCTGGCCTGGTACTACTCGGTGGACGCGGTGAGCACAGCCGACCAGCTGCAGGGGCTCTACCAGGGGAATCACATCAACCTGGTGGTGGCGAACAACTTCAAGGCCGTGATGAACGTGATGGCGAAATACCGTTTCCAGCTGCACCTGGATCGCGAAGGCGAGAAGGACCTTGTCTATACCGATCAGACGGCACGCAATAACGAGATCCAGCAACTGCAGGCGAAAAGCAGCAGGAACGACGATGAGAAGGAGCGGCTGAACCGGCTGAAAGGCGGGACGTACATGACACCGCAGCAGTTGAGGGAGCTGACCGACTGCATTCCGAACCTGAACTACATCATGAGGCTGGCGCGGGAGTTTGTGGAGCAGAAGGAAAAGCTGCTGGGGAAGCGGAACAATCCCTTCGTGTAAGGCCGAAGACACAGCTGGAAGGAAGCGGTAAGCCGCCAGGCACGGCAGGCATCGGTGGGCGAAGTTCAGAGACAGTTCAGAGACTCGCGCAGCAACCCGCTGGTGGCAGTGGGGACTGCAACTGAGGAGTCTGCCTCGCGCTGGTGGGCTGACGGCCGGAGGTTGACCAGGCCCTCGGCCCGTTCGACTCCCCTACGTTCGCCAGGTTCACTGCGCTGCGACAGGCGCAGTTCCGCTGGCTGAATCGGGATGGCTACGGCGCAGCGGCCGTCTCTTTGTGGCAAAAAAAAGAGGTAATGCAACAGACAAGACGCCGGCCGCCCAGTAGACTCGGCGAATCGATGCAGCCTTTCCATCGGAGGGAGAAAGGCTCCAGCGAATCAGCCACCTTTGGGGTCAGGAGGAGAATGTGAATTCTCGTTATTCTCAGGCGGGCGACGCCAGCACCGACTCGCATGCAGACAACGGCAGGGCGCCCGACTGCGGTTCATGGGTGCAGGCACTGAGCCTGATCGCGGGCGCGGCCGTGGTGAGTCTGGCGCTGGGGGCGCAGGCTGGGGAAATGCCGAAGCTGCGGATTCGCACGAGTGGGGTGAACGCGCATCATCTGATCGAGGACGCGAACGGCAAGGCTTTCTTCATGGCCGGGATCTGCCCGCAGAACTTTATCCAGAAGGTGCGGATCGCGGATATGAACGCGTACTTCAAGGCGCGGCACGAGCAGGGATTCAACATCGCCTGGGTGGTGATCTCCGGCTGGAACCACTTCGGGAAGCCGCCATTCCTTCCCGGCAGCAGCAACTACGATCTCGAGGACGACGTCCGCGACGCCGCCGGCAATGCCATCAAACTCGACCCGAGGAATATCAACTTTGCGCCGCCGAATCTGAATATGGCGTACGTGCATTCCGTGGACGAAATGGTGAAGGCCGCGGGACGGAACGGGGTCTATCTGTTTCTGGACCCCATGAATGAGCCGGGCATGGAGTGGCCGAAGCACACGCAGGCGGATGCTGTGGCGTGGGGCCGGTTCTGGGGGGATCGCTACGCGAAGTATCCCTGGGTGAACATCCTGATGGGGACAGACGATGTACCTCAGCCGCAGAGCAACTGGATCGTCTCCGGACTGCGGCACTCGCTCGGGGACCGTCTGTACACGATCGATCAGGCGATCTACGACCCGAAGGGAATGCATGACAACATTCCCAATCCGTGGTGGCAGTACAAGGACCGCGGCGCGACATGGATCAATCTCTGGGGATGGTATGAGTGGGAGACGCCGAACTCCATGGGGCAGACGGGGACCTATCAGCATGTAACGTGGCTGATGGATTCGCAGGCGGGGCGATGGGGAGTGCCGACAGCGCCGACCTTCATTGTGGAGTCGGAGTACACGTCGTATCCCACCGATAACGGGGAGGGGACGGGGCAGGCGGACAACATCGTGATGAAGCAGGGCGATCATGCGCTGCGGCGCGAGATGTGGTCGGTGCCGCTGGGGGGCGGGAGCGGCTTTGGGATCCTCGGAAACATCAACGACGCGGTCAACGATCCCATGACGACGCTGAAGGATCCGACGCTCAAGTATGTTGCCTTGTGCAAATCGTTCTTTACCTCGCGTGCGTGGGAGCGGCTGGCGCCGGATTATGGGCACGCGTTTCTGACGTCGCAGAAGGGCGAGCCTGCGCTGCATGACCCGACCTATGTGTCGGCGGCGGTCACCGGGGATGGAAGCCTGGGGGTGGTCTACTACCCAGGGCTGAGCGGGAATCACTTTCCGCTGACAGTGAACCTGGCGAAGATGCGGGGCAGGTCGAGGGTGTACTGGTTCGATCCCACGGATGGGACGCGGCACGACGCCGCGGGCGGTCCTTTGGCCAATCGCGGTTCGCGGACGTTGACCACGCCGGGGAACAACCACGCGGGCAGCGCGGACTGGGTGCTGGTGGTGGAGAGCTCCGCACGCTGATCAGGGGTGTTGGCGAGCAGCAGGGGGCCGAGAATTGCTGTGCGGGATTTACGGGCGCCTGATCGCCTGGATCCTGTACCTGGAACCGATGCTTCCGGATAGCCGGGGATACGCCCGCTAACGAGGCAGCCTGATTACTTTCCGGCGTCTTCTTTCGGAAGCACCATCGCCACCAGGCCAAACTGCGTTTTTCCCGGCCCGGTGCTGTCAATGCCGACGATGCGGAAGTGCTCGGGCGTGCCGGCCCGCAGTTCGTGATCCATATCGCTTCCGTTCACCGTCATCCGCCCGCTTTTGTGATCGCCGCAGGTGAGCCCGCTTCTGGTCACCGTGAGGGAGCCAACGGGCTTGCCATCCCTGCACTCCAGCACCTCGCCATATTTCGCCAGGGGCTTACGGTAAAAGGCAAGGACCTGCTCCGGGGAAGCCGTGGTCACAAAGCTCGCCACCTGCAGGTTGAAGTGAAAGCTGTTGAGCACAAGGCCCAAATCCGCCGATGACGAATCACTGTCCTTCTCCCTGAAGGGAGCCGCACCTGGATACACCGGCAGCCCGATATCTTTCGCCGTCGCATGCGAATTCGCATGCATGTTCAGGTTAAAGCCGGAATTTTGCGCGAAGCATGGAGCGGCCAGCGAAAGGGCGGCCATCAAGGCAATCGCCGGTGCGAAGACGTAAGTGGGTCGATGCATCGCTTCCTCGCAATCCTTTACGCTCGGGACGTCGCTGAGGTTCCGCAATTCTCACTGGGGGCTACCTCGGGCGGCGAAGGGCCGCTCGATGGTCCAGCGAGCCCCGGACATCGGCGCTTCCGGAGAATCGGAAAATCGCAGAGGCAGCGCGATTGCGCTGAACGGATGGCGGGCGTCGGCAGGCGGGTCTGCTGAGCCACGGGGCGATGATCGTTGCACCCGAAACGTCCGGATTGCCGGTGATACGGCCGGAACGCCAGCTCAAAGAGTGATTCGGCGATTTTCCATAAGTTCAGTTGTATCCAGGGCGGATGGCCGCTCACCGGGACGAATCCGATCACATGAAATGAAGGAGGAGTCTGATTTGCGTGTTAACGAGATCTCGAATATAGGTTGCGAGCCAAGATGCTGCTTCGTTCGCAAAGTGAGCTTCGCTGAATCGATTCCGTGATCTATCCACCGCGTATGCAGCTTGCGTGACCCCGTTGAGTACTTCGTCTGGGAACTCGCTCAGGCTCCGCTTCAGGATGTCCTTCACCTCTTTCGACAAATCGAGAATCTCGTTCGGGTACGACTCGCGCTTTTCCTTTGCGCGAAGGAACGCTCCCAAGAATCCTTCCAGACACGTGTACGACAATCCGACTGCGCGTTCATAATTCGGCTGCGCGATTGCAGCATCGATCGAGGCCAAGTACTGATTGAGACGATCGCCGTTCCAGACTTCAGCCGGCACATTGGCGTGGGGTGCTAGCGTTCCACCTCCAAGCAGCTTGCGGATCTCGGAGACTGGCGATGCCATGCCTTCTACCGTCTCTATTTCGTCAAGAAAGGCACAGACAGTTCTTACGCGCGTGCCTTCATCGAGCTCCATCAGAAGATCTTTGAAGTAATAGGAACGTGTGGTGCTCTTTCCAGTGGACTTTCGGAATTCCATGAAATCGCCGTAATTCATCAGATCCTCGTTGAACTGACGGATCGTGCGCATGAAGCGGGGACCGGAGTAGTAAGTGTCGCCAGGGATATCCATCAATTTCATCAGGCGGGTGAAAACAGCGTTCCATTTGATCACGTCCGCTCCCCCCGAGATTCAGTCAATCTGTCCTTTATAAACTTGGTGCCGGTCGGTGTATGACTCACCGAGTCCACCAGAGCGCCGTCTAGACGGTTGATAGCCGCCTTCAGGCAACGAACGCCCTCGTTTTCCCGCCTTCCACCAAGAGGTTCTCGGGCCGGCAGTTTGTATTGTAAGCGGCGGTTGCGAACGTAGATATCGCCGGAGGGGCGAGCGCATCCTGCCGCTTTGCAGGCGAGTGGGGAGACGTAACGAGGTGTCGCCCGTGTTCATCAATGGCGATCAGATCAGCCTCAACTGTTGCCAACAGTCAGTATGGAGTGACCGGCACCGATGCGCTGATCGTGGGTTAGGCTGTGAGTTCAGAAGGACGCACAGTTCAGAGCCACAAGCGGAAGGGAGCCGGTCATGAAGGAAAAGTTACGATTTTT
>JAJYVF010000060.1 GCA_021792135.1 Acidobacteriota bacterium | reverse complement strand
CCTCCTGTTCCTCAATCCGTCCTCCGGCTTCGGAATCCACTCCCGAAACCAAACTACGGATCCAGCTGTTCAGGTGGGGCCAAATCAGATGCGCGAAAGGAGCCAGCTCAGAGTAGCGAAATCAACGGGGCTTCATTCCTTCCCCATATCTCCTTGAGATATACGCTGGGAGGGACTGTCACCGGACCGCAGATCAGCGCCGCGAAGAACCCGTCCATCTCCTCGACATTCATGGCATCCTCGCTTCGAAAGTGGTCGAGGATTGTCGTCAGACGGGCATATTCAGAGTCGGTGAGAGGCTGGTCCAGTGCGGGCTGGCCGGGTATGCGGGCAGGGGAATCCATACCGCAAGGATACTCGGGTACGTTATGACCGCTCAGGGAAGCGCCTTTTACAGAGCTCAGAAAATGCCTATGATCACTACATCGGATGTTGAGACCCTTCGTGGCTCGAACTCTCTGCGACCGTTCACCCGTTGTCCGGGCAGACTTTCTCCTGGTCACAGCGCTCCTCGCCGACTGCGCGATGTTCTTCCTGCACCCTGTAAAGCCGCCTTCGGTTCCAGTGCATGAGGAGAGATATGAGCAGGCCTGAATACGATCTTGCGATCATTGGCGCGGGTGCATCCGGCTTGATTGCTGCGGATTTCGCGGTCCAGCTCGGGGCCCGCACGGTTCTGGTGGACAGAGGGCCAATCGGTGGAGACTGCACCTGGGCTGGTTGCGTGCCCAGCAAGTCCCTGATCCGGGCGGCAACCGTGGCGCATCACGCCCGCATTGCATCGCGCTACGGCATCGAGGTAAGTGCGCCCGTGGCCGACATGACAGCCGTGCGAGCGTATCTCCGCCGCACGATCCAGCAGATCTACGAACCGACGATGCCGGAAGCGCTGCGCAGAAAGGGCATGAACGTATTGATCGGTAACGCGCAATTTCTCGATCCTCATACCCTGGAGGCGGGAACCGAGCGGATTCGGGCCAGGAAGTTTCTCATCAGCACCGGGGCCGAACCGCGGATTCCTGCCATCCCCGGGCTCGCAGGCGTTTCGTATTCCACCTATCAGCAGATATTTGAGAATGACCGCTTACCGCAACACCTGCTGATCGTCGGCGCGGGTCCGATCGGCTGCGAGGTTGCCCAGGCCTATCGCAGACTGGGCTCGCGGGTTACAATCATCGCCGAACGGCTCCTGCCACGTGAAGAGCCCGAGGTGTCGGATTTGCTGGGCAGGGTCTTCAACGAAGAGGGAATCGGTCGAATCATTGCACGCGCGGAATCGGTGGGCATGGACGGCGACCGTATTGTTGCGAAGACCAGAGCAGGCAGTGCGACCGGCGACTTTCTGCTGGTTGCCACCGGACGAGCGCCTCTCATCCGCGCACTGAGGCTTGAAGCCGCCAAAGTACGCTTCTCAGACCAGGGCATTGAGGTCAACCGGCATCTTCAAACCTCAGCCCGGCATATCTACGCCGCTGGCGATGTCATTGGAGGACCACAATTCTCGCACCTGGCAGGATGGCAGGGTTTTCAGGCGGTCCGCAACGCGCTTCTGCCTGGCAACAACATCGGTTCATCACCGGCAATGCCGCATATCACCTTTACTTCCCCTGAAGTTGCCCAGGTTGGCTTCACTCAGGCAATGGCGTGTGAGCGAGTCGGCGCAAAGAAGCTCCTGGTGCGGTCTTTCGATATTTCCAGGGTGGACCGCGCCGTCAACGAGGATGACCGGCATGGATTGATGAAGATCATCGCGCGCGCCGATGGCACCATACTGGGGGCCACCATCATGGGTGAACGGGCCGGAGAAGCCATCACCGAGATCGCCATTGCCATGCGCAACAAACTCAGGCTGAGCGATCTGGCAGCGACAATCCATCCCTATCCGACCTACTCGACCGGCATCCAGTTGTTGGCAACAAGCATGTCTGTGGAATCGGCCTTTTCCGGGCTTTCCGGCAGATTGATTCGGAAAATCTCCGCGCTTTGGCGCTGACCAACCTCTCGCCATGGCGCTGTTCAGCCCCTTTACCGGGCTTACCGAACGCGGGCACTAAGCTGCGAAGGCGTCAGCGGGCGGACGGCTCCCTGAGACGGCAGTGTCTGCTCAAGCGGCAAGGCTACGTTTGTCACCCCCAGTTGGGCCACTACCGGAGCCGGACACCCCTGCCACCCGCGCTGCGGCTGGTTGCCGACATAAGGCAGATAGCGTATTCCCGCTTCACTCGTATAGAAGCCGCTGAGCACCAGATCGCGAAAGCGGCTGAAGAAGGCGACCCCCTGGGCGTCATCGGCCGCCGTTCTCTCCGGCCAGGCGATACGATCCAGCATCTGTCGTTGCTCGTCTGAGGTGCAATTCACAAAGGTGCTTCCATGAAGGCGGCTGCACTCTGTATCCAGCCAGGCAAGTCCTCCCTGAATCTCTGCCAGAAGCTCGCCGCGCTGAAAATCCAGCCAGTCGTCGATAAACTCAGGAACGCCCGCATCGGTGGCGCTGCCGGACTCGTCGTCGGCGGGGATGATCCAGTCACTCAGCACGCCGACGGTTGTCCATTCCTGGGGAGTGAGGGCGCGAAGCTTCCAGCTTGCCGCCCCTCCCGGCATGACAACGGTCTCGACGAGAGATCGGGCAGCCTCGGCAAATGACGCGCGAGGCACAAGCCCCGCCACAGGGAGAGCCATCATCATTTTCAGCATGGCTCGTCTGTGAAAGCGAAGACCTGTGCTGGAGGAACCGGATTGTTCTGCGGCGTTCTTCATGGACGTTCCCGAGTCAACAAAATTCATTGTGGTTTACACGGCATGGGTACGCATTTGCGATGCGATATATTCGGAGGTGCGCCATGCGAGGGCCATAATCGTCAGCGTAGGATTCTTGTCCGAAAGACTGACGAACGGCGCTCCGTCAGTGACGAACAGATTTTTGCAGTCCCACGCCTGACAGTGGGGATTCAGCACGGACGTTGCCGGATCGCTTCCCATCCGCGTACCGCCCACCTCATGAATCCCCTCGCCTCCCTCGGAAATCCCCCATCTCTGATCCGCTCCATAGGACTCGATGACCTTGCCCCCCATGGTCTGGACAATCTGCTGAAACGTCTCCTGCATATGCCGGGCCATCTGGATTTCCTGATCGCTCCACCGGAAGTGAAATCGCAGTACGGGGATGCCCCAGCGGTCAACCGTGCTCTTGTCCAGCTCGCAGTAACTGTCCTCGTTGGGAATCATTTCTCCCCTGCCATGAAAGCTGACAAGGGAGCCATACAGACTGCGGCTCCTTTGCTTCAGGGCCTTCCCGTAGCCGCCGCCGAGCAGGCTTTCCGATCCGGTCAGCAGTCCGGGGGCGGGCATGCCGGAACGGCCTCCGCTCAGTTCGATGTGGTAGCCGCGCGAGAAGGGAAGTTGTCCCAGGCGCTGCCTTTCATAGTTCCACCAGGGCACGAAGAGATGCATTCCCCCGACTCCATCCTCGTTGTGAGGTGGCAGGTTCATTAGTGACGGTACCCAGCCCGTAACATCGGACATGACCGTATCCATCAGGTAACGGCCCACCAGGCCGCTGGAGTTAGCCAGTCCGTTGGGGAAGCGGGAACTTCGGGAATTGAGCAACAGCCGCACGGTTTCGCAGGTGCTCGCTGCCAGCACGATGACTTTGCCGGTGACCTGAACCTCCTGGCCCATTTCCTTGTCGATATAGGAGACGCCCGCAGCGCGTCCATCGGGCCCCGTCATGACTTCCCGCACCATCGCGCCGCAGCGGATCTCCAGGTTTCCGGTTTGTTGAGCCGGATACAGCAGAACCACCGGCGATGAGAAATTCGACCCCATGCGGCAGCCGCGATAGCACTGCGAGACATAGTGGCACGCGGGACGATCGCCCATCGGGCGTGTGAGGATCGCCAGCCGGGAAGGAATACAGGGAATCTGCAGCTCCCTGCAGGCTTTCTGTATCAGGAGCTCGTAGCAGCGGGGAGCCGGCGGCGGCAGGAACTTTCCGTCCGGAAGATTCTCCAGCCCTTCGGCGGACCCAAACACGCCAATCAATTCTTCCGTCTTGTCGTAATACGGTGCGAGATCCTCATAGCTGATGGGCCAGTCGAACCCCTTTCCGTCGCGGCTGTGCGGCTTGAAGTCGGCGGGGCCGTTGCGCAGCGAAATACGTCCCCACGCGTTGGTGCGGCCACCCAGCATGCGGGAGCGGAACCACTTCCAGTGTGTGCCTGCAGCGCAGGTATAGGGTTCGCCGTCGACGTGGTAACCTCCCACAACTGCTTCAAATCCCCCGTAGGCATGCTCGTCATCCGTTGTGCCCCGATGCGGCGCATCGTAGCCCCACTCCAGCCATTTCGATTCCCTGGCGGTGTCGTACCAGTCTCCGGCCTCCAGCATCAGGCATCTGGCGCCGGCGTGAGTCAGCACGTGCGCCGCCATTCCGCCGCCGGCCCCGGAGCCAACGATGATCACGTCATATTCTGATTCGGGCATCGCTCCCATCATTTCCGAATTTCTCCTGTGAGCCCCATAAAACTGTGTCCGGTTACAAAGTCTTCAGGTACTCAACCAGGTCGTTCAGCTCATCCTTCCTCAGGTCGGAAGTGAAGCCGTGCTGATTGTTTGGGTTGAATTCTGTCCAGATCTCTTCCAGTGTCAGTGCTTCGCCGTTGTGCAAATACGGCGGCTTCATCGCGGCGCCTTCCAGCTGAGGCACGTCAAATGCGTGGATGGTGTCGTAGGGCGTTGCCGTGCCTACGTCCATCTGAACTCTCGATGTGTAGTGGGTGAACGGCGCGTGGCAGTAGTAGCATCGTTCCCGCGGGGGGATCAGGGAGCCGAAGTTTGTTCGGGAGCGGAAGAAGATCGCTTTGCCTCGTTCCTGAGCCTGGGTCAGATGACCATCCGGAGCCAGATGCGGGTTCGGAGGCAGGCGGAGGGAAAGAAGGTACGCCACCAGATCGTCGACCTGCCTGGAACTGAATCCCTGAGATCGGAAGATATACATCGCGGTTCGCGGCCCGTCCTGAGTCTGCAGATTCGGATTGTTTCCGTTCCACTTGAAGGGAGAGGTCCCGTCGATGCCGAACAGCGTGCGATTCTCCACCACGTCGCGGCCCAACTGAGGTGTTTCCAGGCTCCATGCAAGTCCGTCTGAAAGCCCCTCATGCGGATGACAGGTCGCGCAGGCCATTTGTCCCTGGAAGCAATGGCTCGCATCGAAGAAGAGCTGCTCGCCACGTCGCAGGCGCGAGATTTCCCTCGGGCCGCCCAGGTCGATGGTCGACGCGATCTGCATTCTTGCCGTATCCACCACGCTGATCGTGTCGTCCATGCGATTCGCGATATAGGCGAACCGGCTGTCCGGCGATACAACCACATCGGTGGGGTTTCGCCCGGTCTTCAGCCGTCGAATGACAAACCGGATCGCCGAATCGAGCCGGTCCGGCAGTTCCTGCCGCTGGGATACGGGGGTGCGAAGCAACAGGCGCCGCAGTTTCGCGGTATCCAGGACAGCTACCACATCGGCGCCCGAAGCAGTGACCAGGGCCAGCCGCGCATTCGGGCTGACCGCAACACCGAAGCCGTCCGCATAGTAGTGATCCACATCGTCCAGCAGAACCTCATTGACCTCATAGTCCTGCGGTCCGTCCGCGCTGCTGGCAGAAGGGCGAATCACTGCCAGGCCATGGGTGAGGTACCACCCCTGCTGAATCTGGACCAGAGGGTTCAGATTCTTCGGCCGCATGAACGGGATCAGAAGCAGCCCACCGTCAGCGGCAGGCAGTTCGGCGATATGCCGCATCTGAATGACCCCGGGAATATCCAGCCGCGCCGTCACCATCTGGCTTCGCGTGTCAATGACGGTCAGCTCCGAGACCGGCGGCTGGTCCGGCGGCGCAAGACGGACCAGCAGATTCGCGACGTAGACGCGGCTGCCGTCACGCGAACACATAACATATTCGGGATAGTGTCCAGCCTCCACCCGCTTGATCTCCTGCCCGGAGGTCAGGTCGATCAGCGAAACGTCATTCCCCAGCGTATTCGCGACGTAGAGGAATCGTCCGGAGTGGTCAGTCGCGAGCCCGACAGGTCCCCAGCCGGCAGAGAACCTTCGAAGGATCCGGAAGCTCTCCGCATCGATTTCCGTAATGTTATTGCTGCCCTCATTGGAAATGTACAGCGTCTTTCCATCGGGAGAGACAGCGATAGCCTTGGGTGTCCGGCCCACTCTGATGCGTTGCACCACCTGGCGCGTTTGGGTGTCCACGGCCAGCAACAAATCGCTATCCTCGCAAACGACATACAGCCGGCGTCCGTCACGAGAGACCACCATCGCCACGGGGCTCAGATATGCATCTCTCGGAATGTAATTGCCGTGATCCGGCCACGGTGCCTGATGCGTCGTACTGGCAGCGGGAAGTTGCCACCCGACCGCCGCGATCACAACGAGAGAAAGAGCCACGACACGCTGCCACACTCCAGCCCGGTATCTGTTCCCGCCTGTTTCGCTTCTGAAACCAGCCTTCACCGCTCCTCCTCTCTGAACGGCCTGCATGATTCGCGTATCCCGGCCCGGCTGCAAGGCGTGCCGGTACAACCTATGTCCCAGGCTGGCAGGGAGATCTCCTCACGGATTCCCCGCGGATGTTCCAACGGTCTGCGAGTGCACCGGACTGGTCAGCAGGATCGGTGTATCGAAACGCCGTAATGCGAGCGGCCAGTGATTCGCCGGAGCCAGCCCCTTGCTTTCGTGACATCCCAGGCACCCTCTATCTTCGCCATTCCGGGACCATACCCAGCCCTGTTGCGCGCGCAGCATTTCTCCCTGTAAGCCGAGTAACTCAAAGCGAATGGGCATATTGGCCGGCACGGCTGCATAAAACGAACCGTCGGCCTCAACCGGCACCTGTCCGAGAACGAACTGGTGACCGCTCCTCGCGTCAAGCGCGAGCACTCTTACCTTCGCAATCTTTCGTTCCAGTCGCTCGCCAGCCACATCCTGCGAGAGATAGGCATCGAGGCAAATGACCCGTCCGGCTTTTATGCCGGAATGAAGGATGCTCCAGTAGCTTTCCGGCGCCGGATGAGGCAGCAGCGGAACCGGATCAACGATGGAGAATCCCGGAACCGAATAGAAGAGCGATTCCCGCCCTCTGCCACTGGCTGTCAGCCTGTAAAGGCCGAACTCATGGCCGCCGGATGTTGCTCTTTGCCGGGATGCCAGCAGCGTGTCTCCCGGCAACTCCGTCGCAGACTGATAGACCGCTGCAAGATCTGTAACCGGGGAAGCATGGAGAGCGCCGGGGGGAAGCCACGCAAGCTGCCCCGCCACCTCGGATCTGCCTGCGGCCCTCGACTGCACAAAGAGTATGGTGCCGTCCGCCAGTTCCGCTGCGTTGGTCAGATTCTCGTCGCGTCCCAGGGCATCACGGAGGAGGGCCAGTCCGGATCCGTCCGTCCGGATCGTATAAAGAGTACGCTCGCCTGCGGTTTTGCCGTCCGCAACCAGCGGCCAGGCCGCCGACAGGACAATCCGCCCATTGCGGAGCGCTGTTTCCGTCTCGTAATTACCCGGGCCGAAGGTGATGGGATGGGCACCGCCGCCGTCCGTCTCGCAGACGTACACTGTCGACCTGCGCCGATTTCCGGTGCGGGTCACCATCGTGTAAGCGATCTGCTCGGCGGCAAGCAGGACCGGTTTCAGGCAATCCCCGGCACAGTGCGTGATCTGGCGGGCATCCGTGCCATCGGCGGACATCTGCCAAACCTGCCAGGAAGATGATTTGCTCTGCTGTCCGGCGAAGACGATGGTCTTGCCGTCAAACGAGATCCGAGGATCAGCGGCGGCAAAGAAACCAGGAGTTAACGTGGAACTCGAAGCAGATGAAGAGCCCGGCGCCTTGCTTACGATCCGGCTGCCGTCAGGAAATCGCCCTTCCGAGGGCCCTGGCCGCACAGCCCGGGCCAGAACAAACACGATGGTCGGATCTTGCCCGGAGGGCGCAGAATCACCCTGAGCCCGAGGCTGCGACAGCTGCGATGCCGCATATCCGGCCCCGACCCCGGCAATAAGTGCCGCTGCCACGATGATCCGGCTAAAAGTCATAACTCCCGCTTAGTGTGGCGAAGTGATGCGAATCGGTGTGGTGTCTTTGGTGTATCTGATCCATAGAGACTGTTTCATAAATAGGTTCGGCCTCAAGACAGGCACTTTTTGAGGCGGGGCTGAGTTTGGCTCACTGGAAGGGTGAGCAAGCGTCGATTCGAACTGTTGACGGATGCGCAGTGGTCGCTGA
>JAJYVF010000013.1 GCA_021792135.1 Acidobacteriota bacterium | reverse complement strand
AGCTCGCTTCGCTGCTCCTCACTAACGGTCAGTTCCCGCTTCTTCGGTCGCCCGCGACGATGTTCCATGCCTCACCATAGACCACCTCTCATCTATATACAAGCCACTTATGACTCAGGAGACTAGTCAAACTGCGTCGGCCTGACAGCTTTGCCGACGATGCCGGACCGGGTCGAGACATCCATCTTGAGCATGACCAGACGGAGAAAGGCCTTCACCGTATTGGGACTGATCTTCATGCGGTTGGCAATCTCCTTGCTGGTAAGACCTTCAAGAAGGAGCGCGACGGTTTCGCACTCGCGCGCGGTCAGGTCGAACTGCCGCGCCAGCCCGGCGAGAGCCGCGGCGCTGGACATATGACGCTCGAGGAGTATGGCAAAGGAGATGGGCGCCTTGTTTTCGGCAGAACCGGAGCAGTCGACCCGAAAAGCGCGGCACGAATAGGTGCGCCGGCCGGCCTTGCACTCCCTGACGAACTGCGGCGAATCGGTGGAACCGCCGTTAACCAGGGTGGAGCGAATCTTGTCGCCCAGGAACTGCGAAAGCTGGCGGATGCCATCGGGCCTGGTAGGAAAGGAAAGAATCTGGACGGCTTCCGAATTATAAGCGACCGGACGTAATCTCGCGTCAAGGAGGATGAATCCCTGGGTTGCGGTCGTGGGTGTGAGCACGGTGATCTCCTTTTTCTGCCACTGCTCTGCCTCTGACGGGCGGGAGTGAGGGATTGAACGGACCCCGGGAAGTGCAACACGCAGCTTCAGAACGACACTTCCGCAACACGAGTGGAATTAGTCCCTCCGCAGAGAGGGACTAATTCCATTGTCAATCCGAGCGGAGCATAGGGCAAAGCGGGATGCGTGTCAAGCATTATGTGCTGCAACTTTTGGCCTCGTCCTTTTCCGCTAGCCACCCCGGAACGCACACAATTCGTCTACCTCATCCGGTTAGTCCAGATGGATTATTGCGATGTAACAGCTAATGTGATGCAATCCCAGTGCGAGGCGGAGGGTCAGCAAATGTTACTAAATCGTACAGCATTTCCTGAGAAAAGCTATCTCCCGGCACAACGCCCCTTTTTAGCATTATCACAGCTAATTTCCAGAAGGGGGCCGGTTGTGGCCTTCTGCATCGCGTCCGTTACGGGATTCCCGGGGTACGGTCAGACGGCCTCGCATCGTCCTGTTGATACCACAAAGCAGTGCGACGGTGTGCTTCCAACGCAACGGACCGGATCGGAAAGCGGCGATCGAAAGCTGACTGCCGGCGCCGGTTCGGCGACGGGCTCTGAAGCGGCGCAGGCAGAATCAGGGAAAACAGGCGAACATCTGAAGCTCTCGACGAAGACAGCCGCTGAGAACAAGTCCGATGTGCAGGGCGAATTCTGCCGGCGTGAGCGTCCCGGCCAGGATACTTTCAAACCCTCCGCGCCGGCATCGCAGCCGAATGCAGCGAGCGAACCGGCTACCTCGGAGCCGGCGCCGCCGATCGCCGAGCTCCGGGATGGGAAGCTGATCATCCGGGCCAGCGGGCAGGATTTTGCAGCCGTTCTCGACGCAGTTCGCTCTGCTACGGGCATCAAGGTTGAAATGCCCGGCGAATCCGCATCGGAGCCCGTATATATGAAGCTGGGTCCGGCTCCCGTCAAGGAAGCTGTAGTGGCACTTATGGAGGGGAGCAGCTATAACTACATCCTGCTGGGCTCGGTGACCGATCCACAGAAGGTTCAGGAGCTGATTCTGAGCGCGCGGCCAGCTGCAGGTCAGGGATCGCTCGTTGCCGCGAATAGCGCACCCGCAGGCACGCCGCCGGTCACCGCTTACGGAGCCGCGGGATTCCGGGCCGATCCTGACGCGGATGCGGCGGAGGATCCCGGCACGCCCGCTCAGCCGATGCAGCCGACGGAAATCCCTTCGTCGGTACCGACGGGAATCGATATCCAGCAAATGGCGGCACAGCAGAATAAGAGTCCGGGCCAGATTCTGGATGAGTTGCAGAGGCACCAGCTGGAAGTTCTGGATCAGCAGGCAGCGGCTGCGCAGGCACAGTCGCAGCCGCAGTAGGTGCAGGCGCGCGCCTTTTCCGTCCGGGGCGCGCCTGCGGTCAGCAGGCCCTGGTGACGGTCCAGACCAGGTACCCGTGAAAGAGCCACCACGGCGTTCGGAGCAGTTTTACCCCCCTCGAAAGTCTCTCCGGTAAGTAACCCAAAAGGTGAATTGGGGAGGTTAGTCGTGCGTGAATTTTTCCTGGAAGGAATATGAACAGCAGCTGCACAAATACGGCATCCGGAGTGCAGTTCCTGGCCCAAAGGATTAGTCGCCGGTATATAACGAGCCAGACTAATTCACTTGGGTAATTGCTTTGTAGTGGCGAGCGTCTAAAGTTTGCATCAAGCGCTGCGAGCTGTTCCCACGGCGACCAGACGCTCAGGAGGATTCCAGAATGAAAGTTAGTGCCCGCAAGTCTCTCCTTGTAATCGCTGCCATCGCTGGCTTCGCTATCGCTGTTGGCGCTGCCTCGGCGCAGACGGACGTTTACAAGCTCAACTATTTCTCCAATGCCAATGTCTCGGGGGCGCCTGACGCCACAGTCCGGATTGACAATCCTGGCTTTACGTACGGGAACCTCTGCGCCATGATCTATGTGTTCGATCAGGATCAGCAGCTAACGGAATGCTGCGGATGCGTCGAGACACATAATGGCCTGCGTACTATCTCGGTCAATTCAAATCTGACCGGGAACCCGCTGACCGGCGTCAAGTCGATGAACGGCATGATCAAGATCGTATCCGCGGCGGTCAACAACTCGCCGTGCGATCCGACCTCGAACGTGAAGCCGACCATGAACCTTCGCGCCTGGGTAACTCACATCCAGAACAAGGTTGGATCCGCCTATCCGATCACAGAAACCGAGTCTTCGGACTCAACGCTGGGCGCCACCGAGCTTGCAAACCTGCAGGCGCAGTGCGCGTTTGTCGGCATTCTGGGAAGCGGACAGGGACTCTGCTCCTGTGGTACTGGAGACTGATGCCCCGGGTGGAAGCAAGGAGCATGCATCGCGGATCTGAGGCGAGTGCATGACGACTGATTGTGATTCGCGCGCCGGGGTTAGCAGCAGTGCAGGGCCCGGCGCGCATTATCCAGGAGCCTGTTCTCTCGATACGGAAGGAAATCCACTATGAACCTGAATGCTCGGAGTGCGTACCTGCTGGCTGCCGGATTGTGCCTGTGGGCAGTTCCCCTGTTGAAAGCGCAAAGCCAGTCTGATCCATCGTCTGTGGTGGCGACGGTCAGCGGCCATCCTCTTACCCTCGCCGATCTGCAGCATAAGGAGGGCGGCAAGCTGCTCCAGGCCGAGTACCAGTACTACCTGAATGAGCGGAAGGTACTGGAAGAGCTGATCGATAACCAGCTGCTCGCCGATGAAGCACGCCGACGCGATATTTCCCTCGATGAGCTTCTGACTACCGTTGTGTACAAGGACGTCAAGGACCCCACGGAAGATCAGCTGGAGGTCTACTACGAAGGCCTGGATACGCAGGAACCGTATCAGGCAGTCCGCGCCGATGTGCTCGAGCATATCCGCGAGCTGCGGCGGACGAAGGCCCGCGCCGCGTTTGTGGAGAATCTGCGCAAGCAGGCGAACATCAATGTTCTGCTGATGCCGCCGGCCGTGGATTTGAACCTCGCCAACGTGTATACGCGAGGTTCGGTCAACGCTCCGGTGGTTTTCGTGGAATTCGCCGATTATGAATGCCCGTACTGCCAGAGGGTGGATCCCCAGATACAGCAGCTCAGGAAAGATTACGGCGACAAGATCGCGATCGTGTACAAGGACTTTCCGCTGCCGATGCATCGGAGCGCCGAGAAGGCCGCAGAGGCCGCTCGCTGCGCTGGCGCGCAGGGGAAGTTCTGGGAATACCACGATACGCTGTTCGCGAGCCGGGAACTGGAAGTCAGTGCGCTGAAGCAACAGGCGCGCGCGCTGAAGCTGGACGGCGACCAGTTCGATAAGTGTCTGGACAGTGGAAGTGAAGCAGCCGCAGTGAAGAAGGACCTGGAGGAAGGAAAGGCACTGGGATTAACCGGAACACCAAGCTTCTTCGTCAACGGGCATTTCTTCAGCGGGGTGATCGACTACGGAACCTTGAAAGACATGGTGAATCAACAGCTGAACCTCGCTGTGGCCACGCATGCCAGCAATCAGATCTCCCGGAAATAGCTGCTGTTTCATATCCCTCAGTGAATCAGATGAAGGACTAATGGGAGGGGGAGAAATGAAGCAGATTGAGAAGAAGGGTCTTACAGCAGGAGTGCTCGCCGTGTTTTTGATTCTGGCGTGCACGGTGCAGGCTTCGGTAACGGTTTCCCCCTCCTCGGCGCAGGTTAATCCCGGTGGGCAAATTCAGTTCAGCGCAACGGGATCGACAGACGGAGTTGTAATCTGGGGTGTTTCGGGAGCCGGCTGTGTCGGTATCAGCTGCGGTGCGATTTCCTGGGACGGGCTCTATGCGGCTCCGGCAACGGCCCCCAGCCCTGCCACCGTGACGGTCACTGCCACTTCGCTGTCCGATCTTTCGCAGGTGGGAACGGCAACGGTGACGATTGGTGCGCAGGGCGTGGGGATTTCCGTCTCTCCGACCTCCGCAACCGTGCCGGTAAAAGGGCAGGAGCACTTTACAGCGACGGTAACGGGCACATCGAATACCGCCGTGAACTGGAGTGTGTCAGGGGTTGGCTGTGTTGGAGGGTCATGCGGAACGATAACATCATCCGGTATCTATACCGCGCCGGCCACCGTTCCCAGCCCCGCCACGGCGACGGTGACAGCAACCTCGATCGCCGACACGAGTAAGTCGGCTTCAGCCACGGTTGTGATCGTCTCTGCTACGCCGGTCAGTGTGACGGTATCGCCTGTGACGGCGCAGGTTGCCATCGGAGCGCAGCAGCAGTTCTCGGCAACGGTGACGGGCAGTACCAATACGGCAGTGAACTGGTCGCTGTCGGGGTGCAGCGGAGCGGGGTGCGGCTCGATTTCAGCGGGCGGCCTCTACACCGCGCCCGCGACGGTTCCTTCGCCGGCGACGCTGAAGGTAGTCGCAACATCGCGCGCCGATTCGAGTGCCAGCGGTTCTGCGACGGTGACCATCGAGAATGGTCAGCAACTGACCATTGCACCGGCGCTTCCGCAGGTGAAGCCGCAGGGACAGATCCAGTTCTCGGCGAGCGGACCGGGCAGCGGCATCGTCGTGTGGAGCGTGACAGGAAACGGCTGCACGGGAATCGCATGCGGCTCGATTAGTTCCATGGGATCGTATACGGCGCCCGCGTCGGCGCCGAGCCCGAATACCGTTACGGTGACGGCGCTCTCACTCCAGAATCCGTCGGTCACCGGCTCGACGACCGTCACCATCGTTTCGAACAAGGTTTCCATCAGTGTCTCTCCCAGTTCCCCCGGGGTGAACGTTGGCATGCAGCAGCAGTTCACGGCGACTGTCAGCGGAACAACCAATACCGGGGTGACCTGGAGTATCACCGGTTATGACTGTGCCGGCACGACCTGCGGGACGATATCGGCGAACGGGTTGTACACCGCTCCGTCGGCAGCCCCCAATCCTCCGTTTGCCACGATCACGGCTACCTCGGTTGCCGATTCGAGCGCTTCGGCCAGCACGACCGTCAATATCGTGCAGCAGGTCGGGATCACCATCAAGCCAACCTCAGCCCAGGTGGCCGAGGGACAAACGCTGCAGTTCACGGCTGTGGTGACCGGCAGTTCGAACACGGGCGTGAACTGGAGCGTGAGCGGAACCGGGTGCTCCGGCTCAGGTTGCGGCACAGTGAGTTCGACCGGCCTCTACACGGCTCCGGAGAGCATTCCGACCCAGATACTGGTTACGGCGACATCGGCCGCCGACCATAGCGTCTCCGCTTCAGCGACGGTGACGGTGACGTCTCCGGTAAGTATCACGATTTCGCCAACCACTGCCATTGTTGCCGTGGGCGCACAGCAGAGCTTCGCGGTGAACGTGAGCGGCACGACCAACAAAGCTGTCACGTGGTCAGTCAGCGGGTCGGGCTGCTCCGGCAGCAGCTGCGGCACGGTCAGCAGTGCTGGGGTGTACACCGCGCCAGCAAGTCTGCCGAGTCCTGCGACGGTGATCGTCAAGGCCACTTCGCAGGCGATGGCCAGTGCTTCCGCGACGGCCACAGTTTCGCTGGTGGCAAGCAATAATTCGAAGCTGAACGGACAATATGCCTTTTCCTTTACCGGATACGACAGTAACGGAGCGTATCTTGCAGCGGGCTCCATTACAGCCGATGGCAACGGCAACATCACCTCCGGCGAAGAAGACGTGGATAGCATACAGGGCGCGGCGACCAGCGTGTCCCTCACTGGAACTTACCAGGTCAACAGCGACAGCCGGGGAACTATGACCATCCATAGTTCCATGGGCAACTTTACCTATAAGTTCGCCCTGAACGGCCATGGTGACACGGGGCGCTTTGTCAGCTTTGACGAAACAGGCGTACGCGGCTCCGGCGTGCTGAAGCTCCAGGATCCCAGTGCGTTTAATCCTTATGTCTTTTCCAACGGCTATGTCTTGGCTCTGACCGGTGCGGATGCCTTCGGCGGCCGGGTAGGCGCGCTCGGCCTGATCTTCCCGATCGGCCCGGATTTCATTGCCGGCAGCACGATGGATGTGAACGATGGCGGAATGGTTTCTCCGACCTATGCTTCGTTCTCCGGCGTTTACAGTGTGGATTCGACGGGTCGCGGCGAGGCCACTCTGCTGATACCGGGGCTGGGCAGCGGCATCCTGAACTTCGCGTTCTACGTGGTCTCCGCCAATGAATTTCTGCTGGTGTCCACCGATCCTGTCTGGGCAAACAGCATGATTCTCGGCGGACCGGCGGAGGTGCAGAATGGTGCGCCCTTCCTGGCTGCGTCCTTCGATGGCGGTTCTGTCTTCAGTCTGACCGGAACCAACGGGAGTGCTCCACAGATCACGGTGGGGCGGTTCGGCTTCGGCGGCGCCGGTAATCTCACCGTGAGCTACGACCAGAACGACGGTGGCAAGATTACGGTCGCCGGCTCCATGATGGGAGCGTACTCCATGGAGCTGAACGGCCGGGGAACCCTGAATCTCAACACGTCAATGGGCTCGCTGGTGTGGTACATCTATGCGACCGGTCCGAACGAGGGATTTGTGATGGATGCCTCGACGGGCGCGGCCGGAGTCGGGCCCATGTTGCGGCAGGCGATCGTGCCCCCGTTCTCGAATTCCGACATTCTGGGATCGTACCTGATGGGTCCGGGCGATCCAGTGGTACAGGACACTTCTCTCGCCTCGGGAGTTGCCAGCTTCGATGGAGGAAGCAGCCTTGGCGGACGAGGTGCTTTGAGCGGAGCCGAGGATCTCAGCAAGAGTTCGGCTCTCAGTGCGAATCTTGTGCTGGCAGGCACTTACAGCGTATCGGGAGTCTCGAATAATGGGCGCGGAGACATCCTGCTGACTTCGCCGACGGGAGCAACGGTTGCGGTATGGGTCGCCAGTGGTTCCCGCTTCATAGGGCTGGATCTGGATTCGACGACAACGGAACCGGTTGTTCTGAATTTCGAGCAATGAGCGCAGCCGATCAACTGCGGTCCTGAGTGGAGTATCGGAGCATAAAGGAAGGGAGTCATGAAGCGTGCAATTGCGATACTGATGATGGTGGCGGGCAGCCTGGCTGCGTTCGGCGCGACAGCTCAGACGAGTCAGGCCGATCTTGCGGCGCTCAGGCAGAAGGCGCTGGCCGGCGATCCTGCAGCCCAGGTCAAAGTGGGGATGTCGTATGCGCTGGCGTGGCCACGGGACAGCAAAGAGGCAATCAGGTGGCTGCGCATGGCTGCGGATCAGGGCTATCCCGACGGAGAATACCGGCTGGCGGGTATGCTGGACGTCGGCATTTCTCCGCAGAACCCGACGGAAGCGGTTAAGTGGTACACGCTTGCCGCGAAACAGGGCTACAGGGACGCTCAGTACCGTCTGGGGGTCATGTACGACCAGGGCCGCGGCGTAACTCAGAGTTATACCGAGGCGGCCAACTGGTACAGGAGGGCGGCGGACCAGGGGCGCGCGGAGGCGCAATATCGGCTGGGGCTGATGTACGAAGAGGGGCAGGGAGTCCCGAAAGACTATCGTCAGGCCCTGAACTGGTATATGAAGGCGGCAGCGCAGAATCGCCCTGAGGCCGAATATAAGGTGGGTTACTTCTACGAGAAAGGATACGGGGTAACTCCGAGCCGGGATCAGGCGATTGCCTGGTACCAGCGAGCCGATCAACACGGCGATGGACTGGCGCACGATGCGCTGAAGGCGCTTTCGGAACAGTAGGGATTCCTGCTCGACCCGCTGCTTCGGCTGCCGAAGCAGCTGCGACAAACGCGAAGGCCGGACCTCTCAGCGAGATCCGGCCTTTGCATTTTCAGGCAGCTAATTACATGCCGGGGCCGTCGAGTAATTTACGCAGCCCGAGCTCTGATTTCCCATCGTCCAGACTGCGGAGACGCCGGGCGTGTCAGGACGATGGATGAACCAGAAGAGATAGCCGGACCCTGCCCCGAATGTCATCGTCTGGCCGACATCGTTCAGCTGATCCGTCCACTGCGTCGGACTGCAGTTCGAGCCATAAAACATCTGCGACTGCAATACTCCGGTTACTGTCTGGGTGGGAGAAATCTGCATGGCCTGGTATTGTACTCCGCCTCTCGTATAGAGGCAGGCATGCCATACGATGGCCTGGCCGGAACTGGTCGAGGAGACAGAAACCGTCGCGGTGGATGGCTGGAAGGAATCGTCATAGGCGACGACCCTGAGCGAGTGGAGCCCCTGGGAGAGAGCGAGATCCACATTGATGGACGTGTCTGGGTTCTCGTCGACCCAGAGCAGATTGTTGCCGTCGTAGATGGCCCAACTGAAGACAGAGCCATCGGTATTGGCCGTCTGCGCTGCTGTGGCGACAATGGTCGCCGAGCCATCCACGGATTGTCCGGATCGGGGCGATGTTACGGTCACCAGCAATGACGATCCCGCGGGACTGGTCGCGGAAGGGCCGGAGGAAGCGGTGCCGGACGAGGACCCTGAGCCGGATCCCGAGGATGAGCCGGAACCAGATCCCGATCCGGCAGACGAACTGCCGCCGGATGTCAGCGAGTAGCATTCATAACAACTGGAAGCACCGCCGGAGCCGGAGGAAGTCGATCCGGACGAGCTGCCTGATCCGGAACTGGAAGAGCCCGAACCGGAAGAGCTGGAAGAGCCCGAACCGGAGCCGGATCCCGAGGAACTGGAGCCGGAGCTGGAAGAAGTTGTTCCCGAACCAGTAACTGCCAGAGTTACCAGGTTGGAGACAGACTGGGCGGAGTAATCGGCAACACCAACCTGAAGGTTTGCGGGTGTTTCCACATCAATTCCCGAAACTACAGCCATGACCAGGCCGCGGTTGATGAGGTAGGAGGGCAGAGTCTGCACGACGCCGCTGGCGGTACGAAGCTGCACGACCGAACCCGATGAGAAGTTAGCCCCGAAAACGGTAAGTACAAAGCCGCCGCTTCCTGCGGCGACGCTGGAGGGTACAAGGCTCGAGACTGTTTGCCCAAATGCGCAGCTGGCGAGTAACAATCCACACGAGATGGTGCCCAGGAGAAACGATCGGCGCGGTTGGAATTTCACCATCGCCTCCTCCTTTCGACTAACAAATGCCCGAAACATGTTGTTTGATTCGACCTCGGACGTACGGCATCGCGGCCTGGAGAGACGGAGAACTGTGCCTGCAATGCTGTTTAACACATCCATAGCATTTGTGCCTACAGCAGACACGAATTGTTTTCGATGTGCCGGTGGAAAACCGCCGGGCGAGCCGGACACGGTGGAAGATTCTTCCGGGTGTAGGGAAGTTTTTACCGACACAGGCGTAACTCGGCCTGGAACGGCCTGCAGCGTACGGCGGGCCAGTTACGAGGGATAGAAGCGTGATTGCAGCCGGAAACCAAGGATTGGCGACGGAACAGGGAATTGGATGTCCACGTGCTGCGGCACAGCCAAAGCGTATCGGTGGAAGGCAGTCGTTGTGGCCAGGCGCCCCAAAGGGCTGGTTGCGGCGGCGGTTCTGTGTCCATCTCCTGAATGGATTCTCATTCTGCTCGCCTCAGGATGGACCGCAGTGGATTTCTCATAACTCCCAGCTGGATCGAAGGCGTGAGCTTCAGCCCGATCAGGTGCTCCTCCGGGTGGAGTTGCGGGAGTCCCTGCGTGCAGGTTTCATTGCGCAATGTCTTGCATGAGGTGATGTGTTGTGCGCGAGGTCTGTGTTCGCTGCTCCCCGGATCTGTCCGGGGCCCGGTCCCGATCCCTTTCCTTCAGGAACTCAATACAAAGAATCAGTTGGAGGGTTCGCGCGTACAGCTGGTGGCATGCCGGCCGGTATCTGCCTGTAGCTATGTGCATCGCGGTGCCGGGATTACTGTGCGGGTGCGGCTCCGTAAGTGCTGCGGCAGGAAGCCACGCCGATGGCGCTGGTGCCCCGCAGGGGAACGCGCCGGCCGGGAACGCTACGGGGATCGCGGCATTCGGATTACCGGCTACCCTTTCCTGCGACACGGCATTTGTAACCGGGGCGGCAGCAGATGTCTGTACGGTTGTGCTGACCGCAGCGAGCAACAGCGCGCAGACGGTGAGCCTCTCCAGCGATAACCCGGCGGTGACCGTACCCGCGACTGTGACGGTGCCGGCCGGGAGCAACAGTGCAAGTTTCACAGCGACTGTCGCGGCGGTCAGTTCCGCGCAGACGGCGACGCTGACGGCGACCGCGTATGGGGCTTCCAAGCCCTTCACCCTGCGCCTGAGTGCGTCGGTGACGACTACACGCGCCATCAGGCTGAGCGCGAGCAGCATCGCCTTCGGCAACGTATCGGTGAACACCGCGGCGACACATGCGGTGACCGTGACTTCATCGGGATCGGCGGCATTGACCATCAGCGCAGCGACTGTGAGCGGGACGGGTTTTTCAGTTTCGGGCCTGTCTCTGCCGCTGACACTGAATCCCGGCCAGTCGACGACTTTCGATGTCGATTTCGACCCGAAGGCCGCGGGATCGGCAGCGGGGACCGTCACGGTGACCAGCGATGCGAGTACTGGCAGCACAGCGACCATCACCCTGAGCGGCACCGGCACGACGACCACGGCTCAGACGCAGCCAGCGCTGACTGTGAGCGCCGGCAGTGTTTCCTTTGGAAGTGTGCCTGTGAACACGGCGGCGACAGCGCAGAACGTAACACTGACCTCATCGGGCTCGGCAGCGCTGACGATCAGCTCGGTGGCAGTGAGCGGCGCGGGGTTCAGTGTATCGGCAGGCACCTTTCCGGTGACGCTGAGCCCTGGCCAGTCGGTGACGGTCGCGGTTCACTTCGACCCGTCGGCCGCAGGTCTGCTTTCGGGTGCGCTGACCGTCAGCAGCAACTCATCGTCGGGGGGGACAACGACGATCGCTCTGAGCGGCACAGGAACGGCTTCCACCCCAACCCTGACGCTGAGCACGACCAGCCTGGCGTTCGGCAACGTAACCCTGAATGCGCCCGCCACTCAGGCCGTAAAGCTGGCTGCCGGCGGAAGCACTTCGGTGACGATCAGCGGTGTGACGGTGACGGGAGCGGGGTTCAGTATTTCCGGAATCAGCTTCCCCGTGACTCTGAGTCCCGGACAGACGGCGACGCTGGATGTGAAGTTCGATCCCACAACAGCAGGGCCGGTTACAGGGAGGCTGACCTTTTCCAATACAGCTACCGGCACATCGACTATGGCGCTGAGCGGCACCGGACAGGCATTGGCTTATCAGGTCGATCTGAAATGGGATGCACCTGCGGGCTCCTCCGATCCGAATTCCCTTGCAGGCTACAGAATCTATCGAGCCGCCAGCGGCAGCTCGTACCAGCTTCTGAACTCGTCTCTGGAGACAGGAACCACTTACACGGACAGCAACGTTGTAAGCGGCACAACTTATGATTATGAAGTGACTTCTGTTGATAGCGCCGGAAACGAGAGTGTTCCGTCCAGCGTATTCTCGATTGCGATTCCGTAGAGCGGCTAATGGGAGGGGGAGTCAGCCGCCTGACGGAACCTCTGTCGCCGCAGCCGAAAAAGAGTTCGCGGAGGAAGCAGAAGTCATGCAGGTGGATTTGTCAGTGTAGCTGCGGAGGATAAGGTATAGATTGTGCGGGCAGGCAGCAGGATTACTGTCAGGCAATGGCCCGCACGGGAGGCACCAGGGGGCTTTCCTGATCTCTGACCAGTCCGCCGCTGGTCATTTCGCCGCCCGCCGGCAGGAAGACGCGGAAGCAGGTGCAGGCCTTTTCGCCGGATCGGATGCTGCGGAAATCGATACGGCCTTCATACTTCTGGATAATCCCTTTGCTGATCCACAGACCGAGGCCGGTGCCCTTGGCGGATTTGGTGGTGAAGAAAGGCTGGAAGAGCCGGTGGGCATCCTCGGGGCGAATGCCTGCTCCGGTGTCGACGACGGAGCAGGCGATGCCGCGGCGCTGTGTCCCGCGGTCGAGGGCATCCCATACGCGCAGGCGGAGGATTCCTCCCGCGGGCATCGCCTGAACGGCATTGCTGATGAGATTGAGAAAGACCTGCCGCAACTCACCGGGCAAGCCATGGATCAGAGCGGACGAGGAATATTTCTTCTGCACAACAACGCGGCTGTTCGTGAACGACCGCTGCTGCAGCTCGACGACATTATCCAGCAGATCGGGCACGGAGATGGGGACAGGCTGCCTTGACTCGCGATAGAAGCTCAGGATCTGACGAGTAATGTGGGAGGCTCGCTGCAATTCCTGCTCTGCGAGAGAGGCATAGTAGCGCGCCTCGCCATCGAGCGAAGGATGGTTGCGCAGGAGGTAAAAAGCGTTGGTAATTGCCTCGAGAGGGTTATTAATTTCGTGGGCGATGATGCCGGCAACGCGACCCATGGCAGCGAGCTTCTCCGTCTGGCGCAGGGCTTCCTCGGCCTGCAGCTGGGCAGTGATATCTCGCTGAATCTCAAGGACGGCGTTGCCCTCACGGTTGATCACCTTGCGCGTGGCTACGACAATTTCCCGGCCGTCTTTCGCATGCACAACCACGTTGCCCAGCCAGGACCGCGTAGCCTTCAGGGTGGTATCCACCTCCTCTCTCGATACGGGAAAGATGCTGCGCAGGAGCTGGTGGAGGTCGCGGCCGAGGACCTCTTCCCGCTTCCAGCCGTAGAGAGTTTCCGCTCCCGAATTCCAGAAGCGGATGGCACCGTCGAGGTCGCGGGCAATGATGGCTTCGGTGGCCAGCTCGAGGAGTTCAGCGCGTTCGCGATGGTGCTCTTCGCTTTGGCGCAGCTCCTCGGTGCGTTCGGCTACGCGCTGCTCGAGCTCGCTGTTCAGCAGTTCGAGCTGACGGGTCGTGCGGTACAGCTCGACGAATATGCCGATTTTGGCGCGCAGGACTTCGGGAACGACGGGAGCGGGAATGTAATCGACGGCGCCGCGCCGATAAGCCTTGATCCTGTCGGCCTCGGAGAGGTGGACATCGGAGATAAAGATGATGGCCGTCTTCGCGAGGCGGGGACGCTGCCGGATCATGTCGGCGAACTCGAAACCGTCGGGCTCGGGCATGCTTACATCCACCAGGACTACAGCGACGTCGTCATTTAGCAGGATGTTCAGCGCTTCTTTCGCCGAGGTGGCCTTGACGAGATTCTCGCCGAGGCCGGCGAGGATGACCTCATAGCTGAGAAGCCTGGCGGGCTGATCATCCACCATCAGAATGTTGACTTTCCCTTCTGCTGTCATCGACCTCTCCGGGCCCGGGGGGATATGCTGCGTTCTTTGCAGAGATGCAACCACATATGGAGCGCGGAGAGGAGCTGCCCGGCGTTGTGGGGCTTCGCCAGGTATTGTGAAGCGCCGGCCTCCAGGCACTTTTCGCGGTCTTCCTTCATCGCCCCGGGAGTGCAGGCGACGACAGGCAGCCGCCGCGGCGAGGCGCTTCGGCGAATAGACCGCATCGTCTCGTACCCATTCATCTCCAGCATCATGATATCCGTCAGAACGATCGCGAGGCCGGGAGTGGATTCGATGGGGGCAATGGCTTCGCGCCCGGTGCCGGTCCTCAGAACGGTCGTACGGTCATACGCGGCGTTCCAGCGTGCCGCTGCGGGCGAAGATGTTGCGAACATCGTGGTCCACGTTCAGAACCTTGCAACTATAGAGGGGTTCATCAGATGGATGCAGGCCGTCGAGCATCCGCTGCTTGTCTGCCGGCAAGTCGCGCAAATTTCGGTCAGGATCCTCCCACCTGTACCCGATCAGGGCAAATTCAGAGTGACGAACCCAAAGCAATTATCCTTGGATGCGGGAGTTCCCGGTCCGGGTTGCAGGGCCCCGGTTGCGTCGAGAGCCCGAAAGACGAAGTTACTCCGATAGGGACTCCCCTGGCCAGAACCGCAGCGGATGGGAGATGATGGTTAGCTGGAATGGAAAATCTCGACAGGCGCAAATTCCTCAGGGCCGCGGCGATAGCACCAGCCGCCGCCCGTGCGTGGTGGTCCGGCGTGGGAAAAGAAGCAAACCGTCGGCTGCTCTTCGTGGGAACGCAGACAGTCAACGGAAGCGACAGCAGGGGCATTTACGCTTACCACTGGGATCCTGCTCGGGGAAAACTGGAGTTGGCCGGCGTGGCCGCCGAGAGCAATAACCCTACTTTCCTTGCGCTCGATCCGGATGCGAAACATCTGTATGCCGCTAATGAGATCGATGATTTCGAGGGGCAGAAGAGCGGGGCTGTCAGCGCGTTCGCGGTCGATCATGCCGCCGCGAAGCTGAAGCCCATCAACCAGGTCTCGGCGCTGGGGGCGGGAACCTGCAATGTCTCGGTCGATCACGACGGCCGGGCCGTCTTCTGCGCGAATTATGTCGGCGGCAGCGCTTCTTCCTTTTCTGTCAACTTCGACGGGCAGATCAGCGACGCCGTCTCTCACTTCCAGTACCACGGGCACGGGCCCAATGCGGATCGCCAGAGCCAGCCGCACGCTCACCGCGTGACGCCTTCGCCGGACGACCGCTATCTGCTGGTGAACGACCTCGGTCTGGACTGCATCCACATCTACCACCTGGATGCTGTGAACGCTCGCCTGACCCCGAGCGATCCGCCGCAGTGGAATGCTGCGCCGGGAACCGGGCCGCGAGCGCTGCAGTTTCACCCCAATGGACGTTTTGTCTATTGCGTGTGCGAACTGGCATCGCAGGTCTATGTGCTGCACTGGGACGCGAAGAAGGGAACGCTGAACCCGGTGCAAAGAATCGACCTGCTGCCGTCCGATTACCATGGGCCGCACCGCGGATGCGACATTGTGGTCACGCGCAGCGGGAAGTATGCGTATGCCGCAAATCGGGATGACAATTTCCTGGCCAGCTTTACCATCGATCCGAAGGATGGGAAGCTGACGATGATCGCCCGCAGTTCATGCGGAGGTAAGATACCGCGGCATTTGGCGCTCGATCCTACCGAGCGGTGGCTGCTGGTGGCCAATGAGGAAACGGATAACATTGCCGTCTTCCGGCGGGACGCGGCGAGTGGCCGGCTCGCTGAGCAGGGGACGAGCTACCCGCGGACCAAGCCTCAGTGTTTGGTCTTTGCCTGAGCAGGAGCAGGCGTTCAGGCTTCTTCACGGTATTTGTGGCCGCAACGAAACACAGGCCGCGGGCTCATTGAGTGGCGGGCGGGTGCTCGGCAGCGAATGATATCGATGATTGACCGGCAGCGGTCAACGGAATCAGAGATCGGCAGACGGCTGCATGGGGAGGGTGCGTGCTCAGGACGATTCTTTGGAGGCGATGATGGCATCCAGATCGGCCATGCGGGATTGCAGGGCCGTGAGATCGGCCGGGCTGAGGGGATGTTCAGGTTTCAGGATGTGTTCGAGTTCGGCGGCCAGTTCGCTGCCCCGCGGTAATCCGAAAACCCCCAGGATTCCGGAGAGCTTATGCGCGGCTTCACGGCCTCTGTTGCGAGCCTGAACGTCTTCCGGATCGCAGTTGAGAGTCTCACCGGCGCTGCGAACGGCTGCGACGCGCTCCAGAATCAAAGGCCGGCTGCTGCGCCAGAGCTCCTCGAGGCGCGCAGCGATTTTGGCTGCTGCGTCGCTCATGCTTCCCCCCAGCCCAGGGCTTCGGCGATATCGTGGGCCAGAGTCAGGGGATCGAAGGGCTTAAACATGACTCGAGCGACGCCCAGATCGGAAAAGCGCTTCTGATCGGCGGACTGCACCTTGGCAGTGAGCAGGATGACGGGAATGCGGGCCGTTTCCGGGAGGGCGCGCAGTTCCTGGAATGTGGTGGGGCCATCCATGCCGGGCATCATCACGTCGAGCAGAATCGCGTCCGGGCGGTGTTCGCAGGCCTTGAGAATCCCGGTTGCGCCAGATCCGGCGACGAGGACATCCCAGCCCGCAACCGTCTCCAGACTGAGAGCGGCCACCTCTCGAATATCCTCCTCGTCGTCGATGATCAAAATGCGGCGTGACATGATAATCCTCGGTCCCCGAAATTATGAATGTCCTGATACAGCCTCTTCGGGGGAATGCGCCGATATGGCGGCACGATCGGGCAGAATGACGCGAAAGGCTGAGCCGCGATCCCGGTTCTGTTCGGCCCAGATGCGGCCGCCGTGCTGGTGCACGATGGTGCGGCAGATGGCGAGACCCAGCCCGGTTCCGCCCTTCTGGCGGGAGTCCGACGCGTCGACCTGCTGGAAACGGTCGAAGATACTCTCCAGCTTGTCGCCGGGGATGCCGCGGCCCTGGTCGATGACGCTGAGGGTCGCGCCTTCTTCGGACTGGGCGATAAGAACGCGCACCGTCGAATGCGGCGGCGAAAACTTGATGGCATTGCTCAGCAGATTGGTGATGACCTGAAGCAGCCGGTCGGAGTCGGCCTCGATCCACAGTGGAACGGAGTTGCAGCTGATGCGAACGTTGCTGGCATCCGCCATGGGCTGCATGGTCTCGATGGCCTGGCGGACAGTCTCTTCCAGATTCAGGTGGCGGAAGGTCAGAGGGGCACGGCCGGACTGCATCCGCTCGAGGTCGAGGATGTCGTTGATGAGGCGAACGAGACGATCGGAGTTGGCAACGGCGATGCGCAGCAGGCTGGCCGCTTTTTCGCTGCCGTTGGTGAGCAGACCGGCGGAGAGCAGTCCCAGAGCGCCGCGGATGGACGTGAGCGGTGTTCGCAGCTCATGGCTGACGGTGGAGATGAACTCGTCCTTCATGTGATCGAGAGCGTCGCGCTGGCTGATATCGCGGAAGCTCAGCACACTGCCGACCGAGGCGCCGTCTTCGACCATGGGCATGAGGGCGAATTCCACAGGAAAACTCTTGCCGGATCCATGGTAATAAACGTCCTGCCCGGATGCGCTTTCACCGGAGAAGAAGGCTTTTCCGATCACGCAGTTCGGGCCGCAGGCCGGGCTGTCAGGCGGGTGGAGAGCATCGTGGACGCTGCTGCCGATCAGGTTCTCTTCGGCGCGCCCGAGCATATGCTCGGCGGCGGGATTGACGAAGTCGATGCGATTTTGCGAATCGACGCCGATGATGCCGTCCGCAACCGAATTGAGGATGAACGTCTTCTGCCGGTCGAGCTGCCGGAGGCGCGATTCCTGGCCGGCGCGCGCCATGAACTGACCGAGCGATCCGCATACCGTTTCCACCGTCGCCAGCAGGTCGGGATCCTCGCGCAGGGACTGGCGGTAGAAGCCCTCCACGACCGCGATGACCTGATTGCCGACGCGAACCGGCACAGCCCATCCGGAGACGAATCCGTTGAGGCGAGCGGCCGAACGGCGATGGAAGGCCGGATCCTGGCGGACATCGGCAACCCAGCGGGCTTTGCCCATCGACCAGACCAGTCCAGGCAGTCCTTCCCCCAGATTGGAGATCTGGGAGAGGGTTTCGTGCAGCAGTTCCTGACTGGATCGACCTTTTGCCATCCAGGTCAGGCCCGCGCGGATGGTGTGCTGGCCTTCGTCCACCGTCCACAGGGAGGAGAACTCGCAGCCGAAGGTGGCGCAGAGGGCCTCCAAAACCCGCGTCAGCCCCTCATCGGGGGACGTGGATTCAGCGATGATCTGGCTGACGATGAGCTGGATGCGCAGGCGGCGCTCACGGCGATTCTGCTGAGTGACGTCGCGGAAGGTACAGCGGACGGAGACCGGGCCGGATTCTTCGCGGCGGCAGCTCAGGCTGGCTTCCACCTCAACAGCGTCGCCGGAGGCATTTTGCAGGCGCAGGGGATGGCGATCGACCCGGACCCCGTGCAGGGCCTTGTGAAAGAGCGCCGCGGCTTCGGTCTGAACCTCGGGCGGGAAGGCCGACTCGAACCCGATCAGCCCTTCGAACTGCGCCGAATCCATGCCGAACAGCGACTGCCAGGCGGGGTTCACATAGAGGTAGCGGCCCCGCGGACTCAGGGTGGCGATCATTTCGGCGGAGTTTTCGAAGAGATCGCGATAGCGCTCTTCGCTTTCCCGGAGGGCATGCTCGGCTCGACGGGTGGCGCTGAGATCGACCGCCACTGTGACGAGGCCCTCGATCGAGCCGCTGGAGGAACGCACGGCCGAGAGATAGACCATGGCCGGAAATGTGCTTCCGTCGCGCCTCCGGTAGCGCATTTCGAATCCGCGTACGCGGCTGGCGGGAAAGCTGGCGACATACAGCACATAAGGAAGAAGCGGGTCGGAGGTGTGAGGCGGGATTTCCGAGCGGGTACGAGAAGCGGCAAGCGAAGTGGTCAGCTGCTCGCCCACGCGGGCCATTTCCGGCTCAGGGAAAAGCTCAGCCGCGGAGAGTCTGCCCAGCACTTCGCCGGAGCGGTAGCCGAGCATGCGCTCGGCGGCGGGATTGAAAAGGCTGATGCGGCCGGAGAGATCGCAGGCGATCATCATGGGGCCGGCGGAGTCCACGATACTGCGGTGCAGCTGAGCGACGCGCTGAAGCTGACGCTCGGCCTGGCTCTGGCGCAGCGCGGAGCGGAAGCTGGAGACGCTGACAACGATCAGCAGCGCCTGGGCAACGGTCCAGAACGCGGCAAACCAAAAGACCCACGGGTGGACATACCCGGGAATGCTTCCCGCCTGAGCAAGCAGAATGGCACCTGCGAGGGAGCAAAGCAGGGCGAGGATGAAAACCCGCGTAGCGGTCCGGGAATGAGTGATCCGGAACAAACTCGACGTCCGTCAGCGGCTATTCGAATCACCTTTAGTAATGCAGGCGAAGGAATCCGGGGTAAGTATAGGGGAAGCGGCAGAGATTCCGGAAGGGAATTCAGTGAGGGTCCGAGGTAACCACAGTAACTCTTTTGTGGTAGGCGCGGTTGCGGGAACCGCGCCGCATTGGAATCAGGCGTGCACGGGCTCGAGGAGGCGGCTCCAGCGGCGCTCGCGGCGGGCGGCGAATGCCTGTTTGTGCCAGGCATAGCCGGTGATGAGCGGAAGCGCGAGGGTGGCTTCGCTGTAAACCATCTGTTCAAAGGTGGTGTCGACCTTGCCCCAGGAGCTGGCTTCCTTGAGGGTACTGGAGGAAAGGGCGCCATCGCGAACATCAGCCACCGTGATCTGGATGGCGTATTTGTGCATCGGGGCTTCATTGCCGAGGATGTCGGCGGCGACCACGATATCCTGGGCAAAATTCTTGGGAACGCCGCCGCCGATCATGAGGAGGCCGGTGGTGGGGTTGGCGATCTTGAGCTGGGTCAGCTCGTAGAAGTCCTTTGCCGAGTCGATGGAAACCTTTGGCTTATCCTGGCGCTTGTGCTGGTGGGCGACCAGGCCGAACCCCGCGGAACAGTCGCTGAAGGCGGGGCAGAAGATCGGGACGTCCTTCTGGTACGCCGAGAGCACGATGGAATCGACGCCGCCTTTTTCCGGCGTCTTGTCGTTCATCTCCAGCCACGCGCCCATGGCGCGGATGAACTCGCGGGAGCTGTAGGGGCGGGGATCGAGTTCATTCGCGACCTTTTCCGTGGTTTCGTCGCAGAGGCGAAGCTCTTCCTCGTCGATGAGGGTGTCGTAGATGCGGTCGATCATCAGCTCGCGCAGGACGCCGTCCTGGGTGCCGGACTTATAGAGGTCGTCGGCAATGTAGTGTTTGAAGCCGAGAGCCTCGAAGAAGTCCTGATCGACGATGTTGGCCCCGGTCGAGACGACCGCATCGACCATATGGTTGCGGATGAGGTCGACAAAGATCTGTTTGAGGCCGGCCGAGATGAGCGAGCCGGCGAGACAGAGGATGATGCCGCAGTCCTGGTCGCGGAGCATGCGCTCGTAAATGGAAGCCGCCCGGGCGAGGTCACGGGAGCTGTAGGCCATGGACTGCATGGCGTCGACCAGAGCGACCACGTTGTGGGCTTTGATGTCGATGTGGCGGATGGGATCTCTTAGTAATTCCTGCTTCGAAGGCATAGCAGGTTCAGGATAGCAGGGCCACACCCGGTCGGCATCAATGCGCGGTGACGTGGCCGCACCACAAACAAAGAACTCTCGCTCTATTGTATAGGATTGAAAACAGACCAGTTACGGAGCAGCTATTTCGTATGTGCGGAAATGACTGGACTTAGCGGTTGATGTTGCGCATGTGTGGGAAACAAAGGAGATCAGCGTGGCAGACACACACGGGGCTGCGGGAGTCGCGGCGGAAATCGAGTTCTCAAAGAACAGGATCGGGGGTCCTGGGACCGGAAATGCGAAGGGGATCGGCTGCCGAGCAGACGATCCCCGAGTTTCAGCATGAAGGACGGGTGCGGCGGGAGCAAGGAAAATCCTGAGGGCAACATTACCAAAGTTTTGATCGGGGAGTACCCGTGCCGGAACCCGCAGCCTTACCGCAGGGCGGGCACCGGGGAATCGGACTCAGAGGTGGTGGGCGCCGGCGAAGAGAGCAGGGGCGGCGCGTGGAAGGGCTCGCCAGCCCGGATGAAAGTGATGGGGATGCCGGGGACGATGGTCTTCAGCCACTCGGCGCAATACTGCATGCCGGCTTCCTCGGAGACTTCATGGCCGAGGAGGATGAGGGCCTTGTGGCGGCCTTCGGCTGCTGCGTCCTGCACGTAAGGGACGGTTTCCCATTCGCGGGATTCGCCGGCGACGAGGACCTGCACGTCATCGCGTTCGAGGACTTTGACCTGGGGCAGGAATCCGGCAGCACCGGGCATGAGAGCTACCTGGGTGACGGGCATGGCAGGGTCGCCGACGATGCGGATGACGCGCGCACCGGTGCGGAGCTGGAGGGAGGCGGCGAGCTGGCCGACGGTGGTGGGCGGCAGCGTAAAGAGATACGGGATGGAGGCGTTCTGGTAGGGCTTCCAGCCGAACTCGCCGATCATGCCGGTGAGGATGCCGTCGGGCTGGCGGAGGTGCCAGGTGTCGTGGAAGCGCCAGACGACGAGGTGATGCTGGCGGATATAGGCGAGCTTCTGTTCCTGTACGGGATCGCCGGGGATGAGGGACATGTCGTCGGGGTGGTTATAAAAGGTCGGCTCGTGGGTGATGACGAGGTTGTCGCCGTCGGCGACGGCCTGCTGGAGAACCGCGTAGGTGTCCATGAAGGTGGTGGCGATACCGGTGACGACGGTATTGGGGTCGCCGGCCTTGAGGGTGTCGACGGTGTCAGGCGGGGGGGTGGCTCCGGTGGCCTGCATGACTCGGTGCATGACCGCAGCGGCGGTCAGCGACGGAGTCTGGCCAGGGACCGGCAGCGCGGCAGGCAGAAAGGCAAACAGCAAAGCGAGTGGGCGGATCATTGGGGCGCATCGCCTCCTGGGAGAAGCTTCGCCTAAGAGTATGCCGGATGGGCCGGGGAGGGGAACCTGCAGGCCGTTGATGCAGGGCGAGGAGATCACGACGAGATGAGGCGGGAGAGAGGCTCGTTGCGGGACTGGATTTCGCAACCGGAAGTTACGATGGAAGCAGATGGCCTCCGCGGTTGCGAACTCCAGCACTCACCCACCCCGGCTTGGGGTGCTTCTGGCCTTTGCCAGCGTGTATCTGTGCTGGGGTGCGAACTTCACGGCGATGAGCATTGGCGTGCGGCTGCTGCCGCCGACGATCCTGGCCGGAGCGCGCATGCTGCTGGGCGCGATCATCATGCTGAGCTTCTGCGCTCTGCGGCGGAAGCAGCTGCTGCACAGCGGGCGTGTGATGGCGCAGCTGGGGGTGCTGGGCCTGCTGCTGCTGTTTGGCGGAAATATCGGGCTGGTGTGGAGCGAGAAGTATCTGGCAAGCGGGCTGGCAGCGCTGATCGTGGCGGTGATCCCGCTGTACGTCGCCGTGATCGAAACGTTCGTGCCGGGAGGCGAGCAGCTGCGCGGGCGTGGGGTTGCGGGGGTGGCGCTGGGCGTTGTGGCGCTGGTCGCGCTCTTGTGGCCGAGCTTTCACGCCGCTGTGGAGACGCACCACGGCGGCCGGCCGATGCAGATCATCGCGGCGCTGGTCGTGCTGCTGGGAGCCCTCAGCTGGTCTGCCGGGTCAGTGCTGTTCCGGCACATGCGGCTGCCGGTGGATCCCCTGGTGGCGGCCGGATGGGAGATGCTGGCAGCAGGGCTCTGCAATCTCATGGTGGCAACACTGGCCTGGCAGTGGCCGCAGGCGATCTGGAATGAGAGAAGCATCGGCGCGGTCGGCTACATGGTCTGCTTCGGATCGCTGCTGGGTTTCTCCTGCTACATCTGGCTGATTCACCACGTACCGGTGGCGAAGGTGGCTACGTATGCCTACGTGAATCCGGTGGTCGCGGTAATTCTTGGCGCGGCGGTGCTCGGCGAGCATCTGCAGCCCACGGAGTATGTGGGCATGGTGGCGGTGATCGGCGCGGTCGCGCTCGTCAACTCGTCGCAGATGAAGAGCGGCCGCCCGGCGGCGGAGATTGAAACCGGTCTCGTCGAGCACGAGGCGTAAGGCTTCACAGATTCGGCAGATTCTCCAATCCGATTTGTGCCGTGTCGGTGCGGGGGCAGCGGAGCAGCCATTCCGACTCTGCTCCGGCGGACCGGCTGTTAGTCCGGGAGGACCATCTTTTTCCCCTCGAGGTCGCAGGCCCGCCACAGATACCAGCTGGCGACGGAGCGCCAGGGGCGCCACTTCTCGGCGCGGCGGATCATCTGGCCGGGTTTGGCCAGCATGGCAGCGTCGAAGGGCTTGCTTTTGGGGAGGCGGTGGAAGGTGAGAGCGAAGCCCTTGCGGACACCATAGTCGGTGACGGGCAGGACATCGGGGCGGCCCAGGCGGAAGATGAGGAGCATTTCGACGGTCCAGGTGCCGATGCCGCGGACCTGGGTGAGGCGCTCGACGATCTCGGCGTCGGACATGCGCCGGATGCGGGCGAGGGTGGGGACGGTGCCGTCGAGGGTTCTCGCGGCCAGGTCGCGGAGGGCCCGGATCTTGCCGGCGGAGAGGCCAGCAGCGCGCAGCGTCTCTTCCTGGGCTTCCAGCAGATGCCCGGGGGCGGGATGAATTTCTCCCAGGGCCATGAGCAGGCGTTTGAGGATGGCCGCGGCGGCTTTGCCGTGAAGCTGCTGATAAACGATTGATTCGAGCAGGGCTTCAAAGGGCGAGTGCTGGCTTTTGATGCGGAGCAGGAAGGGCCCGGCGCGCTCGATGAGCTGGCCGAGCTTCGGATCGGCTTCGGCAAGCTGGCGGCAGGCGAGGCCGGCGTCGTAACGAACGGGGCGGCGTCCGTCGATCATGGCACAGACAGAGTACAGGCAAGAGGCAACAGGCAAAAGGGAACGGGAAGGACGAAAACAGGGATTGCCGGCGCGCGATTTGCCTAAATGTCATTGAAATTGTTACAGATTATGGTCCCCGGACAACGCATGAGAAATGCGGCGCGCCCGCCTCAGGAGGGCAGCCGGCGGTGGTGCGCTGTGGCCCGTGCGCGGGAAGAATTTCCCGGAGATGAAGGAAAATTTCGATTCCCATCGTGCATGGCTTGCACAGCGCGCCACGCAGCCGCTATAGTTCTTTCTTGCGCGAAAATGTGATGTAGATCACAGTCAGTTGTGATCCAGAACACAAATCAGGGGTTCATTCCGGGGCGCGGGATCTGAGCAGGCAATCGAAGCTCCACGCACTGGAAGGCAGCATGGCAATTTCGGAAAACGCCCCGCAAAGCTGGGTGGGATGCCGTTTGCTGATGAAGGCGTCTCCTCAGACGGACGGGCGCGGATTTCGGAAGCGCTGAAGTTCTCTCATTGCAGCGATTCACCAGGAGAAGCGGGACGCATTCATGGCGCAGATTTTTGACCGCAGCTCGAACGCTCTGGCTCGGATGAGCCTAGTACTGACGGGGCTGATCATCATTGGGCTGGGGCTGACACTCGACGAACTGCAGCGATCTCCCTGGGTGACGCGCCAGGGACAGAGGGCCGATCAGCCGGTGCCTTTCAGCCACAAGCACCACGTCGAGGGGCTGGGGTTGCAGTGCCAGTACTGTCACACGACGGTGGAGGAGTCGAGCTACGCAGGGATTCCTCCCACCAAGACGTGCATGAACTGCCATGCCGAGATCTGGACGGACGCGCAGATCCTCGCGCCGGTGCGCCAAAGCTGGGCGACGGGCGAGTCGATCACGTGGACGCGGGTGCACGACCTGCCGGATTACGTCTTCTTCAATCACGAAATTCACGTGAATAAGGGCATCGGGTGCGCGACCTGTCACGGCCGCGTGGATCAGATGCCCATCATGTACATGCAGAACTCGCTGCAGATGGAGTGGTGTCTGAACTGTCACCGCAATCCGGAGAAGAACCTGCGGCCGACGAGCGAGATCTACAACATGGCGTGGAAAGACGCATCGGAGCTGCATCCGGTGTGGTGCGCCTCGGACGATGTGAAGAAGGGAATGCCGACGGCCGAGAGCGTGACGTGTACGGAGGAGAATCCGCAGCCCGGCGCCGGAGAACAGGTGGCCGCGCTGAACCAGCCGCTGGCGGGGCTGCATCCGCAGGGGGTGGGCACGACGATTGACAGCGAAGATACCGGGCCGGAGATGTTACCGGCGGGATTGCACTACACGAAGTTCACGGATCAGGAAGCGCTGGGGAAATTTTTGGCGGTGCACTACAAGATACGCAACCCGCGTGAGCTGACCAGCTGCGAGGTTTGTCACCGATGAAGGACAGGGCACAGAGCACGGAGCTCAGAGCTCAGGAACGGCAGATGGCTGAGGGCGCGGACGGACTGGTGCAGATTGAGCCGAAGAAACTAACGCTCGAGGAAGTGCGGGCGAAGCTGGCGAATCAGAAGGGGAAAAAGTTCTGGCGGTCGATCGACGAGCTGGCGGAGACGCCGGAGTTCGGCGAGCTGGTGACGAAGGAGTTTCCTTCGCAGGCCTCGGAGTGGATCGATCCGGTTTCGCGGCGCAGCTTTCTGAAGGTGATGGGCGCCTCGATGGCGCTGGCCGGTCTGGCTGGCTGCACGAAGCAGCCGGATGAGCCGATCTACCCGTACGTCAAGGCGCCGGAAGATCTGATTCTTGGCAAGCCGGTGTATTTCGCGTCGGCGTTTCCGTTCACGACGGGCGCGGTTCCGGTGCTGATCAAGAGCGATGCCTACCGGCCCATCAAGGTGGACGGGAATCCCGAGCATCCGTATAACCGGGGTGGGTCGGACCCGATTACGCAGGCGACGCTGCTGGACATGTACGATCCGGACCGGTCGCAGCATGTGACCAGGCGCGGCGAAACCCGGACGTGGGTGGCGTTCCTTGCGGAATTCCGCGCGATGCTGGCGGACAAGAAGGCTTCGGGCGGGCAGGGGTTGTATTTCCTGAGCACCACGGTGAACTCGCCGACACTGGCGCGGCAGTGGCAGGAAGGGCAGAAGAATTATCCGCAGGCGAAGTTTGTGCAGTACGACCCGATGAACCGGGACTCGCACTACACGGCGGCGAAGCAGGCCTTCGGCGATTACGTCGATTCGCAGTACCGGCTGGACCAGGCGGAGGTGATTGTCTCGCTGGATGCGGATTTCCTGGGTGGCGCGCAGTTCCCGGGCTTTCATAAGCTGGCGCGCGATTACGCCAACCAGAGGAAGCTGCAGGGCAACACCAGCATGAACCGGCTGTACGTGGTGGAGACGGTGGCGACCACGACAGGGTTCAAGGCGGATCATCGGCTGGCGGTGCGGCCGAGCCAGATAGCGGCGTTCGCGTCTTCGCTGGCGAATGCGCTGGGGGCGGGCGGTGCGGCGGGCGGCGGCTGGTCGGATCACGAGGCGACGTATCTGAAAGGTGTGGCCGCGGACCTGAAGGCGAATGCCGGGAAATGCGTGGTGATTCCGGGTGAGTTCGCTCCGCCGGAGGTACACCTGGCGGCTTTTGCCATCAACCATGCGCTGGGGAACGAAGGCAAGACGGTGGTCTACACCGACCCGGTGAATCCGATGCCGTCGATTCAGACTGCGGATCTGAAGGCGCTGGTGGCGGACATGAACGCCGGCAAGGTGGACTGGCTGGTGATTCTGAATGCGAACCCGGTGTACTCGGTTCCGGCGGACCTGGATTTCGAAGGCGCGATGAGCAAGGTGAAGACAGTGGCTCACCTGGGCTCGCATCTGGACGAGACGGGGCTGATCTCGGAGTGGCACATCAACAACCAGCATTATCTGGAGATGTGGTCGGACGCGCGGGCGTATGACGGCACGGTCAGCGTGGTGCAGCCGATGATCGATCCGCTGTATGGCGGACATTCGGCGCACGAGATCATGCAGTCGCTGCTGGCCAATCCGGATGTTTCGCCTTACGACGCGGTGCGGCAGACGTGGAAGGATCAGCTGTCAAAGGGCGACTACGAATTCAACTGGCGCAAGACTCTGCACGATGGGTGGGTTGCGGACAGCGCCTTCCAGCCGAAGAATGTGACGCCGAAGACGCAGGCGCCGGCGGTAAACGCGGCGGAAGCTTCGGGCGCGGTGGAAGTGGCGTTCCGGCCGGACGCGAATGTGTACGACGGACGCTATGCCAATGTGGGCTGGATGCAGGAGATCCCGCGGCCGGTGACGAATCTGTCCTGGGATAACGCCGTGCAGATGAGCTTCGCCACGATGGAGAAGTTTGGGCTGCAGGAAGACGATGCAGTGGAAGTGAGCGCTGGCGGAAGGAAGATCGTCGGCGGGGCGCTGGCGGTGCCCGGTCAGGCAGACGGTATGGTGCTGGTGACGCTGGGCCAGGGCCGCAGGATCGGACGCGTGGCGGGCGGCATCGGCTACAACGGATATCTTCTGCAGACCTCGGACGCGCCGTGGATGCAGACGGCTGCTCTGCGGAAGACGGGCGACATCTACGACATCTGCGTGACCAAGAGCCACCACATCGACCAGCGCGCGGTGTTTGCGGGCGGCGACGGCAGCGGGACGCATTCGCTGGAAGGCGACGAGGCGCTGGATCGCGGGATCATCCGCTATGCGACGCTGACCGAGTACAGGAGCGATCCGGAATTTGCGCATCAGGGTCCGGGGCGCGATGTGCCGGCGCCGGACGAGAGCATGTTCCCGGCGTATCGCTACGACAAGAACGCGTGGGGGATGTCGATCGATCTGAACTCGTGCGTGGGCTGCAACGCCTGCGTTGTCTCCTGCTATGCGGAGAACAACATCGCGGTGGTGGGACGGCTGCAGACCAAGATCGGCCGCATCATGCAGTGGATCCGGATCGATACGTACTTCGAAGGCGATCTGGCAGCGCCGCGGGCACACTTCCAGCCGATGACCTGCCATCAGTGCGAGAACGCGCCGTGCGAGCAGGTGTGTCCGGTGGGCGCGACGGTGCACTCGCCCGAAGGGCTGAACATGATGGTCTACAACCGCTGCGTGGGGACGAGGTACTGCTCGAATAACTGCCCCTACAAGGTGCGGCGGTTCAACTTCCTGCTGTACTCCGATTACGAGACGGAGAGCCTGAAGCTGATGCGCAACCCGGATGTTTCGGTGCGGAGCCGGGGCGTGATGGAGAAGTGCAGCTACTGCGTGCAGCGCATTCAGGAAGTGAAGATCGAGGCGGACAAGGCGAACCGGGATATCCGCGACGGTGAAATCCGGACCGCATGCCAGCAGGCCTGCCCGACGAATGCGATTGTCTTCGGCAACATCAACGACAAGCAGAGCCAGGTGGCGAAGCTGAAGTCGGAGCCGCGCACCTACGGAGTGCTGGCAGACATCAACACGCGCCCGCGCACGACGTACATCGCGGGGGTGATCAATGTCAACGAAGAGTTGGCCCGCGCGCTGGGCGAGTACACGACATAAGCATCGTCCAGCAGGAGCAGGCAACAGATCAGCGAGTCAGCAGCGAGTCAGCCGGTGAGCGGAAAGCGGCGAGTGAACCGGTAAGAGGATCCAGAAGGAATGGCAACCAAAGACGCACCCGTTCACAATCCGATGGTGGACCCGGTCACAGGGGAATACCGGGTTATCGCACCGGGGCACACGTTCAAGTCGGTCACGGAGAAAGTATCCCGGATCGTGCTGACCAGCCACACGCCGCTGGGGTGGTGGTTTGGATTTGTGGTGGCTGGCGGCTTCGTGGGGATGCTGCTGACAGCGGTCACGTGGCTGTTCCTCAAGGGCGTGGGCATCTGGGCCATCACCATTCCGGTGGCGTGGGGCTTCGCGATCATCAACTTCGTGTGGTGGATCGGTATCGGCCACGCAGGCACGCTGATTTCTGCGATTCTGCTGCTGTTCAAGCAGAGCTGGCGGAACTCGATTAACCGGTTTGCGGAAGCGATGACCATCTTCGCCGTGGTCTGCGCCGGCATGTTCCCGCTGATCCACGTCGGGCGTCCGTGGCTGGGGTACTGGCTCTTCCCCTATCCCAACACCATGAACTACTGGCCGCAGTTCCGGTCGCCGCTGCTGTGGGACGTCTTCGCGGTCTCGACCTACGCGACCATCTCGGTGGTGTTCTGGTACATGGGCATGATCCCCGATCTGGGGACGATGCGCGACCGCTCGCAGAGCAAGGCCGGGCAGTTCATCTACGGAATGTTGTCGTGCGGATGGCGCGGTTCGGTGCGGCACTGGATGCGGTATGAGACGGCTTCGCTGCTGCTGGCCGGTCTGGCGACACCGCTGGTGCTCTCGGTGCACTCGGTCATCAGCCTCGACTTCGCCGTGGCGTTGCTGCCTGGCTGGCACACGACGATTTTCCCCCCGTACTTCGTGGCTGGTGCTATCTATTCGGGATTTGCGATGGTGCTGACGCTGGCGATTCCGATCCGCAAGTTCTATCACCTTGAAGATCTGATCACCATCCGGCACATCGACAACTGCGGCAAGGTGATGCTGGCCACGGGCATGATCGTGGCCTACGGCTACTCGACGGAAGTGTTCATGTCGTGGTATTCGGCCAGCCACTGGGAATACTTCATGATGTGGAACCGCATGTTCGGGCCGATGGGGTGGTCCTACTGGGTGCTGATCACCTGCAACATCGCGCTGCCGCAGCTGATGTGGCTGCGCAAGTTCAGAACCAATGTGGGGCTGATGTTCCTCATGTCGCTGATCGTGAACACGGGGATGTGGTTCGAGCGGTTCGTGATCGTGGTGACCAGCCTGACCCGCGATTACCTGCCCTCGTCGTGGGGCACCTATCGGGCCACGCGGTGGGATTACATGACGTTTGCGGGAACGCTCGGGCTGTTTACGTTCCTGTTCTTCCTGTTCGTTCGATTCCTTCCCATGATTCCGATGTCGGAGTTGCGGCTGATGCTGCCGCAGGCGAGAGTGAGAGAGAAAGCGGAGCCGTTGCCGGAGGCGGGTGACTGATGCCTTTACCTGAAGGAATATACGGTCTGATGGCCGAATTCGACTCGCCCAGCGACCTGGTGCATGCAGCCAAAGCGGCGCATGCCGAAGGGTACCGGCGGATGGACTGCTACACGCCCTATCCGGTGGAGGAAGCGGCGGAGGCGATCGGGTTCCACCGGGATGAGGTTTCGCTGGTGTGTCTGATCGGCGGTCTGCTGGGACTGGCGGCGATGTTCGGGCTGGAGACCTGGATCAACGTGTGGGCGTATCCGCTGAACGTCGCGGGGCGGCCGTACTACTCGTGGCCGGCCTTCGTGGTTCCCGCCTACGAGTGGACGATTCTGTACGCGGGCCTCTCGGCATGTTTCGGGATGCTGGCGCTGAACGGGCTGCCCAAGCTGTATCACCCGGTCTTCAATGCTCCGAATTTCCGCAATGGCGCAACGACCGACAAGTTCTTCCTTTGCGTGGAATCGACGGATCCGAAGTTCGATGTCATGGAGACGCGTAGTTTTCTGGAAGCGCACACGCCGGTCTCGGTGGTGGAGGTGGAGTATTAATCGCAGGCTCATCTTCAGAAATGTGGCTTCGTCGGACCGCGTGAGCCCCGCTCCGGAGGCGGGTCTCATCCGTCGCGTCACCCGGCCTTTCGGGGGTGACGAGCCTGCGACCGGCCGGGCCTGCAGCGTGCAGCGTAGAGCGTTCAGAGAGACCGCCCGCTCCTCCGCGCTGCTGCGTGGTCTTGAGATGGCAGGCGCGCTCGGACTGCTTTTGCTGGCTGCGGGTTGCCGGCAGGATATGCAGAACCAGCCGAGAATGTTTCCGCAGCGCGGATCGAAGCTGTTTGCCGATGGAAGGTCGGTACGGCCGCAGGTGGAACATACAGTGGCGCGCGGGCAGCTGTACGAGACCGACTACTTTTACACCGGGCTGATGAACGGCAAAGAAGCGGACATGATGCCGTTCCCGGTGACCATGCAGGTGCTGGCGCGCGGGCAGGAGCGGTTCAACGTGTACTGCACTCCCTGCCATTCGCGGGTGGGCAACGGCGCGGGGATGATTGTTGAACGCGGATACAAGCCGGCCGGGAACCTGCACGATCCGCGGCGGCTGGCGCAGCCGCTGAGCCACTACTTCTACGTGATGACCAACGGCTATGGGGCGATGCCCGACTATAAAGCGCAGGTTGCGCCGGTGGACCGCTGGGCGATCGCGGCTTACATCCGGGCGCTGCAGCTGAGCCAGAACGCATCGCTCTCGATGGTGCCACCGGGAACGCAGGTGCAGGACCTGAAGAACATCGCGGTGCAGGAAGGTCTCCCGGCGAGCTTTGCCGGGCCATGGCCGATGCCGGCGACAGCGGTGTACGGATCGCCGACGGTGGGATATGTGGCGGGGGCGCCGGCACAGCTTCCGCGGCCTCCGGCACAGGCTCCGGCCGCAGCGAACACCAGGAGCGAAACCGGCAAGCGAACTGCCCGGGCGCAGGGAGCGCAGAGGTAAGGCATGGCAAACGGACACTTCGACAAGAGATTGCCTTCAAGCCTGGCGGCGCCGGCGTTTGTGGACACCTGGCGCAGGCGGGCGATGCTGGCCGGGCTGGCCTTCTCCGCGCTGGCGGTCATTCTGGGTTTCCTCGGGCAGACGATGGATGCCGAGCACCTGGGCTGGCAGCATCTGCTGCGGGGCTGGCTGGACGGGTTCGTGATGTGCTTCGGCTTCTGCTTCGGGGGGATGGCGCTGCTGATGGTGCAGCATCTCTCGGGGGGCAAGTGGGGGCTGATCGTACGGCGGCCGCTGGAGGCGATGTCGCGGACCTGGCCGATGATCGTGCTGCTGTTTATCCCCGTAGCCGTGGCCGGGGCGACCATGGGGCAGCTGTATCCGTGGGCCCGTTATGCGAACTGGACGGCCGCACTCCAGAAGGGGCTGATCGACCACGACATGGCGCATGCGATCCGCTGGAAGGCGCCGATGCTGAACGTCACAAACTTCTGGGTGTTTTCGCTGGTCTGCTTCGCCGTCTTTGCGCTGTACATCACGGTGCTCAACCGGTGGTCGATCCAGCGGGATGCCGATACGGAGCCGAACGTGGCGTACTGGCGCACCCGATTCGAGAACCTGAGCGGGTTCGGCGTGGTGCTGTACGCGGCACTGCTCTTCGGCCTGTCGATTTACTGGGTGATGTCGCTGGATCCGACCTGGTACTCGACGATCTACGGATTCCAGTACCTGGTGGGGCAGGCCTTTGTGGTGCTGCCGCTGGCGCTGCTGACGCTGATCGGGCTGAGCAAGGCGGAGCCGATCCGCAGCACCTTCCGGGTGGTCGAGCAACACGATATCGGCAAGCTGTGCTTCGCCATCGTGATGCTGAATATCTACTTCGCGTTCGGCGCTTTCCTGATTATCTGGTCGGGTAACTCGCCGGAAGAGATTCCGTGGTATCTGGACCGGATCCGCGGCGGCTGGGGCGTGATTGCCACGCTGGACGTGATCTTCCACTGGCTGATCCCCTTCAGCCTGCTGCTGTCGAGGGATCTGAAGCGCATCAAGAGCCGTCTGGCGGTCGCCTGCTGCATCATGATCTTCGCCGGGTACTGGGATATGTTCTGGCTGATCGAGCCGAACTTCAAGGATGCCGCGCGGAACCTGCACTTCAGCTTCGGCATTTTCGAGTACGTTGCGGTGCCGGCTGCGCTGTTCTGCTTCTGGCTTGTGTACTACTTCCAGCAACTGAAGAACCGCCCGCTGGTGGCAACCAACGATCCCCACCTGGCGGAGATTCTGGAGCACGATTATGTCCACGCCTAAGCACAACGGCCACGACCCGAACGGGCACTTCCACGAGGATTCCATCAGGGAAGGCTATGAAGTCACGGACGCCAGCGTTGGCGGGATCGTGGTCTTCCTGGTGGGTCTGGGCGTTGCGGTGGGGGTGTTTTTCGTCCTGTGCTTCGTTATGGGCAAGGTGATCAACACGGGGCTGATCCGGGCCGACGGGCCGACCAGCAAATGGGCCGCGCAGAACCAGATCGCGCCCACGAAGGAAATCCGTTCGAATCCGCAGCTCGAACAGGAGCAGCTGGCGAAGCTGACGCAGCAGTTTCCGACGCCGCAACTGCAGATCGATAACGGCGATCAGGACCTGCTGAACCTGCACGAGCGCGAGGATCTGCTGCTGAACCACTACAGCTGGATCAATCGCAGCAAGGGGCAGGTGCGGATTCCGATCGAGCGGGCGATGGAAATCATCGCGAAGCAGGGCCTGCCGGTCGCTCCCGGGCAGCAACAGCAGGCGCTGATGACCGGCGACAAGGAGCCGACGGTGCAGATGCCGCTGACGAACGGATTCGCGCCGACGGGTTACGAACAGGAACAACAGGCGCAGGAGCAGCAGGCCGTCGAGCAGGGTTCCTCGCAGGCGGATAACCGGTAGTACAGGAACAAGGGGAAAGGCAGCATGCGACGCGGAACGAAAGCACGGAAATGGGCAAATGCGCTGGCGGGCCTGGCGCTCGGGTGCGCGTTCGTGTGCTTCGGTGCCGATGCGCAGGCGCAAAGCCAGTGGTTCGGATTCCAGAAGCCGGGGAAGCCTGCGGATCAGCAGCCACTGCTGCTGAAGAAGATCAGCATCCAGCAGAAGCTGAATACGCAGCTTCCGCTGAACCTGGAGTTTCGCGATGAAACCGGAAAGCTGGTCCACCTCGGCGATTACTTCGGGAAGCGGCCGGTGATCCTCTCGCTGGTCTACTACACGTGCAAGATTCTGTGTCCGGAGGAGATGGACGGGCTGGTGAGCGCGCTGGAGATGGTGAAGTTCAACCCTGGCCGCGATTTCAACGTGGTGTTCGTGAGTATTGACGACCGGGAGACGCCGGAGATTGCCGCAAAAGAGAAGGCCTTCTACATGAAGCGGTACGGGCGGCCGGGAACGGAGAATGGCTGGCATTTCCTTACCGGACAGGAATCGGCAATCCGCGCGCTGGCGACGGCGGTGGGATTTGGGTATGTGCCGATGCAGGGGCCGGACGGGAAAATGACCCAGTTTGCGCACGCGAGCGCCATCGAGCTGGCAACGCCGCAGGGTAAGCTGGCGCAGTACTACCTGGGTGTGGAGTTTTCGCCAAAGGACCTGGACCTGGGCCTGGTGGAAGCTTCGCACGGGACCATTGGATCGCCGGTCGATAACATCCTGACCTACTGCTTCCGGTACGATCCAACGCTGAATCGGCACACGCTGCTCTATGTGCGGATCATTCAGGCCGGCGGCCTGGTCACAGTGCTGCTGCTGGGCGGGTTTATCTTAATCAGCTTCCGGCGCGACATGCGGCAGGCGCGTGCGTGGAAGGCCGCCGAGGCCAGCGCGCGGAAATTTCATCTGGTGAACGGATAAAAGGGCGACGATGCAGCATTTCATCAGTCCGGTACTCTGGCAGTTCTTAATCCACTGGCTTACGAATTTCGCGATCTTCCCGCCGGAAGCATCGACGATCGCGCCGTACGCCGATGCGCTGTATTTCTTCCTTGTCTTTATCTCGATTGTGGGCCTGGCAGCGGTCGCCCTCCTGGTGGTGACGTTCTCGATCCGCTACCGAAAGGAAGTGAGCCCGCACGCGACGCAGATCGAGGGATCGACGCTGCTGGAAGCGACCTGGACGATCATTCCACTGATCCTGTTCATGATCTCCTTTGTATGGGGAGCGCTGCTCTATTTCCGCATCTACAGCCCGCCGCCGAACGCCATGAACATCTATGTCGTGGGTAAGCAGTGGATGTGGAAGATCGAGCATCCGGGCGGGCAGCACGAGATTAATGCGCTGCATATCCCGATCGATCAGCCGGTGCAGCTGACCATGATTTCGCAGGACGTCTTTCACAGCTTCTCGATTCCGGCGTTTCGCGTGAAGCGCGAGGTCATTCCGGGGCGGTACAACACGGTCTGGTTCGAGGCGACCAAGCCGGGCGTGTATCACCTGTTCTGCACCCAATATTGCGGAACGCTGCATTCGCAGATGATCGGCTGGGTGTACGCGATGACGCCGCAGGATTACCAGGCGTGGGCCGCCGGTTCGACCAGCGGCAACTCGCTGGCGCAGAACGGGGAGCGGCTGTTTGCGAGCCTGGGATGCAACTCCTGCCACAACAGCACGCCCAATGCCCACGGTCCCAACCTCGGGAAAGTCTACGGCTCGCGCGTGCAGCTGACGAACGGGCAGTTCATCACTGTGGACGGTGCTTTTCTGCGGGATACGATCCTGAATCCGACCCTGCATGAGGTGGCCGGATTCGCGCCGATTATGCCGACCTACCAGGGGCAGGTGAGCGAGGAAGGGCTGATCGACCTGGTGGAGTACATCAAGCGGCTCGATTCGCAGTACCGGATTGAGCAGACGATCGAAAACAGCGCACAGCAGCCCGTGCAGACGGGAACGTCGCCGTCGGGAACTTCCGCTCCTGAGCTGGCGCCGGGGATGGTAAAGCAATGAGCACAATCGTATCTCTGCCGGATCAGTCGACGGCCAGGCTGCCGAAGGTTTCGTATCTGAACAAGGAATACGGGCTGAAGAGCTGGCTGCTGACGGGCGATCACAAGCGGATCGCGATGCTGTACCTGATCTCGATCACATTCTTCTTCTTTATCGGCGGCGCCATGGCGGCCCTGATCCGCATGGAACTGCTGACCCCGCCGAGCGACCTGCTGGCCGCGGACACCTATAACAAGGTGTTCACGGCGCACGGCCTCATCATGGTGTTCTTCTTTCTGGTGCCTTCGGTGCCGGCGACGATCGGGAACTTCCTGATCCCCATCATGGTGGGCGCCAAGGATCTGGCGTTTCCGAAGATCAATCTGCTGAGCTGGTACCTGTACATCGCGGCCGGCACCCTGATGATCTGCGTGCTGACCTTCGGCGGCGTGGATACGGGGTGGACCTTCACGACACCGCTGAGCACGCATTATCTGAATACGAACGTGGTTTCCGCGGGACTGGCGGTGTTTATCGCCGGGTTCAGCTCGATCTTTACCGGACTGAACTTCATCGTGACCATCCACCGCATGCGCGCGCCTGGTATGACGTGGTTCCGGCTGCCGCTGTTCGTGTGGTCGCACTACGCGGCGTCGATCCTGATGGTGCTGGGCACGCCGGTGCTGGCCATCACGCTGGTGCTGGTGGTTCTGGAGCGGACGATCGGCATTGGGGTCTTTGATCCCACGAAGGGCGGCGATCCGCTGCTCTTCCAGCACCTGTTCTGGTTCTATTCGCACCCGGCGGTGTACATCATGATTCTGCCGGGGATGGGCGTAATCTCCGAGGTGATCAGCACCTTTTCGCGCAAGCGGGTTTTTGGATACACGGCGGTGGCGTTCTCATCGGTCGCCATTGCCGTCTTCGGATTCTTCGTGTGGGCCCATCACATGTTCATCATGGGTATCTCCAACTACTCGGCGCTGGTCTTTTCGCTGCTGACGATGCTGGTGGCGGTGCCTTCGGCGATCAAGATCTTCAACTGGTCGGCGACGCTGTATAAGGGCTCGATCACGTTCGAGACGCCGATGCTCTACGCTTTCGGGTTCCTTGGGCTGTTCACGATCGGGGGATTGACCGGGGTCTTCCTGGGCACGCTGGGGATGGATATCCACCTGACGGAAACCTATTTCATCGTCGCGCACTTCCACTTCGTGATGGTGGGCGGCATGCTGATGGCGTTCCTGGCGGGCGTGCATTTCTGGTGGCCGAAGATGACGGGCCGTATGTATCCGGAGTCGGTCTCCAAGCTGGCCGCGGTGATCACGTTTGTGGGATTTGTGCTGACCTTCTTCCCGCAGTTTGTGCTTGGGTATCTGGGCATGCCGCGGCGGTATGCGGCCTATCCACCGGAGTTCCAGGTGCTGAACGTGTTTTCGAGCGCAGGCGCCACCGTGCTGGGGGTGGGTTACCTGCTTCCGATGCTGTATCTCACCTGGTCGCTGAAATATGGGAAGATTGCCGGGCCGAATCCGTGGCAGGCCACGGGGCTGGAGTGGCAGATCCAGTCGCCGCCGCTGACGGAGAACTTCGAGGAGACACCGATTGTGACCCACGAAGCGTACGACTACGAGTGGCTGGAAAGCAGGAAGGGAAGCGAGGTACCGACCGTTGGATAGCCATACCCTGGCAGCGCAGACTGCAGAAACACCGCATCTGGAACTCGGTCATCCGCCATTCCTGCGCCACCACTTCGAGAACGTGGCTCAGCAGCGGGAGGCGGCCACCTTCGGCATGTGGCTGTTCCTGCTGACGGAGATCATGTTCTTTGGCGGCCTCTTCTGCGCCTATCTGATCTTCCGCAACTGGTACTACCCGGCCTTTGTAGCCGGGAGTCATTCCCTGCACATCTGGGCAGGGACGCTGAACACCACGCTGCTGATCATCTCCAGTTTCACCATGGCGATGGCGGTTCACGCCGCGGAAACCCGCAACCGCAAGCCTCTGCTGCGCTGGATGATCCTGACCATTATCCTGGGCTGCGGCTTCCTGTGCGTGAAGGCGTACGAATGGCACGACGAATGGGTGGAGCACCATGTGCCGGGATTGAACTTCAGTCCTGTCGGCTTCGAGCACGGCACCAAGGCTTATCCGGATGACAAGCTGGCCCCGGACATGGCGGAGAAGACGCAGGTCTACTTCTCGCTCTACTTCGCCATGACCGGTATGCACGCGCTGCACATGATTATCGGCATTTCGCTGCTGATCTTCCTGCTGATCCGGGCGCGGGGAGGAGCCTACACCGCCGGGCATATAGCGCCCATAGAAAATTTCGGGTTGTACTGGCACTTTGTCGATATTGTGTGGATCTTCCTGTTCCCACTGCTCTATTTGATTAGTCGACATCAGTGAAGACAGGGCACGCAGATTTGGTTTCTTCTGAGGACTGGAGTTAAGGATGGCACCTTCACATTCGTCGGACGCGCCGCACCACCAGCACCTGCATATCGAGCCGTCGGAACCGACGCATCACGAAGAACACATTGTCAGCCCGAAGGTCTATATGGTCATTGGTGCGTGTCTGCTGGTGCTGACCGCATCGACGACGGCGATCTCCTACGTCGATCTGGGGTCGTTCAATGCCGTTGTGGCGCTGGCCATTGCCTGCATCAAGATGTCGCTGGTTGTGCTGTTCTTCATGCACATCAAGTACAGCTCGCGGCTGACCATGCTGACCGTGGCGGCAGGCTTCTTCACATTTCTCGTCCTGATTACGATGACCATGACGGATTACATCAGCCGCGCCTGGGGACGTTGGTAAGGGCAGGCAAAAGGAAACAGGCAACAGGCAAGAGGGGGCGGCTGGTGGCTGCTCCCTTTTACTTTTGCGGCGCGGCCGGGGCAGAATACTGTGATGGGGATCGGCGGATGAGCTGATCCCGAAGAGGCGGGTATGGACCTGAAGACCATTGCCGTCGCCAGCCGGACGATCAGAAAGAATCCGGTGTTCGCCGTGATTGCCATCGTTACCATCGCGCTGGGCGTGGGCGCGAGCACGGCGATCTTCAGCGTGACTAATGCGGTGCTCCTGCGGCCTCTGCCCTATAAGGATCCTGGGCAACTGGTGGTTGGGGGCATGGACCTCCAGAAGCGTAACGTGCACGGGCTGCCGTTTTCGAACGCGGACTACCTCGACCTGAAGAATGGGACGAAGGGCCAGTTCTCCGATATGGCCGGGGTCTTCGCCTTTCGGGTGGTCGGAGAGAAAGGCGACGGCACGCCGGAGCGGTTCAATCTGGCCGTCGTTACGACGAACTTCTTCGACCTGATGGGCGCGAAGATGGTCGCCGGGCGCGATTTTGACGCACAGGATGGAATTCCTCAGGCTCCGGCGCAGACGCCGCAGGGACAGGCCGCTGGTGCTCCCCAGCCGCGATTGCCGCAGATGGCGATTCTGAGCCATGAGTATTTTGTAAAGCGCTACGGTGGCAACCCGGATGTGCTGGGCCACCCCATGGGCAATGCCAGCGGACCCAACCCGATCGTCGTCGGAGTGCTCGCGCCGAAGTTTCGGCTGTATTTTCCGCCCGAGGACCAGATCGAAGAGGTCCCGGACGTGTGGGTGGCAAATCGCCTGGATTACGATGCGGCGGAGCGCAACGACTTCGGGATCACGCCGGTAGGGCGGCTGAAGAAAGGCGTGACCCTCGCGCAGGCGCAGGAGGCTGCGGATGCGGTGGCGGCGGAGGGCCGGAGGACGATTCCGATGGATGCATCCATCGGCTACCAGATTTCCCTGGCGCCGATGCGGCAGCATCTGGTGGCGCAGGTGCGGCCGGCAATTTTGGCCCTGATGGGATCGGTGATTTTCCTGCTTCTGATCGCGTGCGCCAATGTGGCCAACCTGCTGCTGGTCCGGGCATCGCTCCGGGAGCAGGAATTCGCGGTCCGGGCGGCGATGGGCGCCAATCGCAGACAGCTGATTCGTCCCCTGATGGCCGAAGCCCTGGTGCTGGCGCTTGCCGGTACAACCCTTGGCCTGGGCCTGGCGTGGGCTGCGATTCACGAGCTGCGGCATCTGGCCCCCGCGAATCTGCCGCGACTGGATTCGATCGGGATCGACGTGCCGGTGCTGGTGTTTGCCGCTCTGGCAGGACTGGTGGCGGCCATGTTGTTCGGCTTGGCGCCCGCGTGGCGCGCTTCCCAGCCGCAGCTGATGAACGTGCTGCGCGGGGCGGGCCGCACCTCAGGGCTGGCGCGCGGAGCGGTGCTGCGCAACACGGTGGTGATGGCGGAAGTGGCGGCTTCCTTCGTGCTGCTGGTGGGTTCGGGGCTCATGTTCCGCAGCTTCCTCGATCTGCAGCGGATCGACCCCGGTTTCGATCCACACCATTTGCTGACATTTCAGGTGCTGGGCGGTCCGCGAAATGCGAAGACGACTCCGGCGGAACGGGAGGCGGAGCGGCGCCGCATCCAGGATCGTCTGCAGGCGATTCCGGGAGCGGAGAGCGTCACTGCGTCCACTCCATTTCCACTCACTGGTGGCTACAGCCCGGTCCGATGGGGGACCCCGGCGGCGGGAGCCGATCCCAGCAAGTATCAGGCGACGGATTTGCAGATTGTGATTCCGGGCTACTTCGAAACCATGCGCACGCCGCTGCTGGCGGGCCGCACGTTTACCGAGGATGACGAACAGCCAGGCAGGAACTACGCCATCGTCGACGAGGACCTGGCGAAGAAGGCGTTCCCCGGAGAATCGGCGGTCGGCAAGCAGATCCTCACCCGCGTCCAGACACCCCAGGCGGTGCTGGTGCAGATTATCGGCGTAGTGGGGCACCAGCACGAGGAGTCGCTGGCGGTGCCGGGCCGGGAACAGATCTATTTCACCGACGGCTATTTTGGCGGATTTACCCCGCCCTCATGGGCGATTCGAACGCGCAGCGATCCGGCCGGCTATGAAGACGAGGTGCGCGCGGCGATTGCCGGGCTGAGCCGCAGCTATCTGGTGGACAAAATGGAGCCGGACGAGAAGGTGGTGCAGGCGGCGCAGGCCGGCACGCGATTCTCCCTGCTGTTGCTGCTGGCGTTTGCCATCATTGCCGGTGTGCTGGCGGGGGTGGGCCTCTATGGAGTGCTGTCCACGGCCGTGCGTCAGCGGACTGGGGAGATCGGAGTGCGCATGGCCATGGGCGCGGATCGCGGAGACATCGTACGGCTGGTGGTTCGCCAGGGCATGGAACTCAGCGCCATTGGCATTGCTGTGGGTATTGCCGCGGCCTTCGTCCTGGGGCGGGTGATGACGGCGATGCTCGTGGGCGTGAAACCGACCGATCCCGTGACCTTTGCCGCCATGGCGGCGCTATTCCTGGGGATTGCGGCCGTGGCCTCGTGGGTTCCGGCCATGCGCGCCGCGGGGCTGGATCCAAAAGCGGCCCTGCAGGAGAACTGACGGGCCAGGAGAACTATGGCTTGGGGAAGGCGTAGTAGCCGGAGCGCGTGACGATGCCCGCCCCCGGGAAGCGTGACCAATGCGGTACATCTCTGGATTCGGAAGGGGACAGCGCGGAGCAGGGCATTCCGGTTCGCTGCCTGAGGTCCGGAAGCAGGGATGGAGAGCCGCGCAGGAGTCACTGCGGTCTCGATCACGCCCGCGGGGCGTCCGGGGTGCGCAGGTCGGTGCGGGGCTGCGGTTCGCGGACCGAGATGGATTGCGCTACGGGAACGATTTCGCGGACCGGAGCGAGGTGGCGGGTACGCTGCCAGGTATAACGGATGCGGTGAATCACGGTGATGGTCGAGATGACGGCCAGGACCCAGAGGACCGGGGCCATCACATCCCAGCGGTTAAAGAGAGCTCCCAGAATGATGAGCACGACGCGCTCGGGGCGCTCCATGAAGCCGACTTTGCAGCTCCCGATGAGGGCTTCGGCGCGGGCGCGCGTGTAGCTGACCATCAGCGAAGTGATCATCACGAAGGCCGCCAGGAAGACGTAGAAGAGGCGGTTGCCGCGGGCGTAGAAGACGAGGAGTCCGAAGAAAAGAACGACATCGGAGTAGCGGTCGATGACCGAGTCGAAGAAAGCTCCGAAGACCGTGACCTGCTGGGTCTGGCGGGCGACGCGGCCGTCGACCATGTCGAAGATGCCGGCTCCGATGATCACAAGGCCGGCATACAGGAACATGCGGACGTAGTTATGCTGGTTGGCGAAGCCGAAAAGGACCGCGGCCGCCGTGTTGATGAGCAGGCCGATGAAGGTCAGCGCGTTGGGCGAAATCCGGGTCAGAGAGAGCCCGTTGACGATGGCCTGAAGAAGGACGCCGCAGGCGCGTCCGAATGCACTGGTCCAGGTGATGGGGGAATTCCTCTCGCGGGCCATTCTGGCCTCTACTTTCCTGCTTCAGCTTCCGCTTCGTCGTGAATGGTGGCCAGCCTCAAGACTTCCAGTTCGCGCCTGCCGCTGGGCGTGACCACCGTGGTCATATCGCCCACCTGCTTGCCCACGAGCGCCCTTCCGATCGGAGAGGTGGTGGAAATCAGGCCCCTGCTCACGTCCGATTCTTCGCTGGTGACCAGCTTGTACTCGATTTTCTCATCTTTCGAGGTGTCGTACACCAGGACGGTCGAACCAAAAGCGGCACGGTCGTGGGGGATATTGGCCAGGTTCACGAGGGCCAGTTCGGCCATGCGCTTCTTGAGCTGCCCGAGACGCGCATTGACAAAGTCCTGGCGCTGCTTGGCCATGTGGTACTCGGCGTTCTCGCTCAGGTCGCCCATGGCGACGGCCTTCTTGATCTCGGCAGGAAGCTCGTGGGCCAGCTCGTGCTCGAGCTGCCTGATCTCTTCCTGAAGCTTTTTTTTGATGTGTTCCGGCATGCAACAGTTCCACGGCGGTCTGCTCGTTCCGGCCGGCGTGAAGGCAAAACCAGGGCGAAGCGGGGAAGCGGCCAGCGCTTCCGCTCCGCAAGGCGCCTTCAGGCGCGACGGGAAGAGAACAGGCCCCAGACAAGGGAATAGAAGATAGAGGCATCCGCGACCACCGGCCGCGGATGCCTCGTTGCCTCTAATTATACGACGCCGGCACTGGAGCGCCTGGCATCGAGAAAACTCTGCAGGATCAGGACGGCGGCCACCTGGTCGACCACCTCGCGGTGGCCGGAGGTGGGGCGACCGGCGGCGCGCAGATGGCGGTGGGCTTCGGCGGAGGTGAGGCGCTCGTCCCAGAGGTGGACGGGGAGGGCAAAGGCCGAGCGGAGGGATTCGGCGAAGGCCTGGGTTTTCGCGGCCTGGGGACTGACGTCGCCGGACATATACAGGGGATGGCCGAGAACGATGGCGGAGCAGCCGAATTTCCGGAGGAGACGGCCCAGGGATTTCAGGTCCTGCTTCAGGTTCTTCCGTACCAGGGTGAGCACGGGCTGGGCCGTGAGACCGAGCTGATCGGAGACAGCGACACCGATGCGGCGGTCACCGAAATCGAGGCCGAGGAGGCGGGGCTGCACAGGATGATGGTACCCAAATCGGCGCCATCTGAACGGCCTGGCCGGTGAGCCGCAGCAAACCGAGGATGAAAGATCGGCCAGGCCGGAGCGTTCGCGGGCGGAAGAGGAACTCCGCATCTTACAATCAGTCAGGGAATCAAAGAATCAAGGTTTTGGGGCGTGCGCGGCTTCTTTCTCACTCTTCTTTTTCTGATTCTGGCTGCCGCGGGCGCGGTGGCCTTTGCGCTGCTGGTTCCGATCGGACCGCAGCGCGAAACCTTCGTGGATATCAACCCGGGCATGTCGAGCACGCAGATTGCGGGACTGCTGAAAAAGCAGGGCATCATCCGCAGCAAAGGTGTGTTTCTGGCACTGTACGCGGTGAAGGGCCGGACGCTGGAGGCCGGAGAGTATCGTTTCGATCATCCGGCGAAGATGATGGAGGTCTGGGACCGGCTCCGGCGCGGGGATGTGTACACCATCGCGGTGACCATACCCGAGGGCTCGAATATGTTCGACATCGGGGCGCGGCTGGAAGCCGCGGGGCTGGGCACGAAGGCGGCGTTTGTGGCGGCGGCTGAGCGGGACAAGGGCGTGGTGGCCGATCTGGATCCCGCCGCGCCGAGCGTGGAGGGCTATCTGTTTCCGGAAACGTACCACTTTGCGCGCTGCACGTCTCCGCAGGGGATGATCGTCACCATGGTGAGACGGTTCCGGGTGGAGGCGCGCGCGCTTGGGTTGACCGGGAACTTCCACCAGACGGTGACGCTGGCTTCGCTGGTGGAGAAGGAGACGCCACTCGATACGGAGAGGCCGCTGGTGGCGAGCGTGTTTGAGAACCGGATGGCCAAAGGGATGCCGCTGATGACCGATCCGTCGGTGATCTATGCGGCGCTGCTGGACGGGCGGTACCGGGGAACGATTTATCAGTCCGATCTGCAGGCAAACTCGTCCTATAACACATACCGGCACGCGGGGCTGCCGCCGGGACCCATCTGCAATCCGGGTTTGAAGTCGCTGGCGGCGGCGATGCACCCGGCGCAGACCAACTACCTGTATTTCGTAGCGGCAGGCGCCAATCCCTCAGGACAGTCGCGGTTTTCGGCGACGCTGGAGGAGCACGCGAAGGATGTCGCGGCGTACCGGCGGGCAGTACGGCAGGGCAGCGCGAAGTGAGGCGATGCGGCTGGGCTCCCGGGCTGAGGGCAACCGTTATACTCGCAGTTTGCTGAGCTGAGTGCATGCATCGATTCCGGAGCGGAGTTGTCGTTGCGTTAACGCTGGCACTGCCGGCTCTGAACGGGTGTTTGTGGCATACACGCAGGGTGCCGAAGGCGAAAATGCCGCCGATGGTGCTCAGCGCGCCTCCCCAGCAGCTGGTGGACATGATCAACGAGCGTTATGACCTGATCAACTCCATGAGTGCGACGGTGGAGTTCACCGCCACCGAGGGCGGATCGCTGAAGGGCAAGGAGAAGACCTACACATCCTTTACCGGATACATCCTGCTGCGCAAGCCGGAGTCGCTGCGGGTGATCGGCCTGGCGCCTTTCGTGCGGACGCGCCTCTTCGACATGGCCAGCGATGGCGACACCTTCAAGCTTTGGATTCCGCCGAAGAACGAACTTATCGAGGGAGCCAATACGGTCACGAAGGAATCGCCCAACCCCTTCGAGAACATGCGGCCCTACATGTTTTTCGATTCCCTGGTGATCCCGAAGATCGCAGCGGATGACGTGCTGTCGGTGACCACCGACAGCGACATGGTGGTGAACTCCAGGACGAGGAAGCTGGAGATCCGCCCGGAATACCTGCTCACCGTTCAGATGCGGCAGGGCGGCAGCCGCTTCACGCAGGTGCGCCGGGTGATTCACTTCAGCCGCATCGACCTGGAGCCGGACGAGGAAGACATTTACGACGAGAAGGGACAGATCCAGACGCAGGCGCTATACGGTCCCCTGCAGGTTTTCGGCACAGAGCGCTTCCCGGGAACGGTGACGATCCGGAGGCCGCTGGAGCAGTACCAGATCGTGATCGCGGTGCAGAAGCTGAGGGTGAATCTGCCGCTGAACAATGAGCAGTTTCAGCTGACCGGAGTGCCGTCGACCACCAAAGTCAGGAAGATCGAGTAAGCGGGTTCACTCCATGCGCAGCGCCTGCATGGGATCGACAGAGGCGGCGCGGCGCAGGGGGATCAGGGCGGCGACGACTCCGGCCAGGGCCAGTGCGGCCCCGAGCAGCGCCAGCAAACCGGCCAGATGTGTGAAGCGAAGAACCACAATCGAAGCGATCAGCCGGCTGGCGGCGAAGCTGAGCGCGAATCCAGCCGCAATGCCGGCTGTCAGCAGGTGCACAACGCGCCGCAGGCCGAGCGAGAGCACCGTTCGTCGTGAAGCGCCGAGCGCCATGCGGATGCCGATGTCCCGGGTTCCGGTCTCCACTTCATGGGAGATGAGGCCATAGAGTCCGACCAGGGAAAGCAGAACCGCCAGCGACGCGAAGATGCCGAAAAGCCAGCTCTCCATCCGCTGCATGACGAGCTGGTCCGAGACGATCTCCTCCATGGTTTCGGGAGCGCGGAAGGGCAGCGTGGGATCGACTTCATGGAAGATGCGGCGCAGCGAGGGAATGAGGGTGCGGGGATCGCCCGCGGTGCGCACCATGAGGTTGTTCGACATCAGCAGATCGGCGGCGAGGTTCGGCGGCAACTCGGAATCGAGATAGTCCATTTCCGGTAATGGATTGTCGAAGAGGTTCTGTCGCACGTCGGAGACGACGCCGACGATGGCCGTCTTCTGGTCGGCCTGATCGCTGTCGTCGATGTGCTGGCCGACAGGGTCGAGGTTCGCCGGGATGAATTTGCGCACAAAGGCCTGGTTGACCACGATGTGGGCGGCCTTGCTGGTGGGCAGGTCGAGGGAGGGCGAAAGCAGACGGCCCCGAATCAGGCGGATGCCCATGGCCTGGAAGTAGCTCTGCGAGACGAAGCGATTTTCCGCGAGGGTGACCTCGTGCGGAGGATAAGGGGGCTGGCCGGAGATGTGGATTTCGGAGTTGGAGCCCCAGCTCTGGATGGGAACGAGGTTGATCAAGCCGGCGCCCAGCACGCCGGGAAGGTGTGAAACGCGGTCGAGGAGCGGCTGGTAGAAGCTGATTCGCACATCGCTTCCCCGATAGCGCGCGGGGGAGAGATCGATTTCGACGGCGAGGGTGCGCGCAGGATCGAAGCCGAGACTGGTATTGCGATAGCCGGCGACCATCCGCAGGAGAGCGCCGGCGACGACGAGCAGCACGAGAGAGAGCGCGACCTGGGAGACGATGAAGACGGACCGGAGGCGGTGCTGGACGCGCGCCGTGCCGGCGCTGCCGCCGCTGCGCAGAGCCTGGCTGGGGTCAGTGCCGGAGACGCGCAGCGCGGGCAGCAGCGCGGCCAGGACGCTGGTGAAGGCAGAGATGAGCAGGGCCGCCAGGAGAACCTGGACATTGATATGCACTTCGGATCCCCGGGTGATTGCATGCACGAGGAAGGCGCGCATGGCGCTGAGCAGGAGGGCGGAGAGGCAGATGCCGCCGGCGGCTCCGCAAGCCGCGAGGAGCAGGCCTTCGGTGAGGATCTGACGGACCAGCCGGGAGCGGCTGGCTCCCACAGCCGCACGCAGGGCGATCTCGCGCTCGCGCCGGACTCCGCGAGCCAGGAGCAGGCCGGCGACATTGATGCAGCCGATGAGCAGGACGGCCAGTACGGCAGCGGAGAGCGTCCACAGCGCGCCGGAGGTATCGGCATGGATGCTCTCCTCGAGGCTGATGAGCTGAATCCTGCGGCCACTATCGGTGTCCGGATAGGCGCGGGCGAGGTTGGCCATGACGGTGTTCAGGTCCGCCTGGGCCTGAAGACGGGTGATGCCGGGCCTGAGGCGGCCAACGCTGCGGAGCCAGTGATCGCCGCGGGATTTCATCCAGTCAGCGTAGGGGTGCAGCGGGGTATAGATGGCGTGGAGGGCGCTCAGCGGATAGCGGAATCCCGCCGGCATGACGCCGATGCAGGTGTAGGGCTTGCCGTCGAGCTGGATGGTCTGGCCGATCACACCGCTCTGTCCGCCGAAGTTGGTCTTCCAGACGTCGTAGCTGAGCACGGCGACGTTGTTTCTGCCGGGCTGGTCTTCGCCGGGGCGGTAGGTGCGTCCGAGGATGGGAGCGACGCCGAAGACGGAGAAGAAATCGTCGGAGCCCTGGACGGACTGCAGGGATATGGGGCCGGACGGCGTTTCGAGATTGGCGGTGTGGTAAGCCCAGACGCCGGAATAAGCGGTGAAGCTGTGGTTCCGGGCGCGCATGTCCTGAAAACTCGGCCAGGAGAGCGGCTGCGTGTATCCCTCTTTGGCGATGGTGACCGGCGCGTAGATCAGCTCGGGGTGGTTGTACGGCAGAGGGCGAAGGATGACAGCATCGACGACGCTGAAGATGGCGGTGGCTGCGCCTACCCCCAGGGACAGGGTGAGCACGGCGACAAACGCAAACCCCGGCGCCTGCCGCAGCTGGCGCAACGCATAGCGGAAATCCTGAAGCAGAATCTGCATAACACCCCTGGGGCGGTGAAAGCAATTTTGGCGCCGCTATACGGAAAGCGCAGATCGCCGAAACAGGAGATTTGGCTGTTGCCGGGGCAGGGCACGGGCCAGTCTGCCGTCCGCATTCGGGAAGCGGTGTTCGCAAACGGACAGGAACCTGCGCTCAGAGCGGCCGGTCGGTGTAGAGGGTCTTGTCGGAGAGTTCCTGGACAAGGTAGCCGCGCGAACCGAGCAGCTTCCGGACGTGGTTGCGGAAGTCGCCGGGAACGAAGAGGAACTTGCGTGCTCCGGTGCCCCAGAGGCGCAGGAGGTCGGCGTCGCTGAGGAAGATGTGGGGGGCGTCGGGGTAATCGGAGCCCCAGATCATCGAGGAGCCGAAGAGTTCGCCGGGGTCCTCTTCCGGGTCGGGTGCGAAATAGGACTTCCGGCCATGAACGAGCAGCGCCGGACGGCGGGTATAAAAGAGGACCGAGGAGCCGTCGGACTGGTCACCGTAGAGCATGAGCTGGGCGTTGGCGTTGGCCGGTTCCGCGGTGAGGCGGTTGATGGTGTCTGCTATGGCTTTGGAAGAAAGCATGGGCTCGAAGCGAATGAGCGCAATGTGGGCCGCAATCAGAGCGATTGCAACGGTAAAAGCCACGGTCACCGTCGACTCAACCGCGTGACCGCGGCGGCGGAGCCCCCAGGCAGCCGGCGGGCCGGCCAGAAAAGCCAGAGCGGCGAGGAGCGCGGGAAAGCGCAGGGCGGCGAACGAGGGGCCGGTCAGGTCGAAGAAATGGGACATCGCAAGCGAGTAACCGGCCACATCGCGATGGGCCAGCAGGGTGCCGATGTCCGGAACATAGGGGAGGTGACGGGATTGCCACAGACCCCAGCCGAGAACGGCGGCGACGGCGACACCCACCACAGCGAAGCAGGCGTGAGCGGCGCTGAGCCATCCATCGGCGGCTGGCTGGCTGCCGCGCGGAGATTCCTCGACCACCGAGAGCGCGCCGGCTATGAGCATGAGCAGGGCGGGATAAATGGGCCAGGTGTAATACTCCTGGTTGGTGGAGAAGGCGAAGAAGATCAGGATGAAGGCGGAGTAGACGGTCAGCAGCAGGCTGGTGCGGGCGCGGAAGCGCAGACGGGCGGCCAGCGCGGAGGACTGATACGCGGTGAGCCCGGGGGCGAGGAACTGGATGGTATTGGTCGCGTCGTAGCGCAGGTCGGAGAAGAAAATCCGGCGATTGCGCCAGGCGCGCCGGATGGCGATGGGGAACCAGAGGCTCCAGGGGAAGATCCAGATCATCTGGCCGAGCCAGAAAACATACCAGGGCTGGCGGTTGTAGTCGTTGGGATAGCGCAGCCCCAGGAAGCGCAGGAAATGCTCGTTGACGAAGTAGAAGTAGAAAAACCCGTGGACGTGGCCGGGTGAGGGCACATTGCCGATGGGATGGCCGTAATCGGGGTTGCGGAGTCCGGCAAGGATGTGCCATGGCGCACCGATGGCGAGGAAGACCAGCAGTCCGGTGAAGAGATGCAGCTGGCGCCAGTGGCGCCATTCGCCGGTGATAAGGAGCCAGGGAATGACGGCGGCGGCAAAGAAGACAGGCGCGATCAGGCCCTTGGAAAGCAGGGCGAGGGCCACGGATGCGTAGGCGACGTAAAGGCGCAGCGGCTTGTGGTCCTCGACGCCGGTGAGAAAGCAGTAGAGGGCCAGGAGAAGGAAGAAGCTGATGATGGAATCGGGAATGAAGAAGCGGGTGAAAAGGAAGACCCCCACGGAAGTGAAGATCCCCAGAGCCGCATAGAAGGCGGCACGGTCGCCCCAGGCCCGGCGGCTCCACAGCCACACAATCATCGCACAGCTGAGCACCGCCAGAGCCATGGGCAGATGCGTGGCAAACACGTTGTAGCCGAAGAGGCGATAGTCGGCGGCGACGATCCAATAGGGCAGAGGCGGCTTTTCGAGATAGCGGATGCCGTTGACGTACATGGTCACCCAGTCGCCGCTGATGAGCATATGCTGAGCCGCCTCGGCGTGGGTGGTGTCGGCGTCGTCGAGCAGCGCGGGTGAGAAGAGGGAGGCGACATAGACCGCGGTAAAGATGAGCAGCAGCAGCGTCCATGCTTTTTTCGGCGAGGAGAGGATCGAACTCTGCGCGGACGGAGCTGAGATTTGATCCGCCGGGGGGTGCGGCATGGTCATTTGTCCGAAGCCTGACACTGAGTTCAGAATATCAGTCAGAGGCGGCGGATTCGGGCCTCGCGGGATGAGGGGTGAGCACGAAAACGTAAGGCGTCTGGCGGCGAATCTGCGGGAAAACCTGGCGCGATGCGTCGATGATCCGGATGAGGATCCGGTGCACGATACGCGGACGGGAACGCGGAGGCTGCAGGTGACGCTGGAGACGCTGGTGCGGGAGCTTCCGCACGACGGGGGTGAGCCGGTGTGTGCGGCGGCGACGGCGCTCATGCGGATGCTCAGAAAGATTCGACATGCGGCCGCACCGGTGCGCGACCTGGATGTGCATCGCAGACTTCTCAGCAGGCTTACAAAGCGAGCCCTGGGTGAGAAGGGCAGGCACGAAGAAGAGCAGCCGAACCAGCAGCATCCGAGCCTGGTCGACGAGCCGGATGTGCTGGAGACGGCGGCGGCGGGGTTGCGCAGCTCCGGGCTGGAAGCGCAGGCCGACGATTTGGATGCATGGCTGAAGCACCGCCGGACGGAGGTGGCCGGAGCGATGCAGGCCCAGGCGCCGGATCTGCTGGCGAAGCTGGATCGGAGGGTGGCGGAGCTGGTGACGGCGATGCGCGACCATCCGCGGCGGGCGCGGAAGAAGCCGCCGGGGGTGGTGGCGCTGGACAACTTCGCGCGGCTGGCGTCGGAAATGCAGCACCTGGATGCAGGCAATCTGCATGAGTTTCGCAAGGGAGCGAAGCAGGCGCGCTATCTGGCGGAGCTGGCCACGCGGGGCGACGCGCACGCGGCCCGGATCAGTGAGGCGCTGAAGAACCTGCAGGATGAGATTGGCGACTGGCATGACTGGGTGGTCCTGGCGGAGGAGGCGCATGCCGCGCTCGGCGACACGGCTCAGGAGCTGACTGCCTTGCTGGAAGGCCAGCGCGACGAGCACTTCGTGATGGCGATGAAGACAGCTGCGAGGCTGCGCGGCCGGCTGATGGGCGAGTGGCTGGCGGTCTCCTCCGGCAATGGGCGCGCTCGGCCTGCTGCCCGCTCCCGTCGGGCGACTGCATAAGTCCGGCCGCGGCTCGTGTATCGTGCTGAATGAAAGCTCGCGAACGGAAATTTCGCGCCGATTATGCAGACCTTAGCGGCTATCGATATCGGATCCAATTCCTGCCGGCTGAAAATCGGCCGGGTTGTACAGCACCGGCTCCGCACCATCCATGAAGATCGCGAGGTGACGCGGCTGGGGGCCAGCGTCTTTGAGACAGGGATCGTCTCGCCCGAGGCGATGGCGGCCACGCTGCGCACCCTGAAGCGCTTTTACAAGGCTGTGCAGTCGCACGGAGCGGACCGGGTGCGCGCCGTTGCCACCTCGGCGATGCGCGATGCGCGGAATTCGCGGGCCTTTCTGGCCTGGGTTCGGGATGAGACGGGCTGGGATGTCGAGGTCATTTCGGGGCTTGAAGAGGGACGACTCATCCATCGCGGCGTGGTGGAGAGCGAGCCGGGCGCGGGTGGGCGCTGCGTGCTGATCGATCTCGGCGGCGGCAGCTGCGAGGTCACGCTCTCGGAACACAAACGGATCCGGGAGACCATCAGCCTGCCGCTGGGCGCCGTGCGGCTGACAAAGGAATTTTTGCCCAGCGAGCTGCCGAGTGCGGACGAGATCGGGCGGATGCAGCAGTTCATCGACCGCGAACTGCGGCGGGCAACGCGGAAGATCGATCCGGCGGGCGCGCGGCTGACGATTGCCACGTCAGGGACAGCGGCTGCGCTGTCCGATGCGAGCCGCACGCTGAGCAGAGGCCGCGGCTCAAAAAAACGCGAGGAGCTCACGCCAACGGCGACAGTGCGCCGGCTGGCGCGGAAACTGGCGAAGATGACGAACGCGCAGCGTGCGGTGATGCCGGGGATCGGGCCGCGCCGGTCGGAAATCATTGTGGCGGGGACCTATGTCTTTGCGAACATCCTGGAAACCTTCGCGCTGCCGGGATTTCGCTATTCCCCCCTGGGGCTGCGGGACGGCATTCTGGCGCAGATGCTGGCGGAGCAGGATCCGCGAGCGTCGCTGCATCAGCAGTTCGAGCGCGAACGCTGGCAGGGAGTACTGGAGGCGTGCCGGAGATATGGCATCGATCCGAAACAGGCCGATCCGGTGCGGGAGCATGCGGCGCAGCTCTTCCGGGACCTGGCGCAGGTGCATGCCTTGCCGGAGGAGTACCATACCTGGCTGGAAGCGGCCGCCATGCTGCGCGATATCGGGAAGTTTCTGAATCACCAGGGCTATCACCGGCACGCGCAGTACATCGTCGCCAACTCCGAGCTGTATGGGTTCACGCCCCAGCAGCGGGTGGTGATGTCGGCGATTGCGCGCTACCTGGGCAAGAGCCGTCCGGCGCCGGAGGGCCGTACCATGCGACAGGTTCCTCCCGAGGAGTATGAGCACGTGCGGAGGGCGGTGGTGCTGCTGCGGCTGGCAGTGGCGCTGAATCAGGACCGCGCCAGCGACGTGCTGAAGGTGCGGGTGCGCGTGTATCCGAAACGCGTGCTGCTGGAACTGCTGCCGGGGCGGACGGGCGCGGAACTGGAGCTGTGGTCGCTGCGCAAGGAGGCGGCTTACTTCCGCGAGGTCTTCGGGAGAGAGCTCTTTGCAGCTTTGGAGTAGATGCCCCGGAGGATCCGGGGATCGACGAGCCAGTGGAGGGTGCCGGGCAGGCGGGTACAGTCGATGCGGGCGACGGCGCCTTTCCGGAGGCGAATGCTGGTGCGGCCGGAGGGAGCAATCAGCGAACCGAGAAAGATGGGCAGATTTGGGTTGTGGCCCACGATCAGGACGTTGTCGCAGCTCTGCAGGCTGTGGACGAGGTCATGGAGCTTCTGAACGCTGCCCTCGGGGGAGAGTGCCTGGGAGATTTCAACCTTGCCGTCGTAGCCGGTCTCCGTCCCGACAAGCGACGCGGTCTGCAGGGCACGCTTCAGCGGGCTGGAAACCACGCGGTCAAACTGCACATTGAGAGCGCTGAGATAGGTACCGACGAGGAGGCATTGCTGCTTGCCTTCCTTATCGAGGGGACGCTTGACATCAACAAGCGGATTCGCGCGGCGCGTGCCGGCACTGGCATGACGCAGAACATAAAGATTCATGATGGGAAACGCCGGATTTGTTCTCCAGCCCTCTTGCGCGGGAGGAATTTAACCTGATTGTAACAATGCGACAGAGTCCCGAATGTTAATTTCACGGGGCGCTTTGAGCGGTATCCGCGGCGATCCTGTGCGGGATTCGAAAGGACAAGACGGCGGAGGTGGCAGGGCGCGCGCCGCAGGAGGCTGCATTCCGATCGCGGTTACGTTACGGGATCCGGAGCCGGAAGAGGCCCTGGGTACGGAATGGGGTAGGGGTCTCGTCTGGGACCGGGTGCGGGTTGAGGCCTGGGGCTGGCGGGATGACGGGCGCGGGTTCCGGTCCTGGGTCGATGCCGGACAAGCTGCCCGGCCGCTGCGGGGATTCGGACATCTCCAGCTGGGGTTGCGCAACACCGGAGGCGGTTGCCCGGGGCGATTCCCAAAGCTCGGAGACAAGCATCCCGCCGAGCCAGGTGCGCGAGGTGCCGCGCGTGAAGCCGGCCTCGGCGAGCAGATCCCGCCAGGGCGGGATCTGCCGGACGGAAAGACCGGTGAGCAGACCGAAGGCTGCATAAAGGCCGGCGATGGTCTGGCGGGAGAGCCAGGCTCGCAGGCGGCTGCCTGCCGGAACCTGGAATTCGGAAACAAGCCACACCGCTCCCGGGGCCAGATGCGGGAGGATGCGCAGGATGAGGGTGGCGGCCTCTTCGCCTGTGAGGCAGTCCAGGAAGAAATGGGTGGCCACCAGGTCGTAGCCGGTGGCGGGCGGCGCAAAAGCACAGGCGTCGGCGCAGAAGGTGGCGACACGATGCTGTGCGCCGATGCGGATGGCACGGGAGGCGAGCCGGCGCAGCATGGCAGGGCTGGCGTCCACGGCGTCGGCCTGGAGCGCGCGGTTTTGGGCGAGCAGGCGAGCCAGGAAGCGGCCATCGCCATCGCCGATGACCAGAGCGCGGCGGGCAGCGCCGAGGCTGGGCAGGTGAAAGAAGCGGCAGCGCTCGAGCATCGGGCCGAAGGAGAGGTATTCCATTGCGCGGTACAGGTGTGCGACGCGGTCGAAGCGGGGGACAAGGCTGGTCATACGTGCCAGCGCGGAACGAGCAGGAGCGGCGTGAGGAGAACGGCGTCGGCGGCGATGCGCAGGGCGAGCGCCGTTGCCCGAGCCGCGTGCCGCGGGGTGCGCACATGCAGGCGATCGAGCGCAAAGAGCAGCAGGGCCGAGAGCAGAGCCGCAACCGTGACGGGCCCTCGGGTGTCGATGGCGAGTGCCGCAGCCGCGGCCGCTACTGCCAGGGCAACCGCTGAAACAGGGACGCGGCGGGGGTGCACGGAAAAGCCTGGCGAGAAGGCCGCCTGTTCCCACTCCTCGATGGCGAAGCAGTTGAGGCAGCACAGAGCGGCGAACAACAGCGTGACCAGCGCCAGAGTACCGCGATGAGCGCCAGGCTGCGACCAGGCCGGGACCGCCGTGGCAGAGGCGAAGACAACGCCCACGGCGAATTCGCGGCGAAACCAGCGGCGCGGAACAGCAGCCGGGCGATGCACCACGACGAAGTAGACGAGCGATGCGATGAAGAGAATCGTGTCTTCACGGCGCGCGCCGGGGGACATGCGATCGACGATCAGCCAGAGCAGGGGGATGCCGGCGGCGGCGGCGGCGATGAGCAGGGCTCGCGCGTGGCGGGCGTGGAAGCGATGTCGCTCGCGGAGCGGCCTTGGTGGAGCACCGGGGCGGCCGTCCAGCAGACGGTCAGCGATGTAGATCAGCCAGGTTCCGATTCCGAGAATGGCAACCGCGCTCGGTGAAGAGCGCACGTGCGCCACATGGCCGAAGCTCCAGGCCCAGAGCACCGCGACGGTAGGGGCATCGAGGCTGAGCAGATGCCAGTAAACGGGTATCGACCACAGGTCCGGACGGCCCCGGACCGGCGGGACGGGTATCGGCGCCGCGGGAAAGCGCCGGATGCCGGAGGGCGCCACGAGCGTCGGGCGAGGGGCGGGTGGGGCCACCGAACCCTGGGGAGTCTGGGAGACCGCTGCATGAGCCACACTTCCATTCTAAAAGTGGAAATGCCAGCGAAGCTGCGCGTAGATCTGGCGGGGGTCATTTTCATGGAAGCCGCCGAAGGTGAGGCTGTTGTCGAGCAGGACGCGGGTGTTGGTGACATTGGTCGCGTCCGCGCTGAACGACCAGTTCTCGGCGATGGACTTGCCCAGAGCGAGGTCAAGGCTGGCGTGGCCCGGCAGATAAGCACCCGTGTACGGCGACGGAGGGTTGGGGTAGCCGTTGGAGAATCCGGAGCCGTAATAGAGGTTAAGGGAAGCCCAGGCGCGGCGGGGAAGATTGCCGTCGAAGCCGATGTTGAGCGTGTTGCGCTGATCGTGGTCGAGAGCAATGTAACCGGGAGGGGGTGCACAGGCGGGCGAACTGGCCGGATAGCAGATGAGACCGCCGGTGATGGCGCCGATCTGCTGGGCGAGCTGGTTCGAGTAAGCGAGATGTGCCTGCCCGTAGCGCCAGAGCTGGGGAGAGCGGATGGTCAGCTCCCAGCCATTTATCTTCGCTCCCTGGACGGTGACGGGGATGAAAACATCCGACTCGCCGATATTGCTGTGGTCGAGAAAATTGGTGGCGAGAGTTTCGAAAGTGTCGGCATCGAGCAGCCAGCCGCGCCAGGGGATCTGCAGTCCGAACTGGTGCTCTTCGTCGCGCTCACCCTTCAGCGGTACAAAACTGGTGTCGGTGGCATGAGCATAGGCCAGCGCCGGACCGGTGATGCTGGTGAGTGGCGGCGGCTGATAGAAGTGGCCATAAAAGCCGCGCAGCACCCAGCGCAGATACGGAATCTGGACGGCCATGCCAATGCGCGGATAAACGGCATTCTCGGTAAGGGTTCCCTGGAAATGCGACTGGCGCTCGCCGCCGATGAGCGTCAGCCAGGAAGTGGGGCGGTAATTGTCCTCGATGAAGGCTTCCTCCACACCGCCGTTCGCGATGGGATTCTCGGAGAAATCTGTCGAGCTGCCATCGTTGAAAACCACGCCGAAGAGATCGTTCTCGTGCTGAGCGTAGCCGTACAGGCCGGCTTTGAAGGAATTGCGGGCAATGCTGGTGGAGAAGTAGGCCTGGGCGCCGGTGTACTGGCCGGTCTCGCGGGCCGTGGTCGCCGTGGGAAGGTCGTTCGGCGAGGGCTGATACAGGGCTTCGTTGTAATGGTAGAAGGGCGAAATCTCAAAGAGCGTGGACGAACTGAGGGTGTGAATCCAGGAGAAGGTGGAGAAGCCGTCGTCTTCATGATCGCCGTCGCGCAGGCCGGAGGAATCGTAGAGCTGATTCTCCCAGTCGTTCGGATTGGGATCGTAAGGAATCTGGTAATAGTCGGTGCGGAGCTGGGAAACCAGGCGGAACTGGTCGCGTGGATCGTGATTGAAGATGAGGGACCCAAACCCGCCGTAGCCGTTTTCAGCATCGTGGACGGGCTTCTCGATGGGAGCCATCAGGCCGTAGTTGCTGCGGTTGCCGTTCAGGGCCGCGAACCAGGCGAAGCGCTCGCTGTGATCGCCGAAGCTGAGCTGGTCGTCGGTCTGGTAGAAATTGCCGAAGGTGGTCACCATTTCCCCTTCGCGGTTCATTTCGAAACCGGTGCGGGGGATGACGTCGAACATGCCGTAGGTGCGGTCGCCGAGGTCGGCGTTGTAGCTGCCGCGGTCGATCTCGATGGTGTCGATGTCGCGGGGATCGATCTGCGGGCCGACATTGGCGGCAATGTTGGTGTTGGGAATGGGAACGCCGTCGATCATCCAGTTTAGCTCGTGACCGCCGCGCATGTGCAGCATGTCGTGGGTCATGTAGGCGCCGGGTGTGAAGTCCGTAATCATCGCCATCGAGTTCGTCAGGTCCGCGCCCGGAGTTTTGATGATCTGGGCGCGAGTGACCAGAGTGGTGGGCGTGACGGAGTCAGGGTTGGCCGTGTCCTGTTCGGCGTGGACGACGGCGGTCTCATGGGCCGCGGCGATCTCCAGAGGGAAATGCAGGATCTCCGAACCGCTGGAGGCGACGACGATGGTCTGCTGCGTGGCGGCGAATCCCGTGGCCGAAACCACGATGATATACACGCCCGGCGGGACCGCGGGGATCGAGAAATAACCGTCGGAATTGCTGGCGGAGGAGAACGCCAGCGTGGAATGAGCGGCGCGCAGCGCGATGTGGGCGCCGTCGATCGGGCGATGCTGGGGGTCATGCACGATGCCTCGCACCTGACCGAGGAGAGCGGCATAGAGGAAGGGCGCGGCCATCAAAGACAGGACGGCCGACAGAATCCTGATCGTTCGCATCATGGGTTCCTGGGGGAAGCGGCTCAATGTAACGGCTGCAATGGCAAACGTGCACGCTGCGGCTGCGGCCCGCAGAGAACGGTCGTTCGCTGACGCTACAGCGCCATCAGGAAAGGAGGTCCACGCTTCTGGCGGGAGCGGTCGGCGGAGATGCGATAGCCGGCTTCCGCGGCGCGCACCGGGGTCGACGGGCCGGATCCGGAGATGGAGGACGGAGGGCGGGTGTCGGGAACGAAGTAATGCGGGAGCATCAGCGCGACATGCGCAAAAGGCGAGTACGGACACCGCTCCGAGACAGTGACGTAACGTGATTCGGCCTGGACCATCATGCCGGCCATGGCGCAGTGGTGTTTACCATTGCGGCGGCAGCAGGCGGGGAGATCGGCATCATCCGGGCCGGAGGTAAAGAGCGGCGCGATCAGCGGAAAGCTGAAGACCAGCATCAGCACGGCTGCGAGCGCTCGCCTCATGCATGCATCGTAGCAGGACGCGAAGGCCACCGCCGAGCCCGGCTGCGTCCTGCCGCATACGACACGGGATTCACTTCGCTGTGTAGCCCTCCTGCAGCAGCGGCCACACGTTCTTCCTCTTTGCGGTAAGGCTGAAGCGGTGGTACGGCGAGTCCGCGGAACTCTGGTTGAGCACGAAGGAGACGGAGTACTGGTTCTTCAGCAGAGCGGAGATCCTGTTGTAGGCATCATCGGCCTTGTCGCGGCGGCCCTCGACCATGTAGCCGCCGGTCTCATTGCAGATGTGCTCCAGAATCTTCCTGCCGTCGACCTGGGGCTGGGAAGGCGGCGCCTGACCGCCCCCGCGGGGATAGCCGCCCCCGCCGCCCGGGTAGCCGCCGGGGCCGCCGGGATAGCCGGGGCCGCCCGGATAGCCGGGGCCACCGGGGCCGCCCGGATAGCCGAGGCCCCCATGCCGGCTCTCGTTCTGGTTCGGCGGACGCTGCTCCTCAGGTCTGTAATAGATGGCGAAGACCGCGGTATGGGCATCCTGCGCGGCTTCGATAGCGCCGTTGACGGTTTCCTTGCTGTCGTGATCGACGCCGTCCGTGACGATGACGAGGATGTGGCGACCCGGCTGTTTCTTCATGATCTCGTACGAGGCCAGATAGATGGCGTCGTAGAGCGTTCCGCCGGCGCTGCCGGCGCTGAGGTGCGGCGGCCCCGAATTCTGATTACTGTTGCCGCCGCCCTGCGAGCCAAACTGGGGGGAGCCCAGTTGGTTGATGGCGTCGTGCAGCTTGTTGGTGGTGGCGGTGGGATCGGCGAGCAGATCGACTTCGTTGGAGTACTGAATGACGAATGCCTTGTCGTCCGTGCCGGGCAGCGTGTGATCGACGAAATGGATCGTGGCGAGGCGCTGATCGCCCAGTTCAAAGCGCAGGCCGGAGGTGGTTTCGCCGATGAGGCCGAAGACGATGTTGTTGGAAGGATCGGGAACGAAGGACTGAATGGCCTGCGTCTGCCCGTTGTCGGTCAGGATGAGGTCGGCGGGGGTGAGATTCTTCACCGGGTCGCCGCGCTGGTCGACCACCGTGACGGGAAGCTTGACGGTAGTGGCTGCGGCGGGCGCGGCGGTGGCAGGTTTGGCTGGGGCGGAAGCAGCGGCGGCAGGTTTGGCTGGGGCTGCCGGAGCTTTGTCCTGGGCCCCCGCATTCCCGACCAGAAGCAGGAGCGCGGCAAGACCAGGAGCGGACAGGAAACGGGATTTCATGGCTTTGACCTGATTATGGCTGAATCACCGGTTAGACGCGCAGAAGGGGGCCGGGGTTTCGCCGCGGGCCGGGTTCAGTATTCCCGGCGGCGGAAGAGCCGGTAATCCACCGAGACCCGCCCCGGGCCGAAGATGAGCAGAATCAGCGAGGCAATGAGAAACGTGTAGGCAGCATCGCCGTAAAACTTGTCCGGGTCACTGAGGATGGAGGCGAGCGCGGTCAGGTCGGTGGCGATGTAGGCGACGATCATGTCGACGGCCAGCAGAAGGGCGGTCACGCGCGTGCCGAAGCCGACGATAAAGAGAATCCCGCCGACAAATTCGAGGCCGGAGACGAAGGCCGCTGTGGGGCCCGGCGCAGGGAGGCCCAGAGTGCCGAAGTAATGGGCGACACGGGGGAGATGCTGCAGCTTGCCCCAGCCGGTCTGGGCGAACTGCCAGCCCCAGTAGAGGCGGACGAGCAGCAGGAAGGGCGTCTGCAGGGAATCGACGGTGTGGAGAAGGCGCTGGTAGGCGAGGGCAATGGGGTTGCAGCTTTTACCTCTGGGGGCTGCGGCGGCGGGCGTGCTCATGCAGTACCTTTCAGGTCGGAGCGGCCGGTTTCGCTGGTAATCCAGCCGAGCGCGGCCCAGGCGGCGAAGGCTTCCTGGAGCCAGGCGGGCCGCTGTTCCTCCGGAATCGCGCTGGCGGAGAAGCATTCGTCCACAGCCGTTCCCAGCGTTTTGCCGGCGAGCAGGGCGGAAAGAAGACGGAATTCCTCCTCGTCCAGCGGCTTGTACCAGACGGAGTTTTCGTGACGGTGGACGGCCAGCCAGATGGTCCTGGGCGCGAGGGCAGCTACGCGGCGGACGTGGCGGCGTTTGCGGCTGGCGCTGGCGTTATTGGCCGCGGAGGTGCTGCTCCCCGCTTCGCTGCGCACCTGGATCAGGAGATCGTCGACGGGATACGAAAGCGCGAGCAGACGTATATACGGCTGCAGGTGTAGTACGGAGTCCTCGCCGATGCCGGCCAGCGCCTCGGGGCCGATGCGGGGACACTCCTCGGAATCGAAGGCTTCGATGTGCGCCCATTCGAGGCTGACCATATCGAGGGCCAGGGTGACGTGCGGCTCGATGTACTGCGGATGCGTCCCGAGCCAGGATTGGAGGCGCGAGCCGAGGTTGCGCAGGCTGAAGGACTCCGAAGGGCGGTCGGTGAGGTACGCGCGCATGAGCACGTCGAATTTCTCGCGGCCCAGGATGGACTCGAGGCCGGGGAAATCCTCTTCGAAGGACGAGTAGAGACGGAACCAGTACTGGCGGTTATAGATTTCGAGGCGCTCGAACGCAGTCAGCCGATCGTTGGGGCGGATGATGGCCTCGGCTTCGGTGAGGTTCGAGGTGCCGTCGCGGCGGCGGCGCGGCATGGTCTCGGCACGGGTGAGCGGATGCATGACGGCGGCTGCCATGCGGCGCTGGATTTCGAGGAGATGACCGGATCCGCTCATCGGGACACTCCGGTGTGCTCGAGGATCTGGGAGGCGGCGGATTCGACGGCTGGAATCGCCGCATCCGGCGGTGCTTCGGCGGCGGCTTTCAGGAACTTGTTTGCCTTGAGAGCTTCGCCGTGGACCTCCTCGAAGGTGGGGATGTTGTCATCCCATTCGAGCAGCGTGGCGGTGGGGCCGCAGCGTTCGATGGCACGCGCGTAAAGGCGCCAGACGGCGGGAAGAACGGGATGGTCGTGGGTATCGAGGATGTACTTCTCGAATTTGCTGTGGCCGGCGATGTGAATCTGCGCGACCCGATGCGCGGGTACGAAGTTGACGTAGGTGAAGGGGTCGAAGTTGTGGTTCTCCGAGGAGACGTAGATGTTGTTGACGTCGAGCAGAATGCCGCAGTCGGCACGCTCCACCACTTCCGTGAGGAATTCCCACTCGGTCATCTCGGAGACATGAAACTCGGCGTAACTCGATACGTTCTCGACGACCACAGGGACTTCGACGAAATCCTGCACCTGGCGGATCTTCCGGGCGGTGACCTCGACGGCTTCCCAGGTATAGGGCATGGGCAGCAGGTCGTGCGTGTAACGGCCGTCGACCGAACCCCAGCAGAGGTGGTCGCTGAGCCAGGGCGTTCGGGTGCGGCGCGCCAGGGATTTAAGGCGCTTCAGGTGCTCGCGGTTCAGCGGGTCGACGGAGCCGAAGTACATGGAGACGCCGTGCTGGACGACCTTGTACTGTTCGAGGATCTTGTCGAGGATCTCGAGCGGGCGGCCGCCGTCGATCATGTAGTTTTCCGAGATGATCTCGAACCAGCCGACGACGGGGCGGCGGGAGAGGATGTGCTGGTAATGCGGAATGCGCAGACCGATGCCCACGCCGTACTCGGTGAATCCGTTGAAGCGGTTTGCGGGCATCGAGCACCTTGTTGGTCTAGCGGGTCAGCGTGATTCCGCGGCCAAGAACAAGAATATAGGGAAGCACGCAGGCAGCGGTGACCCCGATCCAGGCATAGCTGCGGTTGATGGGTTCGACGTTTGTGGCCGGCCGGATGTTTCTGCGCGCGTAATACTGCATGTACAGCAGGCCGGATCCGGCGCCGGCCGTAGCGGGCAGCGAGGAGCGGAACACGTACTGAATACCCTCCGGGTTGAGCGCGCCGCCGATACACGCAATCGCGACCGCGCTCAGATAAGCCACCAGCATGAGCCGGCCGATGCGGCGGCGCTCCGAACGCGGAATACCGACAGAACGGATCAGGGCGCTCCCGGCGATGACCAGCGCGACCCAGAAGGCGAGCGCGCCGCCGACGACCAGCAGGACACGCCAGAGCCCATGGGGGCGAAGCCCCTGGATCACGTCTGCCCAGTCTCCGAAATTCGAGACACCGGAAAACAGGAAGTATCCCGTCCCGGCGAAGAGATCGAACGCGCAGGTGAGCAGGAGAAAAAGTCGCGTGGCAGGCGATGCGCGCCGCGCGCTGCGCAAGAGCAGCCACAGGATCGCGGCCGCAATGAGGTTCGCGATGGTGCCCCCGGCATCGACCAGCTTGCTGTTATATGCGCTGTTCCAGGCAACCGTGGAAAGCACGCCCGAGGGCGAGACCGTCAGCAGCGCCGTGAGCCCATGCCCGATCCCCTCGTGCACCACATCGGAGATCATCATGGCAAGGATCGCCACAGCACAGACAGTGGCCAGGGAGTCGGTCTGCGCGGTAACCGCAGCCGCAGCCGGTTCATGAACCGCTGGTTGGATAAAAGCCATGGAACCAATGTCGTGAAGCTGGAAAGAGCGCATGCCGAGCGCCCTTTCCAGCGGATTTATCTGTGTCCGGGCAGGACTTAGCCAGGCATCTTCGAGCCGTCGGTGGCGCAGCCGCCCTTGCCTTTGCAGCTGTTCTTGCCCTTGCAGCCATTGTCGCCGCTCTTGCAGCCACCCTGGCCTTTGCAGTCGTTCTTGCCCTTGCAGGAGTGCTTGGGCAGTTTGGCCTGCGGGGCGCCGGTGAATGACGCTTTGCCCGCCTTCAGAATGGGCACCACACCGGACGGGCTGAGGACGGCGGCGTGCATCGCCGTTGCGCCGCTGAGCAGGCCGGAGACAGCCGCAGCGACCATCATGGTCTTCATTGAATGCTTCATGAGTCATTCCTCCATCGATTTCCGGAGAACCAGACCGGGCACGGAAACAGCAGGGGAGCGCCGGGCGGGGGACCTCGCGGTGCGGATAAGACTACAGAAGAATCCCCCTCCCGCGCTACTCCACGGCGCGAATTTATCGCGCCGTTCACCGGATCCTGACCGACAGATTGGGGGGGGCGCGGAGGTCAGCAGAACTTTCCGGGAACCAGCGCGTCGTTGTAAGAGGACAAATACAGCGAATTCAGGGCTGTGTTACATCTCCAGAAAGACAGAGAGTCGGAGGACGGATGGAGCAAACCGGAATTGGCGAGCGCAGCGATGCGAGGAAAATGGCGCTGCGTTTTGTGCTGATGATTGGCATCGTCAGCCTTTTTGCCGACTTTACCTATGAAGGATCGCGCAGCATCACCGGGCCCTTTCTCGAAACTCTGGGGGCGAGCGGCGCGGTTGTGGGAGTGGTGGCCGGGCTGGGCGAGCTGCTGGGTTACGGCGTGCGCTTCTTTTCAGGCAGGATGAGCGAGCGGACGGGGCGGTTCTGGCCCATGACGCTTTTCGGCTACTTCGTGCAGATGGCCGCGGTGCCCGCGCTGGCGCTCGCCGGAAGCTGGCAGACCGCGGGCGTGCTGATCGTACTGGAGCGGATGGGCAAGGGCATCCGCAACCCGCCGCGGGATGTCATGCTCTCGCACGCCGGCAAGGAAATCGGCATCGGCTGGGCCTTTGGCCTGAAGGAAGGGCTGGATCAGGCCGGCGCGATGATCGGGCCGCTGCTGATGGCGTTGTTTCTGGCCCACCGGGGGCAGTACCGGGTTGCCTTTGCAACCCTGCTGATTCCGGCCTGCATCACGGCGGTGCTGATCCTGGTCACTCGGTTTCTGTATCCGCGGCCCGAGGATCTGGAGGCGCATACGCCGGAAATCCACGCCTCGGGGTTGGGCAGGGCATTCTGGATCTATCTTGTCGGGGCCGCTCTGGTTTCGATGGGCTTCGCGGATTATCAGCTGATCGCCTTTCATCTGCAGAAGGCCGGAGTGGCTTCCGTGGTCTGGATCCCGGTTTTCTATTCGGTGGCGATGGCCACGGCCGGGGCCGGCTCGCTGCTGTTTGGGCGCCTCTTCGATCGCTTCGGCATTGTCCTGCTGATCCCGCTGACCCTGATTTCGATCGCCTCGGCGCCTCTGGTCTTTCTGGGCGGCTTTGGCATGGCGATGGCGGGCGCTGCGATCTGGGGCCTGGGGATGGGGGTGCACGAGTCGATCATTCCGGCGGCTGTGGCGGCCATGGTTCCGGCGGCAAGACGGGCTTCGGCGTATGGGCTCTTCAGCGCCGCCTACGGGGTCTCCTGGTTTATCGGCAGCGCGGCGATTGGGTTTCTCTACGACGTGTCGGTCGAAACCGCGGTGATTTTCTGCGTCGTGACGGGCGCGGCCTCGCTGCCGTTTTTCTTTGCGGCGCGGCGGCGCATGCAGCGGGCTGTTGCATGAGTAGGGCCCTCAGGGCGAGATCAGCGTCCGATGGTGCGGGTAGTGCGGATGGCGGTGGTATTTGATGTACCCAAGGCCGACGCGCATGTGGTGATGGATGGAGTTGGGGGTGGTGACCGCGAGGCACATCCCCAGGATTCCGTGGGCCACCGCGAGCGTGTACAGATTGCGATAACGCAGGAAGAGCAGGCAGGAAATCATTCCCCAGACGATGGTGAGACCCGTCAGCAGCGGATTGGGGATGTGTGCAGTCGCGAAAAGCAGAGCAGAGAGGAGGACGGCCGGAGCGCGGCGCATTCCGAGGCGCAGCAGCCGCAGCAGCACGTAGATCTGGAGGATGAACTGCTGCATCAGCGCCCAGACGGCGTATCCGGCGATGTGCAGGCCGACCGGTACCACGCCATAGAGGGGGTGCAGGGTTCTGAAGGCCCTGGCAATCGGAATGGCGACGAGGAAAATCAGAACCGCCAGGCCGACGACCCAGAGCGACGGCACCAGACCCCTGAGGCCAAGACCGTTCGTCTCGTGGTCCTTGCGGCGCAGCCAGGCCGTCACGGCGATCCAGGCGAAGGTGGTCCAGTAGAGAACGCGCTGCGGAGTGCCGGGCGTCCAGACGACGGAGAGGATGAGGCCGTAGCCGATAACGAGTTCCGCCAGATCCAGCCGCCGCGCGCGCCGAATGACGCCGGGGGTTCGCGCGATGTGCGGCTGCGAAACCATGGCAGATGCAAGCATTTTATGGGATGACCTGCGGAACCGGGGCGGATCGCGCCCTTCTTTGTCTTCCGAAGCGGCTGGTGCCTATTCCAGGCGATATCGGGTCTCCGCCAGCTTGTACAGCGGCCGCCAGACCAGGCGGTTGATGGTCACCACCATGAGCGCCATGATCATCGTCGCTGCCAGCAGCACCGGATAGTTGGCGTGATCGCTGGCCGCGCTGATCTGGGCGCCCAGCCCCAGCGTCGCCAGCGTCTGCCCCTTCAGCTGGAAGTACTCTGCGACGATCGACGCATTCCAGGCCCCGCCGGAAGCCGTGATCAGCCCGGTAATGAGGAACGGAAAGACCCCGGGCAGGATCACCGTGGTCCAGCGCTGCACGCCTGGGAAGCGAAACAGCTTCGCAATCTCCCGCATTTCCGAAGGAATGGCCTGCGCTCCGGCAATCACGTTGAAGAGGATGTACCACTGCGCCGCCAGCAGCATCAGTACCAGGGAACCAATGCCCAGCCCCACCCCGATCCTCTCCAGCGCGATCAGGATGAGCGGAAACAGCGCGGTTGCCGGAAACGACGCCGCGATCTGGGCCACGGGCTGCGCAATGTGCGAAAGCCGCGGGTTGAAACCGATCGCCACTCCCACCGGGATGGTCCACAGCGAGCCGATCAGCAGAGCCGCGTTCACCCGCGCAAAGGTCAGGCCCGCGCCTTCGAGCAGCGTGACCAGCTCGGGCTCATGAATCTGCCGCAGCAGCAGCGCCGCATGAGCGGCCGTGACTCCCACCGCGACGAGCGCCGCCGCTCCCGCCGCCGCATAGATGGCCGTTATCTTCCCGCGCGAGGCTCGCGTGGCACTCCGCGGCCGCTTCTTCTGCCGGCGTTCGCCCAGCTCCCTGTAGACGCGCTCGATCATTGGCCGGAGAGTGTAGCGGTTGATGATGCCCAGCACATTTGAGTTGCGCAGGGCGCTGAGCACCGGCGAGGTCACCCGGCTGCTGCTCTCCACCGTCTCGAACTTGAACTTATCGGACCATGCAATGAGGGGCCGCCACAGCAGCTGATCGATGATGACGATGATCAGAACCATCGTGATCAGCCCCCAGGCCATCGCAACAAAATCTCCGTGCGAAGCGGCCGTCTGCAGGTAGGAGCCCAGGCCGGGCAGGCGGAAATTGCGGCTGCCCACCGGAAACATTTCGCAGACCATCAGGAAGAACCAGCCGTTGGCCACCGATACGATGGAGTTCCACACCAGCCCGATGGCGGCGAAGGGCAGCTCCAGCTGAAAGAGCCGCTGCCAGCGCGAAAAGCCGTTGATCGCGCTGGCGTCCATCAGCTCGCGCGGAATGCTCTTGAGCGAGGTGTAGAAGCTGAAGGCCATGTTCCACACTTCGCCGGTGAAGATCAGCAGGATCGCGCCGAATTCGATGCCCAGCTGCCGGGAAGGGAAGAGCGACATCATGGCCAGCATGACCCCGGGCAAAAAGCTCAGCACCGGGATTGACTGCAGAATATCCAGCGTGGCGATCAGCAGCGCCTCCAGCCGCTTGTTGTACGCCGCCGTATAGCCGTAGCCGACGGCGAACAGCAGGCTCAGCGCATAGGCCACAAAGATCCGCACCAGGGAGTAGAGAGCGTAAAGCGGCAGATGCGAAGGCGACCGGTGGATTTCCACCTCCGGGATCGCCGAGCTGAACCAGAACTTCGCGACCCAGAGAATCGCGTAGAAGCCCGCCAGCAGAGCCGCGGCCACGCTCACGTCGATGAAGAACGGCCAGGTCCGTTCCATCACCAGCGTGCGCGACAGCGTGAAGCGGGCTCTCATGTCGCATTTTGCTCCGGCGCCGGTTCGGCGGCTTCCTCGCCCTCATGTTCGTGCAGAACGAAACGCCGGCGCGCATCGTCCCAGTCGAACAGCTCCGCGTAGCGGCCCCAGTTGATGGCCGTCTCCAGCTGCCGCGCGCATTCCTCGTCGCTGAACTGCTCGTCGAGCATGTCCAGGAAGAAGTCCTCCGGGACGGAATGGTCGCTCTTGTTGGCCAGCGCGCGGGTGATCTGCCGCAGCAGCAGCACATGGTCCGTGGCGGCTTTGCGGAACAGCTCCTTCTGCTGCAGGATTTCCGACTGGGCGTACTCGCGCCCCTCCGGAGTGATCAGCGCGTCGCCTTCTTCTACGCTGAGGAAGCCCAGCAGTTGCGCCGCTTCCACGATGGGGAAGAGGTCGTCGATCTCGAAGGCCAGCTCGTCGGCGAGCCGGTAGATGTCCGTGCGGCCGCCCAGGTCGACGATCAGTTCCAGCAGTCCGGCAATCCCGCCGGGCCGCGCGTGCGGGAGCATCTCGTAGCGCATCTGCCGCTGATCGCGGATGCGCCGGCCATCGACAAGCAGCGGCATCTCGGCCGGCTGGACGTCGGGCCGGGTCAGAACCTTGTAGATGTAGTCCACCAGCGCCGTGAAGGCCGCGCTCTTTCGCTCGCGCGGCTGGGTCAGCGAGACCCGAAAGTCCGTGCGCACGTGGCCGGGGTTGCGGCCCAGCACGATGATGCGGTCGGCCAGCAGAACAGCTTCTTCGATGTTATGCGTCACCAGGAAGATAGCTTTTGTCGGGATGGTCTTCTTCTGCCACAGCTCCAGCAGTTCGCCGCGGAGGTTGTCCGCCGTGAGGACGTCGAGCGCGGAAAACGGCTCATCCATGAAAAGGACCTCCGGCTCCACGACCAGGGCCCGCGCGAAGCCTACCCGCTGGCGCATGCCCCCGGAAAGCTCCCTGGGGTAGGCGGCCTCAAAGCCGTCCAGCCCCACCGTGTCCAGGATCCGCAGGCTCCGGTGGTGGCGCTCGATTGCAGGCATGCCGCGGGCCTTCAGGGGAGCTTCGACATTTTCGAGCACCGTGAGCCAGGGAAAGAGGGCGAAGCTCTGAAAGACGATCGAAACGCTGATCTCCGCCGACTCCAGTTCGCGGCCGTGCCACAGCACATTGCCGCCCGAGGGCCGCGACAGCCCCGAAAGCATCCGCAGCAGCGTCGATTTGCCCGATCCCGAAGGCCCCAGCAAGGCCACAATCTCTCCCGGAAAAATAGCCAGATCGGTGGGCGCGATGACCTGGATGCGCGCCTCGCTCGACTGCGCATAGTATTTCTCCACCTGCCGGGCCTGAATGATCGGTTCGGTCATAAATCTCAGTTGCCGGATCAGTTTATGGGTCGATGCGAACGCCGATTCGACTTCAGCGGCGCACCTGCGTTAGGCTGTGAGCAGCAGCTTCGGGATGAGGCATCTCCCGAAGAAAGCGTATCATCATACCTGCAGGTCTTTCTGGCGCCACGATTTCCGACGGCTCGCCGGCGATCTGTTTCCCGGTTTCCTTCACGTGACGACAAGGAATTGGTAAGAAAAGGAATGGCCGAACCGCAGGCGACGAACCAGGCGAAACCCAGGGTGCTTGTCGCAGACGACGAGCGCGTGATTGCCGACACCCTGGCCATCATTCTCAACCAGGCCGGCTTTGACGCCACCGCTGTCTACAGCGGCGAAAGGGCTGTCGAGATGGCTGAGGTCCTCAGGCCCGACATGCTCATCAGCGACGTCATCATGACCGATCTGAACGGCATCGATGCGGCTATCCGGATCCGCTCCATGCTGCCCGGATGCAAGATCCTGCTGTTTTCCGGGCAGGCCGCGACCGCCGATCTGCTCGACCGCGTGCGGGCCCAGGGCCACGAGTTCGAAATCCTCGCCAAGCCCGTCCATCCCCAGGATCTGCTGGCTCGCCTGCGCAGCTGAGATCCGCAGGCGAGCCAGCAGGCTCTTCTACTGGGTCTTTTGCCGGGGGAACCAGGTGAACTGCGCGGCGACGGTCGTATCGCTCTGAAGCCCGGTTTTGTAGATCGGTGCTTTCCAGCCTTCGTACTGCACCCAGCCGAGCGCTTCGAAGTCTTTCCCGATCCGCTTACGGATCGTTCCTCCGAAGTCGTTCTGGGTGGTTCCGCCCGGGAGGAAAACCTTGGCTGCCTTCGCACGCCGGTAAGTGAACTGGATATCTTCTTCCGGAGATAAGTGCCAGGTCAGCCACGCCTGTCCACCCTCGCCCTCGCGGCCAACCCAGTCGCCCACCAGGAAGCCTTTGTTGGTGGGGCCCTGTTTCTGAACGATTTCCCAGTAAAGAAAATGTCCCTGGTCGATGGGGCTGCCGTCAGGATTGTAGTGACTGGTGGGCTCCGTATTGGCGCCCTCGATACGCAGATCGAGCTTCTGCAAGCCGGGGAAACGCGCCAGATAGATGCCAGGATGCCAGCCGGCGCGCCGCGGCGCAGCCAGCGGGCTGACATCGTCGTGGACCAGCCCGTCGGAGTACAGGGTCACCCAGTTACGCAGAAACGGGAGTCTGTAGTTGAAATCCAGCGTGGCAAACCGTGCTCCCGGATCGCGGGCAGAGAACTTCTCCGATGTTGGCACGTTGGAGAAGCTGAAGAAGCTGTGCAGAAACGTGTGGAGCGTAATCGGCTCATGGCCCTCGCCGCCCCAGATCACCATGCGGTCGAAGCCCAGCTCGAGGTTCCTGGTCGGTTTGAAGTTGATCTTCTCGATATGGACCCACGGGCCCTCGGGGTCGGTGTGTCCCTTGAGGCTGCCCACGAAGAAGTCATAGCGGAAGGGCCCCAGCAGTCGCGAGAGCAGCGGAACCCGCATGGGTTCCACGCGATCGATCTGAAACTGATAAATGTTCTCGGCGTTGTCGCTCCACAACATGCTGGCGCCCATGTCGGGGCCCATCCAGTGGTCGCTCTTGCCGAAGGAGATTTCGTTGTTCAGCAGGTGATAGGAGACGATCGCCTCCATCACCCGGCTGTCGGTTGCCGTGGGAATCGGGCCCTCGGGAATGGTGTCCTGGTGGGGATTGGTGGCGATCGGAATGGCGTCGATGTTTTGCGACAGATAGGTTGCGAGCGCCGGCGAGTAACCCGCCGCGCTGGGGGCGTACTGAAATTCTCCGCGATAGTAGAGCGTGAACCGTCCTGCCTGCGCCCGGGCGCTGAACCCGGTGTAATCATTGAAGCCGGCTTCATAAGGACGGCCATAATCGTCGACAATCGACTGGCCAAGATGGTAGCTGTCCCGCAGCGGCAGCCCGCCGATCCCCCGGAACTGCGTATAAACGCTCTCCAGTTCCGCGTTCGGATGGTTCAGCTCAGTGGCGTTGTCGATATCCGGCTGCACCTCGTGCAGCACCGCCAGATAGATCTCCTTCGCTTCGTCGTTGTTGGTGTCGTTGTCGATGCGGTCCGCGCTTTCCTCCAGCATGTGGGCGATGGCCAGCCGCGTCCACGGCCGCAGGCCGAGAAAGGCGGAGTCGAGATATCCCAGCGAATGCAGCCTGTCCAGCGCGGGATAGATCCAGCTGTCCATCGGCACATAGGTCGATCCTTCGGAGCTGGTTTCAATCTCCGCCGGGGGGGTCTGGTAACTGGGCGGCAACGGCTGCTGGACCGTATTCTGTGCCTGTGTTTGTGACAAAAGCGCGCCGGACAGCAGCACCGCGGGGAGGACGACGAAGAATCTCAAGCACACCTCGGGGGGGGTCTCGTCTTTTTTCTGGCAGCGTAGCGATCTCAGGATTGCCCGGTAACTTTCAGCCTGGACGATTGATATTCCGCTGTCAAGCGCGTCACCGCCGCAATCGCCGCGAATGACGCGCCTGTCATGCAGTCGAAGAATCGGATCTGGATGCTTCGGCTACATGTGTGCCGGGTTACCTTTTTCGGGGTCGACGCCCAGCTCGGCGAAAGCCTGCTGAGCGCGCTGCACATCGAACTTACCGTCGCGTGCCAGCCTGGACAGAGTCGCCGCTGCCACGGACCCGGCATTTACCTCAAAGTGCCGCCGCAGATGCTCGCGGTTGTCGCTGCGTCCAAAGCCGTCCGTGCCCAGGGAGACCAGCCGCGTTGTCAGCCAGGGAGCAAGCTGGTCCGGCACAGCTTTCATGTAGTCGGTGGCCGCGACGATCGGACCGCGGGCTTTGCCGAGAGCAGTCAGGATGTACGGAGTCTTCTCCGGCGAGGCCGGATGCAGCCGGTTCCAGCGCTCCACATCCAGAGCCTCGCGGCGCAGTTCGTTGTAGCTGGTCACGCTCCACACATCCGTGTGCACGCCGTACTTCTCCGCGAGGATCTCCTGGGCTCGCAGCACCTCGTTGAGGATCGGGCCGCTGCCGAAGAGCTGTGCCACGGCTTTGCCGCCCTGCGCGGGCCGCAGCCGGTAGATGCCGCGCAGAATTCCCTCGCGCACGCCTTCCGGCATCTCCGGCATGGCGTAGTCCTCGTTGTACATGGTGATGTAGTAGAAGAGATTCTCACCCTCCTGATACATCCGCCGCAGGCCGTCCCGCAGGATCACCGCCATCTCGTAGACATAGGCCGGGTCGTAGCTGACGCAGGTCGGGATGACGGTCATCAGCACGTGGCTGTGACCGTCCTGGTGCTGCAGGCCCTCGCCGGTCATCGTGGTCCGTCCTGCGGTGCCCGCCATCAGGAAGCCCTTGCCGCGTGCATCCGCAAAGGCCCACATCATGTCGCCCACGCGCTGGAATCCGAACATCGAGTAGTACATGTAGAAGGGAATCGTGGGCACGTGGTAATTCGAATATCCGGTGCCCGCCGCGGTGAAGGATGCCATGGAGCCGGCTTCCGTGATCCCTTCCTCCAGAATCTGCCCGTCCTTCTCCTCGCGGTAGTAGAGCAGCATGTCCACATCGTGCGGCTTGTACTTCTGGCCTTCGCTCGCGTAGATGCCCACCTGGCGGATGGCCGACTCCAGACCGAAGGTGCGGCCCTCGTCCGGCACAATCGGAACGACGTACTTGCCGATGGCATCGTCCTTCATCAGGTGCCGCAGGATGCTGACGAAGCCCATCGTCGTCGAGACAGCGCGGCCGCGCGAGCCTGCCGTCCACTCGCTGAAGCTTTCCAGATCCGGCGCTTTGAACTCGATCTTCGGCACATCCCGCTTCGGCATGTATCCGCCCAGACCCTGCCGGCGCGCCTGCATGTACTGCATCTCCGGCGAATCCTGCGGCGGCCGGTACAGCTTGCCTGCCCGCGCATCTTCGTCGGGAATGGGCAGCTCATAGCGATGGGTGAAGTCGACCAGCGCATCGTCGGCGACTTTCTTCTCCTGGTGTGAAGCGTTGCGCGCCTGCGTGCTGCCGAGGCCGTAGCCTTTCACGGTCTTCGCCAGGATGACCGTCGGGCCGCCTTTGTGCTCCGCGGCGCGCTGGTAGGCGTTGTAGATTTTGGTGGCATCGTGACCACCCCGGTGCAGATGAAAGATCTGGTCGTCGGTCATGTCTTTGACCAGTTCGAGCAGCTCCGGATACTTTCCGAAGAATTCGCTTCGGATGTAGGCTCCGCCCTTGGCCTTAAAGGCCTGGTACTCGCCGTCGACGCACTCCTCCATGCGCTTCAGCAGCAGGCCGGTGTGGTCGCGCTCAAACAGCTCGTCCCAGTCGCAGCCCCAGATCACCTTGATGACATTCCAGCCGGCGCCGCGGAACACAGCCTCGAGTTCGTCGATGATGCGCCCATTGCCGCGCACCGGCCCGTCCAGCCGCTGCAGGTTGCAGTTGACGACGAAGATCAGATTGTCCAGATGCTCGCGCCTGCCGAGCGAAAGCGCGCCGAGGGTATCCACTTCGTCCGTCTCGCCGTCGCCGAGGAAGGCCCAGATCTTGCGCGGCGTCTTCTCGATCAGGCCGCGGTTCTCGAGATAGCGCATGAAGCGCGCCTGATACACCGCGTTCAGCGGACCGATGCCCATCGAGACGGTTGGGAAGCGCCAGAAGTCCGGCATCAGCCAGGGGTGCGGATACGACGACAGTCCGGGCGTGTCGCGCAGTTCGTGCCGGAAATTCAGCATCTGCTGTTCGGTGAGCCGGTCCAGCAGAAAAGCGCGGGCGTAAATTCCTGGCGAGGCGTGCCCCTGGAAGTAGACGAAGTCTCCGGGCTGATCGCCGTACTGCGCATGAAAGAAATGGTTGAATCCCACTTCCAGCAGCGTCGCCAGCGAGGAGTAGGTTGCGATATGGCCGCCGATGCCGTGGTCCTTTTTGTTCTGCCCGTGCACCATGGCCATGGCGTTCCAGCGGATGAGGCTCTCAATGCGCCGCTCTAATTTGCGGTCGCCGGGATAGGGAATTTCCTCGTGCTTCGGAATGGTGTTGACGTAGGCCGTGGTCAGCTCGCTGGGCTGCGAAATGCCTGCCTCGCGCGCGCGCCTCTTCAGCGCGTTCAGCAACTCGGCGCCCTGTTCCGGGCCTTCGTCCACGACCACGTCATCGAATGCTTCGATCCACTCGCGAAGCTCCTGGAAAAAATCGCTCTTAGCGGGAACTGCCACTTTCGTTGTCATCGACCCTCAATCCTCCGGCTCTCACGCAACGCTCCGCGGATGCCCTTCTGCTGTTTCGCCCCAGGGCCTAAGCTACCGCGCCGTCTGCGCCATTTCCAGCCTGTCGCGCCGCAAGCGCATCCTTCCCCTTCTCTGCCATGATCTGACGGCGCCATTGCTGTGCGGGCAGTCCGCGGCTTTCCAGCCAGGTCTCCAGCTGCTCGACCGCATCGGTTCCGGCCGGGAGCCTCCTGCGCGCCGTTGCCGCAGGCTGCCACTCCACGCACTGCATCCGCGTCGGACCGCTGCCTTCGCGGGCGCGCGCAATCGACTCGTGCGCCACCCGGTAGACCGCCACCACATCATGCTTGTCGACCGCTATGGAGGGCATCTGTTGCTCCGGGGCGATGGCTCTGCGCGACGACGAGCGGCCGTCCTCCGCGTTGCCGCGTTCGACAAAAAGCAGCGGCAGTTTCCCGCGGATGGCCAGCAGGCGCGCTTCATGCAGGACGGGCCTGCTCATGCTTTCCGTGCAGAAGACGACACTGATGGCGCCGCTCTTCCGAATCCGCGCAGCGGCCGCGCGGCCCACCGCTTCGATCAGGGCATCCTCGGCATGCAGGGGCGTTTTCAGCAGGTTTTCCGGCAGGTCAGGGCGCAGTACGTCCGCACCGCTGACGCCGGGCTCCAGGAGCACCACGTCATCCACGCGCAGATCAGCGGCTACCCCTGCCAGCATCGCCTCTCTGCCGCTCAGCCAGGGGTACTCGCCTTCGGCCAGCAGCCGCATCTTCAGCGTCAGGGCATAGAGCTGGCGAAATTTCCCGTCGCTGATCAGGGTATGGCCGTGCTTGCCGTTGGCTGCCGCAGACGGGACCCCGCTCTTTACACCGATCGCCATTGATTTACGAGATGTTCCTTTACGACCGCCGGATTCGGATGCGCGGACATCGCTGTTCCACCTGCCCGGCCTCCGGCACACTGCGCTTTGCCGAAAGATCCGCTGTCTTCGGGGTGCTGAGCTGGAACTGCGCGTGCGTCGCGTGAAGCATGACCCGCGACAGGAAAATTGTAGCGCAGCGGAGCGGTATCCCTGACCTGCCCGGAGCGAACCCGGTGCCGGTCCCGATTTCAACAACTTTGTGAATAACCCTGTGCATTTCCCGTTCGCATCGTCGCCGGACTCAGAAATACCGCGCCCTTCAGCAATCTGCACTTTCCCCGATGCACTCTCCCGGTCTGCATCGGCGTCCCGGCTGCGGCGGTTACCAGTGCAGCGGAGCGCATGCCTTAGGTTGAATACTCGGCGTTGATGCGCACATACTCCGCCGTCAGATCGCTCGTCCAGAAGCGGCAGCTTCCGTCTCCCGCTCCTATGGCAATGCGAATCGAGAACTCCCGCTGCCTCAGGTACTCATGGGCGGCCTTTTCGTCGTACTGCGGCGAGCGTCCGCCGTTGACGCAGATCGGCCGGTCTCCAAACCAGATCGCGATCCGTCCGGGATCGAGTTCCACGCCCGCGTAGCCCACCGCCGCCATCAGCCGTCCCCAGTTCGGATCGGCTCCCGCCCAGGCGGTCTTCACAAGCGGCGAATTGGCAATGGCCCGGGCGATCTTCACCGCATCCGCATCGCTCGGCGCGCCCTCGATCTGCAGTTCGACGACGTGCGTGATGCCTTCGCCATCGGCCACGATCTGCCTGGCGAGCGAGGTGCAAACCTCGGTCAGCGCCTTCGCGAATTCCTCATCCTCGGCCCAGATGTCCACTCCTGCCGCGCCCGACGCGAGGAGCAGCACCGTGTCGTTCGTCGACGTGTCGCCGTCGATCGAAATCCGGTTGAAGCTCACCTCAACGGCGGCCCGCAGATAGCGGTCGAGCGTCGCCGGATGCACCGCCGCATCCGTGAAGAGGTACACCAGCATGGTCGCGTGCAGCGGGGCGGCGTCGGATATGAGCTGCGGATGAATCATCCCCGCGCCCTTGCACACGCCCGCAATGCGGACCTGCTTTCCGTCGCGAGCGAGAGTGGTATGCGCAATCTTGGCCCGCGTGTCGGTCGTCAGGATCGCGTCGGCGAATCGCGCAAAGGCTGCGGCATCCGAGCCAAGCGAACTCCGCGCCTCGGGCAATGCCTTCACCAGCTTCTCCGCAGGCAGCGGCACACCGATGATGCCCGTCGAGGAAGGAAAGACTTCGTGGCCTTCGCAGCCGAAGTCCTTCGCTGCCGCAGCGCAGACTTCCTCGCAGGCGTTGAGGCCGGCGTCGCCGGTCGCGCAGTTGGCGTTGCCGGCATTCACCGCGACCACGCGCACCCATCCGTTGCTGCGCGTCATGTGCCTGCGCCCGACGATAACCGGAGCCGCCTGCACACGGTTCATAGTGAACATCGCCGCTGCGCTCGCGCCCGTATCGGCAACAGCCACTGCAAAATCGGGCTTGCCGCTCGGCTTAAGACCGGCCTTCACCGCCGCAAAATGAAATCCGCGCGGCAGCACTTCAGAAGCAATCAGGGGAGTATCGCTCATGGCAATAACCCTCTACTGTAACAACTTTGTCCTCTGCAATAATTTCCACCATCGGAGCCCTGCTGCGGACGTGAACCAACCCGACTTCCTCATCATGCGCCAGGTCAGCGTCGCGCGCGGCGACAACGTCGTTCTCCACGACATCTCGCTCCGCATTGTCGGGGGCGAACACGCCGCCATCCTCGGACCCAACGGGTGCGGCAAGTCGACCCTGATCAAAACTCTCACCTGCCAGTGCTACCCCATTGTCGCGCCGGGCATGAGTATGCGGCTGCTGGGGCGCGAGCGATGGGATGTGTCGCAGCTCCGCGCCCACCTCGGCGTGGTCTCTGCGGAACTTCCCGGCGAGCGCACCCCGGTCACCCGCGGCCTCGACGCCGTGGTGGCGGGATTCTTCTCGGCCTCCACGCTCTGGCCCAATCTGCACGTCACGCCGGAGATGTGTGAGCGCGCCCACGAAGCCCTGCACCTGATGCAGGCCACGCATCTTGAAACGAAGCTGGTGGGGGAGATGTCGGCCGGCGAGCAGCGGCGCATCATGATCGCCCGCGCGCTCGTGCATCAACCGGAGATGCTCCTGCTCGACGAGCCTTCCAACGCCCTGGACCTCGCCGCGCAGCGGGAGCTTCGCGAAGCTCTGCGGCGGGTCGCGCAGCAGGGCGTCGGAATCCTGATGGTCACACACCACCTCGCCGACATCCTGCCGGAAATCGATCGCGTGATCATGATGCGCCACGGACGCATCTTCGCCGACGGTCCGAAAGCCGATCTTCTCAACCCGGAGAAGCTCCGCGACCTGTTTGGCGTCGACGTCACCCTCGTCCGGCACGACGGCTTCTGGTACTCCTGGTAACCGGACTTGCTCCGCCAGCCGCCTCCGGGTTAACGTAACCGTACACGGGAAAGGAGGATGATCCAGCCAATGAAAAATTCTGACGGTAGTAGTTGCCAACGTGAGGTGACTGAGGCTTAGAGCCGCTCTTCGCCGGAAACCTAAGTCCTGGCGTCAACAACCGCCGAGGCCCGCTGAACCCACCCCCGTCGAGCAAGCTCCCCGGGGCCTGGGAACGCAAGCGAAAGCGCCTCAGGTCAATCTCCACAGTTCACCGGTGATCAAGGCCCGCGTATGCCGAATTGGCAGCGGGCCTTTCACTTTTCCAGAGCGAAAGCAGCTTGTGACCATGGTAAAATGACCATGGTCACTTGGAGCGCACGCCATGAAAACCATCCCCGCCGGCAAATTCAAGGCGCAATGTCTGGCGCTGATTGACGAGGTCCACGATCACGGCGAAGAGGTCCTGATTACGAAGCGGGGTAAGGTGATGGCGAAACTGGTTTCGGTGGAGGAGAAGAAGCCGGAGAGGATCTTCGGATGGGCGATGGGGCGCCTAAGGATCGTGGGAGACATCATGGAGCCGACGATGACCGACGAAGACGTTGCCCAGTGGGACCGCGGCTGGGACGAACTGAACAAGTGATCGTCCTCGATACTCACATCGTTCTTTGGATGGCAGAGGACTCGCCGCGCCTCTCGCCTGGAGCACGTTCGGCAATCCGAGAGGCCCCGGCTGGAACGATCGCTTTGAGCGGCCTCTCTTTTTACGAAATTGCATGGCTGCTTCGGCGAGGGCGAATCGCACTGGACGAGCCGCTCGACCGATTTCTCGCGGGCATCCATGCAAGGTTCACGGTCATGGTTCCCGACATTCGGATCGCCGTCACCGCCGCTCAGCTTCCTCCTGCGTTTCCTTCCGATCCGATTGACCGGATCATCGCCGCGACCGCTCTGCTCTCCGGGGCGACGCTGATTACCGCCGACGAGCGCATCCGGCACTCCGGAGCGGTGCGCACGCTCTGGTAGCCGCGGACTTACAATATCGGCATGGAACCCCTCGTCATCGCAGGCAAAGCATTCCAGTCGCGCCTGATTGTCGGCACCGGCAAGTACAGGAATGGCCCTGAAACCCAGGCGTCCATCGAGGCCTCGGGCGCCGAGATCGTGACCGTGGCCGTCCGCAGGGTCAACCTGGATCGTTCGCGCGAATCCCTGCTGGACTTCATCGATCCCCAGCGCTATTTCCTGCTGCCCAACACGGCCGGCTGCTATACCGCCGATGAGGCCGTCCGTGCCGCCCGCCTCGCCCGTGAGGTGGGCCTGTCAGACTGGGTCAAAGTCGAAGTCATTGGCGACCAGGCGACTCTGTACCCCGATGTCCAGGCGACGCTGGAGGCGACCCGGACCCTGGTGCGCGAAGGCTTCACCGTGCTGCCCTATACCTCCGACGACGTCGTCTATGCACGCCGGCTGATTGACGCCGGGGCCGCGGCCGTCATGCCCCTTGCCGCGCCCATCGGCAGCGGTCTCGGCATTCAGAACCGCGCCACTCTGCAGATCCTGCGCGAAAAGATCACGGAAGTTCCGCTCATCGTCGATGCCGGAGTCGGTACCGCCTCGGATGCCGCACTGGCCATGGAAATGGGCGCCGACGCGGTTCTGATGAACACCGCCATCGCTGCCGCCGCGAACCCCATTCTGATGGCCGAAGCCATGCAGCACGCCGTGATGGCCGGGCGCGAGGCTCATCTCGCCGGCCGTATGCCGCGGAAGCTGTACGCTACGGCGAGTTCGCCGCTCGAAGGAGTGTCGCGCTAACCAGGAATGGCATGGTTCTCCGCAGTACCTCAGGGCCTCCGCCCAGCGTTCGCCGAGGCGCTGAAACCGGAGATGCCGGGTTCCGCCAGGGGCCCGGTTTCCGCTGTTCTCGCGGCGTACGCTCCGCATGTTGTGTCGTCCGGAACAGCCCTGTTTTCTGCTTCGCCCGGCACCTCGGCTGCGGTAGACTGATGCGAGCAGTTCTCCGGGTTTTTCTGCTGCCCGCTGAGGTTCAGCCATGCGCGTCTGCGGCATCGACTGCGGATCCGAAACCACCGGCTATGGCGTTGTTGAGTGGGATGAGGGCGCACGCGAACCGCGCCTTGCATTTCTGGCCGCTGCGGGGATTTGTCCGCCGAAAAAGACCGAACTGCCCCAGCGCCTGGCCTTCGTCTACAATGCGGTGCTGGCGGTCTTCGAGAGCTTCCGGCCCGATGTGGTTGCCATCGAAGAGGTCTTTTACTCCGTCAACGCCAAATCCGCTCTCAAACTCGGCCATGTGCGGGGTGTAGCTCTGCTGGCGGCCGCCACGGCCGGGATTCCCGTAGCGGGATACGCCCCTCTGACCATCAAGTCGAGTGTCACCGGCTATGGCCTCGCTGCCAAGGAGCAGGTGCAGTTCATGGTGGCGCGCCTCCTTGCGCTGCCCTCCGCGCCCAGCCCCGCGGACGCTGCCGACGCCCTGGCGATCGCCATCTGCCACATCCATCACGCCCAGACGCTCTCCCAGCAGGAGGCTCGCGCGATCTAGCCATGCGAATGCATCGTACTTTATCTCTGCTGCCCTGCCTGCTGGTTATGCCTGCCCTTCCGCTTGCGGCGCAGACGACGGCTCGTATCGTCTACACCTTCGAAAACCCGCAGCTGCAGCCTGCCCGCTACTCGTTCACAATTGAGGAGAGCGGCGCCGGGCATTTCACCTCGCAGCCCGGGAATGCTCCGGTGGACGCTTCCGACGACGTGTACCCCGCACCGGTGGACCGCGACATCCGTCTCGATCGCCCTCTGAGCGCCGAGCTTTTCAGCTACGCGCGCGCCCACTCGTTTTTCCAGGGTCGCTGCGACAACGGCAACTCCCACCTTGCGTTTACCGGCCGCAAAACCTTCTCTTATCAGGGGCCGGACGGCCATGGCTCCTGCGACTTCGTCTGGGCAGCCAACCCTGAGCTGCAACGTCTCTCGGACGATCTTGGCTCCGTCGCGCTGACCCTCGAGATCGGCCGCCGCCTCGACGTCGAAGTGCGCCATGATCGCCTCGGCCTCGATGCCGAGCTTGAATCCCTTGAAGATCTGGTGAAGGATCGCCGCGCCGCCGGCCTGTCCAACATCGCCGCCGAGCTGCAGGTCATTGCCCAGGATCAGGATGTGATGGAGCGCGCCCGCAAGCGTGCGCTTGCGCTGCTCAGCAAATGCGGGACGCCGTCGTCGCGCAGCAACTGACCCTGGGGGTCTTCGGCGGCATGAAACAATAGATCGAAACTTCATCCTCCCCTTGCGCGTTTAATCAGCAGATGGGTTGTGGGCCGCAGGGCGTCCTCACTCCAGGGCTGTGCCCCGGATCGAGGTGTGCCGCCGCCGGCTTCGGATTCGCGGCATCAGAAGCTCGGTTGCTCAGGCGGCGAACGAGGAGTGAAGAGCCTCAAGGAGGTGCCGGTATGTGGCGCCGCTGTCAGTTCGTCAGAGAGATCCGAGGGAGCCGCCGGCCTGAATTAATTCGCCGGTTGATGGTGCTCAGCGCCGCTCTTGGTTTCTGTATCGGCATTCCCGGGCTCTGGTCGCAGGACACGGCTCCGCCTCCTCCGCCGGACGCCCAGGCCTCCAGCGCGGAACAAAGTTCCATACGCACCGTCCGGCTCAGCGATGTGGAGGGCCAGGTGCAGGTCTTCCAGGGCGATCAGCTGGCCTTCAGCCAGGCGCAGCCCAACATGCCGGCGGTCGAGGGTATGCGCTTTGTCACCGGCGACAACGGGCGCCTTGAGATCGAATTCGAGGACGGCAGCGTTGCCCGGGTGGTCCCGAACAGCTCCATCCGCCTCACCCGGCTCGAGCGCAATCCCGACGGACCCACCCTGACGCAGATCGATGCCCTCACCGGCCTGAGCTATTACGAGCTGAACGGCCGCGGCGGCCAGGTTTCGGTCCACTTTGGCCCCGACGCCGCCATACCTCAGGATGACGCTGTCTTCCGCGTCTCGCTGGACGCCGTGCCCAACGAACTCGCGGTCATGCACGGATCGGTCCATGTCACCGACGGCCAGAACGTCAGCGTCGATATCCATCCCAGCCAGACGTTCCAGGACGACCCGGAGCAACCCGGCCAGTTCAACGTGGCGCAGAGCGTCGCCGCCGACTCCTGGGACCAGTGGAACTCCGATCGCGACGAGGCGCTCGCTCAGCTGCAGGCCAGCGAGACGACCGCCCGCGCAAGCGCCGGCGATCCTGACGACGCGGCCTGGAACGATCTTGACTATTACGGCAGCTGGTACAACCTGCCCGGCTATGGCCAGGTCTGGGCGCCCAATGGCGTCGATGCCAGCTGGGATCCCTTCGGCGCTGGCTACTGGGGCTACTATCCCGCCTTCGGATACACCTGGATCTCCGGCTATCCCTGGGGCTGGTGGCCGTATCATTGCGGCGCATGGGACTTTGCCTCCGGCTGGGGCTGGTTATGGATTCCCGGCAACTGCGGCTGGGGCTACTACGGAGCGGGCTGGTTTCCCTGGGCCACGGTCTGGAGTGTTCCGCCTGGCTACAGACCGCCACTACGTCCGCATCACGGGCCGGGTATGGGGCCCAGGCCGCAGCCCCTGATTGCGGTTAACCGCGGCGGCCGCTTTGCCGCTCCGTTCCACTTTGACCATGGAGTCCGCCCTGCGCCACGCTCGCTGATTTTCGGCGGCAGAACCATCGCGCCTCTCGAGGCTGACATCCACCCGCTCCAGAGGGGACCTGTGGGTGAATCCTTTACCGCAACTCTGGTTCGCACGCACCCTGAGATTCTGCCGCGCGTTCCCCGGACACAGATTTCCTCCGGGATCAAGACCCCGTACAGGCCCGCCCCGGCAGCCGGAATCCGGACCTATACTCCGCCTCGCGGTTATACGCTTCCGCGCTATGGGATGCGGTCTTCACCCAGAAGTACATACTCCGTTCCCAACCGCCCGGCGTACAGCGTCGGCGCCGTCCCGCATCCTGCTGGCGGAGCTCCGCGACCGGCTCCGCATCCGAGCGGCGGGACCCCACCGCATCCCTGATGCCGCTGCGGTGCGCGGGAGGGCCGCAAAGATTCAATCCCTGATTCTGAGTGGGGGCGGGCGGCTCCCGCGCCGGATCAGGGCGCGGACCGCGCCACAAACTGGCGACCCAGCCGGAGAAGCCGCGCCGGGCCATAACTCCTGAGCAAACGCCAGGGTTTCAGAACCCAGTAAACCGGCTCCGGCAACTTTCGGCTGAACCAGCTTCGGTCGTTCGCATTGGGCGCCAGCAGGCTGAAGAGATACCTGGTGTGCCACGCCAGCCGTTCCCATACGTTGTCAACGATCTGCAGGCGCACCCATTCGAGATAGATCCGCCCCGAAACCACTCGCCCCTCCGCCTCCAGTCGATCGGCTTCCGGAGTGTAGTGGTGGCGCTCGATTTGTCCGGCGATTTCGGCCACCAGGGGATCGCGTGCTATCGCAGCCGCCGGGAGTTTCACATGGAGCAGCTGCTCGGCCAGCGCCAGTGGAACGAGGATCAGCCTCGTCCGCGAAACCTCCGCAGCCCGCCGCAGCGCCCCTTTGAAATCCAGATCCGGATACGCCCTGAGCAGGGCCGCAATATCGCACACCAGCTTCAGCGAATTCCAGCCATCGCGGAAACCGTGAATGGCCAGCAGAAGCAGCATATTTTCGGCCGAGGGCAGCGCCACCTCCCGGCCCAGCAGGACTGTCGTCGACTGCGGCGTCCAGAGATGAAGACGAGCCAGCCTCCTGTCCCGCCAGGGTTCGCAGGGCGACCAGTGCAACTCCAGGTGAAGCCCCGTCGCGGTATGCACAAAACCAACGTCCTTGCGGTTGATGTCTTCTCCGGGGAAGTACCCTCGCGTGTAGCCGCATCCCTCCAGCACGGTGCAGGCCCGCGGGATCTCGGAAACCTCAACAAACAGGTCCAGATCGCCGATCTGCCGATCGGCCAGGTTGCCATACAGGGCTTTCGTCCAGGCTGGACCTTTGTAGGGAACGGCTGCGACACCGGCCTGTTGGAGCGCATCCAGAACACCGGTAAGTTCAGAAGCCAGCGAGAGGTTGTGGGAGACAATGGTCCGGCAATACTCCTCCATCCACACCTGCACCGCTGTTGGAACCCATTCCGCGCCGCACAGCACCTTACGCAGCAGGGGCACAACTCGATGCTGCTTTGCCAGCTCCAGCAGCCGTGGCCAGTTCGCCGAGCTTCGCAGCGCAGGCAGCGGACCCTTGCCGGTTCCGAGGGCCTGCCGCACACAAGCCAGAAGCAGCCGCCGCTGGTCGACGGCTACGCCGTGAGCTTGTTCGAGAACCGCGGCAGCGGCTGTCATGGGCCCACGTCTCCGATCACCGGTAAGCCTTGCGTTCAATCGCCGGCACCACATCCGCCGGGATGAAGCAGCTGACCGTTCGCTGCGGAGCCCCCTGGGTGGTGACGATCGCCATCGGATGTCCCGGCACGATGGAAAGAGCCGTTCCTTTCCGGATCATGGTTATTTCGTTCGCCGCAAGCATCGCCGTTACCGTGGTCCGGTCGCTGCGGCGCAGGGCCGCGTAAAAGAGGCCTGCGTTGCCGGAACTGGTCGAGCAGGGCAGCGCGAAGGGCAATCGCATCGGCGGTTGGCTTGCAACGATCTGAGGCTCGGCGCGCTGCCGATGCAGCCGCAGGAGCAGCAAAGACCCTCCGCCTGCGAACGCCAGGGCCACGATCGCCGCCCGAAGAAGCAGCTTCCTGCGCGTTCGTCTTCGCATGGCCATTTACAGCGGCGGCAGGCCCAGTGCCTGAATTACCCCGTCCAGTTGTTGGATCTCAGCGTTGTAGTTGCCAGTGGAGAAGTCCAGCATTGCATTGCCCAGGTCCGCCTGCGCGGTCTGCGCCTCAGGGCCAACAAGAAAATTCGGATTCGCGATCGCCTGCCCAGTCACCGTCGTCAGATCCTGCCCCGCCTGTTGCTGTGTGATCATCGAGGCGGCCATCGCCGGTGTTGGCGCCAGCACCGTGGCAATGACCGGCAGCATGGCCACACTCGCGCCTGCCAGCGCAAGCTTCCTCGCGACCTGGCGCCGCGAAAGCAGCTCAGGCCCGGCTTCCACCGGCACCGGCTCCTGGAGCAGGCTCGCCTTCTCCAGTTCCTGGAGAGCGAGCAGCACCACGTGGCGGTCGGCGGGAATCCCCAGCTCGCGATGCAGAATGGCGGCGATGTCCTCCACCGTCCTCTGTCCGTCCGCGGACTCCCACACCAGCATGACCGTGCGGTTCAGACTGTGAGCACGATCCTTTGCCTTGTCGTAAACGATGGTTTCCGCGTCCAGATTCTCGCAAAAGATGTCGTTGCGCCGTGCGCAGGGGTTCGTCATTTCAGCTTCCTCCCTTTTTTACAGCGGTGGCAGGCCCAAAGCATTGATGACCCCGTCCAGATCCTGGATCTCGGTATTGTAATTGCCGGAGACATAGGCGTTCTGTGCGTTGGAAAGACCCGTGATGGCATTCGGGTCGGTCAGAAAATTCGGGTTGTTATAAGCCTCCGTTCCCACTGTGCCCAGATCCTGCCCCGCCTGTTGCGCTGTAATCATGGAAGCCGCCATCGCCGGCGTAGGAGCGACAATGGAAGCAACCGCTGGCAGCATGGCCATCGAAAACCCGGCCAGCGCCAGCTTCCGCGCGACCTCGCGGCGAGAAAGCAGTTCCGGCCTGGCTTCGACCGGCAGAGGCTCCTCGATCAGCCCGGCTCCTTCGAGATCCTGGAGCGCGAGCAGCACCACGCCGGGATCAGCGGGAATCCCCAGCTCGCGATGCAGGATGACGGCAATCTCCTCGACGGACCGTTGGCCATCCGCCGCCTGCCACACCAGCCCAACGGTCCGGTTCAGGCTGTGAGCGCGGTTGTTTGCTCGGTCATATAGAACGGTTTCCGCAGCCAGATCCTCACACACTACGTTGTTTCTCCGTGCACGTGGATTCTTCATGGACGGTCCTCTCCTGCGTGGCCCTGGCTGCGAGCCTGCGTCGCCCCCGGGGTTCGGTTGATGAGTTGAAGGATTTGCTTCGCTGTCTCGGCGGCATCAGCGCGCAGGGAATACCAACCCTGTGCAGGTGCGGTCGCCAGCCTGAGGGTCCTCACGGTGACCTCAGACCGCCTTCTGACGGCTACCGAGTTGGCCAGCAAGGTGAGCAGCGTCTGCCCTGGAGTCAGCTCCTTCGGCTCCCAGACAGCCCCCGCCTGATAACGAAGATTGAATACCCACGCGGCCTCAAGTGGCTCGGTCGGTTCGCCGCCCAGGCTCACGCGCCGATCTCGCGCCAAGCCGTCGCGCAGCCGCAATTCCCGCGGAAAAGCATGAATGCGGCCGTCGACATCGATGACCGCGTATTCGTCTGAGTAGTAGGTTGCGCCCGCCGACACCAGAGCATCGACCAGCGTGCTCTTTCCACTGCGGGAGGGTCCCGGGATCACCAGGGCCCTGCCGTCCAGTCCCACCACCCCGGCATGCACAAAGACCGCCTGGTCCGTCAGCGCCGCCACCTTGAGGTGGATCTGCGACTCGAGCACGCGCGCAGCCAGTTCCGCATCCGAAGAGGACAAGACCTGCACTCCTTCTTCCGCTACGGTGAAGAGCGGCGGACCATCCGCGCATCGGGTCTGCGTGAATGCGAAACCGATGCGCTGCCGGGTACGCGACTCACGCATCGTGGAAGGCGGAATCAGCGGGGAGGGCAGATAGCCGAAAAGGTCATCGCTGGTGTCGACTGCTACCTCGATGCCATAGGCGGAGCAGCGTGCCGTCACGACCGAGGTGCCAGCAGCAATAGCCGGAGGGCTGAGGACGGTGTCCTCTGCGGTCGTGGCCATCGATTCCGTCATAGAAAGATCCCAGACAGACGAAAGAGCTTACCAAGTTGTTCTTACTGCTGTTTATGAGTCCGTCAGCAGGGGGAAACGGTCATGCTGCCGAGCAGAAACCTCATACAAGGGGAGAAATGAAGTCTAGCATCGGGCATCTTGCAGGTCAACAAAAACCTTGGCTCGACGGAAACATAGGGGAAGGAAATGATTTAGGTCTCTTATGCTGCTCAATTTGGACTCATTGACACATTCCGGTCTGGGATCGAAGGCAAAGGACATACCCGCTGTTCTCAGCGAGCTTTGCCGTTTCCGGTCCTGTATCACGGCTGAAGATGCCATGCTCGGCGCCGGCCGGCAGTCAGAGCCCTTCTGTAAGCGCGTGGGTCGGCTCGGAGACCCCCGTTCACCGTCCATGCTCTTCGAGGTACTTCTCCGCTTCCAGAGCTGCCATGCACCCGGTTCCCGCAGCCGTAATCGCCTGCCGGTAGCGCCGGTCCTGCACGTCTCCGCAGGCATAAACGCCCGGCACGCGGGTGAAGACGTAGCTGTGGGTCTTGATATAGCCGTCCTCGTCGAGGTCAAGCTGGCCGGCAAACATCGCGGCGTTGGGAATGTGACCGATGCCAAGAAAGAGACCACTGATGTCCAGCACCGACTCAACTCCGGTGACGGTGTCCAGCAGGCGCACGCCGGTGACTTCCTTCCGCTCGACTCCCAGAACTTCCTTTACGACAGCATTGGTGAGGAGCTCAATTTGGGGGTGGGCAATGGCGCGGTCCAGCATAATGCGCGATGCGCGGAAATGCTCGCGGCGATGGATCAGCGTCACCTTCGATGCGAAACGCGTCAGGAAAAGCGCCTCCTCCATGGCAGAGTCTCCGCCGCCCACCACGGCGATCTCCCGCCCGGAAAAGAAGAAGCCGTCGCAGGTGGCGCAGGAGCTGACGCCATGCCCGATCAGCGCCTGCTCCGAGGGCAGTCCCAGCCAGCGCGCCGACGCGCCGCTGGCGATGATGAGCGTACGGGCGTGGATGGTCTCATTGCCGAGGTTCAGCGCAAAAGGATGCCTGCTGAGATCGGCGGTGGCCAGATGTCCGAGGCGAAATTCCGCTCCGAAGCGCGAGGCCTGCTTCCGCATGTTTTCGACCAGCTCGGGCCCCTGAATCCCCTCCGGCCAGCCAGGAAAGTTCTCGACCAGCGTGGTGATGGACAACTGGCCGCCCGGCTCATGGCCCTCCAGCACCAGCGGCTTCAGATTGGCGCGCGCTGTGTAGATTGCTGCCGTGAGTCCGGCGCAGCCGGAGCCGAGGATCACTGTATCGCGGATGTTTTCTGTCATTTGCCTGAAGTTCCGATTGTACCCGTCGCTGGACTAACGCCCCATTTGCATGCTGCGCACCCCTGAAGCGGTTCCGAATTGGAACGCCCCCAGGTCAGGGTCCCGAAATGAAATGATGCCCGCCGCGGTGCGCCGGATTCTTACTCAATTTGAGCCTTCATGTGTCGAAATGGGAGCAGGAGCAGTCCGGGGCGGTCGCCGGGGGCTGCTTCGGAGGGTCTGGCGGTGTATCGCAATCGCTCAGGAGCACGGCTGCGAATCGAAGACTCCGCAACGGCGCTGGCGTCTGCACTCCTGCTTCTTTTCGCTGCTCAGCCAGCCTGCGCCGGAGGGCCTCGCCGGGTTGCGGGATCCAGCTATTTCGATGCATCGCGCCAAGGGCAGCCGATCGTCTGGAGCGGCGGCCAGGTTGTCTACTACACCGACCTCGGCGCCCTCAGCAGCACCGTGACCCAGGCCCAGGCCAACAGCATGGTAGCCGCTGCCGCGGCCGTCTGGAGCAGCGTCAGCACGGCTGGGGTTTCCATCCAGCGGGGCGGCAATCTGGCGGAAGTGGTGGATCAGTCCATCTCGGCCGGATCCGGGGGCGTCACGCTGCCGGCCGATCTTCAGCCGGACGCCACCGGCACGCCCGTTGCCGTGATTTACGACCAGAGCGGCTCGGTCATCGATGCCTTGTACGGCGCGAGCGCCAGCTCTCCGCTGGCCTGCCAGAACAACGGCGTGATCGCCGCCGCCGACAATTTTTCGACCAGCGGAAACATCGTCCACGCCCTCATTCTGGTGAATGGCCTCTGCGCGACGACGGCGAGCCAGATCGCCACCCTTCAGTACCAGCTCGTTCGCGCTTTCGGGCAGGTGCTGGGCCTCGACTGGTCGCAGGCCAACGAAGAGATGTTCGTGGGCGATCAGATCACCGGCGCCGGGCTGCAGGGCTGGCCGATCATGCATCCGATCGAGCGGCTCTGCAACGGCAGCGGCGGGCAGTGCATTCCGAACCCGATGCAGCTGCGCACCGACGATATCGCGGCGCTGAACCGGCTCTATCCGGTGACAGCGTCCAACGTCGGCAGCTTTCCCGGCAAGACCATCACGGCCTCGGCCACCCTCTCCGTGCGGGGAACCATCCAGTTCGCCACCGGCCAGGGCATGCAGGGGGTGAATGTGGTCCTGCAGCCGGTGCTGAACGGAATTCCCGATGTTCGCTACACGGCGACGGCGGTGAGCGGGGTTAATTTCCGGGGAAATGCGGGGAATCCGGTGACCGGCACAGCCGATGCGCAGGGAAATCCTCTGAACCGGTTCGGCAGCGACGATCCGTCGCTCGAGGGATATTTCGATCTCAGCGGGATTCCGCTGCCGCCCGGCGTCAGCTCCGCTCAGTACCATCTGACGTTCGAACCCATCAACCCCCTCTATACGGGCAGTTCGTCCGTCGGCCCCTATGTCACAGGCCAGGTCAGGCCCTCCGGAACCATGCCTGTGATTGAGCTGGGCACGCTGAAAGCAGGATCGAACGTTACCGAAATCGTCCTCGTCGCGGATGCGGCCGATGAGCTGGTGAGCGGCGCCGGCGCTTCGGAATCCGAGCCTGCCGGCGCTCCTGCCACCGGCGAATGGACGGGGCGCATCACGGGTTATGGGCACACCGCATGGTTCGCATTCCGGGCGCGCGGCTCGCGGGAATTTACCGTCGAGGCCCAGCCGTTCGATGAGAGCGGCGCCGATACGGAGAGCAAAGCGCAGGTGGTGCTCGGAGTCTGGAACGGCAGCGATGCGCTCGGGACGCTGCCGGTCACCGGAACGGTGCAGCCCTTCAACGGCAGCGTGCCGGGAATGACCACGCTGCCGGTGCTGACCATCGCCGACAGCGACGTCCGCATCGGCGTGGCCGATCTCCGCGGCGACGGGCGCCCGGACTATGCTTATCGCGGCCGGATCCTCTATGCCGACAGCGTCGCGCCCACCCGCATTCCCCCCGCAGGCGGGCGGATTGTCATCCGGGGAATGGGCTTTCGCCCCTCGGTCACGGTTGCGGTCAACCATGTGCCCGCCCAGGTGATCAGCGTAAGCCCCACGGCGATTGTTGCCACGGCTCCGCCGTCCGCGGGTGTTACCGGCGATGTGCCGCTGGAGGTCAGGGATTCTCAGACCCTCGGCGTGGCCGCGATGGCCGGAGCCCTCAGCTACGATGCCCAGGACGACGACGCTCTTTCATTGCTAACCGCGCCCATGGGCGCCGCGCCCATCGGCGTCCCCCAGCCCTTCACGGTCCGGGCCATCGACCCGGCCACCCAGGCACCGGCGGCCGGCATTGTGGTGACGTTCACCGTAACCGAAGGCACGGCGGTGCTGGGTTGTGGGCAAATCTCCTGCGGTGCGATCACCGCCGGGGATGGCACCGCGACTCTTTCCGTCACTGCGAACTCAGCCTCGCTCGCACAAATTACGGCATCCCTGAGCAATGGGAAACAGGTCCTGGCCGAGTTCACCGGAAGCGCGCCGCCATCGATTGCCGCACTCACGCCGAACCTTTATGTCGCTCTCGGAGCCACTGTGCACTGGCCGGTGGAGGTGATGGCGCTGAGCGGAGGTGCTCCGGCGGCGGGGCAGAGCATCACCTGGTCGGCGAACATGCCGGGGCTGGCCGTTGCTGCGGACCAGACCGCCAGCGGCGCGGACGGCGTCGCCGCGAACCAGATCGTTGCCGGTCCTTTCACCGCGAGTATCAGTGTCACCGCGAACGCCTGCCTCGCCGCAACCACAATCTGCGCAGCCTGCACCGTCACGCCGGTCCATGCGGAAGCCGCTGTCCTGACCCCGTGGAGCGGCACCGTGCAGTACATCCCCGCAAGCCAGACATTCGCTCCTGTCACGCTGCGCGTCACGGATCCATTCGGCCATCCGCTGGCAGGAGCGTCAGTCACCTTCAGCCAGACCTTTACCGGCTGGAGCGAGCCCTGTCCCGCGCAGGGCAGCTGCCCCGCCGCTCCGGTGCTCGCGCAGCAGACAAGTCAGACGATCTCGGCGATCGATGGATCGGTAACCCTCAGCCCGCTCTCCCCGCAGGGACAGCCCGGGCGTTTGCTGATTACCGCGATCACGGGCGGCGACACGACCCTGAGCTTCGAGCTCGATGCACATCCGTAACGGGATCACCGGAGGAGCCGCGCGCCTTTACGGCTGCTGCCCATGCCCGATACTCTCAGGATGAATCTCTCTCTCTGAGGTCCTTCCATTTCCACGCGCCCCTTTGTTTATCCCGATTCGAAATCATCGCTGCACTGCGACGGCGTAAGCCTCGAGTCCCTTGCCCGGAAACACGGCACGCCTCTCTACGTCTACTCGGCGAATCAGATGCAGGAGCGCCTCAGCCTTTTCCAGCATGCCTTCAGCGTCATGCCGCACCTGGTGTGCTTTGCCGTGAAGGCCAACTCGGCGCTGGCGATCCTTGATCTGCTGGGCCGGCGCGGTGCGGGATTCGATGTTGTCTCCGGCGGAGAGCTGGAGCGTGTCCTCGCCGTGGACCACAGGTTTGCCGAGCGCGTCGTCTTCTCCGGCATCGGTAAGACTGCTCCGGAGCTCGATCTCGCGCTGCGGTCGGAGATCCTTCTTTTCAATGTCGAGAGCGAAGGCGAGCTGGAACTGCTCTCCGAGCGGGCCGCAAAGCTCCGCAAACGCGCCCGCATCGCGCTGCGCGTGAACCCGGATGTCTTTGCCGAGACGCATCCCTACATTTCCACCGGCCTGCGCGAGCACAAGTTCGGCATCGATATCCGCCGCGCGCGGGCGGTCTATCGCAAGGCCGGAAAATCTCTCGAACCGGCCGGAGTCAGCGTTCACATCGGCTCGCAGATCCGGGGCGCAGAGCCCTTTGGCGCCGCCGCGCAGCGGGTCGCTGCCTTGATTGCCGATCTGCGCAAAGACGGACACGTCATCCGTTATATGGATGCCGGCGGCGGGCTGGGTATCGAGTATCACGCGGATCGCCCCTTCGATCCCGAAGAGAAAGTCCGCGAGTACGCGGCCGCCCTGATTCCCGCCGCGCAGTCGGCCGGTGGCGTGACGCTGCTGCTCGAGCCGGGCCGCTTCCTGGTGGCGCAGGCCGGAGCGCTCCTCGCGCGCGTTCTCTACGTAAAGAAGAACGGCGAGAAGACCTTCGTCATCACTGACGCTGCCATGAACGACCTGATTCGTCCGGCGCTCTATCAGGCGTATCACCATATCGTCCCCGTCGCGCGGCCGCGCGGGAAGCGGAGGATCGTTGCCGACGTGGTGGGGCCCGTCTGCGAATCGGGAGATTTCTTCGCCCGCGATCGCGAGCTCGCTCCGGTGCGCCCGGGCGATCTCGTCGCCATCCTCGATGCCGGCGCCTACGGCATGACCCTGGCCTCGAACTACAATTCGCGGTTGCGGCCCGCGGAGGTTCTGGTCGAGGGCCGGCGCGCGCGGCTGATCCGGCGGCGAGAAAACATCGACGACCTGCTGGCTCCCGAGCGGCTCTCCCATTCGCTCTGATATTTTGGAGAGTCTTCTGTTTCGATTCTGCTGGAGACCCGGAGGCAGGAATGCGTCTTCTCGTGAAGGGTGCCTGGATCGGACTGTGCGCCTGCTGCGTGGTGTTTGCGCTCTCGGCCAAAGCCGATGATCTGAAGGTCAAGACCGACAAAGGCAGGATCCAGGGGAAACGCAGCGCCGACGGGAAGGTTCGCGTCTTCCTCGGCATTCCCTATGCCGCGCCGCCTGTAGGACCGCTGCGCTGGAAACCGCCGCAGCCCGCGGCGAAGTGGTCCGGCACCCGCGACGCCACGGAATTCGGCTATCGCTGCATGCAGGCGCCGATCTTCCACGACATGGTCTTCCGCGATCCCGGCCAGAGTGAGGACTGTCTCACCCTCAACGTCTGGACGCCTGCGAAGAAAAAGGATGCCAAACTGCCGGTGATGGTGTGGATCTTCGGTGGAGGCTTCGTCGGCGGCAGCACTTCGGAGCCTCGCCAGGATGGCGAGCACCTCGCTCACAAGGGCGTCGTTGTGGTCTCGATGAATTACCGGCTGGGAATCTTCGGATTTTTCGTCTCTCCGGAACTGGCGGCCGAGTCGCCGCAGCACGCCGCCGGCAATTATGGTCTTCTGGACCAGACCGCGGCCCTGCAATGGGTGAAACGTAATATCGCGAACTTCGGCGGCGACCCCGGCAACGTGACCATCTTCGGCGAATCGGCAGGGTCTTTCTCTGTCAGTGCGCAGATGGCTTCTCCGCTCGCTCAGGGCCTGTTTGTCCGCGCCATCGGCGAAAGCGGCGCAGCCTTTTACAGCCGTGGCCTTTCGTTTCGCCCGCTCGCCGAGCGCGAGAAGACCGATCCCGCCTTCGCCATGACCGCCTTCGGGACTTCCGACCTCGCCGCGCTGCGCGCGATGAGCGCCGACGACATTCAGCAAAAGCTGGAGACCAGGACGCACAACGGCTTCCCGCCCTTCGGCCCCGATGTCGACGGGTGGTTCCTCCCGGAGAGCGTTCCCCAGATCTACAGCGAAGGAAAGCAGGCGCACGTCCCGCTGCTTGCGGGCTGGAATCGCGATGAGCCCAGCGCGCTGGCGGTGAACAACCCCGAGCCGCCGACGGTGCAGAGCTTTAAGGCGATGGCGGAGAAGGAATTCGGCCCGCGCGCGGACGAATTCCTGCGCGCTTTCCCGGCGGACACCGATGCGGAAGCAGTTCGTTCCGCCATCGACTTTGCCGGCGCCCGCTTCATCACCTTCAGCACATGGGAGTGGCTCGAAGCCCAGGTGAAAACGGGCGGCGGTGTTCCCGTCTATCGCTATCACTTCGAGCGGCCTTCGCCGGAGGACAAGTACCATCCGGCCGGTTCCGGCGCGTTTCACTCCGATGAGATCGAGTACGTCTTCGGCATGCTGGACTCCCGCAACAACGCGAAGTGGCAGCCGGAAGATTACAAGCTCAGCGATCTGATCGAGACCTACTGGACCAACTTCGCCCGCAACGGCAATCCCAACAGCGCGGATGCGCCCAACTGGCCGATGTACAACGCCGCCGACAACTGGCAGGTTATGCATCTGGATGCGCATTCCGAGGCCGGGCCTGATCAGCATCGCGATCAGGATCTGTTCCTGCAGAGCGTCTGGGTCAAGCCGCAGGAGTAGTCACGAGCCCAGCTGTTCAAGCAGGCGCTCGCGGTCGGCCGCCAGCACCTGCCGCAGCGGGCCCGTTGCCGTAACGCGCCCGCGGTCGAGCAGCACGAGCTCAGCGGGCATGCGCCAGATCTCCGCCAGATCGTGCGAAACGTAGAGCACGCGCACCTCGAAATCCAGCAGACGCCGCAGAATATCCTTGGCCGATGCGGCGTCCAGCGCGGCGAGCGGCTCATCGAGCAGAAGCAGCTGCGGCGCGGGCGCCAGCGCGCGCGCCAGGGCAACGCGCTGCCTTTCTCCTCCCGAAAGATTCTTTGCGCCGCGATCGGCAAGCGCCTCGGCTCCGAAAAGATGCAGCATCTCGTGCACACGCCCGGCGCGTGCAGGCGCGCTCAGATGGCGGACGCCGAAAGCGATATTCTGGCGCACCGTCAGGTGCGGAAAGAGGGCTGGCTGCTGGGTGACGAATCCGATTGATCGCCGCCCCGCCGGGACAGCTATGCCCTGCGCGGTATCCAGCAGCGTGCGGCCGCCGATCGTGATGCGGCCTTCCTGCGGCGCCAGCAGTCCAGCCAGGATCCGCAGCAACGTGCTCTTTCCCGCGCCCGAAGGACCAAAGAGCACCGTCCATGCACCGTCCAGCGAGAACTCGGCATCGAGCACAAAGCCGCCCTGCCGGTGGCGAATGCGGACCTCAGACATGAGGGATCCCTTCGCTGCGGCGGTGGCCGTACAGCAGCAGAAGCGCGAGCAGCGAGATGCTTAGCAGGAAAAGCGAAGTCCGATTCGCCTGCGCGTAGGAAAAATCCTGCACCTGATCGTAGATCGCGATGGAGAGCGTTCGCGTGGCGCCCGGGATGTCTCCGCCAATCATGAGCACCACACCGAACTCGCCGACCGTGTGCGTGAAACACAGCGTGGCCGCCGCCAGCACCGAGCGCGCCGAGAGCGGCAGCAGAATCTCGCGCAGGATGCGCAGCCGCCCGGCCCCCAGCAATCGTGCCTGATCGACGATGGCCGGATCCACGGCGTGGAAACCGGCCGTCATCGGCTGCACCGCGAACGGCAGGCTGTAAATCACGGACCCCACCACCAGCCCGGCAAACGAGAATGCCAGCGGATGTCCCAGCAGATGGGCCGCCGCTCGCCCGAACGCGGTGCGCGATCCCAGCAGCACCAGCAGGTAGAAGCCCAGCACGGTGGGCGGAAGCAGCAGCGGCAGCGTCGTGATGGATTCCACCAGCGGCCGCCACCGCGCGCGCGTCGAGACGATCCACCACGCGAGGGGAATCCCGACGGCCAGCAGCACCAGCGTGGTGACTGCGGCGAGACGCACTGTGAGCCACAGCGCCTGGAGATCCATCAGGGTCGGGACGCAGCCTGGTCGACGGGCGCAAGCCCCTCGGCGTCGAGGGTCTTCGCCACCTCAGGGCCTTTAAGGAACGCAAGAAAGCGGCTGGCCAGGTCGGCCCCTGCGCTCCTGCGAATGACAACCGCCCCCTGCAGCAGCGGCGGGTAATCCTCGGCGGCCACACGGATGAAGTGGCCATCGGCCTTCAGCCGCGGCGTCAGCGCCGACGTCAGCGAGATGAACCCCACCTGCGCGTTGCCGGAGTCGGCGTACTGCGCGGCCTGCGCGATGTTCTCCGCGACAACCAGCTTCGAGCGAACGACCGCCAGCAGAGCGGCATGTTCCAGCGCGGCCTGGGCGGCGCGGCCATAGGGCGCATGCTGCGCATTGGCCACGGCAATGGAGCGGATCGTCGAGCCGCGCAAAGCCTCAAGCGACAACGTTGCGACGCCCGAGTCATTGCGCGTCCACAGCACCAGAGTTCCGCGCGCGTACGGCACCGGACGCGCTTCCTCGGCGCGTCCGGCGTCGATCACCCGCTGCGGAAATCCAAGATCGGCGGCCAGGAACAGATCGAACGGCGCGCCGTTGATGATCTGCGTGGCCAGGGTGGCCGAGGACTGATACGAAGCCTCCGTGCGGATGCCGGTCTGCTGCTGAAACGCGCTCAGCACCGCCGGCAGCAGTGGCTGGAGATCGGCGGCGGCAGCGATGCGCAGGGTTTCGTCATTCCGCCGCACCTGCTGCGCAAAACCCGGCGCGAAACCGCAGAGAATCAAAAGAGCTACGGCCAGCAGCCGGCGATCACACACGCAGCACCATCACTTCAGTGGATTTGATCAGAGCCGCAACCGTCTCTCCCTTTTTGAGCCGCATCTCACGCACCGCGTCGGCCGTGATGATCGAGTTGATGATCTGCCCGCCGATCGAGAGCCGAACCTGGGCCAGCAGACCCTCGATCTTCAACTCCACGATGCGGCCCACCAGCTGATTGCGCCCGCTCACGGTGCGCATCATCTGCCGTTTGGGCGTATCCGGACGCTTCGCCTTATAGAGCAGCGCATCCAGTTCCGATTCGTGAATGCGGTAGTGCCCGCCAGGGGTGCGGATGGCCTTCAGCTTGCCGCGATAGATCCACTGCTTGATGGCGGGATAGGAGATGCCGAGGCGAAGCGCGGCCTCCCGTGGGGTCAGGAGCGATGCCATGCTGCGATTTTATACGAAATTTCCGCGTGCCATAGATGGAATAATATGAGTCGGACCCGCGCCGCGAAACCGCCGATCTTCTGGCTCGGAGGCGGGTGGTAGGCTGGCAATACCCGTCTATGCAGAATGAAGTTCATCAGCTTCGCTGTATCGGCTGCTCGCGCATCGTCGTGCCGCAGGATCTGGGCGGCGACTTCCGCTGCAGGGAATGTGCCGAGCTGCATGAGGTGATTTATCCCGGCTTCAGCGGCCCGCGCCATGCGCGGCCCAACCCCGGCGCGCTTCGCTGGCTGTGGAGAGAGCGCCGCTCCTCGCTCGAAATTCCGGATCGGAGCGGCGTCTGGCGCTTTCGCGAGATGCTGCCCATCCTGCGCGACGAGCAGCACATCGTATCTCTGGGCGAAGGCAACACACCGCTCTATCACCTGCCGCAGGCCGCCCGGCGCCTCGGGCTGACGAACCTCTGGGCCAAGCATCAGGGCATGAATCCCACCGGTTCCTTCAAGGACACCGGCATGACCGCGGCCCTTTCCGTTGCGCGCGAGCTCGGTTTCAGCTGCGTCGCCTGCGCGTCCACCGGAAATACCTCCGCCGCGATGGCGGCTTACGCCGCGCGCGCAGGTCTGCGCAGCCTGGTGCTGCTTCCCGAAGGCAAGATCGCCTGGGGCAAGCTGGCCCAGGCCATCGATTACGGCGCGCTTACCCTGCAGTTGCACACCGACTTCGATGGCTGCGTGAAGGTGCTCTCCGAAGTCGTGCAGCGCGCTCCCGTCTACCTGCTGAATTCCGTCAACCCTTACCGCATCGAGGGCCAGAAGACTCCCGCTCTCGAGATCGCCGAACATCTGCAGTGGGAGGTCCCCGACCACCTCATCGTCCCCGGCGGCAATCTCGCCAACAGCTCCGCTTTGGGCAAGGGTTTTCTCGAAATGAAGGAACTGGGCCTGACCTCGCGCGTGCCCAGAATCTCTGTGGTTCAGGCTGAGGGCGCCAGTCCGCTGGTACGCGCAGTCAGGGAATTCGGCGGCGAACGGCTGGAGCCGGTGCGCGCGCAGACCCGGGCCAGCGCCATCCGCATCGGCAATCCCGCCTCGTGGCGCAAGGCAGTTCGGGTCCTGCAGCAAACCGGAGGATGGGTAGAACAGGTGTCGGAAGCGGAAATCGCCCTGGCGAAAGCAGAGATCGGAGCTGAAGGCATCGGTTGCGAACCGGCCTCGGCGGTGACGCTCGCCGGGCTGAAGAAGCTCGTCGGGCAGGGGAAAGTCAGCGTGAATGAATCTGTCGTCCTGCTGCTGACCGGCCATACCCTCAAGGATTCCGACTACACCATCCAGTTCCATCGCGGCGAGTTGCTCACCGCATCGGAAGCCGCGCCGCTCCAGGCCGAAATCGATGTGGTCCGCCGCAATCCCATCGAGATGGATGCCTCCGCGGACCAGGTTCTGCGTGAGGTGGACCGGGTGGCCCGATGAAGCGAATCCATCTCCGGCTTCCCGCCACGTCAGCCAATCTGGGCCCGGGCTTCGATGCACTCGCTCTCGCTCTGCGGCTGCATCTCCACGTCGAGGCCGAAGCGGCAGCGGATCTGACCATCGAGGCGGAGGGTCGCAATCCCGAAATCTGCGGCACGACGGAAAACAATCTTCTGATCGAGACCTATCGTGCCGCCCTCTCCGCCCACGGCCGCCCCTTTGTGCCGCTGCGCCTGCGTGTCCGGAACGAGATCCCTCTGGGCATGGGCTGCGGATCGTCGGCCGCGGTGCGTCTGGCCGGCATCGCCCTCGCCGCCCATTTCGGCGGGCTGGGCTGGGACCGCGTGCGAATCCTCGCGGAGGCATCGCATCTGGAAGGGCATCCCGATAATGCGGCTGCCTGCTGGCTCGGCGGCTTTGTTGCCAGCGCCAGCAGCGGAGATCAGGTTCACTCCATCTCCTTGTCTCCGCCGCCGGAGTGGCGGGCGGTGATCGCGATGCCCGAGCTTCCCGTCGCCACCACAACCTCACGCGCCACGCTCCCGGAGAGCTATGACCGCGCCGATGTGGTTGCCAACCTGCAGCGTGTCGCGCTCCTCACGGCCGCCTTCGCCACCGGGCGATCCGACGTGATCGGGGAAGCCATGCGCGACTGGTTGCATCAGCCCTGGCGGGCGCGGGTGTGCCCGCTTCTGCCCAGGCTCCTGCCGCTGGCCGGCCGGGATGGCATTCTGGGCGCGGCTCTCAGCGGAGCCGGGCCGGCGGTCCTCCTGCTCACGGCCTCGGTAGAAGCTTCCGCGCGCGCCTGTCGGCTGGTAGCCGACACCGTCGGCAATTCCAGCCACGTTGAATTTCTGACCTGTGAACTGGAGCGGGAGCCTGCCAGGATTAACGTGTTTTGACCGGAGTTTCCGCGCTCCGACCGCGGCCGCCAGGCTGCTATAACATTGGTAACTGGAAGGCGAAGCTTGCGTAACTGCAACATACGATTACCGAAATTACCAGAGATTGCTTTACTTCCCCCGGCGAAAAGTCCTATCTTCCCATCCGTGGGCAGTTCTGGGGGAGGGCTGCTCCGGCGTCCGAGACTCCGAATGGATCCGGGCGCCTTAATTTTTGACCAATCTGCCTTGGCTCCTCCGTAACCGCCGTGCGACCATCCCGACCCCGGCGCATCTACTGCATCAGGTAGACTAAGGATGGAGGGGGAACAGGAAAGAAAATGGCCGCAGTGGGAATTGCCGAGGTAACGGATGCCAGCTTCGAACAGGATGTGCTCCAGTCGGAGCAGCCTGTGCTGGTTGATTTCTGGGCTGCATGGTGCGGGCCTTGCCGGGCTCTTGCGCCGATTGTCGATGAGGTTGCCAACGAGTACAGCGGACGTCTGAAGGTTGCCAAGATGGATGTGGACCGCAACCAGGCGACGCCCATGCGCTACGGGATTCGCGGAATTCCGGCGCTGCTGATCTTCAAGGGTGGTAAGGTCGCCGACCAGATCGTCGGCTACGTTCCCAAGGAGACGATCGCGCGCAGCATTGTCCGTGTCCTCGGCTGAGGTTCGGCTGAAGTTCAATCGGAAGGCCCGGAGCGATCCGGGCCTTCGCTTTTGGAGCGGAAGCAATCCCGGGTTCGCGATCTTATCCGGCTTTCCGGGGCGGCGCAGCCCATAGAATGGCCCCTGGTTCTCCTATGGAATCGCCCGCATCCGCCTACCGCCGCCGCCTCGCCGAGAATCAGACCCATCTGGCTCGCTCCCGGCGCCAGGACCGGTGGCTGGGAATTGCCAAGATTGTTGTGTTCTTCGCCGGTGCCGGGGCCGTCATCCTCCTTCTCCACGCTCGGCCGCTGCTGTGGCTCCTGCTGCTCATCCCATTCCTTGCTTTTGTTGCCCTCCTTGCGGCGCACGAGCGCGTGCTTCAGGCGGTGCGGGCCGGCGAACGAGTGGTCGAGTTTTACTATCGCGGGCTGGCGCGGGTTGAAGATCGCTGGGCGGGAACGGGCGAAACCGGCGACCGCTTTCTCGATCCGGCGCACCCCTACGCCCGCGATCTGGACCTCTTCGGCCAGGGCTCCCTCTTCGAGCTCCTCTGTACTGCCCGCACCCGCGCCGGAGAGGAGACTCTGGCGCGATGGCTTCTGCACGCCTCCCCCATCGATGAGGTGCGCCTGCGCCAGGCAGCCGTTCTGGAGCTCAGGGGCCGCGTCGAATTCCGCGAGCGCCTCTTTGCCACGGGAGAAACTGTGCGCCTCGGTGTCGATCCCGAGAAGCTCGCCGCCTGGGGTGAAAAGCGGCCGCTGTTCCATGCTCCCTGGGCACGTTGCCTGACGGCCGTGCTGGGAGCCGCCTGGCTTGTGACCGCCTTCTGGACGCTGGTTTCGTGGGTGGCGAGCGGGATTTCCGGCACGCCGATGGCTCCCTTCTGGCCTGTTCTCGCCCTCTCCGCGGTGAATTACGTCACGGGCCGATTCTTCCGGCGTGATGCGCTGCGCTCCGTCGAAGGGACCGAAGAGGCCACGGCTGACCTCGATCTTCTGGCCCAAGTGCTGGCGATCTTCGAGCGCGAGCCCTTTGAGTCGCCGTGGCTGTCTTCGCTTCAGGCAAAGCTGGCCACCGGCGGAATCCCACCGTCGCACGCCGTGCGGCGGCTGCATCGCATCGCGGAGTGGCTGGAGGGCCGGCACAATTTCATGGTGCGGGTGGTCGACTCCTACGTCTTCTATACAACCCAGCTCGCCTTCGCCGTGGAGCGCTGGCGCGCCCAGTTTGGGCCGCAAATCCGCGGCTGGCTGGTTGCGGCCGGCGAAATCGAAGCTCTGACTGCCCTTGCCGGCTACGCCTGGGAACATCCCGCCGACGTGCTGCCCGAGTTCAGCGAAGAACAGCCCTGTTTCGAGGCCGAAAGTCTCGCGCATCCCCTGCTGCCCGCGAGCCGCGCCGTCGGCAACGATCTGCGGCTCGGGCGTCACGCGCAGCTCGTGATCCTCAGCGGGCCCAACATGTCCGGCAAGAGCACCTTCCTTCGCGGCATCGGCATCAATGCGGTGCTGGCGCAGTGCGGGGCGCCTGTCCGCGCCCGGCGGCTGCGCATTTCGCCGTTCACCGTGGGAGCTTCCATCTGCGTCCTCGACTCGCTCCAGGGAGGCGTCTCCCGTTTCTACGCGGAGATCCGGCGCCTGAAGCTGCTCTCGAACCTGGCCGACGGCCCCGTACCGCTGCTTTTCCTGCTCGACGAGCTGCTCTCCGGTACCAACTCGCACGACCGCTTTGAGGGGACCCGCTTCATCGTGCGCGCGCTGGTCCGGCGGGGCGCCGTCGGCCTGGTCACCACCCACGACCTCGCCCTCACCGGGATTCCGGACTCCATGGATGGCATTGCCAGCAACTGCCACTTCGCGGACCAGATCGAAGACGGAGAACTAAGATTTGACTTCCGCCTCCGGCCTGGCGTCGTGCAGACCAGCAATGCTTTGAAGCTCATGCAGTCCGTCGGGCTGGAGATCGACGAGCAAGGCGGCGGATGACCGCATTCAGCGATATGCCCGGCTCGGCGTCCTAATACTTCCGCAGCATGCCCAGCACGCGGCCCTGGATGGATACCTGCGCGGCCGGCACAAAGATCGGTTCCATCTCCGGATTGGCTGGCTGCAGGCGGACCAGCGGCCCTTCGGGATAGTACCGCTTCAGTGTCGTCTCCGCTCCGCGCACCAGGGCCACCACGATCTCGCCGGAGCGCGCCGTGCTGGTGCGCTCCACCAGGACGTAATCGCCGTCCACGATGTGCTCGTCGCGCATCGACTCCCCGCGCACCTGCAGCGCGAAAACCTCGCGGTTTCCAATGATGTCGCCCAGAGAGATGCTTTCCGCCGTCTCCATGGCCTCCACTGGATAGCCTGCGGCGATGCGGCCGACCAGCGGCAGACGATCGATGCTGCGGCCCTTCGTCCGCGGGGGCAGCACGTCCAGAGAGCGGCTCCGGTTGTGCGACCGCGCCAGCAGTCCCTTGTTCTGCAGATTCGTGATGTGCTTGTGCACCGTTGCCAGCGAGCGCAGATCGAGGCCGCGCGCGATCTCCTCAAAAGACGGGGAGTAACCGTTGCGCTGCACGAATCCGGAGATGAAGTCCAGCACTTCCTTTTGCCGCCGTGTGATCGCCATGCGCGCATTATAGCGAACAAAAGGCGAACCGGGGGCCGCCGCGATCCTGAATTTCTGTTTCCCATTTGGGAACTTCCTGCGCCACGCCCTGCCACTCTGGAATTGCTCCTGGATTTTTCTCATCCCTCCTCTGGATTTCCCTCATGCATCGCGAGATGTTGGGTCCGGGAGACATTGACATGCGCATGCTGGTTGCAGACGACGACCGCGCTCTCGGAACCTTTCTGGCGCGCGGTCTCGAAACGGAGGGCCACGAAGTCACTCTGGCCACCGACGGCGAGATGGCCATGGATCTGGCCCGCAGGGAATCCCCGGATATGGCGGTTCTCGACCTGAACCTGCCGCGCCGCGACGGGACCGAGGTCCTCGAATTCCTGCGCTCGCTCACCGAGGATTTGCCCATTCTCATCCTGACCGCGCGCCAGGAACCCGAAACCCGGCTGCGCTGTCTCGAAATGGGCGCCGACGACTTCATGCAGAAGCCCTTCTCCTTTGCGGAACTGCGCGCCCGCTGCCGGGCGCTGCTGCGCCGCCGCTCCCCCGGCCTGGTACTGCGCCACGGGGATCTTGAGGTCAATCGCGTGGAGCATTCTGTCACCCGGGCCGGAGAGCCGGTCGTTCTGACCAACAAGGAGTTTGCGCTGCTCGAGTGCCTGCTCCTGAATCGGGGCCGCCCCGTTTCCCGCGCAGCCCTGCTCGACAAGGTCTGGAACATGAGCCCGGACTCGGGAACCAACATCGTGGACGTCTACATTAACTACCTGCGCCATAAGCTGCGCGATCCTCTGCCGCAGCAGGAGGGCGCAGCTGCGGCCCCGCTGATCCGTACCGTCCGCGGCATGGGCTACATGATCGGCCCGGAAGCTGACGCTGCACCAACACTCTGAGGGAGGAAGACCGATGGCCGCCACAGCACAGCAACTCACCCTCACGACCCCGCGAACCGCCATTCTGGCCAGCGCAGACGTCTCCTTCCGCCGTCGCGTGCGCGATGCGCTGCAGGCCCTGCGCTGGCAGGTGCGCGAAGCAGCGGGCGGCGCGGAAATTCTGGCCTGTATCGAGTCTTCCCCGGCCGAAACCGTGGTGCTCGATTCCTGGCTGCCCGACCTTGAGATCCACGAGTTCGTCGCCGAATTCGAGCGGAGGCATCCGGGCGTCGATCTGGTGATGGCCGACGCCTCGGTGCCGAACGGCTCCTCGCGAAGCCCGCGCCGCAACGAGGTGCTGCACGCGCTGCGCAGGGCCCAGTCCACCGACGGCGCCATCTGGAACACGGCGCCGGATCTGGAGTCTCCCGGATCGGTCGCGTTCACCGATCAGGCGCCGCTCGACGGGCGCGCCGCCCAGGTGACGCCGGAATCCGCGCGGCGGCCCGTTTCCATCTCCGCGCGCCTGCCGGAGCTGATCGGATCCGACCCCTCGCTCGTCGAGGTCAGCCGACGCATCCGCCTCGTCGCTCCCCGCACCACCCCGGTTCTCATCGAGGGGCCGACGGGCAGCGGCAAGGAGGTGGTCGCGCGCGCCATTCACCGGCTCAGCCCGCGCTCGGCACGGCCCCTGGTGGCGCTCAACTGCGCCGCCATTCCCGAAGCGCTGCTCGAGGCCGAACTCTTCGGCCACAGCCGCGGCGCCTTCACCGGCGCCGTGCAGGGACGCACCGGCCGCATCGAGGCGGCGCACGGAGGCACGCTGTTTCTGGATGAGATCGGGGAGATGCCGCTCGGCCTGCAGGCCAAGCTGCTGCGCTTCCTCGAAAACGGCGAACTGCAGCGCGTGGGTGAAAACGAACCGGTGAAGGTGGATGTGAGAATCGTGGCTGCGACGCACAGGCCGCTGGCTCGCCTGGCCTCGGAAGCGGCGTTCCGCCCGGACCTCTATTACCGCCTCAGCGTTTTTCTCATCCGCACCCCGGCGCTGGCGGGAAAGACGGCGGATATCGAGACGCTGGCGCGGCATTTCCTCGAAGGCTTCTCGAAAGACGAGCCTGCGAAGCGAATCACTCCCGGCGCGCTGTCCCGGCTGGCGGCCCATTCCTGGCCGGGCAATGTACGGGAACTCCAGCATGTGCTGGAGCGGGCCTGGATCCTGGCCGAAGATCGGCCGTTGATCGGCGAGGAAGAGATCGAATTCGGCCTGGCCGAATGAGGGCTTTCTAATCCTGCCGGGCCCGCGCGGGCCTCGTTCCTGCAACGGTCCCTGATGGAGAAGCAGACGATGCAGATCGCAACCCCGATGGCCGATGCGCTGGGAAGGTATCTGGACCTTTCGACGCTCGAGCTGAAGCTGACCGCCCGGAATATGGCCAACGTCGATACGCCCGGCTATCGCACGGTAGGCTTCGATTTCGCAGCGGAGATGGCCCGGTCGCTCGAATCGCCGAGGCAAACCAGCAACGCCGCGCCTTCGCCGCGCGTGGGCGAGGTCGGCGGGCTGCTCGAGCGGCCGGACGGCAACGATGTCTCGATGGATCGCGAAGGCATGAACATGGCCGAAGCCCAGCTTCGCTTCCGCGCCGGGGTGGAGCTGCTCAAGCGCGAGTTCACCCGTGTCATGGACGCGATCCACGAAGACCAGAAGTGAAGCCTGAAGAGGACCAGAAGCAGGAGCGGCACAAAGACCGCAGGAAGACCGGAAGCAGGGAAGGAAGACGAAGGTGAATCTATTCGGAGTGATGGACGTCAGCGGATCGGCTCTGGAGGCCGAGCGCATCCGGGCGGAGGTGGTGGCGGCCAATATGGCCAACGCCGAGACCACGCGCACCGCCGAGGGCGGCCCCTATCGCCGCCAGCATGTGGTCTTCACCTCGGCAGCCCCGCGGCAGAGCTTCGCCAGCCAGATGCTCGGCGCCTCCGGCACGGCCCTGCCCGGCTCGGACGAGGAGGTCGGGGGGGTGCGGGTCTCGGCTGTGGTCGCCGATCCGGGAGCGCCGCTGCGGCGCTACGATCCCGGTCATCCGGATGCCGACAGGGACGGCTATGTCTCCTATCCCGACATCAACCCGCTGGCCGAGATGGTCGATCTGATGGGCGCCACGCGCGCCTATGGACTCAACAGTTCGGCGGTGCAGGCGGAAAAAGGGATGATCAGCTCCTCGCTGGACATTCTGAGATAGGGGAATCGCCATGCAGACAACCCTCCTTTCCTCGCTGCCCTCGCTCGCCGCCGTCCCCGGCGCGAATCCGCTTGCCCGCCCGGCCGCCGGTGCCGCGCCCTTTGCCGATGCCCTGCAGTCTGCGCTCACCGGCGTCGACAACCTCCGGCAGGAGGCTTCCGCGGCGGTGACGGGGCTGATCGAGGGCAGCGGCGTCGAGATTCACGATGCAATGATCGCCACCCAGAAGGCGGATATGGCCTTTGAGCTGGCGCTGGCGGTGCGCAATAAGGCGGTGGCTGCCTACCAGCAGGTAATGAGCATGCAGTTCTGAGCAGGCCATGGCGGAGAAGAGCGACAAACCGCAGAGTGCGCTGACGATCCCGGAGCGCGCCGTCGCCCTGGCCACGCAGGCGATGGCGCAGCTGCGCAGCATGGAGCCGGCGCGCAGGGGCCGTCTGGCGGCAGCGGCTCTGCTGGTGCTCGCCTGCCTTGGAGGGCTGATGTGGTACGCCGGGCGCACCGACTGGCGCACCCTCTATGCCGGGCTCGATCCCGACGATGCCCGCCAGATGGCTCAGGAGCTCACCACGGCGGGCATTCCCTTCGATGTCTCGCCCGACGGCTCGGCGCTGCTCGTTCCCGCGCAGAACCTCGACAAGGCGCGGCTCGCAACCACGGCGAAAGGAGGCCCCCGCAGCGGCCGCATGGGCTTCGATCTCTTCGACAAGCCCAACTGGATGGGCTCGGAATTCGACGAGCGGGTCAATTACCAGCGGGCGCTCGAGGGCGAACTGGAGCACACGATCGGAACCCTCTCTTCGGTCCAGTCGGCGCGGGTTCATCTGGTTCTCCCGCATGATTCGCTGTTCACCACCGAGCAGCGCGACGCGCGGGCCGCGGTGGTGCTCCGCCTGCGGCATCGGACTCTCTCCGATGGCGAGGCGGAGGCCATTGCCAATCTCGTGGCCGGCGCTGTCGACGATCTGCGCCCCGGGAATGTGGTTCTGGTAGACGCCGACGGGGGTGGTCTGCTGGGTCGGCGGGGCGGCGACGCGGCTCTGAGCGCGCGCGAACAGCAGATGGCCGAACGGCTGGTGGAGACGCTGGAACCGGTGGCGGGCGCCGGGAATGTCCGGGCTTCGGTCAATGTGGAGTACGACTCCAGTTCCGCCGATGAGGTGGATGAAAGCTACGATCCGGCCCAGGCGGCCACTCTTTCCATGCAGCGCAACGAGCAAACCTCGGGCGCGCCGCAGGCCTCCGGGATCCCCGGAACCGCCAGCAACGCTCCCAATGCCAGACCGCCGCTCTACCCGGCTCCCAACCCCTCATCCGAAAGCTCGAAGCAGGAGAGCGCGACTTACGGCGTTTCGAAGAAGACGCGGCACACCGTGCAGGGGCCGGGGCGTGTGCGCCGCATCACCGCCGCGGTGCTCATCAACTACCGCCGGACCGCGCAGGGGAAGCGGGTCACCTGGCAGGCGCGCAGCGCGGACGAGATGAAGCGCCTCTCCGACCTGGCCGAGTCGGCCATCGGCTTCGATTCGGCGCGCGGCGATCAGGTCACCGTCGAGGCGCTGGCCTTTGACGACAACGCCGCGGCGCCCGAGCCCACGATTGCCGACCGCGTGCTGTCCATGGCGTCTCAGTCCCAGGTGCTGCTGCGCTATGGAACCATCCTCGTCGCTCTTCTGGCTTTCTTCATGCTGGTCGCCCGGCCCGCGCTGCGCCTGCTGGCTGCGCCTCCGCTCGCCCGAGCCCCCAAAGGGCAGCCGTCCGCTGCCGCCGCGGCTCATCTTCCGGCGGAACCCGAACCGCGGGAGCTTTCGCCTGAGCACCAGGCGAAGCTGCGCGCCCAGAGCGTCTTTGAGCAGGTCTCGGAGGCCGTGAAGCGCGAACCGGCCCAGAGCACGCGGCTGCTCGAGAGCTGGATCCGCTCGGAGTGAGCCGATGGCTTCGCCCACCCTGCGTCTGCCCGCCTCCGCCGACCTCGATCGGCAGCCGCTGAGCGGGGTGCGCAAGGCGGCGATCTTTCTGGTGGCCGTCGGCGATGAGCTGGGCAGGAAGATCCTCCAGAACCTGGCCGAGCCCGACGTGCAGCGTATCACCGAGGAGATCGCGGGCCTGCGCAACATCCCGCCCGAGCTTTCGCTCCAGGTCGTCGAAGAGTTTCGCGAGATGCTCGAGACCCAGCAGTACATGGTCCACGGCGGCCTCGATTACGCCACCCGACTGCTGGTCGAGACTTTTGGAAAGCAGCGCGCCGAGGATCTGCTGGCGCTGGTGCGCCGCGCCCAGGAGGCGAGCCAGAGCGATCTGACGATGCTGCAGCGGGTGGATCCGCAGCAGCTGGGCAAGTTCCTCGAAAGCGAGAATCCACAGACCGTCGCCGTGGTGCTGGCCCACCTCGATGCGCGGCGCGCCTCGCTGCTGATTGAGAGCCTCAGCGAGGAGCGGCGCGTGGAAGCGGTCCGGCGGCTGGCGGCCATGCGACAGTTCTCGCCGGAGATGGCGCAGCGGGTGGCGATGATCCTGCACCGCCGCCTCGAGAGCATGGGCGACACCGGCCGCCGCGCCTATGCCGGCTTCAAGGCGGTGGCCGATCTGCTGAACCGCATGGAATCGGAAGAGGCGAAGAAGATCCTCGACGAGATTGAAGCGGCCGATACCGCCATGGCACTCAGTATCCGCAATCTGATGTTCACCTTCGAGGATATGGTCACCATCCCGCCGGCGAGCATGCGCGAGATCGTCGCGGCTGCCGACAAGCGGCAGCTGGCGCTGGCCCTGCGCGGTGCGCGCGACGATCTGCGGGCCCATGCCTTTGCCGCGATGTCCTCCCGCGCCGCCGAGATGCTGAAGGAGGACATGGAGGTCATGGGACCGGTGCGCGCGCGCGAGGTGGCCGGCGCGCAGCAGGAGGTTCTGGCCCTGGCGCGGCAGCTGGAAGCCGAGGGCAAGGTGATTCTCAAGCTCGAACAGGGCGACGATTTCATCGTGTAGCGGGAAGGAGAACGATGCTGAGCGAAGCGGAGACGACGATCCGTCCGATGGAGTACCCGGTGCTGGCCGGCGGTGCAATTCCGGTGATGGAACTGGGATCGCCTGCGGATCCCGCCGCGCGCGTGCGTGAACTGGAATCCAGACTCGCGGAGCGGGAGAAGGAATTCGGCCGGCAGCTGGATGTGGCCCGGCGCGAGGGACTCGAAAAGGGTCGGGAACTGGCAAAGGGCGATCAGGCGGCGTGGCGCCAGCAGCGCGCCGCGGAACTCGGCGCCGCTCTCGAGGATTTCCGCTCCCATCGGGACGACTACCTGGCCCGGGTGGAGCACGAGGTGGTGCGCCTGGCGCTGGCCATCGCGGAGCGCATCCTGCACCGCGAGGCGCAGATGGATCCGCTGCTGCTGACCGGCGCCGTGCGCGTCGCCCTGGGGCAGCTCGCCGAATCGACCGAGGTGCGGCTGCGCGTGCCTGCCGAACAGCGGGAGATGTGGGCCGAGATGCTGCGGCTGATGCCCGGTTTGCCGCTTCGTCCGGAGGTGGTGGCCGATCCCGAAATGCAGGTCTGCCAGGCCCTGCTTGAAACCAGCCTGGGCAGCGTGGACCTGGGCGTGCGCGCGCAGATTGCGGAGATTGAGCGCGGCTTTTTCGATCTGCTCGACGTGCGCGCTCAGCGCGCCGTGCCGCAGAACTCCCCGGGACGGCCGTAAATGGAATTGCTGGGCACCTACTTCTCGCGCCTGCGCCAGCGCTCGCCTCTGCGCTGGCAGGGACGCGTGGTCGAGGCCACCGGCCAGACCATCGAGTCGGTGGGGCCGCCCTGCTCGGTGGGCGAGTGCTGCGAGATTCGCGACGCTGCGGGCGCCAGTCATCCTGCCGAGGTGATCGGGTTTCATGGTTCCGGCGTCCTGTCGATGACGCTCGATGCGCCGGACGGTATTCGCTATGGCGACCGCGTCTCCGCGCTGGGCGTCACCCCGCACGTCGAGGTCGGCGAGGACCTGATCGGCCGCGTGCTCAACGCCATGGGCCAGAGCCTCGACGGCGGCCGGCGGCCAGTGCTGCAAACCACCGTTCCGCTCGAACATCCCGCACCGGCTCCGCTGGACCGCGAGCCGATCCGCGAATCCCTGGGCACCGGCATCCGGGCGATCGATGCGCTGCTGACCGTGGGCCGCGGGCAGCGTGTCGGCATCTTCGGCGGCTCCGGTGTCGGCAAGAGCACGCTGATCGGCATGATGACCCGCAACAGCGATGCCGAGGTGATTGTCGTCGGCCTGGTGGGCGAGCGCGGCCGGGAAGTCGGAGAATTCCTCGAAGAGAGCCTCGGTGCCGACGGCCGCCGCCGCGCCGTCGTGCTGGTTTCCACATCGGACCAGTCGCCGCTGCTGCGCATGCGCGCGGCTCTGGCCGCGACCAGCATTGCGGAATACTTTGCGCGCGCGGGCAAGCACGTTCTCCTGGTTCTCGATTCGCTGACCCGCTTCGCCATGGCCGCCCGCGAGGTTGGCCTCGCCGCGGGCGAGCCGCCCACCACGCGCGGCTACACGCCCTCGGTCTTCAGCCGCCTGGCGCGGCTGGTGGAGCGTGCCGGCCGCTTCCGCGAGGGCAGCATCACGGCTTTCTACACTGTCCTGATGGAGGGCGACGATCTGCAGGATCCCCTGGTGGATGCGGTCCGCTCGTATCTGGACGGCCATGTGGTGCTCTCGCGCGCTCTGGCAGCCGAGGGCTGGTATCCGCCCATTGACATCCTGGAGTCGATCAGCCGTCTCATGCCGGTGGTCGCCGGGGAAGAGCACACGCGGGCCGCGGCCACGATCCGCCGCATGCTCTCCGCCTGGGCGCGCTCCGAGGATCTGGTGCGGATCGGCGCCTATAAGCCGGGCAGCGATGCGGATCTGGATCGCGCTCTCCGCTTCCGCCCTGCGCTCCGCGCATTCCTGGCCCAGACGGCGCGCGAGCAGGAGACCTTTGCCGATGCGCGGGCGCGCCTGCTGGGGTTTGCCGCGGAGGTCGACGCATGAAGAGTGGGCTGGTGCGTCTGCTGCGGGTCCGCGCGCTCTTCGAAACCCTCTCGGCGCAGGAACTGGGCAGAAGAAGCGCCGAGATGCGACGTCTGGACACCGAGGCGGAGCGCCAGCAGCAGCTGGCTTGCCACGCGCGGGCCAGGGCTCTGCGCCTGCTGACCGCCGGGGAAGACTGGATCACCGGAATCATGGATGCAGAACTCGCGCGCTGGAAGAGCGGGCGGCTTGCGGGTCTGGCCGAAGCCCGGAGACCCCTGGTCGATGCGGCGCGGGAAGAGCTTATGGCACGGCGCGTCGAGCGCCGCCAGATCGAGAGTCTCATCAGCGAGGCGGACCGCGCAGAGAGAGCCGAGCGGGCGCGGCGCGAACAGAAACACCTCGACGACTGGTTCCGGAGCCGGTCTTCGCGAAAGCGCCAGTCTCGTTAGAGCCCTCTCATTTTTCGCCCACGAGTTGGGCCCGCGTTGTGCATCGTTGCGGGACAGAGGAGATTGCCCTTGCATCTCAGCGGAGTTGCCAGCCGCGCATCCCAGAGCCCAGCCGACGCGCTTCCCGGAAGCCAGGTATCGAAGGCGGCAGACGGAGCTGCACCGTTCCGGCTGTGGATGCTCGATCGATCCTCGATACCGGGCAGGACACCCGACACGCCGGGATCGTCGGCTCATGCGACGACCGCGGCTGCGCCTGCCGGAATTCATGCCGGTTCCAGCCGGGAGGGTTTCGGAGGCAAAGCACCAACAGTGGAAGCCGCATTGTCGCAGCAGGGGGGCCCGAAAACGCCGCACACAGCGAATGCGGCAGCTTCCCCCGCAGGGCGACCCTCGAAGGCGGATACGCAGACCACCGCCAAGCCGCAGCAATATCTCCGGAGCGAATCCCCGGCGGAAGTCCCGGAGCCTTCATCCGCCTCCTCTTCGGCAACCAGGGAGGCTGTCTCCCCGGCCGATATCGAGTTCGCTGCCGAGCCGGTATTCACAGGAACGGTGTCAGCCAGGTCTGCGGGAAAAACGCCGGGCCAGTCCAGAATCGCGGCGCCGGCAGCAGGGAAGAAGACCACAGCTTCGAGAACGCCGGACACGACGCCGCACTCATCGCAGCCGGTCGCCGGCAATGCCGCGCCAACAGCGCCAGCGCCTCCCCTGGCCTCGGTCGCGGCCCCGACGATTTTGCCGCCGCCCTCAGCACTTTCGCCGGATTGCGCTCAGGCTCTTCCTCCGGTCACGGCAACGGCACACCGCATTCAGGGTGTTCCGCGCTTCTCGCCTGCTCCGGCACGTTCTGCGGACGACGGAAGCAACTCCGCGGAAATCCAGCCTGCCACCGCGCAACACGCCGCCAGGGCTGCAGCACTTCCTGATGCCGCTGGGCGGCAGACCTCGCCCCGGACCCACGGCGGGACGGAGGGGCTTCGGAGTCCCTCATTCCCGGGGCTCCATCCGGCCAATGCAGACTCAGGTTCGGCCGTTTCCGCTCCGGTTGCCTCCCTGCCAGTTCCCGGTGCAGCGGGGCAAAGGGCCATCGGTGCTTTGCCCGGCGAGCAGCTTCGTCCCTCAGCCCACGCGGCCTTTGAGCGCATGGATTCCGCTCCGCCACCGCAGGTGCTGGCCAGCGGCCCGCAGCGGCTGGAGGTCGGCATTCGCGATGCCGGACTGGGATGGGTGGAGGTCCGCACCCACGCCGCGGCGGGTCACATTGCAGCGGTTGTCGCGGCATCCCCCGAAGCGCATACGGCCCTGGCGGCTCAGCTGCCGGCAATGCGCGAGTATCTCGCGAGCCAGCATGTCCGTATCGCGACGCTCGCTTCGGAGCCGTTCTCATCCTCTGCCCACAGCGGCCAGAGTTCCTCCGGCCAGGCGCAAACCCAGCCAGAAAGCCGGGGCGGGAGCGAACAGCTCTCTCTTGCCGGCACAGCTGTCGAAGCGGATGAGGAAAATCTGAGCTATTTCAGCGTCCGGGCCTGATGAAAGCCCGGCGAAAGGAACCAGCGATGCAGTTGAACACAAGTCAGGGAATCTCGCCCTTCGCGGCAAGGCCGGCGATGGATGCGAGCTCCGCGGCGACCTCCGGCCCGGCATCGGATTCAGGTTCGGCGTCCATCACGGCCAACGATTTTCTCGAGCTTCTGGTGACGGAAATGCGCAACCAGGATCCCACGGCCGATACCGATCCCAACGAGTACATCAATCAGCTGGTGCAGGTGAACAGCCTGCAGCAGCTCATGCAGATCAACCAGGACCTGGGCGGGGGAACTTCCACCAGCTCGTCAACATCGGCGAGCGCCGCAGGCGCGGTCACCCGCGCCGTCGCATCGCCCGGTTCCGCAACGCGCGGCGGCACCACAGGGAATCTGAGCGTCCCCGGCCGCGGAGCTGCTGCCTCCCGGATCGTCAGCGCCCTGGCCTCCTCAGCATCCAGCCCGGCGCCGAGTCCGGTCAGCTCGTCCCGGCTGCATCTCCCGGCTTCCAACCCCAACCCGGCACGCTGAAGGCGCGCGCGGCACTTTTACGGAGGAACGATGTCATCCTTTTCCATTCCGCTCACCGGGCTCAAAGCTTCATCCGAGGCGCTCGACACCATCGCCAATAACCTGGCCAACATGAACACCACGGCGTTCAAGAGCCAGAGCGTCACCTTCGGCGACCTTTTCTATCAGCAGATAGGCAACACCGGTTCGGGCAACCCGCTGCAGATCGGTGCGGGGACGGAGGTCGCCTCGACCGAAACCGATTTCTCCCAGGGCAGCATCCAGGAAACCGGCAACGCCGCCGACGTGTTCCTCAACGGCAACGGTTTCTTTGTCGTGCGCGACGGCAACACCATCGAGTACACCCGCGCCGGAAATTTCACCCAGAGCCCCGACGGCCATCTGACGACCCAGGATGGCCAGCAGGTGATGGGATACCCGGTGGTCAACGGCGTGGTGAACACGAACGCGCCGCTCGTCCCCATCGTCATTCCCACCAACGCTGTCCAGCAGCCGCTGGCGACGACCTCGCTTTCCGTGACCGCCAATCTGGACGCCTCCTCGGCAGTGGGCAGCACCGTTCCCGCCTCCGTGACGATCTACGATTCCCTGGGCGTTTCCCATGTTGCAACCATCAACTTCACCAATCAGGGCGGCGGGAACTGGGCGTACAACCTCTCGCTGCCCGATACGCTGACGGCTGCTTCCAGCACGTCAGGCGGGACGACAACCGATACTTACGCCTTTTCGCAGTCCGGAGGATCGATCGGGACGGTGGATCCTTCCACGAACCTCACCATTTCCGGAAAGACGGCCGGCGGCACTGCAACCATCACCGCTCCGTCGATCACCGCGGGCGAGTCGATCAGCACCTACGCAGCCGATCTGCAGAATGCCGTGAACACCGCGGGCATTACCGGCGTGACCGTAACCGCTCCCGGCAACACGCTGCAGATTTCCGGCAGCAACTTCTCCACCTCCGGCAGCGTTGTGCAGGAGCCGGTTTCCAGCAATGCCTCCGGCCTGCTGACCTTCAACGGCAACGGAACCCTGACCTCTCCGGTGACAAATATCAGCGGAATCAGCTTCGCGGGACTCTCCGACGGCGCGACCGGCCTCGACTTCACCTGGAACCTCTATGGCTCCAACCATCAGCCCGCGATCAGCCAGACGGCGCAGGCCTCCGGCGTCTCCGGGACCTTGCAGAACGGCTATGCGGGCGGCGAGTCGAATGGCTTCACCATCGACCAGAACGGCGTGATCTCCGCCCAGTTCACCAACGGGATGACCACGCCGGTGGGACAGCTGGCGCTGGCCAGCATCAACAACCAGCAGGGGCTGATTCTGGCCGCGGGCAACAATTACCAGGCGACGCTCGCCTCCGGCGCGGCCAGCATCGGCGTGGCCGGAACGGCGGGACTGGGGACGATTCAGGACGAAGCGCTGGAGGGATCGAACGTCGATATCTCGACGCAGTTCTCCAACCTTATTGTCGAGCAGCAGGCGTTCGATGCGAGCTCCAAGGCCATCACCACCTTCGACTCCATCTCGCAGGACACGCTCAACATGATCCACTAAGGCGAAACGCCCAGCACCTGCTCATAGAAACGTTCGTAGAGAGGGAGAATCTTCGAGGCGCAGTAGCGGGTCCGGGCGGTGTGCCGGGCGGCTTCGGCCATGGCCTCGTGCCGGTCGGGGTCGCTCAGCAGTTCCACCGCGGCGGCGGCCATGCCGTCCACATCGCCGACGGGGAAGAGGCGGCCGGTGACTCCGTCCTCGATGAGTTCGGGAACGCCGCCCACGCGCGTGGCGATGGAGGGAACGCGGCAGGCCATCGCCTCCAGCGCCGCCAGACCGAAGGATTCCAGTTCGCTCGGCATCAGCAGCAGATCGGCCAGCGGCAGGATTTCCGAAACACTGCCCAGCTTGCCCATGAAGTGAACCCGATCCTGAATCCCCTTCCGGTGCGCGATCCACTCCGCGGCAGAGCGGTCAGGACCATCGCCGATCATCAGCAGCCGCGCCGGAATGTGGCGGGCCAGCCGGGCGAAGATCCGAACGACATCGGCCGTGCGCTTGACCGGGCGAAAGTTCGAAAGATGCACGAGAATCTTCTCGCCGTCCTCCGCAAAGCGGCGGCGGCCGGCTTCGCGTTCCTCCTGGCCGAGCGGGGTGTACACATCGCAGTTCACGAAATTGGGAATGACCTCGATCTCCCGCCGGGGATGGAACTCCTGAATGGTCTTCTCCCGCAGATAATTCGAGATCGCGGTTACGCCGTCGCTCTCTTCAATGCCGAAGCGGGTGATCGGCAGATAGGAGTGATCCAGCCCCACCAGCGTGATATCGGTCCCGTGCAGGGTGGTAATAAAGGGCAGATGCCGGTTACGCCCGGCCAGCATTTGCCGCGCCAGATACGCCGAGATCGAGTGCGGAATTGCGTAGTGCACGTGCAGCAGGTCCAGCTCGTAGTACTCCGCAACCTCGGCCATGCGGGTGGCCAGAGCCAGATCGTAGGGCGGATATTCAAAGAGCGGATAGTTCGAGACCGAGACCTCATGGAAGGCGATGTCCTGTTCCCGGCCCCGCAGGCGGAAAGGCTGAGAGTAGGCGATGAAATGGACCTGGTGCCCGGCGGCCGCCAGTTCGATGCCAAGCTCGGTGGCGACCACGCCGCTGCCGCCGTAGGTGGGATAACAGGTGATTCCGATCTTCATAAAGGGGCCAGGTTGAGAGTACAGGCTGGAGATGCAGGATTCCAGGCAGCGATGCGGAAAGTGGCAGAAATGGCGATTCGGCTGACTCCGGACCGCCGAGCGTGGCTCCTGTTTTACAGGCCCGCCTCCTGCGCCGGCATGCGCAGCCCGGTGGCAATCAGCGCGGCCAGCAAAAAGCCTCCCGAAGTCAGGCAGAGTGCTGCTCCCAGGCCGGTGTTCTCGGAGACGCGGCCGACCAGCCAGGGCGCAGCCGCGCTCACCAGACGGCCAATGTTGTAGACGAAGCCCATTGCCGAACCGCGCAGTGCCGCCGGAAACAGTTCTGCCGCGATGACGGTGAATCCGCTGAAATAGCCGGTTCCGAAGAACCCTACCAGCGGACCGATGACCAGCAGCGCATCGACACTTCGCACGAAGGCGAACAGAGGCACTCACTGATCTATTCGGACGGCAGCACGACGTGGAGCGGCGACGTCGGATTCGCGGCGCTCAGCTGGCTGAGTCCCGACCAGATGACGCAGTCGAACGGCTACGCGTGGCTGGAGCTCACTCTGGACGGCGGCGAGGTCATTATCTTCGGCGGCGTGGTGCTCGCCGATGGCGCGACCGTGACGATGCCCGCGGACTGGGCATCGATCCCCGCGTCGCAGATCTTCATGGTCGCGTATGTGCACGACCAGACCAACGACGGCAACGTGATGTACAACGTTGGCGCCTATGTGGACGCGAGCAACGTGGTGCACGTCGAGGCCTCGGATTGCGAGGGCCATACCTGGAACGGTCACGCGACGGTGCTGATCTTCGGCTGGAAGAACAACATGGGGACCGTCACCACGCAGACCCTCGGCGGGGCGAACTGGATGCAGTGCACGCTGCCGAGCGGGATGACCTTCGGCGCCGGCTGCCAGAAATCGATGGCCAACGGCGCCACGTTCCAGATCCCCGCGGCCGCGGGCGACGGATCGACGCTCCAGGCTATCGTCGGATCGAGCCTGGGAACACCCGTCGCCGGCGCGAATCACGAGGCGCAGGGCGTTGGGAGCTGCTATCTCGACGCCTCGAATGTGGTGCACATCACCTTCGACGATAACGGCGGCGATACGTGGGGAGGACAGGCCGATGTCTTCGCGATCTTCGCGACGCCCAGCGCGGGGTTGCCGACCGTCGTGCAGGTGCTCCCGCAGTCGGCCAGCGTGGCGGCCGGAGGGCTGATCTCCTTCGCCGCGACCATCAGCGGCAACGCCAACCAGAGCGTGACGTGGAGCGTGGACGGGGTCGCCGGCGGCAACACGTCCGTCGGCACGATCGACGCCAACGGCAATTACCAGGCGCCGGGCGCCGCGGGCGCCCATACCGTCACGGCGAGCAGCGTCGCGGTCCCCGCGTCCGCCGGGTCGGCTACGGTGATGGTCACCGGCGGCGGCGCGGCCGGCTGGACGATCAATGGGAGTTAGAGAGGGACTTACTTCGACTCATGCCGACGCAGACCATCAATCTGAATAACACGACGCCCGCCGCTGCCGCCGGAGCGCTGAATGTCGAGTGGCAGGCCGATCCGCCGTCGCTCAATCCCGCGACGGTCCGCAACGTTTCGGCCTGCGTCCCGGCCGCGACCTCCGCGCAGCTCGGCGTCGTCCAGCCCGACGGCGTCACCGTGCTGGTCTCGGGGGTGGGGGAAATCTCGATTCCCGCCGCGACTGCGGCGAAACTGGGACTGGTGCAGCCCGACGGTGCCACGGTGCTGATCTCTCCCGCCGGCGAAATCTCCATTCCCGCCGCGACCGCAGCGAAGCTCGGTCTGGTGCAGCCCGACGGCGCCACCGTGCTGGTCAGCGGTGCCGGCGTCATCAGCGTACCCGCCGCCACTGCCGGGGCCCTGGGCGTCGTGAAACCGGACGGCAGCAGCATCACGGTGAGCTCCGGCGGCGTCATCAGCGCGACGGGCTCGGGAGGAGGCGGGGGGGGCGTCGTTCCGGTGGACGCTCCTCCCTCCTCGACGACCTTTCCCCCTGCGGTTTCGGGGATGATACAGGTCAACTGGGCGAGCCGCATCTCCTCGTTCGGGGCCGGTGGGACCGGCCCAGTGACGATGGCCCTGACCGCGGGAGCGGTCGGGGTGAACATCAGCGCCCTCGTCACGACGCTGCCGCCCCCTCCCTACTCCGTGCGATTGAACGCCTCCTCCTATCTCGTCTCGTCGGGGGGGATCCTCCGCTGCATGCTGATCCTGCGTAATAGCGCAAGCGGTGAGATGGTGAGCATCGACGTGAATCCCGCGTCGTCGGGTGCCGTGTCGGTGATCAAATGGAATTCGGCGACGTCGTGGAACTCCAGCTACACGCCTCTCGCCGCGGTCTTCGACCAAAATCCAAATGCCCTGTGCCTTAAGGTCGCGGACGATGGGACTAACCGCACCTGGTACATCTCGCCAGACAAAGGTCAGACATTCGTGGAGGCGTTGCAAACGCCCAACACCGATTTCCTGGTCCCCGACCAATACGGGTTCGGGATGGACACCGAAAACAGCGGCGTTTACGGGAATATGACCGTCTATGGTCTGACGGTGGGGACCAGTTAATCGATCTTCACGGCGAGGCACTGATTTCCGGCGAGCTGCAGGAACGAGATTGGACGGTCGCGGAAGAACTCGTCGAAGGCGCGCACGACGCCCCGGGAGAACGGATAATCGTGCGAGAGTAGAAGTCCGCCTCGGTGCAGTCGGGGCCAGAACCATTCGAGAGCCGCCCGTGTGCTTTCGTGTAGATCGAGGTCGAGGTGAACGAAAGAAAAGCAGGTACCCTCCATGCCCGTGGCGCTCTCCGGAAAAAAGCCTGGATGCAGCTCCACCCTATGCGCCCACGCTGCGAGATTTGCGCGCACATCTTCGATGGAGCCCGACCATTCCCCGCGCGCGAATTGTCCGTCGCCGGAAGGCAGACCGCCAAAGGTGTCGAAGAGGTGCAATCTCTTTTGCGAGGCGGCCAGGATGATGCCTGCGGTTCCACCGCGATAGACCCCGACCTCGGCAACGTCTCCGGGGATCTTCTCGCACGCGTGGACCGCCTGATAAATCTCGGCGCATTCCAGGGGGGTTGTCGCGGTGGGGATCCGCTTCGGGATTTCCGTGGCGGCTCGCCACGCCGCCCGTCGGAGGGGATGACGATAGTGGGTTACACCATACGAGAACCGCGCCGCCGTCCGATGGAGCGCGAACTGAAGGCGCGCCTTCCAGGTTTCGGTCACGGACGGCAGCTTTGACGGGTGGCCGCGAAGACCCCGACGCAGCTGGTTTTATGCGCCGCGACGACCGGCGTGCTGAAGCAGGCAGCGCGGCGGCTCGGCGGCTCGGCACGGTCGCGATAAGCTCGCCGCAGTCGGGGCAGATCAAGTCGACGGCGCCGTCGGACCGCTCCCGGACGACGGCCGTAAATGTGGGTATGGTCATGCCTCCAGCATGGCCCTCGCTGGCGGCGGCCGGAATGCCTCCTTCGGGGCATGCGCGATGGCCGAACCGGGCTATGACGAATGGAATACAGGAATTAAATTGCACCGGTTGTGCAACGCAAATCCTGTATCGGTGCAATCGAGCGCCTGCAGCCACAGATGGCAGAGAAGTGCCGTGGAATGAGCGAGGACACGAAAGTAACGGGGGCGAAAAGCTTGACAATTTTTCGGGGGGGGACCTGAGGCGGCGGCGGTGAACGACAGCTCGCCGGGGCTCTGCGCGCTTTCGCCAGCTCCGAATGACGGGCGGGAGGTTCCTGGGCTGGCGATCAGGCGAGGGCCTCGGTGTAGAGGTCTTCGAGGTGGGCGGTTTGGGCGGCGAGGCTGAAGTGGGTTTCGGCGCGGCGGCGTCCGGCGGCGGCGAGACGGGCAGCGAGGGCAGGGTCTTCGAGAAGGGTGTTGATGGCCTGGGCCAGTTCGGCGTGGTTGGCGGAGGTGGTGAGGAGCGCAGTTTCGTCCTCCACCACGGCTTCGGCGACGCCGGGGCCGCGGAAGGCGACGATGGGCAGGCCGATGGCCTGGGCTTCGCAGAGGTTGATGGGGAGACCTTCGGTGTCGCCGCTGGAGGCGACGATGCTGGGGGCGGCGAGCAGGCTGGCACGGTACATGAGGTCGCGGACCACCGTGGGAGGCTGGGAGCCGAGGAAGGTGAACTGGCGGATGGACTGGCGGGCCTGGGCCTGGAGGGATTCCATGAGAGGGCCGTCGCCGACGATGACGAGCCTGGCCTCGGGGTGGCGGTCCTGAACCAGAGACATGGCGCGGATGAGGTAGGTGCAGCCCTTCTTTTCGACGAGGCGGCCCACGAAGAGGACGATGGGATCGCGGGAGCGGGAACGGAGCGGGTCGGGGGCGAAGAAGTCGAGGTCGACTCCGATGGGGAGGGTGCGGAGTTTGGCTTCGGGGTAGCCGCGCTGGCGGGCCTGGCGGCGGATGTGCTCGGAGACGCAGATGAAGAAAGTGGCGCGCCTGAGGAGTTCCTGCTGGCGGCGGAGAAAGACGCGTCCCTGGGCAAGGTGGTGGAGGGCTGCGGGGGCGGAAGTGATGTCGTAACCGTGCAGGGTCACGATGAGGGGAATCTTCAGTTCGCGCTGGAGGGGGAGTGCGGCGGCGGCGTCGACGGCGAAGTGGGCGTGGAGGAGTGCCGGATTGCGGTGGCGCAGGGCGCGCAGGAAACGCGGGCTGGCGAAGCCGGTTTCAAGATAGAGACGGCAGACGAGCTTGTGGCGGAGGCTGTCCGTGGAGGTGAGAACGACGGTGTCGCAGGGATCGAGCTGAATGCCGGTGCGGATGAGGCGGAGACCGGCAAAACTGGGGGCGAAGCGGCGCAGGGCGTGGGCCTGGGAGGCGATGAAGGTCTCCGAGGGCGGGAGCAGGTCGGTGCGGAAGATGAGGACCGTGGGATTCATAGCTCCAGACGGACGGTGGGAGGGCTGATCTCCGAGGTGCGCTTCGGCTTCCGAAAGCGCAGGGTGGGCGCGAGGGAGGACAGGGTCAGGATGGCACGGGCACGGCGGGTGCAGGAGTGATGCGAATCACGGGAGGCCTTTTCGATCGTAGTCAGCGCGGCTGCATAGAGGACCCAGAAGAGGCCGTTGTAGATGAGAAGAGTGTTTTCGTCAAGGTCATAGAGAAAGATGAGGACGAGGATGGCGAGGGGCCAGGCGAGGGCGGCGAGCGGGCCGCGGCGCCAGAGGGACCAGAGCTGGCGGGCGGCGCGGATCCAGCTAAGGAGGAAAAGGACGAGGCCGGGGAGGCCGAGTTCGAGGGCGATTTCGAGAAAGCCGTTGTGGGCGTGCAGGACGATGAAGTGGACGGCGGAGCTGATCTGAAGGGACGGGCCGGCCATGCCACGCCAGAAGGCGGCGTATCCAAAGCCGGTGAGGGGGCGAAGGGCGATGAAATGCAGGACGTGGGCCCAGATGGCGGTGCGTCCGGTGAGGGTGGGGTCGCGGCCGAGGGCGCGCATGACGGGTGGGAAGAGCAGGGCGGCGGTGAGGGCGAGGGCGGCGGCGGCGGCCGGGGCGGCGATGCCGAGGATGAGGCGGACGCGGGGTGAGGCACGGCGGGTGACGACGACGAGGAGCCACAGGAGGAGGACGGCGACTTCGATGAGCCAGGCGGCGCGGGAGCCGCTCATGACGAGGATGAAGAGGAAGAGAGCGAGCGAGGCAAGGCGGGCGGGGGTGAGGCGTTCGGCGAAGAGGACGGCGGCGGTGGCGAGGACCATGATGCGTCCGCAGGCGTTTTTCTGGGTGAAGATGCCCTGCCAGTCGGCGGCGTGGCCGGGGGAGTGGTCGAGGCCGATGGAGGGAACGAGCACGACGATGGCGATGGAGGCGAGGGCGGTGGCGAAGAGGGCGAGGCGGAGGATGGCGAGCTGGCGGGGGAGGGGATAGCGGGCTGCGAACCATAGTCCATAAAGGCCGGCAAGGGCGAAGAGGATCGATCGACGGAGGGTGAGCAGGGGTTCGAGGGACCAGGCGGTGGAGGCGATGGCGAGAATTGCGAGCAGGGCCAGCCAGGGAAGGGAGGCGAGGCGACGCAGGAGCAGGCGCGGATGACGGAGCAGGAGCCCGACGATCACGGCGCTGGCGAGGGCCTGGGTGAGGATTCCGCCGGTGGTGGTGAGGGTGGTGGGGGCGGAGCCGGTCATTTCGAGGGCGGCGGCTGGGGCGATGCCGGGAATGGAGCCCTGCATGGCGAAGAAGGCGAAGAGAGCGGCGCAGGCGAGGTCCTGGAGGGGGATGCGGAGGGGCTGGAAACGAGCGCGAATCGTTCGATGGGCTTTGCGGATGCGGGATGCGGCGGAGGCAGGTCCGACGCGGGTTGTGCTGCGGAGGATGGCGGGCATCAGTGGGTGGCGTAGATGAGGGCGGAGCTGGCGGCGGCGGTGATGTTGGCGATGCCGAGGGAGATGTTTTTGGCGAGGCTGAAGGGGACGTAGAGGATGTCGTTGGCCTCGAGGGGGACGTCGGGCTGGCGGCCACGTTCCATGTCGCGGAGGGGGAGATCGAGGGACTGGGTGATGCCGTCGACGTTGCGGACGAGGCGGACGTGGCGTTCGCTGGCGGTTTTGGAGGTACCAGAGGCGAGGGCGATGGCCTGGAGGACCGTGAGGCGGGAGTCGTTCTGCATGACGTAGCCGCCGGGGCGGGCGACGTCGCCAAGGACGTAAACGATGCCGGCTTTGGGAACGATCACCGTGTCGCCGGGGCGGACGAGGACGTCGGCGTTGAGGGCGTCGTCGGCGCGGTTGGGGAGGAAAGCGCGGATGCGCTGGGCGGGCTGGCCGTCCTCGGCCTTGCGTTCGACCACGATGTGGCGGTCGGCGTAGTCGGTGAGGCCTCCGGCGAGGGAGAGGACATCGATGAGGCTGCGGGGTGCGGCGAGGCGGACGGTGCCGGGGTGGGCGACCTGGCCGAGGATTGTGACGGTCTGGGTGGCGTACTCCTCGACGAAGACGGTGACTTCGGGATGGAGGAGGAATTTGCCTTCGCGGTATTTGCCGGCGATGCGGCTGGCGGCCTGGGCGGGGGTGAGGCCCTCCACCTGGAGGCTGCCGGCAAGGGCGAGAGTGATGGCGCCGGAGTCGAGGACGCGGATGCGCTGGTCGAGTTCGGGTTCGCGGAGGACGGTGATGTGGAGGAGGTCACCCGGGCCGATGAGGAGGGATTCTTCCACGCCGGCAACAGGCGTTGCCGGGGAGCCGGGGAATGCCGTGGCGTGGGCGGCGGGTGTTGGGGGAGGGGGCGGCGGAGTTTGCTGCGAAGGCTCCTGGGTGGAAGCGGGAACGGGCGCAGGGGCGGGCGCCGTGGTCTGCTGTGCTTTGGCGTGGGGAATGCAGAGGAGCAGGGCAAGAGAGAAGACGATCGTGGCCGAGGCTGGCCGACTGGAGGCTGCGGGAGGGAAAGGACATCCCACGGCGGCCAAAGCCGCGCTCATTTTCGGCGATCTGGGGCACGGCTGAAACCGTGCCCTCGCAGAACGGTCTCGTTGAGGGTCAGACATAGCGGGCTCCGGTGGGGGCATCTTCGAAGATGAGGCCGAGGACGGCGTGGTCGGGGATCTGGCGGCTGAGGGTGTGGAAGGCGGAAAGGGTTTCGCCTCTTTGGCTCTTGCCGGCCTGGGCTGTGAGCAGGACGGCGTCGGAGGACTGGGCGAGGACCAGGGCGTCGGCATAGGCGACCGCAGGGCTGTTGATGACGATGAACTGAAATTCCTGGCGCCAGCGGGCAAGGAGGTCGGCCATGCGCGGGGAGGCGATGAGCTCGGAGGGGCAGGGTGGACGGGGGCCGGTGTGAAGGACGGAGAGCAGAGGCGGCCAGGGGCTGGGGTGGTCGTAGGCGGGATCCGCGCTGGAGGCGAGGACGTCGCTGAGGCCGGGGTCGGCGGGAAAGACGCCGGCGGGCGGGGCGGAGCGGAGGTCGGCGTCCACATAAAGGACCGGGCTGCCGTGCTGGGCGAGGATGGCGGCGAGGTTGAGGGCGAGGGAAGGCTGGGTTGGCTCGAGGTATGGGTTCGGGCTGGAGGCGGGAAGGCTGGCCGGCCTGGAGAGGGGCGTGGGTTGCGCGGGGACGATGGTGATGATGCGGGGCGGCTGGCTGCTACGGGCGAGCAGAAGCGAGGCGCGGAGACGGTGGAGGGCGTCGACGTAGGGAGATTCCGGGGCGGGGATGGCGAAATCGGAGGCGGCGGCTGCGTCGAGGGCGAGTGCGACGGAGGCGGGTGCGGGAAGAAGGCGGCGATACCAGGGCCGGGTGGGTTGCCGGGTGGGGAGGGCGGTAAAGACCGGCACCTCGAGGAGGGATTCGAGGTCGGCGGGGGTGTGGATGGCGTTGTCGGTGAGCTCGCGGAAGAGGGCGGCGGCAGATCCGGTCGTGAGCCCGGCGGCCAGGGCGACGGCGGCGAGCAGCGGCAGGTTGGGGCTGGTGGGGTGGCCGGGCGGCGGGATGCGGGCCGGGCTGAGGATGGTGAAATTGCCGGAATGGAGGCCTTCGAGGACGCCGGCCTGCTGGAGGCGGCCGAGGAGGGTGGTGTAGAGGGCGCGGCTCTCGTCGGCTTCCTGGCGGAGGAGGCGGGCGGCGGCGGCGCTGCCGGTGATGCGGGCGGCGAGATCCTTCTGCTGATTGAAGGCCTGGCGGGCGGCGTTTTCGGACTGGAGGGCGATCTCGTAGTCGCTGCGGGCGCGGTCGCCGAGGCGGCGGATTTCGTCCTGAATGGATCTCTGGATGGTGGCGAGGCGGGCGCGTTGTTCGGCGACGGCGGGCCAGTTATCACCGTAGCGGTTGGCGGATTCGGCGAGCTGGGCTTTGGCGGTGGTTTCCTGGGCGCGGAGGGACTGAAGCAGGGCCCAGGAGTTCTGGGTGCTGGAGCCGCCGGAGGCATTCCCGGCGAGGCTGGAGAGGGCTTCGGGATCGCCGGACTGGACGGCGCGCCAGACGGCTTCGCGGACGATACGGCCGGACTGGGCGGCGGCGAGCTGGGCGTTGAGCTCGTCGAGACGGGCGAGGACGACGTTGTGGGAGGGGTCGTCGCCGTAGGAGCCGGTGGCGTTCTGGAGGGCGGCGGCGCGGGCGTCGAGGGATTCGGTTTGCTGTTTGAGGCCGGCGAGCTGGGTGGCGAGCCAGGAGGCGGACTGAGCAGCCGAGGAGGAGCGGGAGTGGAAATTGTAGTCGGAGAAGGCCTGGATGAGGCCGTTGACGACGGCGGCGGCGCGGGCGGGGTCGGGATCGGAATAGGCGATGCGGATGAGGCGGGTTCCGGGAAGCTGCGTGATTTTGAGGTGGCGCGCGAAGATTTTGAGGGCCGCGTAGCGGCGGTTGGGAGCCTGGGCGAGGGGGACGGAGAGCGGCTCCAGGGGTGTGCGCCAGAAAAGAGGACTGTGCCGCCAGGCCAGATGACCCGGGGCAGGCGCGAAGTAGTCGGGGGTGGTCTCAAGGCCGGTGCGGCGGATGACATCGAGGGCGAGCGAGTCGGACTCCAGGATGCTGGTTTCGGTCTGGAGGGTCAGGTTGAGGTCGAAGGAGTCGGCGACGGCGTTGACCGGCTTGTCGGTCGTGGTGTTATCGAGGCCGAAGGCGCCGCGGGATTCCTTCTGGATTTCGATTTCGGCGGTGGCGCGGTAGCGGCGGGTGGCGGCGAGGCCGTAGAGGAGGGCAAGTGCGGAGCAGAGGGCGACGGAGCCGAGGAGCCAGGCACGGCGGCGGACGAGGACGGCGAAGAGGTCGGCGAGGGTCCACTCGGGGGCGGGTTCGGGCGAGTCGAGCAGACTGGCGGTCATGAGCGGGGCTCGCAGGGAAATGCGGGTTCCTTCGGCAAGCTCTGAAACCTTGCCCCGTCAAAACAGGACTTGCACCCCAGGCTGTTATGCATTGCGGAGGAGGACCACCGATCCGTCGAAGTCGAAGCTGAAGTCCATTTCGCTGAGGCCGGCGCGGAGCATGGTGTCGCGCAGGCGGCGGCGGTCGTGGGTGTGGAGCAGGAGGAAGCCGCTGCCGCCGGCGCCGACGAGTTTGCCGCCGGTGGCGCCGCCCTGGGAGCGGGCGAGGTCGTAGAGCTGGTCGATGCGGCTGGTGGTCATGCGGCAGGAGCGGGAGCGCTTGCGGATCCAGTGCTGGTGCATGAGGGGGCCGAACTGGCTGACCTGGCCGGATTCGAGGGCATCGCGAATTTGGTGGCTGAGGGAGCGGGCGAAGTGGAGGCCGTCGATCATGGCGGGGTCGCGGGCTTCGGTCAGGCGCTTCTGTTCGCTGAGGAGGCTGGAGGCGCTGCGGGTGTCGCCGAGGAAGAAGAGCATGAGGGAGTCGCGAAGCTCGCGGAGGGCGGCGTCGGCGATGGGGAGGGAGGTGAGGCGGACTTCGCCGTCGGGGAGATATTCCTGGGAGAGGAGACCGCCGTACGCGGCGATGTACTGGTCCTGCTTGCCGACGGGGTGGCCGAGGCGGTTCATCTCGATGTCGATGGCTTCGCGGGCGAGAGTTTCGGCGGTGACGGGCTGGCGGCGCCAGGCGTAGAGGGCGTGGAGCAGGCCGACCAGAAAAGACCCCGAGGAGCCGAGGCCGGTGCCGGCGGGGACGTCGGCGACGCTCACGATTTCGAGCGGCGAGGGGGCCTGGTGGAGGCGGATGGCCTCGCGCAGGAGGGGGTGGCGGATTTCGTCGGGGGTATGGGCGTGCTCGTGTTCGGAGTATTTGAGGAAGTAGCCGGGGAGGAAGCTGCGGTTGATGGTGATGTAGATGTACTTGCTGATGGCGGCGGAGATGACGAAGCCGGGGCCGTGTTCTTGGTAGTACGAGGGCAGGTCGGTACCGCCGCCGCCGATGGAGATGCGCAGGGGGGTGCGGGTCATGATCATGACCCGCCCCCCTGCGCTTCGCGCTGCGGGGGAGGGCAGCATCTTGTGGAGGAGGAATGGGCGGCGATGGCGGATTCGGTTTCGCGGAGGCCCTGCCAGGAGCCGATTTCGTAGAAGCGGCGGGAGGTTGCGTAGCCGGCGAGGAGGCTGCCGCGGGCGAGAGCGGACCAGACGTCGGAGAGATCGAAGACGGGGACGGGCCAGCGGGCGAGGACCGAGGCGTCGAGGGCGTTGAGGCCGTAGTCGATGTGGCGCAGGGCCGGGGAAGGACGGCGTTGGTCGTAGCGGAGGACGGCGCCGTGGCGGAATTCGACGTTGCTGGCGCCCCAGCGGTTTTCGTTGTGGAAGACGGTCATGAGGGCGGGCCGGCCGGATTCGAGGAAGGCACGCCAGACGGGCTCGATGGGTTCGGTAAGCCAGCTGTCGCCGTAGAGGACGAGGAAGCGGCTTCCCAGAAGGGGAAGCGCGGCACGGAGGGCGCCTCCGGTGCCGAGGGGCTGGTTGCCGTCGTGGCTGCAGGCGATGGAGAGGCCGAAACGGCGGCCATCTTCCGCGAAAGCCTCGATCTGGTCGCCGAGGTAGCCGCAGCAGAGGACGATTTCGCGCAGGCCGAGGGCATGGAGGAGGCGCAGCTGATGGGCGAGGAAGGGTTCGCCGGCGACCTCGATCAGGGATTTGGGCAGGGTGGCGGTGAGGGGGCGCAGGCGGGTGGCCAGGCCTCCGGCGAGGAGGGCCAGGCGCGGGGGCCAGGGGGAGTCTCCCGCTGCTGTGGGGTCCGCACCGGAGTGCGGGCCTGGAACGGAGACGGGCTGTGGCTGCGTTCGGGTTCCCGGAGAAGCGTTGGCGCTAGTTGCGGCGGGTGCGGTCATCAGCGATGAGCTCCTGCAGGGACTGGCGCACGGCTTCGCGGCTGTTCCACTTTGGAACCCAGCCGAGAGAGCGGATGCGGGAGGAATCGAGGCGGACGACGGGGACGTCGCCGCGCCAGCCGGCCGGGCCTCCGGAGTATTCGAAGGCCGGCATGGCGGGAAGGCCGAGGCACTCCACGGCGAGGCCGGCGATTTCGGTGACGGTGATGGCGTCGTCGGGGGCGACATTGAAGACGGCGAAGGGGGCGGTGGATTTCTCCGCGGCGCAGAAGACGGCGGCGAGGACGTCGCTGACATGGATGTAGGGCTTGGACTGCCGGCCGTCGCCGAGAATGCGGAGGCGACGGGGCCTGACGGCGAGGCGGCGGAGGAAATCGTAGCCGACGCCGTGGGTCTGGCGCGCTCCGACGACGTTCCCGAAACGGAACGCGCAGGCGCGGAGGCCGAACATGGAGCAGTAGCTGGCGATCAGGGCTTCGCCGGCGAGTTTGCTGGCTCCGTAGGTGGAGACGGGGATCATGGGGGCGTGATCCTCGGCGAGCACGGTTTCGCCGGCGTTGCCGTAGACGCCACTGCCGGAGGCATAGAGGAGGCGGTGAAGGCCGGTGCGGCGCATGGCTTCGACGACGTTGTTGGTGAGCAGGGTGCCGCGGTAGAAGTCGATCTCGGGGTTCTCGGCGGCGCGCGCGATATCGGGATTGGAGGCCAGGTGGATCACCCAGTCGTGGCCATCCATCGTGGCGGCGAGGGCGTTCACGTCGCTGGCGTCGGCACGGACGATGTTGAGACGCGGATCGGCGGCGTGCTGGGCGAGGTGCCATTCGCGGCCGGAGGAGAAGTTATCGAAGACGGTGACGCGGCGGGTAAGCGGAGACGCGAGCAGGGCATCGGTGAAGTGGCTGCCGATGAAACCCGCGCCTCCGGCAATGAAGTAACTTCCCTCACGCAGGAGCATTTGGTCATTCCTAAGCAGATAAAGAAAGCAGCGACACAGAAGAACGCATGGTGGAGCGTCTTTGCGCTCGCGCCAGGCGCCACGGTCCATGCTGGCGGGGCGAGGCAGGGAAAAGCAATGGTTTCTATCCCGAACCATGTTACTCCGGTAAGGCCCATTACCTGAGTTATGAAAGCGCAGGAAATTGCTGTATAGAGAGGGCGGGACACCCCATATAAGTCATCCATAACTGCCGATGTGCCGGCAGTGTTTGGTGGTCCTTGGTTACCGGGGAGCGATGCGCCGGCCCCTTCTGCGTATGACCAGAAAGCAAACTATTGTCACGGTGGGGATGCCAGTGCGCAATGCAATGCCCTGGCTCCCGGAGGCGGTGGAGAGCCTGCTCAGCCAGAGCGCCAGGGATTTCGAGATCCTGGCGATTGTGGATGGCGGGACGGATGACAGCCTCGCGTATCTGAAGAGCGTCGGCGATGCGCGGCTGCGGGTGGTGGAGCAGGCGCATGCGGGGGTGACGGCGACACTGAACCGGATGCTGCGCGAAGTCCGGACGCCGTGGCTGGCGCGGCAGGACGCGGACGATATATCGTATCCGGCGCGGTTACAGAAGCTGCTGGAGGCGATCGGGGAGCATCCTGAGGCGGGAGTGATTTACTCGCTGGCGGACTATCATCCGCGGGAGAAATGCGCGGGGCGGTTCCGGTGTTCGCGGGGGACGCCGGGGGAACTGCGGGCGATTGTGGAGGGCGGGTATCTGCTGTCGATCTGCCACTCGACGGTGGCGCTGAACGTGGACAAGGCGCTGGCGGCGGGCGGGTACCGGATGGATGTGCACGCGGAGGACGCGGATCTGTGGTGGCGGATGGTGCGGCGCTGGGAGATTCACTTCATTGCCGAGGCGCTGGTGGGATTTCGGCAGAGCGCAGGGAGCGTGAGCTCGCGGAACTTCGAGAAGCAGGAGCTGGCGGGCATTTATGTGCAGTACCTGCTGCTGTCGGAGCTGTGGGGCTGGCGGCCGAGGGCGCTGGGGGAGATTGCGCCGGCGCTGGGCGGTTTGCTGCGGCCCACGGGGCTGGCGGCCAAGGAGTGGCTGCGGCGCTCGAATATGCAGCTGGCCGAGGGGCGGCGGCTGCGCGGCGCGGCCGCGCTGGCGCTGGCGCTGCGGGCGTCGCCCAGGTACGTGCTGCGGCGTGTGTGGGATGAATTTGGAATCGCGCCGGTTGCGAATGGAGTGGCGCCAGGGCTGTTCCTCGAAAGGAAGGAAGCGCTGTGGTGAAAGCAGACGAGCAGGCAGCGAAGGCGGGCGAGGGGCGCGTGAGACTGCCGCGGCCTCCGCGGCTGGTGCTGGGGCGGGTGCCGGTCGACCGAATTTCGATGGAATACGCGGCGGTGCTGGTGGTGGAGGCGCTGCAGCAGCGGGGGAATTATCCTCCGCTGAAGATTGTGGGGCCGAATGCGCACCTGGTGACGCTGGCCGAGCATAACGGCCGCTTTGCGGAGGCGATGCAGGCGGCGGACCTGGCGGTTCCGGACGGGATTTCGGTGGTGATGGCGTCGCGGCTGCTGCGGGCGCCGATCCCGGAACGGGTGGCCGGGGGCGATCTGATGGAGCGGATGTGCGCGGAGGCGGCGCACTACGGGTTCCGCGTATTTTTCCTGGGCGGCCTGCCGGGAGCGGCGGTGATGGCTGCATACAACCTGCAGGCGCGGTATCCGGGGCTGAGGATCTGCGGGACGTATTGTCCCCGGGCCGGTTTCGAGGAGGACTGGCAGGAAGAGCTGCGGGTGCGGAGGGCGATCGCGGAGGCGGAGCCCGATTTGCTGTGCGTGGCTCTGGGGGCTCCGAAGCAGGAGATCTGGATGCACGAGAACGCGGCGGGGCTGCCGGTGGGCGCGGTGATGAGCGTGGGCGCGGCCTTCGATACGCAGGCGGGGCTGCGGCGGCGGGCTCCGCGGTGGGTGCAGCGGATGGCGCTGGAGTGGCTGTTCCGGCTGCTGATGGAACCGCGGCGGCTGGGGCGCCGGTATGTAGTCGGGAATACGGAGTTCGTGGTGGTGGTGCTGCGGCAGTGGTTCAGAGAGAAGATGGCGGGCGTGCGCAAGAGATGGACGGACGCGCGGCTGGGGCGTGTTTCGCGGGATGAGGCCAGGGGATGAGGAAGATCGAAGAGCTGGCGGTCCGGCTGTTCAGCGACGGCGCGGATCTCACGAGCATTGCGGAGATGTACGCGAACCCGTGGGTGCGGGGGTTCACGACGAATCCGACGCTGATGCGGAAAGCGGGCGTGACGGATTACGAGCGGTTTGCCAGGGCGCTGCTGCGGGCGGTTCCGGACCGGCCGGTTTCACTGGAGGTCTTCGCCGAGGATGAGGCGGAGATGGAGCGGCAGGCGCTGGCGGTGGCGACGTGGGGAGCGAACGCCAATGTCAAGATTCCGGTGACGAATCGGGCGGGGATGTTTCTGGGGCCGCTGATCCGCAGGCTGGCGCTGGCGGGCGTGGCGGTGAATGTGACGGCGATTCTGACGCTGGAGCAGGTCGAGGAGGTGGCGGAGGCGCTGCCGGCCGAAGCCTGGGCGATTGTGTCGGTATTTGCGGGGCGGATTGCAGATACGGGGGTGGATCCGGTTCCGGCGATGCGGGCAGCGAAGCGGCTGCTGCGGCGGAGAGCGCGGGCGCAACTGCTGTGGGCGAGTCCGCGGGAGGTGCTGAATGTGTTTCAGGCGGATGAGGCGGGGTGCGACATCATCACGGTGCCGCCGGAGATGCTGCGCAGGCTGACGCTGGTGGGGAAGGATCTCAGGGAGTATTCGCGGGAGACGGTGGAGATGCTGCACCGGGATGCGCAGGAGGCGGCGTACAGCATCGAGACGAGCCAGCCGGGGCGGCGAGGTTCAGCAGCCGTCCTGGCTGAGGATGGTCTGCGCGGCTTCGGTGAGGTTCGTGGCGATGCAGTCAGGGTGGGGGCCGGGATGCTGGCGGACGGGCAGAGGGTCTGATCCGCCGCAGTTGCCGTCGATGCGGATGGTGCGGGTACCGGCGGCCTTGCCGCACTGCACGTCGGTGGGCTGATCGCCGATCATCCAGGAGCGGGCCATGGAGAGACGGAAGTCATCGCGCGCGCGGAGCAGGAACCAGGGGGAAGGCTTGCGGCAGACACAGAGGCCGGAGAAGCCGGGGGTGACGCCCTGGGGGTGGTGCAGACAGTAGCAGAAGCGGCTGAAGGTGATGCCGGCGCCGAGGAGTTCGCAGACGAGCTTGTGGTGGATGCGGCTGAGCATATCGAGGCTGCACTTGCCCAGGGCGTAGTTCGGCTGGTTGGACACCAGGATGAGAGGATAGCCGGCCTGCTGGAGGCGGAAGAGCGCTTCGACGACGCCGCGGCAGAGGCGCAGATCTTCGGGGGTAAGGGGAGACTCCATGCGTCCCGTGGCGGGATTGAGAACCAGGGCGTTGAGGACGCCGTCGCGGTCGAGGAAGACAGCCGCCTGAGCTACTTTTCCGATTCCCATTTCATCTCGTTGGCGCGGAGGCGGGGATGGGAGACGAGAAGGTGGAGGACGATGGCCTGGAACTCCTCGGTGTGGGGTGTGACGGTGTCGTGGGAGAGGATGGGCACGACGACACAGGCGTCGGCGATCTGGGCGGTGAAGCCGCCGTCGCGGCCGACCACGCCGAGGATGCGGCTGCCGATGTGCTGGGCCAGGGTGAGGCTGGCGATGAGGTTCATGCTGAGGCGGCGTTCGATGCTGCCGCCGCCGACGGAGAAGACGAAGACGGTGTCGGAGCCGGTGAGACGGCTGCCGAGGAGCCAGCGGGCATAGCAGGAGTCCCAGCCCTCGTCGTTGATGCGGGCGGTGAGCTCGGAGACGTTGTCGGTGGGGGCGTAGGATTCGATGCCGGCGATTTTGCGGAAGTCGTTGACGGCATGGCCGGCGTGTCCGGCGCCGCCGCCGACGCCGAGGAAGAAGACGCGGCCGCCGCGGTCACGGGTTTCGACGAGCAGGTCGATCATGTGCTCGATGGCGGCGACGTCGAGCATGGAGGCCAGGCGGCAGACTTCCGCGAGGTAGGTTTGGGTGTAGCTGGCGGTGGTCATTCCGGGGATCAATGGGCGCTCCGGCGCAGCGCGGCGGGAGCGGGGTTGCGGGCGAAGACGAGCTGGAGCGCGGGTGCGGCGCTGACGCGGGCGGGATTTCGCCAGATGCGGTTGCGGATGGTTCGGCGCAGGCCCGCGGGCAGGCAGGCGAAGACCAGGGAGTGGAGGAAGGAGCGCCATTCCGGCCGCCCCTGAAAGAGGTAGGCCCAGAGCAGGCGGGCGCGGTCCGGCAGGCTGGCGCGGCTGGACTGGGCGCGCCATGCGCACTGGACGGCGATGAACCAGGACCAGGCGCGGGGCGAGATGATGGGCTTCATCTCGCGGATCCAGGCGAGGGAGGCCTGCCAGTCGGTGTTGCGGCCGACGGTGGCGCGAGCGTCTTCGACCCGCCAGATGGCGAGAGGCTCGGAGAGCATGGAGACGGCGACGCCCTGGTAGGAGGCGACGCGGATGAGCCAGTCCCAGTCCTGATGCAGGGGCAGGCGTTCATTGAAGGGAAGGGCCAGGAGCAGGTCGCGCGGCGCGAGCAGAGTGGAGGTCTGCATGAGGCCGCCGGGGTCGGCGAGCGTGGTGCGGCAGAAGAGGTAATCGGCGACCGGCTGCGAGGGCTGGTAGACGCGCAGAGGCAGCACGCGGCCGGCGGCGGGAGACTGCGCGACGACGCGGCAGGAGATGACCGGGAACCAGGCGGAGGTGGCGCGGACGGCGGCCATCTGGCGCTCGATTTTCCTGGGCATCCATTCGTCGTCGTCGTCGAGGAAGGCGACCCATTCGCCGCGGGCGGCATGGACGCCGGCGTTGCGGGCGGCGGCGCCTCCGGCGGGCTCGGGCAGAAGGAGGACGCGCAGGCGGGGATCGGCAAAGCCGTCGAGGAGCGATTCGGTGGCCGGATCGAGGCCATCCACCACGACGATCACCTCGAGACTGGGCCAGGTCTGGCGGAGCGCGCTGCGGAGAGCGCAGGCGAGCAGGCCGGGACGGCGATGCGTGGGGATGATGGCGGAAACCAGGGGGCGATCCGCAGATGGAGAGCAATTGGGCATGTGCAGCGAACCTGGACGGCTGTGGATACGCTGATTCTGAGCTTAGGCCGGGGAAGGGCGGGCGAACAGATTACGGGAGCAAATCGGTCCACTTTTGTAATGACGGAAACGGGCCAGCAATCCCGCAGATGGGGCAGGGCGGGCGACCAGGCGGTGGGAAGGGGCATCGGCGAGCGGAAGAATCTGTGGTCGCGGCCCGGACCTGAGCAATGCAGTCGAAGGCTCGCAGGATGCGTCCCTCCAGGGGCTAAAGCCCCATGGATCCCGCGGAGTTTATGGCACGACTAAAGCCGTGCCCCTTCAAAGGGGGCTGCCATGGGCAGGTCCGCACGTCATTCGGGAGGAAATTGTTCTCCGAAGTTGAGCGCCAGGCCGTCTCGACCGGGCAAAGGGACTGAATCCGCGCCATATGCCGTTTCCTGCCGGCGCCGCGATACAATTTTCAGTGCAGGATACCGACTTCTGTTTCGATCCGGCGAGCTTGCGATCCCCGCCACGTTCGATTGACGTTGAAGAGGGCAGCTTCTCCAGCAGGCCCTCAGCATCGCCTGAGCGTGGTAACAGGAGAGACGGGGTACGATGAGCACGGCCAGCGCAGATTCGATCCGCTTGGGCGGCTCAGAACGCTTTGAGAATGTTCTGACCGAAGCAGCGCTTCACGGCATCACCTGGGCCCTGGCATCGGTTGGCAGGGCCTTTGTCTGCCTCGATCCGGACTTCAGGATTCTGCACGCGTCGCATCTCCTGGATCGGTTCCTGGGTGAAGGCGCGTCGAAGGCGGTGTGCGGCCGCCCGGTGGAGGAGTTGCTGGGGGCGGAGCTGTTTGGGGCGCGCGGTCCGCTGAAGCAGGCCCTGCTGGACGGGCAGATGCGCGAAGGGTGGCGAGCGACCCTGACGTTCAACGGCGCGTCTCCACGGCTGGTTTCCATCACAACCGCGCCGCTGGTGTCCGACAGCTCGGAGATCTGCGACCCGAAGGTCCGCTACCTCGTCCTGCTGCGGCCGGCGGATGAAGAGGGGAGCAGCCCCAATGCGCCGGTGTTTTACTCCGGCGCGGTAGCCTGTTCCCCCGTGATGCTGCGCATCTTCAGGATGGTGGAGACGCTGCAGCAAAGCGAAGCCACGGTTCTGATTACGGGGGAAAGCGGCACCGGAAAGGAAGTGGTGGCGCGGGCAATTCATCAGCACTCCCCTCGCAGCGGAGGGCCCTTTGTGGCGGTGAACTGCGGCGCACTTCCTGCCGAGCTGCTGGAGTCGGAGCTTTTCGGTCATGTGCGCGGGGCGTTCACCGGAGCGATTCGGGATCGCGTGGGACGCTTCGAACTGGCTTCGCACGGAACGCTCTTTCTGGACGAGATCGGTGACCTGCCGCCGTCGTTACAGGTGAAACTGCTGCGCGTATTGCAGGAGCGACAGTATCAGCGCCTTGGCGAGAGCAGTACGCGGACGACCCATGCGCGCATGATCGCCGCGACCAACGCCGATTTGCGAGTAGCTCTGCGGCAGGGCAGGTTCCGCGAAGACCTCTATTACCGGCTTTGTGTCGTTCCCATCGAGGTTCCGCCGCTGCGCGACCGCCGGGAGGATATTCCGCCCCTGTCGCTGAGCCTGCTGAATCGCATCACGTCCCAGAACGGACTGGTGCGGCGGATCTCGCCTCAGGCCATGCGCCTGCTGCTGAATTATTCCTGGCCGGGAAACGTACGGGAACTGGCGAATGCGATCGAATACGCTGTGACGGTCGCGCACCGGGAGACAATATTGCCCGAAGACCTGCCGGAAGAGATCGGGCAGCCGGCACACGGGGCCGAAGCCGGTGCGACCGCGGCTCCCGGCCCGAATCCACAGGCAGAGGGCGCACAGGCTGGGCCGGCTGGGGCGGAAGCGCTGCAGGCCGACCATCTGCGCGCGGTGCTCGATGCTCACCGCTGGAAGCGCGCCGAGGCTGCCAGGGAACTGGGTATCAGCCGGGCAACCCTGTGGCGCCGGATGCGAGAGCTGCACCTCGCCTGAGCGGTTCTTCATACATTTTGTTTCAGGGTTGAGACGGAATGTTGCAACAAACTGTCTCACCCTTTGCGACGTAATTCCCGTAAGTGACAGATAGATCAAGAGAAAATCTTTGGCCCGCCGCATGCTCAATCTCTTGCAGACGGTTTGAGATCGACGCGATGAAATCCGCACGCGATGAAATCCAGCCGGTTGACGAAGGAGATTCACGATGCGTCACATGTTGATTCTGGGCGGGGGCACTGCCGGAACGATCATGGCCAACAAGCTGGCCCGGGCATTGGATGAGCGGGACTGGCGCATTACCGTTGTGGACGGCAAAGAGGAGCACTACTACCAGCCGGGGTTTCTCTTCGTTCCGTTCGATATTTACCGGATGCGCGATCTGGTGCGGCCGCGGCGGCAGTACCTGCCCGGGCGAGTGCGCTTTATTCTTTCGAGCATCGACCACATCGATGCTGGCAAGAAGAAGGTTGTCCTGGCCAACGGCGAGGCGCTGCGCTACGACTGTCTGATCATCGGCACCGGAGCAGACATACACCCGGAGCAGACCGAAGGGCTGCTGGATGAAGGGTGGGGGCGCAGCAAGTTCGATTTTTACACGCCCCTGGGAGCGGAACGCCTGGCCCGATTCCTCAAGACCTGGCAGGGCGGCAGACTGGTTCTGAGCATCGCGGAAATGCCCATCAAGTGTCCGGTAGCGCCGCTGGAGTTTCTGTTTCTGGCCGATGCCTACTTTACCGAGCGGGGGATGCGCGACAAGGTGGATATTCACCTGGTGACTCCGCTGTCAGGGGCGTTCACCAAGCCGACATCGAGCCGCGTACTGGGTGAATTTCTCGAACGCAAGGGCATCTCGGTGACTCCCGATTTCGGCCTGGCGCGGGTCGACAACGACGAGAAGAAGCTGGTGGCGTGGGACGACAGCGAAGTGAAGTACGATCTGCTGGTGTCAATCCCCACGAATATGGGCGATCCAGCCATTGCCCGCAGCGGCATCGGCAACGAGCTGAACTTTGTACCCACCAACCGGCAGACGCTGAGCGCCGAAGGACTGGAGGATGTTTTCGTGATCGGCGATGCCACGAATCTGCCCGCATCCAAGGCCGGCTCGGTGGCGCACTTCGAATCGGAGATTCTGTTCGAGAAAATTATGGAGCACATCGAGGGCAGAGCTCCGCGGGCCCAGTTCGATGGGCACGCGAACTGCTTCATCGAATCCGGTTATGGCAAGGGCATGCTGATCGACTTTAATTACGAAACCGAGCCATTACCCGGCGCATTTCCCCTTCCCGGGGTCGGACCGTTCAAACTCCTGGGCGAAAGCGCCATCAATCACTACGGGAAGCTGATGTTCCGCTGGGTTTACTGGAACCTGCTGCTTCGTGGAGTGGAATTGCCGATTGCCAATGAAATGCTGATGGCGGGAAAGCAGGTGGTCTAATGGCTACTTTACCGGTTGAGGATCGATTCACAGAACTGGATCGCAAGCTGGACTTCATTGTCGAAGAGCTTGCGAATCTAAGGCGCTTCAGAAGCAGCGCGGAAGATCTTGCGGCCGACCTTTCGCTGGTGGGCAAGGATGCAATGCGCGACGCGGTCATGGCATTTGGCACTGCCGATCTGCGCCCAGCCGAAATGGTGAGCCTGCTCAAAGCCCTCCTTGCCAACGCGCACCTGTTTGAGAGCGCCATCCAGCAGTTGCAGAGTGCCGCTGACTTCATTGAGGATGTGCAACCGATCCTGCGCGACGGGATGCGAAGGATGGTGCATGCCAACCAATCCCTGCAGGAGAGGGGCTACTTCGGCGCAGTATCCGCGGGAGTGCGCGTGGGCGATGCGCTGGTTCGCGCGCACACGGCCGAAGACTGGCGCCAGGTGGAGGCGAGCGTGCCGCAGCTGGTCGGATTCCTGCGGGAGGTTACGAAGCCGGAAGTTCTGGAGGCGCTTGAGGCGATCATCCACGGCTTCGGGCGGGTGCAGGCGACCATGGATGTGAACAAGTCGGTCCCTGCCATTCTCCGCGATCTCAATTCCACGGAGGCTCGGCGGGGAGTGGCCATCCTGGTGGAATTTCTGAAGGTCGTTGGAGCGCATGCCACGCCAACGGTAGCGTCCGGGAAAAACTCAACTTCAACAAGTACGAGGTGATCCATGCAAACAGCGATATTGGGAGGAAAGACACTGGCACTGGATGCGGACGGGAATCTTGCCGACCGCAAGGAATGGAATGAAGAGGTCGCACGCGAGATTGCCGCGACCGAAGGAATTGCGGAGCTGACGCCGCAGCACTGGGCGGTGATCAACTTCATGCGGTCCGTATTCGAGAAGGAAGGGGACTCGCCTTCGATTCGGCGGCTCACCAAAGAGAGCGGCGTGGATACGAAGACCCTGTATCAGCTCTTTCCCAAGGGGCCTGCGAAGAAAGCGGCGCGCATCGCCGGACTGCCCAAACCCAAAGGATGCATCTGACGCGGAGAAGATGAGATGGCAAACACATCGGCACACCCCATTGAGAAAGTCTCGATCATCGTTTCGCATGGCTCGCTGGAAGGCGTTTATCCGGGGCTGATCATGGCAAACGGCGCACGCATGGAGGGCATTGACGCGTCGCTCTTCTTCACCTTCTTCGGGCTCGACGCCATCATCAGCAAGCGCATGCACAACCTGAAAGTGGCGACGGTCGGCAATCCTGCCATGCACATGCCCACGCTGCTTGGGGCGGTGCCGGGGATGTCATCGTTCGCGACATCGATGATGAAGAGGGAGATGGAAAAGATCGACATTCCGCCGGTGGGCGAGTTCCTGACCATGATCCACGATTCCGGCGCCGAGATCTACGCCTGCAAGGCCACGGTGGACATGTTCCATCTGAAGCCGGATGACTTTTGTCCGGAGGTGGACGGCGTGATCTCCGTGGGGCAATTCTACGAAAAGGCGGCCGGAGGGCAGATCATTTTCACCTGATGGCGCATGGAATGCCGGATTTCCGGGATGGGGGCCATTTCGGCAGGCGGTTTTGCGGGAGTGGCGGGGCATCCGCGCCGTGAGCGCTGGACGGCGCGATGACGTTCGCGTTTAGAATCGCCCTATGCACGAGGTGGTGGTGTATTCGCGCAAGGGGTGTCATCTCTGCGACATAGTGAAGGAGACGCTTACGCGGCTCCGGGGCGAGGCGGACTTTCAGTGGCGCGAGGTGGACATCGACGCCGATCCGCAATTGCAGCAGAAGTACACCGAGGAGGTGCCGGTGGTTTTCATCGATGGACGCAAGGCGTTCAAGTATCGCATGGACGGGCGCCAGTTTCTGCGGGTGCTGGTGGGGCGGGAGTAGAAGCTCGGAGAGGATTCCCCGGCGCTCGCCGGGAAGCCGCGCGCTGAGAGGCGGGATTCATCCCTGACCGCGCCGGCGGGCCATGGTCGCAAGGAGCTTCGGCCGCACAGCCGGGCGGGTCCAGGGGCGGTCCGCTACGCAGATGCCGCAGGACGCGGCTTCGGAAAGGGGGGCAAACCACTTATGAAGAAGACCAAGGAAGAAACAGCTCTCAGGCAACAAGACTCCGGCCCGCGCGCGAAGAAGGCCGACGGGGAAAGCGCCGTGCTCGCGAGCATCGCTGCGATGCCGGAACCGGATCGCGCGATCGGGGAGCGGCTGCACGCGATTATCAGGGCCAGTGCGCCAACCCTCTCCCCCAGGCTCTGGTACGGGATGCCCGCCTATGCCAGGGATGGCAAGGTTGTCTGCTTTTTCCAGAGTGCTCAGAGATTCAAGACGAGGTACGCGACATTCGGGTTCATGCACGAGGCGAAGCTCGATGAAGGCGTCATGTGGCCGACCGCTTACGCGCTGAAGGAGCTGACCGCAGCCGAAGAGGCAAGGATCAGCGAACTGGTGAAGAAGGCTTTGAGCTGAGGACTTAAGAGCCTGTGGCAGACGTCGAAGGTTCGCTGGGCTTTGTGCTTCAATTGCAGGATATGGTTACCGAGAGCGCAGGGGGAGCTGTGTTGGCTGAGGCCGAGGACACTGGAGGGGGTTTGACGGTGAGTAAAAGTGTCCTCAGGAAGACAAGCCCAGTTGGATGGCGCGATGTTTTTAGAATCGTAGCGGCTGTTCTGGCTCTGGGCATGACGCCCGCGCGCTCGGCTGCGCAGAACGTGCCGCCGGCGGAAGCGGGGAAGGGCGTTCAGATTCTGCTGCTCGGCACCCATGGAGGCCCTGCGCTCACAAAGCAGCGATCGGAATCGGCGACCCTGCTGATCGTGGATGGGCGGCCGTATCTGATCGACTGCGGCATCGGCACCATGCGGCGCATGCTCGAAGCCGGTGTGCGGTCGCCGACAATCGGGACCATTTTCATTACCCACAATCATCCGGACCACGCGCTCGGCCTTGTCGACGTGCTGGCGAATGACTACCACTACCTGGATTTCGCCGCGCCTGAAAGCGGGCAGGAATTCAATATCTACGGGCCGCCGCAAACGCCTGCGCTGGTGAGCGCCGCCTACAACTTCATCAGGATTCCGTACGCAATCTTTGCCGCCGAGCCGATTGGCAGGAACGCGCTGTTCGATCCATTCAGGGTGCATGTGATCGATCACGATGGGCTGGTGTATCAGGACGACAGGATTCGGGTTACGGCGGCGGAGAACACGCATTACCAGCTCCTGCCGGCGAAAGACCAGGCGATCATGAGGTCGTACTCCTACCGATTCGAGACGCGCTACGGTGCGATTGTCTTTACCGGAGACACGGGGCCGAGCGCGGCGGTGGAAGCCCTGGCGAAAGGCGCGGACGTGCTCATCTCGGAAGTCGAGGATCTGAAGGCGATCGAGAATGCCATGCGCTTCGAAACTGCAGCAAATATGAACCCGCTCCTGGCGCACATGCGGATGGAGCACCTTCCGATGAAAGCTGTGGGCGAGCTGGCTTCAGAAGCGAAGGTAAAGGCCGTGATCCTGGATCATTTCGTTGGCGGCCTGGATGGGCAGCGGTTCCTCGCCGGGGTGAAGGAGTATTATTCGGGACCGGTGTTCGCCGGCGAGGACCTGGCGCGGTATTGTCTGGCCGCCGATACCGCAAGTCGCGGGAACGGCTCAGCGGCAGGCACAGGCGCTCGCCGACTGGAACCCTGCCACTAAGCCGGAGCGGCGAGCATTCCTGCTTCGCCTCGCGGCAGGGAGGGAATAAATCGCTCCCCCAGTGTCATGGCGACTCAGCCGTGACTCGTCATCCCGATGGGGCGATCGATGCGCATCATCCGTTTTGCGTTTGCTGAATCTACCTGTGTGCGCTCCGCCTCGCTGATCCGGGCTTCGCGAATGAGTTACTCGTCGCGGCCCACGATGGACCGCTCCCCTGTTGTCAAACCGGCGAGCACGCCGGTCGGCGGCAGAACCGGCATCCTGCCCGGGCGACACCCCGGGGGAGTGCCCCAATGCCGGTCAGCGATCCGGAACGCAGCGGCGGTGGTTGGCCTGGCGCGCCCTTCCTGGAGGAAGGGCGCGATGAGAGAGGGCAGCTACCGGTTCATGTTGTCGAGGACGGAGCCGACGATGCCGCCAAGGACACCGGCCTGGGCCGTCTGGCTGCGTTCCTGGGCGGGCAGGTATTCGGCGATCTGGTGGGCGAGGCGGGAGATGGGCAGCGTCTGCAGCCAGATGTGGCCCGGGCCGGTGAGGGCGGCGAGGAAGATGCCATCGCCTCCGAAGATCAGGTTGCGGACGCCGCGCACCATGGTGATCTGGAAGCCGACGCTGGCCTGGAAGGCTCCGACATGGCCGGGGTGGACGAGGAGGGTTTCGCCGGGGCCCAGGTCGCGGGTGACGAGTTCGCCGGAGAGTTCGAGCCAGGCGGTGCCCTGGCCGGAGATCTTCTGGAGCAAGAAGCCGGCGCCGCCGAAGATGCCGGCGCCGAGGGACTGCTGGAAGCCGACACCGATCTGGATGGCGGAAGTGGCGCAGAGGAAGCCGTGGCGGTGGACCATGTATTCGCTGCCGGGGCCGACCTCGACGGGGACGATATGGCCGGGGACGCGGGTGGCGAAGGCCAGCTCGCCGGGTCCGCCGACAGGGCGGTACTCGGTCATGAAGAGGCTGCCGCCGCCAGCCACGCGCCTGATGGCGCCGAAGATGCCGCCGCCTCCGGCGAACTGGGTGTGGGTGGTCATCTGCACGTTGGCCGACATCCAGGAGAGCTCGCCGGCTTCGGAGATGATGGCGTCGCTGGGCTCGAGGAGGAACTCGAGCACGGGCATGGTGGTTCCGACGATACGGTTTTGCATGGCGCAATTATGGTACATGGGGAATCGGGGCTGTGGGAGTGGGTTGTGAATCCCACCCTGTCGCCAAAAGATGGCGACAAGGGTGGGGCACCCTGGCGAGGGCTGGTTGGTTCACACTGAAACGGATACTCAGTCCATGTCGTTGAAGCTTTGGCATTGAGTCAAAGCCAGCGTTTTGAGGTCTTCAAGTCTGAGGCAAAACGTGGTGTGATGTCGCTTCTTGAAAACCACGTCGTTGTATGTGACCTCCCCCAAAATATAGAGAAACTGCTGTCCCGCCTGCACGGTGACCTGACCCCCAGAATCGGTCCAGAACGGAATACGATCTGGACGAAGGAAAGGGGAAGGGCTGATGAGCAGGAGCAGACACACGGAGGCGCAGATCATCGCTGCGCTGAAGCAGGTTGAGGCC
>JAJYVF010000012.1 GCA_021792135.1 Acidobacteriota bacterium | reverse complement strand
TATCCGGTTCCTGTTCATCGGCCCGCAGCTGCGCTCCACGCTTCCTCCCCACACTCGGTCACCCTCATGCAGTTGCGCTTCGCTTCACCCGCTGTGACCTGCCTGTGACGGGACTTGCACCCCCAAGAGTGCGCCCATGCCGGGCGCACACAAAAAGGGCTCCCTAGGCGAGTTGCTCCGGAGCCCTTTTGTCCTGCGTGTCCCGGCGGCCGCTCCAGCGGAAGGAGCCCGAGGGGCGGGGCGGGGATTACGCGAGCAGCTCGCGGACAGGGCGCCAGGGCTTCTTCTGGGAGACGGCCACGGGCTGGCAGGTCAGGGTTCCGTCCCAGGTGTTGACGCCGTCGCGAATGCCATCGTCTTCGAGGATGGCCGCTCGTGCTCCCTGGCGAGCCAGCCGCAGCACATACGGAAACGTGGCATTGGTGAGGGCCAGGGTGGAGGTGTTGGGCACGGCAGCGGGCATGTTGGTGACGCAGTAGTGAACCACGCCGTTGATTTCGTAGGCGGGATCGCTGTGCGTGGTGGGATGGGCGGTTTCCACGCAGCCGCCCTGGTCGATGGCGACATCGACAATCACGGCGCCCTTTTTCATCTTCATCACCATCTCGCGGGTGACGATCCTGGGCGCGGCGGCTCCGGGGATCAGGACACCGCCGATGACCAGATCGGCATCCTGCACGGCGCGGGAGACATTCCAGGAGTTCGACGCCAGGGTGAAGATCCTGCCGTTGAAGATGTCGTCCAGTTCGCGAAGGCGGTTGAGATTCAGGTCGACCAGGGTCACCCTGGCGCCCATGCCGAGGGCGATTCGGGCGGCGTTGGTGCCGACGATGCCGCCGCCAATGATGCAGACGCCAGCCGGGGGAACACCGGGGACGCCGCCGAGCAGCAGCCCGCGTCCGCCACGCTCCTTTTCAAGGTAGGAAGCGCCAACCTGGACCGCCATGCGGCCTGCAACCTCCGACATGGGGGTCAGCAGGGGCAGCGTTCCGGCGCGGTCGCGGATGGTTTCATACGCGATACCGATCACCTTCTTCTGCAGCAGCTTCTCCGTGAGTTCAGGGACCGGAGCGAGGTGCAGGTAGGTAAACAGCACCAGACCTTCACGGAAGAAACCGTATTCCTTCTCGATGGGCTCCTTCACCTTGACGACGAGGTCCGCGTTGCCCCAGACGTTGTGGGCCGAGCCGACGATCTCCGCGCCGGCGGACTGGTATTCATCGTCCGTAAAGGCCGACTGCTCGCCGGCCCGGGTTTCGACCAGCACCTTGTGGCCGGCTTCGCTGAGCGATTTCACCCCAGCGGGTGTGACTCCAACCCTGGTTTCGTGGTCTTTTACTTCCTTTGGAACACCGATGATCATCGTTTCTCCCGCGGCTCCATGGTGGAGGACCGGCTGAATCGATCTGAATGCAAACTTATGATTTTACATCCTGAGACGCAGAGGGCCTGGCCGGCTGGGGAGAGCGGGACAGGACCCGGCGCAACTCGCGGCGAAGCCGATCAGGGGCGATGGGCTTGGAGAGACGCAGCGTGGCGGGATCCTCGGGCAGGGGGGCGGCGTTATCCTCAATGCTTCCGCTGAGCAGAAGCACGGGGATTTCCGGGCGAAGGGCACGGATGCCGGCGATGAGCTCCCGGCCTCCGATGCGGGGCATCAGGGAGTCGGTGATGACGGCGTCGATGCTGTGAATTCGGGCACGAGCCACTTCGAGACCGTGCATGCCGTCCTCACAGGCGATCACCGAATATCCGCTGCCCTGGAGCACGCGGGTGAGCAGATAGCGGATGGCACTGTCATCCTCGACGACGAGGATGGTGGCGGACAGACGCGGGCTGAGAGAGGCGTTCAGAACTTCGCTCCGGCGAAAGAGGGGCTTGTGAGCACCTCGGGTTCAGCTGAGGAGGTTTCCGGAGGTACTGCGTACCGGGCGAAAGCACCTTCACGAAGCGCGGGCGAGAGCAGGGTACCCGCACTGAGGTAACAGATGAGATGTTACTTCCTTAAACACGATGCCTCAACCGGTGGCCGCTGCGCAAGGGGCGGCCCTCCTGCATGGCGGCAGGAGGCGCTTCGCGAGGCTCAGTTGAGCTTCTCGGGAGCGCCGCGCCGGAAGCGGCCGTCGATGGGCTGGCGCCCGCGGAAGCCGTCCTCAACCCGGTGCCAGAAGCCGATGCGCTCCTCGCCGCGTTTCCAGCAGAGCAGGACGGTTTCGCCTTCGAGCAGGCAGGGAAAGTCGAGCAGGCCGGTGTCCAGATCCTTGACCTGCACGCCGATGGCATCGATTTCCTCCACGGCGTCCCGGGAGCGCTGCGCCAGAGCCTCCAGCGCAGTCTTCCGCTTCTGCATCGTGGCCACATCCACCATCATGCCGCCGGAAACAAAGATGCGGTGGATGTAATCGGAAAGCTCCTCCTGCAGCTTGCCGGCAGCCTGTTTAGCCTCGATGGCGCGGGTCAGCAGGGAGTCCAGCACGGGAAGCAGGGCCTGCGCTTCGTCGAGGGTGAAGGTCTTCATGGTATCCGGTAGCGCCCCAGGGCTATCCGCGAACCTCCAGCATCCTGTCCAGAGCGACCCGCGCCCAGTATTTCACGTCGTCGCAGACCTGGATGCGGTTGACGACGCGGCCTTCCACCAGGTTCTCGAGGGTCCAGGCGAGGTGCTGCGGGCTGATGCGGTACATGGTGGTGCAGAGGCAGCCGGTGTCGTCGAGGGTGACGATCTTCTTACCGAGGGGCGCGTATTGCTTCGCGAGGCGGTTGACCAGATGGATCTCGGTGCCGATGGCGAAGGCCGAGCCTTCGGGGGCCTGCTCCACCAGCCTGATGAGCCGTTCGGTCGAGCCGAGCGCGTCGGCCTTCTCACAAACTTCGAGGCGACACTCGGGGTGAACAATGACCTGCACTCCGGGAACTTTGGAGCGGACCTTGTCGACGTGTTCCGGAAGGAAGCGCTGGTGGACGGAGCAGTGACCTTTCCACAGGATGACTTTAGCTGAGCGGAAGCGCTCCGCGGAAAAACCGCCGCCGATCTGCCAGGGATCGTAGACGACCATGTCGCCGAGGGGGAAGCCCAGGGCGCGGCCGGTGTTGCGGCCCAGGTGCTGATCGGGGAGGAACAGGATCTTTTTGGCGCGGGCAAAGGCCCATTCAAAGGCGGCACGGGCATTGGAAGAGGTGCAGACCAGGCCGCCGCGCTCGCCGCAGAAGGCCTTGATGGCCGCGGAAGAGTTCATGTAGGTCAGCGGCAGGATCTCGTCCTCGGCGATGCCGGCATCGAGCAGATTCTCCCAGCATTCTTCCACCTGGCCGATCTCAGCCATATCGGCCATGGAGCAGCCGGCATTCAGGTCCGGAAGAAGCACCTGCTGCCCTTCGTGGGCGAGCACATCGGCACTCTCGGCCATGAAGTGGACGCCGCAGAAGACGATGTAGCGGGCGTCGGTTTGCGCCGCCGCCTTCGACAGCTTGTAGGAGTCGCCGGTAAAATCGGTAAAGCGGATGACTTCATCGCGCTGATAGTGATGGCCCAGCAGGATGGTGCTCCTCCCGAGCTTCCGCCGCGCATCCGCAATGCGATCGTCCATGCTGCGATCGGGGAGCGCGAGATAGTTTTCGAGCGAGCAGCTTTCCCGCTCAGCAGATACGGGAATTTCTTCTTCGAGCAGATTCAAAATACGCCGCCTTCAGTCCATTTCGGGTTCCCCCCTAAATGGACGGGGATGTTGAAAGCCAAAGCCGAATTCAGCTGCAGTCGGCTCGCTGTGAACCTCAGTCCGCCCAGCCGACGGGGATGTTGCAGCTATCTTTTTAGACTCCGCCCTGGCCATCTGGTCGCAGGAATCTCGCAGGGCCAAAGCTCGTCTGTGCAGTTAGTTTAATACAGCCTTAATCGTGGCCACGCCTCGCTGCAGCTCCCGTATACCAATCCTCGCGAGTGAGCGGAAGGCAACTGCGGCCGCGGTCGGGACGGCTGAGCAACACCTGGTAGAGGCCGATGTCACCCCGGCGAAAGGCGGCGGCGCATCCGGCGGTATAGAGGAGCCAGATACGGTACGTGGTCTCTGGCGGGACTGGCGAGGACGTGCCCGGCAATTTCGAAGGCGGAGAAGAGGTCGCCCTCCATCTCCAGCTCTTTATGGATGAAGGCCTCACCGAGGGCGATCTGGCTGCCCTCCAGCACCAGGGAACGGAGCGCCTTCGGCCTTGCCGGAGCAAGGGTGCAGGCCGGAGCGACGCCGGGAGACGAACACCAGCTCCAGCCGTACCACAGACGGATGGAAAACGGATGTCCCTGATATCCGCGAAACACCCAATCCAGGGCACCCGCAAAGCGCGCATGCGAATCCTGGCCCATGGTCCCCTCCCCGGAACAAAACCTGTGCCCCCCAATTTACGCCAGGACCGCCGGCGAGGTTGTCTTATTTGTGAGCCCGCAATCGTCGCAGGTATCATGAATTATCGATGCATTTCGGCGACTACACATTCATTTTTCTGCTGGCTCTCGTCCTCTTTGGCCCGAAGAAGCTGCCGGAGATCGGGAGACAGCTGGGGAAGCTGCTCGCCGAATTTCGCCGCGCCAGTAACGAATTCAAGTACCAGATTCAGGAAGAATTACGCAACATGGAAGAAGAGGAGCGGCGGAAGAAGCGGGTGGAGGAACAGGCCGCTCTGACTGCGACCTCGGCAACAGCGGACTCGGCCAGCCCGGCAACGCCGACGATCCTGCCCCCTTCGACGGGAACCCAGGTGAGTACGTCGAAACCCTATGCCGCCGCGGCCGAGGTGACGGAAGCCACCGCCCTGGAGGCGGAGACGGTGCCGGAAGGAGAGATCGCTGTTCACCCGACGGCTCCGGCGGAGACACCGGAACCACCTGTTTCCCTCGATGTCGCCGTTGAGAGCAACGGCGTGCACATCCCCGCTACGGAGATGCCGGCCGAAGTCGCACACCATGATTGAGACCGAGGAAGAAGAGAAGAACAAAAAGGATCTGGTCGACCGTGCGCGGCGGGCGGTAACCGAGCGTGCCGAACTGCCAGGCATGAGCCTGATGGAGCACCTTGAGGAGCTCCGCCGGCGGCTCATTCACTCCGCCCTTTACCTGATCGGCGGGTTCTTCCTCATGTGGGGCCTCCACGAACGGATCTACGGGCTGATGGAGCGGCCCATCCGCTTTGCGCTGATCCAGCACCACATGTCGACGCAGCTGGCCTACTTCAATCCCATGGACCCCTTCAACATGTACCTGAAGATCAGCTTCATGGCTGGGTGCATTGTTGCCTGTCCCTTCGTGCTGTACGAGGTCTGGCTGTTCATTTCGCCTGGGCTTTACCAGAACGAGAAGCGGTATGTGGTGCCCTTCATGTCGGCTACGATTCTGCTGTTCCTCGCCGGCGCGTACTTCGGCTACCGCTGGGTCTATCCCGGATCGCTGGACTTCCTGCTCAGCTTCAACAAGGACTTTCGTCCGGTGATCGAGATCAATGAGTACACGGACCTGTTTCTGACGGTGATTCTGGGGCTGGGGATCACGTTCGAACTGCCGATCCTGGTCATGTTCCTGTCGCTCTTCGGCATCGTCAGCCCAAAGTTTCTATGGAAGAACATCCGCTACGCAATCCTGCTGATCTTTATCATTGCGGCGATCATCACGCCCACGCCGGACGTGCTGACAATGTGCGTCTTCGCCACACCGATGCTGACGCTGTATCTGCTGAGCATCGGCGTCGCCTGGTTCGTGCACCCGGCTACGCGCAAAAAGCGGGCCGAGAAGGCGGCTTCGTGAGGCTGAACCGCGCCCTGGCCGCGCTGGTCCTTGGAGCCGCCTGCGGGGCTGCTGCCGGCGCAGCGAATATCCAGAGCCTCCCGCAGTTCGACGGCGCGAAGGCGCTGGCCTACACGCGGGAATTTGTGGCCATTGGTCCGCGCTGGATCGGAAGCCCCGGTCATGCCAAAGCCGAGGCCTTCATCAAAGCGCAGTTCCGGCATGATGATCTGGAAGAGGACACCTTCACGGCCTCGACACCCGCCGGACCGCTCACGATGCACAACTTCATCGTGAAGTTTCCCGGTAAGAAGGACGGCATCATCGTCGTCGCGTCGCACTACGAGACGAATCTGCCGCTGCGGAATATCCACTTTGTGGGGGCGAACGACGGCGGCTCAACCACAGGGCTGCTGATCGAGCTGGCGAACGACCTGCGCGGCAAGCCGAACAACGGCTACAGCGTCTGGCTGGTCTTCACCGATGGCGAAGAGGCCATCAAGAGCTGGAGCGAGACCGATTCGCTCTACGGCACGAAGCATCTCGCGGCGAAGTGGCAGGCGGACGGCACACTGAAACACATCAAGGCCTTTCTGCTGGCCGATATGCTGGGCGACAAGGACCTGGACATCCAGCGCGACCAGAACTCGACACCGTGGCTCGAAGATCTGGTGTACAAGGCCGCCTCGCAGTACGGCTGGCAGGCGTTCTTCTTTCAGACCACCACGGCCGTCGAGGACGATCATCTGCCCTTTGTGCGGCGGGGCGTGCCCTCGGCGGATATTATCGATCTGGATTACGGCTACGAGAACAGCTACCACCACACCGCCCAGGACACGATGGACAAGCTAAGCGCGCAGAGCCTGACGATTGCCGGCGACACCATTCTTGAAACCATTCGACTGCTGAACCAGCGGTAGCCTGCTCCATGCCGGGAGCTGAGATTGACCTGAACGCAGCGGTCCCGGATCGATTACCGAGGGCGTCCGGCAATCCTCCGAAGTTCGGAGGAATCGGCCATGCGAGTGGGCGTACCCAGCTCCGGCATCGCTGGACAAACTCCGGCGGCGGGTTTCCTGAAACATGGCTGCGAAACCATGGTGGGCACGCGCGAGCCGGCGAAGCCGGCCGAGTGGCGTTCCGCGCATCCGGACGCACAGGCCGACAGCTTCAGCGAGACGGCGGCCTTTGGTGAGGTTGTGGTGCCGGCCGTGAAAGGAGCCGGGCCGGTGGAGGCGCTGCGCGCCCGCGAGCCGCTGTGCATGCTGTGGTGCATCCCGGGCTTCCTGCGCAACGAGTGGGGGCACGCCTTCAGGCTGCCGCGGAACCAGAGGCGCGCACTTCGAATCCGGCGATCACAGTTCCTCAAAGGAGATTTTCTCGCCGCGGAGGAGGGAGTGGCGGCCGAATCTGCTGTCGTCGCGATGCGGAAAATCGTTGCGGTAATGAGCGCCGCGGCTCTCTTCGCGGGCCAGCGCCGAGGCAACGATCATCTTCCCGATGGTGTACAGATTGCGCGTTTCAATTCCCTGCCGGCTGGCTGAGCTCGGGATTTGCGATTTCAAGGCGCACAGCTGCCGGCAAGCCGCGCTGAGACCCTCGGCGTCGCGCAGGAGCCCCGCCTTTTCCCACATGGTTCGCTGGAGCCGCTCGCGCGGTTCAGGGAGGTCGCCGTTGTTCTTTGGCGGTTCAGCAGGCACAGGCGCGCGACCCGCATGCAGGGCAGGAGCATCCTGCATCGCCTCGGCTGCGCGGGCGCCGAAAACCAGGCCTTCCAGCAGCGAATTGCTGGCGAGGCGGTTGGCGCCATGCACGCCGGTGCAGGCGGCCTCGCCCGCGGCATGGAGCCGTGGCACCGAGCTGCGGCCGTGCAGATCCGTGCGGATGCCGCCCATCAGGTAGTGTGCCGCCGGGCGGACGGGGATCAGGTCGCGGCGCAGATCGAGGCCGTGGGCGACCAGGAACTTCGAAATACCGGGAAAGCGGATAGCGGGATCGATCGCGGTCACGTGGCGCATGTCGAGCCATACGGGCAGCTGCTCGCCGCCCGGGCCCATGCCTTCGCGGGCGATGGCGCGAGCCACGATGTCGCGGGGAGCCAGCTCCAGCAGCGGGTGACAACTCTCCATGAAGCGCTCGCCGCGGGAATTGCGCAGCCGGGCGCCTTCGCCGCGCAGCGCTTCGGAGAGGAGAAAGCGGGGCACTCCGGGAAGACTGAGCGCCGTGGGATGGAACTGGTAGAACTCCATGTCGGCGATGTCAGCGCCCGCACGCCAGGCCATGGCGATGCCGTCGCCGGTAGCCACGGAGGGATTGGTGGTGTCGCTGTAGACCTGTCCCGCGCCGCCGCTCGCGAGCAGCACCGCCCGGGCGCGTACCTGGTGCATTTGCCCATCGGCGCTGAGCAGTTCCACGCCGGCCACAGCACCCTCTTCGACGACCAGATCGACGGTCGTCGTCCATTCCATCAGGGTGATCCCGGGAATGGCGCGGGCATGACGCAGCAGCGAGCGGGCGATCTCCGCGCCGGTCGCGTCGCCGTGCGCGTGCAGGATGCGGTTGCGGCTGTGCGCACCTTCGCGGGTGAGCATCAGCCGGCCGTTCTCGCGGTCGAAGTCCGTTCCCCAGCGCAGCAGTTCCTCGACGCGCAGCGGACCCTCTTCGACGAGCACACGCGCGGCCCCGCGATTCACCAGGCCATCACCGGCGTTCACCGTGTCCTCCAGATGCAGCGCCACGTCCTGCTCGCCGGTCAGGGCCACGGCGATGCCGCCCTGGGCGTAGTGGGTATTCGATTCGGCCAGCGCTTCCTTGGTGACCACCAGCACGCGGGCGCCGCTATCCGCAAGGCCAATGGCGGCGCGCAGCCCGGCAACGCCCGCGCCCACGATGACGAAATCGGTTTCCTGCACCTCAGCCATAAACGATCAGGCTATCGTATTTGTTCGATGAGCGCAGGCCGGCGCAGGTTCCGCCGAGGTTCGAAGACCTCGTCCCAACCCGATGGTCCGGGAGGTGGGTAGGACCGCGAGAAGCTCGATCCCCCAGCCTCTACAGGCGCAGGTAAATGCCGGCGACAGGTTCCGCGGTATGGGTGAATTTTCCGGTTGAGGAGAACAATGTGGTCACGTCGGGAGCTTTGTACAGGTTGCCGCGATACTGGAAGCGCAGACCGATGTGCGGCAGGATGCCCCAGTCAAGGCCGGCGCCATAGACGTAGACAGCCTGAGTGCTGGTCTTCGTGTCACCAGCAGCGCTGCTCGTGCTGGCCGTTCCGCTGACAGAAGCGCCGCCGCTGGGCACGTTGAGCAGCACGCCCACGCCCAGCACGCCAAAAGGCCGCAGACTCGCGATGGAGAGCGAGGGGACCCAGTCGGCGGTAATCTCATGGGCATCCGAGGGAACCGAGACGGAGTAGGGCTCTCCGCAACTGGGGCAAGGCGTGAGGTGGGTCGGCGTAGGGCCGGTATAGGTATACGTCTGATTGGCGCGGTTCCAGGCGTAGGTCGCTTCGAATCCAAGGATCGGATTCGCGATATGCCGCAGTTCAATGAGCGCGCCCGCGGCATTCGACGGACCCTGGTGGATTCCGGTGGAAGTGGTTGTGCCGGAGAAAGCGCCATACACGCTGGCAGCAACATCGGTTTGCGGAAAGGCGGCCCCGCCCAGGAAGAGAAAGGCGGGCAGAAGAACGGCGGCAAAGATCCATCGCGATCGGATCATTCATCCCCCTTTGAGCAGACTTCGAATGCGGAGCAGGCAGATCGCCTGCCGCTCCAGACACCGCTTCAGGCACACGCCCAATCAGCGGCAGGAAATCCCCTTACGGCTGCCTCGAGCCGCACAGAGAGAAACCCTCCACGACCCGAAATGTTGCTGGAGCCGGCGGCCTGCCGACCGTAGATGGACGCGCCCTGAGGCGATCCCCGCGCCGCGTTGCTTTACGATGGACTCACCTTGAAATCCACGGTTCGCACCATTCACGTTCAGACGGCATCGGCGGATTACCCCGTCTTTGTGGGCCGCGGGCTCTTTGCCGAGATTCCGCGGCGCGCCCGCATCGAAGCCGGCCGGCGAATTTTCGTCGTGACCTCGCCGGAAATCTGGTCCCTGTGGGGACAGCCGTTCCTGGCAGCGTTCCCGCAGGCCAGTGCTCCCATCGTGCTCTTTCTGTCTCCCGGCGAACGTTTCAAGCGGCTGGGAGAAGTCGAAAGGCTGGCAGGCGAGCTGGCATCGGCCGGCGCCGACCGCTCCGGGTTGCTGATCGCCCTCGGCGGCGGGATTGTGGGCGATCTGGGAGGCTTCCTGGCCGCGATTTATATGCGCGGCATCGAGTATGTGCAGGTGCCGACGACGCTGCTGGCGCAGGTCGACTCCTCGGTGGGCGGCAAGACCGGGGCGAATCTCGTCGCCGGAAAGAACCTGATCGGCAGCTTTCACCATCCACGGGCGGTCTTTGCCGACATCGATGTGCTGCAGACGCTGCCTGAGCGCGAACTGCGGGCCGGCCTCTTCGAAAGCATCAAGGCCGGGGTCATCCGGGACGCCGCGCTGTTTCGCTTCATGGAGCAAAATGCGGCTGCGGTGTTGTGCTGCGAGCCGGAGGCGCTGGAGCGGGTGATCACCGCGTCGATCCGGATGAAGGCGGAGGTGGTGGGGATCGATGAGCGGGAGTCGGGACTGCGGATGATCCTCAACTTCGGCCACACCGTGGGGCACGCGATTGAAGCGGCCACGGGATACCGCGCCCTGCTGCACGGCGAGGCCATCGCCTGGGGCATGCTGGCGGCGCTGCAGATTGCGGCGGCGCGCTCCACGGTGACGGCGGCACAGGCCGGCCGCATCGAGAGGACGATCCTTGCCTATGGACCGCTGCCGCCCTTCCGCGCGACTGTGGAGAAGCTGCTCGATTCGGCGGGACGCGACAAGAAGAACCGCGCCGGCAAACGCAGATTTGTTCTCCCGCGGGGCATCGGCGACGCCGTGGTGGTGGAAGACGTGACGGATGCGGAGCTGGAAAGCGCGGCGCGGTGGGTGCTGGCGCGCGCGCAGGCAGCGGGTGCAGCCCATTCCAGCCGCTAATCGACGGCCAGGCTGAGCTGGTGGCGCAGGTCCGCGCCGCGGACCCAGAAGATCACGTCGGTGGCGATGTTGGTGGCGTGGTCGGCAATGCGCTCGAGGCTGCGGGAGATGAGGATGGCGGCCAGCGCCTGGTCCGCCGTCTCCGGCTTCTCCTGGATGAGCGCGGTCAGGTCGCTGATAGCGACGCGGTTCATGCGGTCCATTTCGTCGTCCATGTCGCGCACGGACTCGGCCACCAGGGCGTCGCCGTCGAGCAGAGCCTGCACGGCGGTGCGGATCATGCGGCCAGTGAAGTCGCCCATCCCGGCGATATCGACGGGCAGGTCGATCGGGTTGTGGTCCAGCAGGCCCAGGGTGCGCACGGCGATGCCAACGGCCATGTCGCCGATCCGCTCGAGGTCGCCATTGATCTTGATGACGGCCAGGATAAAGCGCAGATCGATGGCCATGGGTTGCTCGCGCGAGAGGAGCTCGTAGGCCATGTCATCGACTTCGCGCTCCGCGGAGTTGATGGCGGTTTCGTTCTCGCGAACGTATTCGCAGAGCCCCTGGTCCCGCTGCAGCCATGCGTCCACCGAGGCCTGCACGGCCTGCTGCGAGAGCGCGGCCATGGCCAGGAGCTTGTCCTTCAGCTCGGCGAGCTGCAACTGGAAGTGAATCCGCGGCAATGACTCCTCCTGCGACGACGGTTGATTCCCGTATTGTGCATCCTGAGAGGTAAAAGCCCTGCAAAAATCGGGACGAATGCGTTACTCCCATGGGTCGCACCCGCTCCGCTCCGACTGCCATTCGACGATGCGCGGGGGCAGAAGGTTATGCGGCAATTTCAGCCGAGGCGCTTTTCCGCCTCCTGCGCCGCCTCGTAAATCTGTTCGAAGGATTCGACGGCGTACAGCACCTTCTGCTCCTCCGAGACAAGAAATTTCTGCTCCATCACCTGGTCTAGGCTGAAGTCGCGGATCTCCGGCCTGCCCTCGATCACATGCGTTCCCTCCCTGTGGGAGGAGATGAGCCCGCTGCCGTAGAGCTTCACCCTGCCGTTCTGCCGGATCACACCAAATTCCACCGTAAACCAGAAGAGGCGGCCCATTTTCTCCAGCCGCTCCCTGTCGCCCATCAGCGCCGCGCAGACGCGGCCGTAGTGCTGCAGGAAATCGGCGAAGACCGGGTGGGCATGCATGGGCACATGTCCAAAGACGTCGTGGAAGATGTCCGGCTCCGGCGTGTACTCCATCGATTCGCGTGAGCGGATGTAGGTGGTGGTGGGAAACTGGCGCGCGGCCAGCATATCGAAAAAGGCATCGGGCGGAAGAAAGCCGCTGACCGGGGTGGCGTTCCAGCCGGTGCGGGGGCCGAGCCGCCGGTTGACGTCGCTGAGGTTGGGGATGCGGTCTTCGCGCAGGCCGATCTGCTCGAAGCCGTTGAGGTATTCCCGGGCAGCGTGCTCGCGGAGCTGGGGCATGCGGCGGCGAACCAGCTCGGCCCAGACAGCGTGCTGTTCGGGTGTGTAAGCGTCCCAGTTCTGCTGGATCAGGTAGGGCCGGGCAACCTGGAGCGGCGTGCCCTGGCTCGAAACGGTCCCTGCGGGATTCATGGAAGACACCCCCGGCAAAACGTTTGAGGATTTCACCCGCTCCGCAGCACTGTCAACTCCGGCAGGAACGCCTGCGCGGCTGTGCGCAGACGCTATTTGGGACCGGTGAGCGGCGTTTTGGCGGGCGCCGCGGGAAGCGGCGGCAGATTGTAGATTTCAATGGCCCCGTTGCGCAGGACGGCAAAGCGGCTGCCGTCGGGCGAGAGGGCGATATTCTGGCCCGCGGTCAGCACCGGGACCGTGTCTTTGAGCAGCTCCATCCTGCCGGTGCCGGTGTCGTAGACGCCGACCAGTTGCCGGATGATGTCTTCCGGATCCAGGGTATCGAAGACGCTGACGGGGCGGTTGACCTCGATCGATTCGTAGGCAAAGCGGCTGCCGTTCACTGCATAGTCGAAGAATCCCCACACGTATTTGCTTTCCCACTGCTGCTGCCACAGCAGGCTGCCATCGCCCACAGCAATGGCGTAGACGGGCATTCCGGCGCCGGTATTGGGCGAGCAGCCCATGACCAGCACCGCCTTGCTGCTGATCGGCTGCAGGCTGGGCCGGCAGACGGATCCGATGTGGGCGATCATCTTCGACTTGCCGCGGAAGAAGACTTCCTGCAGAACCCAGTCACCGATGCTTCTCCCTTCCAGAAATTCGAGCATGCCGTCATCCATCAGGGGAAAGGCGGCGGCACTGCGGGCGTTGCTGAGCAGGATCGGCTTCCGCGAGCCGGACGGCAGCAGCTCGACATCCACCGGCTGTTCCATGATGGGCGCGCCATCGCCCTGGACGATCTCCGGTTTGCCGCCGGGCGTATCCGTCTCGATGAGCGTGAGACTGCGGTCGGGCGAGGTTTCCACCAGGCGCAGCGTGGTGTCGGAGCTGAGGTAAGGCAGCAGCTGGAGAGACGGGCCGGCCAGATACAGCGAATCACGGATGCGCACCAGGAATCTGCTGTCGGGATAGGCCCAGAGATAGCGATTGCGGTCATGCATGCGCCACTCGGTCTGCTTCAGCACGCGGCCGGTGCGGACGTCGAGAACGAGGGCGCGGATCTGCTGATCCTCATCGTCGGGACGGTCGCTGGGTACGCGCCGGAGAAGCCCACCGACGCGGAAGGTAAAGAGCAGACGATCGTTGTCGAAGAAGCCCATGGACATCGACGAGAGCCGGTAGGAGAGGTAAAAGTCGCTCGGGCGCATATAGCCGAGGGAAGCCACGTCGATGCGCAGCGCGGGCAGGGGAGGCTGCTCGGGGGCGGAGCGATCTCCTCGGCAAAAGGATGGGCAGGCCAGGGCGCAGAGCGTTATTGCCGCTCCCACGCCTGCTCTCCGCAGCACGGGACCCTTAATGAAGATCACGCCTCCATTCTCTGCATACCTGCCCGGATGGGCAAATGGCGGCGGGCTTCGCGATTTGACGTGGCACCTGATTCTGCGTATAAAACTTTGGTCAATAGCAATACTCCGGCGACGGCGGGCGCGGCCCGCCCCGGTTGGGAAAGTTTATCGATCTCTATGGCCCGAATGCAGGAAGCTCGCGAACCATCCGCGGATCGCCGTCCCGCCCGCCTGGCTGTCCCGAAGACGCGGCCCACACCGACTGGTGCCCAGGAGCGGAGCCTTCAGGAATTCAGGAACGCTGTCCAGCTGATGCAGGAAGGGCGGTTCGACAAGGCGCGAACCCTCTTCGAACGGCTGATCGGCGACGCACCCCCGGAAATTCTGGAACGGGCGCGGATGTATCTGGCCGTGTGCGAGCGGAATTGCCGCACCCCCTCGCTCAGCTTCAACAGCCCCGAAGAGCAGTACGACTACGCCGTGTCGCTGCTGAACGCGGGCCATTACGAGGAAGCTCGCGACCAGTTCGAGGCGATCCTGGAGTCCAGCCCGCGGGCGGACTTCGCACACTACGGCATGGCGCTGCTGAGCAGCATGACGGGGCAGGCGGAAGATGCGCTCGAACACCTCGCCCGCGCCATCGAACTGAACCCCGCCAACCGCATCCAGGCCCGGAGCGACTCGGATTTCGTGGACATGGCCGACGACCCGCGCTTCACCGAGCTGCTCTATCCGGAGACGGGGTAGGGGCGAATCGCCCGGCGAACCGCGCAGAGAGAGAAAGAGAGAGTGCGGCCGAAGCGGCGCTCCTGAAGTTCAGCGTGACGGCCTCTAAGCTGCCTCGACTGGACCCTCGGCACCCAGTTACCGTGAATGGAAGATCGCGCCGACGCTCTCGTTGTTGTTTATTGTGAGGGCGCAAGGGTTAGCGGGATCCGGCACGCAAGGCCACGACCAGCCCACAAAAACCGGACTACCGGGTGCAGCTGTCAGAGGCACGGTACACCGGGGTTGGGCGACCCGGCGCCCCGCCAGGTTAGCATGACCGCTGCGGGAGATTTCCGAGCCTTGATGACCCTTCGCCTGCGGTGGCCTGCCTCGGTGGCCCTGTGCTTTGGACTGGCAGCCGGGGCGCACTGCCAAACCGCAGCGGCGCCCGATTCCCTCCCTCAGCTGCGCAGGACGTTTGCTTCGCCGCCCGCCGACGCGCGCCCCATGATGCGCTGGTGGTGGTTCGGGCCGGCGGTGGAGCGCGGCGAGCTGGCCCGCGAGCTGCGAACCATGAATGCCGGCGGCATCGGGGGCGTGGAGATCCAGCCCGTCTATCCGCTGGAACTCGACGATCCGCAGACCGGCTTTCGCAATCTGCCCTTCCTCTCGCCGGAATTTCTGAGCATGGTGAGCTTCGCCAATGAAACGGCGCGGCAGCTCGGCATGCGGGTAAGCCTCACGCTGGGCAGCGGCTGGCCTTATGGGGGAGCCTGGGTTCCGGTGACCGAGGCGGCTGGATGCCTGCGGGTCGTGGCGGCGCCTGCGCCCGAGAGCAAGCAGGACAACTCCATGGCCGTGCCCTCCATCCGCAATGGGGAGAAGCTCCTGGCCGCCTTTATGACGACCGGGACGCCGCTCCAGTACGACGCGGAGCATGCGCGGCGCATCGAGAACATCCAGAGCGGGCGTGTGGCGCTGCCGGCCGGGCTGTCGGGACCGCACGTGGTACTCTTCTTCATCTCCAGCCGGACAGGCCAGCAGGTGAAGCGCGCGGCGGTGGGCGCAGAGGGCTTCGTCATCGACCACTTCAGCGCGACCGCCGTCCAGGACCACCTGAAGAACGTGGCGGAGCCGCTGGTGCGGGCCTTCGGGGATCAGCCGCCGTATTCGGTCTTCAGCGACAGCCTCGAGGTCTTCGGCTCGGACTGGACCCCGGACTTCCTGACGGAATTCCGTAACCGCCGCGGTTACGATCTGACGCCGCACCTGGCGGAGATGGCGGCCGGAACCGGCGAGGAGGCCGCCGACCTGCGCTACGACTGGGGCCGCACGCTGGCGGAGCTGATCGACCAGAACTATCTGGCGGCGATCAATGCCTGGGCTCGTGCTCATCACACGCAGTTCCGCTCGCAGAGCTACGGCATTCCCGCTGTCACGCTTTCGAGCAACGCACGGGTGGATCTGCCCGAAGGCGAGGGCTCGCAGTGGCACGGGCCGTTCTCTTTCACCCGATGGGCGACCTCGGCGAGCCATATTTACGGCCGGCCGGTGACCTCGTCGGAGACGTGGACCTGGCTGCACTCGCCCGCCTTCCGCGCTACGCCGCTGGACATGAAAGCCGAGGCCGACACCTTCTTCCTGCAGGGCATCAACCAGCTGATGGGACACGGCTGGCCGTATTCACCGCCTTCGGCGGGCGAGCCGGGATGGTCCTTCTATGCGGCCGCCGTCTTCAACAGCCACAATCCCTGGTGGATCGTCATGCCCGAGGTGACCAGCTATCTCACCCGCATGAGCTGGATCCTCCGCCAGGGCAGGCCGGCAAACGACATCGCGGTGCTGCTGCCGGAGGAAGATGCGCAGGCGCAGTTCCGGCCGGGGCACGCCAGCGTGACCAGTCGGATGCCCGGCATGCTTGGGCCCGAGCTGGTGCCGGCCATCCTCGATGCCGGGTATAACTACGACTTCATCGATTCGGAGGCCATCGACCGGGTCGGCGTTCATTATCCAGTGCTGGTGATTCCCAACATCGAGCGGTTACCGCTCAGGACCTATCGGCGCATCGAGCAGTATGCGCGCGGCGGCGGCATCGTGCTGGCCACGGAGCGCGAGCCCTCGCGGGCGCCTGGATTCCTGGAGTCGCAGCGGGACACGGCGGCGGTGCAGGCGATTTCGCGCGAGTTGTTTGCGCCGGGCTCGAAGGATGCGGTGCTGGTCGAGCAGACTGCCGATCTGGGCGCGGCGATCGGCAGATTCCTGAAGCCGGATGTGTCGCTCAGCCCGGCCGCTCCGGAGGTCGGTTTCATCCACCGGAAGCTTGCCGACGCGGACATCTATTTCCTGGCGAACACGGATAATCGGCCGCACAGCTTTACCGCGGCCTTCCGCACCAGCAGGCCGGAGGCAGCCTGGTGGGACGCCTTCAGCGGGAAAGTGTCGGGCGCGGGCCGCGGATCCTCGCTGCGGATGACGCTCGCTCCCTATGAATCGCGCGTCGTCGTGTTTTCGGATCACGCTCCGGCCGAAGCATCGGGCGCGGCGGCAAATTTCGCGGCCATCGATCTGAGCCGCGACTGGGAAGTCACGCTGGACAAGACCGGCTACACCGAGACGATGCCGGCGCTGCACTCCTGGGCCGACGCGGCGCCGGGGCGGTACTACTCGGGTACCGCGACCTATCGGCGCAGCGTGGAAATCCCGGCGGAGGTGGCCCATGCAGGTTCGGTGCTGCTGGACTTCGGCGTGGGCACACCGGTCCGGCGATCGGGGCTGCACGAAAACGGCATGAGAACCTGGCTGGATGCGCCGCTGCGCGATGCCGCGCTGGTCTATGTGAACGGCACGCTCGCGGGTTCGGTGTGGCACCCGCCCTTCGCTCTCGATATCGCGCGCTTCCTGCATCCGGGCGCCAACGAACTGAAGATCGTTGTGGCGAACACCGCAATTAATGAACTGGCCGGCGAGGGGAGGCCCGATTATCGGCTGCTGTGGCTGCGCTACGGGCGGCGCTTCGCACCGCAGGACACGGACCATCTGGAGCCGCTGCCGTCGGGGATCCTCGGCCCGCTGCGCCTGGTCTCGCAGCAGGAGAGGAGACAGGAGACAGCGGAGGGCACGCCCTGACAAACTCATCGGCCTATTCTGTTTTCAAAAGGAAAACAAAATGCCAGTTGACCTTTCCGAATCCGCTCCAGTATGGTGTGCGCAGCCGTACATCGCGTCCCGCATGCATTTTTACCGACAGAATCCGATTCGCCGCCTGGTGGCCTTTTTCTGCCTGGTAGCGCTTGCGCTTCCGGCGGCGAAGCTGCACGCGGCGATGCCGCAGGCGAAGGCTTCGCAGATCACCCCGGATGAGCAGCAGGGAATCGACCGCGACATCGCCGATCACGAAGGTGATGCACCCGCCCATCCTGGCCCCAAAGCAAGGCTCTCGGGGGCGCTGAAGCGCGCCGAGGTGCAGGCCGCGATGCACAAGGTGGCCGGCTGGGAGCTAACCGCAGCGCGGCCGTTCTTCGACCGCACCTGGACCTGGAGCACCCTCTACGCCGGCTTCATGGCGGCCTCGCCGGCGCTCGAAGATGTCCGCTACCGCGAAGCGATGGAGACGATGGCCAGCAAGTTCGACTGGCAGCTCCGGTCCGAGCATCCCAACGCCGACGATCAGAGCGTTGGGCAGACCTACCTGGAGCTGTACCTGCTGAACCTGGCGCCGAAGAAGATTGCACCCACGCAGGCGGCGCTGGACAGCCTTCTGGCGGGGGCGGAGGCGCCGATCCCCGAGGGGCAGGCGCATATTCCCTGGTGGTGGTGCGACGCGCTCTTCATGGCTCCGCCGGTCTGGTCGCGGATGTTCGCGGCCACCCACGAGACGAAATATCTCGACTATCTGGACAGGCACTGGTGGGAGACTTCCCATCTGCTCTACGATCCGCAGCATCATCTCTACTTTCGCGATGTGACGTGGCTGCATAAGAACGACGAACACGGCAACCCGATCTTCTGGTCGCGGGGCAACGGCTGGGTGATGGCCGGGATTGCGCGCACTCTTGAGTACATGCCCAGGGTCTATCCGGACCGGGCGCGCTTTGAGGAGCAGCTGCGCGAGATGGCAGCGGCCATCCGGCCGCTCCAGGATCGCCGGAGCGGCCTGTGGCATTCGAGCCTGCTCGATGCTGAAGATTATCGGCAGCCGGAGACGTCAGGCTCCGCGCTGATGACCTTTGCGCTGGCGTGGGGCGTTAACCAGGGCGTTCTGAACCGCAAGACCTATATGCCGGTCATCGCCCGCGCATGGCGCGGCCTGGTGGAACAGATTTACGCCGATGGACGGCTGGGAAATATCCAGCAGACCGGGGCGGGACCGGCCCATTATCTGCCCTCCTCGAGCTTCAACTACGGAGTCGGCGCGTTCCTCCTGGCGGGTGCTCAGGTGGAACAGCTAAGCGCGCAGGGACACTGAGAGAAACCGGCGGCCGATGAGCGATCCAGCCGTCCTGGGTAGTTCGAGCAGTTCTGACAATTTCTGAAGGCAAAGGGACTCCTCATGGCTTCGATTGTGGCCGGGATCGGCTGGCATATGGCGGGTGCGGCGTGCGCCGCCTCGTTCTATGCGCCGATTGAGAAGGTAAGAAAGTGGACATGGGAAACCACCTGGGCGGTCGCCGGAATTTTCTCCTGGGTCATTCTGCCCTCTGCGGTCTCGCTCATTCTGCTGCCGCAGTTCGGAGCCTTCTACGCCGGCATCGATTCGGGCGTTCTGGCGCGCACCTTCCTCTTCGGCTGCATGTGGGGGGTGGGCAACGTGAGCTACGGCCTGACCATGCGGTACCTGGGCATGTCGCTGGGCATTGGGGTTGCGATCGGCGTCACGCTGGTCGTCGGCACACTGATCCCGCCCATCCTTCACGGGCAGCTGGCTTATTTATTCACCAGCCGCGGCGGGCTCTTTACGATTGCCGGGATTCTGGTGGCGCTGGCGGGGATTGCGATCGTCTCCTGGGCCGGACACCAGAAAGAGCAGCAGATGGGCGTGAGAACCGAGGAGTTCAGCCTCCGCAAGGGACTGCTGCTGGCCATTCTGTGCGGCATCTTCTCGTCGGGCATGTCGTTTGCCATCGATGCGGCGAGGCCCATGGCGGCGGCCGCCCTGAGCGAGGGAGTGAAGCCGCTGTACGCGGCGCTGCCCAGCTACGTGATCATCATGGGCGGCGGCGGAATCGTCAACTTCATCTACTGCTTCTCGCGGCTCGGCTTCAGGAGGGATCTTTCCCTGCGGGCCGATCTGGCGCAGCCTGCCTCGCGCGTGCTGCTGAACACCGCCATGGCGGCCTCGGGTGGCATCATGTGGTATTTCCAGTTCTTCTTCTACGCGTGGGGCGCGGCCAACATCCCGGCACGGCTGTTCTTCGTGAACTGGATGCTGCACATGAGCCTGTATGTGCTCTTCGGCGGCCTGGTCGGGCTGTCGCTGGGCGAGTGGAAGTCGGCGCGCGGGCGGCCGGTTCGCCTGCTGTGGGCGGGAATGCTAATCATCATCGCCGCGGCGAACCTTGTGGGCCTGGGGATGACTTTGCCTTAAACCGCGGCGCCTTCCAGCTCGTGTTCGGCCGCGCCGTAGTGGGTGCGGACGTAATCGTCGAGGATCTTCTTGAAGTCCGCGACGATGGTATCGCCGCGCAGAGTGGTCATCAGCCGGCCATCGACATAGACCGGCGCTTTGGGCTCCTCGAAGGTGCCGGGCAGCGAAATGCCGATATTGGCATGCTTCGATTCGCCGGGGCCGTTGACCACGCAGCCCATCACCGCCAGCTTCAGCTCCTCCACGCCGGGATACTGCTGCCGCCAGACCGGCATCGAGGTGCGCAGGTAATCCTGAATCTGCTGCGCCAGCTCCTGGAAGAAGGTGCTGGTGGTGCGCCCACAGCCGGGGCACGCCGTAACCTGGGGCGTGAAGCTGCGGATGGCGAGCGACTGCAGGATCTGCTGCGCCGCCAATACTTCTTCGGTGCGGCTGGAGCCGGGCTTCGGGGTCAAAGAAACGCGGATGGTGTCGCCGATGCCCCTGAGGAGCAGCGGCGCCAGGCCCGCCGTGGAGGCGACCACGCCCTTCATGCCCATGCCGGCTTCCGTCAGGCCGAGGTGCAGCGGATAATCGCAGCGGGCGGCGAGCATCTCGTAGACATCGATCAGATCGCGCACGCCGCTGACCTTGCCGCTGATGATGATCTGATCGTGGCGGAGGCCGTAGTGCTCGGCGGCTGCAGCGGAGTCGAGCCCGCTGCGGCACATGGCTTCGAGCATCACATCGCGCGCCGGCCGGGGATCGGGCCGCTTCGAATTTTCGTCCATCAGGCGCGTCAGCAGCGCCTGATCCAGAGATCCCCAGTTCACACCGATGCGCACCGGCTTCTGATTCTCGACCGCGCACTCGATCATGGTGCGGAAATTCTCGTCGTCCCTGCGCCCGATGGAGCAGTTGCCAGGATTGATGCGGTACTTCGCCAGCGCCCGCGCGCACGCCGGATACTTCTTCAGCAGCAGATGGCCGTTGTAGTGGAAGTCGCCGATGATGGGCACGCCGATGCCACGCTTCGCCAGCCCTTCAACGATATGCGGGACCGCGCGCGCGGCGGCGTCGTTGTTCACCGTGACGCGGACCAGCTCCGAGCCGGCTTCCACCAGCTCCGCCACCTGCTGAATCGTCGATTCGGCATCGGCGGTATCGGTGTTGGTCATCGACTGCACGACAACGGGCGCTTCCGAACCGACGCCAACCTGGCCGATGCGGACCGTAACGGTCTTCCTGCGCTGAATTTCCGGCATAGAAACCCTCGCCTCCAGTTTACCGGAAGGCAAAGGGGGATCAGCGGACCGGCCCCGCATTCCGGCGCAGCTCACTCAGAGGATAGAACGTTCCCCGCCACACCACGCCACCCCGGGCCAGGGTCACCACCATCGAGCGCAGCATGGCCCATAACACCAGGGCCGCGGCCACCGGCATGGAGAACGCCCACGCAGCGCCCGGACCGCCGAACCGCTCTCCCGCGCAGCGGTAGTGGAGAGCGATCATGGCCAGCGAAACCAGGCTGGCCACGCGCACAGGCCAGCCCGCGAAGAGGCCCGCAAGGGGGGCGAAGCACAGCAGCGCCAGCCCCAGCCAGCCGCAGATCAGCAGCAGAGGCCGAAAGGCAAAGCCCGCAAAGAAATTCTTGGTCATGTTCCTTGCCATGCCCAGCGCGCCAGAGGCCCAGTGGAGCCGGATCAGGCCTGGCCCGAAAGCAACCGCCTGCCGGAATCCGCCCCGCTTCACCTCCACGCCGATGCGCACATCGTCGAGCACCTCCATCCGCAGCCCCTCGAATCCCCCCACCGCGCGGTAGACGCCGCTGCGCATCAGATTGAAGGCACCGATGCCGATGGATTCCCTGCTCCCGGGATCCGATACCCGCCACGGGCGCCACCACAGCAGCGAGACGCACTGCAGAAAGCCGGTCATCATGCTCTCGCCCGGAGTGCGCAGGATCAGGGTGGGCATCAGCACAAGATGATCGACGGCGGACTCCCGCGCGTAGCGCAGCGCACGCTCCAGCACCTCCGGCCCGAAGATCACATCCGCATCCGTAAACAGCAGCCAGGGAGTGGCCGCCTGCCGCGCGCCCAGCGCCATCGCATGCGGCTTGCCCAGCCAGCCCTCGGGCAGCGCCTCGACATGCTGCGCGGTCAGCAGCTTTCCCCTGGCCTGCGCCTCGCGGGCGATGCGATCGAGGATCGTGCTGGTCTCGTCGGTGGAACGATCGTCGACCGCCACGATCGCCACGGGAACGGTCTGCGCCAGCAGCGATCGCAGGCAATCCTCAACCGCCGGAGCTTCATTCCGCGCGGGGACCACCACGGTCACTTCCGGGAGCCTTTCCGGGTCACCGGCGGCCTTCTGCGGCGTCGATTCCAGCAGATTCGGCAGGGAAGGCAGGTGGCGAGCCGCCATCAGGCCGCACCAGCTCCAGAAGGCGGCAAGCGCCCAGCTCAGAATCACCGATGCCGCGGCCAGCCCATGCATCGGTCAGCCCTGCGCGTCCCGATCCGCCAGCGCCGGCGCAAAGCGGGCGCCTCCGAGAAGGATTACGCCGGAGACCGCGAGCGAGACCAGCGTTGCCCCGAGGCCGACACGGAGATTATGCCGGTCGGAGATCCATCCGATGAGGTGCGGCGAAGGGAAATCGCCCAGCAGGTGAATGACCAGCAGGTTGAGGGAGATTGCCGTCGAGCGGATGGGGGCTGCCACGGAATTTACGATTGCCGCGTTCAGCGGCCCGGTGTTGAGAAAGATGCAGAACTCCGCCAGGTAGGCCCCCGGCAGCAACCAGCGAGCGGGGCCGAAGAAGACGGCGAGGGCAAAGGGGATGGCCAGCAGCGCGCTCCAGGCCGAGATCAGATACAGGGCGCGATGGTTGCGCCGGAGCCAGATCTGCGCCAGCCAGCCGCCGGCGATGGTGGCCAGCAACCCATCCACGGCGGTGATCTCGCCCGCGGTGAGTCCGGCCCCCGCGACGGAGTAACCGGCGAAGCGGCGGAAGAAGGTCGGCAGCCAGGTGGAGATGCCGCCGACGGCAAAGGTCCACATGGCCATGCCCAGGGTGGCCGTCCAGTAAGCCGGATTGCGGAACAGCCCCCGGAAGCTGGCCCGGTCGGCGGTCGCCTGGACGGTGTCGGCGCTGCCTCGCTGCGGCTCACGCACGAAGAGCCAGAATCCCAGGGCGATCAGCACTCCGGGCAATGCGGCCACGTAGAAGGGCATGCGCCATCCATAGCGCTGGCCCAGTCCGCCACCCAGCAGGTAGCCGAGAGCGCCGCCGACCGGGATGGAAAGATAGAAGATGGTGAGAACGCGGTTGCGGTCTTCTTCCGGGTAAAAGTCCGCCAGCAGCGCCGGGGCGAAGATGCTGAAGGTCGCCTCGCCGATGCCGACGGCGGCGTGACGGACGAGCAGTGTTTCGTAGCTGCGCACCAGCGCGGTGAGCAGCGTGGCGGCGCTCCAGATCAGCGCCCCGATGATAATCAGCGGCTTGCGCGGCAGCCGGTCACCGAGCCATCCGGTGAGTGGAGCCACCACCATGTAGGTGAAGAAGAACGCCGAGGTCAGCAGCCCCGCCTGCGCGTCGTTGATGCGGAAGTCCCGCTGGATGAGAGGCTGCACGCCAGGCAGCACATAGCGGTCGATAAAGTTGAACAGGTTCAGGCTGGTCAGCAGAAAGAGCGCGATCCCCGCGGTGCGAGCCGCCGTCATGCGAGGCGAGATGCCGGCCCTGGCAGCCATCGTCACCTGAGCATAGCAGAACGAGCCGCCGGCTCCTCCGTGCTCACCCGGTCCCGGCGCTCCATCCAGCCATCCACGCTGTATTTCCCCGGGCCCGCGAGAAACAGCGCCAGCATCGTGCCCAGATACACGACAATCAGCTCGCCGTGATCGGCGCCGCGCCCGAAGAACTGGAAGTGATGCGCGAAGGACCACGCCGCCAGCAGATTCACGAACTCCCAGGCCGCGGCCCAGCGCGTGGCCAGTCCGAGAATCAGCAGCGGCATGCAAATGCCGTCGGCCACCATCGCGAAGATGAGGGTGGGCACTGCGCCAATGTGCAGCGGATCAGGGAAGTGCGCCGACATCGCCCCAAAAGTGAACAGCTTCTCCAGACCGTGTTTCAGGAACAGCGAGCCTGGCACGATCACCCGCAGCGCGAGCAGGCCCGCATCGCGGCCCGCCGGAAGCCCCTCAAGACGCAACACCCGAGTCGACATCTCTCCCCTCCGTGGCTGTGGTCCGCGGCCTGTATTCCCTTCTTGCCTCCTGCCTGTTCCGTGGTGCCTGGCCTTCACCCGTTGAGCTTCTGAAGATGCCGGAAGCCGTCGGTCTGGACCAGCAGCGCGGCAAAGAGCGTGAAATTGTAGGCGGCATGCACCACCACTCCCGCGGCCACCGAGTCCATGGCAAGGCGCACGATGCACAGGACCACGCTGACCATGCCGATCAGCAGCAGCGGTCCCCAGGAGTGCGAAACCTGGCCGGAATGAACCATGGCAAAGGCGAGGGAGGTGACGGCGATGGAGATCGGAATTCCCACGCTACGCACCGCCGCCTCATCGATCGCTCCCCGACGCTGCAGCCAGCGAAAGAAATTTACGAGGCTCATGAGCAGGAAGCCGCGGAAGGCGAGTTCCTCGGTCAGAGGCGCGAGGGTGATACCGAAGATCATCATCAGCCATGCGCCCAGCTGCGATTTGGTCAGGTCCTGGAGGATGGGCGGGGTCTTCGGCATGGGGACGAAATTGCCGATGAGCGTCATGGCCAGCCCGGTGGCCAGGCCCAGCACCGCCAGACGGAAAAACCAGTGCCGCGCCTCCTCGCTGCGCCAGTGGACACCCTGCGCCAGCGACCTGCCCCACCAGAGCCAGAAGACGATCCCGGCCAGCACCCACTGCACTCCGTAAACGACGGCCTGCAGGGTGATGGCATAGCGGAATTCCCGCCCCATGCGCTCCACAAGCAGGTGCGGGTTGTGCGGATGCAGAATGGCCAGAAGCAGGAGAAAACTGAGGAGGTAGCCGCCGATGAACGAAGGAACCAGCAGCAGGAAGAAGACCAGCGCGTGACCGAGGTTGGGGATGTGCCCGGTTGCGCGCGCAGGTAAGCGGACGGGTTCCAGCGGCGCCGTTTCTACGGGCGTCCAGCCATTGTTCTCCGGAAACAGGTGCTGGTTTTCCAGTTCCCGGCCGGTTTCGGGTTGATCATTGGCCTCGGCATTCATTGCACAGTCTCTCTCGTCTTCCTGTTCCTTGTGGACTGACCGCGTGCGACTCGGAGTCCGGTGGCAGCCGCAGAGGTCCCGTCCGCCCCCGAGTAGTATCGCCGCAAAAACTGTCCCGTGTACGACTGCGTGACACCGGCAATCTCCTCCGGCGGCCCTTCCGCCACAATCTCGCCGCCGCCTTCGCCACCTTCCGGCCCCAGGTCGATGATCCAGTCGGCATTGCGGACCACGTTCAGGTTGTGTTCGATGATGATGATGGTGTTGCCCAGGTCGGTTAGCCGGTGCAGGACTTCGAGGAGCTTGCGGACGTCGTCGAAGTGCAGGCCGGTGGTCGGTTCGTCCAGCAGGTACAGCGTGCGACCTGTCTGCCGTTTCGACAGCTCGCGAGCCAGCTTCATGCGCTGCGCCTCGCCCCCGGAAAGCGTGGTTGCCGACTGCCCCAGATGGATGTAGCCGAGGCCGACGTCCACCAGCGTCTGCAGCTTCTGCCGGGCCTGGGGAATGTCGCCCAGCACCGGCAGCGCATCCTCAATCGCCAGCTCCAGCACGTCGGCGATGGAATAGCCGTTGAAGCGGACCGCCAGCGTCTCCTGATTGTAGCGGCGCCCGTTGCACACCTCGCACTGGACGTACACATCGGGCAGGAAGTTCATCTCGATCCGGCGCTGGCCTTCGCCCTGACAGGCCTCGCAGCGTCCACCGGCAACGTTGAAGGAGAAGCGGCCGGGCTTGTATCCCCGCTCCCGCGACTCGGGGAGCATCGCGAAGAGGTCACGGATCGCGGTGAAAACCCCGGTATAGGTCGCCGGGTTGGAGCGGGGCGTGCGCCCGATCGGCGACTGATCGATGCGGACGGCCTTGTCGAGGTGCTCGAAGCCTTTGATCTTCGAATGCTCGCCCGGCGCCTCGCGCGATCCGTACAGCTCCTGGGCCAGGGCGCGGTAGAGGATGTCGTTGACCAGCGTACTCTTGCCCGAGCCGGAAACGCCGGTGACGACGGTCATCACGCCGACGGGGAACTTCGCAGTCAGATCGCGCAGATTATGGCTGCGCGCGCCCTCCACCGTGATCCATTTGCCGGTGAGGCTGCGCGGCACCAGCCGCTGCAGGGTGGAAATTTCGCCCGCCAGGTAGCGCCCCGTCAGCGATCCCGGGGTGTGCATAATCTTCTCCGGCGGTCCCTCCGCCACCACCAGGCCGCCCAGCCGCCCGGCGCCCGGCCCGAGGTCGAGGACGTAATCGGCGTGGCGGATGGTCTCCTCGTCATGTTCGACGACGAGCACCGTATTGCCCAGGTCGCGCAGCGATTCGAGCGCGGAGATCAGCCGCTGATTGTCGCGCTGGTGCAGACCGATGGAAGGCTCGTCCAGCACATACAGCACCCCGCGCAGGCGGGAACCAATCTGCGTGGCCAGGCGAATGCGCTGTCCCTCGCCGCCGGAGAGCGTCGCCGCGCTGCGGTCGAGCGAGAGGTAGCTCAGGCCCACGGCATTCAGGAACTGCAGCCGCTCCACGATTTCCCTGCGCAGGCGCTCGGCAATCAGCGCCTCGCGCGCCGTGAAGGTGATGCGCTGCGCCCGCTCCAGCGCCCGTCCCATGGGCAGCTCGGTAAATTCCGCGATGGACATGCCGTCGATGCGGACGGCCAGCGACTCCGGCCGGAGCCGACGGCCCCTGCACGCCGGGCATTCGGAAGCGGACATGTACTGCATCATCCACTCGCGGTAGGTATCGGACTTCGCCTCATCCAGCGAGTCGCGGAGATAGGCCAGAATGCCGTGGAAGCCGGTGCGGGGCGCCTCGGCCTGCGGGGGCCCGCAGAGCAGCAGTTCCTGCTGCTTGAAACTCAGCTGTTCGAAGGGCGCCTTCAGGTCGATCCTGTAGCGCTGCGCCGCCAGCGTGATCAGCCGCGTCAGGTACTGCGAGCCCGAACCTGGGCCAAGTGCTCCGTCGAGCAGCGGCTTGCTCCAGTCGGTGATCACCTTCGCCGGGTCGAAGTCGTAGATACTGCCAAGACCGTGGCACTCCGGGCACGCGCCGTAGGCGCTGTTGAAGGAGAAGCTGCGCGGCTCGAGTTTCGGGACATCGAGACCGCAGTCGGGGCAGGCCATCGAGGACGAATAGAGCTGCTCGTCGCGCTGCGTGCCCACCAGCACCAGCCCGTTCGCCATCTGCAGCGCCTTTTCGACGGAGGCCGCCAGAGCCTTTTCGATCCCGGGCTTGAGCACAGCCCGGTACACAACCGCTTCGATGGTGTGGTTCTTCCGCTTCTCGAGGTTCAGCGGTTCGGAAAGGTCGCGAACTTCGCCATCGACGCGGGCGCGGAAGCCCTGCTGATCCAGCTTGTCGAGCAGGTCCCTGAATTCCCCTTTGCGGCCCCGCACCACCGGCGCATAGATGGTGACGCGCTCGCCCGCCGGGGTTGCCGGCACGCCCGATTTTGGTGTGGCAGGGTGGTCGCCCTGCCCCAGCGCCAGAATACGTTCGACAATCTGCTCTGCGCTCTGGCGGGAGATTTGCCGGCCGCAGTTCGGGCAGTGCGGCACGCCAACCGAGGCATACAGGAGCCGCAGATAGTCGTAGATTTCCGTGATGGTACCGACGGTCGAACGCGGGCTGCGGCTGGTGGTCTTCTGCTCGATGGAGATGGCCGGGCTCAGGCCCTCGATCGAATCGACGTCCGGCCGCTCGATCTGATCCAGGAATTGCCGCGCATAGGCCGAGAGCGTCTCCACATAGCGGCGCTGCCCTTCAGCGTAGATGGTGTCGAAGGCCAGCGAGGACTTGCCGGAACCCGAAAGTCCCGTTACCACGGTCAGCGTGTTGCGCGGAATCTGCACCCCGATATCGCGCAGATTGTGTTGCCGGGCGCCGCGCACGGTGATGTGGGTAATTGCCATTGAAACAGGAGATTACGTTGAACCAAAAGTTGCAGAAAACAGCACCCGTTACCAGTTGCAAAATGGGAAAGTCTGGCTAGAATCGGGAGAGATTTTCCTTCCGGTATCTTATTCGGCAACAGAAAAGCGGGTCAACGTACGCCCGTTTCTGCTAAGAATGACATCGTAGGGAAGGTGGCGGAGAGTTCCAACCTCCCGCAAGTTCGGAAGATGTTGCATCATATGCAGGACCTGGTCAATTCGCTGATGCTGGTATGCGCGATTTTTGCCTCGCTCGCCTTCGGGGTCCTTGTGGCGTACGGCGTCTGCCGAGCCGCGTTTGCCGGATTGCGTCTGCATGCCGGCCAGGTGGCCGCTGAGCGCGCCCGGGCAGCGCAGATTGCCAGCGCCTCCCATCCCTGAGCTTCCAGGCTCCTCGGAACTTCCTTCCTCCCTTCTTTTCCGGTCAGCGAACCCCCGGCGTTTCCGACAGCTCCGCCGACGGGGTCGCCAGCTCTGCCGCAATCTCGGCAACCCGCCGGTATGACTCCAGCCGGGCGGCGTGATCCCATGTATCCGTGACCACGATGACCTCGTCGGCGCCAGTGGAAGCGGCGAGCGATGCAAGGCCCGCCTTCACCGTCGCATTCGATCCCACAATAGCCGCCCGCAGCTTGCTTTCGACCGCGGCGCGCTCCCAGCCGGCCCAGATGGCGTCCATCGAGTCGACGGGCGGCAGCAGCTCCACGGGCTGGCTGCGAATGAGCCGCAGGAAGCGCTGCTGCGGGGTGGTAAACAGCCGCCGCGCTTCCGCATCGGTTTCGGCTGCGATCACCTGAATCCCAACCATCAGCCACGGCCGCGGAAGAACTTCGCCGGGCCGGAAGTGAACGCGGTAGAGCCGCGTCGCTGCGAGTAACAGATCCGGCGCAAAGTGGGCCGCAAAGGCGAAGGGCAGCCCCAGCATCGCCGCCAGCCGCGCGCTGAAATCGCTGGAACCCAGCAGCGTAATCGGCACGTGGCTTCCCTGGCCCGGAAAGGCCTTCACCACCTGCCCCGGCCGTTCGTCGCCCAAATAGGTCCGCAGTTCCTCCAGCAGCTCGGGGAAATCGTCGCCGCTCTGCCGGAAGTCGCGGCGCAGCGCCCGCATGGTATGGAAATCACCGCCCGGCGCGCGCCCCAGCCCCAGGTCGATGCGGCCGGGGAACAGCGCCTCCAGGGTGCCGAACTCCTCGGCCACCACCAGCGGTGCGTGGTTGGGCAGCATGACGCCGCCGCTGCCCACGCGGATCGTCCTGGTCGCGCCGGCCACGTGGCCGATCAGCACCGGCGTGGCCGAGCAGGCCAGGCCGGCAATAGAGTGATGTTCGGCCAGCCAGAAGCGGCGGTAGCCCCACTGCTCCGCGTGCCGCGCCAGATCGACGGAGCGCGCGATGGCGCTCCCGGCCGGCTCGCCGGAGCGCATTCCCACAAGATCGAGAACCGAAACAGGCAGACCCATGGACGGTTAGATGAACCTGGCGGGTTTTCGCTCCAGACCCGGGCGAGCACGGGGCTGCAGCTCAGCATTCCGTCGGGCGCGGTCCGGCGGGGCTGACCTCATAAGGCCGCATCATGTCGTTGTCTTCGTGCTCCAGCATGTGACAGTGGTAGACATAGCGGCCCGCATAGCCGTCGAAGCGCACCAGGACCGTGAGCACATCGCCCGGATTCACGATGGCCGTATCTTTCCGACCGATCTCGTTGGCCTCGGGACCGCGCGGAGTGCCGATCAGCACGACTTTCCCGCGCGTCATCAGGGCAGCGGGGTCAAAGCCCTGGCGTTCGAGGATCTCGAACTGCACCAGATGCAGGTGCATGGGATGGGCGTCGTCGGTGGTGTTGATGAAGCGCCATTTCTCCGTCGAACCCAGCCGGACGACCTCGGTCACGGGGTCGTCATATCCCTTGTGGTTGATGCGCACCGCGAGGGTCCTGCCCTGGCTGTCGAGATGGTCCGCGAGGATGAAGTCCCTCGTGGTGGCCGCCTGCGCGGGGTCGGGCAGCTCCGGAGGCGGCGGCGCAGGCAGGCTGAAAATTCTGCGCCCGCCCGAATGAGGAAGGCTCACCGGAAACCGCATCAGCTCGTAGAGCCGCGCATGATTCGGGTTGAGCATCGACCACCCGGGATAGGGGGCCGGGGCATTGTTCGACAGGGTAACGACCTTCCCTTCCAGGCCTGAAAAGTCAACGATCAGGTCGGCCCGCTCCGCAGGACCCAGCAGCAGGTGGGTCAGTTCGACCGGTTTCGCCATAAAGCCGCCGTCCGTGCCGATCTGGTGAAAGTTCACCAGCGAGGGAACATCCGTGGGCCCTTTCGCGAGGTTTAGAAAAAGGTTGAAGAAGCGCGAATTCGCTCCGTTGAGAACACGAAATCGGTAGGGCCGAGGCTCCACCTCGAGATGCGGATAGATCGCGCCGTTGACCACAGGCAGTTCGGCGAAGAACTCCGGCGCCCAGGTTCCGGCGGGCGCCGGCTTCCCGTCCTCGAAGGTGGGCCGGTAGACCAGCTGGCCCTGATCGTCGAGGGTGCGGTCCTGCAGCACCAGCGGAATCTCGTATGCGCCCGAGGGCAGCTCCAGCCGTCGCTCTTCGTCGTCGTGCAGCAGATAAAGGCCGGAAAGCCCGGCATAGACATTCAGCCGCGTGATGCCCAGCGCGTGGTCGTGGTACCAGAGCGTCGCCGCGGGCTGCTGGTTGGGATACGAATAGCGGACGGATGTGCCCGGGGTAAACCACTTCTCGGGAAGGCCGTCGCTCTCCGATCGCGTTCTCGAACCGTGGAGATGGGGCACCGTCCGGACGGCGGGCGTCGGCGGCATCGCGCCATGGATGCGGGGATCGATCATGAAGAGATGCTTCTCCGGAAGCTGGTTTTCCCAGTACACCACGGCCGGGCGGCCTCGCCAGACCTCGAAGGTGGGACCGGGATACTGGCCCTCGAATCCCCACAGGGTGGTGGGCGGCAGCTGAGAATGCAGCGGCCTGCGAAACTCCATCATGCGGACGCGGTAGATCTCCGCGCGCCCGCTTCCCTCGGTGGGAGCCAGCCGCTTCGGGATCGGCAGCGGATCGATATAGCGGTCGATCGATGCGGGCGTCCGGGTGGGCGGCGCATCACTGCCGGTTCCGGCAGCCCTGAGATGCCGGGGAACAACAAGACTCGGGACCGATGCGGCACACAACTTCAGAAAATTACGCCTGCTTGTCGGATCCATCCCACCTCGAGCCGTGCCGGCCCTTGTGAATCTCAGAGGCCGGCCTGCGCTGTTCCCGGTCCGGACGACAGCCTGCCGCGCAGCCACCCGGAGACGCGGGGTGCACCCGGATAGTCTACCGTTCCGGCTTCTACCAGATGCCCTTGTCGCTGCCGGTGATCTTCTGGCCGACCGCCGCGGCAGTGGCCAGCCACGGCAACAGCCCGAGGCGGGCACTGCTCTCAATCTCCCGCCTGCGAAGCAGGCCCGTCAGCTGCGTGCCCCACAGGCTGGCGGACTGCGGCAGGATGGGCACGCGCAGGAAACTTCTGGCGAAGTAGATCAGCTCGCCGCCGAACCGCGCTGAGTTCCTCACGGGTGCCGGCAGGCTGAGCCCGTCCCCGCGGTACTGCTGCACATAATCCGAGACGATGACCAGGTAAGTGGCAACGCCCTCCCAGATGCCGGCGGTCTTCGCCGAGCGCTCCAGATCCTGGTAGTCGATACTGCCGCTCTCGGCCAGTCCGGCGCTGTCGAGGATGTCGCACAGCCGGAAATAGAAATGCCGATACATGCGCTGCAGGGTGGAGATCATCAGCCGGTCGGAGGAAGACGGCACACGAAAATGCCGGCCTGCGACCGAGACGGCCTGGGCGCGGCGTGGCACCGAAGCAGCGATGGCCAGCTGTTCGCCGGTCTGGCCGAGACGGCCCATGTGGATCTCCACCGCCTCGGGCAGTCCGGGAAGATTGAAGTTCCATTTGCAGGCGAGGCGGTCTCCCCAGCTCCGCGCCGCAATCCGCGCCTGGAAGCGCCGCTGCATCAGGCGGCTGATCTCCTCGGGCCTGGCGCTGGTGTACAGATCGAGGTCGCTCCCGATATCCGGCCAGTGATCGAGCGACTTGATCACCGTGGCGTCGTACCCTTCATCGGTGATCGCCGCGCAGACTGCGTCGAGGAACGACAGGGCATTGCCGATGCGCGCGCGCTCCGTCGCCAGCGCGGCCTCGGCCCACTGCGTGCGCTCGTCGTCGTGAGCTTCGCGGAAGATGCCCAGCATGACTTCCATGACACGCACGATGACGTGATTCAGACTGGCAAGCTCCGCCAGTTCGTCAAACTTCGATTTACCGAGGGTGCCGATCTCCGCTTCCAGCCCTGAGCGGGTCTGCGCATCCTGCTGCCGGGGAATCAGCAGGCGTGAAAGGGCGATCATGGCTTCGTGCTGAGCAGACAGAGCAACCGGCTTCGGCATGGATGGCAACAGGTCCCCGGGGTTCACTGAGGCGTTTGTGGGCCGGGCGGCCCGGGCGTGGACAACGGCTGAACGTTCGGCGCAGGGGTTGCCGCAGGCTGACCGGATGGAGCGGGTCTGGGCGCAGCGCCGGCCACCGGCGTGCCGTTGCGATTCAGCAGTTCGACAGGCCGCTTCTCGTGGCGGCGGGCCTCGCTGTTCAGATCGATCTGCTCCTCCGCCTTGTCGTTGTTGTCGCTGGCAACCGCGACCAGATGGGTTCCTTCGACCGCGCGCTGCGTCGCCAGGCCGATGCGGGCATCGGCGCCCTGCGCCTGGCGGGCGCGCGCATAGAAGAACTGCGCGGTTTCCAGATCGCCTTCCCGCTCCGCAACGTAGCCGGCATTGTTGAGTGAGAACGCGTTGGCTGGATCAATCGAGTAGGCCTTAAGAAAGTATTCCCTCGCCGCGGGCCAGTTGTTTTCGTTGGCTGCCGTCACGCCGCGCAGGTTCATCAGCGCGGCTCGGGCCTCGGCGGTATCCAGGCCGCGCATGCGCCTGCGCAGCCGCTTCGCGCTTTCCTCGGCCATCTGGCTGACCGGCTTGCCTCTCCAGGCGTCGTTCTGCGTGACAAGAATCGGCTCTCCTGAATGCGCGCTGGCCGCCTGTTCGTAATAGCTCAGAGCCTCCTCGTAGTACCCGCCGGCCTCCTTCGCCACTCCGAGATTGTTCAGCGTGAAGACATTGCGCGGATCCATGGCCAGCGCATGCTGCAGCAGCAGATCGGCTTCCGCATTGCGGTTCTGCGACAGCAGATCCATCGCATCGACATTCATGCGATTGATGCGCATGGGCAGATCCTTCAGATTACTCAGCGCCCAGGTCATCGGTTTTCCCTGGAGGTCCTTCCTGCTGCTGAGAGCGATATCGGCATCGCTGCTCTGTTCCGACGCCAGCGCGTAGAACTTCTCCGCGCGATCGAGCTGGCCCTGCAGCTCGGCGACATAGCCCAGATTGTTCAGCGTGAACGGATCGGCCGGATCGTAGAGGTACGCCTTATAGAAAAGCGCCTCGGCCTTGTCGTAGCGATGGCGCCGGACCTGCTCGACGCCCTCGCGATTGAGCCGCTGCACCGGAGTCAGGTGGCTGGGACGGGGAATCGCAATCCTGAGGCCCTGAGCCCCGAGAGGCTGAAGCCCCAGGCCCGCAATCACTGCAGCCAGTAAACTCCATCGTGTAGCAATCATTCGTCCTGAACTTACCTTCCGTCTGCCCGGGCAGGTTCCGAGGTAATGATCTTGGATGCAGAAGGCGCGAAAGTGTTGCCACCCGCCCGACAAACTTCCGCCCGGCGGCACACGCTCAGGCCACCCCGCGCCCCGCTGCGCCATCCAATGGATGCTGAAATTCGACAACCGGAAAGGGTCTGTTGCATGACTCGTCTCTTTCAGCTGGTGGCGCTCGGCAGCGTGGCATGTCTCTGCATGCCCTTCGCCGGCGCTCAGTCTGACCCGAATGCGGACGCACGGGCGGCAGTGACGGCCGATCTCGGCGCGCCCGGGCCTGACAATCTCGCAGCCGTTTTGCCGCCGCTGCCGCCGCTGCCCCGCGGAACAACCACGGTCATCGGCGGCGTGATCCACAAGGTGGACCCCGTCCGGGACCAGCTGGTGCTCGATGTCTTCGGCAGCCAGCCCATGAAGATCCTCTACGACGTGCGCACCCGGATGTACCGCGACGGGAAGAAGATTCCGATCGATGACCTCCGGACGGGGGATCACGCCTCGGTGGAGACGGTGCTGGACGGAGACGGTGTATTCGCGCAGAGCATTCACATGCTCTCCCAGGCGCCCACGGGCCAGTGCCAGGGCCAGGTGGTGAATTACGATCCCGGCACGCGCCAGCTCACGGTGCGCGACAGCATCTCCCAGCAGCCGGTCACGCTCGCCGTGCCGGCGAACGCCTCCATCGCGCGCGTGGGCCAGCGGGCCTTCGTTGCGGCCAATCTCGGTACATCCGACCTGCAGCCCGGATCCCTCGTGACGGTCCAGTTCGACGCCAACAACCAGGGCGGCGGCGTTGCCAGCCAAATTACGATTCTTGCCACTCCAGGCGCGTCGTTCCTGTTCACCGGCACCATCGTGTATCTGGATACGCACTCCAGCCTGATGGTGGTGCACGATCCGCAGAACGACCAGGACTACCGCATCAGCTTCGATCCGGCGCTCTTCCCGGTCAGCCCCGATCTGCATGAGGGATCGCGCGTGATGGTCAGAGCGAGCTTCTATGGCTCGCGCTATGTGGCCGGCTCCATCTCGCTGAACTGAGCTTCGGGCCGGAAGAGGCCGTTCGGCAGGAAAAAGAAAGAGCGGGCAGGACAGAGGCCTGCCCGCGTTGGAGAGAGCCCGTATCTACCAGCGGTAGATGGTGAGGTCGTCCAGGTAGACCACGGACGATCCGCTGACGGTCGCGCCGTCAATCTGGAAATTGGTGAGCAACACAGGTCCCCAGCCAAGCGCAAAGGCCGAAGGTACCGTGGCGTTGATGCTCTGTTGCACATCGTCCAGCCACACCGACTTATAGGTCACGTTGCCGTCATCGTCGCGCGAGTAGCTGACCTGCACGTGGTGCCAGGTGTCGGTAGCCCAGGTGTGCACGTTGCACGGAGCTTGGGAATGGATCCAGGTATCCACCGGCCGCTGCGGAGTGCCGTTGTTCGCGGTGTAATCCCAGGTCCGCGACCAGCCGTCGCACTGGAACCCGAAGATGACCGTCTGGCCGTTGGGCATCGTCTGGTTCATGTCCATTTCGACATTGGCGATCTGCGCCGCGGTTCCGGGGATGTAGACCCAGCCGTCGTAGAGGAAATTGGTGGCCTGGGTGTCGTCGCCAAAGGAGACGAAGTAGCGTTCACCGCCAAAGTTGCTGAAGCTGGTGGCAAAGGCACGCGCCTGGCCGGTTCGCGATGGCGAGTTCATCAGCTCCATCGCTCCCATCGAGCCTCCGGCGCTGCCGGTCGCGGTGTCATACGCAGCCCTCCAGTTGTTGAGCCCCTGAATGTTGCTGACGCTGATGGCCTCGGAGGGAACAACCGGACCGGCGGGGGGAGGCGTGACGGTGATCGAGACATCCGTGACGCAGGCCGCTCCCTGGTTGCCCCAGGACTTGACGTGCAGAACGTGAACGCCGGTTCCCGACACAACCTTTGTCTGCACGGAAGTGCTCTTCACAATGGTCGTATCCCAGCTGTTATCGAAGGAATAGCCCATGGCGGCGATGGGCTGCCCGGAACAGGGCGCAGCCCAGGCTGAGAGCTGAAAGGGCGAACTTACCTCAGTGTTGTTCGCAGGGCTGCTGACGGTGACGTTAGCAAAGGCTGGAGCAGCAATGAATGAGAGTAAGAGAACCGGGCAGGGGAGCATTTTCATCAGGATCAGCCTCGATCTTCGGGCAGACGAGTTCGGTTGCCCTGGCCGGGTCCCCCTGGCTGCCTCCGCCTTACCTGGATTGCATCCCGAAAATCCCCGCCAGAGCTGGTCGAACCGTTCGCTCTGAGTGTTAAACCCAAAGTAAGAGAGAACCTTGGTTACGTAAATCACACAGTTGGGGGCAAGCTCCCACCAAAGTAATGGGGGAGTGTCCTGCAACTAGCCACTAAGCCAAAGATAATGTGGGCAATCTAGATCCCGAAAGTAACTACACGCAGGATTGCCCCAGGCAAGGCAGGAGAGGAGTGTGAGCGACTTAGTTCCGAAAGTAATCAGTGCAGATCAATGCGGGATTGGGTCAGGAAAGGCAGGAGAGGAAGAGTCAGAAGCCTGCGGAGGAGGCCCTAAAAGCAGCGACGCCGCCCGAAGGCGGCGTCTGACGCGGAATCCCTGCGGTCGAATCAGAGAGTGGATTCGATCTCGAAGCCCCACGCCTCCAGGAGCGACTCGGGGATGTACTTCGAATTACGGTTCCGACGGGCCCACTCGCGCAGCCGAGTGGAGCGGACAAATTGATCCGGAGTGAGCTTGAATTCCTTGATCACCTGCTCAAAGGAAGTTACGGTAGGCACAACCGGCCCGATGGGCTCTGGTTTGCCCCAGTTAGGATTGCCACGACGCTTTGCCATTTCTGATGTACCCTCTGTTGTTTGAAAGTGACGTACAGAAAGCCGGGAACCTGGACAGTCCCGCCCCGGGAAGTCACAAACTTTATTATTCTAAGTATTTTTTCTACGGAAATCAAGAGAAAAATGCTGGGGAGGGCCGAGGGATCGCCCACGCTAAGTGATCGTTTCTCAACGGTTTGATTCCCGAGCCGGCTCCGTTTCGTATTCGCCGTCTCTTCTCCCTGTCAATTTCACCGTAGTTTCGCCCCTTCTTGAGGCAGCCGCGGGAGCCAGGCGTCCGCTTTTCCTGCCTCCTCACTCTGTTGGATTCCTCGCCCGCCGACCGTGAATTCAGCGGGTTCCCCGGGGCGTCAGCCGGGGCAGCTCAGGCTGTACCATGGGAGCACTCCTGATTCTTTCCCCCGGAGAGCGTTTTCACTCTGATTCCATGAGATTTGCCGAATTTTCGGCGGAGGGTGGCACTTGCAGACGCATATTGAACGATTTCGGCCGGCAGCGGCGCTGGCAGGACGGCTCGCGCTGGGCTCCATCATGCTGGCCCATGGCTGGATAAAGGTGATCCCCCGGGGGTCGCTCTACACCTTCGCGCACATGGTGGCCCACATGGGGCTTCCCTACTGGCTGGGCTATGTAGCCGCGTTTACTGAGCTTTTTGGCGGCATTGTGCTCATTCTGGGGCTGTTGACCCCCATTGCCGCCATCGGCGTCGCCATCGACATGACCGTCGCCATCCTCAAAGTGCATCTGCGCCACGGGTTGACCGGCCCCGGGGGCTTCGAGTTCCCGCTCGGCCTGCTGGCCGTGGCCCTGCTGCTCCTGGCCGACGGCCCAGGCTACCTGGCTGTGGATGGGGCGGTCTTTCGGGGGCGGTGAGAGCCCCATCACCGACCACCCGGTCACCGCAAAATCAACTGAATCGCCGGAAATCTCCCGGGGGCCGGGCAGATCTGGTTCAGGAACAAGGGGCGGACCTCCGAAGGGTCCGCCCCGCTGGTTTTCCGGCGATTCGCGCTTACTTGTCCAGCGAGAACTGGTACTCGACGATCCTCTTCAGCTGCTCGTAGGGAAGCGCCATCATCGGAACCGAGCGACCGTCGATAAAGAGGGTCGGCGTTTCGTCGACGTTCAGATCCTGGGCAAGGCGCAGGGAGGCATCGACCGCAGCTTTGCCGGCCGGTGAATCGGCGCAGGCGGCGATCTTGTCCGGATCGGCGCCGGCGGCAGTGGCAGCGTTGCGGAGAGCCTGATCGGCGCCCTGGCCCTCCAGCTCGCTCTGCGCGGCGAAAACCGAATCCGCGTACTTGAAGAAAGCCGGGCTGCCGTTCTGCTGCGCCACGCAGTTGCCCCAGGCGGCGGCTTTGTAAGCCATGGGGTGGATGTTGACCAGGGGGAAGGTCTCAAAGACGAAACGCGCCTGGGGGAAGTCCTTCATCAGCCGCTGGGCGATGGGCTCGGCCTCTTTGCAGTGGGGGCACTGGAAGTCGGCAAACTCCACCAGCTCAAACTGCTTGCTGGCTGCGCCCTCGAAGGGGCCGTCGGCGCGCTGCTGCAGGATGCGGTAGTTTTCGGCGTACGGACGCGGGCCGAAGTCCAGCACGGCTTCCTGGGAGATGAGGTGCCGCCCGTCGGGGGTCACAAAGAAGGTAAGGTTCGCGATCTGCTGCGGGTTCTGCTTCTCGGCGACCAGCACCACGACTTTGCTGATGCCGGCGGCCGGCGTTTTCTGGATGGCGTAGACCTCCCAGACGCGATTCGGATCGTAGCCCCACGAGGTGTGCAGGAAGGCCTCGACGTCGGCTTTCGCAGGCGCGGCCGCAGTGAAGTTCGACGGCTGCACGGGCGGAAACTGCGGCCCGGCCGGAGCGGCGGGGTTCTGCGGCGGGGGAGCGGCCTGAGCAAAGGACGAGGCGGGAAAGGCAAGCGCCGCAACGGCGGCGAGGGCACAGAGGGTGGAACGAAGCTGCATAGCGTCCTTTCGGAACATGATTCTTAAACCTGAACTCTAACCGCAATGGGAAACCGGCGCCCCATCCCGAAGGCCTTCGGGGTGACTTTGAGCACCGGTGCGGCCTGCTGGCGCTTGTATTCGCTGCGCTCGACCATCCTGACCACCGCGCGCACTGTGTCGAGGTCGAGGCTGCGTTCGGCGGCTATGGCTTCGGGAGTCTCATAGCGCTCCACATACGCTTCGAGGATGGGGTCAAGCTGCTCGTAGGGGAGCAGCGTATCGGTATCCTTTTGCCCGGGGCGCAGTTCGGCGGAAGGCGCCTTTTCGAGAATGGCCCGCGGGATCACTTCCCTTTCCGCGTTGAGGCAGCGGCAGAGGCCGTAGACACGCGTTTTGAAGACGTCGCCGATCACCGCAAGGGCTCCGACCATATCGCCGTAGAGCGTGCAGTAGCCCGTGGACATCTCGCTCTTGTTGCCGGTGGTCAGCACCAGCGCATTGAATTGATTGGAGAACGCCATCAGCAGCGTGCCGCGGATGCGCGACTGGATGTTCTCCTCGGTGATGTCCGGCTGCCGGCCGGCAAAGAGCGGCGCGAGCGCCTGGTTGAACTGCCGGAAGATATCGCTGATGGGGACGACTTCGTAGCGGATGCCGAGGTTTTCGGCCAGCCGGCGGCTGTCGTCGATGGATCCCTGCGAGGAATACGGACTGGGCATGCCCAGCGTCGTCACGTTTTCCGGCCCCAGCGCGCGCACCGCAATCGTGGCGACCAGGGCCGAATCGATGCCGCCGGAGAGGCCGACGACGGCCTGCGAGAATCCGCACTTGCGGACGTAATCGCGGGTGCCCAGCGTAAGCGCATCGATCATGGCCTGGTCTTCATCGCCGGTCTGCTGGCGCAGTTCGCCGGAGAATGTGTCGAGATCCGCGAAGATCAGGTCCTCATCGAAGCTCCTGGCCTGGGCGATGACCTCCCCGTCGGGCCCGAAGACCATGCTGGAGCCATCGAAAATCAGGCTGTCGTTCCCGCCCACCTGGTTGACCATGGCGACCGGAACGCGGTTGCGCCTGGCAATGGCCGCCAGCATCTCGCGGCGGAGCCCGCGTTTGTCGCGCCACCAGGGCGAGGCGGAGATGTTCAGGATCAGGCCCGCGCCCTGGCGTATCAGCTCCTCGACCGGATCGACGGCGTAGAGACGGTTCTCCCAGAAGCTCTTGTCATTCCACGCGTCTTCGCAGATGGTGAGCGCGACAGGATGCCCGTCCAGATGGCAGACGCGCTGCCGGGTGGCGGGAGCGAAGTAGCGCTGCTCGTCGAAGACATCGTAGAAGGGCAGCAGCAGCTTGGACTGCACGAACTCGACGTGCCCGTGCCGCAGCAGCGCCGCGGAGTTCCTGACGTGCTTGCCGGCTCCGTGCTCGGCCGGAGTCACGTAGCCGGTAATGACGCCGATGGAGTCCCTGGCGGTGGCGCGGGCAATCTCGCAGACCGCTTCACCGCAGCGCGCGACGAAGGATGATTTCTCCAGCAGATCCGCAGGCGGGTAGCCGCAGACAGCGAGCTCGGGAAAGAGCACCAGATCGGCGCCGCCCTCGCGCGCCCGGCGGGTAAAGTCCACAATTTTCGCGGTGTTGCCGCGGAAATCCCCGACGGTGGGATCGATCTGGGCGAGCGCGATCTTCACCAGCTTAGTGTAGCAATGGGGGGCCGGCTGCCCGCTTCGGTGGGTCGGTGTTTCCGAGCCACTGCCAGAACCCCGGCCGTCTCCTGGCTACACCGGCGGCAGCTTCAGCTCATCCAGTTCAAAGAACTGCCGGAGTACCTCATCGTCGCTGCGCTTCATCTCCTCCATCGTGCCGAAGAACTGAGCCTGGCCCTGGTGCAGGAAGAGGATACGATCGGCGAGGCGCTCGGCGACGCGCATGTCGTGGGTGACGACGATGCTGGTCAGGTTCAGCTGGTTCTGCAGCTTCTGGATCAGGTCAACCAGCAGTCGCGCGATGAGCGGATCGACCATGGTCGTGGGCTCGTCGTACAGAATCGCTTCCGGCTCAGCCGCCAGGGCGCGGGCAATCGCGACCGAGCGCTTCATGCCGGTGGAGAGGTCGGAGGGCAGCAGGTCCATCATGTCGGCAACGCCCACCATCTCCAGCAATCCGCGAACGATCTGCTGAATCTGGTCCTCCGCCAGGCCGCGCCCTTCGCGCAGCGGGAAAGCCACATTTTCGCCGACCGTCAGCGAGTCGAACAGGGCCCCGTTCTGGAAGACCATGGTGACTTTGCGGCGGATGGACTGCATCTGCCGCTCGTCGTAGTGCGTGATGTCCTCCCCGGCAACCAGAATGCGTCCGGAGTCGGCCTTGAGAAAGCCCATGATGTGCTGCAATGCGACGGATTTGCCGACGCCGGAGCGGCCCAGGATGCACAGGGTTTCGCCCGGTATGACGTGAAAGCTGATGTCGTGCAGGACCTCGAGGCTGCCGAAGGACTTGCAGACGTGCTCGAAGGCAATATAAGGCTGGCGCTCCGGCCTGCCGTTGGCCCCGGAGACAACTTCGACCGGGATTTCGGGAGAAATGGCCACGTGGATTCCTGGCTTCAGCTTATTGGATTGCGGCCGCCCGCTCCAGGTGCGGATTCAAGCTCAAGGTCAGCCGGGGTATTCAGGTTACGGAACCACTGGCGCAGAGGCGGGTTCATCGGCCACAGCCCCGGCGAAAGAGCAGCCGCCACGGATTCCATCTGAAACGAGTCGGCTCTCTCAGCAAGGGACGCGGCAGCCGCCGCAATCGCCGCCATGACTTTGTAATGGCCGCTCCCCAGCACGCTGCGCAGCCCCGGCGCGAGGCGGCGGCTGTAGATGGCACACAGGGGCTGGGCACGGCCGCCCAGACACGGGATCGTCGCCACAGCCTCCGACGCCTCGGCGCGGGCGATCATCCAGCGGAGAAATTCCACCGGGAGGTCCGGCATGTCGACAGGGATGAACAGGTTCAGGGCGGCGTCGGTAGCCGCAAGCCCCGCCTCGATGCCGGCGAGCGGACCACAGCCCGGAAAACGATCGGGGATGACCGGCGCAAAGCGGGCAAGATCGGGACGGGAACCGCAGATTCTCGCGCTGAGAGGTAATGACCGCAGACAGTCGACGGCACGGGCGATTAGCGGCGTGTGCTGAAACTCCAGAAGAGCCTTGTCGCGGCCCATGCGGGTGCTTTGCCCGCCGGCCAGAATGAAGGCGTTCACAGGCTACGTCCGCGGCCCCATGGACTCCACCAGCCGCACTGCGGCGTCCGGATTGGCTACTTCGACAATCAGCTCGTTATAGCGTTCATCCCGCAGCTCGATCACAACGGTTTTGTCCGGATGGTGCACGTCCCAGAAGAGGCGCTGCCCGTGCTGATAGAAGGTCCCCGCGGTGATCACCCCCGGCACAAAAGTTCCCGGCAGCCTAATGCCGTGGAACCATCCGCGCGCGATTTCGGGATCGGCGCGAATCCCGGTGATGTGTTCGAGCGGGATCTCGAGCGAGCTCTTCAGCGCCCACAGCTTGTCGGCTCCCTGAACGTCGAGCACCAGCTTCCCCTCGAAGATCGATAACTCGACCACGGCACACCTCCCCAGAGCTAAATGGTAAACGGCCACTCCCCGCGCTTTCTGGCCCGGGCAAAATAGAGGACGCTCCCGACGATGGCGACCGCAATCGCATAGAGAAACTCCCGGCGCGCTTCCGGCCGCGACACAAGGATGAAAAAGAAGCCCGCGAGCGCCAGCAGCGGGGGCAGCGGATACAGCCACATACGGAAAGGCCGCGGCATCTTCGGCCGCCGCACGCGCAGCAGGATCACGCCCACCTGCTGCAGCAGATACTGCAGCACGATGCGGATCACCACCAGAGCCGCGATCACCTGCGCAAGGCGGAAAAAACAGAACACCATGGCTGCCGCGCCCAGCGCCAGCAGCGCCACGTCCGGGAAATGCCGCCGGGGATGGAGATGCGCGAAGACGCGGAAGAAGTTCCCGTCCAGCGCCGCCGCGTAGGGCACGCGCGAGTAGCCCATCAGCAAGGCAAACACCGACGAGAAGGCCGTCCACATGATCAGGCAGGCGATGCCGATCGCTGCCCGCGGCCCCAGCGTTCTCCCCACCATGTCGGCCACCGCGGTGCGGCTCATCTCGTGCGCCGGAACCACGCCCAGGACGCTGATGTTCATGGCGATGTACAGCAGAGCGACGGCGGCAATGGAAATCAGGACCGCACGCGGGATCGTCTTCCCCGGCGAGCGAATCTCACCGCCCAGGAAGCAGACGTTGTAGTAGCCCCAGTAGTCGTAGGTGGCAATCAGCGTCGCCGATCCCAGACCGGCAAAGAAGGCCGGGCTCATCGAGAAGGCATGCGGCGGGATTCGTAACAGATGCGGGTGCAGATGCGTGAGGCCGGCAACCAGCACAATGCCCATAGCCGTCATCACGCCGGCCCACAGCACCCACGCCATCCGCAGAATGGCGCGGATATCCCGGTAGAGCATGCCGACAATCACCAGGCAGGTCGCGGCGGCCAGCACATTGGTCCAGCGAACTCCGTCAGGCCAGGCCGCAAACAACGGATGGGCCAGCTTCGGAAACAGCACGGATGCGAATTCCGCAAATCCAATGCAGCCGGAGGCCATCGACAGCGGCGCGCTGAAGCCCAGCTGAAAGATGTACAGAAAGGAAACGTACCGGCCGGCGCCCTCGCGGCCGTAGATCTCGCGCAGGAAGGTATACGACCCCCCGGCCTCCGGCATCGCCGCGCCCAGCTCCGCCCAGACCAGCCCGTCGCAGCACGCGATAAAGGCCCCCACCAGCCATGCCAGCAGCGCCTGCGATCCACCCATGGCTGTCACGATCAGCGGCAGGGTGATGAACGGCCCCACGCCGATCATGTACATCATGTTCAGCGTAACCGCGTTGGCCAGCCCGATGCGGCGCTCGAGGTGCGGCGGCCCGTCGCCCGGAAGGGAGTTCGGGCCGGGATTCGCCGGCGCTGCGGATGGGCTAGCCATGTTCTGCCCTTTGTACCAGATCGCAACACGATACACTGGCTTGTCACGCTCATGGCATCCGTTCCTCTCTCGTGCTCACGGCGGGTCCGGTCAGCCCTGGCCCTTGCTACGGTTTCCACCCTCTGCGTGGCTGCCTCCGCGCAGGTCGTCCCCTGGCAGACGCAGATCGAAGCCTCGGCAGACGCGCACACGCTGCCCGCCGATCGCGGCGCCGACGGCCTCGCCCAGACGCTGCGCAAGCTCGACACGTGGGCCAGCCTGCTGTTCATCGTCGCCCACCCCGACGACGAGGACGGCGGCATGCTGGCGCTGGAATCGCGCGGAGCCGGCGCACGCACCGCCATCCTCACCCTCACCCGCGGCGAGGGCGGGCAGAACGCCATGTCCGATGAGAGCGACGACGCTCTGGGGCTGATCCGCACCAACGAGCTGCTGCTCGCCGACCAGTACTCGGGCACGAAGCAGTTTTTCGGCACCGTCGCCGACTACGGCTTCTCGAAGACGATTGAGGAAGCCCACCAGAAATGGGGCCAGCAGCGTGTGCTGTGCGATGTGGTGCGCGTTGTCCGCGAATACCGGCCGCTCGTTCTGGCCTCCACATTCACAGGAAACATCACCGACGGCCACGGCCAGCACCAGGTCTCGGGCGAAATGAATCAGGAAGCCTTCAACGCCGCCGGCGATCCCAGCGTCTGCCCCGATCAGATTGCCGCCGGACTCCGTCCCTGGTCGCCGCTCAAGGTCTATGCCCGCACGCCCTTCTTCACGCCCAGCAGCAAAGGCATCTTCGACTATGCCACCAACAAGTGGTCGCCGGTCCGCTTCTACGACTACGTCACAAAGCAGTGGAGCAACAGCTTCCCAGCCAGCACCGTCGAAATTCCCGAAGGGACCTGGGACCCGCTCCTCGGCGAGTCGTATCTCCAGATGGCGCGCACCGGATGGGGCCTGCAGAAGTCGCAGAACGGCGGCGGGACCATCCCGCTTCCGGGTCCTGTCAATGTCTCCTATCACCGCTACGGCTCACGGGTAAGCTCCCCGGACAGGGAAGATTCCTTCTTCCAGGGTATCGACACATCGCTGGTCGGGATCGCTTCGCTGGTGCACTCCGGTGACACCGGGTTTCTGGTCGATGGCCTCAAACAGATCCAGCGGCACGTGAACGTCGCCCTGTACAGCGATCTGCCCGCACATGCCGAGAAGATCGCGCCCGAGCTGGCCGCCGGGTACAAGGCAACCCAGCAGCTCATCGATGCCGTGAACGCCAGCGCGCTCAGCGCGGATGACAAGGGCAATGTTGTCCACGAGCTGAATATCAAGCTGGCGCAGTTCAACACCGCGCTGGCTGAGGCTCTCGGCCTCGAGGTCAATGCTCTCGTCATGCCGCGCACTGATTCGGGCGCCAACCCCATGCCCTCGGTGGTTCCCCAGGATACGCCGACGACCGTCACTCCCGGAGCGGAGATCGACGTTCGCGTGCATGTCACAGCGGCCTCTCCATGGGCCGTCCGCCCCGATGCCGTGCAGCTCACCCGCACCTGGCTCGAGGACAACGACGGTGTTCCCTGGCAGATCACCCGCCTGGGCGCGCCCGGGCTGGAGGCCATCGGCAGCAATGCCGGCGATGCGATCTTCCGCGTCTACGTGCCACGCGATGCACGCGTGACGCAGCCTTACTTCAGCCGCCCCAACACCGAGCAGGCGTATTACAACATCAGCGATCCGCGCTGGATTGACCAGCCCCTGGCGCCGTATCCGCTCGCCGGCTGGGCGGAGTTCCGCTACATGGGCGTGCCCATCCGGCTCGGCCAGGTGGTCCAGACCGTACACCGCGTTCACGGAATCGGCGGCGTCTATCAGCCGCTCGCTGTAGTGCCGCAGCTTTCCGTCAACCTGCCTGCCGCGGCGGCCGTTGCGCCGCTGGGGTCCTCCGCGATTCCCTTCTCCGTGACCGTCAGCAATGAGCAGGAGGACGAAGCCGACGGCACGCTCCACCTGAACCTTCCCGCCGGCTGGAGCGCCGATCCCGCCGATGCGCCCTTTCGGCTGGCTGCCCACAGCGGCCGCGATTTCCGCTTCGTGCTGCACCCCAGCCAGTTTGCCGATCGGGATTACCGCATTGAGGCGGTCGCCCAGAGCGGCAACGCCCGCTTCAGCCAGGGATTCACGACCGTCGGCTACCCGGGCGTGCGCCCGTATTACCTCTACAGCCCGGCCACCTGCCGGCTGCGCGGCGTAGACGTGAAGATCCCGGCGGGCCTCAGGGTCGGCTACATCATGGGAACCGGCGACCTGGTCCCCGCGGATCTGGCGGAGATCGGCATTGACCCGCATCTGCTCACGCCTTCCGATCTCGCCACCGGCGATCTCGCCGCCTACGACGCCATCGTCGTCGGCATTCGCGCCTACTCCTCGCGCCCCGATCTTGCGGCTGCTACCCCGCGCCTCCTGGGCTACGTGCATAACGGCGGAACGCTGCTGGTGCAGTATCAGCGAACGGCATTTCCCGCACCCTCGCCCCTTGCGCTGGGCGGCAACCCGGAAAAGGTCGTCGACGAGAACGCACCTGTCACGCTGCTCGATCCCGCCAACGCTCTCTTCAACTGGCCGAATCACATCACTTCGGCCGACTTTAATGGATGGATCGAGGAGCGCGGTCACTCCTTCCTCGAGTCCTGGCCGTCGCAGTACACGCCGCTGACCGAGACGCATGATCCCGGACAGGATCCGCAAAAGGGCGGCCTGCTCTACGCGCGTTATGGCAAGGGAATCTACCTGTATATGGCCTATGCCGTCTACCGCCAGCTTCCCGAAGCGGTTCCCGGCGGCTATCGGCTGCTGGTGAATCTGATCAGCGCCTCGAAGAATCCCGGCCTGCGCTGACCCGCGGCCGGGCTCCGCGAAAATATATCGCTCCCAGGAACAAATTCGCAGAAGGAGGAAGACCGCCGCGCGCGGTTTGCTCCGGATCGCAGGCTGTTGATGCCGCGTTGATTCCATCTGCGTTCTGAACTGCCGGTGCACGCGGGCGTTTTTTCCCGAACATTCAACGCAAATTCTCCGAATATTCACAAACGGCTGCGACCATCCAGCTTGGGTACCGGGCCTCCATGGGAATGGCGCATGTTCTGCGGCCTGACCGCGCGAGGGACCCCTGCCCGCCTGACAGTTCCCCCGAACTGGATCGGTGGTTCACCGTACTTGCACATTCATCGAGAGAGGTTCAATGACCAACAATGTGAAGGCAGTTGCTGCGCTTGCACTGGCTATGACTTTTGCCGGCGGATACGCGCAATCGACCGCCAGCCCCGACGCCACACCGCAGAGAGCTCACCACCGCAGGACGGTGGCCATGAAACCGTCCCTCGAATCGCAGATCGAAGAGCTGCGTCAGGAGATGGAATCGCAGCGTGGCCAGATCGATGACCTGAAGCAGCAGCTCACCGAGCGTGACGTTCAGCTGCAGCAGGCGCAACAGGCAGCTCAACAGGCGCAGCAGGCTGCCCAGGCCGCCCAACAGGCCGCCAACGAGGAGCAGCAGACGCTCTCCGCCAACACCCAGGCCGTTTCCAGCCTGCGGAGTTCGGTCAGCGATCTGAAATCCAGCAGCAGCTCCGCCACCGCGATCATCAGCAGCGTTCAGAAGCAGCAGACGGAGATCCGGCACGCCGTCGAGAATCCCGACGCCATCCACTTCAGGGGCGTCACCATCTCTCCGACAGGCAGCTTCATCGCGGCCGAAACTGTGTGGCAGCAGGGAGCCACCGGCGGCGGTATCAACACCCCCTTCACCGGCGTTCCACTGGCGAATTCCGACAATGCGCAGATGAGCGCATTCCAGGGAACCGGCCGTCAGTCCCGGCTCGCGCTCAAGGCGACCGGCAAGCTGGCCAGCACAACCCTGTCCGGCTACTACGAGATGGACTGGCTGGGCACCGGCATCACCTCCAACAACAACCAGTCCAACAGCTATGTGCTTCGCCAGCGCCAGCTGTGGGCGGATGCGCTGTTCAGCAGCGGCTGGGATGTCTCCGGAGGTCAGGGCTGGTCGCTGGCCTCGGAAACCACCCAGGGCCTCACGCGTGGAACCGAGATTCTGCCGGCCACCATCGACCCTCAGTACGAAGCCGGCTTCGTATGGACTCGCCAGTACAGCTTCCGCGTCAGCAAGGACCTCGGAAACACCTTCTGGATCGGCGCTTCGGCTGAGAATGCCGAAACTCTCAACCCGGCCGGCAGCAACCTCCCCACCAATCTGATCATCGGTTCCGGAGGCGCGGGCGGAGGCCTGTTTAACCCCACTGCCAATTACTCCTTCAACTATTCCCCCGATTTCATCGCCAAGATTGCCTGGCAGCCCGGCTGGGGCCACTGGGAGCTCTTCGGCATCGAGCGCAATTTCCGCGCCCGCGTTTATCCCAATGCCAAGTCTTCCACGGGCGCCTATAACGACACGATTCCGGGCGCGGGCATCGGTGGCGGCTTCCGCGTCCCGTTTGCCAGCAAGAAGGTCTCGGTCGGCCTGAAGGGCCTCTGGGGCAAGGGCATGGGCCGCTACGGCTCCTCGACCATTGCTGACGTCACCTTGCGGCCCGACGGCGAACTCGACCCGTTGAAGGCTTTCTCCGCCCTCAGTACTCTCGAACTGTTCCCCACCCGCCGGCTGATGATCTACCTCAATTACGGCGGCGATTACGTCTACCGCGACTACTGGGGCAAGATCGGCTACGGTTCGCCGATGACCACCATGACCGGCTGCAACACCCAGCCTTTTCCCGGGACCAGCGCGGTCAACGGTGGAAATGGTTTCTCGCCGTCCAGTCCCGCCGACTGCGGCAACCAGAACAAGGACGTCCAGGAGTTCACCGCGGGCGACTGGTACTACTTCTACAACGGCCCCCGCGGGGGCCTGCGCTTCGGTCTGCAGTACAGCCGCTTCGAGCGCGACCTGTGGTCGGGCGCGGGGGGCACAACCAACCCCGGCGGCGGCGCCAACGGCATCGACAACATGTTCTGGACTTCGTTCCGTTACTACCTGCCGTAATTCAGCTCTGATCCACCTGACAGAAGGGGGCATCCGCCGAGGATGCCCCACTTTTTTGAACGGCCTCGCGGCATCAGGTGCGGTTTCGCCGGGCCCGAAACTCCTCTCCCATTTCCGCGATGACCTGCGGCTCCAGAACGGCCGCGGCATGCGGAAAGACCACGTCTTCCTCCAGGCGGATGTGCCCCGCGTACATCTCCCGCAGTTCGGCGGTTTCCCGCAGCAGCCGATCGTGGTCCTGCGGTGCGCCATCAGCGAGCCACACAGTGAACTGCCTGTCCACCGACTCGTGCAGCTGCGCGGAGCGCGAATGTTCATCCTCCAGCCGCTCCACCTGGGCCACGATCTCCGCCGCCGGCTGCAGACGAGGAAACAGCGACTCTTCCTCATCGGCGTTGTGGCGCGGACCCGATTCGCGGAAGTAGCGCAGCGCGGCCCTTGCCGCCTCCGCTTCGTCGGCGCTCAGAGCACGGCCCGTGCCTCGCTCCGCCACCAGGCACAGGACGCCGAGGAAGCGCTCGATGCGGCGATGACAATCCTTCAGAATTCCGAGCGGATCGTCGAAACCACTGTCCGGTTTAGCTCCGATTTGTACGGGCATGGCTCACCGCTCGTTGTTCGCGGACTGCAAGGCTGAGCTTCCGCAACGCAATCAGGCGACAGTCTGCTCTTCTGCCACCACCGGCCCGTGGGTTGCCGCTGTCGGCGGCGGAGCCGGCGCAGGAGCATCCCCAATCCGCTTCGTGAAGGCGCATGCGACTTCGCCCTTGCCATCCGCAGCCGCGGCCGCCTTGCCCTTCTTTTTCCTCGGAGCTTCCTCCTCGGTTTCGGCCGAGCTCTTCCTGTTATTCGGGCAGACAAGGTACACACCCGACTTCAGTGTCTTTTCCAGCAGATACGGACTGCCGCACTCCGGGCACTTCTGATCGACCGGCTTGTAATTCGAGGTGAACTTGCACTTCGGGTATTCCGAGCAGCCGTAGAACACGTTCCCGCGCCGCGCCTTCTTCTCGACGACCTCGCCCACGCCACACTCCGGACACTTCACGCCCGTGGTGTTTTGCTTGATGTACCTGCATTTCGGATAGCCCGAGCAGGAGACGAACTCGCCATACCGGCCATGCCGGAGCACCAGATTCTTCCCGCACCGCGGGCACAGTTCATCGAGCGGCTGCGGCGGCTTCTGCTGCTCTTTCTGGTCCAGGCGCCTCGTCGTTTTGCATTCCGGATAGCCGGTGCAGGCCATGAACTGGCCGAAGCGTCCGCGCTTCAACACCATCGGACGGCCGCAGTTCTCGCAATATTCCTCGTCCTTGTCGGTGTCCTGGGCGTCGGCCGTTTCCAGATCCGGCAGATCGATGGTGTTTTCCTTCGTGAACTTGCAGCTGTTGGGGTCGTTTCTGTCGTACGCGCTGCACGCGTAGAAGGAGCCGAATTTCCCCCACTTCAGCACCAGCGGTGAGCCGCAGAGATCGCACTTCTCATCCGTCTGCTTCTCCATCCGCTTGACGTTTTCCATGTGCTTCTCGGCATACTTCAGCTCTTTCTCGAAGTGACCGTAGAAGCCCTTCAGCAGATCGGTCCAGCGCTCCTTGCCTTCCTCGATCTCGTCCAGCTCCTCCTCGAGCCGCGCCGTGTACTGCGGATCGAAGATGTAGGGGAAGTTGGCAACCAGCAGGTCCGTCACCACCATGCCGATCTCCGTCGGATAGAACTTCCCCGCCCGGCCCTTGCCGGTCTTTTGCACATACTCGCGTTCCTGGATCGTCGAGATGATCGCAGCGTAGGTCGACGGCCGCCCGATGCCGCGCTCTTCCAGTTCCTTCACCAGCGACGCTTCGTTGTAGCGCGGCGGCGGCTCCGTGAAGTGCTGCTCCGGCTTGAGCGCGCGCAGCGTCAGCGGATCGCCTGCTTCGAGCGGCGGCAGCTTATGCTGCAGCGCTTCATCGTCCTCGTCCTTCGCATCGCGCGTCTCGTCGTAGACCCTGAGGAAGCCGTCGAACTTCAGCACCGATCCCGTGACGCGGAAGTCGTAGCGCCGGTCAGCCTGCGCGGCGATATCGACAATCGTCTGATCGAAGACCGCGGGAACCATCTGCGATGCCACGAACCGCTGCCAGATCAGCTTGTACAGCTTGTACTGCTCATCGCTCAGATACTTCCTGACATCGTCCGGATGCAGCTCCGGATTCGTGGGCCGGATCGCTTCGTGCGCGTCCTGCGCATCTTTCTTCGAGCGATAGATGTTGGCGGACTGAGGCAGATACTGCGACCCGAGTTTCTCGCCGATCCAGCCGCGAACGCTCTCGAGTGCCTCCGGCGACACGCGCGTCGAATCGGTACGCATGTAAGTGATCAGGCCGACCGAGCCTTCCGGTCCCAGCTCCACGCCTTCATACAGCCGCTGCGCCACGCCCATCACCCGCTTCACCGGATAGCCCAGCGCCCGCGACGCATCCTGCTGCAGCTTGCTCGTCGTAAACGGAGGCAGCGGATTGCGCCGCCGCTCGCGCTTCTCCGCTTCGCGAACGCGCCACGCGGCTTTCTTCAGCTGCGCTTCAATCTCATGCGCCAGTTCGGCATTGCCAATCTCGGTCTTCTTTCCGTCAATGCCGGTGAACCGCGCCGTGAAGTTGTGGCCCTTCTTCGGATGCAGATCGGCGTCGATGGTCCAGTACTCGACCGGCACGAACGCCTTGATCTCGCGCTCCCGCTCGACGATCAGGCGCAGGGCCACCGTCTGCACGCGGCCCGCGGAGAGCCCGCGCCGCACCTTATCCCACAGCAGCGGTGAAATCTGGTATCCCACGATGCGGTCCAGCACGCGCCGCGTCTGCTGCGCATCCACCAGGTTTTTGTCGAGATTGCGCGCGTGTTCGAACGCGGCCTTCACTGCCTTCGCGGTGATCTCGTTGAAGGTTACCCGGCGCACCGCGCTCTTCTTCACCACATCGCTCAGCTCATCGGCCAGATGCGCGGCGATGGCCTCGCCTTCGCGGTCCGGGTCAGGCGCCAGATAGACACTCTGCGCGCTCTTCGCCAGCTTCTTCAGCTTCTCAACAACCTTTTCCTTGCCGGGAATGACGATCAGCTCCGGCTCGAAGCTGCCGTCCTCCAGATCCACACCAATCTTGTTTTTGGGCAGGTCCTTGATATGACCCAGCGAGGCCTCCACCAGGAAGTCTTTGCCCAGATACTTGTTGATCGTCTTCGCTTTCGCGGGCGACTCGACGATGACCAGCGATTTGCTCATCATTTCCCTTTGAGCGGGCAACGGTGCCTCTGCGCGAGGCCGGCCCACTATTCACTTTCGCGATCGTTCTTTCCGGAAGCTACCACGTCCCGCCATTTTGATCCACAGGCGGGCACTCCATGGCGCTGCTCATTGCCCACAGGACGCGCGACCTCCCTCAGAAGCTCCTGACGTAATTTCGTCCCGGAAGTTGTCGTATGCGTCCCGCCAGCTCCAGCTCGAACAACGCAGTAAAGACCTCCGAAGAACTCATCTCCGGCTCAAGCTTCTCCAGAATCTCATCCATCTGCAGCGCTTCATCCTGACGAAGCACCGCCATAACGCGCGCCTCCGACGGCGGGAGCGGGGATTCCTCGAATAACGATGCCTCAGAGCCACCTTCGGATGCAAATCCGTTGCTCTGCTCCAGAGCCATGCGGATCGCGCCGGGCAGTTCCTCCCACACGTCCTCCCAGCAGGACGTGAGCTTGGCTCCCTGTTTAATCAGCAGGTTAGGCCCCCAGGCATTTTTCGTCGTCACGTTGCCCGGCACGGCAAAGACCTCGCGGTTCTGCTCGATCGCGCAGCGGGCCGTCACCCGCGTGCCGCTGTACTCGGCCGCTTCCACCACCAGCACCCCGATGCTCATCCCGCTGATGATCCGATTGCGTCTGGGGAAATTCTGCGGCGCCGGAAAGGTGCCCAGAGGCAGTTCGGAAATAATCGTCCCGCCCCCCGCAATGATCTGCTCCGCCAGCGACTTGTTCTCTTTGGGATAGATCACGTCGACGCCCGTTCCCCACACCGCAATCGTCGGCCGCTTCGCCGCGACGGCTCCCTTGTGCGCCGCCGTGTCCACGCCGCGCGCCATGCCGCTCAGAATCATGAGCCCGCGCAGCGCCAGCTCGCGCGACAATTTCTCCGCCATTCCCGTGCCGTACGGCGTTGGATGCCGCGTGCCCACCACCGCAATCGAGGGCTGCGACAACAGAGCCGCATCCCCGCGCACCCACAGCAGGGCGGGCGGATCGAAGATCTGCCGCAGCCGCTCCGGATACTGTTCATCGCCGTAGGTCAGAATCGCTGCCCCGGTTCCGGCCAGCTTCTCCAGCTCCTGGTCGGCCGCGTGCGCCGCCTCTCCCGAGGCAATGAACTGTGCTGCCTGCGCGGGCAGCTGCATGGCTTCGAGTTCCGTCAGCGGCAGATGCAGCACCGCCGCTGCGCGCCCGCAGCGCTCCACAGCATGGAGAAGGCGGCGCGGCCCCACGCCTGGTGTCAGTGCCAGCGCCAGCCATGCATGGCGCTCCTCGAAGGATGCCTCGCGCACCGCCGCACCTGAAGACGCGACCCCGCTCATCGGGGCAGCATGCCCCCCTGGATGGATCCGTCTGGTGCCTGATTGTGCATGAACGTTGCCCGGAGATTAGCGTTCCGTCAGTCCGGGGTCAAGCGAAAGCAGCCTCGCTGAAGTTACGGAAGCCACCCGGTACACTGAGAAGTGCGCCTGCAACCGCCTGATCGCCTTCGCGTTTCCGCCATCCACTTCCTCAATCCCGCTCCGCTGATGTGGAGCTTCGACCACGAGCCCGATCGCTCCCGGCTCGCCGAGCGCTACGTGCTCTCCTCCGATACTCCCTCTGAATGCGCCGCGAAGCTCGCCTCCGGCGAAGCCGACATCGGGCTCATTCCCGTGGCCTCCTATGCCTCCACGCCTTCGCTGACCGTCATTCCCGGCTGCACCATCGCCTCGCGCGACCGCGTCCGCTCCATCGTTCTCGTCGTGCGTCCTCCCGACGGAATCGCCGGCGTGCGCCGCGTCGCCCTCGACACCGCATCCCGTACCTCCGCCGCGTACACGCGCATCCTCTTCAGCCGCTTCTGGAAGCGCAGTCCCGAATACGTGCCGCATGCTCCCGATCTCGAGCCCATGCTGCGCGTCGCCGATGCCGCGCTCCTCATCGGCGATCCGGCCCTCTACGCGCTCGAGGACCGCGCGGCCCGCGAACAGCGCACCGGCGAACGTCTGCTCTACCTCGATCTCGCTCACGAGTGGCATACCTTCACCGGCACCGTCTGGGTCTCGGCATTCTGGGGCGTGAGCCCTGAGGCGCTCACATCGTCGGCTGTCTCCGCCGCGCAGCTGGTCGAAGATTTTCAGCGCTCCCGCGATTCCGGTCTCGCGCACATCGACGACCTCGCCGCCGAATGGTCCGGGCGCGTGCCGGTCCCCCGCGCAACCATCCGCGCCTATCTCTCCGAGAACATCTGGTACGTGCTCGACGGGCCGTGCCTCAGCGGCCTCGAGCTTTTCTACCGCTATGGCGCGGAATGCCGCGCTCTGCCCGAGGCCCCCACCCTTCGCTTCCTCTGAACTTCAGGCAAACCCGCGTCGCGCAACTCGCGTCCAGGCAAGGGTGCACTTTGCAGCGAAAGCGGCTTCCGGGGGCCTCCGCCGCCTCCTTCCAGGATGGCTTCTTCACTTCGGAGCCGCGGGCGTCTTCGGTATCGCCCTGCTCGACTCCTCGCCCATCCCACTGCCCATTCCCGGCAGTACCGACATCCTCATTCTGGTGCTTGGCGCCCACGCCGAATGGCCGTGGCTGCTGGCCCTTGCTGCCCTCTCCGGCAGCGTGCTCGGCGGCTACTTCACCTGGGCTGCCGGCAAAAAGGGCGGCGAAGCCATGCTCGAGCACCACATCAGGAAGCGCCTGCGCGAGCGCGTCACCCGCTGGATTCGCGGCCACGGCATCCGCACCGTGATGATTGCCGCGCTCCTGCCCCCGCCCATCCCTCTGCTGCCCTTCCTGCTCGGCGCGGGAGCCCTCGGCGTTACCCGCAGACAGCTCATCGTCGCCCTCGGCCTCGCCCGCAGCCTTCGCTACGGCGTCGAAGCGGCGCTGGCAACCATCTATGACCACCAGATCCTGCGCCTCTGGCACAGATACCTCTCCGGCTGGTCCGATGTGATCCTTGATTCCTTCATCGGATTGATGGCCGCTGCCACCCTCTTTGGCATCTGGAAATACAGGCACGACCAGCACCGCCACAGCCAGCCCGCCAACCAGACAGAGTCTCGCGCCGCCTGAGCACTCTTCGCCTGCGGGTCGTGATCGAGGAATCGCTTCACTTCTCCGCCCCGATCGCTACCACGAAGTACAGCGCCGCCTCCCGCCCCGTGTTGCGGATGCCGTGCTCCTCACCGGAGCGGACGAACGCCGCCGAGCCCGGCCCCAGCTCCGTCGACTTGCCGGCGATGGTCACCGTCACGGTGCCCTTCTCGATCAGGAACATCTCCTCATGCTCATGATGATGCGGCGGATGCGGTATCGCCCCCGGCGCCAGCGTCGTCTCATGCACCTCCAGAAGGCAGCCCGCATGCGTAATGCCGTTCAGGATCGGCCGCGACTCGTTCTGACCGCTCCGATGCACCGGCAGCGCGTCGAACGGCTTCGCAAACGACGTCAGCGTCTCTTCGGCGCCCCACGCCCGCTCCGCCACTCCCGCCACCAGCAGCGGCAATGCCTGGCACATCATCCTTCGCGATCGATCCATGCTTCTCCTCCGCAAACCCGTATCAGCTTACAGGCACCGCCAGTCGCCCGCCAGCAGCCGCGGGCACGGGACGCGAATCATCCCGGAAGCCATGATCGGTAACGGAAATTGCGGTACCTTATGGGCCAGGTGGCGGGAGGCGCGATTCCATGAATCCTGCTCGGCTGGCTCTGTGCATCTTGCTTGCAGTTCCCTCTCTTCCGGCCCAGAGCGGCGCCACAGCTCCGCTCGACGGACTCTCGATCCTGCAGAAAATGGGTCAGCAGTACGCCGCCGCCCAATCCTGGTACTTTGTGGCCACCGAAGAGCAAACCATGACGAACGATTACTCGCGGACCTGGAAGAAGACCGTCATGATCAGTGCCGCCACCGGAAACAAATACCATTACGAGGGGCATTCCGAAACGGGGTCCGCTTTCCACATCTCTGACGGCAGAACCGCCTGGGACGTCCATCCCGAGGAGCACGCCTACACGCGGGAGCCGGCCCCCGACAATGGCTATGAACCGCCCCGGACGACGCCGTTCAATGAGTCGGCTGCGCTGCACGCATTCGGCCTGCGCACGGAGTTCGCGACCTTCTCTGCGCACTACAGCGCCGCCACTCGCCTTCCCGACGAAACCATCTTTCAGAACGGGATCGCGATTCCCTGCTACGTGGTGCAGGTGAACACCACGCCGCGCCGCGGTCCCGTCATGGCAGGAGCCTCCCGCAACGAGACCCTCTGGATCGACAAGTCCACCTGGGCCGTGCTCCGGACCGTGAGCCACGAGAAATCCTTCATGCTTGCGGGCAGCGCGCAGATCCCGCTTGCCATCGACGCGGTTACCACCTGGACCACAGCCGAGCTGAACACCGCCCTGCCGGAAGCGCTCTTCCATTTCGACCCGCTGCCCGACGTGAAGCTGGTCGCGAAATTCAGCGACAGGATCCTGGGCGTCGATCTGACGGGCCAAACCGCTCCCGAGGTCCATCTCGTCGGAGCCGATGGCAAAACCGCGCCGCTCTCCTCCTGGCGCGGAAAACCGGTGCTGCTCGATTTCTGGGCCACCTGGTGCGCCCCCTGCGTCGAGGGCCTGCCCTGGCTCGCGCAGCTGGAACAGGAAGCCGCCCCCAAAGGCCTGGTGCTTCTCTCCATCGATGAGGACGAGGATGCGAAAGCCGCCGGCACCTTCCTCGCGCAGCACCACTACACCTGGCCGAACACCCACGATACCGGCTCCATCGGCCAGGCCTTCGGCGAGCTGGGCCTCCCGCTCCTCGTGCTCATCGATGCCCACGGCAGAATCGTTTTCGATCAATTCAGCGAGGACGGCCTGCGCAAGGCCCTTGCCGGCCTGGGGCCGCAGTTTGCCTCCCTCGATCGAGCCGACAACCCGCATCCCGCTCCGCCGCCCAGCCACTAGAAGCCCAGGGGCTGTTCCGGCGGAAATGCGGTGGGGCTCTTCTGTTTCAGAAAGCCTCCAGAACTGTCAGCCGTCGGCGCGCCCGCCGCTCCGCTCACTCGCTGACCTGCTGACTGGCTGAATCCTGTCCGCTACCGGCTGCCCGCTCCGGTATCCTGAATCCGTGCCTGCCGTCGCTTTTCTTGAGTGCTCCCGCTGCCAGGCCCGGATCTCCGCCGGCTCGCCCGCAACCGTCTGCCCGGCCTGCGCCGCGCCCCTGTGGGTCCGCTATGACCCTGCCGCTCTCGCCCGCGCCAGCAAGCCCGGCCCGGATGCGCCGCCCTCGCTGTGGCGCTATGCCTCCGTGCTTCCCGATGCCGAACCGGTCACCCTCGGCGAAGGCTGGACCCCAATGCTGCCCAGCCGCCGCCATTCCGGGCTGTTCATTAAGGAGGAGGCTGACAATCCCACCGGCAGTTTCAAGGCCCGGGGCATGTCGCTGGCCGTCACCCTGGCACGCTGGTACGGACTGAAGAAGCTCGCTGTGCCCTCCGCGGGGAACGCCGCCGGCGCGCTTGCCGCCTACGCCGCCGCGGCCGGCATCGAGGCCCACCTCTTCATGCCCCGCGACGTGCCCATGGCCAACTACCTCGAGGGCATCGCCTACGGCGCGCACGTGACCCTGGTCGACGGCCTCATCTCCGACTGTGCCCGCGCCGTCGCCGAGGGCCGCGAGCGCGAGGGCTGGTTCGACGTGTCCAGCCTGAAGGAGCCCTTCCGCGTTGAGGGCAAAAAAACCATGGGCTACGAACTCGTCGAGCAGCTGGGCTGGAGCTATCCCGACGCGGTCTTTTACCCCACCGGCGGCGGCGTGGGCCTCATCGGTATGTGGAAGGCTTTTGACGAGATGGAGCAGATGGGCTGGGTCTCCGGCCGGCGCCCGAAGATGATCGCCGTCCAGTCCTCCGGCTGCGCGCCCGTCTCCCGTGCCTGGAAGGAAGGAGCCGCGGCGGCCAGGATGTTCGAAAATGCCGCTACCTTCGCCTCCGGATTGCGGGTACCGAAGCCCTATGGCGATGCGCTCATCCTCGAAATAGTCCGCGCCTCCGGCGGCACGGTCGTGGATGTGCCCGATGACGCCATTCTTGCCTCGCTGCTGGACTGGGCGCGGTATGAGGGACTTCTGCTTTGTCCTGAAGGAGCGGCGGCCACAGCCGCCTATGATCGCCTCCTGAGGGAAGGCTTCCTCGCCGCCAGCGACCGGGTGGTGCTGTTCAACACCGGCTCCGGGCTCAAGTACACCGACGCCATCGCGGAAGCCCTGCGCCTGAGGCGGCCGCAGGAAAAGCAATATCCCCGGCGGATGCCTGTCGGCGGCATCATCACGCCCCAGTAATCAGGGCCGCGAAGCCTCGAACCGTATTGCCCCGGACACGCAGCGCAGCTGCGATGCGCCGTTCTCCGAATCAGTAGCCGTTCGCCACCAGATAATCGACCGTCAGTTCGAATAACGGCCGCTGCCGCTGCTGTTCGAGCGCCAGCTTGATCAGCACATCGGCCTCCACATTGACCGGATCCCCCGGCTGGAGGACGCGCAGATTGGTCAGGTTGCGGGTGTGGGGAAGAATGGCGATGCCCGCTACTTCCCCGTCCCACGATGCGATGGTGAGGCTGATCCCCTCGATGGCGATCGATCCTTTTTCCACCACGAAACGCCGCGTGTTCTCCGGAATGCGCACGCGCAGCCACCAGTCCGTCAGTTCGGGCTCGGCCTGGGGATTCACCGGATCGAAGGAGACCAGTTCGCCGCACCCGTCCACATGCCCCTGCACCATGTGGCCGCCCAGCGGGGTCCCGGCCGGGGTGGGCAGCTCGAGGTTCACGATGGAGCCTTTTTTCAGCCGCCCCAGAGAAGTCCGCGCCAGCGTCTCCGCCGCCAGATCGGCGTAGAAGACCGGCGCGGCAAATTCAAGCGCCGTCAGGCAGGTGCCGCTCACGGCGATGCTGTCGCCTGTCCGCAGCCGCTCGATGAACGCGGGCGCCGAGATGCCGATGCGCGTGGGCCCGCTTCGGGCTTCAAGGCTGACGACCGCTCCTGTGGCTTCAATGATTCCGGTAAACATGTCTTCAGATTACGGCCTGCGCCTACACCCACGGATCGCGCAGATACGCCTCCATGCGCACGTCCTGTCCGATGCAGTCCAGGGCGGGAGGTTTCGTCAGCAGCGGACCGGGAATCCCCTCCTGGAGCAGCGGAACCGCATGAGATCCCAGAAACAGCGGCGCGTAAAAGAGCGTCAGCTTGTCGGCGTGGCCCTCGCGGAGCACGGAGCTGTTGAGCTGTCCGCCCGCTTCCGTCATCGCCGAGAGGAGATTCAGCTCGCCCAGGCGCTCCAGTGCATGCCGCAGAGAAACTCCGCTGCGGCGCGCGGAGGGGCTCCACGAGTCCGCGCCGGTAGCTCCGGCGGATTCCAGCCGTTCCACCCGCACGCCCATGGCTTCCAGCGTGCGCTGCCGTTCCGTGGGCGAGATGGTGCAGAAGATCAGCACATCGTCCTGCGCCGTGCGCACGAGTTTGGTGTCGAGCGGGATGCGCAGCGCGGAGTCCAGAACCACCCGCAGCAGCGGCCGGCGCCGCGGCAGGCCGGAGCGATCCGTCAGTTGCGGGTTGTCCTGCAGCACGGTATTGATCCCGGTAATCACGGCGTCCGCACGGTGCCGCATGCGCTGCACTTCGGCGCGCGACTCTTCGCCGGTCAGATACACCGGAGCCCCGCGCGGGGTGCTGCCCGGGGGTGGCGCAATCCGTCCGTCCAGAGAAACCGCCGCCTTGAGATTCACAAAAGGCAGCCCGGTGCGGACGTGGCGCGCAAAGCCGTCGTTGAGCCTGCGCGCCTCGCGCTCCAGCACCCCGGTTGTTACGGCGATCCCGGCTTCGCGCAGCCGGGCAACCCCTCCGCCTCTGACCGCCGGATTGGGATCGAGCGTGGCCACCACCACCGAGGCCACTCCGGCATCGACCAGCGCCTTCGAACACGGACCCGTCCGGCCCGTGTGGCAGCATGGCTCGAGCGTGATGTAGGCGGCTGCGCCGCGCGCTGCCTCGCCGGCTCGTTTCAGTGCGACGATTTCCGCGTGATCCAGCTTGTCGTATTCGTGGAAGCCCTCGCCGATCGGCTTGCCGGACTTCACCAGTACGCAGCCAACCGCGGGGTTGGGAGATGCCAGCCCCACGGATTGCTGCGCCAGACCCAGGGCCCGTTCCATCCAGTGTTCGTCGCTGAGGACACCTTCGGTTTCGTTCTGCACGATTTCCCTTTCACCTTGCGAAAGGCGGAATTCATCACGCCTCCAGCAGTGAGCTGGCAAAAGCGGCGCTGTCGAACGGCAGCAGATCCTCGAGAGCTTCGCCCACGCCCACAAAACGCACCGGCAGCTGCATCTCGCGGGCGATCGCCACCGCGATGCCCCCTTTGGCGGTTCCGTCCAGCTTGGTCAGCACGATCCCCGTCACACCGGCGGACTCCGTAAACAGCCGCGCCTGTTGCAACCCGTTCTGTCCGGTAGTGGCATCGAGCACCAGCAGCACCTCATGAGGCGCGCCGGGGATCAGCCTCTGCGCGGTTCGCCGCATCTTGTCCAGTTCCGCCATCAGGCCGGTTTTGGTATGCAGCCGGCCCGCGGTGTCCACGATGACCACGTCGTTCTGCCGGGCCTTTGCCGCGGTCAGGGCATCGAACAGAACCGCCGCCGGATCGCCGCCTTGCTTCGTCCGAATCATCTCCACGCCGCTGCGCTCGCCCCAGACTTCCAGCTGCTCGATGGCCGCGGCCCGGAACGTGTCGGCCGCGCACAGAAGGGCGGTTTTGCCCTGAGCCCGATAATACGCAGCCAGCTTGCCGCTGGTGGTGGTTTTGCCCGTTCCGTTGACGCCGACCATCATGATCACTTCCGGCGGGGTGTTGACCACCGCCGCCGGCCGGTTGTTTTCGTCCAGAATCGTCTGAATCTGCTCTTTCAGCAGCTCCTTCAGCTCCGCTCCGTCGCGAATCTGCTGGCGTTTGGCGCGTTCCCGCAGGTTGGCGGCAATCTCCGCGGCCGTATTCACGCCGAGATCGGAGGCGATCAGGCTCATCTCCAGCTCCTCCAGCGCTGCTTCGTCCACGGTGCGCGTCATCGCCAGCACACTGTCGATGCGCTCTTCCAGGTTTTCGCGGGTGCGCGTGACGGCCTGGCGCATCCGCTCGAAAATGCTTTTCTTTTCCGGTTCCTGCTGTTCCTTCAGGCTGCCAAACAACGTCTGAATCATGAGAAAAAAACCTCACCGCATCTGATGCTGAGTTTACGGCCTTTCCGGGGCAAGCATGGTACCCGGCATGCCAGGCGCCAGCCAGTGCCCTCGGGATGCGGCGATTCATGAATTTCGCTCAAACGGGATAGACCGCGGATGCAGCCGGGCCGACCGGGGCCTTAAACCGAATCGGTCAAAGGCGCTCGCATCCGGAACGACACCGGAACCCGGTTCTCCTTCACCTCCATCGCATGACTGCGCACCAGGCTGGTGAGCGCCGCCACCACCGCGGCGTCGTACCGCGTTCCTGCCTGACGGCCCAGGATCTGAATCACGTAGTCGGCATTCATGGCTGCCTGCCAGGGGCGCGGGGTGGTCATGGCATCAAAGGAGTCCGCAACTGCGACGACCCTCGCCATCAGCGGGATATCGTCGCCCCGGAGACCATACGGGTACCCGAGGCCGTCCAGGGATTCGTGATGCAGCTCCACGCCGGGGATCAGGTCGTGCAGCATGGCAATGGGGCGCAGAATCGCCGCGCCGCGGACGGTATGCGCCTTCACGATCTCGAATTCCTCGGGTGAGAGCGGCGTTTCTTTCAGGACAACATAATCGTCCACGCCGAGGATGCCGATGTCGTGCAGCAGGGCGGCCAGCCGAATCCGCTCCACCTGCTCTTCGCCAAGTCCCATTTCCCGCGCAATCGAGCCCGCGTATTCCGCGACGCGCTCGGAATGTCCGCGCAGGTAGGGAACTCGTTCATCGACGGCTTTGGCCATCATGCGAATCAGCTCCGTGAGGGCCTGATAGCTGCGCCGCGCCTCTTCGCGCTTCTGGCGCGTGCGCTCGTCCAGCGCCACCAGCGCGCGCTGCCATGCCTGAACGACTTCCTCGAGAAGGCGATCCGGCAGATCGCCGCCGGAGGTCTCCGGGCTGCTGAGCGGCAGGCCGCGATCCATGGCGCGAATCAGTTCATGCAGCCGGCGCTCATAGGTGAGGCTCCAGAGCAGCGCCGCAATGGCGCTCCCGATCAGGCCGGCGACGACCCCTGCGAGCTCGCCGGCTCCCTCGGAGCCGCTGATTCTCTGGGTGGCCACGGTCACGGCGGCCGCGATGGCGGCCACAGCTCCGCAGACGGAAAGAAAGCGCGCGAAGACACTTCGGCGAATCCGTGCCGTTTCCGGTGAGGGAACATTCCGGGATAACTGGCGAGATGTGTCCTGCATATGGACTCCTTCTCGTTAGTGGGTCCGCGCAAACCCGCCCATCGATAGTCTACGGAGAATTGCCGAAAATCTGATTCACACAAATGTGTTAGAGGGTGATCCGAACGGGGAGAGGTTAACCGGGAAAATCACAGGAATTTGAAGGCGATTCGGGGCAAGTGGACCTCTGCTTGCCCGCAGCCCCTATTCGTCGCGGCCGGGGCGCTGCATCAGTTCCTCGATGGCGGCTTCGGGGGATTTGCCGCGGGTCAGGATAGCATCCATCTGCTCGGTGATGGGCATCTCCACGCCGTAGCGGCGCGCCAGCCCCAGCGCCGCGGAGGTGGTGCGCACTCCTTCGGCTACCCGCCCCCCCAGTTCCTCCAGAATCTGGCCGATCTTCAGCCCCCGCCCCAGCCCCATGCCGACGCTGCGGTTCCTGGAGAGCGAGCCGGTGCAGGTCAGCACCAGATCCCCGATGCCGGAAAGCCCGGCCAGGGTCTCGCGCCGACCGCCGCAGGCCACGGCCAGCCGGGTCATCTCGGCAATGCCGCGGGTAATGAGCGCGGCGTTGCTGTTGTATCCAAGGTCGAGGCCGGCGACAATGCCGGCCGCGATGGCGATGACGTTCTTGAGCGATCCGCCCATCTCGACGCCGATCACATCGTCATTGGTGTAGAGCCGCAGCGAGCTGCTGGAGAACTCGCCCTGGACTCGCGCGGCAAGCTCCGCGCTGGCCGACGCGATGGTAATGGCCGTCGGAGCACCGGCTGCGACCTCCTGCGCAAAGGACGGGCCGCTCAGAACGCCGCAGGGCAGATCGAGCCCGTGCTCCGCCAGAACCTCGGCGATCACCTGGCTCATCCGCAGGAAAGTGCCGTCCTCCAGGCCCTTGGTCGCGCTGACCAGCAGCTGGCCCGGGCGCAGGTGAGGCGCAAACTGCCGGTACGACGAACGCACAAACTGCGAAGGCGTAACGCTGACGACGAATTCCGACTCGCTCAGGGCCTCGGCCGCGTCATCGGTTACGGCAATCGACTCGGGCAGTTCGAAGCGGGGCAGAAAGACGGTGTTTTCGCGGAACTCGCGCATGGTCCGCGCGATATCCTTCGCCCAGGACCAGAGGACAACCTGGTGCCCGCCGCGGCGCGCGAGGCTGATGGCAATCGCGGTGCCCCAGGCGCCACTGCCCATGACGGCGACCCGGCTCATGCCGCGCCGGTCCTTGTCTTGCCGAAACGATATTCCGTCCCACTGATCAGCCGCGCGATGTTCTGGCGATGCTTCGCAATGACGATGAGCGGAACGAGGAAGAGAACAGCTGTGGCAAAAGGCGTGCGGGGCGCGGGCGGCATCAGCAGAGCAAAGACGGGAAAGGCCAGGGCGGCCAGAATCGAGGCCAGGGAAACATAGCGCGAGACAGCAAAGATCACCGCAAAGACACCCAATCCCGCCAGCGCGGCCCCGGGGGCCAGCGCCAGAAACACGCCGAAGGCCGTTGCCACTCCCTTGCCTCCCCTGAAGTGAAGCCAAACCGTGTAGATGTGACCGAGGATGGCGCACAGCCCGCCCAGCGCCATGGCATTGATGTGGCCCTCGGCCCCCTTGCCCGCGGTCAGCCATCCGCAGAACAGAACCGCCGCATAGCCCTTCAGCACATCCAGCAGGAAGGTAACCGCACCCAGTCCCTTCGAGCCGGAGCGGATCACATTGGTGGCGCCGATGTTGCCGCTGCCCTTTTCGCGGATGTCCTCCTTGCGGACCAGGCGAACCAGCAGATACCCGAAAGGAATGGAGCCCAGCAGATAGGCCACAACCGCAGCGACCAGGTAGAGGACAAAGGCCATTGCGCTTACGAGTCTACCAGCTTGCCCCGCAGCTTCTGTTTCACAGCTCCTGCCCTGTGGGCGGACGCATCGTCGACGACGGGCGGCAGGCGCCGACTCCGCTCCTGCTCAGGAGCCTGATCACGGGGCTGTCAGCTGAACGTCACAATTCTCCTCGTCCGATACACGAGGAGCGAGCGGCAGCTCGATGACGATCTGCGCGCCGCGGCGCGGCGGCCTGCCGGGGTCGCCGTTGCGCGCGATGGCTCGCCCGCCGTGTGCAACAGCCACGGCATTCACAAACGCCAGTCCCAGCCCGTGTCCCTGCGAATGGCTGCCCTTGACGAATCGCTGAAAGACCCGCGGCGGCGACGCGCCGTTCGCCCCGTCGCCGGTCGCCGCAGGCATGAGCAGATCGGCGGGAAATCCCGCGCCGTCGTCTTCCACCGTGATGCAGGCCCGATCTCCCGCCGTGCTGACGGTAACGGATACCTGCGAGCCGGAACCGGCATAGCGCAGCTCGTTCTCCATCAGATTGGAGAGCATCCGGTTGCAGAGCGAGACGTCCATACGGACCGGTACCGGCCCCGGCACCACGACGCTGAGCCGCTGTTGGTTCTCGGTAAAGGCCGGAGCGTACAGGCCCGTCACGCGCCCGACCAGATCTCCGAGATCGAGGCTGGCAATGCGGAGGCGAAGCGCGCCGCCGTCGGCCTCGGCAACATCCAGGGAAGTGGTGATGACCTCCGACAGCCGGTCCAGCTGTTCGATGGCGCCCGCCACCAGATCCGCCGACTGGTTGCGGTCGTCGAGCGAGAGCGCAATCTCCAGATTGCCGCGCACCGTGGTGATCGGGCTCTTCAGGTCGTGCGCCATGGAGTCGGTAAGGGTCCGCAGCTGGTTCACCGTCGACGAGATGCGGTCGAGCATGTTGTTGAAGGTGCGCGCCAGCCGCGCCACCTCATCGCGCTGGTTCTCCACTGGCACGCGGGTGCTCAGATCGTCGGAGCGGATCGCGGCGGCGGCGCCGGTAATCGCATCGACGCGGCGCAACATGCGGCGCAGACCCATCAGCGTGATGAAGAATCCAAAGGCCACCATGCACATCCAGCCCAGAACGAAGCGCAGGAGCAGGCGGCGCATCAGCGCTGCTGCCGCCGAATCCAGCAGACCCAGATAAATGTGCCCCGCTCCGGGGGCCATATCGGCGGCCACAACGCGGAAGGGGGCCTTCCACCCCGGAACGCGGATCGAAACCGGGGCTCCCTGCGAGATCCTGCGGCTGCGGATCGCGTCCAGAAATTTCTGGCTGTCGGGCGGTCCCACCCACACCGGCGCCTTCGCCCGTCCCTCCGTCTGGGCGAAGAAGACCGTGTTGCCCACCACATGATGGCCGGTGGCATCGTAGGAGACTTCCTGGGAGGCCAGCTCCGCGACTTCCTCCACGATGCGGTCGTAGAGGGCGTCGCGGGGCGTGTTCAGCGCCACCTGTTTCAGGGTCTCGCTCTCGCCGATCAGCCAGGAATCGCTGCGCTCCTGCACCGTGCGCGCCACCACGATATACATCACCAGGAAAACAGCCGCGCTGCCGGCGGCAAAGACCAGAGTGCTGCGCAGCGCCAGCCTCCAGGCCGACGTGCGGTAGAAGCTGCGGCTAATCCTTGAGAACATACCCGACTCCGCGGATCGTGCGAATGAGCGGCTGCTGGGAATCGCGATCGACCTTGTTGCGGAGGCGGTGGATATGGACATCCACAATATTGGTGGAAGTATCGATGCGCATCTTCCACACATGGTCGAGCACCATGGCCCGGGTCACGACGCGCCCTGCATTCCGGCACAGGTACTCGAGCAGGGCGAACTCCTGCTGCGTGAGCTGGATTTCCGTTCCGCTCCGGCGGGCTTCGCGGCGGATCAGGTCGATCTCCAGATCGGCCACCCGGAGCCGCGTTGCCTCCGACTGGGTGGGGGTGCTGCGCCGCAGCAGCGCCCGCACCCGCGCCAGCAGCTCGGCCACCGCGAAGGGCTTGGTCATGTAATCGTCGCCGCCGCGCTCCAGCCCCAGCACGCGCTCATCCACCGAGCGCCGGGCCGATAGAATCAGCACCGGCGAGCCTACCCCCTGCGCCCGCAGCCGCTGGATCAGCTCGAGACCATCCATATCGGGGAGCGTCAGGTCCACGATCAGCGCATCGTGCACGCCCTCCAGTGCCATCTTCTCCGCCTGGCTTCCCAGCGAGGAGGCATCCACGCCAAAGCCGGATTCCGCCAGAGCGCGGGTAAGAAATTCGCGAATGGTACTGTCATCTTCCACGACCAGGAGCCGCATTTCCGTTCTTCCCTCTCCTATCCCGTCCACCCGAGGCAGCTTCAGCGCGCCCTGACCTGCTCCTCCGGCGGGGCTGGCGGCTGCCGCGTCCCCGATCCTGCGCAAGGGCATACTCTGCTTCACAGACTACTCCGAACACGAGCCTCAGGCTTTCTTTCGCATTACAAATGCTTCATCCGGGGAGGTCCCCATGCTTCCGTGTTTGGACGGCAACCACTGGAAATGGTGAGACGCAGGTTGCCGACTTCCGCCTCGGCGGGTTCAATACAATACGCCCATGACAGGGGCTCTTCTCGCCAGGATCATGCTTTCGGTCCTTGCCGGCACCCAGGGGCTGACGCCTCTCGCGATTGACCTGAACCGAACCCATGCCACCAACCCGCTCTGGCCCGGTCATGCCCGGTTTCATGTTGTGTGGCAGGGATTCACGCTGCTTTTTGCGGCCGTCCCCGAGGTCCTGCTGGTCTGGTGGCCGGGACCTGGCCTGCGCTGGCGGTTCTATCTTGCGGCCGTGCTGACGGCCACCGCGATGGCTGGCTTCGTCGCCGCCGTTGTCTTGCGAAGGCTCTATGCCGGCACCTTCCATGACCCCAACGGCATCCCGCCGCTCCGGATTCGCCTCGCCGCCAGGACCGTGGAACTGGACGGCAACGCCCTGATGGTCGCGGTTGGCCTGATGGTTCTGGCCACCGCCGTCCTGCTGTTCCGGAACAGCGCGTAGCCATTGCGCGGAGCGCACCGCCGGAAAACATGCTAACGCCCCTGCCGCATCGCCATCACTTCGCTGGCCAGCGCCTCAATCTGGTCGGGCGGCAGATATTCGTGCCCGGGCATGTCGGTTCCCGCCAGGCCGAATTTGATGATCCGGGCCAGGCTCGCCCGCCTTTCCGCCGTGCTCTGGTTCCGCGGGATGTGCCTGAATCGAGCCGCTGCCAGATCCGGCGGCAGCCTGCTGAAATCCGCGCCCCAGCGCGTTCTGGCGTACCCATGTGAATCGTGGCAGGTCGCGCAGTCCTCGCTGAAGAGCTTCGCGCCGTTGAGTTGCCCTGCCTGGGCAAGCGCAGCCGGAGGCGGCTGCCACGCTGCCGCCTGCTTCAGGATCTCGCTGAGGCTGTCCGGGCTCTTCAGGCTCGCCAGATAGGCGACCAGATCGTCGCCGCGGCCGTCGCGGAAGAGATACGCGTAGCTCGGCATGATGGATCCGTAACTGACCGCTCGCGGGTCGATGAGATGGATCTTCAGCCAGAGCGGAGAGCGGCGCGCGCCCACCTGGCTCAGGTCCGGGCCCTGGCGGCGATTCCCGATGAGCGGCGGATCTTCGCGGCGGATCGCCTCAGGATTGCCGGCCGGACCCCACATCTGCACGTCGGGCGAGTGCGGGCGAACGTACTGGGAATGGCAGTTGATGCAACCCTCGGCGATGTAGACCCTGCGGCCGCGCGCCATCGCGGCGAGCTTCGCGGCAGCACCGGATTCAGCCGCTCGCGGCGCCGCCGGGTCGTCCCCGAGCATGTGCTCGATGGCCAAAGCGGCGATCAGGACCACCCCGATCGCCGCGCCCTCCCGCCAGTACACGCGACCGTAGCGCAAGACCCAGGGCAGGAAGAAAACAAGAGCCGCCGCACCCACGAACCACGGCGGAACTCTGTGCAGGTGCTGGGCCATGCCGATCCCCAGTGCCGAGCCCACCCAGCCCGCCACCGCATAGATCCATCCGGCTCGGCGCGAACGCTGCTCCTGTGTAACACTCGGCATCAGCAGCGATGGAAAGGCCACCAGCGCGACGGAATAGAGCGAAACTCCGGCGGGATACAGGACGGCCGCCGGCGCGCTCCGGGCCGGATCGAGCAGCAAAAGACAACCCGCTGCCAGACAGGCAAAGGCGAGCGCCAGCACCTGGCTCGTCCCGCGCCGCGCCAGCAGCCACGCGCTCCCCAGAGCCGCGGCAAGATGCACCGCGCCCGTCCGCCACAGGTGCGCCGCACCTTCCCAGGTGCCGGACTTCAGCGCGGGCGAGTTCTGAATGATGAAAAACGCCGCGGAATCGAGCCACACCAGCGCCGTGAGGGAGGCAAGCACCAGACTGAACGGAGCCGCCTTCCGCTCAGGAAGCTCAACCGGGGCTTCGGCAGCTTCTTCCGTCTGCAGAGAAGCCGCGAGCCCGCAGGCGCAGGCGCCCAGCGCCACCAGTGCAATCCGCTGAGGAGGCGCGGCGAAGATCTGCGGGATATTGCAGACGAAATACCCGATGCCCGCGCCCGCGCCCACACCGAGCAGAGCCCGTCCCCCGGCGAGCCAGAGACGCAGATGCGCAACCAGCGTCACGGTGAGCCCGCCCAGCGAAAGGCCGATGAGCAGTGACACCGCCAGAAAACCCGCCGAATGCAGCGGCAGCAGCGAGAGCGCCGCCGCTGCCGCGCAGCCGCCCAGAGCCAGCCGCAGACGCCGCGCCGCGGTTGCCGCTTTCATCCGTGCGGCCAGGAGGCTGGCGAGAATGCCGCCCAGCGCCATCGCCGCCATGATCGGCTTCAGAGCCTCTCCGGCGATCCCGATCTGATCGAGGCGCTTCAGGAATCCAAACTGCGCAAAGATCAGAAAGTAGACATAGGTCGACGCGATCAGCACGATGCCGCGCCAGTTCTCCCCACGCCTCACCGCATTACCCCTGGGCCGCAGCATCGAGCCAGTTCCGGGCGAGGCCGATCCACTGGAAGGCCGCGAGAATACCGTCGGTCAGGAGCACCGCCATCCATCCGCGTTCCATTGCGCCGGAAGCGATCTGCCACAGCAGCAGCAGGGCAGCCGCCGTTCGAATCAGCGCCGTGATGCGCCACTGCGCGCGCCACTCGCTCAGCGGCCATCCAGCCGCTGCCCACAGATAGGTGAATCCCACGCAGAAGACGAAGGCTCCGACGAAACGCACGAAGGCGACCGGCCGGGGCAGGACCGTGAGCTTCATCAGCGCAAAGGTCCAGGCCGGGGCGGCGATCAGCAGCGCGCCTGTGGCCGTATCGCACAGGCCGGCAGCCCACTGATAAAGGAGAATCCAGGGACGGGTTGGGTTCATTGCGCGCGAGCCCGGGCTGTGGAAAACGCGTATCCCGTTGAAGAACCCACCGCTGCGCGAAGGCGCAGATGCAGCCGCCACAGCCACTCCGCCGATGCGGCGGCCATCGCCATCCCGCAGCAGAGCCGGATTCCGTAGATCACGTTGCGCGTCGTGTTCGGCACCATCGTGAAAGCGGGATCGGCTCCCTCGATCCAGCCGGCGATCAGCATGATCAGCACATAAACACCGGTTCCGGCCTGCCAGGCGACAAATGCCCAGCGGGAAGCAAAGACGTTGTCCTCCGGGCCAGTCAGACCGATAAGCAGCAGTACCAGCAGGCTGGTCGCAAAGCCCGCCATTGCCGTCAGCGAATGCCCGACCAGGCCATCGGTGAACTTCAGCCGGTCGAGCACGCCGGGAAGAAACAGGCACCAGCCGGTGGGAATCAGCACAGCCCACCACGCCAGAACCGCCATGCGCCAGCGGCGCGTGTTCTCCTGCCACTGGAATGAGGTGTAATACGCGGGCATCAGCGGCACCCACACCAGCAGGCTGCCAAGGCTGATGAACTGCGTGGGGCGATTATTGCTGACGTCAGCGCGCCCCAGCCCGAGGCACAGCAGCCCTTCGGCGGCGAAAACAACCCATGAGACCACCAGCCAGCGTCTGCGCGCCGCAATCCTCCGGCTCACCCCATAGGGCAGAAGAAACAGAATGAGAACGATGATCAGCACCGACTCCAGCTGGCTGGCGCCCGTCGGACCGCCGCTGTCCGGATTTACCGGCGGGTAAATGTCAGGGCTGCAGGCGGCATAAAGTGCGAAGGGCACCAGAAGCAGCAGGACGAGCCCAATGAGCTTCAACCACCGAAGCGCATTGCCCTCACCGCGACGATTTGAAAGGAAGGCCGCCGCCAGCACGCCCCACAGGAAGAGAATCGCAAGCGGGAAGAAGACCCGGACGTAGCCGCTCCAGTCGAGAAAAAGCTTGCCGCTCGAGTGGCCATCCAGCCAGGAAAGCGAGCCCAGCCCCAGCGCCAGCGACCACAGCACCAGCGCTGTTCGGCTCCAGCGTGCCAATCCTCCGCCATCGGCCCGGTAAATCTTCAGCAGCCATGCCACCAGCGGCAAACTGGTCCAGCCGTAAAGCTGCAGGTTCATGTGCACCGGCATCCAGCGCCCGTAGCTCCAGGGCGCGAGCCATGCGCCGGCCCGCGGCCAGAGCAGCAGGATCGCCAGCCCCACGCCGATGAAGTTCGAAACGGTTAGCCAGCCCACGGCATGCAACGCCGCCAGCGTCAGCACTGAAAGCGGCTCCGAGGCAGCAGCCCCGGCAGGCGACGACACGCGGGCCGGCTCGTTCAGCAGCGCCGCCGGAGCCTCCATGCCGGATTGAAGCGTCATCGTCTCCATCGCTATGGCTCACAGCATGGCCGGCTCGCAGATCCGGCCATCCCGCATCTCCACCAGCCGGTCGCAGCGGCGCGCGAGCGACTGGTCGTGGGTGGCCATCACCAGCGTGATGTGCTCCGTCTCCACCAGTTCCAGCAGAAGCTCGAAGATTTGCCGGCTCGTGCGTTCATCCAGCGACCCCGTCGGCTCGTCCGCCAGCAGAATGCGCGGGCTGTTCATCAGCGCCCGGCACAGCGCCGTTCTCTGCCGCTCTCCACCGGAGAGCTTCTGGATGCGCTGGTTCAGGCGATGGCTCAGCCCTGTACGCTCGGTCAGATGCAGCAGACGGGCGCGGGCCTTCTCGCGAGGCGTTCCGGCGGCAACCGCCGGGATCAGGCAGTTCTCTTCGAGTGTCAGATCCGGGATGAGATTGTGCAACTGGAAGACAAACCCCACTTCGTGACGGAGCAGCTTCAGCGAGGTGCGCCGGTCGCTCGGGTTCTGCCCGTTGACCAGCACGCGGCCTCGATCCGGCTCATCGAGGCCGCCCAGCAAGTGCAGCAGCGTGCTCTTCCCGCACCCCGACGGCCCGCAGAGAGCCGTTGTCTCGCCCGCAGCCAGCCCGAAGCTGACGCCGTTCAGCACCTGGATGGCTCCCTGGTCGTAGCTCTTCCACACGTCGTCCACGGAGATGACCGGCGCGTGGATGCCGGCGAGCCTGGCGGGCGAATGGCTATTCAAAGCGCAGCGCCTCCACCGGCCGGACACGGCTGGCGTAGAAGGCCGGATACAGTGCGCCGGCCAGTCCGGTCACGCAGGCCAGCACCACCACGGCGAGCATCACCCAGGGCTGCAGACGCGAATCCACATAACCGTGCAGGGCCGGGACCGCCTTCAGGGCCAGAACCGCCACGATCCCCACAAGCAACCCGACGACTCCGCCCATCAGCGACACCACTCCGGATTCACCGAAAATGATCGCCGCGATCTGCCGGTGCGAAAATCCGTTCACACGCAGAATCGCGATCTCGCGAATCCTGGTGAAGACGGACATGATCATCGTGTTGGCCACACCCAGGCCGCCGAGGATCAGGCCGCATCCGCCCACCGCCCAGGCCGTTGCCTTCAGGATGCGAAACTGCGTATAAGAGCGGTCGAACTCCTGGTCCCTGAGCGCGACCAGATCGGGAAACTGCTGTGCAACCTGGCGCCTGAAAGCCTCCGCTTCATCGCGATTCGTGAGCTTCACGGTGATGACGGAGGATTCCCCGCTCTTGTGAAAGAACTCCTGCGCGCGCTCAAGCGGCATGAAAACGCCGCCGTCTTCAAATCCGTTGCGCGTCTTCAGTACGCCCACGACAAGGAAACTGCCGTTCCCGATCGCCACGTGGCTGCCCGTCTGCGCGTGCAGGAAATCGGCGGCTCGCTGTCCCAGCACCACTCCATTCGGATCTTTGGCGAACGCCTTCCTGTCTCCCGAGACCCAGGTCGCGTCGCGCAGCCGGGTGTCGTCCGGAGCGATGCCAAAGCAGGTGATGATGGGATGATCGGAGCTGGAGACGACACCGAAGAGCATCGGCGAGGCGTGACGGACCATGCTCCAGCCGCGGATCTGCTGGACGGCGAAATTGGGAACGCTCGAGAAGAAGAGGTCGGAGACATTCCGCTCGAAGACGATCATCTGGCTGTCGGTCGAGAGCAGCCCCGAAAACATACCCACCGCGCCCTGCAGGATCGTGACTACGGTGAGCATCGCCGCCACGCTGAAGGCAATGCCGGCCACGCTGATGAGCGTGCGTACGCGGTGCCGCAGAAGATTCGTAACAATCAGCTTTACAAAAATCATAGACTCGGGGCGGGGCATGCCTCGGAGAGTCCGGCCATCTCGCTTTCGAACCTGCGGTGCGACTCCAGCAGAAACGCAAGAGATTCGCGGCGGCGCGTCAGCCCGGAGATGACCTTGCCTCCAAGACACATCAGGCGCCGGGCCCGCTCAAAGGCTCCGGGAATCCCGTAGTACAGCGCCTGATTGGGCCGGTTGAGCTGCGCGTCCCGCGCGCCGGTCTTGCCCGTTTCGCCACCCGGGAAGAGCACGTCCTTCAGGTCATCGACCGTCTGATAACCGAGTCCCCAGAACAGAGCCAGGAACTCGAGGTGGCGGATCTCCCTCCGTGATGCGCCACCCAGAATCGCCGGCAGCACCAGCGGAATCCGGATCAGGGAGACTGTCTTGCCGAGGGCAATCTGATGCGGGATACGCAGGCTGCCGGGCAGCGCGGCATAGTGCAGATCCTGACTCTGCCCATTCAGCAGGCCCGCCAGGCCAAGGTTGCGCTCCAGATAGCTGAGCGCCGTCTGCTGAACTTCCGTGGGAAGCCCGGCGACCGCCTGCCACACCAGCGCGTAGGCGCGATTGATGAGCGCCAGGGCCGCCAGAATCGCGGCCCCTTCGCCATAGCGCTGATGGATGCAGGGCGCTCCGCGGCGCTCGGTGGCGTTGTCCATCGACGGCAGATCGTCAAACAGCAGCGATGCCGTGTGAAAATACTCGATGGCGATGGCCAGACTCTCTGCCCGTTCTTCCGGCTGCGCAAAGGAATGGGCCACGCGATACGCCAGCTCCGCGCGCACCATGCTGCCGCGGTGCCGCAGCGTCTCGCGAATGGCTCCCGCCAGGTGCTGCTCGGTGCCGGGTGCCACCGGCAGACTGCGCTTGAAAGCTTGCTGAAGCCGAGCCCGCGCCTGCGCGCTCGCCAGTGTTGAATCCATGCAGCTGAACTCCATCTTCGACGAGCTGTCTCTTTTGGACGAGTAATTCGCCGAAAGGTCCATCGCGCACCAGCTGTCAGGCTGGTCTGCGCTTCAATCCTGTGTCGTCTCTGGCTGCCTTACCTCCAGTAAACCATGCGCGGTCGCGCCTGCATTAAGCTCAAATGACAGCACAATGACATCTTTGCCGGATACCGGCCCCGTCGGCTCCCGGATGGGGGCCGGGCGCGGTGTCGTTTTCTGCATGAATGCAATGTGATGTTTTTTTCATACAGGGCTGGGGCGATGACCTCCGGACGCTCTCCATGTCAGATTAATCGTGGCAATCCCGCGCATCTCAACCAAACCTCGGGGAGGAATTTGCATTTGTACACTGGAAGGAATACAGGCGACACCCACGCGGAGCGTCGCAACCGGCGTTCGCTTGTCCTGTTCGGCTCGCTGGCAGAGAACCGTAAACGCATGGGACACCGAGCGCTGCTGGCCTGCATTCTGCTCATCGTCTTCGCCGGTGCGTCCAGTGCCGTAGCCGACGATTCCCACTACGTCATCGATGCCGGTCAGAGCGCCGTGCACTTCTCCCTGACCGGTTCGCACGAAGTCAACGGAACCTTCCACATCGCGTCGGGTGACATCTCCTTCGACCGCGTCACCGGGCAGATGAACGGAAAGATCATAGTGTCGGCGGCCAGCGGCGACAGCGGCGATAAGAGCCGTGACAAGAAGATGAAGAACGATCAGCTCAGGGTGAAAGCCTTTCCGGACATCGTCTTCGCGCCGGCCTCCTATACCGGACAGATTCCCGGCTCGGGCAGCGCGCGGATCCAGGTGAAGGGAACCTTCACGCTCATTGGCCGGCCGCATGAAGTTACCGTGCCCATGACCGTCCAGATCGATGGCGGCCACTGCACGGCAACTGGCAGCTTTGTCATTCCCTATGTTCAGTGGGGAGTCAAGGATCCCAGCATCTTCATCCTGAAGGTGGCAAAGCAGGTGAAGATCGATCTCACTCTGACAGGCCAGATCGGCCCGGCGGCCTGAACCTTGTTGTGCTGATTTTCTCCGGGCCCGGGGGAGACGCCGGCGCTTCCCGCGAGCCCGCGGAGGGAGCCAGGATGGATGGTCGTGCAATGAAACTCCTTCTTCTGGCTGCGCTGTTTCCCGGAGTGGCGGCGCCGGCCCAGGTCGCGCAGATCCCGGCAGGAGTCCCGCTTCGCATCCAGGTCGATCACCGCTATCGCGTCAGGACGGGCGAACAGATTGAGGGCCGCCTGATCGCACCCATTTACCTGCTCGACCATCAGGTCCTGCCGGTCAATACCCGCATCTCAGGAGTCATCCGCGGCAGGATCCGGCTCCCGATGGTCAGCAAAACCCAGGCCCTTCTCGACGGCGACTTCGCTCCGCCGGTGGCGCCCGACGTCGTCTTCGACGCGATCGACGTCCCTGGTCAGAAGCCCGTCTCCATGACCACGCTCGTGGTCCAGAGGGATGCCACCCTGGTCCGCATGCGCGCGCCCGGGAAGCGTCCTTCGTTAATTGCCCGTACCAAAACCCAGATCGCGGAAGGCAAACACGAAGCGATCGAGTCGGTGCACCATCCGAACCTCGGCGACCGGCTGCAGAGATGGGTCTACGACCAGCTTCCCTGGCACCCCATGATGATCTGGACGGGGACAGAATACGATGCCCGGCTTACCGCTCCGGTGGATATCCGCGAGACGCATCCGTTTTCGCCTCTGCCGCTCGCTGACCTCCACGGCGCCACACCCACCGGGGTCATCGAAGCACGGCTGACGACCGAACTGACTTCAGCCACGGCCCGCAAGGGACAGCCCGTAACGGCCGTGCTGACAAAACCGCTTCTTACCCCGGACGGCAAGGATCTGGTCATTCCCGAAGGTGCCCAAATGGACGGGGTCGTCACCCAGGCCCAGCCGGCGCGATGGTTTGGCCGCAACGGGAAACTGCGCTTCACCTTTCGCCGCGTGGAGATGTCCCGAAACGATGCTCCCGCCATTCACGGCAATCTCTCCGCCGCCGAGACAGCCTCCAGGGACCACGTAAAAATCACCGACGAAGGCACGGCGCAAGCCACTTCGGGACCGAAAAAATATCTCGCTCCGCTGGCTCTGGGAATGATGGCCGCCGACACCTATGGCAGTGACGCCAGCCACCAGGTCAACGGCGGCGTCCTCAGCAACGGCTTCGGCTTTGCCGCGCGCGTGGCTGCCATGGCTGCCGCCAATGCGGCTGTCGCCCGGGGCTTCGCATTCTACGCACTGTCGAAGTCGGTCTACTACCGCTGGATCGGCAGAGGCCACGACATCGACTTCCCGCAAGACACACGCCTCCAGATCACCCTGAACAGGCGCTGAGCGGGCGGCGTTGTCTCATCCGAGACGTCCTCCCGAGGAAGTTGCAGTTTCGTGGATCCTTTGGCAATGTGGAATTGGGGCTTCTGTGCCGAAGTCCGCGGCCACCGTCGCATGGTCGTCGCGGCAACATTGTGATCCACGTCACAGAAAGGAGTTCCCCGCTGTTACTAATCTATAAATAAGCCGGTCGTGCTTCTGGTCCCCACCCCCAGGAACACAGGGATTTCCGATTCGCTTTGAGCACCTGGACTTCATTGACGAGGGGCAACAGCAGCCCGCGCCGCGACCCGCCCGCTTCAGGAACGGGTTCACGGCGCCGGTTCTTCGCGGGAGGCGTATTCCTGCGCCCCTGCTGCCCTGTCCTCTTCGGAATCGTGATTACCGTGCTTCTGCGGGGGCCGGGCATCGGAATGATCCGGCATGCGCAGCACCCTGGTGCGGCTCTCCGGACTCAGTCCGCACGGTTATGGCTGGAACCGCGCCACTCGCAACTGGCATCGGTGCCCGAATTCAAACACCATACCCATACCGTCCCGGAGTCGCAGGCGGTTCTCTCCCTGAAGCAGCGGTTTCCTCTGCTGTTCTCCCGAAGCAGTCCTCTCGTGGTGCGGACCCACACCCTCGAATCCCTCAGGATCCTGCTCCCATCCCGATCCCCTCCCGGACAGCGGGAATCCCGTCCCGCGGCGCAATCTGCCTGCTGACGATTTCCGCAAACAACTGAGCCGCCCTCGCTCGCGGATGCTCGGATGATCGGTTTGCGGCAACAGCAAAGGGGACGTCCTGACAACGCGATCCCGGCCGCGGACCGGCCCTGCGCGAGATCCCGTTGCCACGGCTCCCCGACCGGCCCCGAAACACCTGTTAAAGTTGTAACCGCATTTCCAGAGAGGGTAAGTAATGAAGAAACTCCTGTCCCTTGTTGCTTCGGTATACCTGCTTCTCGGAGTGCAGTACGCGCGCGCCGTTCCCAGCTTCGCGCGCCAGACCGGCCTCTCCTGCAACGTCTGCCACAGTGACCCTCCGGAGCTCACTGCATTTGGCCGTAACTTCAAGCTCCACGGCTATGTGCTCACCGATCTGACGAAAAAAGACAAGGTCGGCAATACCCGCGATCTTCTTCTGTCGAAATACATCCCTCTCTCCGCCATGGTCATCGTTTCCAACACCGCGTTCCAGGCCGATCAGCCGGCGAGCCAGAACAACGCTGCCGGGTTCCCCCAGCAGCTCAGCATCTTCCTCGCGGGCGCCTTCGCCACCCACTTCGGCTCCCTCGCGCAGGTCACGTACACCCACAGCGACGATCACTTCGGCATGGATAATACCGATCTTCGCTATGCCAATCAGCACAAATTCGCCGGACAGAACCTCGACTACGGCATCACCGTTAATAACAATCCGACCGTCGAAGACCTCTGGAACAGCACGCCGGCCTGGGGCTTTCCCTGGATCTCGACCGCATCCGGCGTCTCGCCACTGGCCTCGCCCGTGATCAATGGCAACCTCGGCCAGGATGTCGCCGGCGTCGGCGGTTACGGCATGTGGAACGACCATCTCTACGCCGACCTGACCGTCTACCGTACCGAGCACGCCGGTGCGCCAACGCCCGTCACCGGGACTAACCAGAGCTATAACATCCACGGGGTCGCCCCTTACTGGCGCGCGGCATGGCAACAGACCTGGGCCGGCAATTATCTCGAGGTGGGCACTTACGGGATTTATGTCAGTTCTTACCCCGGAGCGATTTCCGGTCCGCAGGACAGTTATATCGATCCCTCCGTTGATTTCCAGTACGAGCGCCCCTTCGGACCGAACCTCCTGGATATGCACGGAACCTGGATCCACGAGGCATCGCAGCTGGATGCGACCCATCTGAACAAAGGCGCAACCACGAAATCCAACCACCTGAATACTCTCAAATTCGACAGCACTTACCACTGGCGAACCCGCTATACGGTCACCGGCGCTCTCTTCTCCACCACCGGCAACACCGACCCGGCTCTCTATGCGCCGGCTGCGCTCACCGGCAGCAGGAACGGCAATCCCGATACCAGCGGCTACATTGCCCAGTTCGGCTTCTGGCCGGTGCAGAACATCAATATCGACCTGAACTATTCGGGCTATTTCAAGTTCAACGGCTCCAGCACCAACTACGACGGCGCACTGCGCAGCGCCTCCGACAACAACACCGCATTCATGGCCCTCTGGCTCAACTTCTAGGAGAACGTCGTGGAACAGGAAATCAATACCAGCAAACCATCGGAAAGAGTCGCGGCCGGCAAGGATGTCATCATCATCAACCGGCGCTCCTTCTTCGGAGCGCTGATGGCCATCGGCACCGCGGGCATGGGAGCTTTCCTCTCCATCCCGGTGCTGCGCTATGTCCTTTATCCGCTTTACGCCAAAGCCAGCGGAACGGAATGGTCCGACGTCGGCGATATGACCGAGTTCGCCGGCTCGACGTCTCCCGTTCGCAAGACCATCACCTTTGCCCAGCGTGACGGCTGGCGCGAGGTGGTCTCGGCTCAGTCGGTCTATGTCACACGCGGCCAGCAGGGCCAGCTGGAGGTTCTTTCTGCCATTTGCCCCCACCTCGGCTGCAGCGTCTCCTGGCAGAAGGCTCAGGACGAGTTCGTCTGCCCCTGCCATGGCGGCCGCTTCGCCCCCGACGGCCAGCACGTCTTTGGGCCACCGCCGCGTTCCATGGATCGCCTGCCCACCAGAGTCCAGGGGGGCAAGCTCCAGGTCCACTTCGAGTACTTCCGCTCCGATGTGCCCAACCAGGAACAACTGAGTTAGTGAGGCGATACCGTGGATGAAAAGCACGAAGTAACCTCTGCCGCCCCGCGCGGCGCCAGTGCCCGAACCCGCCTGTTCCACTGGCTTGACCGGCGGGCCGGCGTCGACAAGCTGATGAGGGAATCCCTCGACGAGCCGATTCCCGGCGGAGCGCGATTCGCCTACGTGTTTGGTTCGGGACTGCTGTTCATCTTCATCTCCCAGATCATCACCGGCGTCTGCCTCGCGCTCTATTACGTTCCCTCGGCGGAAACCGCGCACACCAGCGTTGCCTACATCACCAAACAGGTGGCGGCAGGCGACTTCCTGCGCAGCCTCCACTACTACGGCTCCAGCGCGATGATCATCGTGCTGGTCCTCCACTTCCTGCAAACCTTCCTGTACGGCTCCTTCAAGGGCAGGCGCGAGCTGCTCTGGATCTCCGGAGCGACGCTCTCCCTCTTCGTGCTGGGCATGGGCTTCACCGGCTATCTGCTTCCCTGGGATCAGAAGGCCTATTTCGCAACCGCCGTCGGGACAAATATCGTCGGCCAGGTGCCCTGGATCGGCCAGTGGCTCACGCGCCTGCTGCGTGGCGGCGATACCATCGGCACCCTCACCCTGTCGCGCTTTTTTGTCGCCCACGTTTTTGTCCTGCCCGGGGCGATCTTCGCCTTTATCGCCATTCACATCTTCCTCTTCCGCAAGGCTGGCGCAGCCGGTCCCATCCAGGAAGACCCCGTAGCACCCAAACTCCCTCCCGAGGGCTTCTATCCGCGCCAGGTTCTCATGGATATGGCTTTCGCGCTGCTCCTCATGGCGGGTCTGGGATTCCTGGCATACGCCCGTCCGGTGGGGCTGGGACCCATCGCCAACCCCGCGGACACGCACTACCTGCCCCGGCCCGAGTGGTATTATCTGCCCGCGTTCGAATGGCTCAAGTTCTGGGAAGGGCCGAAGGTGGTGTTCGCGGTCGTGATCACTCCTGCCGTTCTGGCCCTGCTCTTCTTCCTGCTGCCGTTCCTCGACCGCAGGCTCGAGCGCCGGCCATGGCGCAGGCCGATTCCGGTGCTCGCCGTCTCGGTGGTTCTGCTCGGGACCATCTTCCTGGGCGTCAGGAGCCGGGTTGACGACCGCGACGATCCGGCCATTGCCGCGCAGCTTGCTCTGCAGAGACAGCAGGAAGAGGCGTACACCGCTGCCCCCTTTCGGCCGTACATCGAATCTCCCGGCGCCACCGGCCCGCTCGCTCTGCCTGCCGGTCCGGTCAACCCCCTGGTCTCGCAGGGAAGAGGCATCTTTCAGGCCCACGGATGCTCCGGATGCCACGGCGATGTTGGCCTGGGCACCACGGTCGCGCCCAGCCTGCAGGGTGTAACGACGAAGTTTCCTGAACCGCAGCTGGTTGCGCTGCTGCACAATCCAAATGCAGGTATGCGCGCCGGCCACATGCCTGCCGTCGATATCTCCGGCGCCGATATGAATGCCCTCGTCGCCTATCTGGGCGTCATCGGCACCAGTGCGGCGTACGTGCAGGCCTCTTCCGGGGCGCCTGCGGAACCGCTGTCCGCCGTGCGCGAGGCCGCCTCCACAGCTCCCGGCGGGGCCGCACCCGCGGTCGCGCCACCGCCGGCCGCTGCGCCGCAGGTTTCGGCCGCAACCGCCGCGGGTCACGAACTGTTTCAGGAGCACGCCTGCTTTGCCTGCCATGGCCCAGCCGGAGAGGGCGGACGCGCTCCCGCGCTGGCGCCGCTCATCGCACATCTCTCCGATGCCCAGCTGGCGCAGGCCCTCGAAAATCCCACAGCCAGGATGAGAGCCGGAGGCATGCCTGCCTTCTCCGGGACCGCCGAACAGCGTAATCTGCTGATCGGCTATCTGCGCACGCTGCGCTCACCCCAGCAGCCCCGGCAGCAGGCACCGGCGCCGCCGCCTGTCTCGGAGGGAGGCAGCGTTCCCTATCCGGAAATGCCGGCCGCCGGCTCGGCTTCACCCACGGCGCCGGTGGCGGCGAATGCTCTTGCCCCCGCGCCCGCTGCGGCTCCTGCGGCCGCAGCACCTGCTCCCGCCGCAGCTGTCCAGCCCAGTCCCGGACGCGCCCTCTTCCTCTCCGAGGGATGCGCGGCCTGCCATGGGCCCACAGCCCACGGAACCCGCTTTGCTCCCTCGCTGGTCGGCATCACACGGAAATTTCCTGACGGCCAGGTGGCGGGCCTGCTGCGCCACCCCACCGCCGCAATGCGCGCCGGAGGCATGCCTACCTTCAATCTCACCGACACGCAGATTCAGCAGCTGGTGAGCTATCTCTCCAGCCTCGAGCCTGCAGCCGCCGCTCCGGGGGCTGCACAGGCTGCGGCCGCAGCGCAGGTCGCCGGTGCACAGCCAGTCCAGTCAGCTGCCGCGGCACCCGCCGCTGCCGCGCCTCCTCCGGCGGCGGCGCCTCTCAGCCCGCTGGCGCAGCAGGGTCAGCGCATCTTCCAGCGCATGTCCTGCGAAACCTGCCACGGAGTCGGCGGCCTGCATGGAACCATTGCCGCCCCGCCGCTGGCCGGCACTGCTTCGCTGCTTCCCGCAGACGTTCTGGAGAACCTGCTGCGGCACCACTCACAGCGGATGCAGAGAGGCGGTATGCCCCTTACCAACCTGAACCCGGAAGACATGCGCGCACTGATAGCCTTTATTCGTTCCATGCCCGCCCCTGCCGGCAACCAGTGAACCCAGACCAGGTCAGGCCGGAGTCAGCACATCGGCGGCGTGCGACTCCGCGGCCTGACCCTGGCGAACCAGGCTGATGGCAATCTCCGGCTGCGAGAGCAGCGTGTTGTGCACCAGGCACTGATGCACCGACCGCAGCAGCCCCTGCTGCTGCTCGTCCGTGAGAACCACGGGAGAGATCACATCGATGCGAAACTTCCCGAGCCGCGCCGGCGGTTTCAGCTTCTCGGCGCTCACGGAGACTTCGACTCCGCTTTCCGCCAGCCTGCGCGTCTTCAGGTACTGCGCGGCATAGAACGCGGCGCACGACCCGAGCGAAGCGAGCAGCAGTTCAGGGGGTGTCATCCCCTCATCGGCGCCGCCGTTCTCCGCCGGCTGATCGCTCACGATGGTATGGGCGCGGGCTCGAATCGCGAAGCGCATTCCATCGGTCTGGGTTACCTGCACTTCCATGGTTCTTCCTTTCCTGTCTTGCCAATCCAGTTTCCTGGGTACGCTCCGGGGAGCGCCGGTTTCGGATGCCGCCACACTTCTGAAACGCCGGCGGAACGGGGTTCGTTACAGATCGGGAGGGGACTTCTTCAGGAGGCGGAGATATTCCTGGGTCAGCAGTCGGCGCAGCACCGGCGACGCTTCCGAGTCAGGGCTCAGATCGAGCGAGCGGCAGCGGTCGATAGCGCGCTTCAGGTCCCGGATAAACGCAACGCATGCCGGACAGGCCTCAATGTGATGGCGCATCCGGTCGCACGTCTCCGGCTGCAGCCTGCCATCGAGATAGTCGGAAAGATTGGAGAAAATCTCCCGGCACTCAGGGCCGCGCCGCGCGGCCGCCTTCCTTGCCGCCTTCTTCGCCGACGGCTTCTCGGCGGCGCCCTGCAGCAGCTTTGCCATCTCTTTCCGCATCATCAGGCGCGCGCGATGCAGCCGGATGCGGACCGTTCCCGGCTGCAGCGAAAGAATCTTCGCCAGCTGCTCGGTATCCAGCTCTTCCATGTCGTGGAGAACCAGGACGATTCGATACTGCACAGGCAGGCGCAGCACCGCCTGATGCAGCAGCTGATGATCCTCCTGCCTGGAGGCCTGCCTTTCCGGATCGGGCGCGGCATCGGCCAGCAGCAGCGTCTTCAGTTCGGCTTCGTCCGGCGCCAGCGCGTCCAGCGGCACGGAACGCTGATACGACGCTCGTCTCCGGCTTTGCCAGCAGCGGTTCTTTGCGGCCGTATACAGCCAGGCGGAAAGCGCCTGCGGATCCTGCAGCCGGGTCAGGTGCGGAAGCGATTTCAGCAGCACCTCCTGCACCGTGTCTTCCGCATCTTCGCGATGACCGCAAACCTTCATGCTGAACGAAAAGACCGTTTTCCGCAGCAGGCCAAGCGCATGCTGGAAACTCTCAGCATCTCGCTTCCCCAGAAGTGCGATGGCCTTTTCCAGTTCGGAGCGCACGTGTCAGATGTTATCCCGGCAGGAGATTAACTCCATTTTATGCCTCACCGCGCCCGCTCCGATGGTGCCCGCATGTGCAACAGGCCCGGGCCGACCCGGTCTTCGCCCCTGCAGGCTCTCAGGCGTGCCAGAGCGATCCTGGTTTTCAGGATCTTATTCGCATGAAATGATAGGGGGCCGGCGTCTGAGCGCCTGCCAACACATCGTGCATCCGGGTTCTGCCGCCCTCCGGCAGAGCCGCATGAGAAGGAGAGTTCCCGGGAATGAACAGAAGGTCCTTTCTGCGCCAGCTGGCATCGGTTGCAGCTGTGAGTTCGCTCCGCGCCCCCATGGCCTTTGCCTCGATCCCCACAATGAAGGTCATACGCGTGCGGGCGTGGGTTCCTCCCGATCTCAATCCTCTGTTCAATCAGAGCAATATCGTCGTCACCGTCGAAACCGATGCGGGCATTACCGGGATCGGCGAAGGCGGCGTGAAAGACACGCTCTACCCGTCCGCCGGCCGCCTCATCGGCAAAGATCCGCAGCACATTGAGGAGCTCTGGCAGGATATGAACCGCGCCTTCTTCTATCCCGCGGGGCGCGAACGAAGCGACGCTATCGGCGCTCTCGACCTCGCGCTCTGGGACATCAAAGGCAAGGTGCTCAACTGCCCGGTTCACGAGCTTCTCGGCGGCACCGTCCGCAATTACTGCGAGTTGTACAACACGGCAGGGATCATTCCCGGCGTCACCCCGGGTATGGGCATCCGCGAACGCGCCCACCTCACCATCGAGGCCGGCTACCGCGCCTTTCGTTTCGGTGCATTGGATGTACCGGCGAACACCACCTTCAATACCAGCGCCAGGCTCGGCCACCTGCGCCAGGAATGCGAGCAGGCGCGCGAGGGCGTTGGCCCCGACGGCGACTGGGTCATCGACTTCCACCAGCGCTTCGACCTATCCGATGCCATCCGCGGCTGCAACGAAATCACGGACCTCGCGCCCTTCTTTGTCGAAGATCCGGTCCGGGCCGAAGCCTTCCAGCAGGATCTCCCCATCCTCCGCAACAAAGTGAACGTGCCGCTCGCCGCCGGTGAAGAATGGGGCAATCGCTGGGACTTCAACCGCCTTATCGAAAATCACGACATCGACTACCTGCGCGCCACGCTGCCCAACGTCGGCGGCATCACCGAGATGAAGAAGATCGCCGCTCTCTGCGAAACGCACTTCGTCGGCATGGTTCCCCATTTCACCGGCCCCATCGCCACCGCCGCTCTGGTCAACTGCCTTAGCACTTTTTCCGGCCCGGTGCTGATGGAATACAACTATCAGGGCCGAGAGCTGCCCTACCTGAAGCAGTGTCTCGACTTCAAGGACGGAAAGCTCTATCCCAACGAGCGTCCCGGCCTCGGCGTCGAGCTCGACTACTCGCACCTGACGAAGCTGGCCGAGTTCACCGAACCCGTGACGGCGCGTGCCCAGACCTACTTCCGCCCCGACGGATCGATCACCAACTGGTAAGGATGCTTGCGCGTGAAAGAATCTTCCTGTGCCCCGCAGGACCATTCTTTCGCGCGCGTTCTATGAGCACCCTCCTGATGCTGTAGCGCGCGCATTACTTGGCAAGCTGCTGGTGCGGCGCTTCGAACGCCGCATCCTCGCGGGCCGCATCGTGGAAACCGAAGCTTACTTCGGCCTCGACGACCCGGCCGCGCACGCCTTCGCCGGAAAAACTAAACGCAACGCCGTCCTCTTCGGGCCGCCGGGATTCGCCTACGTCTATTTCATTTACGGCATGCACTTCTGCCTGAACATCTCCTGCGAGCCTGAGGGGCAGGCCGGATGCGTGCTGCTGCGCGCGCTGGAGCCGGTGGAAGGCATCGCGGCGATGACGCAGCTGCGCGGCCTTGCACAGCATGGCTCTTCGCGCCTCATCGCCTCCGGGCCCGGCCGCCTGTGCCAGGCGCTGGGCATCACCCGCGAAACCCACAACGGCATCGACGTCACCAGCTCCCGCTCCGGGCTCCACATCGAAGACGATGGCTGGCTGCCCCCGGAAATCGCCGTTACGCCCCGCGTTGGCATCCGCAAAGCCGCTGAGCGTCCCCTGCGCTTCGCCATGGCCGGCAGCCGCTTCGTCTCCCGCTGAGTTCCCGCGGTCACCAACCCAATGCCTGTCCGGCGACTTGTGTAAGATGGCCCAGAGTTTCTTTGCCGTCGATTTCTCATCCCCAACTCAGGAAACCAGCAGATGCAGAACCGGATTCGTGTCGCAGGAGTCTTCTTTGCGAGCCTCGCGCTCGCCGTGGCCGCACACCCGGCCGCTGCTCAGGCCGGCCCTCCGGGCCACGGCCATGAGCCCTTTCCCAAGCCCACCAACCTGAAGGTGCTGCCGAAGAACATCTCCCCCGACGATCTGAAGAAGATCATGCACGGCTTTGCCGGATCGCTGGGCGTCAAATGCGGCTTCTGCCACGAGATGAACCCGCAGACCCACAAGCTCGACTTCGCCTCCGACGCCAAGCCCGAAAAGCGCACCGCCCGCACCATGATGCTGATGAGCCGGGACATCAATGAGAAGTTCATCTCCCAGATTCACGATCCCGATGCAAAGCCCGAGGACAAGCACGTAACCTGCGGCACCTGCCACCGCGGCCACAAGATGCCGCCGGTCTTCGTCATTCCGCCGGAGCACCATGGACCTCCGGGCGCCGAGCAGCACGCAGGCGAATAGCTCTCAGCGCGGAGGAAGCAGCGCGTTGTCAATGAGGCGCGCCGGTCCGACCCACGCGGCCACCGCGATCAGCGCGCCCTGATCGATACGCGGCAGGTCCTCCAGCGTGTCCGTATCGACGACGCGGAAGTAATCCAGCCGAACCGCCGGCTCCTCAGCCACGACCGCGTGTCCCGCCGCCAGCAGCGGCTCCGCATCCACCACGCCCGCGGCAGCCTGCTCCTCAACCCTGCGCAGCGCGCGGCTGAGCACCAGCGCATGCCGCCGGTCCTCCGCCGACAGGTAGCGGTTGCGCGAGCTGAGGGCCAGCCCATCCGGCTCGCGCACAATGGGGCACACTACCAGTTCCACATCGAAGTTCAGGTCGCGCACCATGCGCCGCAGCACCGCCACCTGAGCCGCATCCTTCTGCCCGAAAAACGCCAGATTCGGCGCAACGATGTGGAACAGCTTCGCCACCACCGTCGCCACGCCGCGAAAATGCCCCGGCCGGGACGCGCCATCCAGCCGCCTCGACAGATCTTCCACCTCGACGAAGGTCTGCGCGCCCGGAGGATACACCTCCGCGGCCTCCGGGGCGAAAAGCAGATCCACCTTCTCCGCTTCCAGCAGCGCACAGTCCGCCTCAAAGGTGCGCGGGTATTTCGAGAGATCCTCATTAGGGCCGAATTGGGTCGGATTCACGAAGAGCGAGACCACCACCGCGTCGCAGCGGCTGCGCGCAGCCCGTACCAGCGACAGATGCCCCTCGTGCAGAGCCCCCATCGTCGGCACCAGCCCAAGGGTGCGCGACGGCTCTTTCAGATCGGCAACCGCGCGGCGCGTTTCGGCGATGGTCCTGACTATCCGCATCAGGCCTTGCGCCGCATCTCCGGGCTTTCCAGCGCCGAAGCCACCTCTTTCGACAGGTGATAGCTTTCCGCATCGTCCGGAAAGGCCCGCCCTTCCACGTCGCGCCGGTAGCCCTCAATCGCCGTGCGGAAGAGCGCTGCCGCGTCGCCGTACTGCCGCACGAACTTCGCAGGCCGCGCGAAGCTCAGGTTCACCAGGTCGTGGATGACCAGGATCTGGCCGTCGCAGTCCGGCCCGGCCCCGATGCCGATCGTCGGAATGCCGACCTCGCCCGTAATGCGTGCCGCTACTTCCCGCGGCATGCCTTCCAGCACCATCATCACCGCGCCCGCCGCCTCCAGCGTGTGCGCATCGTGCAGCAGCGCGGAGACGGCCGCCGGCGTTTTGCCCTGAACCCGGTACCCGCCCATGCGGTGCACCGACTGCGGCGTCAGCCCCAGGTGCCCGATCACCGGAATCTCCGCGGCACTCAGCGCTTCCACCAGCTCCGCGCGGCTCGCTCCGCCTTCGATCTTCACCGCCTGAGCCCCGGCTTCCTTCACAAAGCGGACGGCGTTCGCCACCCCCTCCGCGACGCTGACGTGATACGAGCCCCAGGGCATATCCGCGGCCACAATTGCGCGCCGCACCGCCCGCCGCACCGCCCGCGTGTGGTGCAGCATCTCCTCCACCGTGACCGGCAGCGTGTTGTCGTAGCCCAGCACCACCTGGGCCAGCGAATCGCCCACCAGGATCAGGTCGATGCCGGCCTCATCCACCAGCCGCGCCGTGGCGTAGTCATAGGCAGTCAGAGCCGCGATAGGGCGACCCGTGTGCTTCCTCTGCTGCAATATCTGAAAGGTAACCGGCTCCGGCGAATTCGGATCGGCATTGCGGAAATGCGGAATACTCATGTTGTCTCCAGTGCGGCTCCTCCCAGGCGGAGGATGACGCCCGAACCCAACCTCCGACGATACGCCCCCGACGCGGAGATGACAATGCCGGGAACGGCCCCCCTCCCCGGCCCGCGCGAGGCACCGGCTGGCAATCCCCCAAAAATCAGCCCTCCCTGTCCGGGTTCCCCGCTGCGTCAGCGCATCACGGACTCCGGCTGGATATGCGCCAGCGCCGGCACCGCCCCCACCTGCTCCAGGAAGCCGAGCCGGTCGTAGTAGAGACGCTCCTCGTGTATGTGGCCGTGGCTGGTGCGGCCCACCGTCACCCCCTGAAGATCGACGTGCTTACCGGTCGGGGCGATCCCCAGGAACTCGCCCTTGTGTGTCCCATGGCAGGTCCAGCAGAGAACGAACTGGTTGCCCTCGGTAACGGTTCGCGTGAATTCGACTTTGAAATCGGGAAACGCGGTATGCAGAACGGACATCCAGTGGCCGATTTCCGCCGGCCCATGGACGGCTTCATGGCCGGGCTCGGCGTGCGTGGCCTGAGCCGTGTAGACCTGCGGGACGAGCTCCGCCTTGCCGGAGTTCCACAGATCCAGATCGAGCTTCCAGAGGCCTTGTGCATCGTGCGGCATAGACACCCCCAATGCCTGGGATTGTAGGTCCGGCCCCCCCAGGCCGGCGATGGCGATGCGGTGGGCCTGTTGATGAGGCAAAAGACGTCCAAAAGATGATCACAACCGTTGAAAAGCAAAGGCAATCGCAACAGGTGGGCCTCGGTGGACAATCTGAGCTTGCCCTCAAAATGCGTATCCCATAGCGAGCGGGTGGAGGGATCTTCTCAAGCAAAACGGGCGTCCTCCCGAAGAGGACGCCCGCCGTTTTTGCGCGTTAGCGCGTTCCGCCAAACGCGGAGTTTAGTACATGCCTTCCATGCCACCGCCGTGGCCGCCGGCCGGGGCCGGGGTCTTGGGCTCGGGGATTTCCGAGACCATGGCTTCGGTGGTCAGCATCAGGCCCGCGATCGAGGCTGCATTCTGCAGCGCCGTGCGCGTGACCTTGGTCGGGTCGATGACGCCCGCCTTCACCAGGTCCTCAAAGACGCTGGTCTGGGCGTTATAGCCGAAGTGAGGATCCTTGCTTTCGAGGATCTTGCCTACCACTACGGCGCCTTCCTCGCCGGCGTTGCCGACGATCTGGCGCAGCGGCTCCTCGAGAGCGCGGCGCACGATGTTGGCGCCGATCTTCTCGTCGCCATGCAGCGAGCCGATCAGCTCCTCCACGTCCTTCGCGCAGCGGACCAGAGCCACGCCGCCGCCGGGGACGATGCCTTCCTCGACTGCCGCGCGGGTGGCGTGCATGGCGTCCTCGACGCGAGCCTTCTTCTCCTTCATCTCGGTCTCGGTGGCCGCACCGACCTTGATGACCGCGACGCCGCCCACCAGCTTCGCCAGCCGCTCCTGCAGCTTCTCGCGGTCGTAGTCGGAGGTGGTCTTCTCGACCTGGTTGCGGATCTCCTTCACGCGCCCTTCGATCGCCTTCGACTCGCCACGGCCCTCAACGATGGTCGTGTTGTCCTTGTCGATGGTGACGCGCTTGGCACGGCCCAGGTCTTCCAGCTTGATATTCTCAAGCTTGATGCCCAGGTCTTCGGTGATGGCCTTGCCGCCGGTCAGGATGGCAATGTCACCCAGCATGGCCTTGCGGCGATCGCCGAAGCCGGGAGCCTTGACGGCCGCGACGTTCAGCGTGCCGCGCAGCTTGTTGACCACCAGGGTCGCCAGCGCTTCGCCGTCCACGTCCTCGGCAATGATGACAAGCGGCTTGCCGTTGCGCGCCACCTGCTCGAGCAGCGGGAGCAGATCCTTCATGGAGCTGATCTTCTTCTCGTAGATCAGGATGTAGGGATCCTCCTGCACCGCTTCCATGCGGTCCGGATCGGTCACGAAGTAGGGGCTCAGGTAGCCGCGGTCGAACTGCATGCCTTCCACGACTTCCAGCTGGGTCTCGAGGGTCTTCGACTCCTCGACGGTGATCACGCCATCCTTGCCGACCTTCTTCATCGCCTCGGCAATGATGGTGCCGATGGTGGTGTCGGAGTTGGCGGAAATGGTGCCGACCTGGGCGATCATGTCCCCGCTCACGGGCTTCGAGAACTTCGCGAGAGCGCCGCCCTGCGGGTTGCCGCTGGCGTCGCGGGTGCCCACAACGGTCTCAACGGCCTTGTCGATGCCGCGCTTCAGCGCCATCGGGTTCGCGCCGGCCGCCACCGTCTTCACGCCTTCGCGGTAGATGGCCTGCGCCAGCACGGTCGCGGTGGTGGTGCCGTCGCCGGCCACGTCGGAGGTCTTCGACGCCACTTCGCGCACCATCTGCGCACCCATGTTCTCGAGCGCGTCCTTCAGCTCAATCTCTTTAGCCACCGTCACGCCGTCCTTGGTGATGGTCGGGGCTCCGAATTTCTTCTCGATGACGACGTTGCGGCCCTTCGGACCGAGCGTCACCTTCACGGCTTCCGCCAGGGTATTCACGCCGCGCAGAATCGCCTGGCGGGAATCCTCTCCATGCAGAATTTGCTTTGCCATAATTTCCAGTCTCCTGATGTCGTGGAGCAATGCTCCGTATGAAATTTCAGCTACGGGTCAGGCCGAAACGGCGAAGCCGTCCACGCCTGAACGGCCAGTTCACTTCTTGAGGATTCCGAGAACTTCTTCCTCGCGCATGATCAGGTATTCTTCCCCGTCAATGCGGATCTCGGTGCCCGAATATTTTCCGAAGAGCACGCGGTCGCCGGCCTTCACATCCAGCGGGAAGACCTTACCTTCGTCATTCGACTTGCCCTTGCCCACGGCGATCACTTCGCCTTCCTGGGGCTTTTCCTTGGCGCTGTCGGGGATGATGATGCCGCCGCGCACTGTCTCGTTCTCCTCAATGCGGCGTACCAGGATACGATCGTGCAGCGGTGTGAACGTCTTGGTTACGGATGCTGTTGCAGTTGCCATTACCTTCTCCTTCAGAGATTTGCGGAGTAGCCGCTCCGCATCGCGATTGCCCGCGGGAACCGTCCCGCGGGGAAGAAACCCTTGCGTCGACTGCTTCGTAAAAATGGAGCGATTGCGGGCGATCGCCGGCCGTTTGCTTCCGGCCCCGAAACGCCGCTGCCGCACAACTCGCAGCGTCGCCGTTTAGCACTTTCACCCTACGACTGCTAAGCTACCTGGCCGGAGTTGTGGATGTCAAGGGGGGAAGGTAAAAAGTGAGTGAATTCGGCTCATATTTTCCGTCGCTTGTCGGCTCACCGTCTGGTTTCGGTCCGCTTCAGCCAGCGACCTCCGCGGCCGTTTCCCCCAAAGCCAGAAAATCCCCTGACCGGGTGATAGGCTTCCGGCATTCCGGAGTTGTACTATCCCGCCAGGCCTTATCGGGAGGTGCGCCGGTGAAGTGGCTGGCAACGTGGATGCTGTTGTTTTCTCTGGGTCTGGGCGCCGCGATGCCGGTCGCAGCCCACGCCGATGCGGATGCCGCGCGCCGCGCCGCGCAGAAGCACAACCGGAAACAGTCGCACCGCGACCTGCACCAGCTCAGGAAACAGCAAAAGAAGACGTTCAGAGCGCAAAAGAAGGCACTGGGCCGGGCACGAAAGAAGAAGTAGGAGCGGATCCCGACGGCAGGGGGCGGGTCGCGCCGTCCAATCCCTTGCGTTTCCTTATTCTTCCCATCGCTGGTTTACGGCAAAAATCCCACCAGCCTCCGGGCCGCCTTTCCTTTTCCGGTTCAGTCCCGGCAGGCGGCAGGCCGGAAGACAGGCATATCTTCTTGACATGGGTTCTCCATTCATTCTAGCCTTTCGCTCTTAAAGGTAATTAAACGAAATCCGGTTGCCTCCTGGGCGCCCCGGGGAAGTCCCCCGCCCCGGGGCGGGGTTGCAACCTGACCGTATCCCACCAACGGCGATCAGGCAGCCGGTCGGACGAAGCATCGCTGCGCCGGTGAGGGGATCGAGGGGTTCAATCATGGTTTTCTTCCAAGGAGGGAAAGTGAACGACAGAGTCCGGCAGGCCATTCATAAAGGTGTTGTTAGCGCGGTGATCGCGGGTTGCGCGGCCACGGCATGTTCGCTGTACGCCCAGGAGACAGCCCTGCGCGTTGCTGTCAGTCCTGACGGCAAATACAGCATTCGTCTCGCTGGCGCCTCCGGCCCCGCACTCGACTCCGGAGTCGCAGCCGAAGTCGATCATCGCTGGCTGCATGCCGCCGATTACCCGACTCACACCATCCAGCGCTCCAGCGGCCAGGGATACCTCGGCGAGGCTGAAGAATACCAGGTCACCTACACCGGCCTGAGCGGACAGCCCGACCTTGTATACCGCCTGCGCGCCTACTCCAGCCAGCCGTTTGCGGATGTTGAGGTCACGGTCCACAACACCACCGGGAAGACCATCAACGTCGAAGCCATCCGTCCCGTAGATGCCTCGGGAGGCACCATTGCCGATCTCGGAGGCCCCGTCGCCGAAGACCGCGTGCTCTCCGACAGCTTCAGCGAAGACCGCCCGGCGGTGAAGATCCACGACCTCGGCGATGCCGAAGACAACATGCAGCGGGGCGTCGGCAGCCAGCTCATCTATAACCGGCAGAGCCACGAAAGCATCTTCGTGGGGGCGCTCACCTCCGACCGGTTCATCACCATTCTTCGCGTGCATCTGGACAGCACCGGCAGCAATCCGCATATCTCCGCCTGGGAAGCGGAGTCCACGGGGACCACCGAAGAGGAGAAGATGAACTCGCTGCGCGGCGATTCCCCCGAGGACCAGATCGAGCTGAGCCTTCCTGTGGACGCAGGCGGCCAGCTGCCTGCCGAAGCTGTGACCATCAGCGTCAGCAAGGACTACCACCACCAGCTGGAAGCCTACGGCTCGCTGATCCGCCAGATTCACCACGCCCGCGTCTCCGCGCCTCCGCTGCTGGGCTGGTGGAGCTGGACCGCGTACTACTTCGGCCTCAATGAAGGAACCGCCCTCACCAATGCGCAGTGGCAGGCAGAACACCTGAAAAAGTACGGCTACGACCTCTTCCACATCGACGAGGGCTACCAGTACGCGCGCGGCGAATACGTCACACCCAACGCCACCCTGTTTCCGCAGGGTATGACCCCGATGGAGTACCAGATCCGCGGCCTCGGCCTGGTCCCCGGCATCTGGACGGCCCCCTTCGAAGTCTCCGAGCGCTCCTGGGTCTATCAGCAGCACCCCGACTGGCTGATCAGGAACGCGCAGGGCAAGCCCATCCCGGCCGGGCATGTGTCACGCAATAAAGACCAGCTCTACATGCTCGATAACACCAACCCCGGCGCCCAGAACTACCTCCGGGAGACCTACTCCAAGCTGGTCCGCCAGTGGCAGATCCACTACATCAAGATGGACTTCATGGACGACAGCGCCATCGAGGGCTACTTCTATAAGCCGCACACCACAGCCATGGAAGCGCAGCGCATCGGGCTGAAGATCATCCGCGAAGCCGTGGGCAACGACGTCTACCTCGACAAGGACGGCAGCGTGATGATGAACCCCGTCGGCTTTGTCGATTACGGGCGCATCTCCCAGGACACCGGCCACAGCTTTGGCGCCAGCAAGGACGCCGCCACCGGCATCGCTGCCCGCTATTACATGAACCGCAATTTCTTCGTCTCCGACCCGGATGCCTTCACCGTCTCGACCCAGCACATCGGCGACCAGTCGTGGCATCAGGGGCGCCGTCCGCTCTCTCTGGATGAAGCCAAATCCTCGATCGCCCTGGCAGCCGTCTCCGGCGGCATGTTCGAGATCGGCGACAATCTGCCCTCGCTCGAGAATGATCCGGAGCGCACCGCGCTGCTCGAGAATGAGGACCTGATCGATATGGTGAAGCTCGGCCAGGCGGCTAAGCCCGTGGACCTGATGAGCTACTCCCCCGAAGACGGGCAGCCCAGCATCTGGTACCTGAAGGAATCCAACCGGCAGAGCATCCTGGCGGTCTTCAACTGGACCGAGCAGAGCCGGCAGCACTCCATTCGCCTCGCCGATCTCGGCCTTGCAGCGAGCGGCAACTATACGATCACCGATGTCCTGGACCAGAACTCCTCGGTGCCGATCTCATCCGGAACCGTGCAGCTCGATCAGCCGACCCACTCAGTCCGCTTGCTGAAGATCGTCGACCAGAGCGTGCCGGTGGGATCGCCCGATCTGACCGCCGACTGCCCCGCAACCGCCAAATCGGGGGACACCGTTCCCTTCTCCGCCCATGCGGAGTCAGGCAATCCGGTGCTCGCGTATCACTGGGATTTCGGTGACGGGGTGCATCTCGATGGCGCGCATGTGACCCACGCGTGGACGGAACCGGGCGACTTCCAGATCCATCTCACGGCCGACGGCCTCAGCGGCAGCCACGCCGACAAGAGCTGCTCGATTCACGTCACCGGCTATGTTCCGACGGCGTTCGCTCCGCAGCAGAATCAGAGGTTCGAGCAGAAGTAGGCCTTGAGTTATAACAACTGAGCCGGGGCAGGACGCACTCAGGACCCCGGGGAACAGCCACCGGGCTCAGACGAGGACAACCTCGACATTCTGAGCCCGCAGCGTTTCCGCCGTTTCCGCTGGCAGGTTCCTGTCAGTGATCACGCAGTGGATGGCCGAGACGGGCACGATGCGCGACAGACTGCGCCGCCCGAACTTGGTCGAATCGCAGACGGCGACGACCTGGCGCGCCGCCTTGACCATGGCGCGATTGACGCGAGATTCGAGGAAATTCGGGGTCGTCACGCCGATCTCGGTGTCGAAGCCGTCGACGCCGAGGAAGAGAATGTCGGCGTGCATTTCGTCGAGCACATCCTCGGCCAGCGGCCCCACCAGGGAAAACGAGTTCTTGCGGAGCGTTCCGCCGATGAGAATGACCTCGAAGTTGGTGCTGGCCAGCTCGGCCCCGATGTTCACCGCATTGGTGATCACGGTCAGCTGGGAGAAGCGCTTGAGCGCCTGGGCCACGGCGGCCGTTGTGGTTCCGGAGTCGAGCATGACGCACTGGCCCTCCTCCACCATCTCCGCCGCGGCCGCGGCGATCCGCTGCTTCTCCTGCGAGTGCTGTTTCTGCTTCTCCTGGAGCGAGGGATCGAAGAGCGCGCCCGACTGCAGCCGCAGCGCTCCCCCATGCGTCCGCTGGACCAGCCCCTTCGACTGCAGGTACTCCAGATCCTTGCGGATGGTGATCTGCGAAATGCCGAGGTCGCGCGACAGCTCCCCGACGAGCACGCGGCCGTGGTTGTGAATCAGCGACAGGATGTGTTGCCTGCGCTCATCGATGAGCATCTGACTGCGTTCGGGCGACGGAACCTGGACCGCTTCCATTTCCACCAGCTTTCGTGACATGTTTCGGCCTCTTTCCCTCGAAACACTACACCAGAACCATCGTGTCCGTCACGCGCTGTCATGCATACAGGCTGATTCCGGCGATATCCCCGCTGTGTGCCGGTGTCGCGGCGCTTGATCCTGCGGTCTTCGCAGCTCCTGGATAAGGGTCCGCGAACATCTTTCTGATTATCGAGGTGCATCACCTGATCGTCTCGATCATTTTTATTGAACAGTTCTGAGGATTCTTGCTTAGAATTGGGCCTCAGCCATTCTCCTGGAGGTTTGTCTTCGATGCTCGGTTTCCCGGCAGGAGGTCTGACAGGCGTTCGCACGAAGCGGAGCATCGCGCCAGGGAGTATTCCTCTCCCGGCGCGCTTCCCCATTTCGTTTCGAACGCTACCTCCGGGCAGTGAAGCCCCTGGAATTTTGGAATTTCGGCCTGACAACCTTGACACCGGCGTGGCGACGCGGGCCGTCACCAGCAGCGAGGGTTCCACCGGGTTCAATCCCTGCAGCCCGGCCACTACCAGGTGTCCGTGGAGGCTCCTGGATTCCGGAAGGCGCTGGTGCCGGCCCTTTCTCTCGATCGGCCGACACCGCGAACCCTGCAGTTCTCCCCGCACTATAACTTCTCACGAAGGGGCTGCCGCCCACGGGGGGCAGCCTCGCAGCCAGTCTCAGGATGAGAGTGCTCTTTCTGTACCTGATACCGGACCATCCGGCTGCCCACCAGGATAGATTGGAGATCGGGAAAGCATGGTCCTTGAAATCTGTGCGGATTCGGTGGAGTCGTCGGTGGCTGCGCAGCGCGGCGGAGCGCAGCGCGTTGAGCTTTGCATGGATCTGGCCGAGGGCGGAATCACTCCTTCCGCCGGTCTGATCGCCCGTGTCCGCGCGCGCGTCACGATTGACGTCTTTGTCATGATCCGCCCGCGGGGCGGCGACTTCTGTTACAGCGATGACGAATTCGATGTCATGCGGGAAGACATTCGCCGGGCCCGCGGCCTCGGCGCCGACGGCCTCGTCCTCGGCGTCCTCGACGAACAGGCCCGCGTCGATGTGCCCGGCACGCAGGAACTGGTGGCCCTGGCCGGTCCACTCCCCGTGACCTTCCATCGCGCCATCGACATGACGCCCGACCCCGCCGCCTCGCTGGAGGACGTCATCGCCACCGGCGCTGCCCGCGTGCTGACCTCCGGCGGCGCGCCGAAGGCCAGCCAGGGCCTCGCCACCGTGGCCCGCATGGTCGAAAGCGCCGCGGGCCGCATTACCGTCATGACCGGCGGAGGCATTTCCCCCGACAACATCGCCTCCGCCGCCGATTCAACCGGCGCCACCGAGTTTCACGCCAGTCTGCGCACGGTTTGCCCCAGCCCGGTGCGTTACCACAGGCTGGGAGTGGAAATGGGCGCGATGCGGAACCGCGAGTACCTGCGCTACGCCGTACTCGAGGAAGATGTCCGCGCCCTGGCCGATGCCCTGTTGAAAATCGAGGGGCGCGCCTCGGCCCGATCCCGCTGATCGCGCGCCCGGCAACCCGCCCCGGCGCGTACCCCGGCATGGAACAGCCCGCCGCGTTCATTCCCTCTTCTTAATTCGCCGCCCGCCCGGCGCGAGCGGCCAATCCCCGGTTCCCCTCGTTTATGCTTGGAGCACCTGTCATGCGAGCCTTCCGACGCCTGTTGTTCCTTTCCGTCCTGGCGGCCGCCTGCTGCGTGGCTGCCGCCCACGCGCAGAATGCCGTCGACATGAAACCCTCACCCCAGCAGGTCGAGTGGCAGGACCTCGAATTCGGCGTCATCATCCACTTCGGCACCAACACCTTTCTCAACCGCGAATGGGGCGACGGCACCGCCAGCCCCTCGGTCTTCAACCCCACGAGTTTCGATCCCGACCAGTGGATGAAAGCCATTCGCGCCGCGGGCGCGCGTTACGTGGTGCTGGTCGCCAAGCATCACGACGGCTTCTGCCTGTGGCCCACCGCGCAGACCGACTACAGCGTCAAATCCAGCCCGTGGGAGAACGGCAAGGGTGACGTGGTGGGCGATGTGGCTCGTGCCGCCCGCAAATATGGGCTGAAGTTCGGCGTCTATCTCTCGCCCTGGGATCGCCACGACCCCCGCTACAAGGACTCCGCCGCCTACGACCGCTACTACAACGATGAATTGTCCGAGCTGGCCCAGAACTATGGAGATCTGGTCGAGTTCTGGCTCGATGGCGCCGGCAGCGCAGGCCACGTCTACAACTTCCCGAAGATCATCGAGACCCTGCGCATGTATCAGCCCAACACCATCGTCTTCGCCGATACCGCTCTCTTCGAATACGGCGATGCCCGCTGGGTGGGCAATGAGGATGGTGTCGTTCGTTACGAAGACTGGGACGTGATCGACCGCCACGGCTATCTGCGCTGGCGTCCGGTCGAGGCCGACACGCCCCTGCACAGCGGGCACTGGTTCTGGCATCCGAACGACGAAGGCACCCTCCGGAGCGTCCAGCAACTGCTCACCACCTGGGATCAGACCGTGGGACGCGGGGCGCAGCTCATGCTCGGCCTGGCACCCGACCGCCGCGGCCTGCTGCCGGACGCCGACGTCGCTCGTCTCGAGGAATTCGGTAAAGCGCTGCGCCAACGCTACGCCCACAACCTGGCTCTCAGCGCCACGCCTGCTTCGCCCGAGATGTCCGCCGCCCTCGATGGCAACCCGGACACCTTCTGGTCGGCTCCCGCCGGATCGAACCACTCCACCCTTGAAGTCTTCTTCAGCCCGCCGGTGACCTTCGACCGCGCGCTCACCATGGAGTGGATCAACGACGGCCAGCGCATCGAGAAGTATTCGATCGACGCCTGGACGGGAAACGGCTGGAAGACCGTGGCCTCGGCCCACGCCATCGGGCACGAAAAAATCGACATCTTCCCGCCCGTGACCGCCAGCCGCGTCCGCCTCAACATCCTTTCCAGCGTTAACGGCGCCGCCATCCGCGAGTTCCAGCTCTACAACGTCCCGCCGGACCAGGAACGCTGATCCTCGGCTTTGCGGGCTTTGCGGCTCCTCCCCTGGGGCAACCGAAATCGGCGTTCCGCCTCTGTGGACGTGTTTGCAGTGCGGCATGTATTATGCTGCCATGCAGCAGAAATCGCCTTCGGGCGGCAGGTGATCCGATGCAATCGAGTACTTTGCAGGAACAGCCGAGAACGGTATTCGAATCGCCGTTCTCGCTGGAGGGCCGGGCCGCCCTGGTAACCGGAGCAGGGCGCGGTATTGGCAGAGCCATCGCCAGACGGCTGGCTGCCGCCGGCGCCTCCGTCATGGTCAACGATCTGGATGAGACCATGCTGCGGGAAACGGAGGCCGAACTGGCCATCCCCGACCGCGTGCAGCACGTCCGTGGTGACCTCACCGACCCGACCACCCCCGATGCCGTCGTCAAGGCGACGCTGGACGCCTTTGGCGCCATTGACATCATCGTGAACAACGCGGGCTACAGCTGGGACAACGTCATCCAGAAGACCACCGATGAACAGTTCCAGGCGATGCTCGACATCCATCTCATCACGCCCTTCCGCCTGCTCCGCGCCGCCTCCGCCTATATCCGCGAGACGGCGAAGCGTGAGATCGCCGCCGGCATCCCTGTCATGCGCAAGGTCGTCAATATCACCTCGATTGCCGGAACCGACGGCAATCCCGGGCAGGCAGGATATTCCTCCGGCAAAGCCGGCGTGATTGGCCTTACCAAGACCCTGGCCAAGGAGTGGGGCCGTTACAACGTCAACGTCAACGCCGTCGGCTTCGGCCTCATCCAGACGCGCCTCGTCCAGGACCTCAACCGCCCCGACGCCGCCATGGAGATGCACGGCCACCATATCCGCCTGGGCGTGCAGCCCACCCTGCTTGAGTCCGTCAGGAGCGCCTGCCCGCTGGGTCGCCTGGGCACGCCCGAGGAGGCCGCCGGTGCCGTCCTGTTCTTCTGTTCGCCTCTCTCGGATTACGTCACCGGAGAAGTGCTCATCTGCAGCGGAGGACTGCATTTTTGAAAGAAATTTCGCCCCGCGGCTGCTGCGGCTCACTGGAAGTCGATGTCGAACTGTATCAGGAAATGCTCGCCTGGCTGGGAAGAATCGATCTGGAAGAAGACAACGCAGAACCGGCTTTCACTGCGGAAGACCAAATGTTTCTGCGTGAGTGCGGCATCGCGGAGTGTCGCTGACGCGCACTCCGCCTCGACACTTCGGAGCCCGGCTTTTCGCCCGCCCTCGCTTCACTTCCAGCCCGCATTCTCGCCGTCGGCGACCCTGGCCATCCTGTACTCTTCTTCAACCAGCCAGTACACCTCCATCCAGTGTTCGAGGCTGCATTCGGAACCGGAATCGTGCGACACGACAATCGGCTTTTCCTGGATATGTAGCTCGGTGAAAGTAAGTTCTTCCACGGCACCCCGCATGGTCACCTCCCCGGACAGCTTCCGTGGTGAATCCTCTGCTGGTATGCCTGAGTATAGGCCGCGAATCCCCGGCCCGATGCTGTTTCCGCTGTCGCTGTTCGTCACACACAAAAACGCCGGCGCCTGGATCGCCCGCGGTATGCCCGCCGCCAACCACTTCTTTCTGGACTCGGAAATGGTTCGCCGGCCTCATGGGTCCTCGCGAGAACGATCGCTTGTCGAAAGATTGGGCGGCTCGCAACAAGACTTTGCAGCAGATCACCGAGGAATTCGCTGAAATCCTGCCCCCCAAAGCGTGGCTGCGCGAGGATCGCAACATTTCCCGCCTCGCCGAGCGCCTCTCCGTCTCCTCCAAAAAGGTTAGGCGCATTCTGCGAAATGTCGAATTTCTGAGACAAGGCTGAAGGTCTGCCCTCGCGGCAGCCGAATTATTTTGGTGATGTGAATCCCCGCGCCAATTCACTTTCAAATCACCTGACGATTCGGGCGAACGGGGTTACAGTGAGGACGTCCGCAGGTCGTTTCGCTCTCTTATTCCCGTCCTTCTCGCGCTCGATGCTCTCTCTCTCTCCGACCCTGCGGAAGATCCACGGGATCGAGGTCGGCGCGCAGAGCCGGATGTGAAGCCCTGTTACGCCCCACACCCTTACTGATCGGGGTGGTGCAACGATGCGCCTCCATGTCTTCCTTGTGCCACCTCTTCGCGGCACGCCATACCGGGTTGTCTCTTCCCCCGCTGAGTCCCTCTTTCCCGGGGAAGCGGGCCAGCTCCCTGTGCAGTCCCGCATAGTCCTGTCGTCTGAAATCTTCCGCGGCAGCCTTGCTTCACTGTGCGCTGTCGGCAACGCATGGCAATTGGCCATGATCGCCTTGCCCTGCGGATTTCGTCCAGGAACGTGCAACTCGGCTTCACCGAAAGGATACGGTCATGAGTAATCGAGAAGTGGTTGTCCTGAGCGCCGTGCGTACAGCGATTGGCAAGTTCGGGGGAGCGCTGAAAGATATCCCTCCCACCGAACTGGCCGCCAGGGTCGTGTGCCAGAGCCTGCAGCGTTCAGGCCTCGCGCCCAGCGACATCGGCCATGTTGTCTTCGGCAACGTGATCCATACGGACCAGAAGGATATGTATTTCGCGCGGGTTGCCGCCCTCCGCGGAGGCCTTCCCGTCGAGACCCCGGCGCTCAATGTCAACCGCCTCTGCGGCAGCGGACTGCAGGCCATCCTGACAGCCGCCGATGCCATCGTCCACCGCGACGCGGATGCCGCCATTGCCGGAGGCGCGGAGTCCATGAGCCGCGCTCCCTACTGGCTGCCCGCCATGCGCTGGGGCGCGCGCCTCAACGACGCCACGGCAATCGATGCCCTGGTGGCCGCAGTCACCGATCCCTTCGACGAAGTCCACATGGGGGTGACGGCGGAAAACGTCGCCCGCAAGTGGGGGATCTCCCGCGAGGATCAGGATGAGCTGGCCGTCGAGAGCCATCGCCGTGCGATCAGCGCGAATCAGACGGGCAGGTTCAAATCGCAGATCGTTCCCATTGAGCTGAAGACCAAACTCGGACCCGTCCCTTTCAATATCGATGAGCAGCCGCGTGCCGATGCCACGCCGGAGAACCTGGCGAAGCTCAAACCGGCTTTCGATCCGAAAGGCACTGTGACCGCCGGCAATGCCTCCAGCATCAATGACGGCGCCGCCGCCGTCGTTCTGATGGAGCGTGGCGCCGCCGGACGCCGCGGTCTCAAGCCCCTGGCCAGCCTGGTGGACTATGCGGTCTCCGGCGTCGAGCCTTCCATCATGGGCATCGGCCCGGTTTCCGCCGTCCGCAAACTCTTCCAGCGCACCGGCCTCACGACCGGCGACATGGATGTCATCGAGCTGAACGAGGCCTTCGCCGCGCAGCTGCTTGCCGTCCGCCGCGAACTCGAGTTCCCGCCCGAGAAAACCAATCCGAATGGCAGCGGCATTTCGCTCGGCCATCCTCTCGGCGCGACCGGCGCCATCGTTACCGTGAAGGCGCTCCACGAGCTGCAGCGGATCCACGGGCGCTATGCGCTGGTCACCATGTGCATCGGCGGCGGACAGGGTATCGCCGCCATCTTCGAAGCCATCGACGCAGCAGGAGACAAGGAGGATTCCAATGGCAACCACAACGCTGACTGAAACCAGGGTCCCGCTTACGCCGCCGCTGCAGTTCAAGATCGCGCTGGTGACCGGCGCCTCCCGTGGCATTGGCCGTGCCATCGCCCGGGAGCTCGCCGACCGCGGCGCGACCGTCGTCATCAACTTCCGCAACAGCGTCGGCCCCGCCGAGGAATTGCGTCAGGAGATCGAGCATAATGGCGGCGAAGCTCACCTGCTCCGCGGCGACGTCTCCAACCGCCTGGAGGCCCGCCGCCTCGTCCGCGATCTGCTGGACATCTATGGACGCCTCGATATCCTCGTGAACAACGCCGGTATTACCCGCGACCGCTCCATCCGCAGGATGAGCGACGAGGAGTGGGCCGAGGTCATTGAAACCAACCTCAACAGCATCTTTTACTGCTGCAGCGCTGCGATACCGGCCATGGTCGATCAGATGTATGGCCGCATCATCAACATCGCTTCGTTCTCGGGTCAGGCCGGCAACTTCGGTCAGGCCAACTACGCGGCCAGCAAAGGCGGCATCATCGCCTTCACCAAAGTGCTTGCTCTCGAGCTGGCCAAATACAACATCACCGCCAATGTGGTCGCCCCTGGCTTTACCGCGACCGATATGCTCAGCGCAATTCCCGGCGACATCCTGGATCAGATTCGCTCCAGAATCCCGCTGCGGCGTTTCGCCCAGCCCGAGGAGATCGCCAGGGCCGCCGCCTTCCTGATCTGCGACGGCGACTACATCACCGGCCAGCAGATCAACATCAACGGCGGCCTGTATATGTGACCGCCGTTACCGGGAGCGTGCGCCCAGCCACCGGTCGATGTGCGGCCAGGTGGTCCTGGCAGCGGCGCTCCCGGCCATGATGCCGATGTGCCCGCCGTGAATGCGGTACAGCTCTTTGTCCCGGCTGCTCACCTTCGTCAGGATGGTCGCCGACTGGCACGGCGGCGTGATGTGGTCCCCTTCGGCGATCACCGTCAGCAGGTTGGCACGGATCCGGCTCAGATCCACTACCCCGCCCCGGACCACCAGCTGGTTGTTGATCAGCTTGTTCTTGCGGTACAGCTCCACGATCAGCTGGCGATACGCCGCGCCCGCCATCGGGATGTTGTCCGTCACCCAGGTGTTCATCGCGTGCCACGACTCCACCACCCGCGGGTCGTCCAGGTTGTCCCACAGCTTGTAGTAACTGGAGAGGTAGTTCTCCACCGGCTTCAGCGCCTTCGCACCGTAGTCGATCATCTCCGCGGGCATGTTCCCGAAGGCTTCCAGCACCTTGTCCACATCGAAGTAGCGCTCATCGACCCACTTGGCAAACGTCAGCCCGTTCCGGTTGGAAAAGTCCAGCGGCGCGGTCAGCAGCAGCAGATTGCGCAGGCCTTCGTCCGGCAGCATCGCGGCGTAGATCGTCGTCAGGATCGCCCCGATGCACCAGCCCAGCAGGCTGAACTCCTCCGCGCCGGAAACCGTCTTCACCTTGCGGATCGCCCGGGGCAGATACTCGACCGCATAGTCATCCAGCTTCATATGCCGGTCTTCCAGTCCCGGCACACCCCAGTCCAGCAGATACACGTCATAGCCCTGACGCAACATGAACTCCACAAAGCTATGCCCCGGGCGCAGGTCCAGAATCGACGGCCGGTTCATGATGGCGAAGATCAGCAGCAGCGGAATCGCGTGCCGCTTCTCGGCCTCCGTCATGGGCGCGTAGCGGTAGAGTTTCGCCTTGTTCAGCGTCCATACCAGTTCTTTGGGGGTCTGGGCGATCGCCGCCTTCGTCGTCATCACCCGGTTCAGGGTCCGCAGCCGCTCTGCCGTCGCCTGAAACGAATCCAGGACACCGCCAGTCTGTCTCATGGAAATTCCCTATTTTCGCGTGTTTCCCGCGCTTCTCTGGCGCATCCGCCTCCGCCGCACGGCTTTTCTCCTTGCCTGCGGACCCCCGGCGGCTGCCGGCGATTGCACTGCTCCCTCGGCGAGGCTCGCCGCCGCGTCCTCGCTTCCCTCACCGAGCGGCTCCCCCTCTTCCTCGCCGCACAGAATGGCCTCGATCCGGTCCAGCTTGGCATCCATATCGTCCAGGCGCATTTCGATATTGGTAAAGCGCTCCGCCAGCGCGGCTACTTCCTGCCGGGAAGGCAGCGACAACTGCTGCAGCGTATTGGCGAGGGATTTCTCCATGGCCTCGCGGAACGGCGCCGTCACCGCCAGAGTCCCCTCCAGCATGGCTCCCGTCGCCTGCGCATAGGCTTCCGTGTTCACTGCCTCGACCATGGTCTTCGCCATCGCATCGAGATAGGCGTCGCGCATCCCGCGAAACGTTTCCATCGGATCGAACGCTTTGGATCCCTTCTCCTGACCGTCGCTCATACATGACACCTCCGGTCACACGAAGCATATACCTGACGGGGCCGGCGAGCTGTGATCTTACGCGCGCTCGCTCTTCGCCCCGCCCCAGGCCGCGGCCGCCCCTTGCGCGCGTAGCCCCGGATTCGCCTCAGCGGACCGCCATCTCCAGCAGTTCCTTCTGGACATCCACGATCGCGTTCACGCCGCGCTGGATCGAGTCCGCAGCCGCTTCCACCGGGCTGCCGTCAAACCCGAACTGCTTCTTCGTCGTCTCGATAACAGCCTTCGACTGTGCCGCGGCATGGTCCAGCACCTTTTTCTCCGCGGCCACCGTCCGCTCCACTGCTTCCTGCGCGAACTTCACCGCTCCCTCGCTGGCTCTGTTCGCTGTCGCAGTGCGATCCTTCAGCATCTCGCCGTAGGCCTGGCTCTGCTCCAGGAACAGATCGATCACGCTCTTCTGGGTTTCGGCATACCGCTCGACTCCGCTCCCCGCCAGCTCCAGCAGGAACAGCCCCGGGGCTCCCGGCAGCTTCTGAACGGTCTTCTTCCAGAGATCGATCACTTCCGCGCTTTGCTGCGCTGCAAGATCGATACTCTTCTTCTGCGCTTCGGCAATGCGCCCCACGCCGGAAGTGAACAATCTGGTCATGGATTCCCCGAACTCCATCTTTCTCGGAGTCTCGGGCGCTGCGGCCTCGCGCGGTACTCTTGGCGATGCGCTCATGGTGGCTCCTGCCTTTCCTTGCTGCGATGCAGTGCTGCATTGCAGCATAGCCTCATCCTACTCTCTTCCCTCACCATGTCAAGGGATAAAATGAAGGTCCGACCATGGCCTCCGATACCGTTCTGATCAGGAAATACGAGAATCGGCGCCTCTACGACGCCACCAACAGCCGCTACGTCAATCTCGAAGACGTCGCCCAGATCCTCAGGAACGGCCAGGAGGTCCGCGTCGTCGACGCCGCCACCGGCCAGGACATCACCCGCCTCATCCTCACCCAGATCATCGTCGAGAACGCCAAGACTCCGGACTCCGGCTTTCCCCTCGACCTGCTGCGGCAGATGATCATCTCCTCCGGACGCGCCAGCCAGGAAACCGCCCTTCGCTACATGAAAACGATGCTCGACATTTACCAGGACACCTACCGCGCCATCTCCCCTGCCGTAAATCCCTTTGGATTCTTCGCTCCGGGAGTGTCTGTTCCCGTACCGCCAGGCCAGCCGGCCCCGCCCCCAGGCCAGGCGCCCGCCGAAAAGACTTCGGATACGCAGGAGGTCGGCGAGCTGAAGCAGCGCGTCGCAGAGCTGGAAAAGCTGGTCGCCTCCATGGCCTCCCCAAAGTCGTCAGCCCGCAGACCCGCGCCCGGGAAAAGGCAGCTTCCGGCCATGCCACGCAAGCGCTAGCTTGCGGGCCGCCTTCGGCGGGAGGAGCTTTCCGCGGGCTTCCCGCCCAACCCGCCGACCAGATTCCCGAGCAGTCGCAGAGCGCGCGGAACCGCCTGGCGTACCGGCGCCGAGATCGTGTCTCCGTAACCGAACGATACCGCACCCACCGTCAGGACAAAGGCCCGCGCCGGAGCATGCCCGCACAGCGCCTGGCTCAGCGCCAGCAGCGCCGGCGGATCCAGCCGGTGCGTCTCCAGCGGCTCTGCCCGCACCGCCACTGGCGCCACCCGGATCGCTCCCGGATCGTCACCCGCGCTGGCATCGACAAAGATGGCCAGATCGGTATGCGCCAGGTCCTCGGCCATCTCCGGCGTGAATTGCGGCGCTGCAATAATCCGCAGCCGCGACGCCGGAAACAGCCGCTCCGCCTCCTCCGCGATGCGCAGCCCGACACCATCGTCCTGGCGCAGTGCGTTGCCGCAGGCGAGCAGCAGAGCCGCCCGCCCCTGACCCGGCCGCGAACCGGCAGTCCGGAGCAGCGGCGCCTTCTTTCCAAACGCCTTCACGCGTGCCTCGCCCTAATCCCGGCGCAGTTCGCGCACCAGTGAACCGTCCCGCGCACGCAGCTCCACCACCAGCGGCATCCGCCCCATGGCATGCGTCGAGCAGCTCAGGCACGGATCGAAGGTCCGCACCACCGCCTCCACGCGGTTCAGCATGCCCTCGGCCACCTGCTCGCCCTGCACATAGTGCCGCGCCGTCTGCAGAATGCCGCGGTTCATCGCGGCATTGTTGTGCCCGGTCGCAATCACCAGATTCGCCCAGCGAATCAGCCCGTTCTCATCGACCTTGTAATGGTGAATCAGTGTGCCCCGCGGCGCCTCCGCCACGCCCACGCCCTCGAGGTTGTTCACCGAAGCCGTCGCCCTCACATGCCTGGAGAGAATCTCGCGATCAGCCAGCAGCGCCGCGATTTTCTCCGTCGCGTGCAGCATTTCGATCAGCCGCGCGTGGTGGTAGTGGAAGGAGCTGAGCAGCGGCCTCGGCGACATCGCCCGGAACCTGCGCCACTCCACATCCGCCAGCGGCGTATCGCACCGCCCCGCCAGGTTCAGGCGCGCCAGCGGACCCACGCGATACGTCCCGCCCGGATAGCCCAGCGGCTTGTAATACGGGAACTTCATGTAGGTAAACGGCTCGACCGCCTCGCCGATGAACTCGCGGTAGTGCACCGGCTCCAGTTCTCCGGCAATGATGTTTCCCTCGGAATCGATCACCCGCAGCGCCCCGTCGTAGTACTCGGCCAGCCCGCGATCGTCGATCAGCCCCATAAACAGCGTCGGGAAATTCGCGAACACCTCGATCTCCGCCGTGAATCTCTCCACGCTCCCGCGGAACCACGTAATCGTCCTCTGAATCGCGGCCAGAGCCGCCGGAATCATCCCCAGAATCTGATCGCGCTTCTCTTCGCTGAGCGGCTCATTCACCCCGCCCGGCACCGTCCAGCCCGGATGGATGCGCTTGCCCGCCAGCAGCTCGATAATCCGCTGCCCGAACTGCCGCAGCGCCACGCCGTCTTTGCCAATCTCCGGATGAGTCTGCGCCACGTGCAGAATGCTGCGCTCTTCCGGGCTCGCGTCCATGCCCAGCAGCAGGTCGGGGGAGGACAAATAAAAAAAACTCAGCGCATGCGACTGGACGAGCTGCGCGAGGTTCAGAATGCGCCGCAGATCCGCCGCCACCGGAGGGATCTGCACCGCGAGGATCGCGTCGCAGGCCTTCGACGAAGCCACCAGATGGCTCACCGGGCAGATGCCGCAGACCCGCGCCGTAATGTTCGGCATTTCATAAAAGGGACGCCCCTCGCAGAACTTTTCAAATCCGCGAAGCTGCGTCACATGAAAGGTCGCATCCTGCACGATGCCGGCGTCGTCCAGCTGCAGCGTGATCTTGCCGTGTCCTTCCAGCCGCGTTACCGGGTCGATGATGATGGTCCGGGGCATGAGTCCCTCCGATCAGCCGAAGTGGGCGACGCCGCCCAGTGTCGGCACATGGCCTGCCAGCAGCTCCGACAGCACCTGATAGATGGTGTCCGCCGAAGGTGGACATCCGGGTACATAGACCTCCACCGGCACAACCTCATGTACCGGGCGCACCCGATCGAGCAGCGGCGGCACACCGACGGACGGAACCTGCCGCTGCAGGTCGGCATTCTCCTGGTACACGCGCACGAAGACCGGCTGCGGCCCGCACATATTGCGCATCGCCGAAACATTGCCTGTCAGCGCACAGTCGCCCAGCGACACCAGCACTGCCGTATGTTCGCGGATTTTGCGGATCTTCTTCAGATCCTCTTCGCTGGCCACGGCCCCCTCCACCAGCGTCACGTCCACCTGCTCGGGAAAGGTCTTGCGGTCCACCAGCGGGCTATAGACCAGCCGGAACTGGCTGCTCAGCTCGATCAGCCGCTCGTCCATGTCCAGCAGCGACATATGACATCCCGAACAGCCGTCGAGCCACACGGTGGCGAGGGTCTTCACATCGCTCATCGTTACTCTCCCTCCCGCATGATGCGCAGATACGGCAGAAACTCCGGATGCTTCCGCACCTTGCTGGTGGCCCCGGTCTTCTCGAAGAGCGCCCCCGTCGGGCACACCTGCACGCATTTGCCGCAGCTGGTGCAGGTCTCCGACTGCCCCCACGGCTCCTTCAGGTCCGTGATCACCAGCGACTGTGCGCCGCGGCCCATCACGCCCCAGGTGTTCGCGCCTTCAATCTCGGAGCACACCCGCACGCAGCGTGTGCACAGCACGCAGCGGTTGTGGTCCACGGTGAAGCGCGGATGCGAAGCGTCGACCGGCAGCTGCGGATACTGGTAAGGCAATTCGACGTGCGTCATCCCCAGCGTCAGTGCCAGGCTCTGCAGCTCGCATCGGCCGTTGGCCACGCACACCGAGCAGACGTGGTTCCGCTCCGCGAAGAACAGCTCCAGCACCAGCGTGCGATAGCGGTCGATCTTCGGAGTGTGCGTCGTGACTTCCATCCCCTCCTCGACGCGCGTCACGCAGGCCGGCAGCAGCCGCCGCGCGCCCTTCACCTCTACGAGGCACAGCCGGCAGGCGCCGACTTCCGACAACCCTTCGAGGTGACACAGCGTCGGGATCGCGATGTTGTGCTCGCGCGCCGTTTCGAGGATGGTCTGATCCGCGCGTGCGCTGATGCCCACACCATCGATGTTGAGCGTGCGAATGTTCGGTTCTGCGCTCATGCGTGCACCTCCACCGCCGCGCCCTGGGTCCCCGTCAGGTCTGCCTGCCGGGGCGGCGGGCCGCACTGGCAGACACCCGCCGGGCATCGCTTCTCGTCGATATGCGCCAGGTATTCGTGTCTGAAATACCGCAGCGTGCTCAGCACCGGGTTGGGCGCCGTCTGCCCCAGCCCGCACAGACTGGTCGCACCCACCACCTCGCACAGCTCCGTCAGCTGATCCAGATCGCGCCGCGTCGCCTCGCCCCTGCAGATCTTCGACAGCAGCTCGTACATCTGCACCGTCCCCGCGCGGCACGGGATGCATTTGCCGCACGATTCCGTCATGCAGAACTCCATAAAGAAGCGGGCGACAGAAACCATGCAGGACGTATCGTCCATTACGATCATGCCGCCCGAACCCATCATGGAACCGGCGCTGATCAGAGCGTCGTAGCTGATGGACAAATCGAGGTGCTCCTCGGGCAGGCAGCCGCCCGAAGGTCCGCCAGTTTGTACTGCCTTGAATTTCCTTCCATCCGGCACCCCGCCGCCGATGCCGAATATGATCTGCCGCAGCGTCATCCCCATCGGCACTTCCACCAGCCCGGTGCGCCGGATCCTGCCGGTGAGCGCAAACACCTTCGTCCCCTTGCTGCGGGCGGTTCCCATCGACGCGAACCACTCGCCTCCGTTGCGTATAATCGGGGCCACGTTGGCAAAGGTCTCCACGTTGTTGATCAGCGTCGGATCGCCCCACAGCCCTGACACCGCCGGATACGGAGGCCGCGGACGTGGCGACCCGCGCTTGCCTTCAATCGAGGCAATCAGCGCCGTCTCCTCGCCGCACACAAACGCCCCTGCGCCCAGCCGGATATCGATATCGAAGTTGAAGGTCGTTTCGCAGATCCCGTATCCCAGAAACCCGCGCCGCCGCGCCTCGCGCAGCGCCACCGTCAGCCGCTGCACCGCCAGCGGATACTCCGCGCGCACGTAAATGTAGCCTTTGCTCGCGCCGATGGCGTACGCCGCGATGGTCATCCCCTCGATCACCCGCTGCGGATCGCTCTCCAGCACGCTGCGATCCATGAACGCGCCCGGATCGCCCTCGTCGCCGTTGCAGATCACGTACTTCTGCGCGCCCTTGACCCTGGCGACGGTGTCCCATTTCAGACCGGTGGGATAACCACCGCCTCCGCGCCCGCGCAGCCCGCTCTTCGAGATCTGCTCGATCACTGCGGCCGGCGTCATCTCGGTCAGCCCCTTCAGCAGCGCCTCGTAGCCGCCGCGCGCCACGTACTCGTCCACTTTCTCCGGGTCGATGTGTCCGACGTTTTCGAGCACCCTGAAGTGCTGCCCCTCGAAATAGCTCCCCAGCTGTGGATCGAGCCGCGCCACCGGCTCCGCGCCCAGCGATGCCACGATCTCCTTCGCGTCCGCCTCGTGCACGTGGCCGTAGAGAATCCCCGCCGGTTCCACCAGCACCATCGGCCCGGCAGCGCAGGGTCCCATGCAGCCGGTCCGGCGCGCATGACAGCGTTTGCCGCAGCCCTCCGCCTCCTTCTCGATCGCATCGCGGATCCCGTCGCTGTGCTGTGCCAGGCAGCTCGTGCCCATGCACACGTTCACTTCGTAGTCGAACTTCCCGCGTTCTTCCTCTGCCGCAGCCGCAATCTGCTGGAGCTCCTCCGCGTTCATTGCGCCCTCCAGTCATCCAGCCGCTGCGCCAGCCTGGCCGGCTCCATCTGCGCGGACAGCTCGCCGTCGAACAGCGCCACGGGAGCGCGTCCGCAGTCCCCCACGCACCGCACCGTGGCCAGCGACACCTCCCCGTCCGGCGTCGTTTCGCCTGGCCGGATATGCAGCAGTTTCTCCGCCTCCGCCACCAGCTTGTCCGAGCCCTTGATATAGCACGCAGTTCCCAGGCAGATCGTGCAGGTATGTTTCCCCGGCGGCTTCAGGCTGAAGAAATGGTAGAAGGTCACAACGCCGTAGGCCTGACTCAGCGGCACCCGCAGCGACTGCGCCACAAACCGGATCGCGGGCTCATCCAGATACCCGAAGGACGACTGCACCGTGTGCAGCGTCTCGATCAGCGCGTTGCGCGAGTAGCCGTGCTTGCGCATCGTGCCACTGACGATTCTCCAGCGCTTGTCATCGGAGGGCAGAGGTGGTCGTTCAACGTAGAGCATGCGGTTCCCCCCAGTCGCTGACTGCGGTTCACAATTTCGCCCGCGGCTTCCGCCGAACATGAAGCCGGTGCGGGCGGCAACTCCTGCATCCGCGGCTGGCTGCCGAAGCCGGTGCTGCACGCGGCCGCCTCTCGACAGTCAGCGCGCGGGAACCAGACAGGTTGCTACCCAGTGGCAACGATTGTCGGTGACTCGCGTCACCGCGCGCAAGGGAAATTCCTTCTACTGCCCGATGTCCTCGGCCCAGATTTCCGGGTGCGCGCCGACGAATTCCCCCAGCAGGGTGGCGCATTCCTCCGAATCCAGATCGATTACCTCCACCCCCAGCGACCGCAGCCATGCGATCCCCCCCTCGAAGGTGCGGCTTTCCCCCACCACCACGGTGCGAAACCCGAACTGCCGGATCAGCCCGCTGCAGTACCAGCAGGGAGCCAGCGTGGTCACCAGAATCATGTCCCGGTAGGAGCGCTGCCGTCCCGCTCTGCGAAAAGCATCCGTCTCCCCATGCGCTGAAGGATCGCCCTCCTGCACCCGCCGGTTGTGCCCCGCGCCCAGCAGCCGCCCCTTGCGGTCAAATATGGCGGCCCCGATGGGAATGCCTCCCTCCGCCAATCCCGCCCGCGCCTCGCGAAGCGCTGCCTCCAGCAGAATTCGGGGGTTGAGTTCCGCGGCCATCGGGTCCACAATAGCAGGTCTGCGGCGATCGACAGCGGAGTGTGCACGTGACAGCTGCGGCGCGAGCAAAGCTGCGATGAAGCATCGCGGCCTGGCAGCCGCGCATCCATTCCACGATGGTCTCAACCCGTGCAGCTCGGAGGAGCGATGAAAACAAGGGACGCCGATATCAGCAAGGGCGCGATCGAAGACAAATCACCGCAGGACAGTCATGCGGGCGAATCGCAGCACCGGCTTGCCAACCAGCTCCCCCACCGCGAAACCGACGAAGACATCAAGGACAGCGACTCCGATTTTCCCGAGCCCGGCTCGAACCCCGAGCATTCGTGAGAATGATCGCCGCAATCCGATGCGGCCGATAGCCTCTGACCAAAGCGGTCAGCCGTGCGGCATTGGCGAACAGCCTGCGGAAGACGTTGCGTTGTGCAGGGGCACGACTGTAGTCGTGTCATAAACGCCGCAAAATCCACGGGGCTTTAGCCCCTGAGGAACGCATTTTACGAACCTTCCGGCTTCTGCCACAGGCCTGCAGCGGCCTCAGCCAGCCTGCACTTCCTGCGCGGGAGCTGAATGATGCGCCAGCTCCTCGCCGGCATGCTCGCTCTCCTCGGAGATCTTCTTCAGCGAAACATGCTCGAAACGCGCCCACACCAGTCCTGCCGGAATAATGCTCATGAAGGTGACGATCAGCAGCACCGCTGCGCACCCCAGCGCCGGCTCCGGAGCCACATGGAGGAACGCCTCCATGGCCGCGCCCGTCAGCGCGATCTGCGTAAACCAGCCGATCACCGGCAGCTGAATGATGGAGCTGCCCATGCTCGCCGCCATCAGCAGCATGCACCGCGAAAGCGTCATCCCCGCCAGCTCCGGCGAGGCGGTAAAGGCGCGCGTCGTCTCCAGATAGGCGCCCGCGATCATTCCCCACATGCCCAGCGACAGGGCCACAGCCACAACAAAGTCCCGCAGCGAGCCGATGGCATTCAGGCCGTCGCGAAACGCCAGAATCTTCTCGCTCACCGCCTCGCCCAGTTTCGGCGAAACCGCGCCCAGCAGCCTGCGCGCTGCCCCGGCAAAGCTGCGTCCCGCCAGCCGCGCCAGCATGGCGAAAAACGCCAGCCCCAGCGTGACAATCAGCCCTCCCAGCGCTGCCCGATTGATCAGGTCCGGCCGCGGCAGCGTGTGCCGATCCGGCGCAAACAGCAGCACCGTTGAAAAGATCAGCGCCACCGAACCCATATCGAACATCCGCTCCACGGTATAGACAGCGATCTGCGAAGCCAGCGGGGTCGTCGTCCGGCGCGACACCAGGTACGGCCGCACCAGGTCCGCCAGCCTTCCAAACAGCGCCACGCAGGTGAACCCGATCACCTGGCTCCCCAGCACCGTCGTCGAACGCACCCGCCGGGTCGGCTTCATGAAGAGGGCCCAGCGGATCGCCCGCACACCGAGACCCAGCCAGATCAGCGCTGTCGCCACCGCGATCCGCTTCCAGTCCGCCAGCTGGAGCTGCTCGACGAAAACGTGCCAGTTGAAGTGGATGCGGCCGCGCCCGAACCACACCAGTGCTGCCACCGCCACCACCACGGCCAGCAGCACGATCCGGTTTCTGGATTTCTTCAAGGCAGACTCCAGGGGAAGAAAAGTTGCCCTACTCAGCAGGCTGTCGGGTGAGAGAGGACTGAAGCTCCGCCTTCCGCCGCAAAGCGTACCGGCGGTTGTATTCATGGATCACCCGCGCCACGTACGCGCGCGTCTCCGGGTACGGGGGAATTCCATGCCACCGGTCCACCGCTGCAGGTCCTGCATTGTAGGCAGCCAGCGCCAGCGCCAGATTGTCGTGATACCGGTTCAGCAGCAAATTCAGATAGGCCGTTCCGCCGTCGATATTCTCAGCCGGCGCAAAGCTGTTCCCCACGCCCAGTTCTGATGCCGTCCCGGGCATCAGCTGCATCAGGCCCTGCGCGCCAGCGCGGCTCACAGCATGCGGTTGCCCGCCGCTCTCCTGACGCACCACGCTGGCCAGCAGATCCGAATCAAGATCGTAGGCCGATCCCGCCTTCGTCAGCATCGGCCGCAGCTCAGCATCGGAAAGCTTCTCCGGCACCTTCGGCGCCCCGGCGTTTGGAGCTTTCTTCACCGCCGCCGCCGGCCGCGGCAGGGTCACCTGCTCGTCAGAGACGATGTCCGACGCGCTCACCTCCAGAAAGCTGGCGCCCGATGCGTCCATATACAACCGAACCCTGTTGCCCTCCACCTGCTCGTGATCGCAGATCAGGTCAAACCCGTTTTTCAGGGTCACGCGATCGGCGGCATGTGCGGCCCCTGCCATCGAAACCACGGCCAGGGCGGCACACCACGAATTGTGGCGGAATACCGGCATTTCCTCCCCTACTTTACCATTCTCAGACGCAGCTCCCGGCCCTTGCGCTCACTCGCCGGCTGCGCCACAGCGAGGCCCTGGCACCGTCTCCCGTTCGCCCTCCGGCTCCCCGCTCAGCCTGCCCGCGGCATGCCGCGCCTTCAGGACGCCCTCCACAATCTCCGCGACTCCGTCCTCGTCGTTGCCCGGCGCAATCTTCCACCGCCGAGCCCGGGCCATCGCCAGCAGTTCCGGCGCGGCGTTCCCCATCACCACCGGCTGCCCGGCAAACTCCAGCATCTCCACGTCGTTCCAGTTATCGCCGAGAGCCAGAATCTCTTCGCGCCACATTCCCCGCCGCTCAGCCAGTCGCTTCAGCGCTGTTCCCTTCGAGCATCCCGGCGGCAGGATGTCCAGAATCGTCAGATCGCGCGCCGGGTACTCCGTCCGGTGCGTTTCGATCAGCGCGGCCATGCCGCTGCCGGCCAGCCGCGCTTCCGCCTCGCGCATGGCTTCCACCGGGCCGCAGACCATCCCCTGCACCGGGGCCTCACCGTCGTCAAAGGCGCGCTCCAGCGGCTGCACCTCCCGGATCCATGGCCGATTCGCCTCCACCCACAGCGGCACCCAGGAGTTCAGTGCCTCCAGCGACTCCACCGCCATCTCGCCCGGCCCCTCTCGATCGAAGGTGAACACCGTCCTGCCGCCGAACTGCCGCAGCACCGGACACAGCGCCCGCGCCGTCTCCACCGGCAGCAGGAAACGGTCCATCGCCTCGCCGGCCAGCGTGCGCGTGACGGTTCCATTCGACGTGATCAGCACCGTCTCCGGCTTCAGCCCCACCGGTTCGATCAGCGGAGTGGCGTAGGCCTGCCGCCGCCCCGTGGCAATCACGATCTCGATTCCCTGTCGCTGGGCTTCCCTCACCGCGTTCCGGTTCCGCCGGCTCACAGCCGTTCCGCCGGAACGCAGCAGCGTCCCGTCGATATCGATCACAATCATCCGGATGGTCGGTGGCATCTTGTTCCAGTCTATGGGAAGCACGCTCACAGCACCTCGACCAGGCTCACCGCCGCTCCCGGAAGAACTCCCGCAGCAGCGCCCCGCATTCCGCCCCCAGCACGCCCGCGGTCACCTCCATCTGGTGATTCAGCCGCGGATGATTCAGCACCTCCAGCACCGACCCCGCCGCTCCCGCCTTGGGATCGGCCGCGCCGTACACCAGCCGCCGCAGCCGCGCATGAATCATCGCCCCCGCGCACATCGCACAGGGCTCCAGCGTCACGTACAGCTCACAGTCCAGCAGCCGGTAATTCCCGATCGCCTGCGCTGCCGCCCGCATCGCGACCATCTCCGCATGAGCGGTGGGATCGCAGTCCCGCAGCACCCGGTTCTGCCCCCGCGCCACGATCTCGCCCGCCGCCACCGCCACTGCACCAATGGGCACCTCGCCCGCCTCGCCGGCGGCGCGCGCCTCTGCCAGCGCCGCGTCCATCAGCATTTCGTCCGCATCCGCCATCGATCTGCAGGCCAGCTCAGGATTGCGTCTGCCGCGGATCTTCCACCCATTTGCGGAAGATTCCAATGATCTGTTCGAGCCGCTGCGGATCGCCCGCGCCCTCGAACCGCTGCCCCGTGATGGAGCAGTCGATCCACTCATCGCCGCTGGTGTCCAGGTTCAGACGCTTGGGTTCGGCATTCTCGGCAGACGTGCCTTCCAGACTGATCGTCAGCCGCCATCCACGCTGCCGCAGGCTTTCCAGCCGGATTCCCTGGTCGTGTTCCCAGGCTCCGTCGCACTGGCGCTGATACCAGTCTTCCAGCCATTCAAGGTTGTTCGGCATCACGGCTCCACAGCAGCCGAGGGTTGCTGCTGCGTCATACAGTGCAGAGCGCCCAGCCCCCAGATCAGGTCACCGCAGTAAACACCCACCACTTCGCGCGACGGAAATGCCTCCGCGAGAATGTTGAGCGCCCTGCGATCGGCGGATTGGTTAAAGGTTGGCACGAGTACCAGCCCATTAGCAATGTAAAAGTTCCCGTAACTCGCAGGCAACCTTTGACCTGCGAACACGATAGGGCGCGGCATCGGCAGCTCGATCACCCGAAACGGCTTCCCAGCCGGGTCTCGTGCTGCTCGCAGCCGATCCAGGTTCTCTGCCAGTGGCAGATGATTCTCGTCTTCGCGGTGGGGCTCGACGACCGTCACAATCGTATCCGGTGAGACAAAACGCGTGATGTCGTCCACATGTCCGTGCGTATCGTCCCCCGCGATCCCGCGGTTCATCCACAGAACCTGCTCAATTCCCAGGTAATCGCGAAATACCTGCTCCATCTGCTCCCGGCTGATCCCCGGATTCCGCTGCTGCACTTCGCCCAGCAGGCATTCCTCCGTCGTAATCAGCGTTCCCTGCCCGTTCACGTCGATCGAGCCGCCCTCCAGCACCACGCGCTGCGCTCCCAACGGCGTCTCGGTCACCGGCGTCCACTGCGGCATCTTCAGCAATTCCGCCACGTATGCCGGAAGCCGGTCATCCCGCTGCCAGTTCGCATACTTCGCCCACGCATTGAACTTCCAGTTCGTCACCCCAACCGGATCAGATTCCTGTGCCGCCCCGCTCGCCTCAGCGCCCCGGCGAACAAAGATCGGCCCCGAATCCCGCGTCCACACCCGGTCCGTCGGCCAGTGATGGAACTGAACCCGCCCCCGGCTGGCCCCGCTCCGCTTCAGAATGCCCCGCGCGCGTTTCTCCGCGGCGGCATCGTTGACCAGGATGTGCACGTCCTCCACCCGGGCCAGATGCCCGACGATCTCCGCATACACCCACGGAATCGGCTGAAACTTCCCCGGCCAGTCCTCCGCGTTGTGCGGCCACGCAATCCATGTCGCCTCATGCGGCTCCCACTCCGCCGGCATGCGATAGCCCAGCTCCCGTGGCGTACCCGCCATCACGCCCGGTTCCAGTACCATCTCCGTCATTCGCCGTTATCCAGAAAGCGGTTCACGATGGGCGCGTACGCATCGATCCGCCGGTCGCGCAGAAAGGGCCAGTTCCGCCGCGTCTCCTCCAGCTTCGCCAGATCGATTTCCCCGATCAGGATCTCCTCCCGGTCGTGCGCGGCCTTCGCCACAATGCGCCCAAACGCATCGGCCAGGAACGATCCGCCCCAGAACTCCAGCCCCGGCCCTTCCACCCGGTTCCCGCGGATATCCCCATGCTCCAGCCCCACCCGGTTCACCGCCGCCACATACACCCCGTTGGCAATCGCATGCGACCGCTGGATCGTCTGCCACGCCTCATACTGCGCCGTCCCGAACTCCTCCTTCTCGTGCGGATGCCATCCGATCGCTGTCGGATAAAACAGCACATTCGCCCCCTTCAGGGCCGTGATCCGCGCCCCTTCCGGATACCACTGATCCCAGCACACCAGCGTCCCGATCTTCCCCGCCGACGTGTCGAAGGCCCGAAATCCCAGATCGCCCGGCGTGAAGTAGAACTTCTCGTAATACAGCGGATCGTCCGGGATGTGCATCTTGCGGTACAGCCCCGCGATGTGCCCATCCTTCTCCAGCACCGCCGCTGTATTGTGGTAGATTCCCGGCGCCCGCCGCTCGAAGAGCGACACCACCACCACTACCTTCTCCTCGCGCGCCACCGCTCCCAGCCGCTCCGTGCTCGGCCCGGGAATCGTCTCCGCCAGATCGAAAAGCGCAATGTCCTCGCGCTGGCAGAAGTACTGCGCCCGGAAAAGCTCCGGCAGGCAGATCACCTCCGCCCCCTGCCGCGCCGCCTCACGCACGCGCTCCGCCGCCTTCTCCAGATTGGCGCCCGGATCGGGCCCGCAGCTCATCTGCACCAGCCCGACGCGAAATGCCCTCTCATTTGCCAAAATCTGTACCCGCCACTGTTCCGAATTCTCCGGCAGAAGCAAAAGGCGCAGGCCTCAGCGGCCCACGCCCAGGCTGTTCCGCTCTCCCGCTACTCGAAAATCAGAATCGCCGCCGCAATGGTCGTCGTCCACAGCCCGCGCTTGTCGCCTATCGCCGACTGCGTCACGTTCGCCGTGCGCACAATCTTGTTCGAAATGCGGTAAATTTCTTTCTTCTCGTCCCAGCTCTTGTCGGGATCGAATTCCACGTCCAGCGTCGTCGCCAGCATCTCCGCCGCCAGCTCTTCGGCGTACTCGCCCGCCTGATCTTCCGTCTCCCCGAAGCTGTGATGCTCGCTTAAGTAACCGTAGGTGTTCCGATCGCTGGGGATCGCCACCCCAATGCTCGACACCACCAGCCGATGCGGCTCGCGCGTGGAGTTCTCTGCCACCACCGCAAAGACCACTTCGCCCGGGCTCAGATACGTCAGCCCCTCTTTGCGCGTGATCAGCTTTGCCTGCGGAGGAAAAATCGACGAAACCCGTACCAGATTCTGCGCCGCAATGCCGGCGTCCCGCAGCGCCAGCTCGAATGAGGTCAGCCGCTCCTTGTGTTTCCCGACGCCCTTCGTGAAAAAGAGCCGCTTCGGGACCATGCCTTTTCCCAATTCTTTACTCCTTTGATGATCTGCTTTCCCGGTCCGGCGTGCCGGCCCAGGGCAGCATTGAATGCGCCACGATGCAACCTATATCCAATAATGATGCCGCCGGAAGGACCACGATCGTGAATTTACGCCTCTTCATCATACGGTACCGCGCCTCCGCGCGGAGACCGCATCCCCCTCGCGCCGCGGCCCCCTCTGCGTCGCAATTTCCAGAAATTCCTCCGCGGCCCGGGAGAGCTGCCGATCCTTCCGGAAAATCAGCGCCAGGTCCCGCGCCAGCCGCACTCCCTCCAGCGACAGCGCGCACAGAGACCCGTTCCGCTCCTCCTCGGCCACATTGGTCCGCGGCAGAAAACCCAGCCCCAGTCCCACCGCGATGTAACGCTTGAGCATCTCGCTCGATTCCACCTCCATCGCCACCCGCGGCGCGATCTCGTTCACCCGGAACAGCTCATCCAGCTGCTCGCGCCGCCGCCCGTGCGAGGGCAGCAGCAGCGGATACTTCGCCGCCTCCCGCAGTCGCACCGATCCTCGCCCCGCCAGCGGATGCCCCTTCGGAGCCACCAGCGCCAGCTCATCCCGGTGAATCGGCTCCACCGCCAGCCGCTCGTCGTTCACCGGCAGCGAAACCACTCCGAAATCCACCTCCCGGTTCACGACGCTTTCCAGCGTCCTCAGCCGCTCCGCCCGCACCGCGTTCAGAACCACCCGCGGATACTCCCGCCGGAACTGCGCAAACACCTGCGGCAGAACGTACAGATGCGTGGCCTCGTTCGCGCTGATCGCTACTTCGCCCCGCGGAGCCCGCTCCTGCTCGGCGATCGCCAGCAGGATGTGCTTCTGCCGCTCCACGCAATGCTCCGCGAAAGGCTCAAACAGCCGCCCCGCCGCCGTGAACGTCACCTTGCCCCCGTCCCGCTCGAAGAGCCGCGCCCCAACCTCCTGCTCCAGCGAACGGATCTGGGCCGAAACCGCCGGCTGCGTCCGCAGCAGCTTCTGCGCCGCGCGCGAAAAGCTCTTCAGCCGGCTGACCTCCAGAAACGTTCGCAGGTTGTCGAAGTCCATTGCTGGGAATCAGCATATGCGGCCCCGCTCCGCCTCACAAGCCTGCGCCCTGCCGGTTACTCCGCCACCATCTCCGGCCGGTGTTCAGTCCGCGGCGGCCGCCGCATGATAAACGGCAGCGGGATCAGGCACGCGATGATCAGGCTCAGCCCCCAGAAGGCATTCTGGTAGCTCAGCATCTGAGCCTGCCGGTTCAGCATCTCCCAGGCATCCCCGATCGCGATCGCGGTGGCGCCGGCCGCGCTCTGGCCCAGACGCATCAGGCTCTCCCGCGTCATCTCCAGAAAACGCGAATACTGCAGCCCCCCGGCAACCACGTGCGAGCTCAGCGCGGAGATATGCGTCTGCTGCGTTCGCTGCAGAAAGGTGGTCAGCAGCGCCGTCCCCACCGATCCCCCGATATTGCGCGCGAAATTCGAAAAGCTCGAAATCTGGTTGTTCTTGTTGCGCGGAACCCCCAGATAGTTCAGCGTGCTGATGGGGATGAAGACAAACGAAAGCCCCATCACCTGGTAGGTGCGCCACAACGTAATCTGCCCGAACGAAACATTCAGATCCAGCTGCGTCAGGTTGAACAGCCCCGCCGCCGTGATGGCATATCCGATCGCGACCAGCAGCCGCGGATCGAGCTTGTTCCTGCTGACGATCCGCCCCGCTATCGGCATCGTGCACATCAGCACCAGCGCCCCCGGCGACAGCACCATCCCCGCCCGCTCCGCCGTGTATCCCAGCAGCACCTGCAGGAACTGCGGGATCAGCACCGTCGTCCCAAACAGCACCATGCCCAGCACAAACTGCAGAAAGACCGTTGTCCCGAAATTCCGGTTCTTCAGCAGCCGGATATCGACAATCGGATCCTCGTGCCGCCACTCCCACCATACGAACCATATCAGCGCGCACGCCGCGATCAGCGAAAACACCACAATCTTCGAATCGCCGAACCAGTCCTTCTCCTGCCCCTTGTCCAGCACGAACTCCAGGCAGCCCACCCCGATCGAAATCAGCCCCAGCCCGGTGAAATCCACCTTCCCCGAAACCTGCCTCTCCTCCTTCAGGTACGGCGGATCCTCCACCATCCGTTCCGTCAGCAACAGCGACAAAATCCCCACCGGCACATTGATGAAGAAGATCCAGTGCCAGTTGAAATTGTCCGTGATCCATCCGCCCAGCGTCGGTCCGATCGCCGGAGCCACCACCACCGCCATTCCATAAAGCGCAAACGCCTGCCCGCGCTTGCTCACCGCAAACGTATCCGCCAGGATCGCCTGTTCGCTCGGCGCCAGCCCTCCGCCGCCCACCCCCTGCATCACCCGGAACAACACCAGCAGCGGCAGCGAAGGCGCGAATCCGCACAGTACGGAGCAGCCGGTGAAGAGCGCCACGCAGATCATGTAGAACCGCTTACGCCCCATCCGCTCCATCAGCCATCCGGAAATGGGCAGGATCACCGCGCTTGAAACCAGATAGCTGGTCAGGACCCAGGTCGCCTCTTCCTGGCTCGCCCCCAGCGTCCCGGCCATGTGCGGCAGCGCCACGTTGGCGATCGAGGTATCCAGCACCTCCATGAAGGTCGCCATCGTCACCGTCAGCGCCACCAGCCAGGGATTGTGGCTGGGCGTCCAGTTCGCCTGGTCGTAGTGCAGTTCCGCCAAAGGACCTTCCGTACCTGAGGAGTTCCGGCGCTTTACCGGCCTGACCCCGCGCCTGTTGCCGGAGAGACAGGCCTGCGGAAGCGGCCCTATAGGGACGCGCTCAATGCAACTGATTCTGGATCGTGGACAACCTTTAGATTAGCAGCAGCCCGAAGCGCTTCCTCCGGCCGCCGCGCCATGCCCGCCGTCATCACATCCGGCTTTCCGTCGGCGCCGGCGTTGTCCGGGTATCGAACCACATGCAGGCGTTCCGAGGAATGAAGATCGTCTCGCCCCATCCCGGCAGCCGTGCAGGACGAGCTGCAGGCAGACCGGCATGCGCGCTCTACTGCGCGCCGTTTCTGAAAACCTCTTCGGCGTAGTAGTTCACCACCTTCGCCTGGTCCCGCAGCATCTCCAGATACGCGTTCTTCAGCAGCTGCTCGCGGCTGTCGCGCAGCTGCTGCCGGATCGCCTGCTGCACGCGCGGATCGTTCAGCTCGCGCTGGCCGGCCGCCTCGCGGTCGATCAGCTTGTAGATGGCGTAGCCCACCGGCTGCTTCGTGTTCGTTCCGGAATAGACCGGCAGAATGTCCGTGATCTGCCCCGGCTTCAGCTCCGCGATGGCCGCGTACACGTCGGGAGTCGTATTCGTGCGCAGCTGCGACTCCGGGATGAATCCCATGTCGCCGCCGTTGCCCGACGTATTCGAGTTCTCGGAAAAGTTCATCGCCAGCGCCCCGAAATCATCGCCGCTCTCCAGCCGGTTGTGCAGCATCTGGATCTTGCGCTTCGCATCGGCATCGTTCATCGCCTTGCTGTTCTGCAGATTCCCCACCTGCTGCGGCGGCATCGGCAGCGACGTCACCACAATCTGCGCCAGGTGGTACTGCGGCTCGATCAGGTTGAACTCCGCCTTGTGCTCGTCGTAGTAGTTCGTGATGTCCGCGTCGGTGATGTTGATCCTCGACGTGATCTCCTTGTTGAACAGCTTCTGTTCCGTCTGGTTGCGCCGGATCTCCCGCTTCAGGTCGTCGAGCGTCAGGTGCTGCGAATCCAGCCGCTTCTGGAACTCCTCCTGGGTGAAGGGAGCCTTGATCTCGTTCAGCCGGTCGGCGACTTCCTGGTCCGTTGCCACCAGGTCCTGCTTGGCCGCCCGCTGCATCACGATCTCCTCGTCGATCAGCTGGCGCAGGATGTTCAGCCGCATGATGTCGGCCTGCACCCTGGACGGCTCCTGGTGCGAGTCCCCCAGGTTGTTGCGGTAGATCGTTTCCACCTCGGAGCGCAGAATCGGCTTGCCGTTCACCATCGCCACCGTATTGGCGTCGTGCGGATGCTCGCATCCCACGCACACCGCCAGCGCGAGGGCCAGCCACGCAAAGCTGATTTTACGGACGGAGGAACGGAGGTCCCGGACCCCGGATGGAAACGATCGAGATGGCAACAAAGCTTCTCCCCGCTGCTGCGCCGCGATCGGGGCGCGGCGTCCACGTATCAGAATAATGCCGGCCCCCCAGCCTGCATAGGGCACTTTCGGGTCAGCCATTACTGTCCCGGCTGCGTGCTCGATCCCGGGTGCGGCTGCGCCGCGGGAGGCTGAATCCCCTCCGCCTTCAGCGCCCGGTCGATCATGATCCACAACTGGCTCTCCTCCAGCTGTCCCGCCCAGCGCTCGCCGTTCACAAAGAAGGTCGGCGTCGCATTCACTCCCAGCTTGTCGCCGATCTTCATCTCGGCCTCGACCTTCGAGCCGTCCTGCTTCAGCAGGCAGGCATCCAGCTTCACGGCATCCAGATGCTGCTCCTCTCCCTGCTGCCGGGCCAGCTTATCCAGCCTCACCGCGGCCTTGGCCGGGTCGTTATCCGGACCGCTCACATCCTGCCCGTGGGTGTGCAGGTAATCCACGTAATTCCAGTAGGCTGTCCCGCCCTGCGCCGCAAGGCAGTTCGCGTCCACCGCCGCGTGCATCGCCCACGGATGGATCTCCGCCAGCGGAAAGTCCAGGTAAACGAACTTCACCAGCCCCTTGTAGTGCTCCATCGTGTCGGGGAAAAATTCCGCGTTCATCCGCGCGCAGAACGGGCACTCCAGATCGTCGAAGTTGACAATCGTCACTTTGGCTTCCGGATTCCCCCGCACCGGCCGCCCATCCGTCGGGATCATCATCGCCGGATCCTCTCCGATATCCCACTTCGAGAGCCGCGCCAGCGTATTGCCATCCTTCGAAAGCAGGAAATTCACCGTCTGCGACCGCTCCGGGTGCGCCGGCAGCGAAAAGGTAACCGGGATCATGTCGTATCCCGCCAGATCGCTCTTCTGCCGCTCCCCGATCACCATCTGATACTCGGGCGGCACGCTCAGCTCGGCCCGGATCATCACTTCAATCTTTCGGTTCAGCCTCGAGGTCGGCAACGCCGTGCTGACGGGAGCCGGTTGCGCCATGCAGCCGGAGGCCAGCATCAGCCATGCGCCGCTGCAGAGAAAAAGCCCTTTGAACAAGAAATTCCGCCTTTACGGCCCCCGGGGGCCGTCCTTCAATGGGAGTCCTCGCTCCATTATCGCAGCTTCGCCGCCTCCGGCGTGCCGCGGCTCTCAGAAGAGAGTGATCCGGTGCGTCAGGTCGCCCACATTGCCGAAACCGGCGAAGTTCAGGCTGTAAAAGTACTCGGTGTCGTCCCGGATCGGCCCCAGCGAAAACCGCCGGTACTGAAAGCTGAACCCGCAGCAGTTCCAGTTGTAATCGCCCTGTACGGCCCCGTACTGCAGAGCCTGGTGGACCAGATCGTAGGCCACGTTCACCCCCGCGCTCAGCCCCACCTTGTTCGCTGCCCCGTACAGGGCCGCCGCGTGGATCTGGTTGAACGGGCTCGAGGGCGTCGGCTCCCGCACAGTCGTCCTCGCCGTCGTCAGCGGCGTGTACCCCAGTGGCACGTTCACGTACGAGTCCCCGAACTGGAACCGGTAGAGCCCCCTCTGATACCCGCTGAAGACGTTGCTGGAGGTGATCTTGCCTTCCTTCACGTCGTAATCCAGATCCCATTCCACGTCCGTGGCCCGCGTCGTCCGCATCCGCAGTCGCGAAATTACCGGCGTGGTATTCCGCGGCTCCGTCAGAAAGTCCACGCCCGTAAAATCCAGCGTGGTCACCAGCGGATTCGGCGTATCCCGCGTGATGGCGCCCCCGAAATCGGGATTGAAATAGTACTTCTGCGCCACCAGCCAGCTGATCCAGTCCTTCGTCTGGCCCCCGCACTCCGGCTCCAGCGCTGATGCCGGCGTCCCCGTAACCCCGTTCAGCGTGTCGATGCTGTCGACATCCCACCCGGCCACGCTCGTCGGGCTGGCGGACAGCGGCGCGGCTTCCCCGCCACCGTTGCCCGCCCCCGCGCCGCTGCCGCATGTCTCGGGCCGCCGGCTCCTCAGAAACACCCTCTGCAGCAGCGCATATTCCAGCTCATTCGTGTTGCTGGCCACGTCCGTCTCGTCGAAGCGCAGGATCTGCCGGAAATTGTTGATCCCCGTCACATACCGGTAGTGCAGATACGGCTCGACCACATGGCGCAACTCGCCGCCCAGCAGATGCTCCAGCCACGGAGCCGTGAAATCCCGCTCCACCGCCGGCGGCCGGAATTCGAACCCCGCCTCGGCGTCCGTGCGCGAGATCCCCTCCTTGCGCACGATCGGAATCTGCTCCAGATTCGCCGGCTTCTGGCTCTTCCCGTACCATGTCTCCCGAAACGCCGCCTCCGGCTTGAAGGTCCATCCGTCGAAGTGCAGCGGCATCGAAAGGCGCGGGTAGAAATCCACTCGCGGGATCTCGGCCGTGCTGCGGAAGCTCGGATAGTCGTAGCGCGAAAGCGCCCCCGCCGACCCCGTGAACCCCCACATCAGCGGTGACCGTCCCTGCTCGCCGCCAAACCAGTGATCCGCCGCCTCCACATCGATCTGCGGCAGATGCAGGATGCGCACCTCGTCTCCCGTGATATTCGCGTTCTGGAAGTTCTGGTAGCGGTTCGCCCTCAGGCTCGCCCACATGTCCCGGTGCTCGCGCGTCACAAAAAGCTGCGACTTCACCTCGGAGTCGATGGCGATCGCGTAGATCTCCTCAAAAGCCAGCCGATAGACATAGGAGCTCAGGTACTCCGCATCCACCACGGCTCGGGTGTCCGGCGACAGGTCATAGCGGCCGTCGGCTATCACATCCGCTCCCCCCTGGTTAAGCCGTGTCCCGTTCGGCTCCAGCAGTCCGTGATCCAGCAGGCTCTGGAAATGAAACTTGACGAAGTCCTCGCCGCGCCCTCGGTAGCGAAACAGCCCGTTCGGCGCAAACCCGCGCTTGGAGTAGTACTGCGTGGCCAGCGTCAGGTCGGCGCTGCGCCCCAGCGTCACATAAAACCCCGTGCCCACCACCTGACCATAGGTGTTGTTAAACCCGTAATACGGCAGCAGAATCCCCGACGCCCGCTGCTCTCCCACCGGATGCGTCACATACGGCAGATAAAACACCGGCACGTGAAACAACTCGAATATTCCGTTGCTGGTCTTCGCCACGCCGCTGTTCAGTTCGATCACATGCGAAAGGATCCGCCAGTCCGGCTGGGGCAACCGGCACGACGTCATGCTGCCATGCACCACCCGGTAATGCCCCCGGCCCAGCTGCATCACTTCGCGCCCGGTCACCGTAAATGGATTGGGCGCCGTGAACACCATCCGCCCCCGAGCTGTTTTCCTGGCCCCAATCGTTCCCACCACATCGAAAAAATCGCCCGTGTCCTGCTGGACGTTCACCCACCCGTGGCTGGCGACGAAATGCTCATCGTCGGGACCCCCATCGACCATCAGATGCCCCTGCGCGTCGATCCTTCCCGTTCCGTCGTTGTAGGTTGCATGGTCCGCATGCACGATGTACCTGCGGTAGTAAATCACCACGTTCCCCTCGAGCGTGTAGAGGTTCCCATCCCGCAGGCTCTGCCGCGTCTGCGTGTCGGCGATGATCCGCACCGGCACGCCCGCCTGCGGCTCCCGCACCACATGCGCCTCGGGAATCGAACTCTCCTGGCTGGGATCGTCAGGCAAACTCGCGACGCTCTCCGCCGCGGCCTCCGGGCTCGCCTGGTGCGGCGAATCGGAGGGGGGAAACTCGCTGGTTACCCGCTGTGCCCCGAGCCGCGGATGACACAGCAGAAACAGCGTGATACACCAAAGCAAGCGGGCTCTCATCGCGCGGGGCATCTCCAGCATAGCAAAGCAGAATGCGGATTCCCCGGCGCCGGCGCCCGCCGCTCTGGTTCGAAAACTCGGTCGCCCCGCGTGCCGGCTGACGACGCGCCGTGGCGGCTTTCTCCCGATCTCACGCGCGTCTGGAGGTTGGCCAGTGATCGGCAGATCTGTCTCCACTGCTTCGTTGCCGTGGCGGAAGCCGTCCGGGCTGCCTTCATTTCTGTTCCCACATCCCACAAAGACGGCGCTTTGCCGGCAGAGTTTCGCTGCCGCATGCAGCCGCGACCCGGACGAGGACTTGAATTGAGCACTTCCACTCTGCCTCCGCAGCCCGCACCGGCCCCCTCGCGCGATCCCGCTCCTTCTGCCCCTTCCGGCTGGAAGAATGAGGTTACTGAACGCCTCCGCGCCCATCGCAGCCGCCGCTCCCGCGTTCCCGAAGAACAGGCTGCCCTGCCCGGCATGGAACCCGCCGCATCGTCTTCCTCCATCGCTGCCCGCGTCGCCGAGCGTTACGCCCGCGTGCCCTCCTACCGCGACATGCTGGCCGCCCAGGCCGCCGCCAGAGCTGCCGCCGAAGCCGCCGCCAGAGCCGCTGAGGCCGCCGCCCGTGCCGCGTCCGAAGCCGCCGCCAGAGCCGCCGCCGAAGCCTCCGCCCTCGCTGCCTCAACCTCCCTGTTCGAGCCCGCATGGACCGCCCCTCAGCCTGCGGATGCGGCGCCGTCCCGTGACCTGCCCCCTGAAAACCCGCATTCCCAGCCCTGGCAGCCCGACCTCATCCGCTACTACGTCAGCAGCGACTCGCTGCCCGTTCCGCGCTTCACCCCCGCCGAGGCCCGCGTTCCCCTGAGACCCCGCGGCGATGCCGCGGCCCTGGCCCGCCCCGGCCAGACCCTCGACCCCTTCGAAGAAGCTGTCATTGAGCCGGCCAGCCCCTTGCCCGCTCGCGTCATCGAATTCCCCCGCGAACTCGTTGCGCCCCGCAAGGCCCGTCCGCGCCTCGCCGAAGGCCCTCTCTGCGAAGATTCATCCGATCCCGCCTCTGCCCCGGTGCCCGGAACCGATCAGCTCCGCATCGTCGAAGCCGACCCTGAGCCCGCCACCACCCCGGCGCAAGCCCGGGATCGCGCCGCATCCGCTCCCGGCCAGCTGCCCGCTCAGGAATGGCATTCCATCCAGCTCGACGCCGACACCCCCGCGCCCGCCTCCCGCGCCGCCGCCTCTTCCCGGCTCTCTGAGGATCCTCCGCTCTATGTCGCCTCCTTCGCGGACCGTGCCATGGCGGGCGTCGTCGACCTCGGCCTGACCCTCGCCGCTTTTCTCGCCTTCGTCCTCGTCTTTGCCGCCTGCACCACTCATCCGCCCTCAGGCCGCATCGCGGTCGTCGGCGCCGCTCTCACTCTGCTGGCCACCTGGATCCTCTATCAGCTCGTCTTCTTCGGCCTCTCCGACGCGACACCCGGCATGCGCTACGCCAAAATCGCCCTCTGCACCTTCGATGATGAGAACCCCACACCCTCCGCCATGCGCCGCCGCATCGCCGCCCTGCTCTTTTCCGCTCTCCCTCTCGGGCTTGGCCTGGTCTGGGCCGCCTTCGACGAGGACACGCTCTCCTGGCATGACCGCATCACCCGCACCTACCAGCGCAGCTATCGCGAACCCTGAACCGACGGAATGGCTTCAGCCAGCCCGGTGCCGCCGCATACGTCACCGCCGTGGTTACGAATGCGCCGCCGGAATCCTCATCAGCCGCTCTGCATTCCCATGGCTGATCTTCCGCAGATCTTCCGGGCTCAGCGGCAGCGAATCCAGGAACCTCCCGCCCGCCTCCGTTGAACTGAACGGATAATCCACCGAGAAAAGAATCCGGTCCGCTCCCACCACCTCCAGCGCGCACAGCAGCGGCGGAATCGTGAAGTACCCGCTGGTGGTGATGTGAAAGTGCTCGTGGAAGGTCTCGGCGCACCCCCGCTGCAGCTTGCGCCCGCTGCGCGCAAGCACCGAGTCGGCCCGCGCCAGCGAAAACGGCAGATTCTCGCCCATATGCCCGATGATGATCCGCAGCTTCGGGAAGCGGTCGAAGAGTCCCGTCGCGATGAGGCGCAGAGAGTGCATGCCCGTCTCCGCATGCCAGCCCCACCCGGCCGTCGACAGCAGAAAGCCGAGCCCCTCCGGCAGTCCGCCGTAATATGCCTCATAGACCGCCGCGGGCGGCGGCGCCGGATGCAGATACACCGGAACATCGAGGCTCTGCGCCGCCTCCCAGAAAGGCGTGAAGCGCGGATCATCGAGGAACAGGCCGCCCGTCGTGCCGTTCACCATCGTCCCCAAAAAGCGCAGCTCCCCGATGCACCGCTCCAGCTCGCGCGCCGCCCTTTCCGGCTCCCGCAGATTCAGCGTGGCAAAGGCAGCGAAGCGGTCCGGATGCGCCCGCACCGTCTCCGCCAGCACATCGTTCGTCTCCCGCGCCAGCGCCGTCGCCCTGGCTGCATCCAGCCGGTCCATATCGCCGCCGGCCAGCGACAGCACCTGCATGTCGATCCCGCCGGCATCCATATCGGCGATGCGCCCCTCGCCCACTTCCACCAGCTTCGCGCGAATCCTGCGGATATACTCGTCGTTGCTGTTGCGGCGCTCCCCGGCCGTGGTCGCCGCGAGAAATGCCGGCGTCGACATGTGCTCTTCAAGCGTAATCCTGCGCATCGTTCCAGCTTAGGTCCGCCCACCAGGCTCCGGCAATGGAGCCCTCGCCCCGCGGTAACCCGCCCCACTCATCCTCCCCGGCGAATTCCAGCCAAATCCGTTACCATCCGGCATGAACCCCTGGAATGTCCGGCTGCCCTCCGTTTCTTCGCGCAAGGAGATCTATGAGACGCACCCTCTTCCTTCTGCTGCTGGCTCTGGCGCCTTCCGCCCTGGCCGCCGGCAAGCCCGTCGCGCTCTTCTACATGACTGACAGCCCCGGCTCCATCCGCGACTTCTTCGCCCACTCCGCCCAGATCGATCTCCTCGTCCCCACCTGGTATCAGGTCGATGAAAACGGCCTCGTCACCGGCCAGCCCGAGCCCGCCGTCCTCGCCAGAGCCCAGAGCGAAAAGCTGCCCGTCATGCCCATCGTCGCCCTCTTCAACAAGCGCAGTTTCCATCTGCTCGCCACCAACGGCGCCGCCCAGCAGCAGATGAACCAGGCTCTCATCCGCGAGTGCAGGCTCCACGGCTATACCGGCTTCCAGTTCGATTTCGAAAACATCGAGTGGACCGACCGCGGCGTCCTCAGCTCCCTGGTAATCAACTCCGCCAATGCTCTCCACCAGGCCGGATTCAAACTCAGCATCGCCACCGTCCCCAACGCGCCCGGCTACCCCGGCAGCGGCGGATTCGCCAAATGGATCTTCACCGACTGGCGCGGAGCCTACGACCTCGCCGCCATCGCCCAATCCGTTGACCTCGTCTGCCTCATGACCTACGACCAGAACACCCGCTGGACCACCCCCGGCCCCGTCGCCGGCTGGACCTGGACCGTCAACAATCTGAAGTACGCCCTCCAGTTCGTCCCCAGGGACAAGCTCTCTCTCGGCATTCCGCTCTACGGCTATCACTGGTATACCGGCGCTCCCATCGTCGGCCCACCCGCCCACGAAGGCGACCCGCCCAGCGAAAAGCCCAACCCTGCCGCCGACTACATCAGCGAGCCCGATGCCATGCAGCTCGCCCAGGACTGGCACGGCACCATCCAGTGGGATCCCGAAGACCGCACCTCCTGGTTCTGGTTCAATCGCGACCAGATGCGCGAATGGGTCTTCTTTACCGACCTCCGCACCTTCCGGGAGCGTTACCAGCTCGTCCAGCAGAACGGCATCCAGGGCTTTTGCTCCTGGGTCCTCGGCCAGGAAGACCCCGCCATCTGGACCTTCCTGCCCCCGCGCTCCTGACCTGCACCATCCCCGCCCCCGCTGGCCCAACCGCAACCCCTGACCTGAAGCAACCGGAGGGATCATCGAAATGCAGTATTTTCTCGGCGTCGATGTGGGCGGCACCAAAACCGAATTTGCCATCGGAGACGAATCCCGCGAACTGGCCCGGGTCGCCACCGGCACCATCAAGCGCATGAAGGTCGACGCCGCAACCGCCGAAGCCAATCTCCAGGAGGGCCTCCGCCAGCTCGAATCCGCCACTGGCGTCGCCGCCCGCGCCATCGCGCGCTGCTGCATCGGCACCGCCGGCGAAACCGTCCCCATGGTCGTAAAGTGGCTGCGCGAAGCCTTCGCCCGCCATGTCGGCGGCGAACTGGTCATCGTTGGCGACGTGGAGATCGCCCTCGACTCCGTCTTCCGGGGCGGCCGGGGCGTCCTCGTCCTTGCCGGCACCGGCTCCAACGTCGCCGGCCGTGCCTCCACCGGGAAAATCGTTCGCGCCGGCGGCTGGGGTCCCGCTCTGGCCGATCAGGGCTCCGGCCACTTCATTGCTCTCGAAGCCCTTCGCCGCGGATTCCTCGCCATCGATCAGCGCCGCCCCACGCGCCTGCTCGACCTCGCCTGCAGCTTCTGGAAACTCGAAACCCTGGGCGACCTCGTCGAATTCGCCAACGCCAATCCCGCCCCCGAATATTCACGCTTCGCGCCGCTCGTGGTCTCCGCCGCGGAGCAGGGCGACGCCGTTGCCCGGGAAGTTCTCGAACAGGGCGGCCACGATCTCGCCTACCTCGCCAGTCTCGCCATCGAACACATCCGCAGCCTCGAACCGCCCACCGATTCCTTCGAGCTCCCCCCCGTCGCCATCGCCAGCAGCGTCCTGCAAAACGCCGCCGCCGTCCGCGATGCCCTCATCGCCCGCCTCCGCCAGATGTACCCCGGCATTGTCGTCCGGCACACCCCCGCCGACGCCCTCGCCGGCGCCCTCTGGAAAGCCCGCCAGCCAATCCGTTCCCCCCACGCTCCCCCGTCATTGTGAGCGCAGCCAGGAACCCCGGCGCCGGCCTAGTCCTCATCCCCCTCCTCGGGCATATTCACCGGCGCCTTCCCGGGATCGATCGCGGGACGATTCGCCTTCCCCAGCAACCGATTGACCGCCGGCAGCTGCTTCGTCCGGAAATCCTCCCACCGCGCCACCACTGCCTGCTCCTCGCTCTCCACATGCGTGGCGGCCTCCCGCTGGGCCTCCGTCGGAGGATTATCCGACTGCTCCAGCTCCCCATAAAGCAGCCCCGCCTCGCCATTGACATCGTCAAGACCCGGCACATGATTCGCCTCATCCCCGTCCAGCAGCCCCTGCAACGCCGTGCTGTACGTCGCCAGCTGCGCCTTCAGCGAATCATTCCCCGGCGCCCCCAGCTGCTCCGCCACCGAATGCGCCGCCAGGTCGGCCTTCGCCACCGCGTCCAGCGCCTCGGCCATCGCCATCTGCGCCGCGTGCAGTGCCTGCAAATCCTCCGGCGAAGTATGCACCCGCGGATCCATCTTCACCGTCAGCGGCCGGGTCTCGCTCTGCCCATCCACCGTCAGCCGCACCGTGTAAATCCCCGGCGCCACCAGCGGCCCCTGCGGCGCCACCGGCGTGCGATGCGGCACCGCCGAGATCGGATACTCGTAGTGCGTCGCCGTCGGCGCCGTCGAGCGCAGATCCCACACCCAGCGGTGCATCCCCGCCGTCACCGCCAGTGGCCCACGGATCTTCGGCCAGTACGGCGGAATCAGATCCGTGCGTAATTCCTCCTGCGTCGGCCGCTCCGGATCGGTGCTCGCATACCGCCGCAGCACCTTACCCTGCGCATCCAGGATTTCCAGCGTCACCGTCTGCGCATCGTGCGGCAGATCGTAATCCAGAATCGCCCCATCCGGCGGATTCTCCCCCGCCGGCATATCCGGAGGCAGCGGCGTGTCGGTATTTTCATCGCGCCGCACCCGCCACCCTGCCGACGGCGTAAACAGCATCGGCGGCTGTCTGTCCGCCTCCGCCGCCAGTTGCCGCAGCGGCTCCAGATCGTCCAGCACCCAGAACGACCGCCCGTGCGTCGCCACGATCAGATCGTCGTCCTTCACCAGCAAATCGCGCATCGACGTATGCGGCAGGTTGTACTGGAGCGGCCGCCAGTGCTCGCCGTCATCGAACGAAACCCACACGCCCCGCTCCGTCGCCGCATACAGCAACCCCTTCTGCACCCGGTCTTCGCGGACAGCATTCACCGGCGCATCCTCCGGCAGCCCCGCCGCAATCGGCTGCCACGTCTTCCCCCCATCGTGGGTGCGATACGCATACGGATGCAGATCGTTGATCCGCATCCGGTTCACGGCCACATAGGCACTGTCATCGTCGAAGCGCGAAGCATCGATCTGCGCAATCTTGCTCCACGGCGAAACGCCCGGCGGCGTGATGTTCGACCAGTTCGCCCCACCATCGCGCGTGATCCACACCAGCCCATCATCCGTGCCTGCCCAGATCGTCTGCGTCGTCCTGTACGAAGCCGCAACCGAATAAATCACTCCGCGCCGCTGATTCTGCTGCTCCGCCGTCAGCGCCGGCACCGACGCCGGCTGCCCCGTTGTCTCCTGGCTCAGGTCCGGACTGATCGTCTGCCACGTATGCCCGTAATCCGTCGTCCTGAACAAATGATTGGCCGCGTAATACATCGTGTGCGGATCCGCCGGCGAAAACAGAATCGGCTCGGTCCGGTCCGCGCGAAAGTCCTTCTTTCTCACCGGTAGCGGCGTCACATCCTGCACCTCGCCGGTCACGCGGTTGTACCGCGAAACCTCCGTCCGCCCCGCTCCGTAAACAATCTCCGGATGCAGCGGGTCCGGCGCGGCATAGCCGTACTCGATGATCCCCACCGGATGCCAGTCGCGGAAGGTGATCTCCCCGTCATTCCCGCGGGTCGAGGTGCACACCGACCCGCTCTCCTGCTGCCCCGCACAGACCAGGTAAGGAAATGTATCCGTTGCTGCTACGTGATAAAGCTGCGCCGTCGGCTGGTTATACCAGGAACTCCACGTCTCGCCCCCGTTCACGCTCACCACCGCGCCCTGATCGCTTACCAGCAGCAGAATCCGCGGATTTCGGGGATTGATCCACAAATTCTGGTAATCGTCGCCGCCCGGCGCTCCGCGCAGGCTGATCCAGGTCTTCCCCCCATCCGTTGAACGGCAGAAGACAATGCTGGCGCTGTAAACCACGTCCGGATTCTGCGGGTCCCCCACCGGCACCGGCAGATCCCCGCCCCCGATCTTCATCGCCGGCCGCGGATCGTCCGTGATCTTCCGCCAGCTCGCCCCCGCATCGTCCGACCGGTACACGCCCAGCCCCTTGCCCGTTGCGTATCCGCCCTCTTCCGTCGTGGAAAGCGTCGCATAGAGGCGCTCGGGATCGCTCCCCGAAATGGTCACATTGATCTGCACTAAATTCGCAGGCAGCCCGTTCGTCAGCTGCTTCCAGGTCGTGCCGCCATCCACCGACTTGAACAGGCCGCCCTTCGTCCCTGCATAGTCATTGCCGTCCTCCCACGGCCCCAGCGTCTCCTCCCACAGCGATGCATACACCACCCGCGGATCCTTCGGATCGATCGCCACATCCGATCCGCCCGTGCGCTCGTCCCGGTACAGCACCTTCTCCCACGTCGTTCCGCCGTCCTCCGAACGAAAGATCCCGCGCTCCGCGCTCGGCCCATACGGATGCCCCAGCACCGCCGCAAACAGCCGGTTCGGATTGGTGGGATCGACCGCCAGCGCCGGAATCTGCTCCCCATCCCGCAGCCCCAGATGCGTCCACGTCTTCCCCGCATCATCCGACCGGTAAATCCCGTCCCCCACCGACAGATCCGGCCGGTGCAATCCCTCTCCGCTGGCGACGTAAACGATGTTGTCGTCCGAAGGCGCGACCGCAATCGCCCCGATCGACTGCGTATCCTGCCCGTCGAAGATCGGCTTCCAGCTCTGCCCGTAATCCGTCGACTTCCACACCCCGCCATCCACCTGCCCGACGTAGAACACATTCGGCTCGTCCGCCACGCCGGCCACCGCCCGCGCGCGCCCGCCCCGGAACGGCCCGATCATCCGCCAGTGCATCTCCGGCATGGAGCGCGTATCCCGCGCAGCGGCCCCCGCCGCAGGCAGAAGAGACAAGGCAAAAGCGGCAGCCAGCAGAAAAATACGCGAAGCAGAACGGCTTCCCATCAGCGGTTCCTCCAAACGGGTTCGCAAACACACAGGACCGGCCTCATTGTAAACATCCCCGCTCTCGCTGTTCTGAGCGCACGCAGTGCTGTTCCCCTGAGCGAAACGCGCAGCGCGAAGCCGAACGGGGAAGAGCCCCTGCGATGGGTCATTCGCCGCCCCGGCATCAGGGTTTCCAAACCAAACGCCGTCACCCATCCCCAAAATCACCGCAGGACTTGCGCCCCATGCGCATCCCGCTGACAATCGATTCACCGATGAATACCCGCCGCAGCCTGAGCTGCCTGCCTCTGCTCGCCTGCCTCCTCTGCGCTCCCCGCCCCACCATCGCACAAGCCGTCTCCCCCGCCCTCTACAGCAGCCTCCACTGGCGCCTCGTCGGACCCTTCCGCGCCGGCCGTGTCGTCGCCGTCGGCGGAGTCCCCGGCAGCGACCGCATCTTCTACTTCGGCGGCGTCGACGGCGGCGTCTGGAAGACCACCGATGCCGGCTCAGTCTGGCAGCCCATCTTCGACCACGAGCCCGTCGCCTCCATCGGCGCTCTCGCAGTCGCGCCTTCGGACTCCAGCGTCATCTACGTCGGTACCGGCGAATCCGATATCCGCTCCGACCTCGCCTCGGGCGACGGCATGTATCGTAGCGACGACGCCGGCGCCACCTGGCATCCCATCGGCCTCGACGACTCCCAGCAGATCAGCCGCATCCTCGTCGATCCGAACGATCCCCGCACCGTCTACGCCGGCGTCCTCGGCCACGCCTATGGGCCCAATGACACTCGCGGCGTCTACAAATCCATCGACGGCGGCGAGCACTGGACCCGCATCCTCGACAAAGGTTCCGAGGTCGGCATCGCCGACATCGCCATGGCCACCAGCCGGCCGCAGGTCCTCTTCGCCGCCACCTGGAACGCCCACCGCCCGCCGTGGTCCACCTACGCGCCCCTCGAAGGCCCCGGCAACGCCCTCTACCGGACTGAAGATGGAGGTGTAGCCTGGACTCAGATCTCCGGTCATGGTCTTCCCACCGGAGGCTGGACGCGCACCGGCATCGCGGTCTCCGCCGATGGCCGCCGCGTCTACGCCGCCATCGCCTGCGGCCATCAGGCCGCAACACCCGCAGCCTGTAAATCCGGCCTCTACCGCTCCGACGACGGCGGCCGCACATGGACCCTCGTCAACACCGACTCGCGCCTCACCAGCCGTGCCTGGTACTTCAACGCCCTCGCCATCGATCCCACCAACCCCGACGTGCTCTACATCCCCAATGTCGCCCTTTACCGCACCGAGGACGGCGGCAAAACCATCCAGATCGTTCGCGGCGCGCCCGGCGGCGACGACTACCACCAGATCTGGATCGACCCCAGGAACCCGAATCACCTCGTCCTCGGCGTCGATCAGGGCGCCACCGTCTCCCTCGACCGCGGCAAAACCTGGACCACCTGGTATAACCAGCCCACCGCCCAGCTCTACCACGTCACCACCGACCACATATTTCCTTACAGCATCTATGGCGCCCAGCAGGACTCCGGCGCCATCGCCGTGCACAGCCGCTCCAACCACGGCCACCTCGACACCCGCGACTGGTTTCTCCCTGGCGGCAGCGAGAGCGGCTACATCGCCATCGACCCCAAAGACGAGAACATCGTCTACCTCTCCGGCACTTACGGCGATGTCCTCCGCCACGATATGCGCACCGCCTTCAGCCAGACCATCACCCCGTGGCCCCTGGGCGGCTTCGACCTGCCCATTAACAGCCGCCGCTACCGCGATCCCTGGACGCCCGTCCTCGTCTTCTCGCCCGCCGACAAGACCTCCCTCTATCTCGGCACGCAATACGTCCTGAAGACCACCGACGGCGGCCTCCACTGGCAGCAGATCAGCCCCGACCTCACCGGCGCCAATCCTCCCGCCGGCACCACCGGCCCCACCACCCCCGGCAACGCCATGCAACGCGGCTACGGCGTCGTCTACACCATCGCACCCTCGCCCCTGCTCGCCCAGGAAATCTGGGCCGGCAGCGACACCGGCCTCATCTACCTCACCACCGGCGGCGGCAAAACCTGGCAGAACGTCACACCGCCAGGCCTCGCGCCCTGGAGCAAAATCTCCCTCATCGAAGCGTCATCCTTCGACCCGGCTACCGCATACGCCGCTGTTGACCGCCACCGCCTCGGCGATCAGAAACCGTACCTCTACATCACTCACGACTATGGCAAAACCTGGCAGCTTTCCGTCGACGGCATCCCGCCGACGCATTTCCTCCGGGCCGTACGCCAGGATCCCGAACAGCGCAACCTCCTCTTCGTAGGCACCGAATACGGCGTCTGCGTCTCCTTCAACGACGGTGCCCACTGGCAGCCCCTCCAGCTCAACCTTCCCGTCAGCTCCGTCCGCGACCTGAACATCAACGGCAGCGATCTCATCATCGCCACCCACGGCCGCTCCTTCTGGGTCCTCGACGACATCGCGCCTCTCCGCCAGGCCGCCGCCGTGGGTTCCGCCACCGCATTTCTTTACACACCACCCACGGCAGTCCGTGTCGACAACGATACCTTCCTCGGCACGCCGCTTCCCCCCGAGGAGCCCCAGGCTGACAATCCCCCCAACGGCGCCATCATCGACTACTACCTCGCGCACCCCGCCTCCAAAGTCACCCTCCAGATCCTCGATGCCCAGGGACACGTCCTTCGCCACTTCTCCAGCGCCGATAAGCAAACGGTGAAGCGTCCGTTGCTGCCCATCGCCGAACGCTGGTTTCCCCAACCGCAGCTGCTGGAAACAACCGCAGGCGAGCACCGCTTCACCTGGGATCTCGCCACCGGAGCCTCCGGCAGCGCCCTCGACGACGACGATGACGACGGCCCCGGCATCCCCGCCGGTCCCCGCGTCCCGCCCGGCACCTATACCGTGCGGCTCACCGACGACGACGTCACCATGGATCGCCCCCTGCGCATCACCATGGATCCCCGCGCCAACGTGACCCGGCAGGTCCTCGACCAGCAGTTCGGTTTCGCCGAAACCATCTACGGTCAGCTGCGTTCCGCCCGCCAAGCCATGGCCGAACTCGAAAGCGTGGCGTCCCAGCTCAGCAAGCTCGACTCCGCCGAAAGTCCCGCCCCCGTCGTCCAGGCCCTCCGCACGGCCCGCTCCCGCCTTGACCAGATCTGCAACGGCGCCGAGGACCACCCCGGTCTCGCCCAGGCATCCTCTGCGCTGGGAACGGACCTCCGCGTCGTCGAAAGCGGAGATCGCACCGCCCCAGCCCAGGCGCACCAAATCTACAGTCAGATGAGCCAGACCGCCCAAACCCAAACCGCCGCCTGGGATCAATACAAGAAAACTGACTTGGCTGCTCTCAACGCCGCTCTGCGCCAGGCACACCAACAGCCCCTGCAGATCTCTGCGATTGAAGAGCAGGTCCACTACGCGATGACCCGCTGAACGGGGCTGAACAACTCGGCCACCGGATTCACGTTGTTGCCGGAGGCTCAGTCCCGCCGCCCCAGCCATCCCACCCCAGCGTGATAGCTTTTTCTATTCGGACATGCCCCTCCGCATCCTTTACGGCACGGCGATCTTCCTCGGCGCATTCCTCCTCTTTGCCGTCGAGCCCATGGCCGCCAAACGGCTTCTGCCCGCCCTCGGCGGCTCTTCTGCTGTCTGGATCACCTGCCTCGTCTTCTTCCAGACCGTGCTCCTCCTCGGCTATCTCTACGCCCACTGGCTCGCCCGCCGCCCCTCCATCCGCTCCGCTGTGCTCCTGCACATCGCGCTGCTCGTGCTCGCCGCCGCGCTGCTGGCCCTGATTTCCTATCCCGATCTCAGCCGCGCCTCGACCCATCCGCTGTCGGCCATCTTCACCACCCTCACTGTCACCATCGGGCTCCCGTTCCTCCTCCTCGCCTCTACCAGCCCGCTCCTGCAGATCTGGCTCGCCCGCCGGCAGCAGGGCAAAATTCCCTGGAAGCTCTTCGCCCTCTCCAATGCCGGCTCCCTGCTCGCCCTCGGCCTCTATCCCACCCTCATCGAGCCACACTTCTCGCTCCCCCATCAGCGCGCCGCCTGGGGTATCGGTTTCGCGCTCTACGCCATTCTCGGCGCCGTGATCGCCTGGCGCATCCGCGCCGCTCAGCCCGCCCCCGCCGGGGCCATCCCCCAATCCGCGCCGCGCAGCCCCCTCCGCACAAAGCTCCTCTGGTTCCTGCTCCCCGCCGTCGGTGCCATGCAACTCTGCGCCGTCACCAGCCACCTCAGCCAGAACATCGCCGCCATCCCCCTGCTTTGGATCCTGCCGCTCGCCGTTTACCTCATCACCTTCATCGCGGCCTTTGAAGTTCCGTTCCTCTATCGCCGCTGGCTCATCGTCCGCCTGCTCGTCGTCATGCTCGCCAGCCTCGGCTACATCCTCTCCAAAACCGATGTCAGCCTCCCCATCGTCATCGCGGTCGGCTTCTTCCTCATCGAACTCTTCCTCGCCTGCTTCTTCTGCCACGCCGAAACCTACGCGCTCCGCCCGGCCAGTCCCTCCGAAGCCACCCTCTTCTACCTGCTGCTTGCCGCCGGAGGCGCCGCCGGCACCATTTTCATCGGCATCGGCTGTCCGCTCCTCTTCGACGCCAACTATGACGTGGCCATCGCCTTCCTCGCCACCGCAGCCATCGCCATCCCCGTCACCTGGCCCAACGGCTGGCCCCAGCGCCTCCTCTGGACCACCGGGACCGCGCTCCTCCTGGCCCTCGTTGTCATGCTCCACATCGTTTACGCCCGCGACACCTTAGTGGAGGAGCGCAATTTCTACGGCGCCCTCCGGGTCCAGCAGTCGCACGTTCCGCCCCAGGCCGAAACCGTCCGCACTCTCTTCCACGGCACCATCCAGCACGGCACCCAGTGGTTCGCCCCCGAATTCCGCCGCACCCCCACCACCTACTACGCCTACGACTCCGGCGTCGGCCTCGCCCTGCGCCTCTGCTGCGCCAACCGCCCCCGCAACATCGGTGTCGTCGGGCTTGGTGCCGGCACCCTCGCTGCCTACGGCAAGCCCGGCGACCATATCCGCTTCTACGAAATCAACCCCGCCGTCCTTCCCATCGCTCAGAATCTCTTCACCTACCTCCGCGAATCCCCCGCCCGGATCACCTTCGTCCCCGGCGACGCCCGTCTCTCGCTGGCCGCCGAACCACCGCAGCGCTTCGACGTCCTCGCCATCGACGCCTTCTCCGGCGACGCCATCCCCATGCACCTGCTCACCACCCAGGCCATGCGCATCTACCGCCGCCACCTCGCACCCGGCGGCATCCTCGCCTTCCATGTCTCCAACCAGTACGTCGACCTCGCTCCGGAAGTCGCCGAGCTGGCCCGTGCCGCCGACATGCAGTGCCGCCTCGTCGACACCGGTTCCAATAACTCTCGCGGCGAATACCGCGCTTCCTGGGTCCTCGTCACCAACAACAGCGAATTCCTCTCCCAGCCCGAAGTCGTCTCATCCGCCTGGCTCGTCCTCCGCAAACGCGGCCTTTATCCCTGGACCGACGACCGTTCCAGCCTCCTGCCCCTCCTCCAGTGGAACTTCCTCCACCTCCACTAGCCCGCCGCTCCCCTAACATGGAAACCGTGACCGCCTTCCAGGAAAACCTCGCCCGCATCGAGGAGTGCATTCACCGCGCCTGCCGCCGCGCCGGCCGTCCCCGCGAAGCCGTGCGCCTCATGGCCGTCTCCAAAACCCATCCTGCCGAAGCCATCGCCGAGGCCGTCGCCGCCGGCGTCACCCTCATCGGCGAAAACCGCGTGCAGGAGTTCGAATCCAAGCGCCCCCGCCTCACCGAACTGGGCATCACCAACGCGGAAATCCACCTCATCGGCCACCTGCAGTCCAACAAATCCACCCGAGCCGCTGAGCTCTTCTCCGCCATCGACACCGTCGACTCCCTCCGCCTCGCCCAGCGCCTCAACGACGCCGCAGGCAAACTGGGCCGTCCGCTCCCCATCCTCATCGAGATCAAACTCAGCTCCGAACCCGCCAAAACCGGCCTCGACCCCGCCGGCCCCGACCTGCGCACTCTCCTCCAACGCCTCCCCGGCCTCGCCCACCTCCGCCTGCGCGGCCTCATGACCATCCCGCCCCTTGACGACCGCCCCGAAACCGCCCGCGCCTCCTTCCACACGCTCCGCACCGTGCGCGACACCCTCGCCCAGCAGTTCCCCGGCCTCGATTTCAGTGAATTGTCGATGGGCATGTCCGGCGACTTCGAAATCGCCATCGAGGAAGGCTCGACGCTGATCCGCATCGGCACAGCTTTGTTCGGCGAGCGCCCGCGCCCATGAATCCGCCGCTGCCGGTCACCGACACCCGCGAAGGCGCCCGCTTTCAGGTGCGCGTCACGCCCCGCGCCAGCCGCACCGCCATCACCGGCATCCTCGGCGAAGGCAGCGAAGCGGTCCTGAAGATCGCTCTGCAGGTCCCGCCCATCGAGGGCCGGGCCAATGCTGCGCTCATCGAGTTCCTGGCAGACCTGCTTGGCGTCCCGCGCTCCCGTATCGAAATCGCCGCAGGCCGGCACAGCCGCAACAAGCAGGTCCTGGTAAGAGGCCAAACCGCGGCCGCCGTTTCGCGCAGAATTGCGACCCACTCAGAGCCGTCTCCGTGAGCGGAGAGCTCTCTTCCGGGCTCATAATCAACGAGTATCGCTGGATAGCCAGGAAGGCTCCGTCTGGAAAGGCGTTACCGTGGCCAATCCCTTGCTTCACCGGGCCACCCGCTGTTGGGCAGACTCCTGAAAAGATAAGAGCGAAACCTACCCCGCCTTCCGCCGCCGCCCTGCGGTCACCCGCTGCGGACGCTTTTTCTCCGCAACCTCGGGCTCCGTGGTCGGATGCGGTTGCTCTTCCATGCTCTTGCGCAGGGCATCCATCAGGTCAATCACCGGAGCCAGCTTCCGCTTCGCAGCCTTTGCCGGAGCGGCCGTATGCCCCTGCTTGCTCTCGATCAGCTGCTCCACCCGCATTTCGTATTGATCCTTGAACTGCTCCGGATGAAACTCCGCCGTCAGCTGCTTCATGAACTGCTGCGCCAGCTCAACCTCCGCCTTCTGTACCTCGATCTCCGGCTGATTGTCGTACTCCGCCACCGCCCGGATCTCCTCCGGATAATAGAGCGTGTGCAGCACCAGCCCCTGCTCGAAGGGCCGGATCATCACCATCTGCTCCCGCTGGTGCAGCGTGATTTTGGCGATCGCCCCCAGATTCAGGTCCTGCATGCCCTTGTGGATCAGCGAGTACGCCCGCCGTCCCGGCTCCTCGGCCACGCTGAAATAGGAGGTCTGGTAATACAGCGGATCCACCTCCGGCAACTTCACAAACTGCACGATCTCCATGGTTTCCGACGACTGCGCCTCCAGCGCCCGCAGCTCTTCGCTGGAGACCAGCACGTACTCGCCCTTGCCCACCTCATAGCCCTTGGCCAGTTCGCTCCGCTCCACCACCCGCTCGCAGTGCGGGCAATAGAGCTGCTGCCGGATCCGCGTCCCGCAAACCGAGTGGATCTGGTTGAAGCTGACGTGGTGCTCGCGCGCGGCGACGTACAGGCGAATGGGCAGCGAAATCAGCCCGAACGAGATGTAGCCCTTCCAGACAGTCGAAGCCATATCGTTGATCGGATGTGAAATACCGCCGAATTGGAAGCCCGCCACACTGTACCACACCGGTTTCCGGCCAGAAAGGGGCTAACCAGCCCCGGTAGCGTCCCAATATTCGGAATCCAACACCTTGGGCCCATTCCGATGACCTGACCCCCAGAATCGGTCCAGAACGGAATACGATCTGGACGAAGGAAAGGGGAAGGGCTGATGAGCAGGAGCAGACACACGGAGGCGCAGATCATCGCTGCGCTGAAGCAGGTTGAGGCCGG
>JAJYVF010000011.1 GCA_021792135.1 Acidobacteriota bacterium | reverse complement strand
GCCCTTCTTCGGCTCCAACTACGCTTCGACAACGCAGTTATGCCATGAAAAGACGGCCTTTCCAATCACTTTTCTCGATCCCACTCACCGCTCTCGACAACTTGCCTGTGAGAAATGCGGGCTAGGAGCGTGTCCGAGTAATCAGTTTAGTAGCCACATTTTGTGATCTCCGTCTTCTGAAACCGCAAGATATTGCGGCTGCGACCGCCAATTTTCCGTTACTCAGACACGATCATAGGCGCTGGCATTATCCGTGTAGATCGGAGAACCATCCGCAAGGTGATTCAGGATCATGCTCTGCAGCGTCTCGCGCTTCACGTTCGGGATAACATGGGCGCGGACTTGGCGCGTCTCGCGGTCCAGCATCCCCATCACTGCGGTCTTGTTCGTGCGGTTCGTAATGGCGTGCTGGAGCTTCAGGCGGCGCGCTGCGTGCATCCTCTGAGGATTCGGTCCGACATAGGTCTCGTCAACCTCAACCGGCCCCTGATCGTTGCCGCCCATCTTCACGAAGGAGCCGTTCCGCATCGCCTCGCGGATGCGGTGAAGCATGAACCATGCCGACTTCTGCGTCACGCCGATACTGCGGGCAATCTCGTAGGAACTGACGCCGTTCTTTGCGTTGACGATCATCCAGACCGCCGTCATCCACTTATCGAGTCCGATAGGGGAATCCTCGAAGATCGTCCCAACCTTCACCGTGAACTGCTTTTTGCAGCCCTTGCAGAACCAGACCTTCCGCGTGCCGAGGAAGGAGTGTTTGTCCGAGCGCAGCGGGGGCAGTTAATACGCGCATCGGGCCAGCGAAGTTCTACGGCATAGCGAAAGGCGCGGTCAAAGTCGGAGAAGTAAACTATTGCCTGTTGGAGAGTTACGGGCCGTTTCATCGTGTCGTTCGCCATAGGGACTCTCGATCTAAGACCACTCTACGCCGAACAATCTTGTGTGTCAGATATATTGTTACCCTTCCCGAGGGGTCACCCCCCTCAAGATTGTTTTTCCTGAGCACGGACAACGGGCCGCATCACCCGCCGGCCCTGAATCTCGATGTACACATTCACCAGCGTCAGCGCCGCCGGCGTCACGCCGGGAATGCGGCTCGCCTGGCCCAGTGTCGAGGGCCGCACGCGCGCGAGCTTCTCCTGCATCTCGCGCGAGAGCCCGCTCACCTGGGTGTAGTCGAACCACTCCGGAATCCCGCGCTCTTCGGCCTTCTTTAGCTTCTCGATCGACTTCTTCTGCTGGTCGAGATAGCCGGCGTACTTGATCTCGGTTTCCACGGTCTTGATCTCGTTGCGCACCTGCGCGGCAAGATGCTCGCCGGCCGAGCCGTTCCGCCAGGGCCCGAAGACGGGGTCGCGCAGTTGTTCCCGCACCACCGGCCACAGGCCCTCGATGGTCACCTCAGGCCGTCGCAGCACCTGCGCCCAGGTCTGTCCGGCGGGCCAGTCGCCTCCCGCTGCTCTTCCCGTAGAAAGCAGCTTCTCGAGCGCCACCGCCCGCGCCTGCCTGGCCTCGTACTCGGCCCAGGCGGCATCGCCGATCAGGCCCAGCCTGTGCCCATACGGAGTCAGCCGCCGGTCGGCGTTGTCGATGCGCAGGTGCAGCCGGAACTCCGCCCGCGAGGTGAACATCCGGTATGGCTCGTTGGTGCCCTTCGAGATGAGGTCGTCGATCAGGATGCCCGTGTAGGCCTCGGTGCGGTTGAGGGTGAACGGCGCCTCGCCTCTGACGCTGAGCGCCGCGTTGATCCCGGCCATGATGCCCTGGCACGCGGCTTCCTCGTATCCCGAGGTCCCGTTGATCTGCCCCGCCAGGTAGAGCCCATGAAACCTCTTCACCCGCAGCGAACGGTCCAGTTCGGTCGGGTCGATGGCGTCGTACTCGATGGCATAGCCCGGCCGCAGCATCTCCGCATTCTCAAGCCCCGGTATGGAGCGCACGATCCGCCACTGCACCTCCATCGGCAGCGAGGTCGACATCCCGTTGACGTAGACCTCATGCGTCTTCAGCCCCTCCGGCTCCAGGAAGAACTGGTGCTGCTCCTTGTCCGGGAACTTCACGACCTTGTCTTCGATGGACGGACAGTAGCGCGGCCCGATGGCCCGGATCTGCCCCGAATACATCGGCGAGCGGTGCACGTTCTCGCGGATGATGCGCAGCGTCTCCGGCGTCGTGTATGCGATGTGGCACGACACCTGGCGCTGCGGAATCTCGCGCGTGCGGAAGCTGAATGGCGTCGGATCGGCATCGCCCGGCTGCTCCGGGAACTGGCTCCAGTCTATGGTGCGCCCGTCGAGCCGCGGAGGAGTGCCCGTCTTCAGGCGGCATCCGCGCAACCCCAGGCGCTTCAGCGCTTCGCCCAGCAGCACCGAAGGCGGCTCGCCGCTGCGGCCGGCCGGGTAGTGCTCCTCGCCGCAGTGAATCAGCCCATTGAGGAAGGTCCCCGTCGTGATCACCGTGGCACCGGCCAGAATCACCCTTCCATCCCGCAACCTCACTCCGGTGACACGGCTACCGTCGTCTTCAGGAACGCCGCACGCCGCACGCTGCACGCTCGACGTCGTGCCTTCGAACACAAGGTCGCTGACTTCGGCCTGCTTGATAAACAGGTTCGGCTGCGACTCCAGCACCTCGCGCATCTTCACGCGGTACTGCTGCTTGTCGCACTGCGCGCGTGGCGACCACACGGCCGGGCCGCGCGAGGTATTCAGCAGGCGGAACTGGATCCCCACGGCATCCGCCACCTCGCCCATGACGCCGCCCAGCGCATCCACTTCGCGCACCAGGTGTCCTTTGGCAATGCCGCCGATGGCGGGATTGCAGCTCATCTGCGCGATCAGGTCCAGGTTGAGCGTGAAGAGCGCCGTGCGCAGACCCATGCGCGCCGCGGCCATGGCCGCCTCGCAGCCGGCATGGCCCGCGCCCACCACCACCACGTCGTATTGCTCGGTAAACGCCATGTTGACTCTGGGGGTATTGTACCGGCCGCCTGGGCCAGAACAATCGGCAGCCGCCCAGCCCCGGACAAAAGGGTTTCCCTCTCGTCGGGGGAACCCTCAGGCGGAACTGCGGTCAGAACATGAGGTGCAGACCCATGGTGATGGTGCGGGCGCTGCCGATGACCGAAGTGACCGAGCCGAAGTTCGCCCCGTTGTTGGGGCAGCCATTGCTGATGGTTGCGCTGGAGCACGACAGCGTCCCGGCCGGCAGCACCAGCGGGATCGTGGTGGTCTTGCCGGACCCGTTGTGATAGGGAATCTGATCCAGGTCCGTCAGCGCGGACTGCTGATCGACCGGGTTGTTGCCGGCTACGACCTGCCCGTAATTGACGTACTGCAGGGCGCAGTTGTTGTTGCCGCCGTCGGCCGCCAGCGCCGACGCCGAGCAGCCGAAGTTCTGCCGAACCTGCGTCTGGTTCTGCGGCACATCGAGGCTGGTCGTATTCGTGGCGTTGAAGATGTTGAAGTGATACTCCAGCGTGTACCGTTCGCTGGGATGGAACTGCTTGCGGATGGTAAAGTTCAGCTGCTTCTGGAATGCCTGGCGGAAGATATTGCGCTGACCTGAAGCAAAGTTGGTCTCGTAGATGTCCTGCGGGTCGTTCCCCGTGGAGACGGGAACGCCCATCTGCCCGGGCTGGATGTAGTTGATGGCAATCTGGCTGGGATCGATGCTGGGGATATAGTTGCCGCCGCTGCTGCGGAACTTGCCGGAGTTGCCGGTCAGCGCTGATTTGGGATTACTCGGGTTCTTGATTCCGAGGACCGGGTTCATCAGCGTGGGGAAGTCGCCGAAATTGATGCTGCCCACCGCGCCGTAGAACTCATAGAGCGAGTAGGGCTGGCCGCTCTGCGCCACGCCCCATCCGCCGATGTGCCAGTCGTTGGCGGCCCAGGCCAACAGCGTATGCGGGCCCGCGCGGTTCGGCACCGCGAAATCGAAGTTGCCGGTCAGCACGTTGGTGCGGTCGAAGTCGGATTTGGCGTAGGAACTGCGCAGGTTCTTCGGGTTATCCCCGGTGAAGAAGAGGCCGATGTCGCTCTGCTCGTCGTAGGTATGGCTGAAGGTATAGCTGACGCCGCCCATCAGGTTGTGCGACAGCCGCTTCTCCAGGTGCGTCTCCAGCGCGTCGTAAGCCGAGGTGCCGGCCGCCCTGAACATCGCGGCGTTTGGGCTGTAGCCGATGTACGGCGTACGGAAGTCGGTATTGCCCCCGTCTTCGGTATTCCACGGCTCAACCGCGATCGGCAGGTAATCGAAGTTCTGGTCGCTGGTGTTCTGGTTGAGAACTTCAAAGCCATAGCTGGCGGTCTCACCGTGGATCGGATTGGACGCGGTAGCGATCCCGGGTTCGTTGAAGGGAATCGGAATCACCGCGTGGCGTCCGCGGCTTCCCGTGTACCCAAGAGTGATGGCAATGTTCGTGTCCGGCTGCCACTCGACGTTGAGCGTGTAGTTCATTGTGTACGGCAGCACGTTTTTGCTGTCGTACGCGCCGAAGTTCAGGGCGACGGGGCATGCGGTGTAATCGAGCTGACTTCCGACACCGCCGCAGTTGGTAAAGTTCTCGCCATACAAGGTTGAGCTGCCGGTCATGCCGTTGAGGGTGGCCTGCAGCGCCTGGGTGATGATGGAGGGATTAGAGCCGGCCGGCGTGTAGATCGGCGTTCCCAGATAATTTTCGAGCGTCGATCCGGTACCGGTGACATAGCTGGTCAGCGGCGCCGCCTCGGTAACTCCGAAGGGACCGCCGTTGCCGCTGCCCGCCGGCTGCGACAGGTAGCTGAACAACTCGCCGCGGTCGAAGTAAAGACCGAAACCGCCGCGCCACACGATGGTTCCCCGATTGGCCTTCGGCGACCAGGCAAATCCGACGCGGGGCGACAGACCCCACTGGCGGCCGGTCAGCGTGGAGTCGCTGACGCCGGGTGTGGGATTGAATTTGTTATTCCCCGCAATCACAAATCCCGAATTGTTCACCGCGAAACCGCTGGTCGTGGTGCCTGTCACGTTGTACAGGGCGGGATCGAAGTTGAACATGTTGCCGTACCTCTCGGTCAGACCGCCATGGTAGTCATAGCGCATCCCGGCCGTGATGCTCAGGTTCGGCAGCGCCTGCCACTTGTCCTGCACGTAGGCGGCGCTCTCGTTCATCCGGTAATAACGGTTGGCATTGTTGCGGCCGTTGGCGATGCTTTCCAGCAGGTTCGAACCGTGGACCTTGCCTTCAAGGAAGCTCTCAAAGTTTCTGGAGGTAATCTGCGGGATCCCGTCGCGGTTGTTCTCGATATTCAGCTGTGTATAGCTGTAGCCGCCGCCCACCGTAACGGTGTGTCGGCCCACGGTAAAGATGGCGTTGGCCGAAGGATTGAGGCGGTTCTGATAAAAGCCGATGTTGGCGAAGGAGTTGAAAGGACCCACCTTCAGGCCCGGGGCTACGGTATTGTTGGCGGGCATTTCGTCGATCAGCAGGCCGGGCATGCCGGGAGCCTGATAGAAGCCTCCGGGGTTGCTCCCGCCGATCCCGAAGTTCCCTCCCGGCAGGGTCTGCGTGTAGTAGCTGTAGGAGTACATGCGCGCATAGCCCAGGTTCTCAGTGAGGTTCATCCTGGAGCCGATGCTGTGCGTGTTCTCGATCGAGGCCACCTGCGAGCCATTGCTCTGCGTCTGCGGAAACCCGCCGACCTGGGACATGCCAAAGGTCTTATTCGCCGGATCGGACTGGTAGTAGTACTTGGCCGTCAGCTGGTCGGTATTGCTGAGGTTGTACTGCAGGGTTCCAGTGGCCTGATTTCCGGTCAGCAGCGACGTCCCGATCAGCGTCACGTTGGATACGCCGTACTGGAAAGGCGCCGTCGTCTGCGCGGACGGAATCATGTACTGGCCGTTGGGCAGCCTGGCCTGCATGATCGCCTGGGCGATGGGGTCGAGGGCGCCGGTGAAGGGAGTTCCGCTGTCCCAGCTGGCGGCGGCGGCAGCCAGCCCGGCCGGCGAACGGTCGTCCGTCAGGCCGCTGGGAACGTTCATCTGCGTCAGCCCCGTCGACTGATCGGAGTCGTACAGGCGCTGATAAGCGGCAAAGAAGAACAGCTTATCCCGGCGAATGGGACCGCCGATCGTCCCGCCGGCCGTCCAGCGATGCACGCCGGGATTGGCCAGGGAAGCCGGAAATGAGCCCACGCCCTGCGTCGCCAGCAGATATTCCTGCCGGAAGAAGAAGGGCGCGGCGTTCATCGAGTTGTTGGCAAACGTGCCATAAAGCTGGCCGTGGAACTGGTTGGTTCCGGTCGACGTGTTGACGTCGATCTGCGCGCCGGCGGTTTCGCCCTGCTGCGCGTCGTACATGGAGGTGTTGACACGCATCTCCTGCAGGAACTCCGGCGGAGGAGAAGGCAGGCTGTTACCGGTCGACCCATAGACGGAGGTGCTGGTCTGGGCAGCGCCGCCGATGGGCGCCGCTCCCGCGGAAGAGGTGCTCGACGTGCTTCCGCCGCCGATGTTGAAATTCCACCGCTGCGACGTGAGGCCGCTCGCGCTCATGCCGTTGAAGATGTTGCTGACGTCGGTGCCGTTCACCTGGAAGGTATTGCTGGTGGCTCGCTGGCCATTGGCCCAGATGTTCTGGTTACCCAGTCCGGCATTGGTGTCGATGCCGCTGAGCAGCTCGGCATTGACGCCCGGCGCAAACACGGCAAGCTGGGTAAAGCTCCCCGTCGCCAGAGGCGTGGTCGCAATGACTGCTTTGTCCACCGTGTAGCCGTTGGTGGTATCGGTGGCGTTCAGCAGCGGATTCGCGCTCACTGTCACCGACTCCGTGACGGTGCCGGGCTTCAGGGAGGCGTTGATGGTGGTGGCGCGCATTTCCTGGACCGCAATGCCCGGAAAATTGACGGTCTGGAAGTTCGCGTCGGAAACCGTCACCCGGTAGGTGCCGACCGGCAGATTCAGGATCTCCCAGAAACCGTCCTTCCCCGATGTGCCGGAGCGCGTCAGGCTTGTCTGATTGCTGACTGCCGTGATCTGGGCCCCAGCGACGGCGGCGCCGGAGACATCGGTAACGGTTCCGTTCAGGCTGCCGAGCGTTTGCTGGGCATGAAGGAGGGGTTCACAAAACAGGCTGACAACCAGCAGGCAGATGGCTGCCCACGCACAATGCAGGCGGAGAAACGTCTTCATGAGTTTGGCCTCGAACCGGAACCTTGCTGTCGCTGCGTGATCCGTGATTTTGCAAAAGACCACGGTGGGAAGATCTGACGTGGATCAACCCTATCTTTGACATTTCCACACTGAAATGAACGTTGCGTTAATTACACCACGGCCTTTTTGCACCGTAATATGGAATTTTCGGGCTTCGGTGCAAAAGGGGGCAGAAATCGCCGATGCCGGATGGATTTCCCCGCTCAGAATATGAGCTTCGCACCTACCTGAATTTGCCGTTCGCGGCTGAATGCCATGCTGTTGGCGTTGGTCACGCCGCCAAACGCCGCCGTCGAATCGAAGGCGTACTCGCTTTGCGCGGTGCCGTTGACGAAGACGGTTTTGGCGACCGGCTTCATCCCGCTCTGCCAGGTCAGCCTCGCCATATTGGCGTGCGCCGGATCGTTGGTGAGGTGATACCCGGCAGTCTGGATATTCGTTACGTTCTGGTGATTAAACGCATTAAAGGCCTCGCCCATGAGTTCGAGGGAGTAACGGTCGCCCATCGGAAACCCTTTTGTGAGCCGTAGATCGAGATTGGCGACCGCCGGGTAGCGGAAGGTGTTCCGCCCCAGCGGGGGAATCAGGTCCTCGCCGCCGGAGCCATTGAGGCTGGCTCCCAGGCCGGCAATCGGAACCGCCGTGCCGGTGATGACCGCATCCGGCTGCTGCTGGAGAGCCAGGCATCTGGCCCCGCCCGCCACGCCGCCGGCATTCAGCCATTCCGCATAAGAGCAGGAGGGCGTCGGCACGGAACCCAGAGTACGCATGGAGTAGGGCAGCCCCGTACGCCATTCCCCGGCTCCCGCCAGCGAGTAATTCCCGAAGAACAGACTGGAGACACCCTGCAGCCGCCATGGTTCACGGAGGACTGCGCCTCCGGCTACGCGGTGGCGCACATCGTAACTCGACGTGCCGTGCTCGAGGCGCAGGTTGGCGGGATCGTAAACGTCATTGCGTTCCACGAAGCTCGCCTCGTTCTGGTTGTCGTCGATGGCGTGGGCCCAGGTATAGCCGGCATTCACGGTCAGCGCGCGCGACATATGCCGCACGAGGCGCACCATCGCTCCGCGATAGCTGGAGTTGGTCTCGCTGATGATATCGGTGATCGCTCCGTAGCGCGGATCGAGCCGCTGATAATAAAAGCTCTGCGGCGAGTACACCACGTTGGTGAATCCCGGCACCCGGGCGCCCGCTCCGGCCAGCGGGCCGGCACTGCCCTCATTGCCCGGGGCCTCGACGCTATAGAAGATTCTCGCCGTGGCGCTCAGATCGATGTTCCGGTCGACGAACTGGGTCAGGCGGTGTCCATCGGTTGCCATGCCGGTGAACATCACAACCGTCCGTCGCCCGAGTGCCTGTTCGAGAGACAGATCCATCTCGTTGATCTGCGGATGGCGGAAGCGGGGATCGAAATAGACGGCCTCGGGCGCCGTCGACTGCTGATCCGGAGCGCCGGGATCGGTATAGGGTGTCTCGCCGCTGGCGAAGACATAGGGAAATCGCGGTGCGCCGGCGTCCATGGGCCGCCACGAATAGGTGCGCGGCGAGTGCGCGGACCCCGTCGAGGTGAGGGCGCTGAAGACCATCGCGTTGGGGACGCGCCCGTAATACATGCCGAAGCCCCCGCGCAGGACCGTACTGCCTCGCCCGAAAAGGTCCCAGGCAAAGGCCGCGCGCGGCGCAAAATCCTCGCGGTTGTGCGGCAGCCGCGCCGTTTGAGGTATGGCCGCGTTCACCAGAAGTGGATTGGTGTCGGGCAGCCGCTCGTACTCGTAGCGAAGGCCCAGCGTCAGCGTGATGCGCGGACCGGCTCTCCACTCGTCTGCCACCCAGGCGGCGTAATCGGCGGTTTCGAATTGCCAGTTCGAAAAGCCTACCGTCTGCCGGTAACGGGAGTAGCACGGATAGGATCCGGTCCCGGTTGCAGTTCCGTTACAGCTGTTGGGGGCGAGCAGGTCCGACACGAAATCCAGCAGGCTGGCATAGGAGTAGGCGCCGTTCTCTCCGTTCATGCCCTGGATCGCGTCGGTGACGTGGTTATAGCTGTAGCCGAAGCGAATCGCCCGCCGGCCGCGGATCCAGGTCGCCGCGTCCATCCACTGCTCGCGGGTCTCGGCCGGATACTCGCGTTTGTTCACGGTGGAAAGCGTGCCAAAGCTGAAGCCGGCGCTGCGGTCGATGGTGACCTCGGGAGGGAGACCCCATGCGTTGCCGGCAAGCTGCTGATCGAGGCCCGTGGAGGCAGCCGGGCTTTGAGCGAGCACGTCGCGGCTCCATTCGAGGCGGGAACTGTTCGCCAGACTGGGCGTGACGAAGCGTTCCCAGCGCACGGCCGCGAGGTCGTCCGACGTGGAGCTGTTCCCGAAGCTGTTGATCCCGAGCGTCTCCGAGGCCCCGGCCAGCGCTCCGTAGGGCGCGGTGCGGCGCATGGATCTAAACTCGAGTACCAGCTGATTCCGCTGGTTCACGCTCCAGTCGATGCGCTCGAGGAGGTTGGTCTGACGCGACGAGCGCGGCACCGCGCCCAGCATCCCGCTGAGCTGAGCGAGCACGGCTGTATACGCGCATTCGGCAAGAGCGGTCGACCCCGAGCCGGCGAGTCCTGCTCCCGGACAATTCCTGACGGCCGGGCTGGAGCTCCTCGCCAGGCGTGCTTCCAGGGTCGTCAGCGCGGGGGCCGAGGGCGGGAAGAAGAAGACCTCCGGCTCGTTGGCCCGGGCGACCGCCGGATCATGGCGCTCGTGCTGCTCCCAGGAGAAGAACCACGAGGCGCGGCCCCGCCGGATCGGCCCTCCCGCAGAAATCTCCCACTGCTGCCTACGATCCGGAGCATGCCAGGGTTTCTCAGTCCAGGTGATGGGCTGTCCGTTCAGGTACATCACGGGCTGGCCCAGCGGGGTGACAGTCGTGCCGGGCGGCTCGGCCTGCATGGTTTTGGTAAAGGCGTTGAAGGTCTGCCCGATGGCTCCGCGGTCGTAGAAGACCGCCCGGCCGTGCATGTGGCTCGACCCGGTCCGGGTGATGCTGTTGATGGTTCCAGCCCCGCCTCGCCCGTATTCGGCGGAGTACGTCGTGGCATTCACCTGAAAAGTGCCGATCGCCGACTGGGCGGTGGCAAAGCCGTTTCCCGAACCACCCGTCCCGGTGCCCCGCTCGCGCCCGCGAAAGGCGAGAGTGTTGTCGGTGCCGTCCACGGCAATACTGTTCAGCAGGGGGCTGAGGCCCCGGAAGCTCAGGCCTCCGCCCGTGCCCGGCGCGGAGGCGCCAAAGAGCGCGGCCAGAGCGGACCAGTGCTGGCTGTTGTTGGGAATCTCGTTGAGCGCGATCTGTCCGACGGCGTCGGACAACGAGGCACCATCCTGGCCGCTCAAACTCGCGTCGACCAGCACGGTGCGGTGCCGCGAAAGCGGCGCCAGGGCCGCCTGCAGACGGTTCCCGGTCCCTGGTCCGACCGTGAGGTTATCCGCTTCCCATTCCGACAGGCCTTGCGCCCTCACCCGCAGCCTGTAGCCGCCCGGCATCACCTCCGGAAAGCGAAACTCCCCCTGGGCGTCGGACACGGCATCGGTGTGCTCGGCCGTCAGCGCATTCTCGATGCGCACCAGCGCTCCGCCGATGGAATGTCCGTCGGGTCCGACAACCCGTCCGCTGACGGAGCCACCCGTGTCGGACTGCGCGCGGCAGACACCGGCCGCCAACGCCAGCAAAAGAACCGGAACAATCGCACTCCGAAGCCGCGGAAGCCGCACGTTCCCCGCTTCCCGAACGGACCAGCACCCTGCCGGTCCGGAATCTGATCTCTGCCAGGTGATTCGAGCGTAGCCGATTGACTACACTGAAGAGGAGAGAATGTTCATTGACGAAGCCAAAATCCGGGTCAGGGCGGGTGACGGCGGTAACGGCTGCATGGCCTTCCGCCGGGAGAAGTTCGTTCCCCGCGGCGGACCCTCGGGCGGCGACGGCGGACACGGAGGTAACATCGTCCTCGAGTCCAGCGAGCGGCATAACACGCTGGTCTACTTCCGCTTCAATCCCGAACACAAGGCCGAACGCGGCGAGCACGGCATGGGCTCGAACTGCACCGGCCGCGACGGCAGGGACCTGGTGCTCAGGGTCCCGGTCGGAGCCGTGCTCTTCGACGACGATACCGGCGAGCTGGTCCACGATTTCACGCGCCCCGACGAGCGCATCGTGATCGCCCGCGGCGGACGCGGCGGACGCGGCAACCAGCACTTCGCCACCCCCACGCACCAGGCGCCGCGCGAGCACGAACTGGGACGTCCCGGCGAGGAGCGCCGTTACCGCATCGAGCTGCGCGTGCTGGCCGACGTGGGACTGGTCGGCTATCCCAACGTCGGCAAATCGACGCTGATCTCCCGCATCTCCGCGGCGCGGCCCAAAATCGCCGACTACCCCTTCACCACGCTGGAGCCCAACCTGGGGGTGGTGACGGTGGGCGAGGCGCCCTACGAGGAAAGCTACGTCGTCGCGGACATTCCCGGCCTGATCGAAGGCGCGCACCTCGGGGCCGGCCTCGGCACGCAGTTCCTGCGCCACATCGAACGCACCCGCATCCTCGTTCACCTGGTCGACGTGTCGGACGCAAGCGGACGCCCCGATCCCGTCGAGGATTTTCGCGTCATCCTGCGCGAGCTGGCGAACTTCGGCCATGGCCTCGAAGGCAAACCCATGATGGTGGTGGCCTCCAAAGCAGACGTCGCGAGTCCCGAAAAGCTGAAGAGGCTGGAAGCGATGGCGAAGCGGCGCAAGCTGCCCTTCCACGCCATCTCCGCCGTCACCGGACTGGGCATCGACAAACTGAAGTACGCAATCGGCGAGCGCGTGCACGAACTGCGCGCCGAATCGGCCGCGGAGCGCGCCGTCGGCTAGGACTGCCGGTGGCCACCAGTTCCTGCCGATGCTGAAGCCGCAGGATTGGAGGTCGAGCGAGCTTTTCCTGGTCGCGCGTGGAATCTACGACGCGATCCCCGGCAGGCTGGCAAGGCAGAGAAGGGCCTGGCTCGCCACCACCACGCCGGTGGCCACCAGAAAAACCCTGCGCTGGCGCGTCTCCAGTGCATCCGCATAGACCCCGCCCGTAAAGGCAATGAGGAACGGCAGCGCCCAGAGCCAGGGCTCCGATGCAACCCCGGTGGTCACCAGCAGCAGCAGCGGGGCTCCGACCAGCAGAGGCGTGGTGTTGCCGAAATAGCGAGAGCGGCGCACCGCGGCATACAGAACCAGCGCTCCGGCGAGCGCGATGGAGAATGGGGAGTTGGCGGGGTCGGAAAAGAACCATTTTGCCGGGTCCAGCGAGATCCACATGCGCCCCGCGGCGCTGCGGAAGACATAGCTGAAGGCATCCGGCCTGAAGTCGTAGGAGGCAAACAGCAGGAACAAGCCGCCCAGCACCCAGACGATCAGCAGTGTGGGGATATAAGCGCGCCGGCCTTCCGCGACCCAGGCCATGAATGCCACGGTAAACAGGAGCGCGAGCAGGAAGGCCACGATGTGCGCCGCCGCCGTAAAGCCGAGGGCGATGGTCAGCAGCACGATGCGCGGGCGCCACTTGCTCCGCGGTCCCTGCAGCGCATGGGAGACACCGATGGCCGTGTAAATCACCGAGAACAGCCCGAAGGCGGCCAGAATCTCGTTGTTGGGAGAGGTCGAGGCCCGCACCACGGCGGGCATGAAGCAGTAGATGGCCAGAGAAATATAACCGCCCTCGTTACCGAAGAGCCGCCGCGTGACCCACCACAGGCTGGCGCCGAGAGCCAGTCCGGCGAGCATGAAGGGCAGCCGCAGCAAAAACCTGATGGCGCCCACTTCGTGGCGCATCTCCCAGGTGGAAGTCGTGCTGGCCTGGCCCGCCGCGATGCGCTCCAGCGTGAGCGGCAGTCCCGCCGCGCGCCAGGCCAGCGTGCCGTCGTGAATATTGCCGCAGGTGGTGAAGTATCCGGCCAGAGGCGTGGGATGCTCCCAGATCTCGCGCCCGCAGCGGGCAAACTGATAGTCGGTCTCGGAAAGAGGCCGCTGCGCGCTGACCCAGAGGCACTGGCCGAGCAGGAGAAGCAGCAGGGTCGCCGCGATCTTCTGCGGGCGCTCAAACCGGAATTTGCGCAGACGGTGCCTGGGGTGGGTTGTGGCCATCGAACGTTGTCTGCAGTTTACCGGAGCGGCGCCCCGCGGCCGGGGTCCGGAAGGATTCGCGCCATCCGGGCAGCGCGGAAGGCGGCGCTGCACGTGTTCGAAATCGCTACGTCCGGCATTGTTGCTGACCCGACCAGCACCGGCGCCGATAAGAGGAGATGCATCGTCGAACAGGGCACGGTTCGCGCCTGCGGGCGCCAGGCATTTCGATGAAGGAGGCCATGTTGCGCAGCCCATACCGAACTTGTGCGGAGCCGGACACTCAGCCGCCGCCCCTTGCCACCCCCGCCCGTTTTCTGGGACGCCAGCCCATCGTCGATGTCAGGGGCCGGCTGTTTGGGTATGAACTGCTGTTTCGCGAAGGCACGACCAATGCATTCTCCGGTGACTCCGAGCAAGCCACCCGCGAGGTGGTCGATCACTGGCTGATGCTTGTTCCTGAGCGTCATCAGGGCATGGCCTTTGTGAACTGCACGCGTGGCGCCCTCGTCGACGGCCTGGTCACTCTGCTCCCGGCGGAAAGCACGGTTCTCGAGATCCTCGAGGACATCGAGCCCGATGCGGAGTTGCTCGATGCATGTCGCGCCCTGCGCAGGCAGGGTTATCGTTTTGCGCTGGATGACTTCGAGCCGCGGCCCTCCCGCGCTCCGTTTCTGGAACTGGCCGAGTTCATCAAGATCGATTTTCTTGCATCGGACTTCCTGGCCCGGCGCGATATCTACGACATGGTGGGACGCGGACGGGCACAGCTGCTGGCGGAGAAAATCGAGAGCGAAGACGAGATGCGGGTCGCTCTGTCGGAGGGCTGTTCCCTGCTGCAGGGATATTTCTTTTCCCACCCAGTTCTTGTCGCCTCCCGCGCCGTTCCGCAGAATTACGGCGTCTACCTTCGCCTGCTGGCCGCGCTGCACCGGGTACCGGCCGATCTGCGTGAAATCGAAAAGCTGGTGCTGGGCGACGCATCGCTCTGCTATCGTATTCTGCGCCTCGCCAACAGCGCGCTGCAGGGACATGCGGGCACGGTCACCAGCGTCCGCGAGGCTCTGGTCATGATCGGCGACGATGCCGTTCGGCGGATGGTCACCGTGGCGATGGCCGGCGCTCTGACCGGCCATCGATCTCAGGCGCTGGTCTCCATGGCGCTCTCCCGGGCCCGCTTTTGCGAGCTGCTCGCCCCCTCGCTCGTCCAGGACCCTGCGGAGCTCTACCTGCTCGGCATTCTTTCCCTGCTCGATGTGCTGCTGGAGACGCACATGTCGCGCATCCTCGAAATGCTCCCTGTGACCGCGGCCATGAAAGCCGCCTTGCTGGGCGATCAGAGCGTGCCGGGCCGCGCCCTGGAACTCAGCCGCAGCCTCGAGGCCTGCGACTGGCGGCGCTGCGAGGATCTTCAGCTGCTGCTGGGCCTCCAGGAACCGGAGGTGGCCGCACATTACGTCGAATCGCTCCGCTGGGCTTCCGACATGATCAGCCAGTGACGCGGGCCGATGGGGCGTATTTCCAGCACGCGGGCGGACCCGGCTGGGGGATTTGCAGCGCCTGTCGCGCCGGGGCTTCTCTATAATCGGCACTGATGACCAGCCTGCGCACGGCCAAGCGATTCGTCTTTCCGCTGCTCGGGCTCTGGGTGTTGCTCTACGCCTCCTTTTCCATGGTTCGGCCGCCGCTGCTGGACGGTTCCGACGCTCTGAGCGCGGAGATTGCTCGCGAGATCGTCGCCACCCAGCACTGGATGGAGCCGACGCTGAACGGCGTTCCCATCGCCAAGGAACCCCCGCTGCTCTACTGGTCGGTCGCCATCAGCTTTGAGCTCTTTGGCAGCGTCAGCGACTGGGCGGCCCGCGTGCCGATGGCGCTGGCTACTCTGGTCCTGTTTATCGCAACTTTTTCCCTCGGACGGCGCCTCTTCCGCTCACCCGCTGCGGCCTTCTATGCCGCGCTGGCTCTGCTCACCTCCTACGGCATCTTTCTCTTCGGACATCTGCTGCTGCGCGACGTCTTTCTCTGCCTCTGGACCACGCTCGCCATCAACTTCTTCTGGCGCTCCCTCACTCAGCCCAGACACCTGCTGGCCAGCGAGCTGGGATTCGGCGCCTGCTGCGCTTTGGGATTTCTGAGCGAGGGCTTTGCGGGGATCGTGCTGCCCGGCGCCATCGCCCTGCTCTACCTGGTATTCACCAGGAAGCTGCGACACCTGCTGCGCTGGCAGGCCGGCGCGGCGGTTCTACTATTTCTGGCGATGGTGCTCCCCTGGCACTTCGCGGCGAGAAGTGTTTCCGCCCAGGCAGAGATCGGGGCGCTCCTGCCGTCGGTCTTCGGGGGCCGCGTCCCGCTGTATATCTTCTGGCCGCTGCTCCTGCTCTGGATCGTCCCCTGGTGTGCCTTCTCGATCCGGGGGCTGCGCATCGGGCCGTCGTCGCCCAACCCGTGCTGCCGGGGGGAGGCGCGGCTGCTTTCCGTCCTCTGGATCCTGGTCGTCATGGTTTTCTTCAGCTTCTTCGCGCGCCAGGAATTCGACGTAATTACGGCTCTGCCGCCGATGGCGCTGCTGGCCGGCGGCTGGCTGGCCGAAGACGAAAACCTGCCGCACCATCAGGGGCGCATCGCCGCGTGGATCCTTTTCTGCTTCGGGATCGCCGCGGCCGGGGTCCTTGCCTGGTTCCTCGCGGCGGCTCCGGCGCCCGGATCGGGCGTCGACATCGCTACGCTGCTTCACCGCAGCCCGAACCACCACGCGGTCTTCTTCGGATATCTGCTGGATCTCACCCGCTCGGCGATGGGAGCCTTCAAAGTGCCGCTCTGGATTACGCTGGCCGCGCTGCTGGTTGGCGTCTCTGCCGGCCTGTGGTATCGCCTCCGCGACAATGCCCGCATGGCCAACTGTTTCCTGGCGGGCATGATCGTAGCCATCCTCATCGCGGCCCACCTGGCGCTGAATATCCTTTCCCCCGTGCTCTCTTCCGCCATCCTTGCTCAGGCCATTAAGCCGGAAGTCCGCCCCGACGACGCGGTCATCGTCAACGGACCGTTCGCCAACGCCTCTTCCTTCGCTTTCTATCTCGGACGCGATGTGCAGATCCTCGACAGCCATAACCCCCGGCTCACCACCGGCTCTCCGGTGTTCGTGGACCAGGCTGGTCTGACAAAGCTCTGGAGCAGCCCTGGCCGCGCCTGGCTGTGGACCACCCCGGCCACGGTCCCTGCTCTCCCCGGCTCCGTTTATGTCATCGGGCGCAGCGGCGGCAAGGAAATCCTCAGCAACCAGCCCAACTACGGTGGCGCAAGCTTCTGACGCCGCGCGGAAGGGGCGAGTCTCTGTCCCCGATTACACTGATGTTTGGTCCCCGCGCGCCGCATCGGCATCCATCTCTCCACCTCCGGCGGCGTCTTTCGCGCGGCGGAGCGCGCCCACGAGATCGGCGCCAACACCTTCCAGATCTTCTCCTCCAGCCCTCGCATGTGGCGCCCGGCCCAGCTGGAACCGACGCACTGCGCGCAGATGCGGCGGTTGCGCGAGCAATATGACTGCTTTCCGCTGGCGATCCACACCAGCTACCTTGTCAATCTCTGCAGCCAGAACCCGGTTGTCCGCGAGAAGTCCGTCCATGCCTTCCGCGGCGAGATCGAACGCGCTCTGGCCCTCGGTGCCGAATATCTCGTCCTGCACCCCGGTTCCTGGCGCGGCCTGACCCGGGCCGAAGGCCTGGAGCGGGCCGCCGAATCGATCACCCGGGCCAGCGAAGGCATCCCCATCGACGACTCCGACTTTCGCATTCTCATTGAGAACACCGCCGGGGCCGAGTTCTCCCTCGGCGGCAGCTTCGAGCAGGTGGCGGAGCTGATCGAGAAGCTGCGGCCCGTGGTCCCGGCCGGCGCCTGCCTCGATACCTGCCACTGTCACGCCGCCGGATACGACCTCCGTACCGCGTCGGGCTATGAAGAAACCATCCGGCTTCTCCGCGGCACCATCGGTCTCGAGAACATCCGTGTCTGGCACATGAACGACGCCAAAGCCCCCCGCGGTTCCCATCTCGATCGCCATCAGCACATCGGCAAAGGAACCATGGGTCTTCCGGCCTTCGGCCGCCTGCTCAACGACCCGCGTTTCGCCCACTGCGCGTTCATCGCGGAAACCCCGGTCGACGATCCCGGCGACGACCGTCGCAACGTCGAGACCATGCTGCATCTCGTCGAAAAGCAGAGAGGAAGCCGGGCCGCTGCGCGCCGAAGCCACTGAGCGTGGCCCGGCGCCGCTCCGGTGCATGCCAACCCGCAAGCTACAATCGAAGTTGAGTATGGCCACACCAGAGCAGACAGAAGCCGCCCCGGCAGCGGCGAACAGCGAACCCGCATCCCATGAAGCCCGCTACAATCCCGCCGAAATCGAGGCGCGCTGGCAGGAGCGCTGGGCTGCGCAGCCGGATCTGTATGCCGCCGAGCCGGCCTCCTCTGCCCGGCCGAAATACTACGTGCTGGAGATGCTGCCCTACCCGTCGGGCCAGCTCCACATGGGCCACGTCCGGAATTACGCCATCGGGGACGCGCTCGCCCGCTACATGTGGATGCAGGGCCACAACGTGCTCCACCCCATGGGCTGGGACGCCTTCGGCCTGCCCGCGGAAAACGCCGCCCTGAAGAACAACACGCCGCCCCGCGAATGGACGCTCGCGAACATCGCCGCCATGAAGCGGCAGATGAACCGCATCGGCCTCAGCTACGACTGGCGGAACGAGATCACCACCTGCCTGCCCGATTACTATCGCTGGAACCAGTGGTTCTTCCTGCGCATGTTCGAGCGGGGCCTCGCCTACCGCAGGAAGAGCAAGGTGAACTGGTGCCCGCAGTGCGCCACCGTGCTGGCCAATGAACAGGTGGTGAATGGCTGCTGCTGGCGCCACGAAGACACTCTGGTCGAACAGCGCGACCTGGAGCAGTGGTTTCTGCGCATCACCAACTATGCTCAGGAGCTGCTCGACGACCTCAGCAAGCTGGAAGGCTGGCCGGAAAAGGTCCGCACCATGCAGCGCAACTGGATCGGCCGCAGCGAGGGCGCGCGGATAGACTTCGAGCTCGAGGACCTGGAGAGCATCCCGGAAGAGGAACGGAGCGCCCGCCGCGGCGGAACCGCCGTGCTGCCGGCCCGCGAGGGCGTGAAGGGCGGGGAAGTGAAGATCACCGTCTTTACCACCAGGATCGACACCATCTACGGCGCCACCAGCCTGCAACTGGCTCCCGAACATCCTCTGGTGAAGCAGATGACAGTGGCCGACCCTGCGCTGGACGCATCCGTGGCCGACCTGCTGGAGCAGCAGCGCAGGGCCCGCGAGGCCGGCGACGTGGGCGCCATTCAGAAACATGGCGTCTTCACGGGCCACTATGCCATCAACCCCTTCAACGGGGAGCGGCTGCCGGTCTGGGTCGCCAATTACATCCTGCTCGACTACGGCACCGGCGCCATCATGTCGGTGCCAGCGCATGACGAGCGGGATTACGACTTCGCCCAAAAATACGGCCTTGAGATCAGGGTTGTCATCCTTCCACGCCGCACCGGTGAGCCGGCCGATTCCGGAGAGACCGAATCGCTGCTTCCCTTTACCGACGAGGACAGCCTGCTGATCAACTCCGGCGATTTCAGCACGGTCGGTTGCCACGAGGCCCAGCGCAGGATGGCCGCGTATGCCGAGGAGCACGGATTTGGCAAGGCCACGGTGACGTATCGCCTGAAGGACTGGGGTATCAGCCGCCAGCGCTACTGGGGCACGCCGATTCCGATGCTCTACTGCGAGTCGTGCGGCATCGTGCCCGTTCCGGACAGCGACCTGCCGGTACTGTTGCCCGACAATGTCGAGATCACGCAGCAGGGCGGCTCGCCGCTGGGACGCATTCCGGAGTTTGTTGGCGCCGCCTGCCCCCAATGCGGGGGCAAAGCGCGGCGCGAGACGGATACCATGGACACCTTCGTCGATTCGTCCTGGTATTTCTATCGCTATACCGATGCCCGCAACGATCGCGCGCCCTTTGACGCCAGCACGGTTGCCTACTGGTTCCCCATCGATCAGTACATCGGCGGCGTCGAACACGCGATCCTGCACCTGATTTATTCGCGCTTCTGGACCAGGGTGATGCGCGACCTGGGGCTGGTCCGCAACGATGAGCCGGTGGAGCGCCTCTTCACTCAGGGCATGGTCATCCGCAACGGTGCCAAGATGTCCAAGTCGAAAGGCAATGTCGTCTCGCCCGATGAGATGATCGCCCGCTACGGCGCGGACTCGACGCGCATGTACTCGCTCTTCGCCGCGCCGCCCGATCGCGACCTCGATTGGCAGGAGGACGGCGTCGCCGGCGTCAGCCGCTTCCTCGGCCGCGTCTGCCGTTTCGCCATAAAGTATGCCGGCCGGGCGAAGAATGGCCGCGCGGCAGGCGGAGATCTGTCCCCCGCCTCGCAGGCGCTCCTGCGCAAGCTGCACCAGACCATCCGCAAGATTACCGAGGATTTCGCCGGCCGCTGGCACTTCAACACCTGCATCGCGGCCATTATGGAGCTGGTAAACACCCTCACTGCGGCTGAGCCGGCCATCAACGGCGGAGAAGTACCGGACGTGGTGCTGACCGAAATTCTGCGCAGTCTCACGCTGCTGCTTGCACCGTTCGCCCCTTATCTCGCCTTCGAGTTGTGGGAGCAGATTGGCGAACAGGACAACCTGCTGCGCTCGCCCTGGCCCGAATTCGACGAAGCCCTCGCCCGCGAGGAGCAGATCGAAATCCCGGTGCAGATCAACGGTAAGCTGCGTTCAGTGATCCGCCTCGACGCAGACGCCGATGAAGATACTGTGCGCGATGCCGCCCTCGCCGACCCCAGGATCGCCGCACTGATCGAGTGCAAAGAAGTTGCGCGCATCATCCTGGTCCCGCGCAAGCTGATCAACATCGTGGTGAAATAGGAGGAAATGGCGGCCTCCACCACCCGCATCCGGCCCATCAGCGTGAGCGGCCCGCGCGGTACGCAGTCCTTTGTCCAGATTCTCGGCCTCTGCTGGAAACGTCCCTCGCTGCTCTTCCGTGAACTGCTCTGGCGCTGGAGCTTCGGCCTGCCGCTGCTGGCGCTGCTCGCCTGGGAAGCGCTGCATATCTGGGCCGAGACCGCCGAGCGTCTGCAGGCCACCGGCGTGTTTCAGTTCTCCCTCGAGTACCCCATGCAGGGAGCAATTCAGGTCGCCGACGCCATCGCGGTGCTCCGGCCTCCGATCGAACACGCCCTTGCCTGGCTGCTGCCCCTGGCGATGCTCGCCTGGGCGGTCGCTGCCGGCGTTGGCCGCAATGCTGTCCTCCGCCGCTATTCGCTCGACATGCCATGGCGCCCGGTGGGCATGATTGTTTTGCAGCTGATCCGGATCGCTGCCCTCGTCGGCAGTTTCGCCGTGTGGTATGCCGCCGTCCACTGGGCCGCGCATTACAGCCTTTCCACTTCGGCCTCCGGTGCATCCGCCGAGCCGGACCTGGTGCTCTACTGCTCGCTGGTCATCATCTTCTCGCTCGGCATCTTCACGGTCTGGGCGCTCCTGAGCTGGGTCTTCTCCATCGCCCCGCTACTCACGGTGCTCGAAGACTGCAGCATCGGCGGCAGTCTTCTGCGCAGCCTGCGCCTCGGCACACTGGCCGGCAAGCTGGTCGAAATCAACCTGGTCATGGGCATCGTCAAGCTGGCTCTCATCGTCCTCGCCATGGTGTTCTCGGCGACGCCGCTGCCCTTTGAGGCTGAAGTCCACGGTACCTCCCTCTATGCCTGGTGGGCCGTCGTGACGCTGCTCTACATGGTGGCATCGGATTTCTTCCAGGTCGCGCGCGTGGCGGCGTTTGTGGAACTATGGAGGGTCTGCGCGCCCGCCACCGAGGCCGAGATCCCCGCCGCGCCGCCCCTGAGCGCCGGCCAGCTAGAATAAGCTATCCCGTGAACATCCCCTCGATCGTCATCCTCGACTTTGGCTCACAGTACACGCAGCTCATTGCGCGGCGCATCCGCGAGCAGAACGTCTTCTCCGTCGTCCTCCCCTGCACCGCCAAAATCGACGACGTCCGCGCGCAGAATCCCGTCGGCATCGTCCTCTCCGGTGGCCCCAGCTCGGTCTACGACGCCGACGCGCCCCCCGCCGATCCGGCGGTTCTGCATCTTGGCCTGCCGGTGCTTGGCATCTGCTACGGGCTGCAGTTCATTACTCACCACCTCGGTGGCCGGGTGCGCTCCGCCGAGAAGCGCGAATACGGCCATGCCGAGGTTGAAATCGTCGATGTGCAGAATCCGCTCTTTGCCGCGATCCCCGCCTCGATCCATGTCTGGATGTCCCACGGAGACGAGGCCCTTAAGCTGCCGCCCGGTTTCCACCTCACCGCGAAAACCGCCAGCGCCGTCGCCGGCATCGCCAGTCCGGAGCGCCGCATCTGGGCCGTGCAGTTCCATCCCGAAGTCCATCACACGAAACAGGGCACCGCGCTGCTGCGCAACTTCCTCTTCAACATCTGCGGCGCCCAGTCCGACTGGACCCCGGAGCACTTCGTCCAGTCCACCGTGGCCACCACCCGCGACAAAGTCGGCCAGGGCCACGCCATCTGCGCGCTTTCCGGCGGCGTCGATTCCTCCGTTGCCGCGGTCCTGGTTCACAAGGCCATCGGCGACCGGCTCACTTGTGTCTTCGTGAACAACGGCGTTCTGCGCAAGGACGAATTCGCCAAAGTCCAGCAGAACCTGCGCGACAAGCTCGGCCTCCGGCTCGTCGCCGTCGACGCCAGCCGGCGCTTCCTCGCAAAGCTGGCCGGGGTCACCGACCCCGAAGCCAAGCGCAAGATCATCGGCAACGAATTCATCGCCGTCTTCGACGACGAGGCCCACCGCATCGCCCAGCAAACCGGCGGAGTCGACTGGCTGGTCCAGGGCACGCTCTACCCCGACGTCATCGAATCGTCATCCGTCAAAGGTCCTTCGCAGACCATCAAGAGCCATCACAACGTCGGCGGTCTGCCCGAGACGATGAAGCTGAAGCTCATCGAGCCTCTCCGCGATCTCTTCAAGGACGAGGTCCGCCGCATCGGCCGCGACCTCGGCATGCCCGAAGACATCCTGCAGCGCCAGCCCTTCCCGGGCCCCGGCCTCGCCGTGCGCATCCTCGGCGAAGTCACGCCGGAGCGCGTAGCCCTGCTGCAGGAAGCCGACGACATTGTCGTCAGCGAAATCAAGACGGCCGGCCTCTACCAGCAGATCTGGCAGTCTTTCGCTGTACTCCTGCCCGTCAGGAGCGTCGGCGTAATGGGCGATCAGCGCACTTACGCCTATACCTGCGCCATCCGCGCCGTGCATTCGGAAGACGGCATGACCGCCGACTGGGTCCCGCTGCCTTATGAGGTGCTCAAGACCATCTCCAGCCGCATCGTCAATGAGGTCCGCGGCATTAACCGCGTCGTCTACGACATCACCTCGAAGCCTCCCGGCACCATCGAGTGGGAATAGGTTCTTCCCGCACGCCGGCGCACGCATTCGGATTGCCGTGCTCGGCCCTGCCGCAACCCGGGACCTGCCCACTCCTGATATCCTGCTCCGTCGCCAAGAAAACCTCAGGGGCTTTGCCTTCATGAACGCTTCTGTCCGTAGTCTGCTGCTGCCTCTCGCCTTCCTCTGTCTCGCTCAGTCTCCAGGCCACGCGCAGAGATCTATCCGGGCCGCCGCCGCCCCCGCATCCGCCGCAACCGGCATCAGCGCTGCCTACGCCCGCGACCCCCGCCAGCCCGTCGATCAGGACTACACCAGCCGCATCCGCCAGTACACCACCGAACCGTACTTTAACTCGCCCCTCACGGACTACCTTCCCGCCTCAAAGACTGTTCCCACGCCCGAAAAGGTCCTCGGCGACGTTTCCGGCGCGCCCAATATGCTGCCCTACGCGGAAGACGTCTACAAATATTTCCGCCTGCTCGCCGCCAGCACCCCACGCGTGCAGGTCTTCACCATCGGCCACACAGAAGAAGGACGCGAGATGATCGCGGTGGCCATCGCCGATGCCTCGCTCCTCGCGCAGCAGAAGGAAAACGACGCCCGCCTGGCAAAACTCGCCGATCCGCGCACCATCCACATGGACGATCAGGCCGCGGCCGCGCTCGTGCAGCAGTCCTTCCCCGTTTACTACATCACTGGCACCATCCACTCGCCCGAAACCGGCGCACCCACCGCCCTGATGGAGCTGGCCTATCGCCTCGCCGTCGACGACTCGCCCTACATCAGGTACATCCGCTCGCACATGATCGTGCTGATCACTCCGGTCGTCGAAGTCGATGGCCGCGACCGCATGGTGGATCTCTACAAATGGCACCGCGCCCACCTCGGCCAGAACTATCCGCGCCTCATCTACTGGGGCCACTACGTCGCGCACGATAACAACCGCGACGCCATGGGCATGACGCTCGACCTCACTCGCAACGTGCTGAACGCGTACCTCGCCTGGCACGCCCAGGTCCTGCACGACCTGCATGAATCCGTCCCCTTCCTCTACGACAACACCGTCGGCGACGGTCCTTACAACGCCTGGATCGATCCCATCCTGGCCGGCGAATGGGCCGAGATCGGCTGGAACAACGTCTCGCAGATGACCGAGCTGGGCATGCCCGGCGTCTTTACTCACGGCGACTTTGACACGTGGAGCCCCGGCTATCTCATGTTCCTCGCCGCTCTGCACAATGGCATCAGCCGCCTCTACGAGACCTTCGGCAACGGCGGCGCCGACACTGAACGGCGCATCCTCGATCCCGATGAGTACCAGCGCACCTGGTACAAACAGAACCCGCCGCTGCCCGTCGTCACATGGTCGCAGCGCGACAACAATAACTACGAAGAAACCGCGCTGCTCACGACGCTGTCGTATTTCGCGCAGAACAGCCAGCAGTGGCTCCAGAACTACTACCTCAAGGCAAAGCGCTCCATCGAAAAGCCCACTGCCGCCGGTCCGGCGGCCTATGTCATTTCGGCTGACGGCCAGTCACAGAGCAGGCGCGCGGAACTGCTACGCGTCCTCGCCCTCCAGCACATCGAAATCAGCCGGTTAAATGAGCCGGTAACGGTTACAAATAAGCCCGAAAAGCCGGGAGACCTGCCCAGACCGCAGACCCTTCCCGCCGGCAGCTACGTCATTCGCATGGATCAGCCGTACTCCCGCATCGCCGACGCCCTGCTCGATCGCCAGTACTGGGCGCCCAGCGACCCGCAGAAGAGCCCCTACGACGACACCGGCTGGTCCTTTCCCGAGCTCTTCGATGTGTCCACGGTGCGCGTCACCGATGCGTCGATTCTGAAGGCCAAAATGGATCCTGTCTCCGATGCCGGCGCTCCCGCGGGCTCGCTCACCGGATCAGGCGACGTCGTCGCCATCAACAACGATGGTGGAATCACCCTCCTCGGTCTGCGCTACACGCTCCGCGACGCGAAGATCTCCGTGACCCAGCAGCCCTTTGATGCCGACAACCAGCATTTCAACGCCGGCTCGCTCATCATCCAGAATGCCGATGCCGATGCGGTTCACTCCGCCATCAAGAACGCCGATGTTACCGCTGTCAGCCTCCATTCCGCGCCATCGGTCCGGATGCATGACGCCCGTGCGCCGCGCATTGCGCTGATGCACACCTGGCTCGCCACCCAGACGGAAGGCTGGTGGCGCCAGGCACTCGATAAACTCCACGTCCCGTACGACTACATCAGCACCCAGACCGTCTCCCATGAAGGCAGCCTGCGCTCGAAGTACGACGTGATTGTCTTCGCGCCCGTGACCCACGTGAGCGCGCAGCAATTCGTCGACGGCATGCCCATGTGGGGCAATCCGCTCCCCTGGCAGAAGACCGACCTGACGCCCAACCTCGGCCGCATTGACTCCACGCCCGACATGCGTCCCGGCCTCGGCTCCGACGGCGTGCAGCACCTCAGGGACTTCATCGCAGAGGGCGGCCTGCTCATCACCGCCGAAGACACCGCCCGCTTCGCCATCGACGAAGGCCTCGCCCCCGGCGTCTTCCTCAACCACGGCAATGCCCGTGTCGTTGGCAGCGTGCTCGGCGCGCAGTTCGTCGACGGCAGCAGCCCTATCGCCGCGGGCTATGGCGACTCGCTCCCCGTTTACAGCGCCGACGGCATGGCCTTCACCATTTCGAACCTCACCATCCCGCATCACGTGCTGACCGAGAAGGACTTCCACCGCTCCACCGGCCGAGGCGGCCCGCAGGAAGAAGATGCGCCCGAGGGCCGCGCCGCGGTTCAGCCCGCGCCTCTGCCCTCGCCGAAGCCCTGGGAGGCCACCCCGCTGAACGAAGAAGAAGCGCGCAACAACCCATACGTGATCCCTGAGCAGGACCGCCCCAACGTGATCCTCCGCTTCACCTCGGCAAAGAACCTGCTGCTCTCCGGACTGCTCGAAAATGCCGGCTCCATCGAAGAGAAACCCATCGTCGTCGATGCCCACTACGGCAGCGGCAATGTCCTGCTCTTCGCCAACAACCCCATCTACCGCGGCGAGACCATCGGCAGTTATGCGCTGGTATTCAATGCGATCCTGAACTACGACCGCCTGGCGCGCTCCGCCGGAGCAAAATAACCCAGCAACGGTTACAAATGGCATCTTCGCAAAAACTCGGCCTCATCGCCGGCAACGGACGCTTCCCCTTTCTCCTCCTCGACGCCGCGCGCGCTCACGGCGCCGAAGTCGTGGTCGCCGCCATCAGGGAAGAGACCGATCCCGAGATGAACGCCCGCGCCCAGGCCGATCCCGGCATCCGCGTGCACTGGCTTTCGCTCGGCGAGTTGTCTCGCCTCATCGACACCTTCCACAAAGAAGGCGTCTCCGAGGCCGTGATGGCCGGCCAGGTGAAGCACAAGCAGATCTTCTCGAGCATCCGCCCGGACTGGCGCCTCGGCAAGCTGCTCCTCAACCTGCGCACCCGCAACACCGACATGCTGCTGGGCGCCGTCGCCAAAGTCCTCGCCGACGAAGGCATCCGCCTCATCCCGTCGACAGCCTACCTTGAACCGCTGCTCGCCCAGCCCGGCGTCCTCACCGCCCGCCCGCCCAGCGAACAGGAGCAGCGCGACATCGACTACGGCCGCCAGGTCGCGCTGGCCCTCGCCGGCTTCGATCTGGGGCAGACGGTGGTCATCGCCGCCCAGGCCTGCGTCGCGATCGAGGCCATGGAAGGCACCGACGCCACCATCGAGCGCGCCGGCGCACTGATGCGTACCCTGGGGGATCCTGCGTCCACACTCGAGCGCACCCTGACCGTCGTCAAGGTCGCCAAGCCCAGGCAGGACATGCGTTTCGACGTTCCCGTCATTGGCATCCGCACCATCCAGACCATGCGCCAGGCCGGCGCCACCTGTCTCGCTCTTGAAGCCCATCGCACCCTCATCTTCGACCGCGATGCTGTGTGCACCGAGGCCGACGCTGCCGGAGTTGCCGTGATCGCGATTGAACATGGATAATGGTGCGCACCCCGGACCGGCCACGCAGAGACGAGGAGAAGATCATGTCGAAAATCTCCCTGATCGCCATCGCCGTCGCCATTCTCGTCGTTGCCGCCTTCGCGATCCAGCGCGGATTCGCCGCCAACAACGCCCCCATGCCCGAGGAGGGCCAGACCGCCCCTGACTTTACCCTGTCCAACCAGGAAGGCCAGGAGGTCAATCTCGACCATTACCGCGGCCAATGGGTCGTCCTCTACTTCTATCCCAGGGACATGACGACCGGCTGCACCATCGAGGCCCACAATTTCCAGCGCGATCTCAGCCAGTACAAGGCTCTCAACGCCGCGATCCTCGGTGTCAGCGTCGATACGGTCGACAGCCACAGACAGTTCTGCACGAAGGACAGCCTGCACTTCACTCTGCTCGCCGATCCCGGCAAGAAGGTGGTTAAGAAGTACGGCTCGCTCGGCAACTTCGGCCCGCTGCAGATCGCTAACCGCAACACCTTCCTCATCAACCCCGAAGGCAAGATCGTCAGGGTATGGACGAAGGTGAATCCCAGCGTCCACAGCCACGAAGTGCTGGCCGCCCTGACCAGCATGCGGCCTTCCGACGATGTGCGGCAATGAGGAACGGATAGCGGATGGCGGTGAACCGCTAGTCGCTGCTCTTTGTCGGCGTAATCGGATGCCGGTTCTCCGGAGCATTCGGAGAAACACCGAAATCCCAGACGTCCAGGTTGACCACGCCTGGCCCCAGGATCTCCATCAGGGCGTACTCGCCCACGGGCAATGGCTCTCTCGGCGTCAGTTTCATCCAGTGCCGGCCCGGCAGGATTTCTTCATTGGTCGGCACGATGCTCTCCGACTGGGTCACGGCGCCCAGGCGGCTGATCCGGACGGCGCCGATGACCCGTTCGCCCGGCTGCACCTCAACCCGGACAATGGCATAGCGGCTGTTGGGCGAACTGTACGAGTTCTTGTCCTTGATGGAGTCGTCTTCATGCGTATTGACGACCAGCGCCGATTGCGGGGCAATCTGCTCGCTTTCGCCCGTGCTCAGGCTGACGTACAGGGCTGGGTCGTTTATGTGCAGCCGAACCCGGGCCGCCTGCCCGTTAATCCGCACCGGCTCCTGCGCGCCGTGAAACGAGTTGATCGCCGCACGCAGCACGTTGTGCGTTCCACCCTGATTCACATCGCCGGCGCTCTGGTGCAGTTCCACCAGTTCGGGGATTCCCTGGAAATAATCGAGCACGAAGATGCCATCGTTGTCAGGCAGCTGCAGTCCGGGCACCACCTGCGGCATGCGCGCCCGCTGATCGGCGCGTTCGGCAGCCTCTGCGCGATCAATCGCCGCGGCGGCCGCCTGATCCTGGGCTGGAGACGAAGCCTGCTGGGCGGGCTCCGATTGCTGCTCTACCCCCGGCTTATGCTCCTTGTTCCACTTTTCGGTCGCTGCCCAGTCAATCAGGGAGTAAGGAATTTCCTCCCAGTCGCCGCGCTCGGCGCTCAGATACCGGACGCGGTCGCCCTCGACCTTCCAGCGGACTACAATTTGATAGGTTCCATCCTTCAGAATCAGCCGTTTGCGGCCGGCCATCTGCGCATGCGCCGGCACGCCGGCCAGCGGAGTCAAAGGGAAGCCCGGAGTCAGCGCCAGCAGCACAAGCGCCAGCGGGATGTTGCGGAGCGCTCGCATCGCATCAACCATTAGATACCCCTTCGTGCTCCTCCGTCACCCGCCCGGCAGCAGACTGCGCGCAATCCGGATTTTCGACTATCCTCAGACGTATGGTTCCCCGATATGTGGCCGCAGTCAGCGTTCTCGCGGCAGTCCTTTGCCTCGGTTCCGCGGCTCAGTCGTCCGCGCCGGCCCCGGCAACGTCTTCGCAGCTGCCTGCAACTTCGTCGTCCCAGCAGCCCGCCGGTTCGCCGTCGCAGAAGGCCGCTCCCACCGGAGGGCTCGTTCCAGGGGCGCCGCCGCCGAGTCTCGAAGACCTGCCCCCCGATCCGCACACGCCGACTCCGGCCGAACAGGCCGAAGAGCACCAGCAGCGGATTCTCGCCGCTATCACGCGTCTCGCCGGTGCGCAGGCACGCTGGGGCCCGCAAATCTCCACTCCCGGCATCGCCATTTCTCTGGTTGAGATCAATCGCGCAAAGATCCCCGACGGAACCACCCGCATCGACTACCAGATCACCAGCTCCGGGTTCACACCCGGCGAAAAGCTCTCCCTGATCCGCTGGCCCCTCGATACCCAGGCCCGGACCTTCATGAACGGGCTGACCGTCAATGCGAGCGGAGTCGCCGTGTGCGCGCCGCCGGCGCCGGCAGAGCCGTCAGCGCCCGCGAAAGCCCGAGCCGCCCCAGCCGCAGCACCGGCATCGCCGCCGATGCCGGGTTTCGGCGCCCCCGGCTGCACCGACACCATGCAGCCCAACCAGCCCCTGCATATTCAGACCACGGCCGCCCCCGGTGAAGCGATCCGCGTCGCTCTCATCGGCGCGGACCAGAAGCACGGAGCCGCCACCAGCGCGGTTCCTTTCCCGATCACCAGCCAGGACAAAGGCTGCAAACTGGAGGTCCTGCTGGGCGTCAGGGATGCCAGCCTGGTATTGGTCGAGGGCACAGGTTTTCCGGCCGACAAGGCTCTGAAACTCGATACCATCACGGCCGACAATACCCGTACCATCAGCACCAAGAGCAATGCGCAGGGCCAGCTGGTGGTAGCCCTGCTCTCGGGCGCAAAAGGCGTGGATGCCGGCCAGACCACCGTACGTTATATCGGCGTGTCCGATGCGCCGAGCCTGCAAACACCCGCGGCTCCCGCGGCTCCCGCGGCCCCCGCGGCCTCCGAACCGGGCTGCTCGCCGGCGGTCACCTTCCACTGGGGAAAAGACAGTTATAAGGCTGATTAGGATCTTATGATTCGGCGCCAGCCATCCGCGGCCTGGGCTGCGGATCCCGAAGTGAGCTGTTTTCGGCCGGCCGCATCCGGTCCCGTCCGCAGCCCAGGCCGGCAGCGGCGGAGAGGCCCCTGTCCGCGATCGGACGCCGCGTATCGAAAACGGACATCTCTCCTTCAGCGCAACCCTCTCGGCCAGCCCTAAGTTCAACGTTTCTCGTAGCATCTGTCCCGTGGCAGGGTGGCTCCGCGCATGCTGACCTCCGGAAAGGGATCTCCTCAACGGAGGACAGGGAATGCAGGACCTCTGGAACGACATCCGGATTGCCACCAGGCGGCTGCGCCACGCACCTGGCTTTGCGCTCATAGCGGTGTTGTCGCTGACCATGGCCATCGCCGCCAATCTGGTCGTCCTTGGGGTCATGAATGCCGCGATCCTGCGCCCCCTGACGGTCGCCCATGCCGACAGGCTGCGGATGATCGAGCAAAAACCGCAGGGGTTCATCAGCCAGTCCTACCCGGATATCGTCGACTTCCAGAAACGGAACACCACCTTCAGCGCCATTGCGGCCTTTCGCATCGGGCAGGCGGCTACCAGCACCGGAGGTCTGGCCCGGGAAGTCTGGGACTACGAGGTCACGAGTAATTACTTCGACATGCTGGGCGTGCAGCCGGAGCTGGGCCGCTTCTTCCACACAGCCGACGAGCATGGTCCGAACTCCATGCCCTGGGTCGTTCTGAGCGACAGCTACTGGAGGGCGCATTTCGGAGCCGATCCGCGGGTGATCGGCGCGAAGGTGGACCTCGACAAACAGCCCTTCACCGTGATCGGTGTAGCGCCTCCGGACTTTCATGGCACGGAGGTCTTTCTCTGGCCCGATTTCTGGATCCCCATGATGAACGAAGCGCAGGTCGAGGGTTACGACTACCTCGACAAACGCTATAACCACGGCATTTTCATGTTTGGCGCCATGAAGCCAGGCGTGACGGAACGCCAGGCGCTGGCCGATCTGAACCGAGTCGCAGGACAGCTGGCAAAGCAATATCCTGACACCAACGACCAGATGGGCGCGCGTCTGACCCGGGTTGGACTGCTGGGCGACCTGCTCGGCAACCCGGCGCGGGAGTTTCTGACCGGCGTCCTGCTGCTCGCTTTTCTGGTGCTGGCGGCAGCCTGCGTCAACCTGGCGAGCATCTTTGCGGCCCGCGCCGCCGATCGCGGACGCGAGCTGGCCATCCGCCTGGCCATCGGCTCCAGCCGCTGGCGGATGCTCCGCCAGGTTCTGGCCGAGGCCATCCTTCTCTCCATGGGTGGCGGTCTCATTGGGGTTCTGGTGGCCAATACCCTCATGGGCTTCCTCAGCCAATGGCATCCAATCGCCGCCTATCCGATCCGCGTCACCGTCACACCGGATGCGCGCGTTTACGGACTGGCTGTCGTGCTGGCGGCGGCCAGCGGCATCCTGCCGGCGATTCTCACCGCGCGGCAAATCTGGCAAACCGATGCCATGCAGATGATGAAAGCCGGCGCGGCACACGGCGTATTTCGCCGCCTCACGATTCGCGACCTGCTGCTGGGCCTCCAGGTGGCATTGTGCGCGCTGCTGGTCACCTGCGCGCTGGTGGGTCTGCGCGGCATGAGCCGCCAGCTGCACGCGTCCTTCGGCTTTCAACCGCAGGGCGCGACCCTGGTGGAAACTGCTACGAAGATGGCAGGCTACACCGACGCCACCTCGCTGCCGGTGCAGAAGCGAATGATTGAAGATGCCGCGAGGATCCCGGGGGTCACGGCGGTGGGAAGCGTCGACGCACCGCCGCTGAGCGCGAGCGGCAGCTCCACGCCTGTCTACCGGGAGGGCACAACGGATTTCCGTAATTCCAACAGCGTAACGGAAGCACAATTCTTCATCATTTCTCCTGGCTACCTGCACGCCGCCGGAACACGGCTGCTTGCCGGACGCGATTTCACGTGGAACGACAGTGCGAACACACCCCACGTGGCCCTCATCAATCAGACGTTTGCGCGCAGACTCTTCGGAGACGCTCCGGCCGTGGGCAGGTACTTTGCCGAGCCGGGCCGCACCCCCGACATTTACGAAGTCGTCGGCGTTGTCGAGGATGGAAAATACGATTCCCTGACCGAGGATCCGCAGCCGGCCATGTATTGGCCTCTGGGGCAGCACAACGAAAATGACACAACTCTGGTCGTGCGCTCGCAGCGTTCTCCCGCCGAAATGGCAGCCGCTCTGAGCACAATGATGAACAAGATCGACCCCAGCCTCCCGGTCACCATCGAGAGCTGGCCGAACGCACTGGCCCTGGTCCTCTTTCCTGCCCGCGCCGCCACGGTGGCCCTTGGCATTCTGGGTCTGCTGGCAGGAATGCTCGCAGCCACCGGTATTTTTGGCATGACCAGCTATACCGTCGCGAGGCGGCTGCGGGAGATGGGCATCCGCGTAGCCCTGGGCGCGCAGCCGATGGAGGTGCTCGGCGCCGCGCTGGGCCGGACCGTGCTGCTGCTGGCCATCGGCTCCCTGGCAGGGCTCGCCCTGGGCGCGGCTCTGACCCGCGTGCTGGCCAGCATTGTTTATGAAGCCACGGCCTGGGATCCGATCGTGCTGACCGGAGCCTTGCTCGCGATGATCGCCATCGGGACGGCCGCCGCATCCGTGCCCGCCCGCCGCGCCGCCGTGGCGGATCCTGCCGTACTGCTGCGAGAGGAGTGACGACCTCCCGTGTCGACATTACGCAGGAGCCGCATCAAAGGGCTTCCACCTTTCACGCACCCGAGCGTCGTCCTTCAGAAAATTTGAACCGGTAAACGATCCCAGCCAGTCCAACAGGCGCACAGGAGGGCAGCGCGGATGAAGATCGTCGTCTTCGGAGCTTCGGGCGGAACAGGACAGGAGCTGGTGAAGCAGGCCAGCGCGCTGGGTCATGAAGTGACCGCCTTCGTGAGGAATCCTGACAGGGTCACGGGGCGCGACCGGCTGCGGGTGGTGGTGGGCGATGCGCGGAACAGCCATGCCGTCGCCACCGCCATCGCCGGCCAGCAGGCCGTGCTCTCGGCATTAGGGGCGCGCTCGCTGGCTAACGACAGCCTGCTTCCCCGGTCCATGGCCCTCATCCTTTCGGCCATGCAGCAGAACGGCGTCCGCAGACTCATCGTGCTCGGCGCGTCCGGTGTCTGGCCCGATGCCGGAAAGAGGCTCTCTCCCGCGATGCAGTTCCTGCTGCGCGCGGTGGCAGCCACCGTCCTGAGAAGACCCTTCCGATCGCAGCGGCGGATGCAGGAGCTGATCCGCGCCAGCGATACGGACTGGACCGTCATACAGCCTCCGCGCCTGCTGGATCAGCCCGGCCGCGGAAGGTATCGCGTCGACGGAGAAGCACTGCCGGGCGGCGGCACGCGGATCGCGCGCGCGGATGTTGCCGCCTTCATGCTGGCGCAGCTCACCAGCGATGCATGGGTGAGGCAGTCGCCCTTCGTTTCCTGGTAAGCAAAAGCCCTACAATGAGCGCGAGGAGCAACGTAGCATGAAGCTGACTCGCCGCGAATTTTCGCGCCTGGGCACGATGGCCGCCCTTTCCGGCGCGCTGCCGGAAATCGAAGCGCAAACCGGGGATGCCGCCCAGTCCTCCGGCCGCAAACTCGGCTGGTGCATCGTCGGCCTTGGCCGTATCTCGATGGGCCACTTCATGCCCGGCCTGCCGCTCTCGAAGACCGGACGCATCACCGCCCTGGTCAGCGGTCATCGCGATAAGGCGGAGAAACAGGCCGCCATGTACAACGTGCCGTCGCCCTCCATTTACGACTACGACAGTTACGACGAGATCCGCAGCAACAAGGATATCGACGCCGTTTACATTGCGCTGCCGAACTCGATGCACGCGGAATACACCATTCGCGCGGCGAGGGCCGGCAAGCACGTCCTCTGCGAAAAGCCCATGGCCACCAGCATCTCCGACTGCCGCGCCATGATCAACGCCTGCCGCAGGGCAGGCGTGAAGCTGATGATCGCCTACCGCTGCCAGTACCAGCCGCTTCACCTGAAGGCCATCCAGCTCATTCGCTCCGGCGCCATCGGGCAGGTGCAGGCCATCGAGAGCGCCTTCGGCTTCAATATCAAGCCAGGCGAATGGCGGCTGAACAGGAAGATGGCCGGAGGAGGCCCGCTGATGGACGTGGGCATTTATGCCCTGAACGCCTGCCGCTACCTCACCGGCGAAGAGCCGGCAGACATCAAGGCGAATTCCTCGGTGATCGACCGCGATGGCCGCTTCAACGAGGTGGAAGAGAACGATGGCTGGACCATGCAGTTTCCTTCCGGCATCCTGGCGAGCTGCAACACCACCTACGGCGGAGATATGCAGGGCTACTTCCGCGTTCACGGCTCACAGGGAGTCATCGAGATGGATCCCGCCTTCATCTACGAGGGGCTCCATCTCCGGGCGCGCACGCGGGACGGCCAGATCATCGACGAGCCGGACGAGCAGCACGACCCGCTCCAGTTCACCGCCGAAGCCGACTCCTTCGCGGACTGCATCTGGAATAACCGCGAGCCGAAAACCGACGGGGAAGAAGGCCTGCGCGACATTTCGCTGATCTCGCAGATCTATCAGGCCGCCGGGCTGCGGGAGCTGTAAAACCGGTGAGGATCAGCCGAGGGCGAAAAGCAGCGCTCCTTTGCCTCACCAAAAGAGATCCCGCCACGGCCGCGCCTCGCCCTTGCGCGCCAACCCGTATCGCCGCAGACTAATGCCATGATTCGCTCTTATCAGGGCCATACTCCGGTGATTCCGTCCACCTGCTACATCGATCTTTCCGCGCAGGTGATCGGCGATGTGGTGCTCGGCGAGCACTCCAGCGTCTGGATGAACGCCGTCGTGCGCGGCGACGTTCACTCGATCCGCATCGGCTCCCACTCCAACGTCCAGGACTGCGCCGTGCTGCACGGCATGCGCTATCTGTATCCGGTGGTCGTCGGCGACTGGGTCACCATCGGCCACAACGCCACCGTCCACGGCTGCGTGATCGAGGACGCCTGCCTCATCGGCATGGGAGCGGCGCTGTTGAACAATGTCCGCATCGGCGAGGGCTCGATCGTTGCCGCCGGAGCCGTGATTCCCGAGGATACGGTGATCCCGAGGTGCTCCCTGGTGGCCGGCGTCCCCGGAAAAGTCCTGCGCGACCTGACTTCCGACGACCGCGAGATGATCCTCAAATACGCCCGCAATTACCTGGACTACGTGAAGATCTACCTCAAAGAACAGAAGAACTGGAAATAGCCGCAGCCCCTCGCTTCCGGCGCCGCTTTGCCGAATTCGCCGGCATGGCCGAAAATGAGCAGAGAGGTCAAGTGAGGTCCTATGCCCCTTTCCGGTGAAGCCATTCGCATGATGAACCTGGTCGACGACGTGGCGACCACCATGCGCCGCATTCTCGCGCTGGTGCCCACTCTGGCCCCCGACGAACGCGCCCGCGTCAGCGAATATCTGCGCCAGTCGCAGCCCAGCACGGAATCCGTACTGCAGGCGCTTACCAGCACAAAGTAGGGCGGCCGCTTCACTCGGAAAATCTCCGTCATGGGTGCGGCGCACCCGGCCAGGGGTCGTCGCATGCCGCGTTGCTGCCGCGCTGACGGAACCCCGGTCCCGCGGGCCGCGTATCCGATATGAGGCACATGCAAAGCCTCGGCGACACTCTCGGGCAGGTCTTCCTGGCGATCCGGGCCAACAAGCTGCGCTCGTTCCTGACCATGTTCGGGATCGCCTGGGGCGTGGGCTCGCTGCTGCTGCTGGTGGGTGTGGGCGAAGGCTTCCGCTCCGGCCAGAAGCGCGAGTTCGCCTCCCTCGGCAACGACCTCATCATGATGTGGGGCGGCAATATCCCCGCGGTGCCGGGCCAGCACACCGGAATGAGCCCCTATTACCTCACCGTTTCCGACGCGGAGGCGATCCGCGCCCAGGCCGCCGACGTTCGCGATGTCACGGACCTCATCCAGCGCGGCGATATCAAGCAGCAAAGCATGTACGAGACCGCCGGCGGCCAGGTCATGGGCGTCCAGCCGAATTACCAGGGCATCCGCTTCCTGCCCATCGCCGAAGGCCGTTTTCTCAGCGACAGCGACATGCGCGACCACAACCGCGTCGCGGTTCTGGGACAGAAGAGCGCGACCCTGCTCTTCCCTGGCCGACCCGCTGTCGGCGGATACCTTCTGCTCAACGGCACCCGCTTTGAAGTGGTCGGCATCGCCGGCAAAGTCGGCTTCGGCAACAACGACGAACAGAACCAGCAGGTCTACATCCCTCTCACCGTGATGCTGGAGATGTTTCCGCTCAAAGGCTATGACGTGCCGCGCGATGCCGTGGACTCGATCCAGTACCAGCCCCGGATCCGCGGCGATAACGTCATTGCCAAGCACGAGGTCCACGCAATCATCGCCCGCCGCCACGGATTCGAGCCCAACGCCCCCGACGTCTTCAACGAGTGGGACACCATCAACGCCCAGCAGATGGTCGGCAAGATCTTCGACGCCATGGATGTCTTTCTCGGCGGCGTGGGTCTGGTGACGCTGGCCCTGGGCGCGGTCGGCATCGTCAACATCATGCTGGTCTCCGTCACTGAGCGCACCAGGGAAATCGGCCTGCGCAAGGCCCTCGGCGCTACCAGCCGCAGCATCCTCTTTCAGTTCTTCCTCGAAGGCCTGACGCTGACCGCCGTCAGCGGCCTGATCGGCATCGGCGGCTCCGCTCTCTTTATGTGGGTCCTGCAGCGCGCTGTCGGCAACGGTCTGCAGGGCTTCGATCCGCCTCGTCTGCAGCCCTGGACGGCAGCGCTGGCTCTCGGATCGCTCAGCATCTGCGGAATCGTGGCTGGCCTCTATCCGGCCAACCAGGCCGCCGCCCTGGAGCCGGTCGAAGCCCTGCGGCGCGAATAGGAGGCAATCATGCTGCGCGACATCTGGGGCCAGGCGCTGGAGGCGATGCTCTTCAACCGCCGTCGAACCCTGATCACCGTCATCGGCATGGCCTGGGGGATCGCGACCGTCGTACTGCTGCTGGCCTACGGCGCCGGTTTCGGGCGGGCCATCCAGGCCATCTTCGCCGAATGGGGCACCTACCTCATCGGTGTTTTCCCGGGGCGCACCTCGGAGCAGGTGGGCGGTACGAAAGCCGGAGTCCAGGTACGTCTCACCCAGGAGGATCTGGACCGCCTCTGGGCCACGGTTCCCGGCGTGACCCACATCTCGCCGGGCATGTTCAAGCAGGAGCCCGTCGCCAGCGACCAGCACATGTACACCTGGACGGTGAACGGTTATCGCGCCGAGATCTCCCACATCCTCAGACTGGATATCGCCTACGGACGCTTCTTCACCGATCAGGACGATGAGGACCGCGCTCACGTCGCGGTTCTGGGCTCCGAGGCAAAAACGAAGCTCTTCGGCGGCCGGTATCCCATCGGCGCGCGCATCCGCATCAACGGCATCGGCTTCACGGTCATCGGTGTCCTCCAGGCGAAGATGCAGGAGGGAAACGACGACAACGTCAACCGCCAAGTTTACACCCCTTTCAATACCTTCAGCGACTTCTCCGACCTGCGCTATCTGGGCGGCATCTGGCTCACCTACCACGGCGACAACGCAGCCGTGGAACAGTCGATCCGCAACACTCTGGGCACCATGCACAACTTTCGCCCCTCGGACCACAACGCCATCTATGTCGCCAATCTGATGAACCAGCTCCACCAATTCCAGATCATCACCATCGCCCTTGAGGCCCTGCTGCTCTTCATCGGAGCTCTGACGCTGGGCATCGCTGGCATCGGACTGATGAACATCATGCTGGTCGCCGTGCAGCAGCGGACCCGGGAGATCGGCATCGAAAAAGCCCTCGGGGCGCGCAAACGCTACATCCTGCTGCAGTTTCTCTCGGAATCCCTGGTCATCTCGGCGGCCGGCGGAGTGCTCGGGATCGCGCTCGCCTATGCCGTCTCGCTCGGGGTAGGACGCATCACCTTTTACAGCGCCCTCGCTTCCAATGCCCAAGCCGCCGATATTCGTCTCCTGATCTCCCCTGCCAGCCTCGTGCTGTCCGTTGTCATTCTCGGGATCGTAGGGATCGTCAGCGGCATGATTCCCGCCGTCCGCGCCGCCAATCTGGACCCCATCGAGGCGCTTCGCTACGAGTAAGGGCCTGAATCGGGGCAGTTGCTCCCCTCCGTCCATCTCGCGATGACTGGATCAACTCGTGCAAAATCAAATAGATGCACTTTCGTATGCATCCTGTCGGAGATGATTTCTACCAATTTCGGTACTTCTGGAACCGTTATCAATCCTGCGGCTCGCGCGCGCCTCCATCGGTAAGTATTCGTTCCGCCCGTCAGTTACCGGTGGAATTCCAATTTTTGTAATGATGCTCGGCGCGCTCTATGAAAAAAAAGGTTGACCTCGGAACCTTCGCGGATTATTTTCGAACTGTCGATTCGCTCCCACGGCGCATTGCCGCTCTGATTCAGCTTTCCGGACACGCAGGACACGATCTGCCCACAGGGTCGTACCGTTCTCGTCCGCAGGGGCAGGCGTGGCCGCCGGGAAGCGTACCGGCGACTCCGAACCGTGGAAAGGCTTCGCAGAAGCTGCAAATATTAGGTGACCGAAAGCCGGAGTTTGTGCGTCTAAAAAACGTAGCTTTCGAGTTCCTTTTCAAACCTGCCCTGGACCGATGGATCTCGGCAGTGCTGTGAACGCAACACGACCGGAGAACTAGTTGAAAGCAAGGAGATACATCCCATGCGGTCTGAACTGATCTTTGGCGCCCTCACTCATGTGAACAACCGTTACCAGCTTTGCCAGCTTGCCTCCAAAGCGACCCGTAAACTGCACAAGCCCAACACCAGGCTACAGGACACGATGAACGACGTGCTGGTCCGCTTCCGGGAATCGAGCCCGGTAGCGGCACCGCCGGCCTCCCGCCAGGAGACAGTCGCGATCCAGCAGCCCCAGCGCCGCGCAGCCTAGCTGCAACGCGGGCGCGGTCTCGGAGCATCTTTTTGTCAGGCGTTCCTTTTCCCGGTTAACATAAGAAGAGCAAGAACCCCGCACAGCAAAGAATCCTTCCTGAGCAATTCTCCCCTCCTCAAAACTCATTCCTCTCTGCAGGTGATCCATGACCATCGCTGAACTGAAAGAAAAAAACATCACCGAACTGAGCCGCATTGCGCGCGGTCTGGAGATCCCCGGCTCCAGCGGGCTCCGCAAGCAGGACCTGATTTTTAAAATCCTCCAGGCACAGAGCGAAAAGGAAGGCCATATTTTCGCCGAAGGCGTGCTGGAAATTCTGCCCGACGGCTACGGCTTTCTCCGCTCTCCCGACTACAACTACCTGCCCGGCCCTGACGACATCTACGTCTCGCCTTCCCAGATCCGCAAATTCGACCTCAAGACCGGCGATACCATCAGCGGCAACGTGCGGCCGCCCCACGAGGGCGAGAAGTACTTCGCCCTCGTCAAGATCGAGGCCATCAACTTCGAGTCCCCCGAGGAAACCCGCAACAAGATCCTCTTCGACAACCTCACGCCCCTCTATCCGCAGGAGCGCGTCAAGATGGAAACCGTCCGCGAGAACATCAGCGGCCGCGTCATGGATCTGCTCACCCCCATCGGCAAAGGCCAGCGCGGACTCATCGTCGCTCCGCCGCGCACCGGCAAGACCATGCTGCTGCAGTCCATCGCCAATTCCGTCACCGCCAATCACCCCGAGATCGTCCTCATCGTCCTGCTCATCGACGAGCGGCCTGAGGAAGTCACCGACATGCAGCGCTCGGTGAAGGGCGAGGTCATCAGCTCCACCTTCGACGAGCCGGCAGCGCGTCACGTGCAGGTCGCCGAAATGGTGATCGAAAAGGCCAAGCGCCTCGTCGAGCACAAGCGCGACGTCGTCATCCTGCTGGACTCGATCACCCGCCTCGCCCGCGCCTACAACACCATCGTCCCGCCCTCCGGCAAGGTGCTCTCCGGCGGCGTGGACTCGAACGCCCTGCAGCGGCCGAAGCGCTTCTTCGGTGCAGCGAGGAACATCGAGGAAGGCGGGTCCCTGACGATTATCGCCACGGCCCTCGTCGATACCGGCTCACGCATGGACGAAGTCATCTTCGAGGAGTTCAAGGGCACCGGCAACATGGAGATCATCCTCGACCGCAAGCTCGTCGATAAGCGCGTCTTCCCGGCCATCGATATCCAGCGCTCCGGCACCCGCAAGGAAGAGCTGCTCATTCCCAAGGATGAGCTGGCCCGCACCTGGGTGCTGCGCAAGGTGCTCAACCCGCTCTCCCCGGTCGAGGCCATGGAACTGCTCGTCAGCCGCCTCGAAAAGGTGCGCAACAACGCTGAGTTCCTGCTGAACATGAACTCCCTCTAGAACGCGCGGCAGAAAAACAGTTGGACGGGACGGTGACAGCACCGTCCCGTTTGCTCTTTGGCGAGCCTGGGGACCCGCGAACCCCGCCCTCAGCGGTGCCGTTGGCGCTTAGTACGCCTGCAGCGGCTCGACCGGAAGCCTCACCTCGAAGCAGGTGGACCCAGGCTCCGACTGCACGTGGATATATCCGCGATGCTGCCGCACGATCCGCTGCGCCGTGTCCAGGCCCAGCCCCAGCGCGCTGCCGGGCGCCCTGGTGGTGAAGAAAGGCTCGAAGATCCGCGCCTGCACTTCAGGCGGAATCCCCGGCCCGTCATCCCAGATCTCTGTCGCCACGTATTCGCCCGCGAGCCGCACGCTCAGCAGGATGCATCCCTTGTCTCCAAGGGCATCCAGCGCGTTTTCGAGCAGCGCCATCCATACCTGATTCAGCTCGCTGCCGTAAGCGGAAATGCGGGGTAGGTCCGGCTCATAGCGCCGCTCGAGCCTGACGTTTTCGAGCCGCGACTGCAGCATGGCCAGGGTCGTTTCAAGCGACTGCGGGATATCGATCTCCTGAATCGGCGCCTGATCCATCCAGGAATAATCCTTAATCGCCCCTATCAGATGGAAGATGCGTGTCGTCGAATCGAGCATGGCCTGGGCCATGCGCTCCGTCCGGGCCGAGGAGGCGAACTGGGACAGCACGATCTCCAGATGTTCGCCCCCCAGCAATTCCGCAAGCTCATCCAGATTCTCCGGGCCAATCCCCAGTTCCGCCAGATCCGGAACGATCTGCCACGGCTGCTCCACGCTGTGATCGCGCAGCCAGCGCTGCAGCCGGTCCTCGCGCTCAGCCTGGGTCACCGCATTGGCGGGCTGCTGCTGCGCCTGCTCCTCCATCCGCACCCGCCATTGCCGGATCCTGTTCAGATGGCCCCTGTCCAGGCACAAACCGCCCAGCAGATACTTCTGGTGCCCATACGTACGCAGTTCCTCGATCAGCCCTGAGGCCGCGCGCTGCGCCGCGGAAGCAGGATTATTCAGCTCGTGGGCCAGATTGCCCGCCAGCTTGCCCAGCGCATTCAGCTTTTCCGCCTGCTGTTCGAGCCGCGTCATCTCGCGCACGCGGTCCAGCAACACCGAGACACAGCGCTGGCCCATGGAGGGGATCGCCTGCAGCATCTCCGGGAAAATCGCGCGGTCATACTGCAACCCCCACAGGTCCGAGGCCGCTACCCCGGATCCTCCGTGAGTCTTCATGCGCGAGAAAGGCAGCACCCCGGTCAGCTGCCCGGAGCGCGCAACGAACAGGGCCATTCCGCCCTGCTGCCGACGCACGTGGACTTCTCCCTTCAGCAGAATCGACATTTTCGTTGCCGGATCGCCGTCACGGAACAGGGCAGCGCCCGCCGGATACCGCACTTCCTCACCACGGGTGGCGAGCCACTCATATTCGGCCTCGGTCAGACCGTTCAGCGCCGCCACTTTGCGCAGCGCCTCCACGATCGCAGGCAGGGGCGTTGGCAGGAATTCCGGAGTGGACTCTGAAATCGGAATGGCAAGGTCGGCGGCTGTCGAAGCGTCCATGATGCCCTCCCCGGGAACGGTCCCCTATGGATGGATGGTAAACGACTACGATGAGGAGCCTGTGAATCGTTCCCTGAATGAACCGCTAATTGGCATCCCGGCGCAGCATCTCCGCTTTCCGGCGCGGGGTTCGATCGATCAGCGCATTCAGCCGGCCCACGGAAACCGGAGTGCCGCTGCGCAGCCTCACCGCGCCATTCTCATCGAGAAGCAGCACGGCAAATTCCCCTTGCGGTATTTTGAACCGATTCCGCAGTTCGCTCAGCTCCCGGGAACCCAGCACCGTATAGGGCGCATCCAGGGGGGTGCTCACCCGGCGCTCATCCGGAGCGATGGGCGTAAACAACACGAACCGGTCCATCATGTCGTCCGCGGCGGCATCCAGAAGAGCCGTTTGCCGCTTCAGCCGCGGGTCGCGCGGGCTGGGACTGAAGACCAGCAGCGGGCGATAGCAGCCGCGCATGGCCGCCAGCGACTTCGGGACCACCTGGCAATGAGCACCCGCCTGGGCGTAGATATACCCGCCCAGCAGCAACGGTACAAGAGAAAGATAGCGTCTTCCGATCATGGGGGGGATCCGAAGAGAGCCTTTCCGACAACTTCTTGTGGTTAAGACGTACCCGGGGAGGGAAGGGGAGCGGAATTCCCGAGGCCGCCCCCCGTCGAATTTCCTACGCGTTCACCGTTTCCGTCTGCCGCGCCGGCTGCGGCACGCCGTCCTTCACTTCGACCGGATCGAGGAAGGGCATCGCCGCACGCAGCCGCGCGCCGACTTCTTCGATCTTCAGCCCCGCCTCGTTGCGGCGCATCTGCTCGAAGTTCTTCCGCCCGGTCTTGTTCTCCTCAATCCAGTTCTTCGCAAAGGTGCCGTTCTGGATCTCGGCCAGCATCTTTTTCATCTCCGCCCGCGTGGCGTCGGTGACGATTCGCGGTCCCGCGGTATAGTCGCCGTACTCGGCGGTATCGGAAATGGAATAACGCATGTACGCCAGGCCGCCGCGGTACATCAGGTCCACGATCAGCTTCAGCTCGTGCAGGCACTCGAAATAGGCGATCTCCGGCTGATAGCCGGCCTCCACCAGCGTGTCAAAGCCAGCCTTCACCAGCGCCGAGGTTCCGCCGCACAGCACCGCCTGCTCTCCGAAGAGGTCCGTCTCCGTCTCCTCGGCAAAGGTCGTCTCGATCACGCCCGCCCGCGTTCCTCCAATCGCCTTGGCATAGGAAAGAGCCTGCGCCAGCGCCTGCCCCGAGGCGTCCTGATGGACTGCCACCAGGCACGGTGTGCCGCCGCCCTCGGTGAACACTTCGCGCACGCGATGCCCCGGCGCCTTGGGCGCCACCATGGAGACGTCAATCTCCTTCGGAGGCACAATGGCGCCGAAGCGGATGTTAAAGCCGTGCCCGAACATGAGGGTCTTGCCCTTTTTCATGTGGGGAGCGATCTCTTTGGCATAAGTATCGCCCTGGGAGTGATCGGGCGTGAGCATCATGACGACATCGCCCCACGCGGCGGCATCGCTGACCGGGCTGACCTGCAGGCCGGCCTTCTTCGCCTTGTCCACGGACTTACTGGTGGCAGGCAGCCCGACGCGGACCTCGACGCCCGAATCCTTGAGGTTGAGCGCATGCGCATGCCCCTGCGAGCCGTAGCCGATAACAGCTACCTTCTTCTGCTGGATGATCGACAGATCGGCGTCATGATCGTGATACGTCTTTGCCATTCGTTTTCCTTTTCTGTAAGTAAAGATGTCACTCTGAGCCAAGGTCGTTGGCGCCCGCAAAGGAACGAGCCGGAGGCCCTGCAGCTCGGTGAGCGCTGTGCTCTGCGCTCTCCATGCTACTCCCTGAGCCCCGTCTCCTCCGCCATCAGCTCATCGCTGGGCGCTTCGGCGGATTCCTCCGCCTTCAGATCTTCCGCCGTTTCCATGCCCGGAACGCGCATCGCCTCCAGCACCTTGCTCGTATGCTGGCCGCGCCGCATCACCATCCGGCCGGTGCGCGAGATTTCGAGGATCCGATCCCCGTTCTCATTCAGCACCTGAATGAGCCCTTCGATCTTGCTTTCCACACCTGTGATCTCGATCATCAGCGATTCCGGGGCCAGATCCACAATGCGCGCCCGGAAAACCTCCGCCAGCTCGAACACCTGCGAACGCGTCTGCGGCGTCGCCGCCACCTTAATCAGCGCCAGCTCCCGTGCAACATGCGAGAGCTGCCCGATATCGTCCACCTGCAGGACATTCTCCAGCTTATACAGGCTGGCGGCGATGCGGTGCCCGGCCGTCGGCGAAGCGTCGCACACAATCGTCATGCGCGAAACCCCCAGCCGCTCCGAATGACCCACCGTCAGCGAAACGATATTGATATTCAGACGGCGAAACAGCGAAGCCACGCGCGTCAGCACGCCCGGCTTGTCTTCCACGAGTGCAACAAATGTATGCAGCATAAACACCTCAGGCAGCCAGTAATGAAGCGGTCAGGGGTAACACAGCCAGGAATAACAAAGCTGTCGGAGGAAGCGTGCCGCCGGCAGCAGGAGACGAATCGGACGCGTCGCCAGCCGACCCCTTTATCCCTGACCGCTCCTGCACTGATCGCTTCACCCCTGCTTCACTTGTCCTGCGCCGTTTCTACTAAGGGATTGTTGGGCCGCCGGATCATCTCATGCAGCGCCGAGCCCGCCGGAATCATCGGATAGACCGAATCTTCCTTTTCCACCTGAAAGTTGATCACAAACGGTCCCTTGTGGCTCCGCGCTTCCGCGACTGCTGGCAGTACCTCGCTTCGCTTGTGCACCGCGACACCTCGGATTCCGTGCGCCTCCGCCAGCTTCACGAAATCGGGACTGCGCAGCGGCGAAGCCTCGTAATTCTTCTCGTAAAAAAATTCCTGCCACTGTCGCACCATGCCCAGATAGCCGTTGTTGACCACAGCGATCTTGAGGTCCAGGTCCTCCTGCGCCGCCGTGGAAAGCTCTGCCGCCGTCATCTGGAATCCGCCATCGCCGGCCACCACCCAGACCTCCTTCTCCGGGCAGGCGATCTTCGCCCCAATCGCGGCAGGCAAGGCGAAGCCCATCGTTCCCAGTCCGCCGGAAGTGATCAGCGTGCGCGGCTCATCGTGCTTGTAGTACTGCGCTTCCCACATCTGGTGCTGGCCCACGTCGGTCACCACGATGGCCTTGCCGTCGGTGGCGCGCCACAGGTCGTGCATCACGTGCGCCGCATAGAGGTGCCCGCTGTCCGGCAGGTTCTTGATGTCGCGCACCGCGACCTCGCCCTTGCTGGCCTCGATCTCCCGCAGCCAGGCCGACTCTCCGTTGTCAGCCCGCGGAGCCAAATGCGGCAGCAGCGCCTCCAGCACTTCCTTCAGGTCGCCGATCAGCGCCACATCGGCCTTCACGTTCTTGTTGATCTCCGCCGGATCGACCTCCATGTGAATCTTCTTCGCATTCGGCGCATAGGTCGCCAGCGATCCTGTCACCCGGTCATCGAAGCGCATCCCGCAGGCGATCAGCAGATCCGACTGCTGGATCGCGTGATTCACCCACGCCTCCCCGTGCATGCCCATCATGCCCAGCGACAGCGGATGCGACGCAGGAAACGCTCCCAGCCCCAGCAGCGTGGACGCCACCGGAATCTTCATGCGCTCGGCCAGCGTGCGCACCTGGGCGTATGCGGCCGACTGGATGATCCCGTGCCCGGCGAGAATGACGGGCTTCTTCGCGCTGCGGATCAGCTCCGCCGCCTGCACCGTGGCCGCCGACTCCGTTTTCAGCATGGGGTGCGGACGATGCGGCTTCGGCTCGGCCGCCACGAAATTGAACTCCGCCGAGCCCTGCTGCGCGTCTTTCGTGATGTCCACCAGCACCGGCCCCGGACGCCCCGACCGCGCCACCATAAACGCCTGACGCAGCACGGGCGCAACCTCCTCCGCCCGCGTCACGAGGTAGTTGTGCTTGGTCAGTGGGAGCGTAATGCCGGTGATATCCACTTCCTGGAAGGCATCCGTCCCCAGAACCTTGCTCGAAACCTGACCCGTGATGCACACCATCGGCACCGAATCGAGCATCGCTGTGGCAATGCCGGTAACAAGATTCGTCGCGCCCGGCCCCGAGGTCGCAATCGCTACGCCCACCTTGCCCGATGCGCGCGCATACCCATCGGCCATGTGCGACGCGCCCTGCTCGTGCCGCACCAGCACGTGCCGAATCGGAAACTTCCGCAGCGCGTCGTAGGCGGGCAGGATCGCCCCGCCCGGATAACCGAAGACGACGTCCACCCCTTCGCCTTCGAGTGTCGCCCACAGGATTTCGGCTCCGGTGAGCCGCGTCCCGCCAGTCGCCGGCGCCTTTGCGGCGCCGCCTGTCTGTGTACTGTGTGAATGACCCTTCTTTGCCGTTCCCATGTTGTGCTCCTCGTTCTTAGTGCGCTCTGGGGAACGCGCTTTGTGCTGCCTGGCCCACGACTGCTACCCGCTTCCAGCTAATTCGTGACTGCGCCCTCGGCCGCCGACGAAACCGAATTGGCGTACTTGCGGAAGACGCCGCGCGCAAATCTCGGCTCCGGCTTCTTCCACTCCTTCAATCGCTTCGCGACTTCGGCATCTGCAATCTCGACATTCAGCTTGCGGTTGGGGATATCGAAATGGATGATGTCGCCTTCGCGTACCGCCGCGATTGGGCCGCCGACAGCAGCCTCGGGCGCCACGTGGCCGGCCATCAGCCCGCGCGTCGCACCGGAGAATCGTCCGTCCGTCAGCAGCGCGACCGTGTCGGTCAGCTCCGGAATGCCTGCGACCGCAGCGGTCACGCCCAGCATCTCCTGCATGCCGGGTCCGCCTCTCGGGCCCTCGTAGCGGATGACCATCACGTCATTCGGCTTGATCTGGCCGGACTCCACGGCGTGGAAGGCCGCATGCTCGTTGTCGAAGACGCGGGCCGGCCCGCGATGCTCCAGGCGCTTGTGCCCCGCCACCTTGATCACGCAGCCCTCGGGCGCCAGATTCCCTTTGAGGATCACCAGGCCGCCCGACGGCTTCAGCGCCCTGTCGAGCGTATGAATGACCTCCTGCCCCGGCGTCTCTTTCGCTTCGGCCGCTTCTTCCGCCAGCGTCTTGCCGCTTACGTTGGGGCACGAACCGTCAATCAGCCCCGCATCCACCAGCCGCTTCGCCAGCAGGCGGCTGCCGCCCGCGGCCTGATAATCCACGGCCACATATTTGCCGCCCGGCTTCAGATCGCAGAGCAGCGGCGTCTTCGTGCTGATGCGGTCGAAATCGTCAATGGTGAGCGGAATGCCTGCCTCCTTCGCAATCGCGAGGAAGTGGAGGACGGCATTGGTCGATCCGCCCGAAGCCGCAACGCTGGCGATAGCGTTCTCGAGAGCTTTCGGCGTGATCAGCTGGCTGGGCCTGATCCCGCGCCGCACCAGATCCATCACGATGCGCCCCGCCTGCCGCGAAGCCTCCAGCTTCTCCTCAATGAAGGCCGGTACGCCGGAGAGCCCCATCGGCGAGATCCCCAGAAATTCGCAGGCCATCGCCATGGTGTTCGCGGTGAACTGGCCGCCGCATGCGCCTTCGCCCGGACAGGCATGCGTTTCCACCGCTTCCAGACCGGCGTCATCCAGCTTGCCCGCGGCGTGCGCGCCCACCGCCTCGAAGACATCCTGGATCGTCAGATCCTTTCCGTTCAGATGTCCCGGCGCAATCGAGCCGCCATAGAGCATCATCCCGGGAATGTCGAGCCGCGCCAGCGCCATCACCGTGCCCGGCATGTTCTTGTCGCATCCCGCGATGCACACCAGCCCGTCGAATTGATTGCCGCGCGTCACCAGTTCTACCGAATCGGCGATCACTTCGCGGCTGATCAGCGAAGCCTTCATGCCCTCGGTTCCCATGGTGATCCCATCGGAGATGGTGACGGTGTTGAACTCCATGGGGGTGCCGCCGGCCTCGCGAATGCCCTGCTTCACAGCCTCGGCAATGCGCCGCAGATGAAAGTTGCACGGGCCGATTTCGGTCCAGGTATTGGCGATCCCGATGATCGGCTTGCTCAGATCCTCGCGCGTGAATCCCGAGGCGCGAAACATGGCGCGCGCCGGTGCGCGGTTCGGTCCTTCAGTGACAGCGATGGAATAGAGCTTCCCGGACGACGTCTTGCCATTCGTGCTCATGCGCGAGCTGCTTCCTCCGATGCGTTGGCACGAGGGGTCACCCAAAAGGCGGCATCGTGCTGTTGTTCAAACTGATCGAGTTCGTGCGCGTGCCGCAGCGTCAGCCCGATATCGTCGAGGCCGTTCAGCAGGCAGTCGCGGCGAAAAGGATCGATGGAGAAGGTCGTGCTGAAGCCCTGCTCGTCGCGAATCGTGTTCTCTTCGAGCGAAACCGACAGCGTGTAGCCGCCCGTTTTCGCCGCCCGGTCGAGCAGCGTCTGCACCTGCTCCTCCGGCAGCGTGATCAGCAGGATTCCGTTCTTCCCGGCGTTCGAGTGGAAGATGTCCGCGAAGGTCGGCGCAATCACGCAGCGGAAGCCGTAGTCCCCCAGCGCCCACGCCGCATGCTCGCGCGACGATCCGCAGCCGAAGTTTTTGGCCGCGACCAGAATCTGCGCGCCCTTGTAGCCCGGATTATTCAGCTCGAATCCGGGATCGTTGCGCCAGTCGAAGAACAGAAACTCGCCGTAGCCGGTGCGCTCGATGCGCTTCAGAAACTGCTTGGGAATGATCTGATCGGTATCGACATTCACCCGGTCGAGCGGCATCACCTTCGACGTTAATGTGCGGAACTTTTCCATTACGCCAGCACCTCTTCCTTCCTGAATTCCCACGTCCGCACGTCGGTGAAGTGCCCCCTGACGGCCGCTGCCGCCGCCATCATCGGGCTCACCAGATGCGTGCGTCCGCCGCGTCCCTGCCGCCCTTCGAAGTTGCGGTTGCTGGTCGAGGCGCAGCGCTCGCCCGGCTGCAGCGTGTCGGGATTCATCCCCAGGCACATCGAGCAGCCTGGCTCCCGCCACTCGAAACCCGCCTCTCTGAAGATCGCGTCCAGGCCTTCCTTTTCCGCCTGCGCCTTCACCAGCTGCGATCCCGGGACCACCATGGCGCGCACGTTCTGGTGAACTTTGTGCCCCGCCACCACCTTCGCCGCGGCGCGCAGGTCTTCGATCCGCGAATTGGTGCACGACCCGATAAACACGCGGTCGATGGCGATCTCCTCGATCGGCGTGCCCGGCTTCAGATCCATGTACTCGAGCGCCCGCGCATAACCCCGCCTGTCGGACTCGCTCTGCGCCTCCGAGGGATCGGGCACCTGGCCGGTCACCGCGACCACCATCCCCGGATTCGTTCCCCACGTCACGAAGGGCTCCAGCTCGATGGCGGGAATCACCAGCTCGCGGTCGAACTTCGCGCCCGGATCGGTGGCCAGTTTGCGCCATTCGGCAACCGCCTCATCCCACGCCGCGCCCTGCGGCGCAAACGGCCGCCCCTTCAGCCACGCAAAGGTCGTCTCGTCGGGAGCGATCATGCCCGCCCGCGCCCCGGCCTCGATGCTCATGTTGCAGATGGTCATCCGGCCTTCCATGCTCAGCGAGCGAATGGCCGAACCGGCGTACTCGACCACGTAACCCGTCGCACCATCCGTGCCGATGCGGCCGATGATGCCCAGCACGATGTCTTTCGCGGTCACGCCCTCGGGCAGTTCGCCCTCGACGGAGATGCGGAAGGTCTTCGGCCGCGACTGCGGCAGGCACTGCGTTGCCAGCACATGCTCCACTTCCGAGGTGCCGATGCCGAACGCCAGCGCCCCCAGCGCGCCGTGCGTCGAAGTATGCGAATCGCCGCAGACAATCGTCATGCCCGGCTTGGTCAGCCCCAGCTCCGGCCCGATCACATGCACGATGCCCTGCCGTGGCGACTGCACATCGTACAGCGTGATGCCGAAGTCCGCGCAGTTCTTCCTGAGCGTCTCAATCTGCTTCGCGGCAATGGGGTCCTCGATCACCAGCCGGTTCGCCGTCGTGGGCACGTTGTGATCCACCGTGGCCACCGAGCGGTCCGGACGCCGCACCTTCCGCCCCGCCATGCGCAGCCCCTCAAACGCCTGCGGCGAGGTCACTTCATGAATCAGGTGCAGATCGACGTAGAGCAGCGCAGGCTCTCCCTGCGGCTCGGCCACGATGTGCGACTCCCAAACCTTCTCAAATAATGTCTTCGGATTTCCAGTCATAACCCTTCCCGTCATTCTGAGTCCGCGTCCGTGGGCCAAGAGCCCGCCGGCCAGGCCTGCTCTAACGAGCCGCCGCTCCCGTCCGCGATCCCAGCGCTTCCAGCACCTTCGCGCCGACCTCCGGGGTCGACAGCACCTTCACCGACTTGTCCCCGCGGGCCAGATCCGCCGTGCGCGCGCCCTGCGCCAGCACCTGCTTCACCGCCGCCTCAATCGCCTGCGCCTCATCTTCCAGGCCCGCCGAGTAGCGCAGCACCATCGCGGCCGTCAGAATCGCGCCCAGCGGATTTGCGATGCCCTTGCCCGCGATATCCGGAGCCGACCCGTGCACCGGCTCGTACAGGTTCACCTTGCCGCCGATGGTCGCCGAAGGCAGCATGCCCAGCGATCCGGTAATCACCGCGGCCTCATCGGACAAAATGTCGCCAAACAGATTCTCCGTCAGCACCACGTCGAAGTCCCGCGGCCGGTTCATCAGGTGCATGGCCATGGCGTCCACATACTGGTGTTCCACGGCGACATCCGGATAATCCTTCGCAACCTCGGTCACCGCCGCCCGCCACAGCTGGGAAACCTCCAGCACGTTGGCCTTATCGACCGAGGTCAGCTTCTTCCCCCGCTTCGATGCCAGCTCGAAGGCCACCTTCGCCACGCGGACCACCTCGTCGCGCGTGTAGCGCATCGTATTCCAGGCCGCGCCCTTCGCCCTGTCCCACTGCCGCGGCTCGCCGAAATACAGGCCGCCCAGCAGCTCGCGCACAAAAAGAATGTCCGCGCCTTCCACCACCTCCGGCCGCAGCGGCGAATTCGCGCTCAGCCCCGGCCACGCGAACGACGGCCGCAGATTGGCAAAGCCCCCCAGCGCGTTCCTCAGCTGCAGCAGCCCGGCCTCGGGGCGCTCGCTCGGCGGCAGCGCATTGAACTCGTTTCCCCCCACCGCGCCCAACAGCACGGCATCGCTGGCCAGCGCGGCTTCGAGCGTCACCTTCGGCAGCGGAGAACCCTGCCCTTGAATCGCCACGCCGCCTATCGGCTCTTCGCGGAACGTAAACTCGTGTCCGCCCTCTTCCGCCACCGACTGCAGCACCCGGACGGCTTCGCCCGTCACTTCCGGCCCGATTCCGTCGCCGGCGACCACCAGAATCTTCAGCTTCTTCGTCATGAACTTTCCTGGAAGATGGTTTTCCCTTCTGCCGGCTGACCACCGGGTTCAGGGTTGATCTCTAATGCACCGTGGGCTCCGCGAAGGCGGGATCGCCGCCGCGCGGACCGTCCCCAGTCTGCTCTTCGGAAATGAGGTCTTCGTGGCGGCGGTGATGCGCCACCAGGTTAATCAGGTCCTGGTCGTAGATCGCCTTCTTGCGATCGGCCAGTTCCGTGAATGCCAGGTACGCCGCATCCAGATCCGCCGCAGACAGCCGATACCCCAGTTCGTGCAGCCGGGACCGCAGGGCATGCCGCCCGGAATGTTTGCCCAGCACCATCCGATTCGTGGGCACGCCTACTGAAGCCGGCGTCATGATCTCGTAAGTCAGCGGATTCGACAGCACGCCGTGCTGGTGAATTCCCGCCTCGTGGGCAAAGGCGTTTTCGCCCACCACCGCTTTATTCGGCGCCGGCCCGAAGCTGATGGTCTGCGCCAGTTGCCGGCTTACCGGATACAGCTTTTCCGTCTTCAGCCCGTGCTCCCACGGATAGGCATCCGCCCGCACCCGCAGCGCCGCGGCGATCTCTTCGAGCGCGGCATTGCCCGCGCGCTCGCCGATGCCGTTGATGGTGCACTCCACCTGCCGCGCCCCGGCCCGGATCGCCGCCAGCGTATTCGCGACCGCCAGCCCCAGATCGTTGTGGCAGTGCGTCGACAGAATCACCTTCTCGGCTCCCGCCACCCGCTCCAGGATCATCCTGAACATCGCGGCGTACTCTTCCGGAGTCGCATAGCCCACGGTATCCGGCAGATTGATGGTCGTCGCGCCGGCCCGGATCGCCGCCTCCACAAACTGGCAGAGAAAATCATGGTCGGTTCGCGTTGAATCTTCCGGCGAGAACTCCACGTCATCGACATAGGTCCGGGCCAGCGCCACCATCCGGGCAACCTGCTCCAGCGCCTGTTCCCGCGTCATTCTCAGCTTGTACTGCAGATGAATATCCGAGCTGGCCAGAAAAACATGAATCCGCGGCCGTTCCGCCCTCTCCACCGATTTCGCCGCCCGCTCGATGTCTTCACGCCGCGCCCTGGCCAGGGAAGCGATCTTCGGCCCGCGCACCTGCTCGGCAATCGCCGAGATCGCTGCAAAGTCGCCGTCGGAAGCAATCGCAAAGCCGGCTTCCAGGATATCCACCCCGAGCTCGGCCAGCGAACCGGCCAGCGCCAGCTTTTCATGGTGGGTCATGCTGCAGCCCGGCGACTGCTCGCCGTCGCGCAGGGTGGTGTCGAAGAAGTGGATCCGGTTCTGGGGCATAGGGTGCTCTTCCCGGCGGAACAAGGGACTCAGTTCGCGCGCGAATCCAGCGCCTGGAGCCATCTTGCTCCTCTCCCGGTCAGTTTCGCAAAGGCGGCATCATAAAGCAAATTTGTAATACTTTGCATTTCCATAAACTATTCTCATGTGTAAGCTGATTGTGGCTGCTTTCGCAGAATGTCCTTATGGATCTCTCTCAGCTCGAAACCTTCCTGGCCGTCGTCGAGGAGAAGGGCTTTTCCCGCGCTGCGCTGCGCCTGCGCCGCACCCAGCCCGCCATCAGCCACACCATCCGCAAACTGGAAGAAGAGGTGGGTGAGCCTCTCCTGGAGCGCTCCTCGCGCGAAGGCACTCTCACCGCCGCCGGCGAGTTACTCCGCGGATACGCCGAGCGGCTCCTCCAGCTGCGCGGCGAAACCGTCACCGCCCTCGAAGAACTGCGCTCCCTCGAACGCGGCCGCCTCACCGTGGTTGCCAACGAATACACCTGCCTCTGGCTGTTGCCGGTGCTCGATGCCTTCCGCCGCGTCTGTCCCCACATCGGGGTCACCGTGCAGCGCTCGCTCGCCAGCCGCATTTCCGATCAGTTGCTGGAGCGCGCCATCGAGTTTGGCATCCTCTCCTTCCGGCCCGACGACGACCGGCTCCGCTCCATCGCCGTCTACACCGACTCTGTTGTGTTCGTCGTCGATCCCGGGCATCCGCTTGCGAGGCACAAGCAGGTTTCGATCCGTGAACTCGGAGCCCAGAACTTCATCGCCCACAATGTCGCTTCGCCGCTCCGGCAGCGTGTTATCGAGACCTTCGCCCGCCATCACACTCCCCTCAATATGGGGGTGGAGCTGCCCAGCCTCGAAGCCATCAAGCGTTTCGTCGCTCTGGGCAATGGCGTCGCCCTGGTCCCCGGTCTTACTGTGGAGCCGGAGCTGGCGCGCGGCGAACTGGTGCAGGTCGCCGTGCCCGAGCTGAAAATCACGCGCCGCCTGTGGCTCGTGCACCGCGCCCACTCCAGCCTCTCGCACGCCGGCCTCGCCTTTCTCGCTGCCGTGAAGAATCTCGCCTCCCAGCGCGGCCATCCCTTTGCGTGGCGCGTGGAACAGGTGGTACCGCGCGCATCGGCACGCGTCCGTGCGGATGCGCAGTCTCGGCCTTCCGCGCAGCCGTGACTTCCTCGACACGCTGTGGAAATGCCCTGCGGCAGGTACAATGGCGTGGTAGACATCCCCTCGATGTTTGCAATTTCACGGAGCCTGCGGGTCCGGCGCTGCGGCGTGCAGTCCCAACAGGTAGTTGAAGAGGTTCACCCAGGAATGAAGAAATCGCTGTTGTTGTTTCTATGGTTGCTGCCTCTTGTGGCAGTGCCGGCTTTTGCGCAGGAAAGCCGGCAGGACATCAGTATGAGCGACGCTGCATGGATGCAGCCCTTCGTCTCCGGCAATGCAGTCAATCTCCACTCCACCGCCGGGCTTTATGGGATGCTGGTCAGCTATCGCTTCATGCTCACCCCGCACGGAGCTCTGGAAGCCAATTACCAGTACAACCAGAACATACAGCACTACGTTACCAACTTCGGCGCCTTTCGGATCCACGACCGCATTCAGGAAGTCTCTGCCGCCTACGTCCGCAGCTTCACGTTCAGGAACTGGAATCCCTTCATCGAACTGGGTCCGGGCGCATTCATGTTCCTGCCCATCGATGATGCCAAGACGCAGACGTTCCAGATCAGCAGGAATCTCAGCATCGGGGGCATTTATGGCGGGGGCTTTGCCTACGAGATCAGCCCCAGCTTCGACATTCGCGCCGAATATCGGGGCCTGGTCATGAAGGCGCCGAGCTTCCAGTACCCCAACAACGGCTTCCGTACCGACACCTTCTTCAACGTTTACCAGCCAGTGGTCGGCATCGCCTATCATTTCTGAGAAAGGCCGGGCTTCAAATCGGCATAGGGGGAGCGGATAGCCGCTCTCCCCTGCCACACCACCCGGCATGCGGGTCCGCAGCGGGCGATTCAGGAAGTTGAGGTCAACCGAGACGGGGTATACCCAGCCTGTCCGCCCATGCCGGATTCAGAACCGCGTTCAGGAGCATCCCGCTGTTGCGCCACCAGCGGTGGGCGTTGGCCGCCACTTGTGCAGCAACATCAGAGCAAGCTCCCAGAGCCAGCAGTTCCCGATAAACAGTGTCGCTGCGTTTCCAGTGCCTGAGTTGCACGGCCCGCATCCGGTGCCGCATCCACCGGTCCGGTTCATCCCAGACCCTCGGTGCCTGCGCCAGCCGGAAGTAAGCCTTCCATCCCAGCACGTAGTCGCGCATGTGCTTCACCACTCCTTCGAGACTGCGCCCACCCGCGCGACGGGTGAGTTTCCGCACCCGCTGCCTGAACGCGGCCATCGGCCTGCTGGCTACCCGGCGTTTGATCTTGCCGCCGGGCGCCACCCAGAAGCTGCAGCCCAAGAACCTGCGCTGGAACAGGCTGGCCACTGCGCTCCTGGTCGGGTTGACCGTGAGACGCAGTTTGCCTTACAGCCCCGGCAGCAGGGCCATCACTCGCTTGCCCGCGCGACGGCTGCGGACATAATCGTTCGCATCGTCGGCGTAGCGCACGAAGCAGTGGCCCCTCCGTTCCAGTTCCCTGTCCACCTCATCCAGCAGCACATTGGCCAGCGGCGGTGACAGAGGACCGCCTTGCGGCGTTCCCGCCGACGGCAGAGATGCTGGCCGAGTCGGTTAAGGAGAACGGCGGCATTGTGGAGACACGGATTCTGTACGGCAACATCGGGTATATGGCAGTGAACACGATGGCGATGCAGGACCAGAACGGCAAGGCAGCGATCGCGGCAGCGTTTGCCTTCCTGCACAACACGGACGCGATGATCCTGGACCTGCGCGGCAACACGGGCGGGAGCGGCCATGCGGAGCTGTTCATGAGCTACTTCAGCGAGGGCGCGCCGTTCACGGGAGCGACGGCGTACTGGAGGGAGGGCGACACAAAGCGGAAGCAGGCGTTCCGGACGACGGACCTGGGCCCGCTCTCCTACGGCGCGAAGAAGCCGCTGTATGTTCTGACCTCGCAGCGTACGTTTTCGGCTGCGGAAGGACTCGCGTACGAGATCCAGGCTTTCAAAAGGGGCATGATCGTGGGCGAGACCACCGGGGACGGAGCGAATCCGTCGAACAACGGAAATTCACAGCTCGGCTACGGATTCTCGGCCTTTGTGCCAACGGGCTACGTGATCAGCGCCGCAACCGGCACCAACTGGGAGGGCGTCGGCGTGAAGCCGGATGTGGAGGTACCTGCAGGCGAGGCGCTGGGCAAAGCATGGTCGTTGGCCGCCGGGCGGCTCGCGGCGAGCGCGAGCGACCCGCGGTCGCTGGCCGTATTGCGCACGCTTGCGGCTGCAAAACTGAGCGGACCACCGAGCCTGACGCCAGGCCAGATCACAGGGCAGTATGGCCGGTCGGGTGGGCCACAGTTCGAGATTGAAGCGAAGGATGGAAGGCTCTATTGCCGCCAGCACCAGCCGAGTCCGGTGGACTTCGCGCCGAGGACTGCAGGCGGCGACCACTACCGGCTGGACCAGCTTCCCGACGGCTTCTCAATGACGTTTCTCATGAAGGACGACAGGGTGGAGCTGATGCCGGTGTTGCCCGGGATTCACTTGTCAGTTCCCGTTCTGGAGCGGCAGTAGCCACGCCGGTGCACTTGACTGACGCGGCAAAGGAACCGGGGGATGAGGAGGAGAGGTTTTCTCAAAGTAGCTTTGTACTGTGCGGAGAGCTGTTTGCGGATTGCATCTGACGCGCTGCTCTGATCCGGGAAGAAGCCGTCTCGGCACGGACGGGTGCGCGGTATTGGCGGATACAGTTCGAGACAATCTCATCAGGCCTCATGTGCGTACCAGGTTTAACCGTCAGGGCATCAAAGTCGCTCGTGCCTGCTGGCATCTGGGATCAGGAGTTCAATGCGAATACGGGCGTGGCCTCGCACGTTAAAACCAACAGAACGCTAACCGCTGAACGCTGCCCCGTTCAACTGATGTACTCCCGGATAAAGGGGTCCTCCGAGTGCACCAGTTCTGCGGTCGTGCCGTCGAACGCCAGCCGCCCCTGGTGCAGCAGAAGGAAGCTGGTGTGCGAATCGGTCTCCCCTGCCGGCAGCGGCAACATCCCGTTCTTCTCCCGGCTGAAATGGTGGGTGGCCAGCACAAAGGCATCCTGCAGCCGGTGGGTTATGACCAGCGAACTCGTATGCGAGACGTCCCGCTGCTTCATCACCAGTTCGATGATCGTAGTCGACGTGATGGGGTCGAGCCCTCCGGTTGGCGAATCGTACAGAATCAGTTTGGGATTCGTAACAATGGCTCGCGCAATCGCCACGCGCCGCCGCATTCCGCCCGAAAGCTCCGAAGGAAACTTGTCCAGCGTCTGCTCGAGCTCGACAAAGCGCAGTGCCTCGGTCACGCGCCGGGTAGTCTCCTCCTCGGAGAGATGCTCCTCGAGCAGGCGGTAGCCCACGTTGTCCCGTACGGTGAGCGAATCGAAGAGCGCGCCCTCCTGAAACACGGTTCCGATCGCCCCGCGAATCTCGAAGAGGTCCTGCTCGCGCATGGCGCTGATCTCGTTGCCGAAGACGAAAATCCGGCCCGAGTCCGGGCGCAGCAGCCCATTGGTCAGCTTGAGCAGTACGCTCTTGCCCACGCCTGCCGGACCCAGCAGGATCCGCGTCTCTCCGCGGCGAATCCGGAAGGAAATGTTCTCGAGCACCGGCTTGCGGTCGAAGCCGATCGACACATCGTCGAACACCACCACCGGCTCGTCCGCATCGGGGGCCGTCGCGCCGTTTGCGCCCACGGCGCTCACCGCCCGAAGATGCCGATGAGGAATCGGCTGATCAGGAAGTCTGTCACGATGATCAGGATCGACGACACCACCACCGCCTGCGTCGTCGACCGTCCCACGCCCTGCGTGCCTCCGCGCGTCTTCATGCCGTAGAAGCAGCCGATGCTTGCAATGATGAACCCGAAGAACACCGGCTTCACCAGCCCCTGCAGAACGTCCGGAAACTCCAGCGACTGATAGGCGGTGTGGAAGTACTGGGAGCCATCCTGGCCGAGCATGACGACCGAAACGAAGCCCCCGCCGAAGATGCCCACCATGTCCGACAGGATCACCAGGAAAAAGAGCATCACGACGGTCGCCACGATGCGCGGCATGACGAGCTTTTTCAGCGGGTCGGTCCCGAGCGCCCGCATGGCGTCGATCTGCTCAGTCACCATCATCGACCCCAGTTCGCTGGCCATGCCGGAAGCGTTGCGCCCCGAAACCATCAGCGCCGTCACCACCGGCCCGATCTCCTTGATCATCGAGAAGCTGACCAGCTGCCCGGTGTACGCCGTCGCACCAAACTGCGTCAGCGTCGAGGACGACTGCAGGGCCAGCACCCCGCCCAGGAAAAACCCGGTCAGGATCACAATCGGCAGAGATCCGACCCCGATAATGTCGGCCTGCAGGAAGACGTCCGAGCGGTAAAACGGCCTGCGAAAGAGATTCCCCATCGCTCGGCCCGACATCGCAGCGTACTGCTGCACCGCCAGAACGCCCCGCTTCGCCGCTGCATCGATCGTCGCTAAAGGCATAGCTATCGTGTACTGCCGGATTGGATGCGCAACCCGTTTCGGCGAATCATCAACCGGAAGGCCGCTTCGACCCACTCCGAAACCTGAGCGTAGCACACCCCCGGCAGTCGGACCCGGCACCCGTACAATCCCTTCTGAGGAGTTGCGCCATGAAGAAAGCTTCGTTTCTGCCCCTGGCCGCCATTCTCATTGTCTCGGCTCAGGCCCAAACGCCGAGCATACAGGTCGATAAGAACAACCGCACCATCGCCATCACGGCCAGCGACACGGCCTCGGCGCCGGCCGACATCGCCAGCATTTCGGTCGGCTTCGGCACCTGGGCCCCCGACGCGGACAGCGCCTACCGCCAGGGATCGAAAATCTCGAATGCCATCGTCGCTGCCCTGAAGAAGGCCGACGTCCCCGATGAGGCCATCCAGAGCCGCGGGCAGAACCTGTCGCGCACCGTGTTCCTTCCCGATAATCCGACGACCCCCGAAGAGCGGGCCAGGAGACAGTTCACGCTTTCGCAGAGCTGGAGCGTCCGCACCTCGGCCAGGGACGCCGCCGCTGTCCTCCATGCCGCCATCGAGGCCGGTGCAAATGAGAGCGGCAATATCGACTGGGATGTTGCGGACCGCAGTGCCCTTCAGGCCAAAGCCGCAGCAAAGGCTCTGGCCCGCGCTCACGCCATTGCTGCGCAAATGGCCGCCGGCCTCGGAGTGCAGCTGGGGCCGCTGCTCTACGCCAGCAACCAGATGCCCCAGCCTCCCATACGTCCGCTGCTGGCAATCGGGCGCATGTCGAAAGCAGCCACCGCATCGGCCCCGCTGGCTATCTTCCCCCAGCGGGTGGAAGAGTCCGCAACCGTCTACGCTGTCTTCTCGATCCAGTGAGGCTCGTGCCGCTTCCGCAGACGCTTTTCCTGAGCCCTGTGCTCTGTTATTCCCGCGCGCGCTTGCGAATCTCGATATTGAGCCGCTTGATCTTCTGGTTGAGTGTCGAGAGCGGGATCCGGAACTGCTCCGCAGCCTCCGTCTGATTGCCGTTGCAGCGCTCCAGCTTGTCGACGATGATCCGCCGCTCGATATCCTCCATGATGTCGAACAGCGAAGCATTCGGACTGTGTTCCAGCAGGCTGGTCGAGTAGCTTGCGCCCGTCAGATGCCCCGGCAGCAGGTCCGCGCCGATCGTCGTGCCCGATGACAGCACCACACCGCGCTCGATCACGTTTTCGAGTTCGCGCACATTCCCCGGCCACTCGTAGTCCGCCAGGGCCCGCATCGCATCGGGCGAAATTGACCGCACCGGCAGCCCGTTCTCTTCCGCGTACCTCTTCAGAAAGTGCATCGCCAGCGCCGGAATATCCTCGCGCCGGCTGCGCAGCGGAGGCAGCTCGATGGCAATCACGTTCAGCCGGTAATACAGATCCTCGCGGAACTTGCCTTCCCGCACCGCCTGGCGCAGATCCACATTGGTGGCCGCAATGATCCGCACGTCCACCTGGATCTCCTGCACCCCGCCCAGGTGCATAAAGCGGCGGTCCTGCAGCACGCGCAGGATCTTCGCCTGCGTATCCATCCCCATCGTGGCGATCTCGTCCAGGAAGAGCGTCCCGCCGTTGGCGATCTCAAAAAGGCCCTTCTTGGCGGCGATCGCCGAGGTAAAGGCGCCCTTTACATGCCCGAAGAGCGTTGACTCCAGCAGATCCGTCGGCATCGCCCCGGTATTCACCGGCACGAACGGTCTGTCCCTGCGGGGCGAGTTGGCGTGCAACGCCTTGGCGATCAGCTCCTTGCCCGTGCCGCTCTCGCCCTGGATCAGTACCGTCGACCGCGTCGGCGCCACCTGCGCCACCAGATCGAAGATGCGCAGCATCGCCTCGCTCTTCCCCACAATGTTGGGGAAGTTGTAGCGCTGGCGCAGCGCCCGCTTGAGCTGGATGTTTTCTTCTTCCGTCCGGTAACGCGCGATGGCCGCGCGGATATCCGCCAGCAGCTTCTCGTTATCCCATGGTTTCTGGATGAAATTCTGCGCGCCGCCGCGGATCGCATCCACGACGTTGCTCACCGTGCCGTAGGCGGTGATCATGATTACCGGCAGCGATTCGTGCCGCTGGCGAATCGTTGCGAGAATCTCGATCCCGTTGCGCCCGGGCAGCGCCAGATCCAGCAGCACCAGGTCGAAGGGCTGTTCCGCAATGCGCTCCAGTCCCTGCTCGCCGTTTTCCGCCGTCTCGACGGCATAGCCTTCGAGCGACAGCAGGGTCTCCAGCGACTCGCGGATGGCCGCCTCGTCATCGATGATCAGAATTCTCTGAGTGGCTTCCGAACCCGCAGACTGAGAATTTGCCGGAGCTGCAACCGTTCCTTCAGACATGCGCCGGCTTCCTCAGTAACGGAAACTCCAGATAAAAAGTCGTACCCTGTCCTGGCTGGCTCTCCACGTGAATCTTCCCCGAGTGTTCCTGAATAATTCCATAGGTCACCGCCAGCCCCAGGCCCGTCCCGCGCGGATGTCCGTCCCTCCGCGCCGTCTTGGTCGTGAAGAAGGGATCGTAGATGCGCCGCAGATGCTCCGGCGCAATCCCCGATCCGCTGTCGGCGATGGAAATGCTGACGTGCCCATTGACTTCCGTGGCGATCCTCAGCCAGCGCTGCTCGCTCGCCCCGGCCATCGCATCCTTCGCGTTCAAAAACAGGTTGAGAAAGACCTGCTGCAGCTTGCCCGCGTTGCCCATGATGGGCGGAAGCCCGGGCATGAGGTTGGTCTCCACGGTGATCTGCGAAGTCTTGAACTGATGCTCCAGCAGCGTCAGCGTATCGCGAATGATCGCGTTCACATCCGTCTCGCGATATTCCGCCCCGCTGGTGCGCGAGAAATTCAGCAGCCCGTTCACGATCTCCGAAGCGCGGAAGGTCTGCTGCGTGATCTTTTCGAGCAGCGGCCCCAGCCGCTCATCGCCCTTGACCTGCCTTAAAAGCATCTGCGCATAGGAGGAAATCACCGCCAGCGGAGTATTCACCTCGTGCGCCACGCCGGCGGCCAGCAGCCCGATGGACGACAGCTTCTCCGCCTGCGCCAGCTGGCCTTCCATCTCTGTCTGATCGGTGATGTCGTCGACCAGGATGATCCGCCCCACCGTCCGGAAATCCCGCGAAACCAGCGGCGCAATCGCGATATTCGCGATGCGCGTCTCTTCCGCCCGCGTCTCCAGGCGGAACTTATACAGGTTGTGCACGCCGGGCTGATCCTTCACCCGCCGGAACTCCTCTACCAGCGTCCGCGGGAAAACCGCCTCCAGAGGCTGGTGCAGCGCCTCTTTCCTGGCCAGCGCGAACATCACTTCCATCTGCGAATTCCAGCTCTCGATCCGCTCCTCCGGATCGACCGCCAGAATCCCCACATTGATCGACTCGACGATGTTCTCGTTGAACTCCTTCAGCCGCTCGTACTCCGCGATCTTCTCTTCGAGGCTGGCGTACAGCCGCGCATTCTGGAGCGCAATCCCGATATACCCGGCCAGCGACTCGAGCAGCTCCATATCCTCGCTCGACAGGAATTCGCCGCCCTCGCGCCGCCCCAGGCCGATCACCGCGATGGTGCGGTCCTGCATCTGCCAGTCGCGCGCTCCGGGCACCCCCACCCGGCAGGGCAGGAAGTAGTTCATGTCGAGGAGCGCCACCGTCCTCTGCTCGGCCGGCTTCAGATGCAGAGTCTGCTGCGGGTTTTCAAGGAACATGTGCGTCCCCGCGCCCGGCCGGTCAAAGTCGAAGAACCCCAGATCCAGCCCCGCTCCGGCAATCGCCGGCGGCAGTCCATGCTGTGCGGCCAGCGCGTACTTCCCCGGCGCGTCGGAAACAAATACCGCCACCCGCTCCACCAGCAGCGTCCGCGGCAGCCGGTCCACAATCGCGTGCAGCAGCGCATCCAGATCGGTGAACGAGCTCAGCCCCCGCCCGAAGTCGATCAGCGTCGTCCGGTAGTCGTAGCTCTGCCGGTCGAAGACGCGGTCCACCTGCCCCTGAATCGCCCGCTTCAGCGGATCGAAGAGCAGCGCGGTGATGATGATCGCCGCGAACACGCCCCACACCCCGGCGCTGGGCAGGTGTTTGTTCACCACCTCCGCCGCCACCGCCACCAGCGCGAAGTAGAGCCCCACCAGCGCCGCCGTGGCCAGCGTGTAGGTCACGCCACGCTTGAAGATGAGGTCGACGTCCATCATACGGTAACGCACGATGGCCCAGCTGAAGGTCAGCGGCAGGAACACCATGCAGATGCCCGCAACCTTCGTCACCGCATCCGGCATGGCGATGTCGGCCATGTACGGAATGGCATAGAGCAGCGTGAAGGGCAGCACCGCCAGCGCGGTGCCGCGCGTCAGCCAGAGCAGCTGCTGCCGTTCCAGCGGAGCCGCCTTGCGGCGGTAGTGCATGTAGAACACCATGCCGGCCAGCAGATAAAACAGCGCCTGATACCCCGTCGCTACCTGATCCAGCCGATGCCGCAGCACCTCGGTTGCCGACCACATCTGCATGGCCAGCACCTGCAGGCTGACCAGCAGCACTCCGGGCAGATAGGTCAGCGTCACCAGCCAGGCGCGGCCCCGCCGCCGCTCGGCCGAAAACGCCTCGGCGAAATGCAGGAACAGCGCCGGCTGCAGCGCGTTGGCTCCGATCCCGCCCCAGAAGACAATCCAGTCAAACTCGTTGAACTTGCCCGTGTACCAGAACGAGTAGAGGACAAACGAGACCAGGCAAAAAATGTAGAAGTGGGTCGAATGCGGCGCCGTCCAGCGCCGCAGCAGCACGTAGAGCCCAATGCCCAGGTAGACCAGCGCGATCAGCCGGAAGCCCTGATTGATGCTGCGGTCCTGCGCATCCAGATCCACCTGCACATCCGGCAGCCGGATTCCGTGCCGCACCAGCGTGTAATGAATGATGTTGTAGGCGCCGGTCCGCCAGATCTGCCGCATCAGCGAGGCCGCCTGCGGCGTCGGCACGTTGTTGGCGGCCACCAGCAGGTCGCCGGCCTTGATCCCTGCTCTCTCACCCGGCGTGTTATGCGGAACCCGCTCCGCCTTCAGCCCGCCGGAAGCTTCCGTCCACCAGACCCCATCGGAAGGGGCAAAAAACCGGCTCTCCTGGGCCAGATTGAACCCCGCGCACGCCACTGCCGCTCCGGTAAAGAGCGCCAGCAGAACTGCGGTGATGCGGGTTTGGAACGACCTCTCCATGCGGAATCAGACACCGCTGTAAAGAACACCCCTGCGGATTCCGGGCAGCAGAGACTTCCTGGGGGCATGAAATTCCCGTTTCCCAATCGTGGTGCAAGCGGACTGCCACCCGCCTCCGCACCCGAAGAAATTCCGCTAATCCATTATCTCCAGCGTTTCCAGCCAGATATCGAACCTGCACAGCAGGGCCTTCGCCGCAGTTCCATCCGTTCGCATTCCGCGCTCTCTGGAAAGCTGTCAGGGGATATGAAAAATCATAGCATCTCGTGGGCCGTGCGGGAAGGTCTCAGTGGTGGGTCTCCGCCTTCCTGCTCGTCGCCCAGATAATGCTGCCGAGGAAAATCACCGTGAAGCTGACAATCGCCAGGATTTCCAAGTCCAATCTCCTTGCCGGAAAGATTCCCGAACAGAATACCCGATCCACCGGACTGCTCGCCTGCCTGCTCCGGTCGCGTTGCTTTCGTCACCGCGAGCAGGTCTGCAGGAAACAGCCGTCCTCGCTGAACGCGGTACAGTGAATCCTGGAAACCCGCATGCCTCCTGCCTTCCGACTCCTTTACGTCGCACTCCTCTTCAGCTGCGGAGCCGCGCCGCTCCCCGCGCAGATGCTCAACCCGCCGGCGCCCGGCCCCGCCACATCGCCCGCGCCCGCGGCGCTCCTCGCCCAGGGCCTTGCAGCACTCGAGGCCAGCCAGCCCCGTCAGGCGCTCGCTGACTTCGAGCAGATCCTTGCCTCGAACCCCAACCACGCTACCGCCAACCTCTTCGCCGCCACCGCTGCCCTCGAGCTCTTTGAGGGCCCGCTCGCCGTCCGCTACGCGGAAGCCGCCCGCCGTCTCGATCCGCAGAACTGGAAGGTCGACACCACCCTGGTCGCCGCCTACGCCGCGGCCGACATGAAGCCGCAGCGCGACCAGGAACGAGCCCTCCTGCGCCAGCTCCACTCGACCGGCGTACCCGAAGCCCGCCAGGCCACCGGCTTCCTCCTCGAAATGTTCCCCGTGAACCTGCGCAGCCCCGCGCCCGCGGGCGCCGCCGCACCGGCAGCGGCGGCGGCTCCGTACCGCGTCGATGCCATCGAATACTTCCAGCCCATGGGCGAGTTCCACACCTTCTACCGTTTCCTCGTCCGCCGGCCTGACGGCCGCCGCATCTGGGAAATCGACGTGCAGAGCAATGACTTTGACGAGAAATCCTGGGCCCAGGTTCACCCTGCCCAGGCAGCCGCCGGCGAACGCCAGTTCCAGCTCACCGGCCACGGGGACAGCGGCCGCCAGAGCGCGAGCGGCAAAGAAGTGGACTACCGCATGTTCTCAGGCCATCCCGACTACGACACCATTCGCGCCATGGTTGTCCAGGCTCTCGCCGAACACCCTCCGACGCCGTGAATCATCGCCGCCGGCCGCTTCATCCTGACCGCCTCATCCCTGTGCCCTGAGCCCTGTTCAGATCCCTTCCCCCATGCTCACGAATCCCGACTGCTCGCTCCGGTACAGCTCCCGCTCCTCTTCTTCGCTCTCCAGCGAATGCACCGCCTGCATCTCCCGTGTCGCCTGTTCCAGCTGCCCATCCACGCGGTCCACGCGCACAGTCAGCCGCTTCACCTCTTCGGCCAGCGCAATGATCACATTCGACAGCGGATCTTTCACATCCCGCGGATCGGTAATCAGCACCCGCTCGCCATCCTGATACACGATATGCGCCGGGACCCCCACCACCGTCGAGTTCGGCGGCACATCGCGCAGCACCACCGATCCGGCACCCACCCGCGAATTCTCGCCGATGCAGATGTTCCCCAGGATCTGCGCGTTGCTCCCGACAAAGACCCCGCTCCGCAGCGTCGGATGCCGCTTGCCCCGCTCGTGCCCGGTGCCTCCCAGCGTCACGCCCTGATACAGGGTCACGTCGTCGCCGACAATGGCTGTCTCGCCGATCACCACGCCCGCGCCGTGGTCGATAAAGACCCGCCGCCCGACGGTTGCGCCCGGATGAATCTCGATCCCCGTCGCCAGCCGCGCAATCTGGGAGAGCAGCCGCGCCGCCAGCCGCATCTTCACCCGCCACAGGCGCGAGCTGATCTGGTGCGCCCAGACCGCATGCAGCCCCGGATAGCAGAGCACCACCATCGTCCGCGACGTCGCCGCCGGATCGCGCTCCAGCACCGAGCGGATGTCTTCCTGCATCCTGGCAAAGAAAGCCATGGCAGAAACAGGGTACCGGGAACGCAAGGGCCGGTACAGATAAAAGACGATGCCGAGAAGCCCCGAACCGGACTCCCTTCCCAAACTGAAATGTTCCGGGTCAGGGCAAAAGCCGAATTCACTCCGAAAGGGCCGCCAGGCCATTATCCGGGCTTTCAGCCCCCGGAATGACCCCTCCCCGGGTCACCTCAGAGCGTCACGGCCTTCATCTGCTGCGCCTCGTTCCGCAGGTTCTCGAACAGGACCGTCGAGATGTACCGCTCGCCGAAGCTGGGAATAATCGCCACAATCAGTTTCCCCGCGCTCTCCGGCCGTTTTGCCACCTGGACGGCGGCATGGACTGCCGCGCCAGCCGAAATCCCAACCAGCAGGCCTTCTTCGAGCGGCAGCCGCCGGGCCATGGCGAGAGCTTCGTCGTTCGTAACCTGGACCACCTCGTCGATCAGCTTCGTATTCAGCACCTTCGGCACAAATCCCGCGCCGATGCCCTGAATCTTGTGCGGCCCCGGCTTGCCGCCGCTCAGCACCGCGCTGTCCACCGGCTCCACCGCAATCGCCCGGAACGATGGCTTCTTCGGCTTGATGTATTCGGCGACTCCGGTCAGGGTCCCGCCCGTGCCGATCCCCGAAATCAGGATGTCCACCTGCCCATCGGTGTCGTTCCAGATCTCCGGGCCCGTCGTCTCGTAGTGGATCTTCGGATTCGCCGGGTTCTCAAACTGCTGGAGCATGTAGCCGTTCGGCGTTGCCGCCAGGATTTCCTTCGCCTTCGCAATCGCGCCGTTCATCCCGTTCGGCCCTGGCGTCAGCACGATCTGCGCCCCAAAGGCCAGCAGCAGCACGCGCCGCTCCACGCTCATCGTCTCCGGCATGGTCAGGATCAGCTTGTATCCCTTGACCGCAGCCGTGAAGGCCAGACCGATCCCCGTGTTGCCGCTCGTCGGCTCGATCAGCACGGTCTCGCCGGGCCTGATCTTCCCTTCCTTCTCCGCGGCCTCGATCATCGCCAGCCCGATGCGATCCTTCACGCTGTTCACCGGATTCGCGCTCTCCAGTTTCGCCAACACTCGGCCATATGCACCTTCGGTGACACGGTTCAGCTGCACAAGCGGCGTATTTCCGATCAGATCTGTAACGCTGGCTGCAATCTTCATGAATCCATCCTCGCCGGTTTGAATTTCCGCCCCACCAGTGTAGCCCCAGATTTTTCTATCAGCCGCCCAGCTTTGCTAGAACCGCCGCCGCGTGCAGTTTCCGCTCCAGATGCCGTTCCAGCGCCTGCACCGCAAACCGCCGCAGATCTGCGGCTCGGCTCGGCGGCCACTCTTCGCCCGCCAGCGCGGCGATCGGCGACTGAAAGATCCGCCGCGCCAGCGTCAGTGAATCCGCCGAGAGCCTCCGGCTCGCGGCCCTCTTATGGCGGCTGCATACCAGCCCATCCGCCTGCGCTTCGAACCAGGCTCCATCAGCCCCCATTGCTTCGCCGCAAACAGAACACTGCCTCAGCCTCGGCATCCACCCCAGCAGCCGCGTGATCCACAGCGCAAAATAGGTCACCGGCATCCAGATCCCGGCGCCCCGCGTATGCTCCAGCACCACCAGCACCAGGCGAAAAACCGCCTCGTGAGGATCGTGATCGGGCAGCGCCTCTTCGAGCACTTCGGCGTAGAACGCCAATGCCGCCGCCCGCGCATAATCCACGGGATCCGAAAGCGGCGAGGCGATCACCTCGCAGGAATCCAGCCGCACCAGCTCCTGCTTCGGGTTCTCGACGTAGCTGGCGGAGACCCACGTCATCGGCTCCAGTGCCCCGCCAAAGCGCCGCCGCGACTTCGAGGCGGCTTTGGCTACGCCGCGAATCCGCCCCGCGCCCCGGGTGAACAGCGACACGATCTGGTCGGCCTCGTGCACCGGCCAGGTGCGCAGGATCACCGCTTCTCCCTGAAATGCGCTCACAGCTTCTTCCTGGTTCCGTGGTATGGCATCATAGCGCCGTGTTCTGCGCAACACGAAATATCCGCAGGATGCGGGTCCTTGCGCTCTGTCCTGCCGCATGCGCCGGCGCGGCCGTGCTCGGTCTCTGGAATGGCCTCCATCGCGGACACCGGGATCGCCGGGGTCTGTTCTGCTTCTCGCTCATCGGCCTCAGTTCCGCCGTTCCGCTGCTTCAGCCGAGCAGGAGATTGCGTCGCCAGCAGGACCCGGTTAACGGATCGGCGCGGAACAGCATAAAGCAGGCAAATCTTCGCCATCAGCTTTTTTTATAGCGCGACAGGTCCCCGCCCCGCGCGATACCCTGAAAGCGAATCGCCAAACCCTTCTCCGCACTCGCGATCCCGCCTCCTTGCGCGGATTCCGGTAGCGTACTGAGGCCGGGCGCGGCAGCAGATTCTCAAAAATCCATCTCGAGGAGAAGCATGTCGACTGAATATCGCAATTTCCTGGCGCTCTCGTATGAGGAGCTGGAGGAACTCAATCTCAAAGCAAAAGACGAGCGCCGGAAGCGCGTGGCCGCGGACAAGATCCAGGAAGAGCGGCTGAAGTACCTCACCGATCAGAAGGGCATCAAGGCGGTCACGGTTCTGTTCTCCGACCTAGAGGGCCGTCTGCACATGCTCGACTACGACAAGAAATTCCTCGTTAAGAGCTACGACAATCTCACCTTCGACGGCTCCTCCATCCGCGGCTTCACCGCCCAGCGCGAAAGCGATCTCCGCCTCGGCATCGACTGGGCGTCCTTCTACTTCGCCCCGGCGGATATCTTCGGCCCCGGCAAAGTCCTCGTTTTCGGCGATGTGATCGATAAGGGAGGCACACCCTACACCGGAGACACCCGCGGTGTCCTCAAGACCTTCGCCAATGAAATGTTCGAGAAGCACAGCTACACCCTGAACGCGGCCAACGAGATTGAGGGCTTCCTCTTCGCCGGCCTCGACGCCGAGCGCCGTTTTCCGGAAACCGGCCGGTTCGACTACGTCAACACCGGCGGCTACTATCATTCGCTGCCCAGCGATCCGCTCCGCAGCTTCATCGATACGGTTGCCGAAGTGCAGCGCGCCATGGGCTTCGAGAACGAGAAGGACCATCCCGAAGTCGCGCCCTCGCAGTTTGAAATCAACTACGGCTATGGCGAGGTCGTCGCCGCGGCCGACCAGATACAGATTTACAAGCTTGTCTGCCGCCAGGTCGCCACCCGCCTCGGCATGACCGCCTCCTTCCTGCCCAAGCCCGTCGTCGGCGTCAATGGCAGCGGCATGCACACCAATGTCTCGATCAGCAGGGACGGCAAGAACCTCTTCTGGGATCCGAAGGGCGAGGAGAAGCTTTCGAAGGCAGGCTGGGAATTCGTCGATCGCATTCTCACGCACGGCAACGACATCTGCCTGCTGCTCAATTCCAGCGTGAATGCCTATCGCCGCCTCGATCCGCATTTCGAAGCGCCCAATCAGCTCAAGGCTTCGGCCGTCGATCGCGGTTCGATGATCCGTATCCCCATTGGCAACGAGCGCTCGATGCGTGTTGAGGTGCGCTCGGTCGCGCCGGACTCGAATCCGTATCTGGTCATGCTTTCTGTCTTCAAGACGGGGATCCAGGGCGACACCGCAAAGATCGAAAATCTGCGCCAGGCGGAGCGGTATCTGCCTGACAACATCTACACCGCCCTCGAAAACTTCCGCAACGCAGACTGGACCACGAAGCTGCTGGGCGAAGACGTCAAGGGCCGCTACGCCGACCTCAAACAGGCCTCCGCCGATCGCTGCCCGCGCCTGCTGGGAACCTACGTCAAGCCCTCGGAAGTCCAGTTTCACCACGAGGTCTACAACCAGTTCCTCTGGAATCAGTTTTAGAACTGGCCGTCCAGGCGTCCGCGCCTTCGGCGCCAACAGCAACGCCCCGGTCTCCAGCCGGGGCGTTTTCACGCAGAGCGGCCCGTTTCGCAGTTAGCCTGCAATGCCAGGCCAGGGCTCCGTCTCCAGCAGAAGAGGCGTGCGTCCTGACTCCGCGCAGCGCGCCTGGTAATATTCGGCCGCGGTTGTGTCCTCCGCCTCGTTGTTCTTGAGCATGTCTTCGGCAATTCTTTCGGCGCGGCGCGTCGGAAAATTGATGCCCACCTGGTCCAGCGTCGACCGTCGCGCCGCCTTCTCCAGATAGTCCTCTTCGCTCTTGCAGTAATAATGATTGATCCAGGCAAGATCGGTGGTCGGCTTCATATTCACGCTGCCGTACATCGGATCGCCGTGCTCCCGAACGGCCACGCCCATCGGATAGTAGAACCACGAATGCGAGTTGCGGCACTGCGCGGCGCGCTCCGGCCGAACGAAGGTCTTCACATGGCGGTTGGGCGCGGGAGCCCGGCGCTGATAGGCGGTAATCACCGGTTCCGCGGGCCGAACCCGGTGGCCCGAGGATCCAAACATGACCCAGTGCAGAGAGACGCCCGGAGCACGTCGAAACCCTGCCAGGAACTCGGGGATGCTGCGCCCGTCGCGAATGACGACAAACTCATCCGCATCCAGAAATCCCACCCACTGGAAACGGCCTGTTGCACGCCGTATGCAATCTTCTTCGGCCGCCGGGGACGCCGGAACCCTGGGCCAGTCCACCAGCGTTACCTCGCCCGCCTGCAGCCAGGGCTGAATCACGGAGCGGTAATGGTCCGCGCTGAAGTTGTCGTAAAGGAAAAAGTGGTCGACTCCGGCAGCCCGGTGGTACTCGAGCCATTCGGCCAGGTAGCGCCCTTCATCCCGAAAGCGGAGACAAACAGCGACTCCCTGTTCCGCCCGGCGGCCCCGTCGCGCATTCCCCACCAGCCGTCCGAAGTGCGAACGGTACAGGCTCTGACCCAGATAGACTGCGCGGTTGAACGTGGGACTGTAACGCAGCTTCTCCCTGATCCTGAAGTACAGCCCCATGAAGATCCTCGTTAGGCGAGTATAGCAACCGCCTCTCGCGCCGACTGCGGGAGCTCTCCGCAACTGCTCACTCCAACCCGCACTTCCGGCATCAGCTTGTATCGCGAATGAATGAGAACTCAGAACTGGTTCCTGAAACATGGAACAACCGGAAGCCGGCTGCGCGCAGCCGGTTCACGCAGTTGACCGTTTCCTTCAGCGGCGCAACCCCGATCCGATGGTGGAACTCGATCAGGAGCTGTCCGATCAATGATCGATTCTCGATAATCGCATCGATCTGAGCGTATTCTGCGCCTTCAATGTCCATCTTGAGCACGTCCACATAGGTGGTGTTCAGCGAGCCGATAATGGAAAGAAGGCGCTTCGTCGGAAGGGGAATCCTATTCTCTTCTTTGTATCCGTGCCCCCCGGTCAGGGAGTACATTCCGCCATTTTCAGGCTTGTAAAAATCCGCTACGCCATCCCCCGGCCCTAAGCCATATGGATGAAAGAAATATCGAGCGGGCAGGTCTCGCCTTTCCGATATCCACCGGATAACGCCCGGCGACGGATCGAATCCGTGAACCGTCATCCCAAATTCTTTGATTGCTTCTAAATCGAATGAGATGTCATTACCCACCCCGAACGAATACATGACGCTGCCTGCATTAAGCCGGCCGGGAACGATCATCCACCCGCCATAGACGCTGCCCAATAAGCGCTTTCGTGGCCTGATGTCGTAACGGTACAAGACGTCGCGTCCCGTGACCAATCGCCCGATTCGCTTGACCTGCCTCGCACAACGATGAAGAGGAGGCGATATGGAGAGAATGCTTTTCATTGCCGGAGTCCTTCGGGTTCACGTTCGGCACCACTTCAAGCGAGCCCAAATACAGGCTTCGATACGGCGCACTTCGCGGTCACTTCAGGAATCGACAATAGCACCGACGGCCTGGACGCACCAAGCCGGAACCGTACCCCGTACAGGAATTCAACAAACCACGCTGTTTCGGGCAGCATAGCAGCATACTTGCGACACAAGGACCGCGATCGTCCTCAAACCCCGCTCACGAGCCCACAAAGCGCGCGTACAGGCTGCGCGCCACGGCCACATCCGTTGTCCCCTGAATGATGGCCCGCCCGTCGGCGAAAAGCGTCATGGCGTGTTCGCCTCGCACGAAGCGCAGCAGCAACTCGTTGCGCCGCACCTGACCGTGGGGCCGCAGACGCGCTTCCATCTCCGCCAGATCGACCGGCCGCAGGCGCTCGTGGATCTGCACCGAATTCCGCCCGCACAGCGTAATATGCGGACGCCCCTCGCCCCGCAGGTGGGCGAAATCCCGCCGCCCGCACACCGGGCAGTCCGGCCGCGGCCACCCCGCCGCAATCTCCGACCACTCGTTCGTCCACAGATCGCAGGAGAGCAGCGTCCGGCGCATCCTGCTCTGCGCTCCCGCCAGCCACTTCAGGGCTTCCGTCGCTTCGAGAGAAGCGGCCAGGTTCACGGCGCTGTTCAGAATCCCGGCCGTATCGCAGGTTTCCACGGCCCCGCCCGGAGCCTGCGGAAAGATACACGCCAGGCAGGCTGTTGCGCCGGGGATCACATTCATGGTCACCGCGTAGGAACCCACCGCCGCCGCATAGATCCACGGCTTCCCCTGCTCCACGGCGTAATCGTTCACGAGGTAGCGCGTCTCGAAGTTGTCCGTGGCATCCAGCACGATCTCGGCATCCCGCAGCAGCTCGTGAATGTTGCCCGGAATCAGGTCCGCGACCTGCGCCCGTACCTCGATTTCGCTGTTGAAAGCCGTAATTCTGCGCCGCGCTGCCTCGGCCTTGGCCCGCGACTCCCGCGCGTCCTCCTCGTCGAAGAGCACCTGCCGCTGGAGGTTGCTCTCCTCCACGAAATCGCGATCGATCAGGATCAGGGTCCCCACACCGGCGCGGGCCAGCAGGCTGGCCGCCGCCGCCCCGGTGGCGCCCACGCCCACCACGGCGACGCGGCTCCGCAGCAGCCGCTCCTGGCCCTCGGGTCCGATGCCCCGGAAGAGCACCTGGCGCGAATATCTTTCTGCTGAATCGTGGGACGGAGCCGTCATCAGTCAGTAGTATAGAGAGTTGCTGCGGGCCGCAACGCCCAACCGGCCACGAGCACACCGGCACATCGCATCTCATTTTCCATGAGTAAAATGCCGGCGGGCTCGCCCGGAGCCGGAGTCGCGCGGGGCACCGGCAGCAACGAAGCCTGGTGGGAAACAGCGCGCTGGTCTTCCCGTAACGATGACCTTTTGGATGCAGCACGAGGGCGGCTTTGGTTTCGAGAAATTTGCCTGGATTGCACGACACGCTACACAGCGAAGCCGGCCCCGCAACCAATCATGCCGCGGCGCGGTTCTTTCCCTGTGTGCGTTTTGCAGTCTGCCTGCCGGGCCTCATCCTTGTCCTGTTGGCCGCTGCCGGCTCGCTGCTGGCGCAGCAGCCCCCGCCCCCGCCTTGGGTTCCTGCTCCCAGTTCCACTCCCCCACCCCGGCAGCCGAAGAAGGCTCCGCCGGCGCCGCCAGGCAGTGTTCTGCCGTCTTATAACAGCATCGAGGAAAGGCCCCGCCCGACGGTTCATCCCGTTTCGGCGGCTAACTCCCTCGGGGGCTGGGCCGGACTGCACGTCGCGGAAATCCGCTTCGAGGGCGTCACTCGGGCCACGCTCGATCCGCTGCCGCCGCAGCTCGATCAGCAGCCCAATGCACCTCTCGACCCTCTCAAAGTGCGCAGCAGCCTGCGCCGCCTCTATGCGACGGGGCTTTACAACACCATCGCGGTCGACGGAGAGAGGCGCGGCGAGGACGTCATCCTTATCTTCAGGGGAACGCCCACCCTGTTCATCGGCCGCGTTTCGATCCGCGGCATCCGGAAGAACCAGCTCGCCAATCAGCTCAGCTATTCCACACGCCTCAACCCCGGCACTCCGTACACCGAATCGAAGATCAGCCGGGCTTCGGACCTGCTGCAGGAAACCCTCCAGGAGGATGGCTTCTATCAGGGCAAAATTGCCAGCCACACCTCCGTCGACAAGACCAGCTCCGGAATGAATGTCGAGTTCCACGTCCAAACCGGGAAAGCCGCCCGCGTCGGCAATATTACGGTTCAGGGCGACAGCGGCATGACCGTGCCCACCTTTCGCAGGAAGGCCAGGCTGAAAGCCGGTTCCAGGGTCAATCCGGAAACGGTCAGTCACGCCCTCAACAATCTGCGTAAGGCCTACACGAAGCAGCAGCGCCTCGAAGCCAGCGTCAGCCTGGCCTCAAAGGAATATCACGCCGCCACCAACCACCTGAACTTCGACTTCCACGCGGACCGCGGCCCCGTCGTGAAGATCGCGGTGGAAGGCGCAAAACTCAGCAAAGGGAAGATCCGCACCCTCGTCCCCGTTTATTCCGAGGGCAGCCTCGATGAGGATCTGCTCAATGAGGGCAGCAAGCGTCTTCGCGACTATTTCCAGCGCCTGGGCTACTTCGGCGCAAAGGTCACCCATACCACTGCGGCCTACGACGGGCTGACGCACATCACCTACGACGTGAACCTCGGTCCCCGGGACTATATCAGGTCCGTCTCCATCACCGGAAACCGCTATTTCGGCACCCCGCTCATCCGGGAGCGTCTGGGCGTGCAGCCAGCCTCGCTCTTTGTTCCCCACGGGACTTACAGCCTGGCACTTCAGCAGTCCGACGTCTCCTCGATCAGCGCGCTGTACCAGAGCAACGGCTTCACCAACGTCAAAGTCGACCCGGAGGTGCGCGCCGTCGGCAGTCCCGGCAAGAATGGCGAACGCAATCTGGCCGTCATCTACAGGATTGATGAGGGCGTGCAGCAGAAGGTCGGCGTTTATCAGATCAGCGGAGTAACTCCTGCCCAGCTCGACGCACTCCAGCCCAGACTCAGCCTCCAGTCTGGCCAGCCCTATTCAGGCAGCAACCTGGCCGCCGACCGCGATGCCATCCTCGGCTATTTCGTCAACAACGGTTACGATCGCGCCCAGGTCAATCTGAAGCAAAACACCGATCCCAAAGATCCCAACCTGATCGACGTTTATCTCAGCGTCATTCCCGGGGACCAGATCTTCATCCGCAACGTGCTGATCAGCGGGCTGCATTACACGCGGCCGTCGACCGTTAAGAGCCAGATTCTCATCCATCCGGGTGAGCCGCTGGACCAGTCGAAGATCATCGAGACGCAGCGGCAGCTCTATAACCTCACTCTCTTCAACCAGGTCAATACCGCCGTCGAGAACCCCGCGGGCGACGAACTGCGGAAGAACGTACTCGTCCAGTTCTATGAGGCCCGCCGCTGGGATGTCGTCTACGGAGCCGGGTTGCAGGCACAGACCGGAAACCCCAGCACCAACTGCCCCAACGCCATCAGCCTGATCCAGCTCGGCATCAATCCGAGCACCTTCACCTGCTCTCCGAACGGCCGCTTCGGCGTCAGCGCCCTGGTTCAGCTCAATGTTTCCCGGGTCAATCTCTGGGGCCGCAACCAGACCGTCAGCTTACATTCCCAGTACGGCACCCTCGAGCAGGAAATCACCGGCGAGTACTCGACCCCGAGCTTCTTCAATCACCCATCCCTGAATCTTTCCTTCGGCGGCGGCTATATCAACGCCCAGAACATCATTACGTTTGCGTCGTCAACCACTGAGGGGGATGTGCGCCTGACGCAGCACCCCAGTCTGCCGCAGACCTTCATCTATGAGATCACGTATCGCCGCGTCAGAGTCGATCCCAATACCATCCAGGTTGCCCCCGACCTCATCCCGCTGCTCTCCGAGCCGGTTCGCGTCGGCGGTCCCGAGATAACCTGGATCCGCGACACCCGCCGCCCTGAGCCTCTCGATGCCCGCGCCGGCATGTACAACAGCATTCAGGAATTCGCTACGGACAATTCCTTTCTGGACTCGCAGGCCAACTTCGATCATTTCGACTGGACCAACTCCACCTATTATCAGGTCGGCAAACGGAAGGAATACGTCATTGCCCGGAACACCCGCTTTGGCATGGAGCGCGTCTTCGGCGAGGCCCGATACGAATCGATCCCTCTGCCGGAACGGCTCTACGCCGGAGGCCCCGAATCGCTTCGTGGATTCCCGCTCAACTCCGCCGGCCCGCGCGATTCGCTCACCGGCTTCCCCATTGGCGGGGCGGGCGTGTTTGTCAATCAGGTGGAATTCCGCATGCCGCCGCCGCAACTGCCCTACGTCGGACGCTCCATGAGCTTCGTCCTCTTTGAGGACATGGGCAATGCCTTCAACAATTCGTCCGACATCTGGCCCAGCGCCCTGCGCATCAAGCAACCCCACAGCTATACCTGCACTGAGCCGCAATACCTCACCGCCGCAGTGCAGGAGAAGGCCACGCGCTCCTCCAGCACCAATCGCACCGGCACCTGCGATTTCAACGATTTCTCCCACACCATCGGGGTTGGCGCCCGATATCACACCCCGATCGGCCCCGTCCGCCTGGATTTCGGCTATAACCTGAACCCGCCGGTTTACCCGGTCATCGTCACCTACGGCACGCCGAGCGCGGGCACCTGTGTCCACGGCGACACCTCTCCGTGCTATGGTCAGTCCGGCCATTTTAACTTCTTCTTCAGCATCGGGCAGGCATTCTGATGAAGCCTCTCCTGGTCCTTCCCGTGGTCTGCACTGTGCTCTTCGCCGCACCTCCTGCTGCGCGTCCCCAGATGCCCATACCCGCTTCGCCGCAGGCTGCGGCTGAGTCGCACCCTGTCGAACTGGATCACGTCGTTGCGGTGATCGGCGACGACGTCATTCTCGAAAGCGATGTCCACCAGGAAATGCACCTCTCGGCCCTGGAACCCCTGCAGGTGCTTCCCGGGCAAAATACGCCCGACAGCGCCCTGCGCCGTCTCATCGACCGCACCCTCATCCTTCAGCAAATGAAAGAGCAGCGACAGGCCGTCACCACCGCTGCGCCCGAAGTCGACAAAGCGATCGAGGAGTTGCGGATCGAGATCCCCGCCTGCGCCCGGTACCACTGTGAAACCCGGCAGGGCTGGGATGTTTTCCTCAGGGACCACGACCTCACGCTCGCGATGGTCCAGCAGCGCTGGAGCCAGCGCATGGCGATCATTCACTTCATCAACATCCGGTTCCAGAGCGGCATCCGCATTGCGCCCGACGAGATCACCACCTACTACGAGAAGGTTCTCGTTCCGGCGCTCGAAAAGCATCACGAAAAGGCGCCGCCGCTCGACGATGTTTCCGGCCGTATCAGGGAGATCCTGCTCCAGCAGCAGGTCAGCGGTCTCTTCCAGGACTGGCTGACGAGTCTGCGCGATCAGGGCAATGTGAGGGTTGTCGATCCGGCCTACAGCGCCGACTTCGTGCCGACCAGCCAGCAACGGGATTCCACCCAATGAGCACCCCACCCAATTCCGGTCCCGACGAGGCCGTTCGCCCGCAAACCGCAGCTCCCGGCCGGCCGCGCCGCCGGACGAACCGTGTGGCGCTCCTGGCATTGCTTTCCCTCCTGGGCCTGCTGGTCATCCTTGCGACTGGCCTGGCCTGGTACGCCGGCACCGCGTCGTTCCAGAGTCGCGTACGCCGCGCCGTCATCGCGCAACTGGAAAAATCCACCGGCGGACGCGTGACCCTCGCCCACTTTGGCTGGCATCTCGCTCATCTCGAATTCACCGTCGACGATCTCACGATCCACGGCCTGGAAGCGCCCGGCCAGGTACCGTACGCGCATGTGGATCGCCTCTACGTGCGCCTGCGGATTCTCGCCTTCTTCCGCCCGAAAATCGGCCTGAACTACCTGGAAGCCGACCACCTCATCTTCCACCTCATCGTTTACCCGGACGGCACCACCAATCAGCCGCACCCGAAGCGCCCCTCCACCGGCTCAGCGAAGAACGAGATCTTCAACCTCGCCATCACCCGCGCCGTGCTCAACAACGGCCTTGCGATCCTCAATCAGAAGAAGATCCCGTTCAACCTCTCTGCAAATCATCTCGATGCCCAGGTCAGCTATGTCCCGGCTCTCGACCACTATGCCGGCACCATCCACGCAGAAGACATCGTCGCCCAGCGCGGAGTCCAGATCCCCGTCCATTCTGTTCTTGACGCCTCTCTCGAAGCAGGCCGCAACACGGCCAGCCTCGTCTCCCTTACGCTCCAGAGCGGCCCTCAGGGCACAGTGCCACAGACTGTAATCCGTGCAGCCGGCAACCTGACCAACTTTTCTGATCCCCACTGGAATTTCACGATCAAAGGCGCCGTCACCGCCGCAGAAATTCGCGCGCTGGCCGGCACTCCCGGGCTCCAGGGCGGTATCGTCCAGATGACCGGCGCAGGACACGGCACCCGATCCCAGTTCGCCATCGACGGAAGCGGCCGCATCTCTTCCGGAGCATACTCCGCCGGAACCGTGCATCTCACCGGGCTGACAGCCGACGCTGTCGCCCACGTCACCCAGGATGTTATCGCCGTCACCGGCATCCATGGTCGCCTTTCCAGCGGCGGGGCCCTGACGGGTGAACTGCGCATCGCCAACTGGCAAGCTCCGGCACCGCCTGCTGCCGCCCCCGGTCCCGAGCAGGGGTTCATCCACGCGCAGCTGGCGGGTTTAACGGCCGATTCCATCCTCGACATCGTTGCTGTCCAGCATTATCGCCGCCTCGGATTCGACACTGCGGCCTCCGGTACCGCCGATGTCCACTGGATCGGCTCCCCCAAAGGGCTGGTCGGCAGCGTGGATATCTCTCTTACTCCCCCGCACATCCCGACACCCAACGAGGTGCCGGTTAACGGCATCGTCCAGGCGACCTATATTCAGGGCACCGGCACCATCGAAATCCGGAATCTCACCATTCACACCCCCGCGTCGTCCGTTGAGGTTACCGGAAACCTCGGCGTATATCCGCTGATCCGCCACTCTCAGATCGCCGTCAACCTCGTCACCCGGGACCTCAGCGAGTTCAACCCCTCCCTGGCCGCCTTCGGCGTGTCTCACGGGCAGACGCGCGCCATTCCCGCCCAACTTCACGGCGAGGCCCAGTTCCGCGGCGTCGTTTCGGGCACTCTCGATGCACCGGATTTTCGCGGCCATCTCCAAGCCACCAACTTCGATATCACCCCGCCATCTTCCGTGCGGCTCACCGGCCATATCCACTTTGACAGCCTCACGGCTGACGCCGCCTACTCGGCCGGATCGCTCACCGTCAACAACGCTACTCTGGTCCAGGGCAAGACCACGATTCAGCTCTCGGGCGATGTACGCGGCCCCCTCGAAAATCCCGGCGACCTCTTCGCCGAATCCTCTTCGATCCGCGGAGATGCGCGCATCCAGAATCTGGACCTTGCGCAGTGGCTCGCGCTTACCGGGAAGGGCTATCCTGTCTCCGGAAACCTCAGCCTCCAGATCCAGGGCACCGGGACGATCGGCGACATCGACGGCAACGGCCGGCTGATAATCGCCGGCGGCGAGGTTTACGGCGAGACATACCGCTCCCTGACCGCCGATGTCCACGTCCGGGGCAGGGATCTGAGTGTTTCGAATCTCGCTTTCGCCATCGACGGCGGTCGCATCACCGGCTCAGCCGGCTACAACCTGAGCAACAAAAGCGTCAGCTTTAACCTCCAGGGCAGCGGCTTCAGCTTCAGCCGCATTCCGCGGCTGCAAAACGCGCAATATCCCATTACCGGCTCCATGCTCTTCGACGCCCGCGGCAGCGGTAGCCTCGATTCGCCGCATCTCCAGGCCAACCTGCATCTTCGCGATCTGACTCTGGCGCGCGAATCGCATGGCTTCATCGACGCCGCGGCCCACACCCAGGGACGCGCGCTTCTTGTGGACATGACCGCCCATCTGAACACGGCGGTGGTCGACCTCACCAGCCAGACACAGCTGACCGGCGATTATCAGACCCACGCCGGTCTCAGCGTCGCCCGCTTCGACATCGATCCTCTCCTGCGTACTTTCAGTGTCAGCGGCATTCGCGGTAATTCCTCCATCGCGGCGGCTCTGACCGTTTCCGGCCCACTGAAATACCCGAAACAGCTCAGCGGCGACGCGCGCATCAGTCAACTGAACATCAACCTCGAAGGTGTGCCTATTCACAGCGAAGGCGACATTCATGCCACCCTGCGTGACGGCACTCTCCACCTCGACACCGTTCACATCGTCGGCACGGACACCGACCTGCACGCTGAGGGCAGTCTCGGGCTCTTCAGCAAACCACGCCCGCTCCACGCCACCGCCAGCGGCGCCATCAACATTGCTCTCGCCCAGACCCTCGATACCGACATCATCTCTTCAGGCCATGTCGACTTTAACGTGGAGGCCCAGGGCACCAGCACGGCTCCCGATCTTACCGGGCAGGTCAGATTCACCAACGTGAATGTGGCGCTCCAGGATTACACGAACGGACTCAGCCGGATGAACGGCTCTCTGGTCTTCGACCAGAATCGCCTCGACTTTAAAGACGTGACCGCCTACAGTGGCGGCGGCCTGATCCGCCTCGGCGGGTTTGTTACCTACCAGCACGGTCTCTATGCCGATGTCTCTGCCACGGCTAAAGAGGTTCGCATCCGATACCCCCAGGGTGTCACCTCGACCGCCAACGCCGACCTTCGGTTCCAGGGAACGCGGGCCAGCATGGTGCTCAGCGGCCATGTGACCCTGGTGGGTTTCGCCGTCAGCCCGCAGCTGAACGTCGCTTCACTCCAGACCGCCGCCAGCGGCGTCTCCCTGCCGCGGGACCCCAGCTCTCCTTCGAACCGCGTACGTCTCGACATCCATATCACCTCCGCGCCGTCCCTCAATTTCCAGAACTCCTTTGCCCGTCTGGCGGGCAACGTCGACCTCTCCATTCGTGGCACCCTCGCCCAGCCCACGGTGCTGGGCCGGGTGACGATCACGGAGGGCACCGCCACCTTTAACGGCGACAAATTCGAAGTGCAGCACGGCGAGATTTACTTCAGCAACCCTGTCCGCATTCAGCCGGTCATTGACCTGATCGCCACCACGACGGTCGAGGACTACACCATTACCATTGGCCTGCAGGGCACCGCCGCGAAGCTCAATCCCACGTTTCGCTCCGAACCGCCCCTTTCCGAACAGGACATTTTCTCGCTGCTGGCCATGGGCCGCACGCAGGAGGAGGAGCAGATCTACTCAACGGAAGAGGCGCAGGCTGGCGTCAATTCCACCGCCGATAGTCTGCTCGGGGGCGCACTCAACGCCACCATCAGCAGCCGCATCCAGAAGCTCTTCGGCGGCGGCAGCGTGCGCATCGACCCCACATTTGTCTCCGGAGTCGGCAACGCCACCGCCCGCATTACCATCACGGAACCGGTCTCCAAGCAGGCCACCCTTACCTACGCGACGAATGTGAACTCCACCGCAGAGCAGCTGATTCAGGGCGAATTCCGCCTCACCCAGGACTTTTCCATCCTCGCCGTTCGCGACGAAGCGGGCGTGTTCTCACTGATCTTCCGGCTCCATCGCCGGTACCGCTGAAGCCAGGCTCGGCTGCATCTCGCAGATTTGTGGCTCATTTGCGCATCCAAACACCTCCGGACCGTGTCTGAATTAGGCGAATGCCGTCTCCCGGCCCGGAATTCCGAAAGCCTCCGCGCAGCCTTGAATTCCGGCCCGAACCCAATAAACCCACGAGACGGCCAGGAGCGTATCACATGAAAGCATTTGTAGCTCTCGCCGTGGCCGCGGCTCTCTGTATGCCTGCGGCTTTCGCTCAAAGTGAAAGTCAGATTCAGGCCAAAGTCCGGAAGGCCCTCGGCGGATCGCAATTCAAGGATGTTCAGGCCTCTGTCCAGGGCGGTATTGTCACCCTTACCGGGAGTGTCAACCTCTACCAGGCCAAACTCAACGCCGAGCGGAAGGTCCGCCATGTGAAGGGCATCGATGCCATCCGTGACGAGATCCAGGTCGACGGACCGGAAATTCCCGACTCTCAACTCCAGGCGAAGCTTCAGCAGGCCATCGCCTACGGTCTCCTCGGCTACGTGCCCGTAGCCTTCCAGACCATCACGGTTCAGGTGCGCAACGGCGTCGTACTGGTTGGCGGCCATGCCGCCGGACCGATTGCCGCCGACGATGCCCTGGCCATCGTTCAGAACACCAAGGGGGTGAAGGATGTCATCGACGACCTCCAGGTCGATCCCACCTCCTTGATGGATGAGCAGATTCGCTGGGCTGAGTATCGCGCGATCTACGGCCAGCCCCAGCTCAACAGGTACGCCATCGTTCCTGAGCAGCCCATTCGCATCCAGGTGGCGAACGGCCATGTCACCCTCCTGGGCGTGGTCGATTCTCAGGCAGACAAGAACGTCGCCGGGATCGCCGCCAACAACGTCCCGAACGTCTTCAGCGTCACCAACGACCTCGAAGTCGCCGGTGCGCCCACCGAAAACTCCCCTCAGTAGAAAGGTTCGAACGCAGTCCCGGATTCGCATCCCGGGTCCGAGACTGCGCCGGGCCGACCGAAGCCCTCTCCTGAGTTGAGCCCTGCGCTCTGTAAACTAATGCCATGCCCCTCCTGCGCTCGATCGGCGTCACCCTCGAGATGATCAAGTGGGAGCACTCCGTCTTCGCGCTTCCTTTTGCGCTCACCGGAGCCATGCTCGCCGCGCACGGCTGGCCTGCGTGGTCGAAGCTGCTCTGGATCGTGGTCTGTATGATCGCGGCGCGCTCCGCCGCCATGGCCTTCAACCGCTGGGCGGACGCGGAGCTGGACGCCGCCAATCCACGCACCCGCATGCGGGCTATCCCCGCCGGCCATCTCACGCGCGGCTTCGCCGGGGGATTCACCCTCGTCATGTCCGGCCTCTTCATCCTTGGGGCCGCGGAGCTGAACCGGCTCACGCTGCTGCTCTCACCCGTGATTCTCGCGGTACTGTTTTTCTACTCGTACACCAAGCGCTTCACCCGCTGGTCGCACCTCTTTCTCGGACTCGCTCTCGGCCTTGCGCCCACCGGCGCCTGGATTGCAATTCGCGGTTCTCTCGACCCGCGCATCCTCGTGCTCACCGCCGCAGTGCTCTTCTGGGTTGCCGGCTTCGACGTCCTTTATGCCTGCCAGGATGAAGGCCACGACCGTTCCACTGGGCTGTTCAGCTTGCCGGCAACGCTGGGTACAGATCCGGCATTCCGGATTGCACGGGCCATGCATGTCATTATGCTTGCCCTGCTCGTCTGGCTGGTCTTCCTCTTCCATCTCGGTCCGGTGGCCGGCGCGGGCATCGCTGCCGTTGCCCTTTTGCTGCTGTGGGAGCACCTGATCGTCTCTCCCCGCGATCTTACTCGCCTGAACGCCGCCTTCTTCACCATGAACGGCGTCATCTCAGTGATCTTCTTCCTCTTCGTCGCCGCAGACCTGCTCCTGCGCCATCGCAACTGAGGCCGGCAGCACCGCGGGCTGGTCCGGAGGCACTCCGGGGGTTGCTCCTCGACGCACGGATAGCGACGGAGGAACGGAGTTCAGGCGGCTGGCGTATGCTTGATGGGCACGAAGCAGCGGCGAGCTGGCGCTGCCTTGTCTCCCCCGGGCTCCTCTAAAGTTCCTTCCCAAGGCGGCAGACATGGGTGATTTCCGCAGCGACCTCCGCTACTCGCTCCGTACGCTTCTCTCGAGCCTTGCGTTCACGTTCACCGCCATTGCGGCGCTCGCTCTGGGCATCGGAGCCAACGCCGCGATCTTCACCGTGGTCAACGCGGTCCTGCTCAAGCCGCTCAGCTATCCCGAACCAGACCGCATGGTCCAGTTCGTGAATACCTTCCCCGAGGGCGATTCTCCCGTGGGATCGCCGACGAACTTCAATGCCTGGCGGGCGCAGACCAGCGTCTTTCAGGACGTTGCCGCCTATGACTTCGGCGGACCCGGCTTCAACCTCACCGGCGCTGTCCCGGAGCAGGTGCATGGCATCCACGCCTCCGCGGCGTACTTCCGCCTTTTCGGCGCGCCGGTCATGCTGGGCCGCACCTTTACCCCCCAGGAGGATTCGCCCAACGGCGGCCACGTGGTCGTAATCAGCTACGGATTCTGGCAGCGGAAGTTTGGCGGCAATCCCGACATCGTCGGCAGCAGCCTCTCGCTCAGCAATGAGCCGTACACGATCGTCGGCGTCCTCGGGAAATCCTTTGTTACCGACCCCGAAGCCGACATCTGGGTGCCCTTCCAGCTCGACCCCAACAGCATGAATCTCGGCCACTACTTCCTGGTTGCTGGTCGACTGAAGCCGGGCGTGACCCTTGCCCAAGCCAATGCCCAGCTCAAGCTTGCGGCGAATCAGTACCGTCGCCTCCACCCCGACGACCTCGACCCGAAGGACAGCTTCGGCGTTCAGCCTCTGCGTGACTCCATCGTTGCTGGGGCGCGTGCCTCGCTGCTGATCCTGCTGGGGGCCGTCGGCTTCGTGCTGCTCATCGCCTGTGCCAATGTCGCCAATCTTCTGCTGGTACGCGCCACCGGTCGCAAGCGGGAATTCGCCATCCGCGCGGCTATGGGCGCCAGCCGGATCCGCATCGTTCGCCAACTGCTGACGGAAAGCATTGTCCTCGGCTTTGCGGGAGGGGGGCTCGGCCTGATTCTTGGCTATCTGGGCGTGCGTGCACTGCTCGAGGTCAGCCCGGCCGGCCTGCCCCGTATCGGCGAGCATGGAGCCGCAGTCACCCTGGATTGGCGGGTTGTCGCCTTCACGGTCGGCATCTCCGTCCTCACCGGCATCGTCTTCGGACTTTTCCCGGCCATCGGTGCTTCGCGTCCGGACCTCAACACGACCCTCAAGGAGAGCAGCAACCGCTCCGGCACCGGCTTCCGCCAGAGTAAAGCCCGCTCGCTGCTGGTCATCAGCGAAGTCTCACTCGCCCTCGTCCTGCTCATCGGAGCCGCGCTCCTCATCCGGACCTTCCTCGCTCTGCGCGAGGTGAATCCCGGCTTCGATCCGCACAACGTCCTCACCCTCGAAATGTCCCTCACCGGCGATCAGTTCAAAAAGACCGCCGGTGTCGCCCGCGTTGCTCACGACGGCCGCGAACGCCTCAACGCCATCCCCGGCATCGAAGCCACCGCCTTCACCTGCTGTCTGCCCCTTGAAGGCGGCTACGGCCTGCCCTTCAACATCATCGGCCGCCCCCCGGCGCCCAAGAGCCCCTGGAACGGCGGCGCCGGCTGGATGAGCACGTCCCCCGGCTACTTCTCCGTCTTCCATATCCCCATCCTGCACGGCCGCGATTTCACCGAGCAGGATGACGCCGCCGCCCCCGGCGTCGTCATCATCAACGAAACCATGGCCAAAACCTACTGGCCCAAGCAGGACCCCGTCGGCCAGCAGATCCTCATCGGCAAAGGTGTCGGTCCGCAGTTCGTTGAAGGCCCGCGCCAGATCGTCGGCGTTGCCGGCGACATCCGCGACGGCGGCCTCAACCGTGCCCCCCGGCCGCTCATGATTATCCCCACAGCGCAGGTCACCGATGGGATGACGGCGCTGAACTCCAATATCGGGCCGATGGTCTGGCTGGTGCGGACCCACGGCGATCCCCACCAGTACATCGCCGCCATTACGGACCAGCTGCGCCAGGCGAGCGGAGGCTTTCCTGTGGCACGGGTGCGTCCCATGACCGAGGTCGTGGTGCAGTCGACCGCGCGCGAGGACTTCAACATGCTGCTGCTCTCGATCTTCGGAGCCTCAGCTCTGATCCTCGCGGCCATCGGTATTTACGGTCTCATGGCGTATTCGGTCGAGCAGCGGACGCAGGAGATGGGCATTCGCATGGCTCTCGGTGCTGACCGCTCGCGGATCCGCAATCTGGTAGTGTGGCACGGCATGCGTCTGGCCATCGTCGGCGTCGTGCTTGGCATCGGAGCCTCCTTCGGTCTGACCCGCTTCATCGCCAGCTTCCTCTTTGGCGTCAAAAGCTGGGACCCGCTGGTCTTTGTAACCGTGCCGGTGATCCTAACGGGAGTCGCGCTGCTGGCCGTGTGGTTACCCGCCACCCGCGCTTCGCTACTCGATCCGCAGCAGGCTCTGCGGATCGAGTAGCTGCCCGGGATGCTTCGTCAGCCTAGCGATCCACCCGGTGCAGCACGACCGGCAGACTCGACGGGAAGTGCCGCCAATCGCCGATGGAAGGATCGGAGCCGTCCGGCGGTGGGCCGACCACCGGCCCTCCCGGCGCCCGCTCGGCCGGGTGCGGTATGTGGAAGCCGATATGGACGGTGCGCTGCAGATCGATCTGCTCGCCGCTCAGCGTTCCCGTGTAGGTGTTGTTCCCCGCCTTGAACGAAATATTGACGCCATCCACTTTCCCCTCGGAAACCGGCAGCGGGGTATCGCTCCCTCCGAACCACCCGCTTCCCAGTCCCTCCACGCTGCCCGTCAGGCTGCTTCCATCCTGTCGCAGCGTAAACACGATGTTGCCTCCGCCCAGGAACGACGCCAGTTCCTCGGGCAGGCCGCTCCCGCCCGGAATCGGCCTCCACAGCCCTGTGATCCCCGGGCCCGTCGGTATCTGGCGCTCCCAGACCGCTACCTGCGGCCGCAGGGTGACGGATTGGGCGGAAATCGTAACCGTGGCCGGCGCGAGTCCCGGCGAGGTCGCCTCCACCGTGATGTTTCCGGCGCTCTTCGCAGACTGCACCAGCGCCATACAGTATCCCGAGAACGCCCTCCGCACCGTGCCCTTATCGGATTCGTGATCGGTGGGATCACCATTGCCAACGCCGATCAGCTTACCCTCCCCGGTCACCCGGAACTGCACGACATTATCGGTGATCGGCACCACGCGTCCTTGAGCGTCCTGCACCGCGACCGAGAACATCGTCACGTCCTCGCCGTCAGCAGAGATTTCCTGCCGGTCCGCGGTCATCACCAGCTTCGCCGGCGCGCCGGTTGTCTCCCGTTTCGCCGTCATCACCACCTGGCCGTTCCTGTAGCCGCGGGCCTCGATCGTCCCGGGCGCGTAGGCGACATTCCACGCGAGATGCAAATCCTTCTTCATCTCTTTCGCGCCCAGGCTCTGCCCGTTGTGGAACAGCTCCACCTTATCGAGGTTCGAATAGACCCAGACGGCGATCTCCTTGCCCTCGAAGCCAGGCCAGTTCCAGTGCGGAAAAACGTGCAGCACCGGCTTCCCGGTCCACCAGGACCGATAGTAGAAGAACGAGTCTTTCGGGAAGCCGCAGGTGTCGATAATGCCGTACTGCGAGCTGATATTCGGCCATTGGTAGGGTGAAGGCTCGCCGCGGTAATCGAAACCCGTCCACACGAAGCCGCCGGACAGCCACGGCTGTGCGTCGCAGAAGCTCCACCAGCCCTCCGCCGAAGCGCGCCCGGTGGTGGTCCATGGATCGTAGGAGCCTACATAGCCCTTGCTGGGGTCGGTGACGTAAATGCCCCGCGTGCCCACCGCACTCACCGTCTCCGTACCGACCACCGGCTTGTCCGGATGGGTCTTGTGATAGGCCTCCGCCTGCGGATCCATGTAGTTGTAGCCCATGACGTCGCAGACCACGAGGCCTCCGGTTCCAATCGCTCCGGTAGGCGCGATGGACACGGGCCGCGTGCCGTCGTACTTCGTCGACACGGCCTTCATCGCCGACAGAATCGCCACGCCCCGCTCTGTGTTGGCCTGGCCTTCTTCATTCCCCATCGACCACATAAAGACGCTGGGATGGTTCCGGTCCCGCCGCACCAGGTCGCCGAACTGGCCCAGCCCTTCCGGGTTGGACGACATCATGCGCGTCTCGTCAAAGACCAGCATGCCCAGCTCATCGCAGGCCTGCACCAGCTCCGGCGTCGGGGGGTTATGGGAGGTGCGCAGCGAGTTACAGCCCATCTCCTGCAGCTTGCGCACGCGGTAGTACTGCACGGAGTCCGGCAGCGCCGCTCCGATCCCCGCATGATCCTGGTGGTTGCAGGTTCCCTTCAGCTTGACCGACTTGCCGTTGAGAAAGAGTCCCTTTTGCGGATCGAATTCAATGGTGCGAATGCCGAAGGGCGTCTCGTAGCGGTCCAGCACCTCGCCGTCCGCGCTCACCTCGGTTACCAGGCGATAGAGATTCCTCTCTTCCAGCGACCATAGCTGCGCCTGCTTTACTGTTACCTGCTGCTCCCATGTCTGCTCGCCGCCCGCCGGAATCGAAGCGGCTGTCGTCGTCGCCTTGCCCACCTCTTTTCCCGCAGGGTCGAGAATCGTCGAGACCACCCGCGCATTCTGCGCCGCCCTGGCGTCGTTCGCGACCTCGGTGCGGATCGCGAGCACCGCGTCCCCGTTCGTCACCTTCGACGAGACGAACGTCCCCCACTTCTTCACGTGCAGGGGATGCGTCTTCACCAGCCACACATGCCGGTAGATGCCCGCACCCTCGTAGAACCACCCATCGCTCTCCGTCGCGTCGACGCGCACCAGCAATACATTCCGGCCGCCGGGCGTGGCAAAATCCGTCACATCGAAGCTGAAAGGATCGTAGCCTCCGCTGTGCTGCCCGATGTAGAAGCCGTTGAAGACCACCACGGTCTCCCGATAGGAGCCATCGAATTCGAGCGTGATCCGCTTCCCCGCATCGCTCGCCGGCAGATCGAAGACTCGCCGGTACCAGCCCACGCTGGTCGCGGGATAACTCCGTCCCAGAGGATAGAACCCCTTGCTGGCCAGCGCCGGATCGTTCACAAACGGCAGCTCGATGGCCCAGTCGTGGGGCAGGTCCAGCGCCCGCCAGTCGCTGTCATCGAAGGCGATCATGCCCGCAGGGAGAAAGTTTCCCGTCTTCTGGAAATTGCCCATCCAGCCGCTGCCAAAGCCGAAGTCTTTACTCGGATCGTCCGCGTTTCCAAAATGGAAACGCCAGCCAAAATCCAGCAGCAGCCGCTCGCGCCCGGCCCCCGGCAGCGCAGTCGGAGCAGCGCTGCCTGCGCCGCTGGTCCCCGGCTCCTGCTGCGCGGCCTCCATCGCTGCCGCACTCAGCGGCCCCATCCCATGGGCAGCCGCAGCCACAGCAGGCGCAATCAGCCCGGTCTTCAGCACGTCGCGACGTGAAAACGGTTTCATCTCCCCTCCAGCAGAAAGGCTGCGGCCTTCTTCAGCTTTCCAAAGACAGGCCAGTATACCCGCCAGAGGTGCCTGGAGATGCCTCTGCCGTCGGGTCCCGCACAATCCGAGGCAATTTTTGGCGAGCGGCGCGCGGGGTGATCGGCACAGGCTCTTCCTGCTTGTCGCTCTGCTATTCTGTTAGGCCGTTTGGGAGGGGTAGATGCGAGTGGACCATCTTCTGTCTGCTGGCGCTCTTTTGTGCGCGTGCTGTGCGGCATGGGCTCAGGCTCCCTCTTCCGGCCGGGGTGATTCGAGACCGGCCATCGTGCTGCATGCGGCGCGGCTCTTCGATGTGGAGGCGGGGAAGATCGTCACGCCAGGCGAAGTTCTGGTCGAGGGGGAGCGGATCGCAGCAGCGGGAAGTTCGGTCGAGCATCCGGCTGGGGCCAGGGTCATCAACCTGGGAGACACGACGCTGATGCCGGGTCTGATCGATGCCCATGTTCACCTCTTTCTGCATCCGGGAGCGGAAGACATGCAGACGGTACAGGAATCGGTGCCGGAGCGGACGATTCTGGCGACGCTGGCGGCAAGAGCCGATCTGATGGCCGGGTTTACCTCGGAACGCGATATGGGGACGGAGGGCGCGGGATCGGCGGACACGGCGGTGAAAGACGCGATCGATGCGGGGCGGATTCCGGGTCCGCGGCTGCGGATCAGCGGGAATGCCATTTCCATTCTGGGAGGCCATGAGGATGCGATTGGCTTCAATCGGGCGCTGCATGTGCCGGGGAACGCCGATTATGCCAACGACGCGGAACAGCTGATCGAGACGATCCGGAAACAGCACAAGGAAGGCTCGACATTCGTGAAGATCTATGAGACGGGGACGGACACGGAGGCTGCGGGCAGGGTAAGAGCGATTCCGTGCGGACAGGATGAGGCACTGTGTGCGGCCAACGGACTGGGGGCGCAGACCGGCGATGCGGAGTTCTGGGCGTTTCATACACCGTACCAATACACGGTGGATGAGCTGAAAGCTGCCGTCGCGGAGGCGGCGCGGCTGGGAACGAATGTGGGCGTTCACGATCAGGGAGAGCCGGGGGCGCTGTTTGCCGCGGAGGCGGGCGTGGCCTCGATCGACCACGCATCGCAGCTAAGCGGCAGGACGATGCAGCTGATGAAGGAAAAGCACATCCCGGCGGTGCCGACGTTCACGATCTTCGAGTACTTCGCGAATCATGCCCCGACACAGGCCGCTGCGGTGCGGGAGCAGGCGATGCTGGACTACAAAATCCATGAGTTCAAACGGCAGGTGGCGGCGGGGATTCCGTTCGCGGTTGGCTCGGATGTGGGGCCGTTCCCGCATGGGACGCAGGCTCGGGAGCTGGGACTGATGGTGCGGTACGGGATGACTCCGGTTGCTGTGCTGCGGGCGGATTATCTGAACGGGGCGCGGATTCTGATGGGCAAGGACGCGGTGGGGCAGTTGAAGGCTGGTTGCTATGCCGATGTGATCGCTGTGCCGGGAAACCCACTCGAGGACATTACAGCGATGGAGCGGGTGGCGTTTGTGATGAAGGGCGGAGTGGTCTACAAGGGCGCAGGAAGCTCGGAATAGGAAGAAGAGGCGGGAAGTCAGGCTGGGAGATGATCGGGGGTACTGGAACGGGTTGATTACAGTGACTCCATTGAAGCTCTGATCCGCCTGAAGGTCTTCCGTCAGCAGCCAGCGGCAGGATGCCGATTTCGCGGCCGCGACGATCAGAGAATCCAGGAAGGAGAGGCGGTAGTGATCCTGGATCTGCCAGGCACCTTCGAGCAGCGGCCCCTCCACGGAGACAGGCCGCCAGGCGAGGCGGTTGCGGACATCGGCCCGAGCCCGGGCGCGAAGTGCCGGATTCTTCCGGGTCACCTATATGAGATATTCCTGCAAAACCTGTAACTGATGCGGCCGGCAGCAGCGGACCAAGGCTCTGTCATCCAAAGCAAGGCCCGTTGCTGCTTTTCCTGGTGCTCCGATTCGGACTTATAGAGCAGGACGTCTGTGTCAACGAAGACGGGCTTGATCGTGCACGTTCTCTCTGGAGAGATAGTTACCGTCCGGTCTCAGGAAGGGCCCGCGCGAGAGATAGCGGCGCATCGCCCTTTCGTACTCGTCGGTCTCGGCTGATCCTGAAATGCGCGAGCACGCGCCAGCACTCACTCGATGACAACGAGCACCTCGCCGGAAGCGACGGTATCTCCGGGGGAGACGCGAATCTGCGTAACGCGGCCTTCTTTGGGGGACTGGAGTTCATTCTGCATTTTCATGGCCTCGACGACGAGGACACCCTGGTGTGCGGCCACCCGTTCGCCCACCTCGATGAGGAGACGGACGACACGCCCGGGCATGGAGGCTCGGAGGGTGACCGGGCCGTGGGCGGCGCCGCTCCGACGGCGGAGGCGGAGCGAGCGCGGGTCTTCGACACGGAAGGAGAGGCGTTCCGGGCCAATGTGGAAGGCAGGCTCGGCGGAGTGGCCATCCAGCACGACCCGCCAGGAGCGTCCCTCAATCAGCAGGGAGAGGACGCCCGGGCGGAGAAGGCAGGCATCGGCCTCAATGGGATTACCCTCAATCGAGATGCACCAGTGGCCGTCGACACCGGGCTCAATTTCGACCTGACGGACCTCATCGCCGATGACCAGTTGCAGTCTCATGGGCGGGGCATCTTCCAGTCTGCCGCTCCGGTGCCTTCGCGGCGGGCAGCGGCCTTCCAGGCGCTGACGGACGGGATTTGCCCGCCGGGAAGAGGGGCGGCGGCGGGTTTTGTGGCTTCGATGACCGCTGCCGCAGCCATAGCCGGCTGGAGGAGTTCGGAGGCAGCCGGGGCGGAGGTCTGGGCCGGAGACTCGGCGAGGAGCCGGTCGAGGTAGCCAGTATTGATGCGGGCGGCGCGGAAATCGGGATCGCGCAGGACGCGGCGGAAGAGGCCGAGGTTGGTACGGATTCCTCCGATGACGTATTCGTCGAGAGCACGAAGCAGGCGGGCGATGGCCATCTCGCGGGTGGGAGCGAAGGCGATGAGCTTCGAGAGCATGGGGTCGTAGTCCACAGGCACGACCCAGCCCTCGTAGATGCCGCTGTCTTCGCGGATGCCGGGGCCGCCCGGCTGGAGCAGACGGGTAATGCGCCCAGGGCACGGCATGAAGTTGCTGTCGGGGTCTTCGGCGTAGACGCGACACTCGATCGCATGGCCGCGGAGCTGGATGTCAGCCTGAGCGAAGGGCAACGGCTCGCCCTGGGCAATGCGGATCTGGAGATGCGGCAGGTCCAGACCGGTAACTATCTCGGTAACCGGATGCTCCACCTGGAGCCGGGTGTTCATTTCAAGGAAATAGAAATCCCCTGTGCCGTCGAGGAGGAACTCGACAGTGCCGGCGTTGGAGTAGCCGGCGGCGAGCGCGAGACGGACAGCGGCTTCGCCCATGCGGCGGCGGAGGTCCGCGTTGACGACCACAGAGGGAGCTTCTTCGATGACCTTCTGATGGCGGCGCTGGACGGAGCACTCGCGTTCGCCAAGGTAGACGCAGTGGCCATGCTCGTCAGCGAGGACTTGGATTTCGACGTGGCGGGGACGGTCAATGAGCTTTTCGAGGTAAACCTCGCCGGAACCAAAGGCGCGCTCGGCCTCGCTGGAAGCAGTGACAAAGGCGGAATCCAGGTCTTCGGGCCGGTAGACGGCGCGCATGCCTTTACCGCCTCCGCCAGCGGCCGCCTTGAGCATGACAGGGTAGCCGACGGCGGCGGCTACATCGTGGGCTTCTTCGGGAGAGGCGAGGCCGTGCACGCAGCCGGGGGTACGGGGCAGGCCAGCCTCGTCGGCGGCCTGGCGGGCGCTGGTTTTGGAGCCGAGGGCGCGCATGGCCGCGGAGGACGGACCGATGAATTTGATTCCCGACAGTTCGCAGGATTCGGCAAAGTCGGCATTTTCCGAGAGGAAGCCGTAGCCGGGGTGGATGGCATCGGCACCGGTACGGCGGGCGAAATCGAGGATGAGATCGCCGCGGAGATAGGACTCGGCAGCCGGCGCGGCGCCGAGGCGGTAGGCTTCGTCGGCCTCGAGGACATACGTGGCGGCGCGATCGGCGTCCGAGAAGACCGCAACCGTGGCAATGTCAAGTTCGCGGCAGGCGCGCACGATGCGCAACGCAATTTCGCCGCGGTTCGCGATGAGGATTTTACGGAACAATGCCATCCGGAGTACAGACGTTGACAAGTGGCGAAGAGGAGCGGCTGCCAGTCCCCGGGGGAAATGGGAAAGCCCTCGCAGTGCGAGGGCTCTCCCGGTTGCGGGGCAGCAGCTACTGCATTACGATGCCGCCGGATTTCTGTTCGTTCGCCTTCTCCTCATTGGCCTTGCGGGTACCCATGGCCTTCTCACGCCACTGATCGGCCATCGCCAGGTCCGCCTTGCGGGCGGCATCGTCGCCACAGTCGAGGTCGGCCTTGCGGCGGTACATGAGGTTCAGGTAGGCCATCGCGTCGTCATAATTCGGGCGGAAATCGACGGCCTTCTGCAGGTAGCTCAGACCGTCGGTGACGAGCGGCGTGTTTTCCTCCTGGATTTGCTCACAGACCTTCTTTGGCATCTTCGGGTTGCCCTGTCCATCATCCTGCATGCCGGCACCCTGCAGGGCCTTTGACGCATTCTTGAAGGCCAGGGTCCAGTCGATAACACCGACGGTGTAAGCGGCTTCGGCATCTTTTGGATCGGCCTGCAGGACCTTCAGCTGCCATTGCTTGGCTTCATCGAAATGACTGAGGTCGAAATTGAGCGCGGCAATCTGCTTCAGGCTGGTAACGTCATCAGGATGCTCCTGAAGCACCTTCTTGAAGCCATTGATGGCCATGTCCGCGTTCTTGATGTTTTCCGGGGTATTGAGCCCCGGCACGACCTGCTGCGCGTAGGCAGTAGCGAGATACAGCCGGGTCATGGGGTAAGTGGGATCGAGGTTGACGGCCCTCTGGAAGTGGTCGATGGCCTCCTCGTACCTCGCCTGTTTATAGGCCTGGACTCCTTTATTGAGTTGATCGCGGGCCTCCAGGCGTTTACAGCCGGTAGCGGAGACCACCAGCAGGAGCGTGGCGGCAGCCAGCACCGGTAAACGTGCGATTCGGTTCATTCTTGGTATCTTCTCCTTCAGCTCGCCAGGAGCCTAAAATCAGGCGCAAACTGCGTTCGTGTGTGATTGTAATGCCTGCGGGGCAATCGGCAAGACCACCAGAGACGAAAACGCACTCCGGCGTCACTGAGGCCGACTGCGCCGGTTCGCTACTGCCCCGCCTCAATCTTCGGGGTGATCAGGCCAATATGGTCGACGCCGACCGCATGGCCGATGTCAATGACGTCAGCGACCGTCTGGAAGTCCAGATTGGGGTCACCCTTCACGAACATCACCTTTTCGGCGCGGGTCGCATAGATCTGATCGAGTTTGCTCTCGAGGCCGCTCTTCGGCACATCGGTCTCGTTGATCTTATAGCTGGGCGTACCACCGGCACTGCCCAGGATCTGCACGACGATGGTGCGGTCGTTGGGCTGCTGTTCCTGGTGCTTGGGCGGCTGGGGCACCAGCGCGTCGAGACCGTGTGGGGTGACCGGCACAATGACCATGAAGATAATCAGCAGGACCAGCAGGACGTCAATCAGCGGCGTGACGTTAGGCTCGGCGTTCAGGGCACCGCCGCCACCCAGGTTCATTGCCATAGTTCAGTTCCTCGTTTCTTCCGCCGCGATCGCGGATTATTGGCCAGAAGTGGGAGCCTGCATGTTGATCGCGCGGGGCCCCCGCTGATCGGTTAACATGCCGACTTCCTCGACGCCAGCGGTACGGACGGCATCAATAGCGTCCATGACGGTGCCGTAGTGGGAGCGAGCGTCGGCGCGGAAGTAGACGACCTTGTTGGTTTGATTTTCCAGGTCGTCGCGGACCTGGGAGCCCAGGTTAGAGAGGGTAGTCTGGTTCTGACCAAGGTAGATCCGGCTGTCGCGCGTGATGGCGACCACGACGGCGTCTTCCTTATTAGCGTTCTCCATGGGAGTGGCGGTGGTGGAGGTTGCGAGATCCACGGTCACCTTATTCTGCAGCATAGGCGTGATCACCATGAAAATGATCAGCAGCACCAGCATGACGTCCACCATGGGGGTGACGTTGATATTGGCGTTGACCTTGGCTCCTTCGTTTCTTTTTGCCAGTGCCATTTTTATACTCCGTCGGTCGGATTTCTCACAAAAAGCGCGACAATCAGGCGCCGGAACCGGACTTGAGGGCCCGGTCCCGGCCAGGAGATTCCCGCTGTATTCCCCGCGATTTACCGCCGACTGCTCTGCTTGATGAAGTAATCGATCAGCTCGCTGGATGAGTTATCCATCTCGACATCGAAAGCTTCGACGCGGTTGGTAAAGTAGTTAAAGAGCCACACAGCCGGGATGGCCACAAACAGGCCGAAGGCGGTGGTGACCAGGGCCTCAGAGATACCGCCAGCGACAGCACCAATACCCGGAGTTTTCTGAGTAGCGATCTCCTGGAAGGCCTTCAGGATACCGGCGACCGTTCCGAAGAGTCCGACGAACGGGGCCGTGGATCCGATGGTGGCAAGGCTGCCGAGCCCCCTCTTCAGCTTGGCATGGACGATGGCCTCAGCCCGCTCCAGCGCGCGCTGGGAGGACTCGATCTGCTCAGCGCTGACCGCGCCGCCGCCGCCGTAGTTGCGGAACTCCTGCAGACCGGCGGTGACGACTTCCGCCAGATGCGACTTCTTGTTGCGGTCGGCGACCTTCACGGCTTCATCCAGCTTGCCCTCCTTGAGGGCGCCGGCGACCCGCGGGGCGAACTCGCGGGACTGCTTGCGGGCGGCGTTGAAATAGAGCCAGCGGTCGATCGCGACGGCCAGGGACCAGATCGACATGATGAAGAGCACGAAAACAACGCCACGGGCGAGCCAGCCCATGTTGTTCCAGAGGTCGATGGGGCTGAATCCGACGGTCTGGCCCTCCTGGAAAAAGCCGAGAGACGCCGGGTTGACAATGAGATGGTGGATCTGAGCGAGAATCACTTGAATCTTTCCTCCTGAGGCGATGCTGCGATAGATGCCAAGAAGCGGTGAAGAAGTACCTCCGCGCAGATTAAGACGGGAGGCCGGAAAAAGCGGTTACAGAAGCCGCCTCGCAACCGAGGCGGTCAACGGGCGCATAAGACTAGCCGCCAAGACTAAACACGACATTGATCTGCGTTTCAACCTCGACGGGTTCCCCGTTGAGCAGGTACGGCTTGTAGCGCCAGGTCCGCACCGCTTCCATGGCGGCGGACTGCAGCATGGGTGGGCCACCAATGACGCGCAAGTTATCGATCGTACCCTGCTTGGAAATCGTTGCCTGCAGGACTACCGTTCCCTGAATTCTTGCCGCCTTGGCGATGGCCGGGTACTGGGGCATTTCGCCGCCGATGCGGTTACCTGCCATGACGCCCGACGACACGGTGATCTTCTTGGGAGGCGCAGCCATGACTTTCGGAGCCGGTCCGGAGCCCAGCCCGCCAAGAACACCACCCATCATCCCGCCGCCGCCGCCCATGCCTTCCATACCGGCGACCCCGGTGGAGGGAGGCGCAGCCTCTTCCTTAACCATCTTGATTTCCTTAGGGATCTTGCTGGGGGCGGTGAGCTGGTTGTTGATCATCTCCGAGACGACCCTCTGCACATGGACCACCTGCGGGGGTGGCGGGGGCGGCGGCGGCGGGGGGGGTGGGGGCGCGACCAGCAACGTGGCCATCATTGCCTTGGGGAGCGCCTCCGGATAAATGAGCGGGTACAGGATCAATGCGGCAAGGATGGAGCCATTGAGGATAACTCCCACAATTGTGTAGTACTTGCTCTTCGTCTTGATCGTGTGAGCCGACTCGAACATTACATCTTCAAACATTGCCATGGCCGACCTCGGACCTTTCAGTAGTTGTCACTTATTTAGACACCGCAAGGGCCCGAATTTGTTCCCGGCAACCCGGACCGCAGCCGCGGCTGGACGGGAGATTCGGTGAAAGTTTGCGCAATGCCCACGGCATAAAAAATGCCGGTTCAGCTTCTATAACACAATACAGGGATGGCCTGCAGCCCCTACGGCCTGAAGGCCGAAATTTGCCGCGATTCGAAACGAGTTTTGTCGCAAACCAGCCTGCCCCGGAGATCATACCCTGGCTTTCCTGGCGGCGGGAAGAGCAGCGGCCTTTCCCCGGTGGGTCCGCCACTCCTGATAGGCGACGAGCATGGGAGCGGCCACTGCGATGGAGGAGTAAGTGCCGATGAGAATCCCAACCACCAGCGCGAACGAGAAGGGATGCAGCACCTGCCCGCCGAAGACGAAAAGAGAGAGCACAGTGAGAAAAGTAAGCCCGGAGGTAAGCACGGTCCGGCTCAGAGTCTGATTGATGCTGCGGTTAACCAGCTCGGGCAATGGCTCGCGGCGGGTCAGGCGGAGGTTCTCCCGGATGCGGTCAAAGACGACGATGGTGTCGTTCATCGAATAGCCAATGAGCGTGAGGATGGCCGCGATGACAGTAAGGGAGATCTCCATATTCTTGAGACTGAAGGCACCCACAGTGATCAGGGTGTCATGGAAGCAGGCGACCACAGCGGCGACACCGTAGATGAGTTCAAAGCGAAACCAGAGGTAGATGAGCATCCCGGCAAGGGAATAGAGGGTCGCCATCAACGCCTGCTTCTGGAGCTGCTGGCCTACCTGGGCACCCACGATCTCGACACTGCGAACAGAGAAACCTGACACATAGGCTCCCTGCTGAAAGGCAGTCAGAACCGCGGGATCGACGATGCCGCGGAGACTCTCGACGGAGGCAATGACGCCGCTGTGCCCGTTGCGGTAGTTCTCGACGGCATCGGCTTGCTGTTGATAGCGGGTCTGCCCCACGGTGGTGTTGCCGAGGTGTTCAGGATCGTACTGCTGGAGCCAGGAGGCAATCTCTTCGCGGCTGGCGTTATCGAGGTCGAGCTTGCCTGTATTTTGCGCGCCGGAACGCGTGTAGTTGCGGTCGAGGGCGACGACGATGGCGGCGCGGCCCTGATCGAGAGCCGCTTCGCTGGTCTGCCCGCGGGAAAGGGTGACCAGCACCTCGTTGTTGCCAGCCGGGCCGTACTGGGCGATGCGGGGATCGTGGAGGCCGGCCTCGTTGGCAGCGGAGCGGATGCGGGTCAGGTCCGGCTTTTCGGCAAACTTGACACGGACGACGGTGCCCCCGCGGAAATCGACGTCGAGAGGCAGACCGTGCCAGAAGAAGATGGAGAGCAGGCCCGAGATGCTGAAGATCAGAGAGAAACCAAGGAAGTACCACTTCTTCCCGAGCCAGTCGATTTTGGGGTTATGAAACAGTTCCACAGAATTCCGCCTGATTAGATAGAGATCGGTTCGCCGTGCAGTTTGCGGCTGAGGTTGGCGTCAAAGATGACGCGGGAAACGAAGACCGCCGTAAACAGATTGGCGAGCAGACCGAAGGTGAGAGTGACGGCAAAGCCCTTGACCGGCCCGGTACCGAAGATAAACAGGATGGCTGCCGAGACGATGGTGGTCACGTGGGTGTCGAGGATGGTAGTCCAGGCATGGGCGAAGCCCTGGTCGACGGCGGCAGCCGGCGTCTTGCCGGCGCGCAGTTCCTCCCGGATGCGCTCGAAGATGAGGACATTGGAGTCGACGCCCATACCGATGGTGAGGATGACGCCGGCAATACCGGGCAGGGTAAGCGTGGCTCCGGAATAGCCCATGAACCCGAGCAAAATAACGAGGTTGAGAAAGAGAGCGAGATCGGCGTTGATGCCGGCGCCGCGGTAGTAGATGAGCATGAAGGCCATGACGGCCAGCATGCCGGCGATCGACGCCACCACGCCCTGATGGATGGAGTCCGCGCCGAGGGAGGGACCGATAGTGGTCTCCTGGAGATACCGGATCGAGGCAGGCAGTGCGCCGGTGCGCAGCAGCATGGAGAGATCCTTCACGCGCTGCTCGGTGATGCCGCCCCCGGAGATGTTGCCCTGGTCGCGGATCTGATCCTTGATCACCGCGACTTCCTGCACTCGGTTATCGAGAACGATAGCCATATCCTGGCCGATGTGCGAGCGGGTCCACTGGGCGAACTTGTCGCCGGCTGCGCTGGTCAGGTAGAAGTCGACTTCCGGCTCATTGGTATTGGGATTGCGGCCGGGCTGGGCGTCGCGAACGTCGGTGCCGCCCCAGACCGGCAGCTTCCTGAGCTCATACCAGTCACCGACGCTGCCGCTGCTGGCCGCACCCGGAACGCTCTCGATGAGTTCGGCGTCGGGAGGCACGACCCCGCCCAGAGACTGGAGGGCTGTCTGCCGATCGGGCCATGGCCCACCCATTACTTCGTGGGCTTCGAGACGGGCGGTGGACTGGATCACATCCTTCACGCGGGCCGGATCATCGACCCCGGGCAGCTCGACAAGGATCTGATAGCTGCCGAGCTGGTAGGGTTCGACCACGGGCTCGCTGACGCCCAGCGAGTTGATGCGCTGGTTGATGACTTCGATGGCCTTGTCGAGGGCGCTCTGCCTGACCTGCGCCTCTTCGGTAGGCTTCATGGTCAGTGTCCAGCTGTTGTTCGCGCCGGAAGCGATGTCGTATTTCGAGCTGTAGCGGCCGTTGAGGATGCTGCTGACATCGTTGTAGTGGTCAGCGGGGACGCCGGTGATCTGGATAAAGTCTTCCCGTTTGGCGTCCGGCTTGGTCACGGTGGCGCCGGAGATGCCGTTCTGCTGCAGGTCGCTCTGCAGCGCGGCGACGTCGCTGTCGGTATCGGCGCCCACAGCCTCGTCGACCATGACCTGGAGGATGAGGTGGGTACCACCCTTGAGGTCAAGGCCGAGGCTGATCCGCTTGAGGATCGCGTTTCTGAGGGCGGTTCCGGAAACCCCGTTAGGAATGCCGAAGATGCCGTAGACGAAGGCGATCAGAATGGCAATGATTCCGATGGTTTTGGTTCTGAGATTCTTCTGCATGAGAGTTTCTACTTCGTCTCGTCGTCCTGGGTTACAGAGGCGATGGCATTCTTGACCACCTCGATCCGGAGGTTGTCGGGAGGAACCCGGAGCTGGATGGCATCCTCCTTAATGGAGAGGATGACGCCACGCATGCCACCGGTGGTAGTGACGCGGTCGCCGGGCTTCAGACTGCCAAGCATCTGCTGCCATTTCTTCTGCCGGCTCTGCTGAGGACGGATGAGAAGGAAATAGAAGACAACGATGATGAGCAGAAAGGGCAAGAAAGACGCGAATCCGGCAGGAAAAGCGAAAGGAGCAGCAATGGCGGTGGATATCAACGCAAAGCCCTTCTGGCCGGGACGGGGAAAGGCCCGTCGGCGGCGCAAGACATAGTCGTTTTCCATGGAAGGGTCGCCAGGAACGCTTGTAATCGACAGCAAACCCGCGCCCGTGACCTGAATACCTGGAAACGGTCCCCCGCCGGTGCGCACACATCGACTGAACCTGACGGGAAGCCTGATTCATAGAATCGCGTAGAGGCGGGGGAGTGTCAAGGAAAAGGGGCGGGGACGAGCAGCGGCAGGGTACTCCGGATTCGCCTGGAGGCCGGTTTCCACATGACCGGCTGCGGCTGAGAGCCTGGACTGAGTGCTTCCGGACAATCGGAGGGCGGCGGAACGGCGGAGACGGCGGTTGGGCAGCCGGGCGGGGTGCGGCCGGGACGCATTGAGGTGATGACCGACCGAACTTCTCGGACAAGCCGGAGGAGCTGATCCGTCGCCTGAGGAGGATGCAGATCGCGAAGCGGCGGGTGGCCTGCTTCAAGCCGGACCTCGGTGCGCACTATCACCGGGCAGCGACATTGCGGCCGCGTCGCGCGCAGAGCCGGCCGTCCGAAGAGCGCGGCGCCTGCCCCTGGCGCTCCCGTGGTATGGGCGTGTTTCGGAGGGGCAGTTAGCGCGGCGCAGCAACTGGAGGCACAGGCCCCCCGGGGGGCGCCTGTGCGAGACGTACAGAATTGCTGGCTGAAGATGAGTTGCCTGATTACCATCTCTTCTATACGGTGCACGCGTCGCCAGGCGCGCAGAGTTCTGCCTCGGATGAGCGGGCACCGTTCGATTCAGATCAGGGAGGATGCAGCAAATCGTGCGCGATCAGATTGCCGTGATTACCGGAGGCACCTCCGGAATTGGTCTGGGAATGGCGAACGCCTTCGCCGCGGCCGGGTATCATCTTGCCGTTAACGGCTTCGCCGCTCCGGGAGAGGCCGAGGCCCTGGCGCGGGACCTTGAGCAACAGCACAAGGTCGGCGTGCATTACTGTCCGGCCGATCTTGCCATACCGGAAGAGTGTGCCGCGTTCATCACGGAGGCGCAGCGCCACTTTGGCAGGATCGATGTGCTGATCAATAATGCCGGAATCCAGTACGTCGCGCCCGTCGAGCAGTTCCCGACGGATCGCTGGGATGCCATCCTCGCGGTCAACCTGTCGGCTGCGTTCCACACGACGCGCACGGCGCTGCCGGGCATGCAGCAGCGGGGATACGGCCGTATCATCAATATCGCGTCCGCGCATGGGCTGGTGGCTTCCGTAAACAAGTCTGCCTATGTCGCGTCCAAGCACGGCATCGTGGGACTGACCAAAGTCGTCGCTCTCGAAAATGCGCAGCGAGGAATCACCTGTAACGCCATCTGCCCGGGTTTTGTGCTGACGGCGATGGTCCAGAAGCAGATTGAAGCGATCGCCGCCGCGAGCCATGTGTCTGTCGAGCAGGCCACGCGCGAATTTCAGCAGGAGAAGCGACCCTCGGGCCGCTACACCTCCGTTGAAGAGATCGCCGCGATGGCTCTCTTTTTGTGCTCCGAGGGAGCCGGCAATATCACCGGCGCCTGCCTCTCGGTGGACGGCGGGTGGACTGCGCAATAGAGAAGAGCAGCCGGATGCAGGACCACACCTGATACAGCCAAAGACGAGCTGTGGTGGAGACGGCGCACTTTACCGCCGACTCACGCCCTGCAGAACTCCGGCAATCGGCCCGCGGCCCGGGCAGGACATAATGGAAAATGCTTCTTCTCCTGGGGTCGCTCAGCGCGGCGATATGGCTGTGGCTTCTTTTTTTCCAGGGCCGTTTCTGGCTCTCCGGTCCCACGCTGGCCGATGCGCCGCGCCTGCCTGCGCCCGTGCGCGTCGCGGTGGTGGTGCCGGCCAGAGATGAGGCGGAGCACGCGGAGCAGGCACTGCGATCGCTGCTGGCGCAGCAACTCGACGGCGAGTTGTGCGTGATCCTCGTCGACGACAACAGCGGCGACGGAACCGGTGATCTGGCCCGCCGCATTGCCGAAGAAGACCCGCGCCTCAGGGTTGTGGCGGGAGAAGCTCTTCCGCCCGGCTGGAGCGGAAAGCTGTGGGCCGTGGCCCAGGGCCTGCGGCGGCCCGAGGCCCGGGAAGCGGATTATGTGCTGCTGACCGATGCGGACATCGTTCACTCTCCGGCGCATCTTCGCGCCCTGATCGGCAAGGCGGCCGATCAGCTCGACCTTGTCTCAGAGATGGTCCGGCTCCACTGCGAAACTGCTGCCGAACGGGCGATGATTCCGGCCTTCGTGTTCTTCTTCCAGATGCTTTACCCGTTCGCGTGGGTCGGGGATCGGACCCGGCGAACCGCCGCAGCAGCGGGCGGCACCCTTCTGATTTCCCGCCGGGCGCTGGATGCGGTGCATGGAGTCGATCGCATCCGCGGAGAGCTGATCGACGACGTGGCGATGGCGCAGCAGGTCAAGGCGGCCGGCTATGGAATCTGGCTCGGGCACGCCGAGCACGCAGTGAGCGCACGGATCTATGCAGGCTTTGGTGACACCTGGTCGATGATTGCGCGGACTGCCTATGTCCAGCTGCGCTATTCGCCCCTGCTGCTCGCCGCAACCTGTGTGGGGATGCTGCTGGTTTTTGCCGGGCCGGTCATTGCCGCCGCAGCCGGGTCCGGGATGGCAAGATGGACTGGGCTGGCGGCCTGGCTGATGATGGCGGCCGCGTTCCAGCCAACTCTGCGCAGGTATCGATGCAGCAGCTTCCGGGGACTGGTTCTGCCGGGGATCGCGATGTTCTACCTGGCGGCCACGTGTGGTTCGGCGGCAAGGTTCTGTCGCGGGAAGGGCGGCAACTGGAAGAACCGAGATTATCCCGCCCGGAGCGAAACCAACAGAGCTTAACGGCCGGATGGGAACATGACCGCGCCGGGCGCGAAAGAGCATTGCGACTGCAGCTCTCGGCCGGGGCAGTAAAGGTGCGGATGGAAACGCTGCTTCCGCGTTACGGCTGGGAGGTGACGACAGCGGCGGAAGACTGGCTGCTGTCTTCCATCCGATGGAGATCGACGTGCAGCAGCCTGACCGCGGTGAAGACCAGCAGGACTCCGGCCAGCACATAGACTCCTCCGGAAGTGGCGATTGCCTTGCCCAGGGGCAGATATTTTGCAAGGAAACCGATGGCCACTGGAGCAGCACCACCGCCAATGAGCCATCCTACGCAGTTCATGAGCCCGCTCACGGTGCCGCGGGCGCGGATCGGCACTACATCAAAAGCGGCGGCAAAGATGTTGGAGTCATAGATGCCTTTGGAAAAACCCCAGCAGCTGAGCGCCAGAATGACTCCGCTCAGAGAATGAGCCAGGCCGCACAAAGCGACAAAGGGGGCGCCAGCGAGAACACCGCCGCACTGGACCCAGAGGCGGGAGCGAGGACTGGAGACCACAAACCGATCGGCCAGATATCCGCCGACCACCGCCCCGCCGATACTCGCCACCTGCGGATAGACAGCGGCATCGAAGGCCGCCATAGCGAGACTCAGGTGAAATGTGGAGTAGAGATACGTGGGAATCCAGGTCAGCAGGACGAGAGCCACAAAGTTGTCGCAGGCGAAGACGGCCATCAGCACCAGCAGGGACCGGTTCTCGATCAGCGCGCGGGTATCGCGCAGAGCGAGGGTCTGGCGGGAAGCTGCCATTCCGATGAAAGCATCGGCGCTTCCCCTCTGGGGTTCACGCAGCAAGCGAATGAGAATCAAACCCAGAATGCAGCCCAGCGCGCCGAACAGGAAGATCGACGCGCGCCATCCGTGTCGCTGAGCAATGGCGCCAGCCCAGTAGCCTCCGCCGATGGTACCGGCATAGACGCTGGTCTGCAGCAGACCCATGGCGCGCGAGCGTGAGCGGCGGCTGTGATAGTCGCTGATCATTGACAGCGCGGCGGGATAGTAAATGGCTTCGCCGAGTCCCTCGGAAGCCCGATACACCAGCAACTGAACAAAGCTGCTCGCAAGCGACGAGAAGATACAGATGACACTCCACAGCTCGAGACCGCCAAGGATGGCTGTCTTGCGGCGGACGTGATCGACCACGTAACCGGCGAAGGGCCCGGCAAGACCATAAAGGATGGCGAACGAGGAGCCGAGCATACCCAGCTGCACGGTGCTGAGAGCCATCTCCCGGCGCAGAAGAGGGAATACGGAAAAGAACGCCTGCCGGTCCGCATAGCTGAAGAAGCAGACGAGCCACAGCAGGGCAACGACGGCCCAGGCATAACGCCCCAGGGCTGGAACGGAAACGGGTGACTGCGGCACGAGGGGCGCCTGATCCCCTGGGCGGTATGCGATCTTCATGGCACCGTGGCCGCTCGGACGCGCGGCATCCACGCGAGGGAGAGGTTAGCCGAGAATCCCATGCTCCCTCAGGTGGTTTTCGATCTGGTGCCGTTCATCGGCCGCGGATTCGACACAGGGCCATGCCGGTTTTGCGCTGCACAAGCCAAGCAGGCTGAGCGCGCACTTGAGACGCCGCAGATAGGCAGGACCGGCCTCCCTGCTGGTCCAGATGGGAGCGCCGATGGCGATGATGCGCTCCTGGAGTTCCCGGGCTGTGCCTTCATCGTCGCTCATGTAAGCCCGGTAAAGCCGCACAACCAGTTCGGGAAAGATATTCGCCCCGCCCGGGACGCCGCCGTGCGCGCCGCTGTGCAGCGCCTCCAGCAGCAGGTGCTCGGGACCGACCAGCACGGAGAAGCCGGGACGGCTGCTCACTCGTTCCAGCACCTGACGCAGGTATCGCATATCTCCGGAACTGTCCTTGATCCCGGCGACTTTCGGTATTTGGGAGGCACGCTCCACGGTTTCAGGGCTGAAGCTGGTCTTCGTGAGTTCCGGCTGGTTGTAGAGGTACAGCGGCAGCGCGGACCGGCCGGCCAGATCTTCGATGAGCCGGAGAAGATCAGGCTGGCCGAGCGGGAAGTAATAAGGTGGCGCAACGACGATGGCTGTGGCTCCCGACTCCGCGGCGCAGTCGGCCATGTGCAGCATCTCGGCCGAGGCAGAATCCGTAACGGCCACCAGCACCGGCACTCGCCCGGCGACCTGCCGGCAGGTTCGATGAATGAGTTCGCGCCGGAGCTGATAACTCAGTGCAGGGCCCTCTCCGGTGGTGCCAAGGATGAAGAGCCCATGCGCTCCGCCCAGCAGGATGTGTTCGATCAGCCTTTCCAGCCCGGGAACATCCAGTTCGTCAGGGCCTGCCAGAGGCGTAGCCACGGGTGGGATGATTCCGCAAAGAAGCGCATTGGAGAAGTCGTCACGCATGCTCCTCTCCATTCTGCAGGAAGCGCGGCTCTCCTGAATGCAGGTGCTCTTTCCCGGGGAACATTTTGTGGAGATGCCGGTGCCATACCTTATGCGAGCGCGCGCTCAGCCGGCGCAGGTCTTCGCTCTTATCCATCCCGGGATGCCTGGACAGAACTCAGCCCGGCGGGGCCATCGGGCAGGGCAGGGGCAGGGATGAACGCCGCAGCCGAAACCACGGGATTGGGCCGTCAGGCAAGACAGAAACCGGGTTAAGCCACATGAAAAGTCGCCGCTCGCCCCGGCCGCACGGGCGTAATCTAATGCACCAGAGTTGTTCGGATCTCCGACGGGAGGAAAGTATGGATGGGCTCTGGATAGCCAACTTCACCGCAGGCTCGGCACATGGAAGTGGAATCCTGGTCCTGCGTGCGGGAGATCTCATCGGAGGAGACACTGGTCACACGTACAAAGGCAACTGGCAGGAAGACGGCCCGAACCTCAACGCCCGGATATGCGTCGAACCCTGGATACCTGAGGAAGGGCAGCAGGCCGGGACAAGAGAACAGCCCTTCATGATCACCCTGACAGGCTCCCGTACGGATAAATCCGCCACTCTCCATGGCCATCCCGACGAAAGGCCGGATCTGCTTGTCAGCGTGGAGATGAAACGAACCGGGTAATCCTGAGAGGCAGAGGCGCGAGGCCCCTGCGAGGAGACGCTTTCTGTCTCTCGCAGTTACCGGACCTGAGTCGCTAAGACCGACCAAATCATGCCGCCGGGTTGTGGGCATACGCTCGCGCCTGACAAAGCGCCCTGGATTTTCATTGACAGGCTCTGATTCGCGGATAAGGATAGAATTCCCGAGGCGTGTTCCGGGAGCTCTCCAGTATGTTCCTTCCGGAAGCCCGCTGTAATTTATGTCACATCCGGCCAGATGAAAGCCGCAGACACCGGAAAGACCACTGCGAACGTTTCGTAGTCCCGCAATTGCCTTCTCCTTCCTGACGCTCGGGCAAAGCGACGACTTTATGGGAACTCGACCCGGCCGGCGAGTTGATCCTCGTCCCGGCGTTTTGCTTCTGCTTCCCCGCGGCAGGAAGCCGGGCGTCCAGCCAATCTCGGTGAACAGTCGGCCTCACCAGTCGGTTGCGGGGGCAGCCTCGAGTCTGAAGGGAGAAAACGCTATGCGGTGTGCCAATCCTCAATGTCATGCGGAGTCCGATTATCTGCGGAACGGGCGTCTGCGGTGGATTGACGAAGTGCTTGCGTACGCCAGCGTGAGACAGGGCCGTTACATATGGCTTTGCAGCAACTGCGCGTCGAAGTTTGTTGTGAAAACCTGGAGGCCGCCAGGCCAGCAATTGCGCCTATGCGCAGGAACGGAGGCGGAGCCGACAAAAAATCGGACGCACTCGTCCCCGGCTGCGCGGGAAGTGCCGCCGGATCCAGACGGTGTTCATGCTGCCGGCAAGACAGGATGAGGCCGCAGGAAACATCGCCGGTCGTGGATGGGCGGCGAAACGGAGGAGGGAGTCACCATGACGATGATGGATGACAACCTTCGCCACAAAGGCTCTGTTCGGCCCCCTGCCCTGAATGATCACTGTGTGCCGAGCCCCCCGCTGATGCCCGTCCTGCTGTCACTGAAAAGCTTCAGAGCCTGACGCAGTTCCGGAAGCCCCCGGGGCGTCACCCTGCAGACACCAGGAGCGTGAAACTCTCCAGCTCTTTTGATGGGACCAAACCTCATCTGCCATCCCCAATCAGGCATGCTGCAGTAGGAGCAGAATCAGCAGGTTACATACTGGCAGGAATTCCGGAGCCGGATGACGTTCCTGGGCTGGCATCATCAAAATACCGGCGATGGGCGAATCCCGGTAATGGCTGCTGGGCAGCGGGTTGATGCGAGGCCTGGACCGATCGCAAAAAACAGCGGCCGCGCGGTTAGCCCTGGCAGAGGCTTGCATGCTGCGGCTGAAGCAAATCGTGTGCGGTCTTCTCGGTGTGGGAACTTGTTTGGCGTGCCTGGCTGAGAGCAGCACTTCTGTCTTTGCCGATTTGCCGGTTCTGGTCTACCACCGCTTCGACCCGCAGACGGCGGGACCCACAACCGTAAGAACATCGACGTTCAAAGCACAGATGGCCTGGCTTGCCGGGCACAATTACAAAATTGTCCCGCTGGCTCAGGTCAAAGCGCTGGTGCGCGACGGGCATTCGCCGGATCCGGGCGCGGTGGCAATTACCGCGGATGACGGTCATCGCTCCATCTATACGGAGATGTTCCCCGTGATCCGGGAGCAGCGGATTCCCGTGACCCTCTTCATCTATCCATCGGCGATTTCCAGGGCACGGTGGGCACTCACCTGGGACGAGCTAAGGGAGATGCAGCGGTCAGGCCTGGTCGATGTGCAGTCGCACACGTATTGGCATCCGAACTTCCGTCAGGAGAAGGCGCGCCTGAGCCCGGGGGAATATCACGCGTTCGTCATGTTCCAGCTCAAACACTCCCGGCAGGTGCTGGAACGGCAGCTTAGCACGAGGGTCGATCTGCTCGCGTGGCCCTTTGGCGTGGTCGATCCGGAGCTGGAGGAGGCTGCGGCTCAGGCCGGATACGTTGCGGCCTTTGCGTATACGGGCGGGCCGGCATGGGCCGGGGCCAACCGGTTCGCGATTCCTCGCATTCCCGTCTCCGATCGGGACGCTGGGAATGCATTGGCGAAGCTCCTGCAACCTGCACGAGAAAGGTGATGCGATGAAACTCAGCCTCCTGATCCCTGCGCTGACTGCTGCTGTCTCGCTTCCCTGTTTCGCCGCGAGTCTTCAGGGGCGCATCGTCGATGCGGTAACCGGTACCGGGATTCCGGACGCCCTGGTCACCGTCGGAGAACAAGTCCTGACCGCCAACACCGCAGGCAGTTTTCCCATCGAGGGGGAAGGGCAGACCATCGCGGTTCGCGCACAGGGCTATCGTGCCGCCCGCTACGCGCCGACTCAGGTGACAGCCCTCCACGAGACACTTCCGCTGACGCCATTCATACCGCGAGCACTCTACCTTTCGGTCTACGGCATCGGCTCCGGGCCGCTGCGGGAGGGGGCACTTCGCCTGGCCCACAAGGGCTTCATCAACGCGCTCGTAATCGATGTCAAAGGAGACCGCGGCCTCATTCCCTATCCCAGCGCAGTACCCCTCGCCAGGACAGATGGCGCGCGGCAGATGACAACCATCCGCAGCCTGGCAGACCTTGTAACCGGCTTGCACCGTGATGGTCTTTATACGATTGCGCGAATCGTCGTTTTCAAGGACAGCCCCCTGGCTACCACCCGTTCCGACCTGGCGGTACACCGCGCCGACGGCCAGCTCTATCGCGACCAGGAAGGGCTGGCGTGGACCGATCCGTTCCGCGAAGAAGTATGGAATTACAACATCGCGATCGCGCGGGAGGCGGCCGAAGCAGGCTTTGACGAAGTCCAGTTCGACTATGTGCGCTTTCCGGATATCGCTGCCAGCCTCCGCTTTTCGCGGGCACCCGACGAAACTGCCCGGACTGAGGCGATCGAGGGATTTCTGAAAGAGGCACGACGGCAGCTCGCACGATTCAATGTATTCGTGGCTGTCGACATTTTCGGATATGTGTGCTGGAATGCGAACGATACCGGAATCGGCCAGCAGCTCGAGAATATTGCGGCCATTGCGGATTACGTCTCCCCGATGCTGTACCCGTCCTGCTTTCAGTACGGCATCCCGAACTGCCGGAATCCGGTTGCAAATCCTTATGAAGTGATCCATTCCACGCTCGAAAATGCGCAGCGGCGCGCCAACGTGCCGGCCAGGCATTTTCGCCCCTGGATTCAGGCCTTCCGCGATTATGCCTTCGACCGGCGCGTCTTCGATGCCGGTGCCGTACAGAACCAGATACAGGCGGCAGCGGATTCTGGCAGCGACGGCTGGATGTTGTGGAATCCGCGCAATCGCTACGAGGGCCTGTTTCCGCTTCCGGGCATGCGGGGCATGGGGTTTTTACTTTCACCTTCATCCGCGGCATCTTTCGGTCGCGCCAATACCACCCCGGGAACCTGTGACGCTGATCACTGCAATGGAGCTCTGTTCGCAGTACATCAGACCAGGCGCCCGGGGCTGCCTCAGTTGAGAGTGGGTTGTTCTGTCCCTGAGCTGCTGATGCAGACGGGTGAAAGCGCGGGCATTGAGCAGCAAGAGCCGGCTGTCATCCACGCGAGTACATCATGCGCCAGGAGACCATCACGGCGCGACGGAAATTCCTGAAGAATTTCCTGGCGAATGCCGTTGTTGTGGGTGCCGGCGACCAGCTTTCCCTTCCCGTTGCAGCCTCAGCGAATTCACACCCGGCCAGGTCCAGGGTGGTGATTGCGCGAGACCCCCAGCTGCGAGGCTCCGGCTCCAGTGTGGACTCCCAACATATGCTGAAGCTGCTGGACCGAACGATGCAGAGTCTCTTCGAAGCCGATCGTGCAGACGAGGCATGGAAAAAGATCGTGCACCCGGGGCAATGCGTCGGGCTGAAGGTGAATTCGCTCGGCGGCCGCGGTCTGTCCAGCAACCCAGTGCTGGTGGGGGCGATCTGCGAACGGTTGCAGCAGGCCGGGATCAGAGCCGCCGACATCGTCGTCTGGGACCGCGATACAAGGGAACTGGAACGGGCCGGATTCCGCATCTCCGCGTCGGGTAACCAGGTGCAGTGTTTCGGCACGGACCGCGTCGGGTATGAAGACGATCTGGCCGCATGGGGCAGCGTTGGCAGCCGTCTGTCCAAAATCCTCACGCGACGCTGCGATGTCCTGATCGGTGTGCCGGTGCTGAAGGATCACGATGGCGCGGGGGTCACGATGGCCCTTAAGAACATGTACGGCGCCATTCACAATCCCAACAAATACCACCCTAACGGATGCGATCCCTATATCGCCGATGTGAACATGCTGCCGGAGATCCGTACCCGGATGCGCCTGACGATCTGCGATGCGACCACAGCCTGCTACGAAGGCGGCCCGGCGTACAAACCCCAATACAGCTGGCACGAGAACGCCCTTATCGCTTCGCAGGATCCGGTCGCTCTTGACACCACCGGATGGCAGATCATCGAGCGCAAGCGGGCACAGCAGGGATTGAAGACCCTCGAAGCGGACGGGAGGGCGCCGCGGTACCTGTCCACGGCGGCCGATCCGCGGCACCGTCTGGGAACGAACGACCCACAACGGATGGAGAAAGTCGAAACCGCCCTGGCGTGATCGGAGGTGAGCCATGTCACTCGAGCAGACTGGGCACGAGAATCCGGCATTGGCCGGAGCAGATTTCCCTGAGCGCGCGAGACTCGCTGGCGCACCTGTTCTGCCGGATCGGCGTTCTTTTCTGCGCTGTGCGCTCTGTGTCGGAGCAGCCGGAACACTGGGTACCCTGGAGCAACCTCTGGACGCGACGCCTGCCGCGCCAACCGCGCAGAACCGGGACGATTCTCATTTCACCGTCGAGGCACGCTTTTACGAGAAGCTGCCCAATCGCCGGATCCGATGCAAACTGTGCCCGCGCGAATGCACGGTAGGCGACCGGGAGCGCGGCTACTGCGGGGTTCGTGAGAACCGCGGCGGAACCTACTACACACTGGTTCACTCACGCGTCTGCGCAGCGCACATTGATCCCATTGAGAAGAAGCCGTTCTTTCACTATCTTCCCGGAACGCTGGCCTTCTCCGTCGCCACGGCCGGCTGCAACGTCAACTGCAAGTTCTGCCAAAACTGGGATATCTCCCAGGCACGCCCGGAGCAGCTTCCGGCTGAATACGTGGCGCCACAAAGAGTGGCAGAGCTGGCGAAGCAAAATAGGTGCCCTTCCATTGCCTACACTTACAGCGAGCCGGTGATCTTTATCGAATACCTGATGGATACGGCCGATGCGGGTCACGCTGCCGGGATCCGCAGCGTCGTAGTCTCGAACGGCTACATCCAGGACAAGGCTCTGCGAGAAGCGTACGGCAGGACGGACGCGGTCAAGATCGACCTCAAATCGTTCTCTGAGTCTTACTACCGGCAGGTGGTTTCCGGGGAGCTCAAGCCGGTGCTCGATTCGATCGTCACGCTCCGCCGGATGGGCAAATGGCTGGAGATCGTCTATCTGGTCGTGCCGACGCTCAATGATGGCGATGCGGAGTTCCGTGACCTGGCGCGATGGGTGAAAACCAATGCCGGTGCGGACGTGCCCCTGCACTTTACGCGGTTCCATCCTGAGTATCTTCTGAAGAATCTGCCCATCACCCCGGTGCCGACACTGGAACGCGCGAAACAGATTGCCGATGCTGAGGGGCTGCACTACGTGTACATCGGTAATGTGCCCGGCCACCCCGCCGAAAACACCTTGTGTCCAAAATGCGGGCACATGCTCGTGCAACGCATGGGCCTGGAAATTACGCAGATGCTCATCGACAAGGGAGAGTGCCCTTTCTGCCACCAGCCCATTCCCGGAATATGGCACGCCTGAGCGCGAGCAGGGAGGGTATGCGCAATGAAACGCGGAACACGGGTCGGAAGGCGTCTTATGGCAGCAGTTCTGTTCGGTATCGCGACGATTGCGGCAGTCCGGGTGGGGTGGGCGGCTGATCCCAACAGGCTTCGGCCAGCCGGAGCCGCGGGCAGCTTCTATCCTGCCGACCCCAAAGCGCTGACGGCCATGATGGACTCCTTGCTGGCACAGGCAGAGCCGCCCGTGATCCACGGATCCATCATGGCGGTCATCGCGCCGCATGCCGGTTATCCCTATTCAGGACCGGTTGCAGCCTACACGTACGCAGCGCTTCAGGGTCGGCACTACGCGCGCGTCGTTGTGATTGCTCCTTCGCATTTTGAAGCCTTCGATTTCACGTCGGTGTACGACGGTGACGGATATGTAACGCCGCTCGGGGCAGTTCGCGTCGACAAGGCGTTTGCACAGAAGGTGGTTAGCCTGGACCGATCGATCCGTCTCTCCGGCCGCGGGCATCTGCCGACACGCCAGGGCACGGAACACGCTCTGGAGGTGCAGCTGCCATGGTTGCAGCACGTGCTGGGCGATTTCGCGCTGGTGCCCATTATCATGGGCGATCAAAGCTACGAGAGCAGCCGCGCGCTGGGAGTCGCGCTGGCGAAGCTGATCCATGACGGCGATACGCTGATCGTCGCCAGCTCCGACCTGTCGCACTATCACCCTTACAATGACGCGGTAAAACTCGACCACAAGACGCTGCACGCGCTCGAGGAGTGGGACTACTTCAGCATGTCGCAGAATTTCCAGGCGGGCGTTTGGGAGGCCTGCGGTGGCGCGCCGATTGTCGCCGCGATGATTGCGGCGGAGCGCATGGGTGCGAATGAGGCACGATTGCTGCACTACGCCAACTCCGGCGATACCAGCGGCGACCGCTCCCGTGTTGTTGGATATGGCGCGGCTGCGCTGGTGAAGACGGCGGACCGCCATCAGACGGAACAGCCCTTCTCGCTGTCGTCCGCAGAGAAGAAGCAGCTGCTCTCGATCGCCCGCACCTCCGTGGAGTATGCGGTGCGGCAGAGGGAGCCCTGGCCCCCCCCCGCGGTCACGGGCGATGCACTCAATCAGGAGCGAGGCGCGTTTGTGACGATCAGGGAATCCGGAGAACTGCGTGGTTGCGTCGGCTATACCTCAGCCGCCAATCCGCTCTACATCACGGTCCGGGACACGGCGACGCTGGCCGCGCTGCGTGACACACGCTTTCAACCGATATCTGCGTCCGAACTGCCCCGGCTGGACTACGAAGTTTCTGTCCTCTCCCCACTCCGCCGCGTCACCGACTTGCGACAGATCAGGATCGGCGAACATGGTTTGCTAATGAAGGACGGCAGGTTCCAGGGGCTCCTGCTGCCCCAGGTTCCCGTCGAAGCACGGTGGGATCGCACGCGGTTCCTGGAAGAGACATGCATGAAGGCAGGGATGCGTCCAAAATGCTGGACAGATGAGCAGACCGATATCTTTCTTTTTACCGCTGTCGTTTTCAGCGAGAACCGCCCATCTGTAACGCCGCAATCCTTGTATCCAGGACTGCCCATGCGGCCAGCAACGCCGGCGCCAGCGTCGCTGCCGCAGTGAACCATGCGGCGCTCCAGAAGCCGAAGACGGGAATCAGATATCCGCTCAGCAGCAGTGCGCCAATGCTGCCGCCGAGAAGGTCCAGCGCATAAATGGTCCCGGTACCAGCCGGCCCGCCGTCCGTGCGGAGGCAGATTTCGCTGGTCAGCGAGAACTGAAAGCCGCCCGGAATCCCGCAAAACAGTGCCAGGGCAGGGAAGACGAGCTGCGCCGACCAGAGCGTGCTGCGTGTGTCCGCATGCGCCGCAAGCAGCGCGACGACCAGCAGCAGCACAGGCGCGGAGAAGGCCAGCAGAAACTGGGTTACGGCGACAGCTCGAATCTGCGCTGCAGGAGTCGCGGCGCCCATACGACGGATACCGAGCCAGCTTCCCAGCCCGGTACCGGCAAGGAAGAGGCCGATGAGCACGGCCAGCTCGTGGTACACGTAGCCATAGACCGACTGAAACGAGAAGAGCAGCAGAATCTCCAGCGCCATCAGCGTGTATCCGCTCAGCGCTGCGCACGCCCGTGCTGCCGCTCGATCCGGCCTCTTGCGTCCGGAGAGTCGCACCACCAGCAGTGCCGCCAGCAGCAGGATCATCACGCTCCCGAGCAGCAGGGGGAACGAAAGCCGCGCCGCCGCTTTGAAGGCGGTCGAGACTCGGGAGCGGAACTGGGCGCTCCACAATACGGCGTTGAAGTAGTAGGCGATCGGATGAAAATCGCGATTGAGAGGTGTGGCTGGCAAAGGCTGCAGCGATTTACGGACCTGCGCCATGCGGTCAGGCATCATCCGGAAGGGAATGAGATATTCCCGCACATACTGCGTCCGGAGCCTTCGGCTCCGCAGCCTTGCGATCAGAACCCGGGGATCCTCCGTAAGGACGTTGGGCCGTCCCGCTGCGAAGAAGTGCAGGGTCTCGCCGGGCATGATCGCCACGTAAGGAAAGACCTGCAGCACTGTGCGGTTGATGCAGCGCAGAAACTCAGCCAGTTCCGGGCTGATGGTTTCCTCCGAGGAGCGTACCTGGAAAGCAAGAATCCCATTCGTCGCAAGGTGATCGCGAGCGGAGCGAAAGAACTCTTCGGTGTAGAACCGGTTGAGCTGTGCGGTCTCGGGATCCGGCAGATCGACAACGATTGCGTCAAATCGTTCCGGCGTTGTTTTCAGCCAGAGACGCGCGTCGGCAAAATGCACCCGCACGCGCGCGTCAGAAAGAGCAGACGACAATGCTGGAGAAATCTGCCGTGAGATTCCCACCAGCGCGGGATCGAGCTCAATGTAATCGAGGCGCCGGATGGACGGATGTTGCAACGCCTGCTGCAGGCTGCCGCCGGCTCCGCCACCGATGAGCAGTACGGTTCCAGGCGCTGGACTTTCCAGCAGCGCATAGTGAACAGCCTCCTCGGCCGAAGCCTGGTCCGGGATGCTGGCCAGCCTTACGCCATTGTCATAGATCGTCTGCAGGTCACCGGTGGCGACGACGGTGATGCTGCCATAAATGGTGCTGCGCGACTGCACGATCCGGTATCCCTGCCAGAGGCGCTGCTGGGCAGACCTGTCCAGGCAGGGGGCAGTCCAGGCAACCAGCGGAACAGCCGAAAGCGCGGCGGCAACCACCGGAACCGCAACCTTCCAGCCTCTGACACGAAAGAACAGAATCGCTGCCGCTCCAATATTCGCGAACGCGAGAACGACGGCGATCTGGAAGGATCCGAGGAAGCGCAGCAGCAACAAACTGCTCAGGAGTCCACCCAGTCCGGAGCCGACGGCTTCCAACAGATATGCGTAACTCACGGCGGCGCGCTCCGAAACGCCGCATTCCTGCTGGTACATCCTTGCTGCCGCCACGAAGAGGGCTCCGGAGAAGACACAGAAGCTGCTGAGAGAGAGCAGCGCTGTCACCAGCATGGGCAGCGGGCCGATCAGCTCACCGGGCACAGACTGGAATGCGGCTCTTCCTGCGCGCAGCATCCACACCGTGGGCGCCAGGCTCACGGCGCTGAGACACTGGAGCGCTGCAACCGCGCGGCGCGGATGCGGGCGGGACCATCGCAGGCGGCCGGCAGCACCGCTTCCCACCGCAGTCCACATCAGCCAGGCGGTCAGCGCAATCCCCGTCGAGATTTCATTCCCGCCGAAGAGGACGATAAGCTCCCGCATGAGAACAATCTGTCCAATGACCGCGGTGAATCCCACCAGAATTGGCGCCGCATTGGCCGCGACTGCCGGCGGCTTCCCACGCGAAACGGAGACAGACTGACCGGACACTGCCAGACCCCCTGATGGCTCCCGTATTCACGTTAATCCCGTTCGGGGCGGTGCCTGCTTCCTCTTTTTTTGACAGAAAACGGAGGGAACCAGCAGCCGTTTGTCCTTGCTTTCACGCAATGAACAACATGCTTCGGCGGCACCTGCCCGGCGCTATCATAAGGTGCTCCTTCGGGAAGGTGCGGATCCTGGTGCCGGGTTCCGGTGCGGTCTGCGGAAAGGAGATCTCATGAAATGCAGGGAAATCATGAGCAGGGTGCTGTTCTGCTGCACTCCGAGCGAAACTGCCGAAAAGGCGGCTCAGTTAATGAGGGATCAGGACATCGGCTCCATTCCGGTGGTCAATGACTACACGGAACGGAAGCTGGTGGGAATCGTAACGGATCGGGATATCTGCCTGAAGACCGCTGCCGCGGGCATGGCCGCCAATGCGGTACGGATTTCGGAAATCATGACCAGGTGGCCGGTGACCTGCTCGCTGGAGGATCCGGTTGAGGCATGCGAGGAAATCATGCGACAGCGCCAGGTGCGGCGTGTCCCGATTGTGGACGTGAGGGGCGTCTGTCTCGGGATCGTTTCTCAGGCCGACATCGCGCTGCACGACTCGGCGGATCACACATACATGACGCTTGCCGCTGTTTCGCGGCATGCTCATCCGATACAGGGAAACGCTTCGGTCGTTCACTGAGTAGGACGGTCGCAGCAGGGTTGTCCTATGGGCCGGTCGCAGCTAGCCGAGTACGGGTATGTCCCTGGCAGGCGCAGCCCCGGCGAATCGCTCACGCATTCCTGCCGCTGCTGGAGCGGAGAAACGGAAGGTTCTTATGAAAAGGCTGGCTTGGACTGGACCGCTCGTGGGCCTGGGCATAGGCGCACTGGGCATGTATTTTCTCGATCCGGATCGAGGCAGGCGGCGCCGCGTCGTCCTGAGCGATTCCCTTGTGCACTGCAGGTACGAGTCTCGCAGGTTTTTTGGCCGCTTCCGACGCGATCTTCGGAACCGGGCCGAGGGCACGCTCGCCGAGACCAAACGTCTGTTTGTTCACGAAGGGGTTTCCGACGATGTTTTGCGGGACAGGATCCGGAGCGCCATTGGCCGCACCATTTCTCATCCGCACGCAGTGAAGGTGCAATGCAGGGATGGGGTGGTTGAGCTGAGTGGGGTTGTGCTGGCGCGGGAAGTGGAACGTCTGCGCCGGGAAATCGAGTCGATTCGGGGCGTCAAAGAAGTTGCCGCGTGCTTCCAGACCGCCGAAGGACCGGAATCTCCTGAGAAGAGACGACGCGACCAGGAAGCCGGATTTTTTGGCAACAGATGGTCGCCTGCGGCGAGAGTGCTGGCGGGAGCGGCCGGGCTTGGACTGATGCTGCGCGACATGCGGCGGCGAACCACAACGCCGCTTTCGGGGTTCGCCGGGGCTCTTATGCTTGCGCGGTCGGTCTTCAATATGCCGCTGCGGCGTGTGCCGCGGGCCGGCATCCACGTGGAGAAAACGATGCACGTGCGTGCGCCTCGTGAGGAAGTGTTCACCTTCTGGGCAAATCCGGAAAACTATGCCAAGGTCTTCTCGCATGTCAACCAGGTCACTCCGGAGGCGGACGGTACCTGGCGCTGGCACGTGACGGGCCCTGCGGGAGTTCCGGTGAGCTGGACCGGTAAGATCACGCAGCAGGTTCCCGGCCGGAGCCTCGAATGGCAAAGCCTGCCCGGCTCTGAGATTGGGAATCACGGCCGCATCCGTCTGGACGAGGAAGCCGACGGCTACACGCGCGTGCAGGTTCAGCTGGAGTATGCTCCACCGGCTGGCGTGCTGGGCCATGCCGTCGCAACCCTGCTCGGAATCGATCCGCGGCATGTGATGCACCATGATCTTGTGCAGCTGCAGTCGCTCCTCGAGCGCGGCGCTACCCGCGCCCACAGGCACAAGGTTTCGCTTGCGGAAATGGGGATTGCGCCGCATCCGCAGGGGCCAGAGGTAACCGCTGCGGCAGGGTAAAGGGTCGTGGCTTGCGGCAGTCCGCACTGCGGTGAGGAAGAGTTGTCCTGTCGTTTCGTCGTCAGATCACCCGGTACCGGGAAACGCCTGCCATGAGAGCCGGAGGCCGATCCCGGGTGAACTGGCTGCAGAGGAAGCTGCGCTGCCGGCGTCGCCGGAGCGGGTCGGGATCAACCCAGACGCGTGAACTTCGTGGGAACGCTCTCAAAATCCGTGTGCCCGAGTCCGCGTTCCTCGGCCAGCTTCAGCCAGAGCAAAGATGCGCTGTCCAGGTTCCAGAAAGCCCTGGCCACGTACGCATCGAGAGCGACGGGATCGGTGCCGGCAACGAGTGTCTTTTTGAGCGCGACATCTTCGGGGTTGCCGCCGGTGGGACCATTCCGCAGGAGAATGCGGTAACAGTCGATCAGGGTCAGGGTGGGCAGCATGAAGGCTGCGAGATCGACCAGGCTCTGGTGGATCTGTTGATGGAGCCGGTTTCGCTGACCGCCGAGAATCCCATACCAGTTCTTGAAGCCGAGCGTGACGCCGGTAAGGCTGTGATGCTTGGCGATCGGAATATTGATGAGCTTGTCGGCCTGAAGAAACGGCTCGAAGACGGGCCAGCTTTGCAGGACGACGCCTCCGAGGTCCACTTCGCGGAATCGGGCGGGATCCGGAAGGATAACCTCGGCGCCCTCCGCCCTGGCTGCGGCCTGAATGCCCGAACGGCGAAAGCAGCGCTCGGCTTCGTTGCAGCTGACATCGCTGACGATCACCCGCCTGGCGCCGGCCTGCCAGCACTGGCGGACGACTTCAGCGATCACGTCGGGGTTGGTGTTGGCGGCCTGTTCGGGCGTGCGGTCCCAGGCGATGTTGGGCTTGAGTACGACGATGTCGTCCCGGGCAATGAAACGGCTGATCCCGCCCAGATCCCCGAGCGCCTGGCGCACCAGCGCTCGGGGATCGATGCCCTCGACCACAACCATCTGCGGCAGTGCGGCGCTGATCGGAACGCGGTGGTCACGCTTTACGCTGGCGGCTGCCGTGGGCACGGGCCGGGTGCTGCGCCCGGCGAGCCAGAAGGCAGCGGCAGCAGTGCCGGCGCCCGCTCCCGCGACGCGCAGGATCTGGAGCACCGCTTCGCGCCGGGTGACTTTGCTGTCAGGCATGTTCTTCTCCCCGCCCGAGCGACGTCCGGATGAGATCGATGCGCGACGGGTGATTGGTTCCCAGGCGGTGGGCAGCATCGGCGGCAGTGGCGATGTAGCGCGGTGGAATGCCAGCCTGTTCGAGGGTGTTCATCTTCATCTCGGCGCGCTTGCGCTCGATGATCTGCCAGCCGGTGTAGTCGAGCGCGACAGGGTCCTCGCCGACCATCAGGCCGTTGTAGTTCCATGTGTATTCGGGCCGGAAACCCGGGCCTCCGTTGTAGATCGAGGTGATGAGATCACCCACGACGAAGCGCACCTTGCTGCGGATCTCAGGGTGCATGTTGAGATCGGCAATGTACGGATCGCAGCTGCCGTCGCCGTGGTGATCCCCGGGATTGTTAATCACCCCGAACATGTTCTTCATCGCCAGAGTGACGCCCGACATACTGTGATTCTTGAGGATCGGGACGTTGATGATCACGTCGCACTGGCTGAGAATTTTCGAGAACCGGGTCCTGGAGCTCCCGTGAACAGCTTCGGCTCGCTCGTAACCAATGGCGTCGGTTCCGAAACAGCGCACGCGCGCCGGGTCCGTGGAGATGGTGTATCCGGCGGCGCGGAGTTCGCGGCTGGTGCGGTCCCAGACGATGATGTCGCCGGCGCGAATGCCCGCCTGCTGCAGACGCGCGCAGACGGCTGCCGCCAGCGAGACGTGGGTCGAGAGCCCCTTGCCTGCGATGGTGTTGACTTTGATGCCGACGACCTGGTCGGGCCGGACCAGCCGCTTCCACGGATCGACCGGATCGTGCGTCCCCCACCAGGTTTGCATCGCGCGGTCGAGCAGGGCGGCGACGCGCTGCTCGTTGGGCCCGGGACCGGGAACGCGCAGCTGGGGATCGGTCACAATGACCACCCTGGATTTGGCGGCCACGGCCGGCGCCTCCGTCGCGGCAAGGGCAAATCTGGTCTCCGTTCCCAGGATGGCAGCGCTGGCTGCCATCTCCTTCAGAAACTCCCGTCGATCTGTCATACGGCACCTCTCGTGCTGCTTTGCTTTCAGAGCAGCCCTTCCACGCCATGAGCGAGGGCGAGCAGGGCGTCACCCGGCGCGGGCTCGTACGCTGTGATCCTGACGAACGATGGCCCTTTCCGAAACACGACGCTCTGTGTGTAGAGGCGTCCGCCATCGCCCACTGCCGCGCGCTGACCCGATGCCGGTTCGGAGACGAGCAGCTTCTGGGCGCCTGCGGAGGTCTTCATGGTGTACACATCGACTACCGCCTCGAGGCTTCCGCGGAATTTGTAATCGGAGGTTGCGGCAGAAACCAGGCCGGCGCTCACGTACTCATCCGCGCCGCCATCGAGATACTGCCAGAGGTTCTCGGCCGTGTAACTCTGCGTGTCGCCGGTCTTCTCCCATCCGGCAACGGCTCCCGAGGCCGGGAAGGGATCCAGGGCTTTCTTCCTGCATCCCGTTCCGAGGCTAGCGACGATGACCAACACGCCAATGCAGCAGATCCACCTGATCTTCACGACTGCGCTTTCTCCTTTCCCCGGGTAAGCAGAATCTGATTACCGGGCGATCGGCTCTCCCCGATGCTGGTGACGTAAACGGCCGGATGCTCCTGGAGTGGGCAGGCATATTCACAGGCTCCGCAGCCGACACACCGGCTGGGATCGACGTGGGGCTGCTTCAGCAGCTTGTGGCTGCCGTCGACATCGGTCACTTCCACCTGTTCGAGCCAGATGGCTTTGGGGGAAACCGGGCACCATTCTTCGCAAACCACGCAGTCGGTGGCCAGCGCCCAGGGCAGGCAACGGCTGCGATCGTGGAAGGCTGTGCCCAGACGCACGGGCTGGCGGTTTTCCTGGCCGAGACCAACCACCCAGCCTTTTTCGCGGGGTGTGATCGTCCAGATGGCACCCGTCGGACAAACCTCCGAACAAAGGACACAGCTTGGCTCGCAGTAGCCGATGCGCGGCGCCAGCACGGGCGTCCACAGGCCCTCCAGATCCGCTTCGAAAAAAGCGGGCTGCAGGGCGTTGTTGGGGCAGACCTTCATGCATTCAGCGCAGCGAACGCAGCGGCTGAGGAACTCGCTTTCCTCGAGCGCCCCAGGCGGACGAATGAGATGCTCATCGCGACTCCTGCCCATGGCCGTTTCCGCCCGGAGCAGAGGAACCGCGGCCACCCCGGCAGCCAGCCCGGCCATCGCCCTGCGCCGCGGCAGGTTTGGACCCACGACCTCAGTCTCCTTACGGAAGAAGCGGAACTGCAGGCTGTGCTGGGGGCAGGCGTCGACGCAGTTCAGGCACAGATGGCATTCGGCTTTGTGCCACGGAGCCGTGCCGACGGGGTCGTCTCCCCCCTGGCAGTGAAGGAGACAGCGATTGCAGTTGTCGCAGCTGGCGGCGTCCTTGTGCAGACTGAGCAGCGACCAGCGCGAAGCGATGCCCAGCAGCGCGCCCAGCGGACACAGTGCCCGGCACCAGAAGCGCGTCACGCGCAGGTTCAGAGCCAGCAGCACGATGAGGATCAGACCCAGAAGCACGCCCAGCCGGAAATGCGGCTGCCGAAAATTCAGCACTGTCGCGCTCAGAGCGGCGTGAAGAAAGCCGCCCAGCATCTGCACGACTCCCATGTGGCTGTGCTCCAGAGGCGCAAGCACCGCATTGGCTGCGTAGTTCAGGCCGGGAAGGATGGACAGTGAGAGCGAGCGCACCAGCAGGCTGAAGGGATCGAACCACCCGGCGAGCGCACTGCCAAACAGCGCCGCTGCCAGCACCGCGATCAGAATCGCGTACTTCGTCCGCTGCCAGGGCTTGTAGCGATTGGACTCAATCCACTGGCGGCCGCGCTTGCGTTCCGATCTCCAGTTTCCAAAGAAGTGGTGGAGTGTACCCATCGGGCAGATCCAGCCACAGAAGAATCGACCAAGAAACATCCCAGGCAGGAGAATCAGCAGGGACCACACGAGGCCGCGATACAGCGCGTGCGTGGCAAGAGCATTCACCAGCGCTGCCAGGGGGTCGAGAAGAAAGAAAAAATGGACCGGCCAGCGCATGCGGATGTCGTCGGCCGGGCCGGTGGAGCCCTGAAAGCCAGTCCGCACAAGAAGGAAGAGGAACAGAAGAAGGAAGAACACCTGGCAGGCACGCCGCAGGTAAATGACTCGAATCCTCGCAAGCATGGATCGGGCAACCGCTCCTTTCCTGCCGGAGTGCAAGCGCATGGAACTGTGGTGCAAACGCGGTGGAGGAAGAGTCGGCGGACGCGTTCGCTGTCAATGCTTCGTTTCAGGCTTGCGCGACCCGCCGATTGCTGTCAGTGATCGTCGTCACCCCGAGGTTTCCTGCGGTTCCTCAGGAAGAAGGTTCGCCCGGGCGGCATCCTCGCTGAGGCACCCGAAGGTCTAAACAGGATTCCTGAGCCAGGCAGTGTAGTCCGAATATAGCCTGACCGACCGCGGGCTGCCTGCAAAGGCAGGAGAATTCGGCTTATTCATGAGTCCCAGATATTGATAAACCAGAATCTCGTCCACCCAGGGTGAAACCGCCTCCAGCTGTCGCAGGACGCGATCGAACGGGGCCGGCATGAGAGCGCTCTTGTACACTTCGCTCTGGAACTCGAAGATTTCGACATCGGCCCACATCCTTGCCTTCTTCGAACGGTCATGAGCTCTTCTCAGGCCTTCGTAAAACACCGGGGTCTCCGTGACCTTCGATTTCCGTACTCCGACTTCGTCCTGGTAAGCCACAATATCCACATCCATCGCGTCCAGCTGCCGTACGTATTCGTCGTCGGGGACAGCGACCCGCGTGCCATAGGGCGCGATCAGGATGGGCGCTTCCCTCCTGAGCTGCCGCGCCTCGTGAGAAAGGGCGTTGACGTATGCGACGAACTGCGGGCTGTAGCGCGGATTGATGAAAGCCTCATCGGGCCAGTACCAGCCGTAAAAGCTGGGATGGTGCCCATACTGCTGCACCAGTTCCCCAAGGGATTCGAGGCGCTGGCGGGCGGCGACCGGATCCGTAATGACGCTGGGGCTCTCCCAGTCACCGTAGAATCCGGCTCCAATAAAAAACTTGACCTTGTACCTGTCCGCGGCGGCAAGTACCGCCTCCAGGGGATCAGCACAGCTCAGACGCCATTTCGGATAGATCCGGGAGTTATAGAACGACCGGTAATAAAGGGCGGTCGCCATCAGAACCAGATATTCCATACCCGTCTCAGCGATTTCCGCGACCTTGCTGTCCCACTGTTGCGCGCTGAAGCGGACACAGGCCGGATTCCAGTCGACTCCCTCGACTGTGGCATGGTGCTGGAATTCAAACCAGCTTCCGCGGATGGGCTTGACGGCGCCGGACACGCTCGCGGCAGCTGCCTGAGCCGGGTCGATGGCCAGCGCGGCTGCCCCTGCGCCCAGGGCAGCAAGAAAGTCGCGACGATTGAGGTGATTCACCATAGAAACGCTCCCTTCGCGGTTTGCAGAGAAATGCCAGCAGCTGTTGGCAGCGACCTGCTTCGGCAAAGCATACAGACGACGATCGGAATGACATCAACTCATTCGGCCGGGAAACGCCGGCAACGGGATCGCGCCGCGTCCAGCTTCTGTTCATTCCATCGCCGTCGCCGGGATTCGCAATACGGCACGGTAGCGGTCACCGCGATAAACGGAATGTGCCGTTTCCACGGGCAGCCCGTCCACGCTCCAGAGGGTGCGCGAGATCACCAGAAGGCTGGCTCGCGGGGCGACTTCCAGCAGCTGCGCTTCCTTTTTTGTGGCCGAACGCGCTTCCAGAACCTCGTCTGCCCGGCTCACGCGGATACCGTAGCGGACCCGCAGGGTCTGATAGAGAGACAGGCTTGAAAAGTCGAGCTTGTCCACCCCCGGAAAGCGTCCGCAGGGAAGACGAATTTCCTCGACAGCTACGGGCAGTTCGTCGGCGAGGCGCAGACGGCACAGATGGAACACGGGAGCAGTCACCGCGATGTTCAGTTGCGCAGCCACTTCCGGAGACGCAGGCACCGTTTCGGCATGGAGCACGCGCGACGATGCACTCAGGCCGAGGGCCCGCATCTCGGCAGTAAAGCCGCACAGATGGGTGATGTCTTTTCCGACCCATGGCTGGCTGACAAAACTGCCCCGGCCTTTGTGACGGGAGACATATCCCTGGCTCTTCAGCGACTGCAGAGCCTGCCGTGACGTCATCCGGCTCACGCCGTAAATCCGGCTCAGTTCCTCTTCGCTGGGCAGAGGATCACCGGCCCGCAGGCGTCCCAACTGGATCATGCGCAGCAGTTGTGTCTGAATCTGGAAGTACATCGGCGTGAAGCTGGTCTTATCCAGCGGTTTGAAAACCACCCGGGTGCCGGTGTCTGCCGCTCGGCTCGGAGTCCCCCTGCTCCCCTTCCTCGGTCGCATTCAGCTTCCTCTCCTGAACATCAACCCTCGGATGACCAGTGTGCGATTGAATCCTCGTCGCCTAAATCTGCCGCGTATCCCGCATGCCTCCCGGGAACACGGCAACGCTCTCCGAAAGGAAATTTTGCATTCCATCGCATCCATACAGGAACCTCAGGAACCAGCCCGGCTCAGCAGTACAATCGCCACCAGCAGGATGCCGATTCCCGAATACATCCATGACCGCGCGCGTGCGGGAGCATGCCGCCATTCGCCGAGGCCTATGCCGATCACATTCGCAAGCAGCAGGCCCACGGCAAGACTGAGAGGCCAGCCGATGGAGGTTCCGAGCGTACCCAGGCGCGGTGCGGAGGCGCCATAAGCAAAGATGCTGCCACCCCAGAGCAGCGCCATCAGGGTCGAAAGACTATAGAAACGCAGTCTTCCCGGCTGCGCAAGCTTTGTCAGGCTGCGGTTCCTGCGGAAGAGGAAGACGCAGAATCCAAGATTCGCTACAGAGCCGGCTGCCAGCATCACCAGCCAGATCAGATTCGTACTGGAGAACCGGCTCAGGCCCGCCGCGCGGCCAAACTCCGAAATGGGCCGTGCCAGCGAAAACCCAATGTTGAAAACAGCGGACAGCGCACCGGAGCCGGTTGCCATCAGCAGAGCCACGCCCATGGGCCGTGCATGACCGACCATACCGCCCCGCTCCGCCCCTGCACCCGCCGCGTGCTCGCGCATGCGTCCCGCCCAGCCGCACAAAGCAATGCCTGCCAGTTCCACGGTGACTCCTCCCAGGATTCGCCGGCCGCCGGGCGCCAGCAGCTTGCCGGGAGCCAGTAACAGGATGGGCAGCAGGGAACCAAGAGCCGAACTGATAGCCAGAACGAGGGTGTTGGCGAGTGAGATGCCGATAGCGCCCACGCTCTGGCCGAACAGAATCGCCCCGAAGCCCCAGGCAAATCCTGTCAGCACCGCAATCCAGAGCGCCTCCGCCGGGGCGTGCACCAAAATTCCCCAGCTCCGCGGCGCCATCGCAGTCACGATGGCGGCCGGCATCAGGAGGCACGAAACGATGATGAACAGCGCCCAGACGTTCTCCCATTCCCAGCGCCCCAGAAAACGCATGGGCAGGGTGAAGCTTCCATTCATGAGACCCGACAGGACTGCCAGGAGCGCGCCTGCCACAATCATGCTGTTCATATCTGCGCTCATTCCCATTCCAGCGGGAACTGCTGCTGCCGGCCTGCGGTCCTCCGGGTTTCTCCCGCATGCCGGCGGCAGAACCCCAAGTTGCTGAATAGACGGCTATACAATACTACAGGCCTGCGCAGGTTCCCTGCTCCGGAAGAAGGGGAAAGATGAACGCGATATTGGAAGAATTGAAGGATAAGCTGATCGTCTCATGCCAGGCCTTCCCCGGCGATCCTCTGGAGGACACAGATGCCCTCTGCCGCATCGCACTGGCAGCCATCGAAGGGGGCGCTGCGGGCCTGCGTCTCAATGGGGCGGATCAGGTGGCGGTACTGCGGCGGGAGACCAGCGTGCCGATCATCGGCATCGAGAAGAAGTACAGACCCGCGGGTTTGCGCATCACCCCGGACTTCGCCTCCGCTGCTGCCCTGGCAGCGGCTGGGGCTTCCATTATTGCGCTCGACTGCACGGATCGTGACTGGCCAGGCGACGAGCCCTGGAGAGCGATTGTTCGGCGGATTCACGAGGAGCTTGGGCTGCCGGTCATGGCCGATATCGCGACGGCTGAGGAAGCGATCGCCGCCGCCGATGCCGGCGCCGACTGTGTCGGCACCACCCTGTACGGATACACCGAACAGACGCGGAACGGCGATAGCTTCAGCTGGCGGCTTCTCGCAGAGATGAAGGAGCGGCTGCGGGTTCCGATCATGGCCGAAGGACATCTCTCCACTCCCGAAGAGGCTCGCCGCGCCGTGGATGCGGGCGCGTGGTGCGTGATCGTCGGGTCGGCCATCACCCGCCCCGGAGTGCTCGCGGCCGGATTTGCCAAAGCCCTTGCCCGCCGCTCCTCTTCGGGTCCTGCCATTGGAGTGGATATTGGCGGCACATCGATCAAGGCCGGCATCGTGGAGCGCAGCGGCGAGGTCGCGTTTGCGACCCAGGCTCCCACAGAAGCCTCCAGGGGACGAGAGGCGATCGTCGCCGGACTGGTGCAGACGGTCGAGGAAACCCTGGCGGTCACGCGCGACAGAAAGATTGTGCCGTCGGGCATCGGCATTGCTACCGCCGGCGTGGTCGACCGGTCGAGTGGCAGCATCTTTGCGGCCACGGATAATCTTCGCGGATGGTCCGGCTTTGCGCTGCGCAGCTTCGCCGAGCAGCGCTTTCATCTGCCCGTTTCGGTGGTGAATGACGCGCAGGCTGCCGTGCTGGCGGAGTTCTGTTTCGGCGCAGGGCGAGGCCTCACCGATTTCGCTGTCATCACCGTAGGCACCGGCGTCGGGGGCGGCATGGTCTCCGGCGGCAGACTCATGGGCGGGCAGCTGGGTTTTGCGGGAACCATCGGGCACATGGTCATTCATGCCGGGGGACGCCCCTGCAACTGCGGTCGGAACGGCTGTCTCGAAGCGTACGTCTCCACGGCATCGCTTCTGCGCGAGTACGCTGCCCACGGTGGAGCCGTTCCCGAAGGGGCATTGGACAATGCTGCGCTCGCGCTCCGCATCAATCAGCTGGCCCGCGGCGGCGATCCCGCCGCTCAAAGCGCCTATGCGACCCTGACGGAGAATCTTGCCGAAGGAATCGCCAATCTGTTTAACCTTTTCGATCCCCAGGCCGTGTTTCTTTCCGGCGGTCTGATTGAGGAATATCATCCGTTTATTTCTGAAGTGGAAAGACGCGTGACCCGTCTCCTGCACTTCGGCGAAAAACGCCGGCCTCGAATCCGCGCGGCAGCGACGGGACGCCTGGCCGGCGTTCAGGGATCGGCTGCTCTTGTCTTTGAGTCGATTTGCTGACTCCGATCGCAAAGCTGATCGGCTGCATGATCGGTTTGGAACCCTATATGGAAGGCACGGCATCTCGACAGATGGACCGGAATCACGTTGTGGCCGGCGCTCCTGTGCGTCGCGCTGGCGCAGGTGATTGAGTTTTTCCTTCAGTTCCAGGCGTATTGTCGCAGTCTGGCTCCGGAGAAGCCGGTAATGCTGGCCCCCAACACGTTCGGGCTGCGCCAGTCTCGCGATGTGTGGCCGCTGGTGCTCCGGCATGTCGACATCATTTGCCCATTCGCCTTTCATCGCATGCCGCCGGGCGACCTCACCGGCGGCGAGGCTGCGCAGCTCTGGCAGTCCATGTGCGACAGGACCGGTACCCACCTCTGGATGGATATGGAGGCGTTTGTATTTAACGGCAAGGCTCTGATTCCCAGACCTGTGGGCGGCCTCATTCGGGACCTCCGGCGCTTCCCGAATTTTGAGAAGATCCTCTGCTATCAATATTCGGGTCTGTTCAACGCGCCGGGATCGCGCATCACACCAGGCGGGCCGGCAACCGTCCGCCTGTATGCGGACTACGCTCGGTATCTTGAGAGTATCGGCCGCGCGCCGCAGGCGTCTTCCCCCTGGCATATCGCGAATCGGCAGTGATCTCAGGGGGCTTCCCCTCGGACCAGTGCGGAACCCACGCTCAGCGACGATGTGCCAGCCTCGGTATCGATATTGGAATCGGATTGCGCTGACGAGCAACCCATTGCGGCCCCGAGGTTGGGGAAGATCGTCGCGCGCAGCTGTGTCGAGCCGTAGGGCACCAGCCTGATCTGCTCGGTCTCCGACCGGACCTGCGTAAAGGCGAGGTCCGGCAGGGGCGGCGTGAAGGACTGGTCATCCTGGTTGGTGACACCCTGCAGCGTGTAGTCCTCGATTTTGCGCGCGGCGACAGTGAGGGCGATGGGCGGGTGCGACCAGGGATCGTCCGCGAGCTCGCCGGCGGTCTGCTCCACCTTCACCTGGCCGTCGAGCGTGCCGCGGTTAAGAGCGAGGGCGTAATTCCACGCACTGGCGGGGTTGGCGTTATAGCCGGGGAAGGCCGGAGTGGAGTAGTCAGGTACGGTAAAGGTGAACCAGTCTTCCTGAATCGGCAGGGAGAAGACCAGCGGCCCACGCTCGAGCGCGACGCCGCCGTAGGGCCACTCCGTGCGGGCCAGCTCCATGGGCAACGTGAGGGTCAGCGCGTCGCCGGGGCGGAAACGGCGGTCAAGCGTGACGAACCCCTTCTGCAGCGTAACCGCGAAAGGCTCCCCGTTCATCGTAAGCCGCGGGTTGCGGCACCAGGCTGGGATGCGCAGCGAGAGCGGGAAATGCGCCTCCTGCTGCCCAGCAAACTTGAAGGTAATGGCGTCGCGGAAAGGATAATCCGTGGTCTGCACAATTTCGACCGGCGTGCGCTCCCGGCCGACGGTGGCTCTTATCGTGGAGGGACCGTAGAGCGTGGCAGCCAGGCCGCCGTTGGCTGAGCGCATCCACATGCGGCTTACATAGTTGGGATAGAGGCGGTGGACGTTGCCGCCGCAGCAGGCAGTGCGCTGGCCGGGATTCGGCTGGTAGGCCATCATGTACCCGCCGTGTTCCATCACGTTGTGATCGGAATTCTCCGTGGCCAGAAACTGGTTGGGGCAGGAGAAGTATTGCAGCGCCTTCCAGTCGTTGCGGATCGCCCCCGGGCCGGCGTTGAAGCAGGCGCGCTCGATGCGGTCGCCCCACAGGCCGTCGCCGGTGGCCTGCAGCATGTAGCCCCATGCCCAGGTGTGGTCCACGATGTCGCAGGTTTCGTGCGAGTCAAGCGAGGTGCGCGTGCGGAACCACTCCGACGTCGAGGGGATGCCGTCCACCAGCATGTGATGGGAGAAAATGCGCTGCTGTGCGGCGAGCGCGAAGCGCAGGTACTCCGGATTTCCGGTGTACATGTAGAGGATCGCGGGCAGCTTCGCGGTCTCGGCGTAGGTTACGCCGTGCGCGTGAATCGGGGTGTCAGCGTAGACGCGCGCTTCGCTCAGGTCGCCGCTTTCAGGGTCCGCAGCCGCCTGCGCCTGGTAGCGCCGCCAGGAGTCTTCGGCCAGCGCGAGCAGCCTGGCATCGGCTGTCTGGCTGTAGCACCACAGCATCGGCTCAAGGTTGGTGATATTGCGTTGAGGCAGAGCGTAGTCGGCACGGTCGTTGCGGTAGTGCCGGCGCATCGCTTCGGCAATACCCGCCGGACCGACATGCGCTTCGGCGCAGGCCATCAGGCTGCGGAAGAAGAGCGTCTGGGGCCAGCGGTGTTCGTCGCCTTCGGGATTCTCGAAAAAGGCGGGGCCGAGATAGCCGTTGGCTCCGGGGTGGTCCAGCGTGAACAGAATCGGCACCTGCGTCTTCTGGAAAAGTGCGGTATCGCGCATCACGATGGCCAGCCGCGTGGCGCCGTCGATCCAGTAGGCGCGCTGCTCCCAGGGCCACCAGCTGGGGCCCTGCTCCAGACCATCCCAGTACGCCGCGGTAAAGGGCCACGAGACCTCCGGCAGCTGCAAGCCGAGCTCGGCAGCCTGTCGGGCAAGATATCCCCGCAGCCAGCCCTGCGGCTCAACGGCGCCGGGCGCAAGCTCCGTCAAAACGCCGTGCGTGGCAACCGCGGGGATGGTTTCCGCGGCGCGGGCGCGCCCCTCGGCGAGCAGCAGCGCGGCGCTGGCCAGGCTCAGCTCAAGAAACTGCCGACGGTCGAGGGTGGGGTGTTGCGCTGAGTGCTGACCTGACTCTGGATTCATCTGAACTCCCGGAGGCTTCTAATCAAACTATATGCACACCTGCTGCTGCCTGGCTCATTTCAACGCGGCCATGAGCAGGCGCGCTCAGCGCGACAATGCGAGCACTTTTGAGGTCGCCCTTCCAGAAATCGAGACCTCCCGGCTCCCCCAACCACTCCGGGTACAGCCTGCGGCAGCAGACTCTGTCAAAACCGGAACTGGATGCCGAGCTGTACATTGCGCGGTTGGCTTTCCGTATAGCTGATAACGCCAAAGCTGGGATCATCAACCAGCGTATCCGGCGTACCGAACGTGCGGTGGTGGAAAGCGCTCGACGCTTCGATCCGGGTCTGGAGTGACATTCCTTTGCGCACGGTCTCCAGAGAGAATGTCTTCATCATCGAAAGATCCGTAAGGAAGACGTACGGGGTGCGGACGCTCCCAATGCTACGGGAAGCATTGCCGATCGCATAGATGGGGGCAACTGGAAGACCTGTGGGTTGGTGAAGAAATTGTTGATCCAGTTGTTTCCGTGGTTACGATGGGGGGTGCCGACAAGGTTGGGCCGCTGCGTTCCGTAGGTGGGCAGAGAGCTTCCGTCCGCCATCGTAAACGCAAGCGGACGCCCTCCCCTGAGGCGCCAGACTCCGTTTGTTATCCAGCCACCCAGGATTCCGTCTACTAACCGTGAGCTGGAGCCCATGAACTGCCTGCCCCGCCCGAACGGCAGCGCAAAGACATAGCTGGCCTGAAAGGTTTGCGGCACATCGAAGGTCGACAGACTACGTTCCAGATATCGCCTGTTGGGGTCCTGAAGACTCGTAAAGCTTCCCAGCCATGTCGTGTTGTCGTCCTGAGCCGACGAATCGTCGATCGATCTCGACCAGACATAAGTGATGAGGAACTGCAGGCCGTTGGAGAAATCCTTCTGGGAGGTGATTTGCAAACTGTGATAGATGGAACTGGCGACTGGCGGGACGTCCGTGGTTACCGAGGTGAACTGCGGATAGGGAAGGTCGAGCTGACACTGCGGCACCTGTGGACTGGAGAGAGAGCTGTTGGGATCGGTAATGTATCCCTGGAAGGGATTGTTCACGCAGCTCTGTATCGCCGCGATCTGATTGAGCGAGTAGCCCTCCACGGATATAGGGAGGATGTCGATCTGATTGTCGCCGCCGAAATAGAGGATCACACCCCTATTCCCCAGATACTCCACATCAAGCAGGATTCTCGATGGCAGTTGCCGTTCAATCCCCACCGTCCAGGGTTGCTCATAGGGCGTGGTCTTTTCATTGCGAAGCGGACCAACGGCCCCGTACCCAACATCATTCATCAGCCCGAGAGAGTTTCCAGGAGGCTGAATCAGGCCGAAGGGGAAGGGATTGCTCAGGTGCAGGTACGGCGTCGCGCCGTCGTTCTTGTATGTGACTATTGCGTTCGTGTACTGATTAAAGCCCTGCGAGCCTTAGGGAGCAACACCGGTGACACCTGATCTGGACTGCGAGTAATAAGCGCCAAATCCGCCCCGCACCGCCCAATTGGGGGTGAACTGATAGGCGAAACCGATACGGGGTTGCCAGTCTGTCCAGTCAGTATTGACGATCGTCCGCTGGGACGGGCTTGCGAATACCTCGCCGCCTTTCAGGGTGCCGAGTCCAGGCACCGACAGTGGCGAATTGACGTTCGGATCGAACCAGTTCTGGCGATTGTGGCGCTCCGTGCGCGGCAATGTGAGTTCGTAACGCAGGCCCAGATTGAGGGTGAGCTTTGCGGTCGTTCTCCAGTTGTCCTGGATGTAGCCCGCATACTGATAGTTTTCGGAGGCAATCTGGTCCTGGATCTCGTAATAGGCCCCGTCATTGGGAAAGCCCACCATAAAGGTAGCCATGGCGTCGCCGCCGCAGACTGACACATCGCCCGGGCACATCGAGGACCCGTGCTGGCCGAAGGTGAAGATGCCATTAGGGGCGTTTGTCTGGATGTAGTTCATCTGGTGCAGGCGCCCGTCAATACCGCCGATTAACTCGTGCGTGCCGAGTTGTTTGTTGAGCGTGACAGTAAGTTCGCCGGTATCCTGTCCCTGCTTGTAATTGCCGTAGGGGTCCGAACCTGCGCTCGAGTAACCCGCGGAGAAGTATCCCCCGCCGATGAATATGGAGGGGACGCCCATAAATCCCGCGTCGTTGAGATACCCGGGGAAGCCCAGGTTGCCGAGAGGGTTCGAGGGTGCGTCGGAGATTCCCATAGGCGGATAGGTAAAGATTCTCTCCGCGCCACGTGTGAACCCAAGGGTCGCGTTCAACACCGTCGTTCGGTTGAAGGTATGGATGTCGTCCAGAACAAACAGGTGAGTCGGGGTTTGATTGGGGCCGCCCGCGCAGGGGTCGATATAGTTGCCGAAACAATTGTACGGGGTGGTGGTCCAGCTCTCCGAATACCGTGCAGACATCCGGTTCGAGGAGGTTACCTGCCGGTCAATCTTGAGGTCAAACTGATTCTCCACATACAGGTTCGATCCGGATGCGATCCAGCTATCATAAGGAGAGCCCACGGGGATATTCGGCATGGGGAACATGTTCATCATTTTTTGGGGCGACGGGGTCGATCAGGTCGCCGGGAGCCCCCGACAACTGATAGGGGGTGCCCCTCAGCTTCGGATTTCCGGGGCTGGCGTAGGTCCCAAGGTTGTTGAAAGGAATATAGGCAGAAGCGACGCCACCGCCAACTGTAGGATCATAGGTTCTGGAGTAGGGATCCCAGATTTGACCGTTCAGATTGGAACACGGGCCGGCCGCATTGAAGCTGCCGCCGTAGTAGGAGCATATCTCGCCAAAGTCGCCTCTTCGCTCGGCCCCGCTGGGAACGCCTGCCTGCGGGGTCGTCTGGGAGACTTCCCGGGTTCCATCCCAGTCGAAGAATAAAAAGGTCTTGTTTCTTACAATCGGACCACCAACAGTTCCACCGTAGTTATTCCTGCTCAAATTTGCAATGGGCTGCCCATAAAAGTTATTGAACCAATTATTCGAATCGAGAGCGGAATTGCGGACACAATCGTAGAGTTCGCCATGGACCACGTTGGTGCCGGATTGCGTGACCATGTTGACGGCGTGTATGTGACATTCGTGACGCCGCCGTTGGGCTCCATATTGGTAATGGAAGCGCCGTCCATCAGGACGTCTGCAGTCGAGTTGCGTCTGCCATTGGAGACAAAGTTGGTGCCGGTGCAGCTGATGCCGCAGGTATCGTCCGTCCGCGAGATGCCTGGCGCGAGCGTTATCAGATCCATGACATAGCGATTCGTCAGCGGGAGATCCTCGATGAACTGTTTGTTGATCACCTGCAATTGCGAGCGATCGCTCTCAGCCTCGATTCCTCGAGTGAAACGTTTGAATAGCGTCTGAGACCCCACTTTGTCCCTGCTGTCAAGAGGAACAATGCGGAGATGGATATTCACCTGACTCTATAGCCGGCTTTCCTGCATTGTCAGGCGGTTAGCCAGATCGTTTCAGTTGAGGAAGGGGCCTTATGTATTTCGGAAGGGCGGCGAAAACTCTGGCCGAGGGAAGACGCAGAAGGAGAGAATCACGGCCACAAGCAGGAGGAGCAGATTGAGCCGGCGGGGGTCCGGACCAGCTGGGTATTTGAAGAGACGAACCTGTTGGGCGAAGTGCGGAAGAATAATGTGCTGATTCTGATTGTGGGCCGCGATCTGGTATCCCGCGGCGTGAATTCGGTTCTTGTAGATAACGAGGCGGGTGGGGCCATGGCTATGAGGCATCTGCAGGAACCTGGGGACCGGAACATTGCTGCGATCCGCGGGCCGGAGCAGATGTGCGACAGCGAGCCGCGCTGGTTGGGCATACAGCGGGTTGCGGAGGCTGCAGACCGGACCCTGGATCCGCAGCTTGTATTCCAACTGCCTCTCTGTCTGCATTGCTCCTGCAAGGCGCAGCTGGTCGGTAAGGTCAGATCCGCGGAAAACGAACAGCCTGTTCGGGCTCAGACCTTGAGGAGCCCCTGCCAGGACGATGTCCTACTTGTTCAGTTTGCCCCTCAGAACGACAACGGAGGATGCGGGAACGTCATAGTCTGTCGTCTTTTCGCCGCGCACTGTTGTTTCTTTGATCGGCCCGTCCGGAGCGGCATATCCGGGCTTGTATGCTTGCAATGGGTGAGTTGGCTGCAGCGGGAAATGGGATGGGTCCATGAGCTGCTGGGCTGGGTGCCACTTATATTGGTCGGGTCCGAAGTAGGCAGCGTCGACAGTTCCGGAGAAGTACCGTTCTGTCTTCGCTTCCTCATTCCTGAAAACGATCCTGACCTGATGGGCATTATACTGGTCGCGATTCACCATCATCACAGCCCAGTTTCCGTCGGGACGGAGCACCGAATAGGCGGTTACAAGGGTATGGCCTGCGCCATCGGTATAGGTCCCCGAGGACGGAAACATGGTGTGCGTCCCCCCATCGTGCTGCAGCCAATCGAAATTGATCATTCTGGCGGCGAAATACTGCGACAGGGGCTGGTCGATGGTGTAATCCGGGTTCACGGTGAACATACCGTAGGTGCCCTGGGAGTCGTCGCAGCCAGGTTCCATCTTCAGTGGAAGATAGTGGAAGTAGTAGACGCCGTTACCCCCATCGCTCAGGAACGAACCGATATAGTCCGACAGCCAGAGCCCCCCGAAGATATCCATAAAACTCTCCGTTGCGCTGGGAGACAAATTGGATTCAGTAATGAACATGGGCATGGTTGCAGGGATTCCGTCGTCGCGCCAGGTTTTCATGATATTGGCTACCAGTTGCGGTTCCGTGTAGAGCCTGTCCCATGTATTCAGGCATGGGTCGTACGGGTAGTGCTCGAAGGAAAAGAACGCCAGATCCTGCATGCGGCCGTGCGCCTTCAGATACTCAAGGAAGCGCTGGAGCCACGAGGCATTTCCATTGGCATCCGGCCAGTACAAAATGTCCGTATTCACTCCCTGAAATGAGGGGCCGCCTAGCTTGAGACTGGGATCGACGCGATGCAGGGCGGCAGCAAACTGCAGATACAGGGCGCCGTAGTCTTCCGGCGACATCCACTGCCCGTCCACCTCCTCCCCCATCTCGACATAGGAGATCGGGTACTTGCGCGCTTCAAGGTATTTGATCTCGGCAGCCGCATTATCGGGGTTGTCGTAGACCATGGCGATGGGCACAATGGCCGGCAGCCCCTGGGTAACGCCGCTTCTGAAAAAGAGATCGAATCCGATCTGGGTCCCGGCGTTGCTGCGTTCATCTGCAGCGCGATGCCACGAATCGACTGAGGATGTCCGTGTGGATGTTTGTTCCCGATCGCTCGTATGGCGCACAAGGTCGTGGAACTGCCCTTCCTTGTCCGTCGTGCCAATGTAGATTTCATTAATTGCGTAGCCGACGCAGTTTCTTGGATCGGAGGGGCCATGCGAGTTACAGGTATCGGAGGAGTGCGTCATCACGATGCGCACATAGCGCACCGGCATGAACTGGTTGGTCAGATGAATTGTCTCGACCCCTCCTTTTCCGGCGTCGACTTCGCCATGGGGAAACGTCTGCCAGATCCCCTGCGTTGGGAAGTCAAATGGATTGCGGCCGGTCCAGAACTGGATCAGATATCTGATGGCGTACGGGGCAGCCCAGTCGATCCTGATCGTGTCAATCAGGTCCACATTGCGGAGATCGAGTATCGCCCACTGCGGGTGAAGGGAATCGGATTCGCGCGTGAAACGGCTGGCCAGGTAGGGATCGCTTTTCCAATACGTGGAAGTATCGCCGTCTGTCAGTCTGGAATAACCAGAGCCGCTGTCATCTCCACGATGTGGCAGGGAGAAGCCGTAGGAATATCGAATGAACCCCGTCGGCTTCGACGAGCCGGTGAAATATCCCTGATTGTCTTTTTCATCGCTCCACGTGCCTTCAGGGTTCCAGTGCCATGCTTCTACCTGAAGATCGGTGTTCTGGCGGTAGGTGACAGGCTGGAATCCGGCGGAAAATACCTCCCTGAGAGTCGCCGGATTGGTGAGCGTGTGATCGATGGCGCTGGTTGGGATTCGGTCGATACCGGCCCCCACGGTCTTGCTGGGCACAAAGTGGTTGGTCGCGTGGCCCGGCGTGACATCGACGGTGATGATTTGGGCCCCCACGATTCCTGTTGCAGCCTGGGCAGCGAGAATTGCCAGCAGGAACATTACGACAAACTTCGGCATCCTGTCTTTCCTGTTGGACCCGCCTGGGTCCGGTTCATTCCTGCGTTGCACGGTGCATCGCGCAAACGGCTCTCCGTTTGCGCTGATTCGGTGGAGAATCAGATCTCGCCGACGCGACTCCGGAGCATCTCCTTCGGAACGGGCATTGAATATCGGGAAAGGCCCTGCTGGAAGGGGTGCCGCCTAATTGCGTGAAGATCCACTTCCTGTCTGCAATGGCCAACAGACATTCTGGTGATTGCAACTCGGCCAGCGACGCGGATAGTTCTGCGAACCAATCGCCGAATCCGCAAGCGAAATCAGAACCAGGCATCATTGTTGCGGCGCAGGGGATACAGTCGCAGGTGACCCAGCGTCATGTTGGGCGGGCAGCGTCGCGTATTTCTGGAAAGCTTTGGACATCGCGTTCAGCAGGTCTTCGGAGTGGCCGTCGTAATCGCCGTATTCCGGATTTCCAATGGCCCAGATAAAGAAACCACCGAGCTTTCGTTTGCCAAGCACATAATCCACTTTTCTTGCTGTAGATTCTGCGTCGTCATACGTGATGAAGCCTGGCGCTCCGGAGGACCGAACCAGATAGGGTGCCTTTGCCCTCGAATCAAAGCGCCGCTTCCATCCCACCGCGTTGATCCGGGATTTGATGTAGGCTCCATACCCGCGGTAAAAGGTGGTGGTTCCGCATTGATCACAGGGCTTCCACAGTCCCCTGGCTGTTGTGAACTCATATCCGTAAAATCCTGAGCCGATGTTCAGTTTTCCCGGCGGCACGTGGTAGTAATTCAGGTAAACATCGATCGAAGTAGCCAGACTGCCGTCATCGGGCCCGGGATCCCGCGGGTTCTGAAACAGCGCGGAATTGTGCCCGGCGTGGTTCGTCCAGGGACCATGGAAGTCATAGGTCATCACGTTGAAAAAGTCGACGACCTGCGAAACGGCTTCGAAGTCGTAGGAGCCCTGACCGGGACGCGTGGGATTTCCAGCCGTGGCCATGGAAAGAAGGTAGCGGGGTGCAGGCAGCGCCTTGCGGATGGCCAGCATCATCAGGGTACAATCGGAGCGTTGCTCGGGGCCGTCCGGATATTCCCAATCGATATCCACTCCGTCGTAGCCGTTCCGAACAACAAAGTCGCGCAGACTGTTTGCGAAGGCAGCGCGGCCCTGGGATGTGGCAGTGACAGCCGCAAAGTGTGCGGCGTCTCCGCCAACCGTGACCATGACCTTGACGCCGGCGGCATGAGCCCTGGAGATCAGTTCGGGCTCCAGGAGGCCTGGGTGAATGAGGAGGCTTCCATCATCGCGCGGATTCAACTCGAGGATCGCGTGGTCGATGTTCGTAAGGTGGTCATACGGGATATCGCTCGCGTTGTAGAAAAGTGGTCCTTCTTTTGCGGAAGGCGCGTAGTAGACGAGCAGGCGTTTGTTCTGCGCGTGCAGCGGGCGCGCCGTAAGCACCGGAAGGAGAACCACCAAAGCAGCGCAGGCAAATGGCAGCAGGGGACTGCGACGTCCCGAAGTCTTTCGGTCTGTTCTCATTATCTCTCCCATGAGTGGCCATTTCTCTTGCAAGCCTCCCGGGGAAGTCTGGGTTCAAACGTTACAATTATGGGTATCGCATCTCTGCTTTGTCAAAGCATGAGCGCCGTTGCCGTTCGTCCGCGGAGTCGCGCCCGGCGGTTTTCCGTGTAGATTCCGGTGACCATCCTGGGAGCAGAACCGCCGCCTAGGCACTCAGGCGCATTTCGGTATCTCCGATGTTCCCGCCCGGGGTTGGCGACTGATCGTGGGCTCTTCCACAAATCTGGTCATGGCGCGAAAGGCCGGCGTTGCCTGGTTCTGTGCAGGCCTCCCCGGATCCGCTATAACCGTGCTGTTGTGCTGTCTGACAGGGCGCGGTCATGATCGGATCCCTCGTCCCCAACATGCAATACCGTGAACCGGTTCCGGAGGGCGCCAGGGGCGAGGGGAAGTCGATCGTTCGCGAAGTGCTGGCTCTCGCGGTGGCTCCCACGCCCGCGTTCTTCGCTGAGACCGGCAGCGGCGACCGACCCGCAGGCTGGCTCCTCATCCTCTGCCTGTTGGTTTGTGCGGTTCTCGGAGCCGCGCTTTGGTCCGTCCTCGACCGCCGACACTGGAAGGACGGATACCGGCGCGGCGGGCGGCGAGAGTGGATCCGATGCGGGCGCTGAGAGGTGACTGAGATCATGCGCACCTGCACGCATCCCGCAGACTGAATGAACCTGCTCACCGACGTCGGATCTGTGCTGGGTCTGCATCAGGTCATGAATCCTGCGGCGATTTGGGCACCCGGAAACCTGGCGCGATGCGCGTTCATCGGGACACATCCTGTTGTCTCTGCCTCAAGCCAGCATGCATCAACGATTGGATAGCAGCCCGATTTCGCCCCCATCAGGCTGTTCGCTGTATTTCCCCACGCGTACTCTCTGTCGCAGGGGCAGGTTCTCTGATGAGCCCCCCACCAAGAACGCGTATTCTCCCGGAACCAAAGTCCACTCGTCCTTGTCAGCATCAAAAATCGAAAGATACTGCGTCTGAATCTTCAGTGAGACCTGCTTGCTTTCGCCCGGCTTCAACTGTACTTTTTGCCAGCCTGTAAGACGCCTGGGAGGTTCTCCCGCGCGCCGGGGAAGCGATGCGTAGATCTCGGCAATCTCCGCTCCAGCCCGGCTGCCTGTATTTTTAACCGTGAAGCTGACGCTGACTCCGCCGCTAACCTTCACGCGCAAGCCGGAGTAGTGGAATGTGGTGTAGGTGAGCCCAAAGCCAAAAGGAAACAGCACGGCTTTCCGCTTTGCTTCGTACCACTTGTAACCAACGAGCAATCCTTCGTTGTAGTAAAGCTGCACAGGAGGGGACTCCGTGCCGTCCTTGCCGAACAGAGCGGCGAGATGCGCAAAAGCGCCGTTCTCCCGCCGGGATGGAGGCGGCCTCATGATCGCGGGTTGTGGCGTATCGGCATCGCGCAGAGGAAAAGTGATCGCCAATTTGGCGCACGGGTTGACCGCTCCGAACAGAACGTTGGCGATCGCGGTCGCTCCACGGCTCCCCGCATACCAGGCCTCCAGAATGCCGCTTACCTTGTTGGCCCACGGCATCAGGGCGGGACTGCCCGTTTCCAGGACCACAATTGTATGCGGATTCGCGGCCGCAACCTGCTCGACCAGCGCATCCTGATTCCCGGGAAGAGAGAGGGTAGCAAGGTCCATGCCCTCGCTCTCCCATTGATCGACGAAAACAATGGCAACGTCGGCAGTCCGAGCCAGCGCGGCGGCCCCAGCGGGATCTGTTCCGGGATCGTATTCGACCCTGGCGTGCGGCGCTCCTGCGCGTATCGCTTTCAGCGGCGAAGTGGGAAACCAGACCTGTCCGACACCATCCTCAAAGTTCAGCGTGGTCCCCGCCGGCGGATCGACCTGGCCTGAACCTCCCCCGGAGATCATCGCAACATCGGCATGGGCGCCAATCACCGCAATGGTGTGGAGTTTGTCCGCGTCGAGCGGAAGCTGCGCATTTTCATTCCGGAGCAGAACGATACTTTCCTCTGCCAGGTGCTGCGCGATATTGAGATCGCGACGCACATCAATGGGAGCCTGGCGGGGAGGATCGTCGACGACACCGCTGGCGAATTCCGATCGCAGGATGCGACGAACGTGCTCGTCCAGCTCGGCCGTGGAAACCCTGCCGGCAAGTACGGCTCGCTTCATCGCTTCTCCATAGAAGACAGACGAAGGCTCTTCATGATCGAGGCCGGCTGCGGAGGCCCTGACAGTGCTGTGGGTTGCACCCCAGTCGGAGAGGACAAAGCCGGGAAATTTCCAGTCTTTTCTGAGTACGTGGGTGAGCAGATACTTGTTCTGGCAGGCGGGCTCGCCATTCACACCGTTATAGGCGCACATCACAGCCCCAGCCTGTGAATCGCGCAGTCCAGTTTCGAATGCCAGCAGGTCGCTTTCGCGCATGGAGCGCCGATCGATATTGACATTGAGCGTGTGCCGGTCGCTTTCCCGGTCGTTCATTGCGAAGTGCTTCATGGTGCAGATGACATGTTGGGCCTGCGTACCCGCGACCATCCGGCCAGCCATCGTGCCTGCAAGAATGGGGTCTTCTCCGAAGTACTCGAAGGTGCGGCCGTCGCGCGGCTCTCGCGCCAGGTTCACGCCTCCGCCAAGAGACATGTTGTAACCCTGGGCGCGCAATTCCCGTCCGACCAGCGCGCCGTATTGATATGCGGCATCTTTATCCCAGGTGGCCGCCAATGCGAGATCGTCCGGCAGCGCCGTGGAACAGCGGCCATTCCTCCGGCTGCGCGTCACGCCATACGACGCATTTGTCATCTGAATTCCGGGGATGCGCAGGCGGGGAATGCCCACTACGTACCCCACTCCTCCATTGGAATGCAGCAACTCCAGGTTCATCGCGACCAGGCCATGCCAGCCTGTCCCGTGCAGTAAGGAGATCTTCTCGTCCAGAGTCATCCGCTTCAGGACCAGGTCGGCCCGCACATCCGGAGAAAGAGCGCGGTCCAGCCATGGATACTCGCGGGCGTTCCCGGCATTCCCATTGAAGGCGTACCGCACGAAGGGCGGCAAGGCCAGAACAAGTCCAATCAGCGCCAGGATGATCGCAATTGGCCGCCGCGCCCGGGGATGCGGATTCATCGCTCTCCTCCCTCACACACGAACCGCCCGGATCAAGCCCGATTCCATCATTCACAGCATTTTGGAAGCGCTGCTTGCACCTGAGATACCGCTCTGTGTTTTCGATGGAAACATATCCGAGGAGAAACTGGATTCGTTCGATCTCACCGCCTGCCTGAGGGCGGAGCCGGGTCCAGTTCCTGCCGACTTCGTGCAGCGAATAACCGCGATCCAGCAGGGCCGCATGCCTGCGAGGGTCGATCGGCTTCTCCTGGAATGCGCCTGCCAGTACGCACGACTTCTGTCAGGTTGCTCAGTGATGCCGGATGTTGCCCACGTGCAGGAGACCGTTTCGGTGGTTTGTCTTTGGATCCCGCTGGAAATCGCTCTGACTCGACCGTGTTCCGGTACGGCTTGCCCTGCTTCGGGACAAAAGCCAGGCGCGACGAGCGCATGGAGCAGGATCTCCGCGGCGCGGGGATTGCCATCGATTCTCGAAGTAAGCTGTTCCGCGGTCGCGCCTCCTTCCATGGCAGTAGAGATGTCGAGCTCGAGCGCCGTGAGAATGCACCCGCTCGACATATACCCGCGGACCATCGGATAGAGATGGTCCTACCCGCTCCACTGTTCAGAAACCAGGTTTTTGCGCACCCCGCGCATTAGGACTGCACCATAGGCCGCTGGACCGCGGATGGTATTCTGCCCGAATCGGCACCACACCGGGTCAAACTACACCCAACGATCCAGTATATGCAGACTATGTGCAGACGCGGTTCCCTGGAGACAATCCGTGACTATTTCGCGACGCAGCTTCCTGGGGGCGACTGTTGGCGCCGCCTCGCTGACGCTGGTTAGACCTCTTGCCGATGCGGTGGTTCTGGCTGATCAAAATGCAACTTCGCCCCCGGCGGCTCCCGCGCTCCTCCGAGTGCATGCCGCGCCCGATCGAGTCGTCAACTCCTTCGATCCCGACACAAGCCTTGCGACCTCGATGGACATCCAGTCACGCGAGGCAATCGACAGGATCTATACGCCCGAAACCGTAAAGCTCTGCTTATCCGCAGGCTGGGGACCCATCAGCTATCGCCTGCACACTCCGGAAACGATTGATTACTGGCACTGGAATCCCAGGGGCCAGTGGACCGACGAAGCAAACCAGCGCGGATACTTCGTGGGCAGTTCGGAACTCGGTGAACCCATCCGCGATTCATTCGGCTACAGCCTCCCCCACCGCGGCTGCACCCACAATGGCGGCACCGACCGCGGCTATTCTCGCCTCAACGACGGCGATCCCACGACTTTCTGGAAGAGCAACCCTTATCTGACCCAGGCCTTCACCCACGATCTGGGGAAACGTGCTTACGGATCGCGAAGGGAAGATCATTAACAATATGGCCTTTTACCACGCCGGTCGGATGATCAACGAAGAATGGGTCACGCATCGCACCGGCGTGCACCATCTCTATTCCGTCGATGCCGGAATCGAAGATACCGCGGGAAATGCTCTGGTCACGAGTTATGCTGTCCGGCGGCCGGACGGCAAATGGGCTTTGCTGCTCATCAACAAAGACAGAGACAACGCCCATCCTGTTCGAATCGACTTTGAAAGCGGTGGCGCCACCGGACATTTCTCGGGAGCCGTTCGCACGGTCACATTCGGCAGCGAACAATATGTCTGGCACGGTGCGGACCCTACCGCTCACGCCGATCCGGATTTGCCGCCAGTGGTTTCGTCAGTCGACGCTTCCGCACAGACCGTCTTCACGCTCCCCAAAGCGTCCGTCACGGTCCTGCGGGGCGAAGTCACGGGCCTCACAGCTTAGAAGTGGTCTCATAAATGTCTGAGCAGCATATGAAGGCAGGCAAGGTGGACGAAGCCGAGGAAGTTCTCGATGTGGTATTCCCATCGGGTGACGAGGCGGCGGAAGTTGTGCATCCAGGCAAAGA
>JAJYVF010000010.1 GCA_021792135.1 Acidobacteriota bacterium | reverse complement strand
GCAGGCCATAACTCCAGTCGCCCTGCGGGCTCCTTCCGTTACGGCCTGCACGGAATGACAACAACCATAGAAAGGGTGGGGCCAGTTCAGATGATCAAAAGGGGCCAGATGGAGTAGACAAAATCAATTACTGAATTAAATGCATCGGACCTCATCGAACAGGCGGTTTACGATCACGCGGAACATCTGCGGGAGAGATATTCCAGAATGACGATGGGGATGAGCTATGCAGCATTGCGTGAATGGGCCACCGCCTCGCCCGGATTGCAGCAAGTCCAAGAGACCCTCCAAGAGATAAAGAAGGTACGCGCCGAGTGTTCTCTCATCATCGCTGGCTTCACAAAAACCAAAGTGCCGATTATTTGCAAAATCCAGCAGACAAGCGCTCCTCCGTGGCATGAAACCACATTTTCAGACACTTTCGTAGCCATCGGGGAAGGCGCAAAGATCGCAACTCCATCTCTATACCGAAGAGATTACGACGCGGATGTCCCGCTGGAGAATGCGATCTATCAGCTTTTTGAAGCTAAGGTATTGGCGGAAACAATGGGAAGCGTAGGAGACGCTACCTCACTGGATGTTTTCTATCCGAATCGAAAACCAAAGTCGCTGTCAGACAGGGGCCATGAATACTTGAATGAGCTCCTCTTGAAATACGGGCCGAAGCCGCGGATTAAGAAAGTGGATTGGGAACCGCGATACCTATGCAAATTTGAACTTGAGGATTAAGCAGCGGTAAGGGCTTCGAAAGTCAGAGTCGAAGCGGTGACCATGTGGCGCAAAGTGTCCTGAAAGAGGTACGGGCTGTTGCGACGATTAAAGCGGAACTCCATCTCCGCTAGATAGGCTTCCAGATGCTTTGCAGAAACCCGATGCCACGATCCGACGATGCCGCGCTTCAGAAGCGAGAAGGCGGATTCAACGGTGTTCGTGTGAATATCGCCATCGACGTATACCTTCGCCTTATGCTTGATCGTCTTGTGCTTCGCCGTGTGGCCCGTCGCCTTCATCGCGCCGGGGTAGGCGTTGAACTCATCAGTGACGAGAACATCCACGTCTTCGCTCACGTTCTCGCGGATGTACTTCGCCAGCGTGCCGGACTTTGCATCTTCTGCGTGAAAGAAGCGAGTGGCTCCCCCACGCTGTCGAAGGCCGATAACGATCTGTTTGGAGCAGTCGGGGTGTCCCGGTTTGTGCTGGTGTCCCTGATGCTTGCCGCCAACATAGGTTTCGTCCATTTCCACGGTTCCGTACAGCATCCCCTTTTCCGCCGTCGCCATCGCCGCACGGATGCGATGGCAGAGATACCAGGCTGTCTTGTAGGAGCCAAGTCCGAGGGTCCGCTTGATCTGGTTCGCGCTCATCCCTTTGCGCGCTTCGCAGAGAAGCAGCGTCGCCAGGAACCACTTCCACAGGGGCAGATGGGAGTCGTTGAAGATCGTGCCAGCGGTCACGGAGAATTGATAGCGGCAAACGTTGCAATCGTACTGGCTGCGTTTCTCCACTTTAGAGATACTTGCAGACTTGCAGCGTGGGCAAATCGGACCTTCTGGCCAGCGCAGCTTTTCCAGTTCGGTGCGGCACTTCTCATCGCTTCCGAAGTCCTCAATCAATTTCACAAGGTTGGCGTTAATCATGGCTAAATCCCCCAAAAAGAAGCGGCCTGCAAAACGGAAGACCGATGCGGAACTCGTCAAGAAGCTTTTCCCGAAAGAGGTACTAGAGGACGTTGCCGAACACCTGAAAGACTATGAACCTAAACGGGATAAGCGACCACTGGAGGAAGATTAGCAAAATGCCAACCTTGTGTCAAGTGAATAATCTTCACTTCAGTCGTGCCGAAAGAGTCGCGCCGAAGGCCCTTCCATGCTGCCGCAGGCCCGTCGGCGCAGGCGCTTGCGCCGCAGCCGACCCGCGCATCTCCCGCACGGTCACCGCGCCCTCTCCAGCGTTGAGCTGCACGCGGTGGTCGCTGATGCGCAGGCGCACGCTGAATCCGAACGCCTCGCACAGCCACGCCGCCGCCTCATGCACATCCCGATAGGCCAGCACCCGAATCACCGTCGCCGCCGGAATCGATCGGTTGGCCAGCATCCTGTCGTCTCCTCCCACCCTCACTCCAAGCTCTGCCGCATCGAACGCGCTCACGCGGAGCGCTGCTGCCTCGCCGATGCATCGCCTGTCCTGCCGGTCGACTATACTGATTCCCGCCAGAATGCCATCCTCCCCCGATGGCGCAGATTTCGCCTGGACGCGCAGCTTCGCTGGAGGACGCCATTACCTATCAGCCAGTCCAATTGCCCACGTATCCCGCCTTTGCGGGCAGCACTACTTTCAGGAACGGCGTACGGGTGGCTGGCCTTGCCGGCGTCGATGCGGCGCTGCAAACCTGGCCGCCCCCTGGCGCCGCGGTGGGCTCGCCTTTACGAACGGCCATGCTCCGCCAGATCGCCATCGCCTGCTCGGGCTTTCTGGACCAACCCACCCAGGGCCCCGGTGGCATGGGTGGCCAGAGGGAAACTCCGCAGGTGCGGGCCGTGGTCACCTCACTGCGGGAGAATGCCGTCAAACTCTACAAATACGAGGTGCACCAGGCCAACAAAGGCAATGCTCCCGTGACCAACCCAAAACAGCTCGCGCCGGGATACAGGCACGAGGCCCCCGAAGTTTATAACCCCGTCTCTGCGCAGCAACAGACCTGGCGCAAAAACGTCGGCGGGGTCCAGCAGTGGGTGACCGCTATCCCCAGAACTCAGCGCTACAAGGTGCAGACCACCGGCAGCACAGTCAGGGACTGGATGGACGCGAACGACCAGGACCCGCTGGTCCAGGGAAAGAGCTTCTCCACTCTGAGCTACGACGAGTATTCGCGGATCGAGCAGCGCATCCGGGCCACCGACCCCAACGTCGGCATCCTCAAGCAGTACAGCAAGCAGTTTCGCATCGACCACCGCATGCTCATCCCCGAGCCGGATGCCGCGGATGGCAATCGCGTCAAATTCTTCTTCGACTTCGATACCCGCTTCGACACCCACGATGGAGGGCGCTGGCAGTTGTTCAACCGGCCTGAATCCGATGCCCCCTTGCAGACCGTGCAAATTTACATCTACGCCATGGACAGGTACGGCAATCTGTACGCGCAGACGCCCGGCGCCGCCGGACTCCACCATTCGTCTTTCCTGCGCGGCAAAGAGGTGATCTGCGCGGGCCAGATCGTCTGCAACCAGGGCCGTCTGGTCCTCATTGACAACGCCAGCGGCCATTACAAGCCCACCCCCGCCAATCTCCGCGAGGCTGTGCAGGTGCTCATCAACCAGGGCTTCGATTTCGCTTCCGGCCAGATTGAAGTGGACGCATACGAGCCCAACCCGCTGCACGGGCGGGCGGCGCCGCAAAACAATTTTCAGAGCTTGCAGGCGCTGGGGGCGGTCCAGCAATGGGGCCACGCGAACAACCTTCCTGTCGGTACATGGGAGCGAGTCTTTTCGCCTTCGAGGGCGAGCAGCGCCAGAATTCCGCCCAACACCTGGAACAACGCCTTCTACCAATGGCCGACCATACGGCGCGTGTACGGCTCCGCGAACCCGAACTGCAATGTCCGCGCCGACTACACCGGCGCCAGCTTCGCCGCAAACGCAAGCGCCGAGCCCGTGCTGCTGGAGTTCACCCAGCTGATCTGACCGCCGCGCGGACTCTGTGTACTCGGTGGCCTCGAAATGGGCGAGGATGATCCCCCTGAAGAACGCTTCCGCTCTGCCTCGGCGCTGGATCCCTCGTCCCTCCCTCCAGGTGTTCTCCCGGATTGCGCTCCGCCCCGCACTGGTGCCGTCCTCTTTGCTCCCGCGCGAGTCTCCCCGCCGCCGCCCTGTTTTTTTGTCAAGACCCGCGCCCTAAAACGGAAGTAAATGCCGCTGATTCCAAAGGTCTTACCGGCCACGCTATCCAAAGAAATCTGGCCGTTTTATTCTCCCGGCTTGGTATTCTGAATATAGAGCAGGAAAAAAGCCGCCGGGTTTCCCGGCGGCTTTTTTCCTGCTCTCATCCGGGAGATTCCTATGCCGCAGCAACGCTGTCGCGCCCTCATCGTGGATGGCCCCCGCTGCGCCTGCCCGGCCAGGAACGGAGCACTTCCACCCCGCCGCTGCGGGGTAATACCCTCAGGGTATTACCCCGCAAGCCGCGCCGATTCAGCTGTCTGCCCCACCCCCCGTTCAAATTTTTCTTTGTCGGCGCCACCCTGTAAGCTGCTACGGGTCTGCGGAGGAGAAGCATGGATCGTTCGCGCCGGGGGATCTGTCAGGCATTGCCGCTGCTGCTGGCGGGCTTTGCGGAACGAGCATGGGGCTCCGAGGAGACGCTGACCTCCTTTGCCAGGACGAGCCATGCGCTCAGCCGCGGAGATGGAGACTTTGTCGGCATGCTGAGAAGCGTCCGTCGAAGCTGCCCCGCATCCTACCCCCGTTTGCCGGAAAGGCCGTTGCAGGAAATCTGGTTCCGGAGGATGAAGGGATCACCCGGCACTCTGTTCTTGGAGCAAATGCGCTCCCGAAAAGCGAAAGGGGCAAAATCCCCTGCGGGATCTCGCCCCCCTCTGTCCGAAATTCTCAAAGATCCGGCTTCGGCAACCCGAGTACAACCTGCGGTTCCGGACATATGCCGAACGCACGAGCTTGCACCCGCACTTCCTGCACGTTTCCAGGACGCCTGCTGCGCCAGCTTCCCGTGAGCCTCGCCAACTCCGGTTTCCCAGAGCCTCCGGAGGCCTTAGTTTCCCAAGGCTTCCTGAGTTTCGTTTCCGATTCTCCTGAGGGTCGCGTTCTGCTGTCTTCTCGTGGAAGATTGCTCTTCCGTTGCCAAAAATCATGCCACAGGAAAGCGATCGCGCAACCCTTTTATTTATGTGCAAATCGCGTACTCTTTGTGGAAATAAAATCCTTCATCGGAACAAAATCGCCTGCGATTCCGCATCCCCAGCATCGCGGAAATTGCCCAACCCCACGCCCACCAGTCGAAAGCGCTGTCCGGGCGCCGAAGCGACGCGCTGCCGAAGCGCCAGCGCCATGTCGGTCAGTTCCCCGCAACTGGAGGGCGGAACCCCGGGGGTGAGGCTCCGGGTGAGGATTCGGAATTCGGCAGTCTTCAGTTTCAGCACCACGGTCCGCGCCACCCGCGATTCCTTCCGCGAGGCCGCCCACACCTTCTCCGCCAGGCGCCGGATCGCCGCTTCGGTCTCGTCCAGCGGCAGGTCCTGCTCAAAGGTGTCTTCGGCTGAAATCGACTGCGTTGGCCGGTTCGGAACCACGGGACTCTCGTCCATCCCGAAGGCCAGCTCATGCAGCCGCCGGCCATGCCGTCCAAAAGAGGATTCGAGAGCGGCCGGTTCCATTCCGCGCAGATCGCCCACGGTGTGCACGCCGAGCTTGGCGAGCCGCTGCGCGGTCACCTTGCCGACGCCCGGCAGCCGCTCCACCGGAAGCGGCGGCAGAAAGGTGTCGATCTCCTCCGGCTGGATCACAAACAGCCCATCGGGCTTGCGCCAGTCGGAGGCGATTTTCGCCAGAAACTTATTCGGAGCCACGCCCGCCGAAGCCGTCAGGTGCAGTTCGTTGCGAATCTGCTGCCGAATCGCCTTTGCCACCCGCGTGGCCGTCGGCAGACCGCACTTGTTCTCGGTTACGTCGAGATAGGCCTCGTCGAGCGAGAGCGGCTCAATCAGGTCCGTGTAGCGCCGGAAAACCTCGCGGGCCTGCCGCGATACCTCCCGGTAACGCGGAAAATCCGGGGGAACAAAGACAGCCTGCGGACAAAGCCGCTCCGCCCGTATCGCCGGCATGGCCGACCGCACGCCGAAGCGGCGCGCTTCATACGAGGCCGCGCACACAACCGACCGGTTGCCCCGCCACGCCACCACTACAGGCTTCCCACACAGGGCCGGATCGTCCCGCTGCTCGACAGAGGCGTAGAAAGCATCCATGTCGATGTGGACGATCTTGCGAACCGCCATTCCCGAACATTAGCAGGAAAGCGGGCGCGGCAATCGCATTGACGAATGCGAATCCCTGCCCTGATACTGGCTGAGATGATTCCCCGCGAGAGCAGCGCGTCCCCAGGCATGTGCATGTGTGCGCATTGCACGACCGTGCGCTGCCCGGAAGAGGCGCGATAAGCGCCAGTTCCAAAGCGAGGTTCCGGCGGCCCACGGTCAGATGCGATCGCGGGCCGTTTTCATTTGCATCGTGCGAGCAGGCCTGCTCAGGCCTGTCTCGAACCAGGCCCCCCTGCCCGACTTGCGCGGCAGGCAGAGATGTTGACCGGCAAAAACCGGCGAACGGGAAGGAGCAGCACTGATGGCAGACGAGCACGCAAAGCGGCACCTGGCCACACTGGCCGTCCACGGGGGGCAGGTCCCCGACCCCACCACGGGATCGCGCGCGGTTCCCCTGTACCAGACCACTTCTTATGTCTTTAATGACGCCGACCATGCTGCCCGCTTATTCGGGCTGCAGGAATTCGGCAACATTTACACCCGCATCATGAACCCCACGACCGATGTCTTCGAGAAGCGCGTTGCCGCGCTCGAAGGGGGCGCGGCGGCACTGGCGACCGCCTCCGGCCAGGCCGCGGAGACGCTGGCAATCACCACACTGGCGAGCGCCGGCCAGGAGATCGTCTCCACTACCTCGCTCTACGGCGGCACTTATAATCTCTTCCACTACACTTTGCCCAGAATGGGCATCAGCGTACGTTTCGTCGATGCCGACGATCTGGACGGTCTGCGCGCAGCGATCAATGAAAATACCCGCGCGGTCTACACAGAGACGCTGGGCAATCCCAAGCTGGACATCGCGGACGTCGAAACGCTGGCGCAGATTGCGCACGACCACAAGCTGCCCCTCATTATCGACAACACCAGCGCCACACCGGTGCTCCTGCGACCCATGGAGTGGGGCGCGGATATCGTTGTCGAGTCGGCCACCAAGTTCATCGGCGGCCACGGCACCTCCATCGGCGGAGTCATCGTGGATGCGGGCAGGTTCGACTGGAAAGCATCCGGACGCTTCCCCGAATTTGTCGAGCCGGATCCTTCTTATCACGGTGTTTCGTTCGTGAATGCGTTCGGGCCTCTGGCTTTCATCCTGAAGGCCAGGGTGCAGGGGCTGCGCGATGCCGGCGCGGCGCTGTCGCCCTTCAATGCCTGGCTGTTTCTGCAGGGGCTGGAGACGCTGCACCTGCGTATGGAGCGCCACTCGCAGAACGCCCTGGCCGTCGCAAAACACCTGGAGCAGCACCCCGGCGTCGCGTGGGTAAACTATCCGGGCCTGGCTTCCAGCCGCTATGCGGCACGGGCAAAGAAGTATCTGCCCAACGGCCAGAGCGCCCTGGTCACTTTTGGGATCAAAGGCGGCTTCGAAGCCGGTAAGTCCTTTATTAATTCGGTGAAGATCTTTTCCCTGCTCGCCAATCTGGGCGACGCCAAGTCGCTCGTGATCCACCCCGCCTCGACCACCCACCAGCAGCTGACGGTGGAAGAGCAGGCGGCCACTGGCGTTACTCCGGAGCTGGTTCGCCTCTCGGTTGGCATCGAAGACGTGCGGGATCTGATTGCAGATATCGATCAGGCTCTTGCGATTGCCACACGAGCCGCCGCTCCGGCTCCGGAACCGGTTGGAGCACGATGATCGCAACCCATCCCACAGAACTGCTGCAACCAACGTTCGAGGGGGATTACCTGATTGACGAGGTCGTCCCCCTCGAAAGCGGCGAGGTGCTGGTGCGGCCTGCGCAGCACTACGCAATGTACGGGTACCTCAATGCGGCTCGTGATAACGCTGTGCTGGTCTGCCATGCTCTCTCGGGCAATGCCGAAGTGGCCACCTGGTGGCCCCAGCTCTTCCGGAAGCCCGGCGCCCTGCTCGACCTGGATCGCGACTGCGTCATCGGGATCAACATCTTCGGTTCCTGTTACGGATCGACCGGGCCGGGCTCGACGAATCCTGAAACCGGCCGGCTGTACGGCCCCACTTTCCCGCTCATCAACGTCCGCGACATCGTCCGCGCCCAGGCGCGGCTGATCGAATCGCTGGGAATCCGCAAGCTGAAGCTGGTCATCGGCGCCTCCATCGGCGGAATGCAGGTGCTGGAGTGGGCGGTGCTCTTTCCCGATCGCGTAGGCCGCGCGGTCAGCATCGGCGCGGCTCCGCTGGGAGCGATGGGCCTGGGCCTTAACCACCTTCAGCGCAAAGCCATCATGCTCGATGCGAAATGGGCGGGCGGCTACTATCCGCCGGACGATGAGCCCCGGGAGGGCCTGGCCATTGCACGCGCCCTGGGGGTCATCAGCTATAAGAGTGTCGAGTTGTTTGAGCATCGCTTCGGGCGCAAGCCAAACCGCACCGGCGAGAATCCCTGGATCTCCACGGCGGCTGGGCAGAATGGCCGATTTGATATCGCTGGCTATCTCGACTACCAGGGCCACCGGTTCAACGACCGCTTCGATGCCAATTCCTACATCTGCATGACCCGCACCATGGATACCTTCGACCCTGTGCGCGCCCATGCGTCGCCGTTCGCCGCATACAGCCGGATTCAGGCGCATGTAACGCTGGTCGGCATCTCCACCGACTGGCTCTTCCCGCCGGAAGATGTTCGTTCCCTGGCAGCGATCATCGGCGCAGCCGGCGCGCGCTGCGACTATCAGGAGATGGCCTCCCTGCACGGCCACGATGCATTCCTGGCGGAGCCCCACCACCTGGTGCGGCTGCTGACACCGATCTTCGAATAGCCGGTGCCGCTCACGGCTTTTGCGTGGGACGAATCAGCACTTCGCTGATGAACGACTGCGGCGCCTGGCTGACGAGCGAAGCCACCACGGCGGCGACATCGTCCGGCTGCAGCTTCTTTTGGGGATCCTTTCCGGAAGCGGCGCCTTTGCCCGCGTGATCGCTGAAATCGGTGTTGATCGATCCGGGCGCAATCACGCTCACGCGCACCTTATACTGCCGCAATTCCTCGGCAACCGAGTAGGTGAGGCCGTTCAGGCCCCATTTGGAAGCTGCATAGGCGGCTCCGTTGGGCAGTGGATTGCGTCCGGCGAGCGACGAAATATTGATGATGTGTCCCGACTGCGCGGCGATCATCAGCGGCGCCAGGGCCCGGATCATCAGATAGGGTCCGCGCAGGTTGGTGCTCATCAACTGTTCCCACTCCTCCGGTGAGGTCTGGTGCAGTGGCTTGCCTTCCATGCCCACCCCGGCATTGTTCACCAGAACGTCGCACCGGCCATGCACGCGCGCCACATGCTCCCCCAAAGCCGCGACGGCGTTCGCGTCCCGCAGATCGCAGGCGTATGCCTCAGCCTGCCCACCGGCGTCGACTATCTCCTGCCGCACCAGGTCAAGACGGCTGGTATCACGCGCAATCAGGATTACATGGCATCCGAGCGCCGCGAGACTGCGCGCAATTGCCTGTCCGGCTCCGCGCCCAGCCCCTGTAACAATGGCGATGCGAGTATCAGGCTTGTTCATCTGTCTTCTTTCGATGCCAGGGGATCGCGATCGAAAGCTGCCCGGCCAGCCGTGTTCGACTGCTCGACAGTAACAGAAATGCGTCGAACCTGCTCCAGGCCCCGGATTCTGGCGACGAAACTCCCCGGACTGGAGGAACCGACAACGCCGCTCTTATTTGAGCTTCAGCACATTGCCGGTGTTGGCGTCAACGAAGGCTGCGTATCCGGCTTTCTTCGCCCCCCACATGACGTACCATACAGGTGCATTGAATCTGGAAGTGTCGCCGACTTCGAGCGTTGTAACCTCTTTGTCGGGGTTCTTCTTCAGCCACTCCGCGGCATCTCCCGCTGCGGCTTTGTATGCGGCATCCGAATCGACGTTGAACAGGGACAGATCCACCGGCATCGCGTCCCGGGTAATGCCGCCCCAATTCATCGCCAGCCCGGCATCCACGCCCTTGAAGATGTTGGGAGGCACATCCGCGATGGAATAGGTATAAGTCCGGTACTGGTGCAGACTGGGAGATGCGAAGACCGCCTCCCACATGCCCGCCTTGCCATCCTGGTTCTTGTAGCCTGTCAGTTCCTTTGCCGTGAGCCTCAGCACGATGACGTCCGAGGCCCAGCCGTGGGCGGCCTTGTACATCGGCCAGAAGGCCGTCTTGCCCGGTACGATCTGCGGAGGGGCCTCAGCTTTGGCCGCTGCCTGAGAAGACTGGGTGCCGGCCGGCTGAACGTTGGATCGCGAACAGCCCGCAAAAAGCAGGATTGCAAGGCCTGCCATACCGGCCGCACATTGCCTGAACAAGACCTTCATCGGAACCCCCACTGGCCATCGTTATGAACTGCGGCGCAATCTCCGCTGCAGGGATCGCGCACAATTATCGCAGCAATTTCGTGGTTCGTGAAGCGGCTTTCCTCAGGAGACCAACCATTACCGCAACGGTTGACCACCCCAACATCATCTCCGGTTTGGGGTTTCCGCCGATGTGACAGTGATCACAGAATCCATTAGGTTTGCAGCTCCGGGAACCAACCTCATCTGAGGCTGAACCTGCTCCAGCCGTCGATTTCACCCACAACGATCCCGGAGGTGGACGTGGCGGCTCTGCCTGGGCGCCTACCATCTGCCTCGCCAGCCGGGAAGCATCTGCAATGGCGGATCCGCGGATGCATCCCGGTCGGCCCTTGACAACCATCCAGGATTGAGAGTAATTGTTTTCGCGGCCCGGGAACGACTGTTTGCTGGTCGCCTTAGTGGCATTTAGTCCCAGTTCTTACCTATTCGGAAAACGTTTGCTGTTCTGGAGGCGGTAATGGATCGACTCACAGGAAAACCTGTTTCTGCGGGCACAGCGAAGGCCCGCCCCCCAAGAATCCTCACCATCCGGCTGACATTGATACCTGTGCTGCTGGCGCTGGCCCTCGCACCCGCGCTCCGCGCTCAGGAGAACGCCACCGTGAACGGCGTCGTCACCGACTCCTCAGGCGCGGTCGTAGCGAATACTCAGCTCTCTCTTCTCAGTGTGGCCACAGGCCAGGAACGCAAAACCGTCAGCAACTCCATTGGAGCTTTCCGCTTCCCCGACCTGGGCATCGGCACCTATACGCTCTCCGCTACAGCCCCCGGCTTTCAGAAATTCACCAAGACGGGGATCGTGGTCAACGTCGGACAGACGGTTGAAGCAAACGTCGTTCTCCAGGTTGGCAGCCAGGCACAGACCATCACGGTGAAGGCCAACGCTCTGCAGGTCCAGACCGAAACCAGCGAGGTGAGTACGCTGATGAGCGGCCAGCAGGTGGAACAGCTGGCCACGAACGGCCGCAACGTAACCGCCCTGGCAGCTCTGGGACTGGGGGTCTCCAATAATCTGCCGGAGTTCAGCGGCGTCGATGCTCTGACCTCGGCCAACGGCATCGAATTCAACGGAACCCGCAGCACGCATAACATCTACCTGCTGGACGGCGGCGAGCTGAACGACCGCGGCTGCGGCGGCTGCTTCATGGTGCTGCCCTCCCAGGAAGCCATCGCCGAATTCCGCACCCTCGACAGCAACTACAGCCCCGATTACGGGATCGGATCGGGCGGCACCATCCTGATGGTCCTCAAGTCCGGCACGCGCCAGTTCCACGGTGAGGTGTACGAGTTCAACCGGAACACGGCCTACGATTCCAACGATTACTTCACGAAGTCCGCGGGACAGGCGACGCCTGTATTTCAGCTGAACACACCCGGCGGCAACATCAGCGGACCGATCTTCATCCCGCACGTCTACAACGAAAGCCGCAACAGAACCTTCTTCTTCTGGCAGGAAGAGTGGCGCAGGCTGATCCAGGGAAGCTCGCCTCTGGTGCTCAACACCATTATGGCCAATAATTTCCCGACTCCTGGAGCGCCCCTGGCCTATACCGTCCCGGCGGGCGGATCGGTGCCCATCGTGCCCGTCACCTCGGATCCCGCCAAGCTGGCGCTCTACAGGGTAGACGGCCTGACGGCAGGAAAGCCCTTCCCGAACAACACCATCCCCGCCAATCTGATGGATCCGAACGCGGTGACGGAGGTGAACGCCGGAACCTTTCCCAAACCCAATCTGGGCGTCAATCAGTTTACGGCGTCGATTCCTACCACCGACAACATCCGCGAAGATGTCGTGCGCATCGACCATACGATCAACAGCAGGTATCAGCTGATGGGCCATTTCATCCATGACGCCATGGCCAAGACCTTCTTCCCGCCCCTGTGGGGACCCGGAGGCGACTATCCCACGGTGGGAACCGCGATGTCCAACCCCTCCTACTCCGCGGCCATCCGGCTGACTCAGACCTATACACCGAATTTGCTGAACGAGACGGCCTTCCTCTACGACGGCAATAAGATCCACCTCACTCCGATTCCCGGCCAGGGCGGCAGTTTCCTGCTGCCCAGCAACTGGTCGGCAACCAGCTTCTTCCCGGTCTCCCTTAACGCTGGCAAGGACATGCCGGAAATCGATCTGCAGGGGACGCCGCTGCAACAGACCTGGACCGAGTCGTACTATCCCTGGAAGAACGGCTACGAAGGTTTCGAGTATCGCGACGATCTTTCGTGGACCAAGGGCCGCCATCAGCTCAAATTCGGCGTCAGCTGGCTGCACGACTACAAGAACCAGCAATTGCAGGCCAATACGCAGGGGACCGCGGCGTTCAACTCCAGCGCATTCTCCGGCGACTCGTATATCAACTTCCTGCTGGGCGATGCTTCCAGCTTTACTCAGTTGCAGTACCTCGCCGGCAAACACTGGGTCAACAACAACTACGGCTTCTACGGCAACGATAACTGGCATGTTACACCGCGTGTGACGCTGAACCTTGGGATGCGCTACGACGGCCTGCCGCACGCCTTCGAGCGCTACAACCAGTTTGCCAATTTTGTCGCCGCCGACTACAACTATTCGCTGGGTTATCCCATGAACCCGGCCGGCACCATCAACCCCTCATTCCTCTCGGCCTATACGCCTGTGGGCAACGAGCCGTTTTACCTCAATGGCATGAAGGAAGCGGGCGTCAACGGTTTTCCACGGGGCGTCGTCATCAACGATTACAAGACCTGGGAGCCGCGTGTCGGCTTCGCGTGGGATTTCCTGGGCAACGGAAGAACCGTTCTCCGCGGCGGCTTTGGCATGTTCTACGAGCGCGTGCAGGGCAACGACGTGTATAACGCCGCCTTGAACCCGCCGTTTGCTTATCAGCCTTCCGCAACCAACGTCTATTTCTCCAATCCCCACACCAGCGCTCTGACGGGGTTGACTACGTCGCAGTCGTTCCCATCGGTCCTGACGAATATCAACTACCATTATCCGAATCCGGGCACAGCCGATTTCAGCCTGGGCATTCAGCATGAGCTTGCGCCTTCCGTGGTTGCCGAGGTGCAGTATGTCGGCTCCGACGGCTGGAACCAAAGCGACGATCGGGCTATCAACACGCTGCCCCTGATGGATCCCACCAATCCCACCAGTCCCTTCGATGAGCGCCAGGGGGTCGCCAACGGCACGCTGAACGCGAACCTTTATCGCATATTCCCCGGCTTCAGCGGCATTAACCAGGAGGAAACCGAGACCAATTTCAATTACAACTCGCTCCAGGCCGGCGTACGCATAGAAAACCGTTACGGGCTCACGACCCAGGTGGCCTACACCTGGTCCCACCTGATCGATATCGGGCAAAACGATCTCAACGGCGTCTCAAACCCCTTTAATCTGAAGTACGATCGGGGCTCCGATACCGGGTTCGATCACCGCCAGGTCCTGAATGTGAGCTACGTGTACAACCTGCCGTTCTTCGAGCACAGCCGAAACATGTTTGAACGCACGACGCTCGGAGGATGGGTCATTTCCGGAATTACGTTCGCACAGAGCGGAGTCCCTCTGTTCATCACCTATACCGGGAGCGATGTCGTCGGACTGGGCGGCGGCTTTACGAATCGCCCGGACATCGTTTCCAAAAGGTCTTACCCCAAAAGGGTAGGAGAATGGTTCACCCCCGCCTCCTATGCCGATCCGGTGGCTCCGTGGAACGGCGGCCCCAACCAGGGCTTCGGCAATGCCGGCAAGGATTCAGCCGTAGGCCCGGGGTTGTTTAACTGGAATCTGTCGCTGTACAAGACCATTCCCATCGGCAAGGAATCGCTCCCCGACTTCCAGCTCCGGTTCGAATCGTTCAACACGTTCAACCACACGCAGTTCCAGAACGTGGACACGAACTCGCACGATTCGAATTTCGGGGCGTTGACCGGCGACTATGGTCCCCGCCTGCTGGAACTGGGCGGAAAGTTCGAGTTCTGAGTTACGGCCTCCCGAACTAGGGCGCGACAGGATATCTCTGTCGCGCCCTCTTTTTTCTGCCTGTGTTGCGGCCTGATTGCGTGCAGCGCACCTGGCGCGGGAGAATCACGGATGAGCAGGGGTATGAAGGCGCTTGTGCAGTCCGGAATTGCCGCGGCGGTGCTGATCGCAGCCGGCTTGGCATCTCATGGCCAGAGTGTTGCTGTCTCCCGGCTGCGAGATCAGGCCTTCGCGCTGGAGCAGCAGGGAAGGAATACGGAAGCGGAGGAGGCCTGGCGCGGCATCCTGAAATCCGAACCGGGAGACGCGGAAGCCTGGGCCCACCTGGGTTTTCTGGAGGCGCGGCAGGGCCGCTACCGTGAGGCCATTTCCCTGTACCGCAGGGCCGCGGCGCTGAAACCATCCATGCCCGATCTGAAGCTCAACCTCGGCCTCGCCCTGTTCAAGGCCGGCGAACTGAAAGAAGCCACGCGAGTCTTTGCGCCGCTGCTGAAGAAAACACCACCGGTGTCACCGGATGCTCAGCGCCTGAGAATCCTGCTTGGGATGGCTTATTACGGCAGTGGCGATTATGCGGCGGCGATCCCTTTGCTCAAAGATGCCATGGCGCGCGATCCCCAGGACCTGCCATATCGCCTGGTGCTGGCCCAAAGCTGTCTGCGAGCCGAGCAGTACCCCTGCGTTCTGGATGTATATCGCCAGATCCTCGCGCTGAATGCCGAATCCGCGGAGGCAGACATGCTCGCCGGCGAAGCGCTCGATGGGATGCAGGATCATGCGGGTGCCATCCGGCAGTTCCGCGCGGCGGTTCAGGCAGACCCGAAACAGCCGGAAGTGCACTTCGGGCTCGGCTACCTGCTCTGGCGTCAGAGCCAATACGAAGAGGCGGCCCGGCAATTCCAGGCTGAACTCGACAATGTCCCCGAGGACGCCGAGGCGGTCGCGTATCTGGCGGATTGCGAACGGCAGCTCAATCATCCTGAGATGGCTCGGCCCCTCGCCGAAAAGGCCATTCGAATGAATCCGCGCAGCGCAATGCCTTACATGGATCTCGGGATCCTGGATTCGGATGCGGGACGCACAGCCGGCGCGCTGCGTGAATTCAGGATGGCGGCGCAGCTTGAGCCGGCGAGTGTACAGGTGCACTGGCGTCTGGCCCGGTTGTACCAGACGATGGGGAAGCAGCAACAGGCGAAGGCGGAATTCGATCTGACAAGAAAGCTGAACCATGCCGCCGACGAGACAGTGGCCCGCGAACTGGATGCAGCTCAGGCCCGCAACGCGGCGCAGCAGAAGGCGGCCGCTGCCTCGCCGAATGGCCCGCAGCAGCAATGAGCGTCACGGCGCGGCCGGCACCGAAGAGACCGGTGGCCTTTGCGCTCCGGAGGGCCGGTGCTCGTCGGGCTCCGTGACCTTCAGGACCCGATCTGCCGGGACATCCCGCAGCGTCTGCACCGTGCCCGAGGGCCAGTGGATCTCCACCATCCGCGCGATTCGGTCTGGACCGAGGCCAAAGTGCACCGGACCATCGCTCGATGACGCGTAACAGACGCTCGTGGTCATGTGGTTGTACTGCGCGCCCACGGTCGCGCTGACAACCCTGATGCGCGCGCCGATTCCATCGCGATTGCTGCGCGTCCCCCGCAGGGCGATGTCCAGCCAGTGGCCGGAATGCTCGCTTCGGTTCATCCAGATCTCGGCGGGAGCAGAAAGCGCGGTCGTAACGACGTCCACGCGCCCGTCTCCATCCAGGTCGCCCAGGGCGCAGCCTCGATGTCGCGCGGGCGGAGCGGCTGTCAGGCCGGCCTCCGCAGTCAGCGCCATCCATTTCCCGCTGGCGCCGAGATTCCGAAAGACAGTGTTGTTCTGTGCGATGTCGATGCCGGGCAGAGGCTGGGACTCCACGTGCCCCCGGGTCACGAACAGGTCTTTCCATCCGTCATTGTCGAAGTCATACAGTGCCGGTCCGAACCCACCCATATTCATGCTGAGGTCCCGCATTCCGCTCGATGTCGTGACGTCGCGGAATTCTCCCTTGCCCGTGTCCTCAAAGAGCGGGAAGGTCTGGCGGTTGAGCGCGACGAAGGCAATATCCGGATAGCCGTCGTTGTTGAAATCCCTGAAGTCCAGGCCCATGCCGGAGATGAAGTCTCCGCTGTCAGGCAGCGTCACGCCCGCGTCAAAGGCGACCTCCTCGAAGCGGTTTCCCAGATTGTGAAAGAGGAAATTGTATTCCGCGTCATTGGTGACAAACAGATCGGGCCGGCCGTCCAGGTCGTAGTCGGCCATACCCACCCCCATGCCCTTGCCCACGTGGTCGCGGATACCCCACTGCATCGAAACGTCGCGAAATGTGCCGTCGCCGTTGTTCAGAAAGAGCCGGTCCGGCTGGCCCTGATATTCGCGCGGGTGACAGTAATCGCCGACCGTACCGATGCGGCAGATCGGCTGGGCGACATATTTCCACTGGAGGTAGTCCACAATAAACAGATCGAGCAAGCCGTCATTGTTGACGTCGACCCAAACGGCTGCCTCGGCCCAGAGCGGGCCATACTGAGGATCGTCTGAGTCGCCAAGACCCGCCTTCTTCGTTACGTCGGTGAATGTTCCGTTGCAGTTGTTGTGATAGAGCGTGTTGCGGTAGACACCGGCGACAAAGATATCCGGACAACCGTCGTTATCGTAGTCCCCGATGGCCACGCCGATGTCGTAGCCGGAACCGGCGACGCCGGCCGCATCGGTCACGTCGGTAAACGTGCCGTCGCCGTTGTTGCGGAAGAGACGGTCGCGATATTTGGGGCCGTCTTTCTTCAGAGTTCTGATGTCGGCCCCATTGGTAAAGAAAATATCGGGCCGGCCGTCACCGTTATAGTCGAAAACCGCCACTCCTCCCGCCATGGTTTCGGGCGCGTTTCTGGCCGGTGTCTCATCGCTCTCGAGACGAAAGGGAATGCCGCGGAGTTCGAACCGTATGGGGCTCGGCGCTGAAGCGGCACCCGCAATCAGGAATACCGCCCCGAACAGCGCAAGAAGCGCCGCAGCCAGGGCAAGGCGAAGGAAAGACATGTACGAGCAAAACTATATCGGTACGGCCCGTCTCTTCGCCAACGTGTGGCGGATGACATACTCAGTCCACGTACGGGCTGTCCGGCAGGTTCTAGAAGGTCGCCAGCCATCCCCCGTCAACGTACAGAATCTGCCCGGTAATGAAATCGGAAGCGGGCGAAGCGAGAAATACGACCGGCCACGCGATGTCCTCCGGCTTGCCCCAGCGTCCGAGGGGACAACGCTGCTTCACCCAGTGGTCGAACTGGGCATCCTGAACAAGCGGACGGGTCAGTTCCGTCGCGATGTAGCCCGGCGCGACCGCATTGACGTAAATGCGGTGTTCCGCCCAGTCGACAGCCAGGGCCTTGGTGAGCTGCGCCAGCGCGCCTTTGGAGGCAGTGTACGCTGCCGTGCCACGACGAGAGGCGGCGCTCATGAGCGACGCGATGTTGACGACCTTCCCGGAGCGACCCTGGGCGATGAGTCCGCGCGCAAAGGACCGGCTCAGCTCGAAGACCGCGGTCGCGTTGAGCGCCAGGATCTGATTCCAGTCGGAGAGGGCAAACTCGGTCGTGTCGCCGCGAACGGTCATTCCCGCCGCATTGACGAGAATATCGGGCTGGCCCAGGCGAGCGGAACATTCGGCAAACCAGTCAGAGATGCGATCGATATCGCGGAGGTCGAAGGAGCACAGCTGCACATCGGCGCCGGAAGCGCGCAGGTCGTCCACCGGCGCGGCGGCGGCGCCCATATTGCGAGCCACCAGAATGAGCCGGGCTCCGCTTGCGGCCAGCGCGCGTGCGATCCCCAGGCCGATTCCACGGCTTGCGCCCGTAACCAACGCCGTTCTGCCCGCCAGCGAGAAAGGATGCATCCCAGGAACCTCCTGACATAATGCAGCAGGGAATCTGAACACGAAAGTGCTCCCTGAGTTCTAACAGAACCAGGGGCCCGACTGCACCTCCGGGGAAAGCTGGAGGCCCCCATGAAGGTCGCCCTTTATACTGGCGATGGCCCAATGGCGGAGTGTTGCCGATCACAGGTGGATCTACCGGCTGTTTGCGCCGCGCTGCGGGCCGGATCGACGCTTCGGCGCGCGCTGACGACCCTGGCGTGCCGTGCGTCTTGCGCCGCCCTTCTGCTGCTCTCCTTTTCTTGCGGTTCGGCCGCGCATTCGCAGGCCGCGGGGCACCCCGCCAGGGAGGCGCCGCAGCCCTGCGCTCCATCCGGCAAGGATGCCCATCCGATCGTCTTCGATGACGCCATCGCCGCTTCGGGTATCCAGTTCCGGCTGAGGAACAGCCTCAGCCCTGAACGATACTCCATCGAAACGATGCTGGGCGGCGTAGCCATCTTCGATTACAACAACGACGGCCTGCCGGATATCTTCATCACGAACGGAGCGGCGATTCCTTCTCTCACGAAAACAGACCCCGGTTACTGGAATCGCCTGTACCGCAACAACGGTGACGGGACCTTCACCGATGTCACCGCGCAGGCAGGCGTTCAGGGAGTGGGTTATTCGATGGGTGTGGCGGCCGGAGATTACGACAACGACGGTTATGTCGATCTTTATGTTGTTGGAGTAAACCGAAACCAGTTACTTCATAACAATGGCAACGGAACTTTTACCGATGTCACGGACAAAGCCGGGGTGCCTGGAACGATTCCCGGATACGGCAAGCCCTGGGGCGTCGCGGCGGGCTGGTTCGACTATAACAACGATGGCAGGCTTGACCTGCTGGTGGTTAACTACCTCGATTACAATATTGCGACGGCGAAGCTTTGTTCCATCAATGGCGTCCGTACCTTCTGCGACCCGAACAATTTCAGGGGAACGCCCAATATACTTTATCGAAATAATGGCGACGGAACCTTTACAGACGTTTCCGGCCCATCGCACATCGGCAAGTATGTCGGCAAAGGCATGGGGCTGGCATTTGCCGATTACGATAACGACGGGTTTACGGATATTTTCATCTCGAACGATACCTTCCCCAACTTTCTGCTGCATAACAATGGCGATGGAACCTTCAGCGAGGTCGCTCTCGAACAGGGAGTGGCCTACACCGCCGACGGCAGCGTCGTTGCCGGCATGGGAGCCGATTTCCGCGACCTGAACAACGACGGCCTCCCGGATATCTTCCATACCGCGATGTTCGGCAATACCTTCCCTCTTTACAGAAACACCGGTACCCAGTTTGAGGATGTTACCGGACCCTCCGGCATGACCGAATTCAGCCGGACGAGAACCGCCTGGGGCACAGGGGCCTTCGATTTTGACAACGATGGCTGCAAGGATCTGTTTGCGGCCGGTGGCGCAATTCTGGACAACGAGATGGAAGTCCTCCACCGCCCCACACGGCAGCCCGACGGGCTGATGCGCAATACCGGGAAGTTCCTGTTTTCCGATGTGAGTTCAACTGCCGGAGCCGCGTTTCTGGAACCGAAGCTGCATCGCGGAGCCGCCTTCGGAGATCTCAACAACGACGGCAAAATCGATATTGTCGTCAACGTGATCGGCGAAAAGCCGCAGCTGCTGATGAACCGGACGGCCAATGGGAATCACTGGATAACCATCCGGCTTGTTGGAACCAAAGACAACCGCGATGGGCTGGGCACGAAGATTAAGATCACCACGGCCGAAGGAGTCCAGTTCAACCACGCGACCACGGCGGTGGGCTACAGCTCATCGAGCGACAAGCGCGTTCATTTTGGATTAGGGAAAGCGGACGCGGTGGATAAGATCGAGTTAACCTGGCCCAGCGGCGTCAGACAGATGCTCACGAACGTGAAAGCGGACCAGATCCTCACCATCACCGAGCCCAAATGAAGACTGCCGGGACTCCCTCGGGCTGGATCACGGGTGCTTCCGGTGCGGCTCGTCCGCCGTTTCTTCTACCCTGATAATCCGATCGGCCGCCGGATGCTCGATGCGCTGCACGATCCCACTGGGCCAGCGGATCTCCGCAAACTCAATCTTCGTCTCGTCCCCAAGGCCGAAGTGCACTCGGCGGTCGCTCGACGACATGAATCCAACGCTGGGGTTCACATGGTTATACAGGGCTCTGCCGGAGGCGGTGATCACTTTGATGATGGCGCCAATGGCGCTGCGATTGCTCCTTCGTCCCCGCAGGTCGAACATGACCCAGTGATTGGCGACCAGGGCATTGTTGATCAGGATGCGTGGTCTTTCGCCCAGAGACGTAACCACCAGGTCCATGAAGCCGTCATTGTTCAGATCGACGAAGGCGGAACCTCGCTGATAGCCGACGAAGCTGAAATCGGGACCCATCTGTTCGGTCACATCGGAGAAAGTCCTGCCGCCAAGATTCTCGAACATCGTGTCGTGCTGCTTTGAGGTCGCCGTGAGATTGTCCACGTCGCCGTTGGCCGAGTAGATATCCTTCCAGCCGTCGTTGTTAAAGTCGATGAAACCAATGCTCCACCCGGAGAGGTCGCGGCTGAGCGGACCCACTCTTGAGGGCCAGGTAACATCGGCAAACAGCTTACCGCCCTCATTCCGTAGCAGCCCGAAGACCTGACCGGTAAGGTCGTTGTAGACGATGTCTACCCAGCCGTCGTTGTTGTAATCCCTGGCATCGGAACCCATGCCGGAGACCGGGTAGCCCTGCTCGTTGTACGCAACCCCCATCTCGAGGCCGGCTTCCCTGAATGTGCCGTTACCCTGATTGATAAAGAGGAAATTCGGTTCCGTATCGTTGGCAACAAAGATGTCCTGAAAACCGTCGCCGTTGAAGTCGGCGATGGAAATTCCCATGCCTTTGCCCAGTGCCTTGCCGATTCCGCTGGCATCCGTAACGTCTTCAAAGCGGCCATGACCGAGGTTGCGGTAGAGCCTGGACTCGACGCTCTTGTAGACCGTCGGGCTGCAGTACTCCTCCTGGGTTTCGCTCTTGAGGCAGCGCTTGTCAGTCTGCGGCGTCCACACGGTGTAATTAGTGACGATGAGGTCGAGCAGCCCGTCATTGTCGTAATCGAACCACGCCGCGCCCACGCTGAGCACGTTTTCCGGCTTATGCTCGAGGCCGGATCCCATCGTGACGTCGGTGAAAGTGCCGTCGCCGTTGTTGCGATACAGCGTGTTCGTCCCGGCGTTGCAGATGAAAATGTCGTCCCAGCCATCGTTGTCGTAGTCGGCCACCGCGACTCCGAAACTGAAACCGATGTTCGCCCCCGTCAGCCCGGCTTTCGCCGTTACATCCTCGAAGGTGCCGTCGCCCTTGTTGCGCAGCAGGCAGTTGTAATACGCCGGCGAAGTCTTGACGAGCTCCGGGAGTTTGGCGCCATTGCTGAAGAACAGATCCATGTAGCCGTCGTTGTTGTAATCGATGGCGCCCACCCCCCCGCACATAGGCTGGGGAAAGTACTTCCTCCCGGTGTAATCGTTGTTGCTTGTGTAGGAAAACGAGGACCGGCCTGCGACATTGGTGAACCAGCCGGCAGGACGTCCGGATCCGGATGCCGCCACGGAAACAGGGCTGCAAAAGGCCAACGGGGCCAGTCGCTGGGATAAGAGGCGGCGGACAAAAATTGCGGGGAGGGTTCCGGCAAGAGCGGCTACAAGGGACCTGCGAGTGAATACGGCCATAGTTCGACGGATGACGAAATCCTCGCACGCAGATCGGATCCCGAAGCGGAGGCTGGAATCATTTTACAGAGAATGTACCCTCAGTTCAGGCGGACAGAGGTTCTTCTCCATTTCCGCTCACGGCGGGAACGGGGGCCAGGCCGCCAGCGCATCCCAGCCACCTGCGCTCACACGCGGGCCTGAGAAGCAACGAGCCATCCCCGAGGGGATGGCCCGTCCACAGCTGCGATGCGGTTGAGGTTAAAATTCCAGGCGCCCTTCGAACTGAATGCTGCGAGCTGAAGTAACGGTGCCGTTCCAGGTACCGAACGAGTTGCCGGACGCCGCAACGTCGGTGACGAAGGCGGGCCCCGGACCATCGCCCGGATTCACGAAGTAGTGGTTGTTCAGGCTGTTGAAGAAGTTCGCGGCCAGCCGGAAGTTTGTCCGCTCGCCGAGCTTCGTATCCTTGATCAGGGAGAAATCAAGATCCTTGAAATCGGGACCGTAGATCGTCGAGACGGCTTTCCCAAACCCGGTGTAGCCGAACTGGGTAAAGCTGCTCTCGAAGGAGTTCGGATTCAGGTAGCGCAGGCCGTTGCTGGTTGGATTCCAGCCGTTGCGGCCATGCAGATAAGCGAGCTGGCCCGACAGCTGCCCAGGAATGCAGCTCGCACGGAACTGCGGTACTTCGCTGCTGGTCGGGCAGGTGGAGGACGTGAAATAGAGCGGTGTTCCGTACTCGTAGTGGAGGATGGGGCTGACGGACCAGCCGCCAACCGCGGCGTTTGTGAAGGCGTTACCCGAGGACAGGAACTGCTGGCCGTGTCCGATGGGTAGCTGGTAAACCGCCGAAATGTTCCCTGAGATAGGAACGTTGTCCGGAGCCAGAGCCCAGGTGCGGTTTTCCTGATAGGGCGAGAACAAGCCATTGTTGCCGACTCCGGTGTCGCCCTGTCCGGACTGGGTTGAGTAGCTGGCGTTGGTATAGAGCTTGGCAACGGTCAGGGCGCCGAGCAGATACAAGCCGCCCTGGAAGCGCCGTTCCACCTGCCCCTGGAAGGAGTTGTAGATGGAGTCGGCATGGCCCTCGTTCAACCCCTGCAGCGTGCTGCAGTACTGCGGGTACGGCAGCAGCGCCTGAGCCATTGTCGGCGCACAGCCGGTCATCTGGCCAGCCCAGCCGACGTACGGTGAGCTGACACCGTATTTCGCGAAGGTGGCCGCATCGGTCGCCGCCAGGTCGCTGCCGATGCTGCTGATGGACGGATTAAAGGGATTCAGCACGTTGAGCGGGTTGAGGCTGGAGGGCAGGTGCGTGCCCTTGGTGCCCACGTACGACAAAGTAAGAGCGATGTTGCTGGGCAGCTCCCTCTGCACGGTGAAGTTCCACTGCGAGGAGTACGGCCTTCTGTTTCCATCCAGCGGACGGTAGAGGGGCGACTGCCCGTTATCGTAGGCGCTATTGATATCTTCGCCCGTGGGCCCGATTTGAGCTTTGATGGTCGGTGTGACGCCGGTCATCAGATACAGAGCGGGCACCTGGAAGCCGCCGCTGGGCGCCTCGTTGAGGTTGACGTTCTTGTTAAACCCGTCCTGGGACATGCCGCCGTTCCAGCCCGGGTAGAACGCCTGCCCGAAGTAGATTCCGTATCCGGCGCGGATAACGGTCCTTTGATTCAGGGCATAGGCAAAGCCGATGCGCGGCGACAATGCTGTCTTGAAGGGGATCTCAGGATAAGGCGCGCCATAGCTGGCGGCGCCCCACTTGTTTCCGGCAAAGGCCAGCCGGCCGGGAAGTTCCTGTCCGGAGGCGGTAACGGCGCCGGGGTTGAGGCCGACCGGGTCGAAGAACGAGAGGTTGTTGTACTTCTCCCTAAACGGGGTGATGTAGTCCCAGCGCAGGCTGTAGTTGAAGGTGAACTTGGGCGTCATACGCCATTCGTCACCGGCGTGCACGGCGTAACCGTACTGGCGCGGATACATGGCGAAGACGTTGTAATAGGTCTCCGTGACGTTGGCAGCCGCGCCGAGAAAGAAGCTGGCAGCGGCATCACCCGGGCAGGGTGAATTGGCCGGGCAGAGCTGGTTCCCGGTGGTATCCGGATTGAAGGTGAACGTACCGCCCTGGTTGTTGCCTTCGTGAATGCTGGTACCGGCCATGCGCCACTCGAAGCCGGCCCTGAACGTATGGGAGCCCTTGACCTTCGTAAAGACGTCGTTAAAGGCCCAGGTGCCACGCGTGGTCAGGGTGGAAACTGAAGTCGGCAGGGTGCTGTTGCCGAGCTGCGAATATCCGCCGCCGAAATTGAACTGCGGCAGGTACGCCCCGGCCATGCCAGGCACCATGGGCAGACTCGCCTTGCCGTTCAGGGCGAAATACCCTTCGTTGCGGTTCAGGTAGCCCAGGGTGGCGTGGTTATTCATCGTGCCGGAGAAGTTGTGCTCCCAGTTGAAGCGCTCGATGTTGGCGTTCTCCGGGCTGGCGGGACTTGCCGTCGAGAGGGCAACCGGCAGGTCGCTCTCCGTATTGATGCCCGTCAACTGGAACCAGGTGCTGTAGTAGAAGTGGTCCGAACTGCCGAGGTTCACATCCACGCGGGCGAAGTAGACGTTCTCTTTGTTCGTCAGCGATCCCTGACCGGAATGGGGAATGAAATAGTTGTTCAGCTCCCCGGAGCTGGTGGGCGTGGGCAGCTGGGCCATCCACGCTTTGGCAATAGGATCTTCAAATTTGGGGTCGATCTGGTTGTTGGGAATCGCTGTTCCTGCCAGCGCCCCGTATTTTGCCGGATCGTAGGGATAGTAGAGCTGGCTGCCTGCCGCGCTGAAATTCCCGGCGCGGTCGGCGAGGGACGGAATGGACAGCGTGGAGGAGTTCGTGCCGCCGTTGTCGCGATAACCGGTCCAGTTGAAGTAGAAGAAGCCCTTCATGCGCGGTCCGCCGGTACGCACACCGGGGAGCCAGATCGGGCCGCCGATGTCGATGCCGTACTCGTTTTCCTGGTCGACCGGAGGCGCAATGCCGGGACCGCGGGGAGCGCCGAACTGGAGCGAGTTGAGGTCGTTGTTCCTCAGGTATTCAAAGGCTGCGCCGTGGTACTGATCGCCGCCCGACCGGGTGTCGATGATGAGCTGCCCGGAGGTGGTGTTGCCATACTGCGCGGGGTAGTTGGCGAGGAGGACGTTGACCGAGCTGGTGATGTCAGGCGACATGCCGAAATCAGTCTGCAGGCTCACCATGCCGCTCTGGTTCATGAAGCCTTCCATCGCGGTGGCGCCATCCACCAGCGCCTCGTCGCCCGTGACTAGGCCGCCATCGATGCGCGTGTTGTAAGCGTTGCCGCTGGCGCCGGTTGAGACGCCCGGCATCATGTCAGCCACCGTAACCGAAGAACGAGGCGCTCCGGAAATGATCAGCGGAAAATTCTGCAGGGTCTCAGGCGAAATCGTTCCGTCGAGGGTCTGGGTCGAGTAGTTGATGGTGGACGTCTCGGCCGTGACCGTCACCGTCTGCTGCGCGTTTCCAACCGCCAGCGTAACGTCTTGTCGGGCCTGCTGGTTCATCAGCAGCTCAATTCCGCTCTGAATTTTCGACTGGAACCCGGTCGCGGTCGTGCTCAGAGAGTAGCTGCCGGGAGGGATGTTCGTGAAATGGTATTGCCCGGCAGCATCCGAGGTCAGGGCAACTTTGAACCCTGTTTTGGTGTTCGTCAGCGTCAGATTGGCTGACGGGATCGCCGCACCGGTGGTGTCGGTAACCGTCCCGCCCAGAGTGGGATTTGTATCCTGTCCATAGCTCGTGCTGCCTGCCGCAAACAGCAGCAGCACCGCGCACAGCAGGCATTGAATTGCCGTGGCAATTTTCTCTCGATTCACTGCGTCTCCTTTACCTCGCGAAAAAGCTTCTCGCTCGCAAATGTCCTTAAATGTCTTTCAGTCTTTGTTCCATGTTTCTGGACCCCGCTGTAACCGCTTTCAGCCGGGTTTCGTTTTTTGTCGAATGCATGCCACCTTAACGCCGCAGACTGCGCTCGTCAAACCTTTTTTTGCTCAGTATCTTCTATATACGTAACCATTCTTACAACTAACGAACATACCGAGTACTGACTGATAAATAGGAGCGGCACCCGGTACAGGCGCACTGCGAAAAAGCAGCCAGTGCCGCGCAACCCGCTTCTGCCTTGTTATTCCTGCATCGCCGGAGCGCGCGCAAACCCTTCGCACCACCTGCCGGGCGGTGCGGCGCGCATCTGCCGGGGAGCGGAAAAGGCTGAACCGCTGCTTGTTTTCGGCGCGCCTTCGTTTATTCCCCAGGCGCTCCGCTTTCCTTTCTTATTTGCGCACCGCCCACGCCATTCCGTCGGGTCCCCGGCCGGTCTGTATGCGGCCGATCACGCGAAGCGTCCTCAGGTCGATGACGGCGACATTGTCGTCCGGGCTGCACGCAACATAGGCGCGCGTCCCGTCGGGCTGCATGAGAATTCCCGCAGCCCCGTGGCCAACATGAATCCGGTCGACGACCCGGCGCGTGGCGCTGTCGAACACTACCACCTCCCCGGTTCGCAGCGAGGAGATGAAGACGCGTCTCCCATCGGGAGTGAACCGGAGACGGTTGGCGCCGGCGACGTTCGCCTCCAGATGCGCGATCACCTCTTTCTGAATCGGATCCATGACGGTGACGGTGCCGTCGCCTGCATTGGCCGCCCAGATCTCGCGGCCATCGGGAGCGACGTCGAAGCCCTCGGAGGCCGGCCCGGAAGGCAGCACCGTCTCGTTCCATCCGGATTTGGGCCGCCCCGGCGGAGGCGGGGGCGGAGGCGACGCGCCCACGGGAACAGGGGGACGGCCTCCCGGTCCGCCCCGAGACGACCCACCCTCCGGGTCCGCAGTGCGATCGAAGATGCTGATCGTCCCGGAGACCACGTTGGAGGTGTAGATGTGGTTGAGGTCGCCCGAAACGATGATCATGTGAGTGCGGTTCTGGCCGGTGCCCAGCAGCCAGTCGACCGTGTGGCTCGCCGGATCATAGCGCCCGATGATCTTGCTGATCTCCGCGGTGAAGTAGAGTTTCCCGCCCGCCCAGGCGAGTCCGTGCGGGCTGCGCAGGACGCCAACATCGATGGGATCGAGCGCCTTCTGCCTCGCAAGGTCGATCACGGCGATGGTGTGGTACGCGCCGAATCCGTAGTTGGAAGCGTAGGCATAGCGCCCGTCCGCGGAGGCGACCACTTCATGCGGATCGGGACCCACCGGCACGCGTCCAACCACCTTCAGCGTGGCAGGATCCACGATGTCGAGCGTCTGGTCCTGCTTGGCGAGCACCAGCAGCGCCGGCGACGGTGTGGCCTGCGCGCGAAGAATCGGCGCCAGCAGCAGCAGAAAGACAGCGAAACAGATCCTGCGATACACCAGTGCCCTCCGCGTTTCCCGGAGCCAGTCACGCTGCCCCGATGCCAGGTGGATATTGGATGAACTGCCACGCATTGCCGCTTCGAACGGGAACGGGACCCAGACATCCCACGAGTGTACGCGCCATCTCCGTGGCGGATTACCTGTGCATATTTCTGCTCACTGGAGAGCTGCCTCGCACAGCTTTCCAGGAGCCCAGGTGGTGATCGAAGAAATCCGCGGTCGCCGTATAAGCGGCCATCCAGTCGCGAAAGAGCAGGAAGTCGTGCACCTCGTCCGGGAAGACCAGCTCCTGAACCTCCACCTTGCGCCGTCGCAGGGCCGCAGCCAGTTCGACCGTCTGCAGAAACGGCACCTCGTCGTCGTTATCTCCCTGGACCAGCAGCACCGGCGAGCGCCACGTATCGATGGAGGCCAGGGGCGAGGATTCCCACGCAAGGCGCCATCTCGCACCGGGATCGGCCGCTGTATCGGAAATCAGGAAGTTATCGGGGTGATCGATGTTCCAGTCGTGCACACCGGACATGTCCACGCCTGCCGAGAACAGATCGGAAGCCCGGGCCAGCGCCAGCGCGGTCAGGAACCCTCCCCAGCTCCCACCCCAGATCCCGATGCGAGCCGCATCCACGTCGCAGCGGCTGCGCAGATACAGACCCGCGCCCTCCACATCCCGAAATTCGCTGGCGCCGGTGGGGCCATATTGCAGCGCTTCGCGGAAGTCGAGCCCGTAACCGATACCGCTTCGGTAATTAATCGACAGGACGACATATCCCCGGCTTACAAGATATTGATTCAGGGCATACGCATTGGAGTAATAGCCCATGGGATGCCACCCCAGCAGCATCTGGCGCTGCGATCCCCCGTGGACAAAGACGATCGCTGGCCGGCGCTCACACTTCCCGCCCTCTGCCGGAAGAAACAGGTCAGCGTGAATCTTCAGGCCGTCGGTGGCTGAGTAAATCACCGGTTGCGGAACCACCAGCTGCGTGGCCGGAAAATCTGCGGGGATGGCTTGCGGCGCCAGATCGTGCAGTTCTCCTCGGCTCGTGACGATGGCCGGGCGGATCGGCAGGCGCGCATCCGAACGCAGCACCGCAATGGTCCGGTTATCGCTCGCTACAGCCGGCTGTGTCTCGATGCCTTCCCCATGGGTCAGGGCCACGGGTGCGCTGCCGGTCGCAGTCACCTCCCAGATATGGCGGCGTTCGCTGTCGCCCTCATTCGACGAGTAGACGACCGTCTTCCGATTGGGACTGAAGGCTGCATCTTCTGCCTCGAAATCGCCCGGCGTCAGCAACCGTGCCGGCCCTCCCCGCACAGATACCGCATACAGATGGGTCCAGCCGTCCCCTTCCCAGGGAAAGATCAGATGATCGCCGGCCGTCCAGAAAACCTGCTGGCCCGCGTCCAGGGCCCGGAACACGCTGCCCGGCCCCGGTGCGGCGCGCCACACCTCATGCCCTTTGCCGGTGGCCACCTCGGCGATCCGTATCGACCACGGCTCGCCGGTGCGCTGCGGCTGGGTGAAGTCCTCTTCCTTGAAATAAGGAATCCGCACGAAGACGATCTGCCGCCCATCCGGTGACCACATCGGATAGAGGTCGTGGTCCGTCCCCGGGTCGAGATACTTGAGAGTATTCGTCGCCGGTGCGTAGACTCCAATGAAGCTGTGGCTGCCGCGATCGCTGACAAAGGCCAGCTTCGTTCCGTCCGGCGACCATGCAAACCCGCTGCAGTCCCCGAAAGCCTGCACCGAGTGCGGGCTCGCGCTGCCGATCTGCGCCGTTTTCTCGTACCGGATCTGCCCGGCCGAAAACCAGCTGACCATATCGCCCGAGGGGGTGACGGCAGGCGAACTGCCCTCGCCGAGTTCGCGGGGCTCGCCACCATCCACCGGGACGATCCATACATCCTGCTCGGCCCCGCCGGGAAGGTGAGCCGGATTCGGAGCCGCCTTCTCGGGATTGTTCGATGAGCCGCCCCGAACGTAGAGGACAGCCTTCGCATCCGGAGCCCAGGTCAGCTGGCTGATCTGCTGGCCGTCATCGCTCGCATAATCTGTGATCTGGTGTGATACATATCTGGCGCCACCGGCGGAAGCGGACGTAACCCAGATGTTGCGCTTCCCTTCGACATCCGAAACCCAGGCAAACGCGCCCCCCGCGGGCGCCGCCACCAGATTCGAAGTGAAGGGCGCACTCATCACCTGCTGGAGCGCGAATTCTTGTTTCGGAACCGGCTGCGCTGCAACGCCGCAGCTGAGAAAACTCAGCAGAGAGCCGATTACCGTGAAGCCGGCAATGGGCAGCAGGCACTCACCTTTGCATCCATCGTCAACTGCGTGCATTGTCCGGTTATACAGCACCTGCTGTTCCACCTGTCGGATCGGAACCAGATGCCCCGGGGAGCTCGGCATCAGCCCTCAGACACCTGATTCCTCGCATCGAAAATTGTTGTGCGTATCGGCGCCGCCCCCGGCGAGAACCGCGCGGGCTGTCGCCAAAAGCGGATGCAGAGATCAGATTCGGGGAATTCCAGAAATGGTCGGCGCTCGCAGACGACTTTAGAACCTATATCGTCAAAAACGCAGGTTAGGTGCGTATTGAGCGGCCCACCGCATTGCGCGCAGAGCTGGGGATGGCCGGGAATCGCCGCTCACGTACACTTCAGGGCTTGCATTTCATTGGTGCGATTACGCTGGGGATGGCCGGGAATCGCCGCTCACGTACACTAACGGCACACTCCAGGCGTATTCACTTGCGCTGGGGATGGCCGGGAATCGCCGCTCACGTACACTAAAGAGGAAAGACACCATGCTTACGTTTATGCTGGGGATGGCCGGGAATCGCCGCTCACGTACACTTCCGCCGCGCAGCACCCTCCAGGTCATCTGGCTGGGGATGGCCGGGAATCGCCGCTCACGTACACTACACGTCATAGGCGGCGTAAGCGGTGTTGGGCTGGGGATGGCCGGGAATCGCCGCTCACGTACACTTTGCGGAGAGCAGAATTCGCCTTCGCAGGCGCTGGGGATGGCCGGGAATCGCCGCTCACGTACACTAGATTGCCGTCGGTGCGCATGAAGGCCACGGCTGGGGATGGCCGGGAATCGCCGCTCACGTACACTGCAAAATGTTAACAGCAATGTCAACAGTTGGCTGGGGATGGCCGGGAATCGCCGCTCACGTACACTCGTCCGCCGCAAAGAGCGCGCAATCGTTCGGCTGGGGATGGCCGGGAATCGCCGCTCACGTACACTTCCTGAGCGGTGCCGTCCTGCGCGGAAAGAGCTGGGGATGGCCGGGAATCGCCGCTCACGTACACTTCTACCTGCAGCAGGACGGCGGGATCCCGGCTGGGGATGGCCGGGAATCGCCGCTCACGTACACTTATTGATTTCCCGGCGACTGCTCGATGGTCGCTGGGGATGGCCGGGAATCGCCGCTCACGTACACTCATCAGCGATGATATATCGCTGGGTTGCCAGCTGGGGATGGCCGGGAATCGCCGCTCACGTACACTGGAAAGGAGCAGAAGGAGCGATGAGCGCCTGCTGGGGATGGCCGGGAATCGCCGCTCACGTACACTGCGAAAAGACTTGGCTGTTCAGTCTCTTTGCTGGGGATGGCCGGGAATCGCCGCTCACGTACACTTTGTCCCACTCTTCCAAGCTCTTCCAGAGGGCTGGGGATGGCCGGGAATCGCCGCTCACGTACACTATGCTGCTGCAGGTACGCCCTGCTGGCCTGCTGGGGATGGCCGGGAATCGCCGCTCACGTACACTCATCGACTGCCCTCCGAACCGCAACAGGCGGCTGGGGATGGCCGGGAATCGCCGCTCACGTACACTTAAAGCGCCTTCCTCCAATCCAACGTTTACGCTGGGGATGGCCGGGAATCGCCGCTCACGTACACTGAATACCAGATATCAGCGTGTCCGTGTACGCTGGGGATGGCCGGGAATCGCCGCTCACGTACACTCTGCCATAGGCGCATAAATGCCTCTAGTATGCTGGGGATGGCCGGGAATCGCCGCTCACGTACACTTCTGGAGCGCGAAGGAGCCTTTTACCTTCAGCTGGGGATGGCCGGGAATCGCCGCTCACGTACACTTCCTGGAGGATGCGGGCCGCGCCTGTGCCAGCTGGGGATGGCCGGGAATCGCCGCTCACGTACACTGGAATCGTTGCGCATAAGCTACTGTCCTGGGCTGGGGATGGCCGGGAATCGCCGCTCACGTACACTTCCTCTTCAAGGATGCTCTCCGCGCCCTTCGCTGGGGATGGCCGGGAATCGCCGCTCACGTACACTGCGGCCCGATATAGGCCGTAAAGGCGTCTAGCTGGGGATGGCCGGGAATCGCCGCTCACGTACACTAGGGCGCCCGGAACTTGCTGAAATCAGCTAGGTTCTGGGCGGCCTCCTTTGCTCAGAAAAGCAGAACCTGCTCGGGTACGTCCTCGGGGTCGCGTGGTTTTCTGCCATAAAAGACTTCCATTTTTGCAAACTGGTGATCTGTTATTGCCATTAACCGAACCTGACCTCTTGGCGGAATGCATGCCTTGACGGTCCTGCGATGGGCCTCGGCTGCCTCTTCACTGGGAATGAATCGGGCGTAGACGGAATACTGCAGCATCATGAACCCGTCTTTAAGCAGAGCTTTGCGAAATCGCGTGTAGTCGCGCCGATTTTCCGTGGTTTCCACGGGCAGGTCGAACATGGCAATTAGCCACATACACCTGTAAGCCGAGAGATCAAATCGTCTGGGCACGGCGTCAAGACCTCGGGGAGATCAAGTTTCTCTTTGCTGCCGCCGAGCACCGCCGCAAAGGAACACGTTAAGCGGAACAGAATGTCGGATAACGCCCGCTCTTCCCGGTTGTCGCAATATCGCATGGTGACGGCCTGAATGAGCCATTTCTTGGCGGAAGTGTCGAGGGGCGCAGCCGGATCGTGCTCCTTTATCCATGCGACAACGCGCCAGTCAATCAAAGCACGAAAAGGCTCCATCAGATCAGCAGCAAAGCAAAACGGGTCGTAGCGATTGTGGTGACGCAGGCCGATAGATGGATGCAAACCCGCCGCCGCGATAGCGCGAGCGACGGATGCACGCAAAACTGTGTACCCGTAATCAAGATGTCTGTTTTGATCCGCCCCGCAATCCAGCGGGTCCGCACCCCGGCGGAATCTGGTGTCGGGGAAGAGGAGCCTCCAATATCGACGAGCGGTCTGAGCCTCGATATTGTCCGGATCGCCGGAGCGAACTCGGGCGGCAGCGGCCAAAAGGCCGCCATCGCAGCCGTATAGCTCCTTGAGAAGATGACCTTGAGCACGGATCTTCGCCTGCACAATCTGCCGCCAGAGGCGCTTGCGAGAGACGGGCTTTAGCGCTACCTGTAGTCCGAGCCGCTCGGTCTGTAGGCTGTGAGTCTGCAGAGGGAGCGTGATTGCGGCGGGCAGATAATGGCCATCGATAGCCACGATCATGGCCCCAGCCTCGGCCAATCGAGAGACTACGGCCTGAGTGAGAGTAACCTGCGGATGCGCAAGCAGCAGTGTGCTGATTCCGCTTACCGGAGTCTGGAAGGGGAGGAACTCATTGCGTTCGATGACGAGTTGCGAGTCTTTGACGTGGAGGTGTGCGGGGCTGGCGATTTCCAGAATGCGATCACTCATGGCTTGAGCAGCACGTTGTCTCGGACAGGAAAAACTCGTCCTAAAGTATCTATCAGAACCTTCTCAGGACTTCTCTCCTTGAGCGATGACAGACTTTCCCGAATCATGACGGGCGATTCCTGTTCTTTCGCACCTCTTTGTTCTGAGCGCTTTCCGGAGGCATTGACCGGAACCAGCGAGATTCTTCCATCGGCTTCGAAACTCGTGACCAGATACACCCGGCGTTGTTCTTTGACCGTGATCCGGACGGTATCCTTCTTCATCAGAAAAAAGAGAAATTCAGCCTCTTCATCCTGACTGTGCCAGCCACGAACGATTGGTTTGGGCTTGCGGTTGGGATTCTGCTTGCACAAGCGTCTCTCTTCTTCCAGCCTGTTTGCAGCTTCCAGCATTGTCACGATATCGCTGATCCACTTATCACGGCCTTTGTGATCTCTTGCCGCGAAAATCGCAACATGATGAACGCTGTTTGCGGCTACTTGCCGCTCATTCGCTTTTCCTTTTGCGATTGTCTCGACGGCAAGGCTCTTCTTGAGGCGAACACGTTTGATAGGGATTGTCCTGCCCGTTCTCGTCTTTAGCTGAGGCCAGTCGTCTCGCTCCGCGTTTGGAGTCCAATCCCTTAAATCACCGCCAAACTCCGCAGCTTTGGCTCGCACAACTTCGCGAACTGCCGGATCAACAATGCTTTCGATGTCCTTCGCTGTTAGCCCCTCTCCTTTGTTCTTTCCGGCAACCGGAACTCGGATATGTACCACTTCCTTGCCGTTTTCCTGGCGCGGACGGCCGTAGTTTGATGCATCATGCAATGCGCCCGTGAGGCGATGTTCTGGACGGTGCGACACCAGGAGCTGCTCGATGTGTGGCCGGATGGATGCCACGAAATCTGGCCAGGGGGCCTGAATTCTGGGAGCCGTGTGGCCATTCTGCGGCCAATAGGGATCCTGCGAGTTGGCTCGGCTCAGAGCCGCGATGAGCTTCGGTTCGCTGAGAGCGATGGTGATCGCATCTATTGCATGGTGGCGGTGATCGGCGCGTGATTTCCCGCTCTTTGACCCATTTGAGGATGGTGCAGACTCACCAAGAAGGGCATCCAAACCCCAGCTCTTGCGAAGCCTCCAGGTTACCATGCCCGATGAGGCGTAGACTACGCGCTGAGCGCCTGTGTCACGCTGCACATCCCGCCCGCCGTAGAGAGTCCCGACCAGCTCGCAGGCAAGCTTGCTTGCGTAGCGCGTATCGTTCAATTGGCGGTCCTTAAACCCGTCCAGCTCTTCAGTGGTTCGCAATTCGAAACGCCGCAATTTGCCGGGATTCGCAAGCCTTCCGTCTCCCTTGGCTTTTAGCTTGTCGTTCCGAACCATGCTGTCGCTGTAAATCTGCCGTTTCCAGTTGCGCACACGATTCAGGATTTCTTCGTATTGAGGCGTTCCCCCATAGGCTTGAAAAGGCGTGCGGTTGGTCTTGTATTGGTTCTCTTCGACGGCACAGAGCGTCTTGTTCTGGAAAGAGTCGTCAGGAATGCGGCTGAAGGGAATGATGTGTTCCACCTGCATGGGAGGATTCTGGCCAAACAGCGACGAGAAAGGGAATCTCCTGCCCGTGTAAGGGCACTCTCCCTGGCACTCCTCCCACAGAAGTGCCTTTTCGATGTCGGGGCGAGAAGGATGGTGAATGACGCATTCTCGAAGCAGCTTCGCCTTTGCGGTATTGCGTTCTTTCTCGCGGTCCCGAATCGTTCGTACCGCCTGTGCGCGCTCTTTTCTTGGCTCCTTTAGATCGCGCGCGAGTTCAATTCGGATCTGGGCAGGCTTGTCGTATTGCCCAATGAGCGCGTTCACAACCTTACGGAGTTCGGTGAGCGCCCGCTCAATAGCTGGATTTCGCAGGCTCGTGAGCACCTGTCGAACAGGAGGAATGCGGTCGTGCACGCGTCCGCCGGAAAATCGACTGCTGTATAGTTCGGCTTCGGCCTCTTTGAAGCGCTTCCCCGCTTCCATCAGGGGCATCAGTTTCCGGATCGCCTTTCGAGAGAGGGAACAATATCCGGCTGGCGCAGGCCGCGTCGCGAAGCATCTCGCGCCAGCGTCATCCAGCTTCCAATGATCGATGGCTCGCCGGATGAGCGACTCTTCGCGTTCTATAGTTCGCCAGTCCTCAACCACCTGCTTCTTTTCCTCGTCGGACATCATGGCCCAATGGAGCCCAAATACTTCGGCCATGTGGCTGTTTGTAAGGTTGCCCTTCAGACGGGTTTCACCGCCTCTCTGGAGATTGAATCCTATATTTTCCGGCAGACCAAGCGCTTTCCGGATCTTCTTGAACGAAACCTCAGCGGCGTTTTGAAGCAACTCCTTGACAATCTGGCGCTGTTCTGGCGTGAGACGCACGCCGGCGACTTGGCCCGGATACACGAGTTCCAGGTCATTCAGCTTCTGGAGTACACGGAACTGCTGGGCGTCAAGCGTTGCCCAGGCTGCGCGCCGTTCGTCGCGCTCCAGTTCGCATCTGCCAATCAGGTGCGCTTGCTCTTTAATGGGACGCTGGTAGAAGAGGAGGTGCTTGATGTCTCTGCGCAGTTCCTCCGTGAGTATCTCCGGATGGTAGGCCGCCTGCTTATGCCAGATTTCGGCAAACTCATCTTCATACATTTTTCGGCTGGCCCAGCGGCGCCGCACCTTTTGCTCATGTGGATTCAGGGACGCGAAATACTCGCCAAGAGTGCGAGCTTCTGCACGGCGCATTTCGTGTACCAAGGCATCAATTTCCCCCTCGACCTGGCCGAGGTCATCCTTCTTCTTTTCCTTTGCGGAGTTATCCTGCCTTCCAGCCTTTTCCTTTCTGTTTGATCGGTAGCCGCGGCGCTGGCTCAGGTGATAGAGGATGCGCCCGATTTCAAACGGCTCTAGTGGGTTGTAGAGCGCGCATTTGCGCAGAAGGTACATCGGCAGTTCGATTGCGGTAGTCGCCTGGTTACCTTCAGCCGTGGACCACTTGGCTGAGATTTCCCGGTCCAGCGAATTCAATACAGCATGGCGCTGTTCCGATGCATTTGTTTCTACGCCTTCATAGCGGGGCAACAGGTGATGGTGCTGGAGCAAACGAAAGAGTTCCCGCTGGCGTGCAACCCTGCGGCGCAGTTGCCTGCGAATGAGACGGGCCGACCGCCGTGCTACGGCATTGGACTCATCCTGGCCTTTCTCAATGTCACCACTAACCGCCGGATCGAAGATGCGGACTCCGGCACGCAAGAGCGTCGAAGGTGTGCCGTCGTGCGCCAGCCGAACTGCAGCCCAGCCCAAAGAGGCACTGCCGAGGTCAATTCCTAACACGTACCGCTGCGCAGCATCACCGTCGGTCGCCATGGCCCCAACTTTCCATTGACACTTCAGATTGGGGGAGGTAGAAAGTATAGCAGTGTACGTGAGCGGCGATTGCTCGGCTGTTTCTCAGTAAGCTTTCGTCGTACGGTATCGGATATCCGTAACCGTTGAACGCCCCGGAAACGGGGCGTTCGTGTATTTGCGAATACTGCGGTGGTTGACCACAGACATTCCTCTTTCCCAATCAAGCCAGAAGTGCTTTTCCTGGCTTAGATTTCCGTAGAAATCCATTCTTTTATCTCCTCCGGAGTCGCGCAATCCTCGCGGGGCTCTCCCCTCTCTCCCCACAGCCTTTCGACAGTGCGAACGCTGCAATGGAAACGCGCTGCCGCCCGCTGCTTGGCGATACCCAGCGGCACGCCCTGTCGATGCAGTCCGCTAATGAAATTGAGCAGCTTTTCGCCTTCTTCCGCGGTCATTCTTTGCGGACGTCCTGGGGCAAATGCCGGTAGAGGAGTGAGAAATTTGGTGATGGCAAGCCCGGAGGTAATCCGAAGGAAATGGGGCATATAGCGAAGAGCGAAGAGAATCTTCCGCTCTTCGCTCTTCGTGGGCGTTTCCAGGGAATCCAGTGCGGTTCGCAATGCCTCTTTCGTGCGTATTGACTCCATGAGCTGCAGCAGACACGAGACCAACCTGATCGCCTGGTCCAGTCCTTTTTCGTAAGACTTCGCCCCAAGCCGTATCGCCATTTGCTCGACGGCCACGACAAACTCCTCGCGCCTCTTTTCGTCCACTGAGCCTCCGCCAAAATCCCACCGCCCCATTCTGGCACTCCCTCTGCCAAAGTCGTGCCCACTTTTAAAGGCGGATTGGTTACCGCAGATTGGGGCGTATGGACAAGCGCAGTGCGGCTGGACCACAATCCGGGGCAACGGTTCACCAGTCCGTTCCGGGGCTGAGACAGCCTACACATGCAGTGACGGCTGGCCGAAAGCCAGCGGCTTGTCCATCCTCTTGCCACGACGCCGGGGTGTGTCGTTCGGGTAAAGGCGAGTCCCGCGAAGCGGGGCTCTCTCAGTCTAAAACTGGGCGGGGTGCGGGGCAGAGCCCCGCCACTCTTCCCCGGCGCGCAGCGCCGGGCACGGAGGCCGCGGACACAGCGGACCTGGATGGAGTAACGGAGTTCGGCTTTGGTCCCCTTCTGAGCGATTGCACAATCCGGCCACTGCTTGAATTCTTCCTCACATTAGATCGCTGGGATCGGGAGACACATGGAAAACCCACCATGTAGCCGCCGGCGATTAGCGGCGACGCCTACGTCGGGCGAACGCCCCCGCAACTGCTCGGTTGCACTTCAATCTGACTTTCATTACCGGGTTATAACGCCCTGCGGAGCTCCTCCTTGCCATATACGATATCTTCCCTGTCCTTGGGGCGCAGAAACGCGCCTGAGGCGCTTTATAACGCGCGCAATCCATATTGCATTCGCCTCTGCAACCGCTCGGCGCGGATCTCCGGAGGCAGAGGGCCACCAACCCGCAACGGCGGCCGCAGCGAGTTGCAGGCCTTGTCTAACAGCCAGCAACTCGCGTCAATTTGACGCAGGCCTCTCCCGAACGGGGGACCGGCTGTGATCGACAAGCTGGATGTAAAAGTCCCCTACAGCGCCAGCTTCCAGCCCGAATTCCGGTTTCTTCCGAAGGAAGTTCGCTACGCCAGCTTCAGCAGTTCAATCAAGCCATCCCGGCATTATCAGGGAGTGGTTGATCTCCGTCCTTTTGGAGTCGATGCGGTTCTCCACGCGTATTTCAAACATCGCGGGCCGAAGAATCACAAAATCGAGATATTCGATACGGCGGACAAGTCGCTGGAGCAAATGGGAAAGATCATCGTAGGCGTGTTCGACGTCGAACCAGCCCCGCTCGAATTGCTGCGGCTGGATCTGGCCGCCGATATGTACGGAATACCGCTCGTGCACATGCACGAGTCGCTGCGGGTGAAGCTGAAGCGGTCCGCAATCGCGATTGGCGAACGTGACTACGAAGAAATTGGAAAGCGGCGCCTGGAGTATTTCCGGTACGGGCGGGCTCCGAATTGTGTACGGGTCTACGACAAGGTTGCGGAGTGCAAAGCCCGGATGCCGGAAATTCTCAAGCGGGTAATCCAGGATGCGGATCTCCCGACCTTCGAGGATTTGTTCGGCTTCTCCGAAAATGTGACTCTTACACGCGTGGAACGGCAGGCCGGGGGCGGGCGAATTCCCGAGGAATTGGCCACCTTCGGACGACTGCGAAATGCAGCGGCGTTCAACCCGTTTGCGAACGTGGAGGTAATTCGCGGAAAAATCCCATTTCCTGACCCGGCACGGGTAGGAGCAGCAAGATCCCTGAAACTGGCCGGATTACGGGATTACATTGAGCGTTTCGGCTACCAACAAGCCCGAGCAATGCTCAATCGGGACCGTAACGCAAAACGAATTTTTGATGATCTTGATGCGTATTTGTCAGAGGAAAAGGCCTCCACGGAACTGAGCGTGGATTCGGTTCTGGATTCGTATCGCAGATCTGTTCAGATGCAGATCGATGGTTCTGTCGAGAAGCGCAACGGATTCGATTCCCTTTCAAATCCTGATTCGAACAAAGAGAGCTGGAGTATACTGACACCCTAAGTATGAAAAGGCGAAATCCTCTTCCCGAATCGGCGCTCGAATTTTTTCGAAAAACCGGGAGCATGGGCGGACGCAAACGTGCAGCCAACCTCAGCCCCGAACAGAGATCTGAACAGGCACGGAAAGCTGTCCAGACACGCTGGGCGAAACAGGCCGACAAGCGTAAAGGGGCGAAGGAAACCAAATGAGCGTGCGCACAGCCGTTCTTTATGCGCGTGTATCGAGCCGCGAGCAGCAGCAGGAAGGATATTCGATTGATGCACAGGTGCGCCTGCTGCACACGTTTGCGGAGAAGAATCGCATCGAAATCACACGTGAGTTTGTCGATATCGAATCGGCGAAGAGTACAGGGCGAAAGGAGTTCGGGAAGATGCTCGAATTCTTCCGTCGCTCAAATGAATGCCGCATGATTCTTGTCGAGAAGACAGACCGTCTGACCCGCAACTTCAAAGATCAGGTACTGCTGGATGAGCTGGACTTGGAGGTGATCTTCGTCAAGTCCGGATCTGTCCTCTCGAAGGACGCACGTGCGCAGACGAAATTCATGCACGGTATCGAACTCGTATCTTCGAAGTTCTATTCCGACAATCTGCGAGAAGAGGTCATCAAGGGGATGCGGGAGAAGGCCGAACAGGGCATCTACCCCGGACGTGCCCCGTACGGGTATCAGAACAACCGGACGACCCGGAACATCGATGTACACCCCGAGAAATCGCGGATTGTGAAGTTCGCTTTTGAGAGGTACGTCACCGGGACGTACTCCCTGAGCACTCTCCAGAAAACAATTCGGAAAGAGTTCGGGACGTACATCAACAGAGCGTACCTGCATACCGTCTTGACGAACCCGGTTTACATCGGCCTCTTCATGTGGAGGGGAGAGCAGTACCGGGGTACGCACGTCCCGCTGATTTCTGTGGGGACGTTCGAGGACGTCCAGCGCCTCATCCGCGGCGGGGGCAAAGGAAAGTACGGGAAGCACCAAATCGCGTTCAAAAAGATGCTCACGTGTGCCCATGACGGATGCACCGTCACCGCAGAAGTGAAAAAAGGAAAGTACGTGTACTACCGTTGCAGCGGATACAAGGGTCCCTGCGATCTTCCCCGGTTCCGGGAAGAGGAACTCGCTGCACGTATGGGGGACGTACTGAGGGACGTCCACATCCCTGACGAGGTGATACATACCATCGAAAGTTCGCTCCAGCAGGATCAGCAAAAACTGTCCCGGGAATCAGCAAGCATACGTGCTCGTCTTGAACGGGACGTGGAGGCGATTCATCGGCGAATGGATCAGGCTTACGAGGACAAGCTCGACGGGAAAATCACAGAGGAATTCTGGAACCGAAAACGGGCCGAATGGCACGCTGAAGAATTGCGGGTTGAGGGGCAGATTACCGCTCTGAATCAGACTACGGACTCCGATCGGCTGCTGGATGCGAAAAGGATTTTAGAACTCGCAAACAAGGCCTATTTTCTGTACCTTACGCGAAAACCCGCGGAACAGGCCGACCTGCTCCGAAAAGTACTTTTGAACTGCTCCATCGATGGCGTAAGTCTTTATCCCACCTACAGAAAGCCATTCGATCTGATTGCAAAGAGGGTCAAAACTGAAGAATGGTCGGGACGGGCAGATTTGAACTGCCGACCCCTCGCACCCCAAGCGAGTGCTCTACCAGGCTGAGCCACGTCCCGACTTCCGCAGAGGTCTGCTTCCCAAAGTCTACCACCAGCTTCCTCTCTCGACCGCCGCCCGCTCCGCAGCGGCGCTGATCCCGCCATCGAACCTGGTTCGCCCCGGCGCGATCCCGTTTCCATTACCATTCAGATCAGGGAAACCTTCGCGGAGGACCGAATTTGAAACAGCGATTTCTTCCTGTTCCTGCTCTCCTGCTTCTTCTTGTAAGTGCCGCTCCTCGTCTGCACGCCAGCGCCGAACCGCCCACCCGCGCCACGCTGTCCAACGGCATGCGGGTGGTCATTATCCGCAACGCGCTCGCCCCGGTTGCGACGGTGGAGGCCAACTTCATCGTCGGTGGCGATGAGACCCCCGCAGGCTTTCCCGGCATGGCCCACGCACAGGAGCACATGGCCTTCCGCGGCTGCGCCGGCATGACCGCCGACCAGACCGCAGCCATCTACGCGCTGCTCGGCGGCGAGGATAACGCGGACACCCAGCAGAACATCACCCAGTACTTCGCCACCGTCCCCTCCGCCGACCTCGACGTCGCGCTTCAGGCCCAGGCGGCCTGCCTCCACGGCATCGAAGACTCCCAGACCGAGTGGGACCAGGAACGCGGGGCCATCGAGCAGGAAGTCGCCCGCGACCTCTCCAATCCCACCTATAAGTTCATCGACCGCCTCAACGGAGCCATGTTTGCGGGGACGCCCTATGCGCACGACCCGCTCGGCACCAGGCCTTCCTTCGACGCGACGACCGGCGCCATGCTCAGGTCGTTTTATCAGAAGTGGTACACGCCGTCGAACATGATCCTGGTTGTGGTTGGCGATGTGGACCCCACCACCACGCTCGCCAAAATCAGGCAGCTCTTCGGAGATATTCCCAGCCATCCGCTTGCCCCGCGTCCAGCCATCCACCTGCAGCCTGTCCAGTCCGGGAGCTTCACCATCGACAGCAACCTGCCCTATGTGCTCGGCTTCATCGCCTGGCGGATGCCCGGCACCGACTCCCCGGATTACGCGGCCATGCAGATCCTCTCCGATGTGCTCTCCAGCCAGCGCGCCGATCTCTATGGCATGGTGCCCGCAGGCAAGGCCCTCGCGGCGGAATTCGGCCTGGCGGAGACCTACCCCAGGGCCAGCGTGGCCTTCGGTCTGGTGGCCCAGCCCGCCGGAGTCGATGCCGCGCCTTCCATCGCCGAGATGCGCCGGATCATCAGCCGTTACGCCACCAATGGGGTGCCCCCGGACCTGGTGGACGCCGCCAAAAGAAGCGAGATTGCTCAGGCCGAATTCCAGCGCAACTCCATCCCCGGCCTGGCTGACGTCTGGTCGAATGCCCTGGCAGCCGAAGGACGCACCTCGCCCGAGCAGGATATCGACGCCATCCGCAGAGTCACCGTCGCGGACGTGAACCGCGTTGCGAAGCAGTATCTGCTGAACGCGCCCACCATCACGGCCACCCTCAAGCCTGTGCCGACCGGTGCGCCCGTCGCCTCCAAAGGCTTCGGCGGCAGCGAGAAGGTCACTTCCGCCCCCACCAAACCCGTGCAGCTCCCCGCATGGGCGGCCGCTCCGCTCAACCAGCTGAAGGTTCCTTCCGTCTATTTGCCTGTCTCCGACACCAGGCTGCCGAACGGGATCCGTCTCATCGTTCGCACCGATACCACCAGCCCCACCGTGACCGTCCTCGGCTCCGTGAAGCACGACGGCGATCTGCAGACACCTCCGGGCGAAGACGGCGTCGGTGGGGTCCTCGACGGACTCTATTCCTACGGCACGCAGAGCCTCGATCGGCTGGCTTTCCAGAAGGCTCTCGACGATATCGCTGCCAACGAAAGCGCCGGTTACGAGTTCTCCGTCAGGGTGCTCAGGGAGTACTTTTCGCGCGGCGTCCAGTTGCTCGCCGACAATGAGCTGCATCCGGCTCTGCCGCAGCGGGCCTTCATGATCACCCAGCAGCAGACCGCGCAATTCGTCGCCGGGAATCTGAAGAGCCCCGGCTACCGCACCTCGCGCGCGCTCGATACCGCCCTGCTGCCCCCGCATGATCCGGTCCTGCGCCAGACCACTCCGGAAACCGTCTCCCAATTAACCCTCGATGAAGTGAAGCAGTACCACGACGCGACCATCCGGCCCGATCTCACCACCATTGTCGTGATCGGCGACGCAACTCCGGACGAGGCGAAGGCGGTCATCGAAAAGTGGTTTGGCAACTGGCACGCCACCGGGTCGAAGCCCGATACGACATTGCCCCCGGTGCCCGTGAATAAACCGTCGGCGGCCAACGTGCCCGATCCCGAGCGGGTCCAGGACCAGGTAACCCTCGCGGAGCAGATCGACGTGAACCGCTTCAGCCCCGATTACTACCCCCTGCAGCTCGGTAATCACGTCCTCGGCGGCGGATTCTACGCAACGCGTCTCTATCACGACCTGCGCCAGGTAGCCGGCCTGGTCTACACCGTCAGCGTCAGCCTGAACGCCTCAAAGACCCGCGCCAGCTACTCGGTCGCATACGGCTGCGATCCGCCCAACGTCTCCAAAGCCCGCGCTCTGATCATCCGCGATCTGGATCAGATGCGCACCCAGGATGTCTCCGCCCCGGAACTGCGCCAGGCCAAGGCGCTGCTGCTCCGCCAGATCCCCCTCAGCGAAGGCAGCGAGGATGCGCTCGCCGCCGGCCTGCTGGGCCGCGCCGAAGTGGGCCTTCCCCTCGAAGAGCCCATCATCGCCGCAAAAAAGTACTACGCCCTGACCGCCGATGACGTGAAGGCCGCCTTCGCCAAACACGTCCAGCCGGACAACCTCGTCCAGATCGTGCGCGGTCCGGCCCCACACTAGATGGCGGACCCCACCTCGCCTGCGGGCGTCGTGGGGTTACTCTCTCCTCCACCTTCGCGTCGTATCGAAATCAGATCCCTGACCCGCCGAGCGCAACCCGATCGACGCGGCTAAACTGATGACGTGGGAGGTCGATATGGACAAGCCTCGTCACCCTCAGGGCGTCCGCCCCTGGAAAACCCGGCAGATGCGGGCCGTCAAATGGAGCGCTTCGCCCGGAAGCCCGCTCAGGATGCGGCGCGCGATGGCCCGGAACCCGAAGCACGGCTAGCCTGCACCAAAGTTTCACACCGGCGGCGCCCCTTCCGTTGTACTGTAAGGTAGCGACTGTTCATCCGGGAGGGCCTCCCCATGGTGTGGGACGTTTCCTTCACCTGCGATATCTGCGGAAAGAAGAAGGGCGCCTCCAACCACTGGTGGATGCTGATGCTGGGCGATGTTCCCTGCTTCGATGAGGGACAGCCCAACCAGCGCTTCACCATCCTGCCCTGGAATTTCGCCGAAGCGCGCAATCCCGAGATGCGGCATCTCTGCGGCCAGGGCTGTGCCATGCAGGCTCTCGAGCGCTTTATGAGCGCCGAAACGGTGGACCGCGAAAACGCGGAAGTCGTCTAGCCGCGCGGCACCCGGGGTGCCCTCGCGAAGGTCCCCGATCTGCTCCTGGCGCGCAGGATCCTGCCTGCGGAACGGATGATATCGGCTACCGCAACACCTCCTCGAGCGCCGCGCTCAGTTCCGTCTTCTCATCCCGATACTTCACAATGACCGGTGTGTAGACGCTTAGCCCCCACTCCGCGCCCTGGCCCCGGGAAATGCCCCGCGCCCCGGGGACCACAACCGCTCCTTCCGGGATGATCAGCGGCTGGTCGCCCTCGGCCCGCAGCACCTTCCCGCGCACCACGTCGTACACCGGCGTGCCGCGCGTCAGCACGGTCCCCGCCGCCAGCACCGCGCGTCGCCGCACAATCGTGCCTTCGTACACGCCGCAGTTTCCGCCGACCAGCACATCGCCTTCGAGGATGACGGGGCTGGCATTCACAGGCTCCAGCACGCCGCCGATCTGCGCGGCCGCGCTCAGATGCACCCGCTTCCCGATCTGCGCGCAGCTCCCGACCAGCGCATGGGAGTCGATCATCGTCCCCTCATCCACGTACGCCCCGGCGTTGACATACATGGGAGGCATGGCCACGACGCCCCGCGCGAGATAGGCGCCCGCACGCACGGAGGACCCACCCGGCACCAGTCTGATCCCCTGCTCCGCCGTAAACCGCCGCGCCGGATAGGTGTGTTTGTCCACGAACGACAGGTCCTTGCCCAGAGCCTCCATCGTCCCCAGCCGAAAACCCAGCAGGATCCCCTGCTTCACCCAGGCATTCACGCGCCAGCCCGTCGGCGAACCCGCATCTGGCTCCGCAGCCCGCACCTCACCGGCCTCGAGCGCCTCCCGCAATTCCAGAAATGCCGCCATGGCCGCCGGATCACCCATCGCGGCAGAGCCCGCCGCAAAATGCTCCTCTATCCGATTCTGAAGATTCATCGCAAGCGCAGTGTATCAACCGCTGCCCCCCGGAAACGGTATGCTGACCTCAATCCCGTCGACGATGCCCCGCTCGGCAAAATCCGGCACGATTGTCAGCGAGCTTGCGCTGATCGACAAGATTCGCCGCCAGGCGGCAGCCGCCGCGCCGCACTCCCGATCCCTCCGCCTGGGCATCGGAGACGACTGCGCCATCCTCGGCCCTTCTGCCGGCCACGAAATCTGCGTCACCACCGACTTTTCTCTGGAAGGCGTCCACTTCCGCCGCGACTGGCATCCGGCGGAATCCGCCGGCCATCGTTGTCTTGCTCGCGGTCTGAGTGATCTGGCCGCAATGGGAGCCGAACCGCTGGCCGTCTTTCTCTCCCTGGCCGTTCCGGCAGGGGTGCCTTCGGCCTGGATTGACGGCTTCTTTGAGGGCCTGCTCGCCCTGGCGCGCCGGCATCGAGCCCCATTAGCCGGAGGCGACATCGCCCGGTCTCCGGCCCTTCCCGGTCAGCCCGGGCTGATCGCTGCCGATATCGTGGCGGTTGGTCAACTTCCCCGGGGAGAAGCCCGTCTGCGCTCCGCGGCACGGCCTGGCGACCTCCTGTACGTGACCGGCGCCCTCGGAGGATCGGCTGCCGAACTGCTGGCCCTGGCTCGCAGGCAGCGCGGATTCGGCAGCGGCCGTCAGGGCGTCACCGAACACCCACACCTCTATCCGCAACCCCGCATCACGGTCGGCCGCCGGCTTCGCACCCTGGCCCATGCCATGATCGACATCAGCGACGGCCTTTCTACGGACCTGACCCATATCTGCGAGGAGTCGAAGGTAAGCGCGGTCCTGGATGAAGCCTCGCTGCCCATCCACTCTCTCGCCCTTCGATCCCGCAAATCCGGCCACGCCCCTCTCAGTCTGGCGCTTCATGGGGGCGAAGATTACGAACTGCTTTTCACCGCCGCTCCGGGGACGCGGATTCCCCGCACGATTGCCGGGGTTCCCATCCATCGCATCGGGATCCTGCGCCGCCCTGCCCCCGGCCGGCCCCGCATCCTGCTCGGCACGCAGCAGGGCGCCCCAACCCCCGTCCTTCCCCGCGGCTGGGAGCACTTCCGCCAGCCCGGGTTTTCCCGGGAATAGCGCTACGTTACCGCCTCAGGCACGGATTGCCGGTGCGCACCCCTCCGTATCTCGCGAAACCCACCAGAGCACTTCGCCGAAGACTTTCCATTTCGAGGCGTTGCTCACATCCAGCGGCGGGTACCTATGGTGCGCAGAAACCAGCAGATCGGTCCCGGAAATCCGCTGGAACCGTGCCAGCCTGAACCCAAGATCCCGATGGGCCACCACCGTCAGCCGCTGCTGAAGCCGATTCCGATCGGTGGCCGCGGTGTCGACGAACACAATTGATCCCGGACCAATAACCGGCACCATCGAGTCCCCCTGCAGATGCATGCCGATCACGTTCTCGGGGTGCGGGCACCAGTCCAGCGGCGCCAGCAGGACGTCTTCCACCACGGCCTCGGAGAGCACCACGTTCTCGCGGGAAGCCACCGAATCTCCATAGGCCGTCACATTCAGCAGCGGAATGGCAGCCACATGCCCGCGCCCCGCCAGTTCCCGAAGCATTTTGCGGCTGGTCACTACCCTGAAATCCTTCAGGCTCACGCACAGCGACGAAGAGGTCTGCCGCAGATGAGCATCCGGCATTCCCGAAAAATCCATGCCCGCACGCTCCCAGAAGTACGCAGCCTGCGGGGGGCCGGACAGATTGCCCAGCGCCACGTACGTCTGGGCCGTGGGCTCGTTCCGCCCCTGGACCCAGCGCGAGACCGTCGCCGGGGATACTCCCAGACGCTCCGCCAGTCCCGACTGTGTAATCTTCAGGTCTCGCAGCAGCCGCCGAATCCGCTCCGCCCATTCATGCGACGATACAACTTCCACATCCATGCTGACTCCATTGCCCACCAACCCTTTCACGGACGCAATTGCGCCAATGAAATCAATAATTTAGCTAAGGCACCCAGTATGCTAACAACAACTTTCCCGCATCGTACACTACGCGCGGGGGCTCGCTCGGGAGCGGCCTGACGGGCAAACTCATCATCTGAGTCGGACAGGATTTCCAGCAGGGTTATGCATGACCCAGGGACGAGGCTGACCAGGGCAGAGCAGAATCACAGCATTCGGCGGGAAACGACAGGACGGCCCCTCTCTCTTCAGGCTACCGCGTCCAGGCTCCGCCGAATGCACTGGATTCTGCGAAATCGCATCCCATCAGGGTGGGGGCCGCTTCGGCGCCTGATCCGGCAGGGAAACGATTCGATTTCCCTCCCGGGCGCCCCGCTGATGATTCGGACTCGGAGGACCTGGTGACGGGCATCGGGAACAGCCGCAGCATTCTCATCGTCGATGACGAGCCCAGCGTCGCCGACACATTGTTCGTAATTTTTTCAAAGAGCGGGTATCAAGCCCGTGTTGCTTACTCTGCCGAAGAAGCGATCGAGATTATCGCGCAGTGGCAGCCCGAGCTCGCTATCCTGGATGTCATGCTGCCCCGCATGAACGGGATCGATCTCGCCATCGTCCTGCAACAGAACTATCCCAGCTGCCAGCTGCTGCTCTTCTCCGGCCACCACAGCACCCAGGATCTCCTGGAGGAAGCCTCGAAAAAAGGCTACATCTTCAACATCCTGGCTAAACCTGTCCACCCCGCCCTCATGCTCGACACGGTTTCCCATCTGCTCTCGACCCATCCGAAGCGCCGCGCATGAGACCGCCTGATCTCCATCGCCGGTCGGCCCCGGGTGGTTGCCGCCGGGTTCCGGCCTGTTGCGAGTGACCTTCCTCACCCTCCCGGATCGCCGCTATCCGTTACTCAACCCGATAGAATGACAACCAGCAGATGAAAAAGCTCCGGGTCGGCATCCTCTTCGGCGGACGCAGCGGCGAACATGAAGTCTCGCTTCTTTCCGCCGCTTCGGTCCTCAAGGCCATTGACCGCAGAAAATACGAGGTCATTCCCGTCGGAATCACCAAAGAAGGCCGCTGGGTCACAGCCGGCCACGCGCAGCGTCTGCTGAATGCCGCTTCTTCTTCGGAGAAGCACTTCCGCGCGGGCGATCCCGAAGCAACTCCCGCAGCGGCGGTACTTCGCAAAGGCGAGTCGGTCATCGTGCCACCCGTTCCCGCCACCGGCGAAACTGCAACCCTGGTTCCCTTCGAGCGCGATGCCGGCTCGGTCGCCAAGCCAGGGGCTGAACATGTGCTGAATCTGGACGTCGTCTTTCCGGTCCTGCACGGCACATTTGGCGAGGACGGAACGATTCAGGGGCTCTTTGAGCTGGCTGACATTGCGTATGTCGGCTCCGGCGTCCTCGGCTCGGCGACAGGCATGGACAAGGACGTCATGAAGCGCCTCTTTGCCTCCGCCAGGCTGCCCATTGTGAAACACGTCACCTTCCTGCGCGCCGACTGGGAGAAGAGCCCCAGAAAGGTTCGGGCAGGCATCGAAGGCACGCTCCGCTATCCGGTCTTCGTCAAGCCCGCCAATCTCGGCTCCTCGGTGGGCATCAGCAAGGCGCACGACAGGAAGGAGCTTGGCCCGGCCATCGATCTCGCCGCCCGCTTCGACCGCAGGATTGTGATCGAACAGGGCGTAGGCGGAAAAGGAAAAAAGGCCCGCGAACTCGAAGTCGCTGTCCTCGGCAACGACGATCCCGCAGCCTCCGTCGTCGGAGAAGTGGTGCCCGGAAAAGAGTTCTACGACTACGAGGCCAAGTACCTCAGCGAGGGTTCGGACCTCATCATTCCCGCAAAACTGACCCGCCGCCAGGCGAAGCAGATCCGCGAAATGGCCATCGCCGCCTTCCGCGCCTGCGACTGCTCCGGTCTGGCGCGCGTTGACTTCCTCATGGAGCCAGGGCCTTCCGGCCGCGTCTACGTGAACGAAATCAACACGCTGCCCGGATTCACGTCCATCAGCATGTATCCGCGCCTCTGGGCTGCTTCGGGGGTGCCCTATCCGAAGCTCATTGACCGGCTGATCCACCTTGCTCTCGAACGCCGCGCCGACAAAGACCGCAATCGCTATTCCCTGTGAGTTCCGGAAACCGAGCGGGCATCTGAGGTGTCAGAATGAATATGGTGATACTTCCTTCGAGGTCTCGGGTCGCGGAAGACGAAAGGAGTCGCGCGGAATGACCCTGCTGGATGCTCCTGCCTACAATGCGCGCAAAGCGCGCCTTGTTCACAACTTTTCGATTGCCGCAATTGTCTTTGTGGTGGTGGTGGGCATCACCGCGTGGTTCTGGTATCTGCAGATTCCCTGGCAGTTCTGGCATTGGTCCGCCGATCACAGGATCAATCAGTTCTTCAGCGCGGTGCAAAGCGGCGATCTGAAAGAGGCCTACGGCCTCTGGAACAACGATCCAAACTGGCAGCAGCATCCGCAGAACTTTGAACCGTACGGTTTCAGTGAGTTCTCGAAGGACTGGGGCCCGGCAAGCGACTACGGCGTCATCAGAAGCCACAAAATCATCGTGGCGCGGCACGTCGGCAATGGCGTGGTGATCGGCCTGGACGTCAACGGTGGCAGCACTCCCATCTTTCTGCGCATCGATGACAGAACCAACACCATCGGCTTCTCGCCCATCGAGCTTTATTCCGGACCATGAGAGAGTTCGGAGCCCGCAGCAGAATCTCAGAACTGACGGCTGGCCGCTTTACCGCTGGCTGTCTTTCGCCTGAGCTTCCGTGCTCTGCAGAAGAAGGAGTCTCTCCAGACTCGCCGCGTCCTCCACGTTCAGGCAGGTTTGGCTGCGGTCAATCTGCCGCATCAGGCCCGTGAGTACCTTTCCCGGCCCCACCTCGATGAAGAGTGTCGTTCCCTGCGCGATCAGCAGTCGCATCGATTCAACCCAGCGCACCGCTCCGGTCACCTGCCGGATCAGCGCGTCGCGCAATCGGTCTGGCTGGCTCGCCAGCGCGGCATCGACATTCACCGCCACAGGGATGCGCGGCGCGGCAAACGTGACGCCCTGCAGCAGCCCGGCCAGGCGATCCTGAGCAGACTGCATCAGCGCGCAGTGAAAAGGCGCGCTCACCTGCAGCATAACCACGCGCTTCGCGCCCCGCTCTTTGCACAGAGCCGCAGCCCGCTCAACGGCCGCTGCCTCGCCGGAAATGACCGTCTGCTCGGGCGAGTTGAAATTTGCCGCCGAGACGATTGCCTGCCTCTCCGCCGCCGCATCGCTGCAGGCGCGCGCGGTTGCTTCCGAGCTCAGCCCAAGAACGGCAGCCATCCCGCCCTGCCCCGCCGGAACAGCCTCCTGCATGTATCGTCCCCGCTGGCGGACGGTCCGAACTGCGTCGGCAAACACCATCGAACCGGCCGCAACGTTGGCCCCATACTCGCCGAGCGAATGCCCGGCAACCAGCACAGGCGTAATTCCCTGCTCGGCCAGCACGCGCAGCGCCGCCACGGAAACCGTGCAGATTGCCGGTTGCTGAAACTCCGTCAGCTTCAGCTGCTCCTCCGGCCCTTCGAAGCACAGCTTCGACAGAGAGAAGTCCAGCGCGTCATCCGCTTCTTCAAAGGTTCGGCGCGCGACCGGAAACTTCTCCGCAAGGTCGCGCCCCATACCCGTATATTGCGAGTTCTGCCCGGGAAAGAGAAAGGAAATTTTGCTCATCTCTCTGCACATCATATCCGCCGCCGCATCGGCTGTGGGATGGCCGGGAACGACGCGGATCAGCCGCGCGCTCACGTGCGGAGTGCTGCAGGAGAACGCTTAACTTTCTCCCCGTTTCGCGCGTCTATACACCAGAGGCGAGCGGGATGCTGCGCTTCAGTTCAACACCCGCTTTTGTCCTCAGTGAAAGCCCCGGTGGTTCGTGGGTCCGCCGGGGCTTTTTTCGTCTTGATGCAGTTTGCGCCGGCTACGCCGGAACCGCAAGGTTGGCGGCGTGCCGCGGAGCGCCCGCGGCCGCTGCCGCCGGCGAAGCGGGGTGGCTGGTGAGCCGATGCACAAAGTGGTAGGGTGGCCACGGGCCCGAAAGCTGCATCTGGCAATCCTTCATCAGCATGCTGGCGCTGGAGTACTTGTTCTGGTACCGCTCCACCCCGGCGGACTCGATCAGGTGCGCAATATCGAGGAGCATCTTGCCTTTATCCACGCGCCGGCAGGTGACTTCCTCGGCCAGCGGCAGGAACATGCGATGCATCTGGACACTGATCGTGCGCGCCTTCGTCTGCCGCTCGCGCTGCAGCGTCGCATTCTCACGCAAATTCGTTAAATAGGCCCGCCCCACGGCAGGCACCGAATTGGGGTCGTACCGGCGGACCTGCTCGCGGCAGCAATCCTCGAGCATCACCTTCAGATGCATTTCCGCTTTGCCCCGGAGCCGCTCGATATTGGTAAGAAACTGCCTCTGGTTGGAGCGAATCGACCGCCGAAGTGCGTCGTCGTCGGCAAATACCGTTCCAAAACGAAAGGGCAGGACAGTGGAAGTTCTGAAGCAGTCTGAAATGACACGGGCATGTTCAACGCCGGACTGCTGAGTAAGAGTTTCCGAGGAGGAGTACTCGCTGACGATGACGGCTAAATCACTGGCTGGGTAAAGAAAAATCTGGTTTCCCTGGATCCCGGTAACTGCTTCCATTGGAATTGGCTTCCGGTGACGAAGCAGTTCGGGAAAGGCCTGTCTTTCTGTTATGCAGTAGGCATACCACGCCATATAAGCTCGCTCCGCTTGCTGCTTTGGAAGTGGGACTGCAACATCAGCTTCTCGGGGATCGACATGGCTTCGCTCGGGGCGCGTCCCGTCCTTGCAGGGATTTCCACCAAACTCCCCGTATGCTAGACCCCGATGTAAACGGTTGGCAACTCGCTCCCCATAAGGGTTGCAGAAGGTTAGCTCAGCGGAGAAAATCGCTTTTGTGAGGTGAATCTTATTTCGATATCACCAAATAGACGCCTCACCATGATCCCCATCACTCCACCCTGCCTGGTTTCAGGTCCTCCGGAAGGTCCAGATCCAGGGCTCCGTCCGGCCAGGGAACCAGTTTCGTTTGCTCCGGGTACCCGGCGATCAGATCCCTGGCGCCCCGATCCCCCCTTACCGCAAGAAGCGCCGGCAGCAGGCGCCGGGAAAAGACAGCCGGAACTCCCGCTCTCCCTCCATAGAAGGAGGCCGTAATCCAGCTATCGCCCTCGGACTGGCATGTCAGCAGCGCGCGCAGGTGCTCGCGGTTGAGACGCAGCTGGTCGCAGACCATCAGCACCACCCCTGAAGGCTCGGGGCGCAGGCCGGACACCGAAGCCACTCCGCAGTGCAGGGACGATCCCATACCCTCCTGCCACCTTTCATTCAGAAGCACCGTGACGGCCAGGCCTTCCAGCTCGGGCTCCATTTCCCCTGCACGATAGCCAAGGACGACGAAGACCGGCGCAAGTCCTGCCTCCAGGGCGATCCGCGCAGTTCGGCGAAGAAGCGATTCGCCGCCGATTCGAATGAGCTGCTTCGGTCTGCCGAGACGGGCCGAGCCACCCGCAGCCAGTAGTACCGCGGCGAAGCAAGGCTCAGGCATGAACGGGTTCGGCGGAGGCGCCGCTGCGCGCCGGTCGGCCGGAAAACTCCGCCTGAATCTCCGCCGCAATCGAGAGCGCAATGGTCGCCGGCGAATGGCCGCCAATATCCAGCCCCACCGGGCTGTGCAGCCGCGCCATGCACGCAGCCGGATCGAGGCCCAGCTGCGGAGCCACTTCCGTCACCAGACGCTCGGTACGCAGCTTCGGCCCCAGAATGCCGAGGTACCTCAGCCTGAGCGGCAGCAGCATACGCAGCAGTCTGGCGTCCTGCTCGTAGCTGTGGGTCATGATGACGGCGGCATCTTCCGGGTTCGCGGCCAGCGACTCGTCGAGCACCTGCACGCGCGCTGCCCGCGGAAAGCGCTCCGCCCGCGCGAGGTTCGTGCGCCCGTCCGCGACCGCCACATGCCACCCCAGCGACGATGCAAGTTCCACCAGCGGCTGCGCGTCATCCCCCGCGCCAAAGACGAAGAGGGCCAGCGGAGGTGCGACATACTCGATGAAGGTCTGCCCAAAGCGCCGCGACTCCCGGGCCTGCAGCGCTTCCCGGGCGGCTGCGCGCAGCTGCGAATCCGCGGCGCGCTCGAACACCGCTTCCCCCGCGTGATTCAGGATCAGCACAGTGCCGGGTTGTTCGACCGCGGTATCCGTGAGGATGACCGAAGGAGTTCGTTCCTCGCTGCTGCGGCGCAGCGCCTCCAGCGATGCCGCCGCGGCCTCACCCCGCTCCAGCAGAACGATCACGGTCCCGCCGCAGCCCAGACCGTAGGGCATATCGCCATCGTCGTCGAAAAAACTGCTGTAGCGCTGGATGGCTGGGCCCTGCGCGGTCAGCCACCAGGCTTTCTTCACGACTTCGGCTTCGAGGCACCCCCCGCTGATGGTTCCCGCCCGCAGGCCGGTCGACGTCAGCAGCATGCGCGCCCCAGGGCGTCGGTAGGCCGACCCCTCAATGCCAACGACCGTGGCGAGGCAAATTTCCTCGCCCGCGGCGGTGGCCCGCTTCCACAGGTCGAGGATCTGCCGCAATTCACTCATCTTCAGGCACTCGGATTCTGCGGCGCGGCCAGCGGGTCCTCGACCCCAACAGGCAGCTTGCGAACCCCCTCGCCCGTCGCGTGATATACGGCCATCCGGGGTCCGGGAGCTGCGCCGGCCAGCCCAGTCTCGCCCATCCCGCGCGAACCGTATTCGTTGATTTCGTAATCAGGATACTCCACGAAGATGCAGTCCGGTTCCGCCTTCCGGTTGATGATCGTTCCTGCATCGATGACGGTCAGAGCGCACGAGACCTGCACGCGCCGCCGGGAATGGCAGGTCAGGGGGGAGCACCGGCTGAGCTCGGCCCCGGCAGGGGCGGACAGCCCCGCGATTTCTAGAGTTGCGTCGCGTTGCGCGCCGGCTGCGGCGGAGTCTTCTTCTTCCGCCGGCTCAGCACGAATTCGTTCTCGCTGCTGCGACGGGTCGCGGTGGCCCGGTCGATCTTTCGCCAGAAGGCCACAAAGTAATCGACGGCCGAAAGAGTCGAAACAGCAGCCATGTAGTAGATTCCGACCACCGCGAACAGATCCACCGGCACGATGAACCACCCGAAGTGCCACTCGTACCAGCCGTGAGCCAGGGTCGCGGCGACCACGGAGACGATCTGGATCACCGTTTTGAGTTTGCCCAGATCGCTGGCTTCGATGGTGAAGCCTTCCGTCGAGGCAATCGAACGCAGGCCGCTCACCAGAAACTCGCGCCCAATCACAATCACCGCGATCCACGGCTTCACCACGTGCGGATTGAACTGGATCAGCGCGATGTAAGCCGAGCAGATGAGCAGCTTGTCGGCAATGGGATCGAGCAGCATGCCCATCGTGGTGATCTGGCCGCGCCTCCGGGCAAGATAGCCGTCGACGCCGTCGGAGATCGAAACCACGATGAAGAACAGGGATGCAGCCACCTCCTGCTCGCCATGCCAGCCGCCATGTGGAAAATGCGGCGACAGCATCCAGATGAGCACAGGTACGCAGAAGATGCGGCCCATCGTGATGGAATTGGGCAGGTTCAAACCGGGAGGGCCCCTGCTGCCATTATGCACCAGCAAACCTGCGGTCGGATTGTCAAAGGTTGCCCGCGCAGGCGAGCGGGAGTGCCCCGGTTTTCGCCGTCCCCGCCCGCATCGGGTGCGCTTCGCGGACGCCGCGGCGGTTGCCGGATCAGCGGTTCACCGCCCCTCCGATCAGGTAGGTGATCGCCACCGGACCGCCGCGCTGCTCGCCCATCCGCCACTCATAATCCGGAGCCGACAGCCCCTCCGTCAGCTCATGCAGATCGGCCAGCGAGTAGCTGCGCAGGCACGACAGCACGCCATCCATCCAAAGCACCGCCGGAACCACCGGAAGCAGATAGGTCCACAGGATGCGGCTCGCCGGGATGGGCCACGCCGCCAGCCCCGCTCTGAGCGCCAGCAGCGGAACGGCATTGACCGCCAGAAGCGTCCAGGCGCTGCGCCGAGCTGCCTCGAAGACCGCGATCCCCTCCCGGCGCGAGAAAGCGTCGGCCAGGATCGCCCGGGCTGCGGGCGGATCGAAATGGTGGAAGGAGGAAAACATGGTGCGGAAGCCTGTCAGCTGCCCCGGAACGCAGCGCGCATCCACCGGCTCCGGGTGCATACTGAGCCCGTTGGCCGGCGTAACGCGCGCATTCGGATAGAGATCCGTCAGACGAACCTCCAGCGGGCGCCCGTCCGCCATCTGCTTGTACAGCGCGGGCCAGGGACCGCCTCCGCCTGAGCACAGGTCGATGATGCGGCGCGACCGCGAGCGCTCCACCGCCTCGCGCAGCAGCGGGACGACAGGCCGATAGGTGTGGTTCGTCTTCCACGTGGCTTGCAGCGCCTCCGTCACCAGATCGCGGAAGAGGGCGGGAAACCACTGCTGATCGTGAAGTTCGAACCAGGGTTGCCGATGCATGAAAATTCCTGGCGCCCGGATGCCGCGCTCTTCGCCGAAGGCGGCGCGTCTTCTGCCGCCCCCGGCTGCCTGGCGAGTGCATCAGTGCCAGTCTAGTGCCAGTCTGGTGAAAGACTCCACAGCACGAAATACACCCGGAAGCCCCGTGATTTGGCCACGCCCAAATCGGCAGGAGCGAAAACGCGGTATCCTCCGTCTTTAGAGCAGACGTGCGATTTACCTGCGCCGGACCTCGAAATCCGGCCGGAGGATAGCCAGGATGAATTCCCTGGAAGGCCAGCTCGTCAGCTGGGTGGCGCCTGCTCCGGTTGCGAAGCCATTGGACACCAGCAAGACGATTGCCGCCCTGGTTGCTGAGTACTCGACGGCCCTTTATCGTGTGGCCTTCTCGGTCACGCGCAATGCCGCCGAGGCGGAAGACGCCGTGCAGGAAACCTTCCTTCGCGTCCTGAAGCACGAATCCCGCCTCTCGGAAATCCGCGATTACCGGGTCTGGCTGGTTCGCATCGTCTGGAATATCGTCCTCGACAAGAAGCGCCGCGCCAAAACGCGCCCGGAGAACGAGGACATCGCCGACCACGCCCGCGTGCTGCCCTCCGGCGAACGCGGCGCGGACGACACTGCAATCTCCACGGAGGAACACGCTCGCATTCTCGCGCTGGTGGATCGGCTCCCGAACCGCGAGCGGGAGGCGCTGCTGCTGTCGGCCGTCGAAGAGCTGAGCACCGCCGAGATCGCGGCCACGCTCGGCACCACCGAGTCCTCCATTCGCTCCCGCATCTTCCGCGCCCGCAGAGAACTTGCGGTTCTGCTCGAGAAAGAAGGGATCACGCGATGAAGCCTGAGATCGACCCCGGATCCGATTCCCGTGTGAACAACCGGATTGACGCTGCCCTGCGCAGCCTCGGCAACTCTCTACCCGCACCCGGCCTGGAAGGCAGGCTTCTGACTCGCCTGGCGGCCGAGCGTATGCGGATGGGCTCCGCTACCAATGCATTCCCTGCCTCGCGCACCGGCTGGCTGAGGCGGTTCTCGGCGCCGGCTCTCGGCACCGCCTCCACATTGCTGGTCGGTGCGGTGATCGTTGCCGGTTCCGTGAGCCACTCGAGGCACATCGCGCCGGCCCCGGTTTCCGTAGCCCCCGTGCTGCATCTGCCTGCCTCGGGAGTCGGAGCCGCCTCCGCGGCGCACCCCGCGGGACCGTCTTCCGCCCCGATCCCGGCCGGCAAGTCGGCAAGGGGGCACGCGATCCACCGGCAGGGACGCGCGCGCATCGCTCCCGGTGCCCACAAGGCGAAGGGAATCGTGGTGCCCCGCCCGGCAGTTGCCCCGCAGAACTGAAGCTGACCCCCTGAACGGCAGCGAAAGTCCCGAGGTGTACCCTGTTCTGTGCGCACCGTACTGACAGCCAGCCAGCTTTTCACTCCCGATCGGGTTGTTCTCCAGCCCGCAGTCGTCATCGAAGACGGCGTGATTGCCGAAATCGTTTCCCGCAGGGATGCTCCGCTTCCCGCCGGCCGGCATGTTGAACTGCCCGATTGCACGCTGGCTCCCGCTCTCTTCGACGTCCACATTCATGGCAGCGGCGGACACGACCTCATGGAGGGCACCGCTTCCGTGGTGAACCACGTGGGCGAGTTTCTCGCCCGCCGCGGGGTGGGTGCGTATCTCGCCACCACGATGACCGCGCCCATGGATGTCCTGCTGCGCTCGCTCAGCGGCCTGGCGAAGCTTTTGCACGCCCCGGTCGAGGGCGCTCGTCCTCATGGCATCCATATCGAAGGGCCGTTTCTTTCTCCGCACAAGCGCGGCGCCCATGCCGCGCATCAGCTGCAAACACCGTCGGTCGCGGCTTTCGACCGTTTATGGCAGGCCGCGGAAGGCAAGATCCGCCTGATGACCATTGCGCCGGAACTGCCGGGCGCGCTGGAAACCATCGCCCATGCCACGACTCTGGGAGTGCGCGTCAGCCTCGGCCACAGCAACGCAGTGGCCGCGGAGGCCCAGGCCGGAGTACGGGCCGGCGGTGTGACCGCGACCCATACTTTCAACGCCATGCGCGCCTTCGACCATCGCGAGCCTGGGATTCTGGGAGAAGTGCTGACCAACGACAATCTCTACGCGGAGATGATCTGCGACGGGCTGCACGTCGATCCCGCCGCGGTTCGCCTCTTCTGGAAGGCCAAGGGGAAGGATCGCGCTCTGCTGGTGACCGATGCCATGTCCGCCACCGGCATGCCGGACGGGACCTATCACCTCGGAGAAGTCGAGGTTCGCGTGAAGGACGGCCGCTGCATCACCGGCGAAGACACGCTGGCCGGCAGCACGCTCACGCTCGAACGTGCTGTGCGCAATTTCGCCGCGTTCACCGGAGCGCCTCTCGCCGACGTGATTCCGCTGGCGACGCGCAATCCGGCGCGCATGATCGGGCTGGAGGGTGAGGTCGGTTCTCTGGCCCCCGGACGCTCCGCCGACATCGCTGTCTTCTCTGCGAAGAACGAACTGGTCGAGACGTTTCTGCGCGGCGAGCCTCGGGGTGTAACGGCAGCTCAGGCGACGTTTAACGGCTGAGTGCAGTTAGTGGCCGGCGACGAGAATGCCGGAGAGCACGTTCTCGTCCCCGTCCACGGAAGGGCTCTTCAGCCCGAGGATTTTTACCACCAGCGGATACACATTGACGTTCTCAAACGGCTGCAGCCTGACGCCGGCGCGGATATCCGGGCCCTCGGCATAGAAGATCGCTTTCATATTGGGGATCATGAAGGGATCGAATCCGTGATTCCCCACCGCAGGCGCGCGATCCTCCCCTTCCGGCGGCGGCGCATGCGCGCGGATGGCATACGGACCACGCGCCACAATCACCGGATCGCCCTCGCGTGGATTGTCATCAAAGTGCAGCTCCGCCGGAACATTGCTGCGCCGGTACACCATGAAAGCCGCGTCCGCCGCTTTGAGCTTCTGGTACGCCGTGTTCGCGGCCTGCTCCGAGGGGGCGTAGAGAAACGTGCCCGCTGTGACGAAATTTTCGAACGGGGCGTACTGATCGAGGTCGATCCAGCCGCCCTCGATCCGCTCCATACCGTGATCGGAAACGACGATCAGGTCGACGGGCAGATGCAGGACGTTCAGATCCTTCTCCAGCGTGCCCACCAGGTCGTCGGCGTGCCTGACGGCTGCGGCCGTCCGGGGACTGTCGGGGCCGAATTCGTGTCCGGCATGATCGACCTCGGAGTCGTAGAGCGTGATGAAGTGCGGCCGCTCCTCGGGCGGCAGCTTGAGCCAGGCGATTACCTGCTCGACGCGCTTCTCCTCCGGGATGGTCTCGTTGTAGTGCAGATAATATGTCGGCCGCTCGCCGGCGATCTCAGCCTCCGATCCCGGCCAGAAGAAGCATGCGGTACGCATTCCCTGCTTTTCTGCGAGCGACCACAAAGGCGTTCCGCCATACCAGGAGCCGTCCCTGCTGGTCTTCGGGTCGATGTAGGAATAGCGCTCTTTGCGCGCCGGATCGTAGAACTGATTGCCCACAATGCCGTGGTGCTCCGGATAGAGCCCGGTCACCAGCGTGTAGTGATTGGGAAAGGTCAGCGACGGGTAAGCCGGAATCATCCCTTCGGGAACGCTGGCTCCGTGAGCAGCCATCGCCAGCAGGTGCTCCGCACCATATTTCTTCGCGTAGTCGTAGCGGAAGCCGTTGAGGGAAACCATGACGACATAATGCTTCGCCGCCTGCTCGGGCGCGTTGGGCCCATGATGGACGGTGATGATCGGATCGCTTTGGGCGTGTATGAGACCAGACGCGCAGAAGAGAAGAAGAACAATCAGTCGAACACGTGCCATTGATACAAATCCCCTTACGCAGCTAATGCATCCACATAATCGCCACGGCGCGACCAAAGAGCGGGGATTACGCGATAGGCCGCGAGGGCTTCGGTTACGTCGCCTCCTACTGGCTGCTCCTGATCATTCAGGAATGCGTATGCTTCAGGCTCGGTTCCATCGCGGCGTGCGGCACGCGTGTCGCTCAACATCCACAGATACGCGAATATGTTGTCCTTCTTTGGCGCAGCGATTGCCTGCAGGATACGCTCCGGTCGCTTTTGAGATTTCGGAATCAAAAAATCGATGCCATGGTCATAACCGCTCTTGCCTGCAAGTTTCACCCGGGGAGTGTAGCGAACATTATGGCTGTCGAGAAAGCTGCGAACATCTTCAAAGAAAAATCCCGCGACGCGGGGTTGAGCCATTACGAACATATCGTTTACGGCCAGCATCGCCTGAACCAGCGAGTGTAAACGCTGCCCCAGATTAGCTGGTGACGCTTCGACTACCAACTGCTGGTTTTCTGCTCGAACGCCCAGACCATTCAATATGCTTTCAAGAACGGCTTTTCTCTTCGGCGTATCGACATCGAGCCCGCTTGTTCGCAGATCAGAAAGGACAAAGCCGTCATCGGAAAGCGTAACACTGCCGTTCCTTCTGATTGCGTATACCTGGAGGTGATCGTTATGCCTGTCCAGAAATGGTGTCGTTAGCTCGCAGACTCCGCCGACTTCCTCGATCGAGAGCCCCCGACGAAGCCAAGCTACATAATCATCGATCATCTTCTGGCAATCGGCTTGGCTCATGCGATTATTCCCTGGAACGGTGGAGATGCCACGATGTTACAGAACGCGCAGAATTCCTGAAATGTCGCACCGAGGTCGCTCAGCAATGTGAACCTCGCTGAGTCTATGGGATAGGCCCACTTGTCGTCGTACCCCTCCCGAAACAGGTGCAGATGGGTCCCTGAAACCTGCTCCCCGTCTGGATTCGTATGAGGTGCACCATCGACATCGAGCCGAACGAGAACCACGACGCTTCGCGCCCTGTTCTGAAGCTTCAGTTTCGAAAGCCGCAGCGTACCTCGCCACACATCGAGCTGGAATCTTTCGCGATCTCCCTGGCCCACAAGCTCATAGGTCTCGTCTGCTCCCGGCGGGATGCTGATCGATGCTGGGGGACGCACAAATTGCTTTTCCATCTGGATTAGTTGGTCTGCTTCAGCTTGTGTGAGCATCCTGCAGCCTATCTCCTTCCCTTTTGGTGCATGGCCACACCAAATTTACGGGCTGCGGCCAGCGCTGGCGGGAGGAACGCCATCGATTGCATCCTAAACCCTATTTGAAAGGGAATGGCAGTGAACTGCGACCGAGATTCTCACCCGCAGGCCGCCGTCATCGGCTGAAACTCCTCGCCCACCCAGCGGGTGAAGGCGTCGCTCGACTGGTTTCTTCCGAGGAAGCGCAGCACGATCTCGCGCCCGGGCATGGAGCCGCCCGGATCGAGAACGGCCTGGCGGTAGCGCATGGCCACCGGCGAATCGAGCAGCGCGTGGCGCGGGAACTGGCTGAAGAAGTCCAGCGCGATCACCTTGTCGTAGAGGTAGGTGTAGTAATTCGACGAGTAGCCGGTGAGGTGCGTAAAGCTCGCGTACATGCGGTTGCCGTCGATCCACGCATAGGGCAGGAAGCGCTCATAGAGGCTGCGCATCAGCTGGTCGGGGTCGAGCCCGGCAGGACTGAGGCGATGGGTTTCGAGCGAATACGTGGTGTAGAAAAGCTGGGTGCGGACCCAGTCCGCGCGCCCGAAGGCTCCGGCACGGTTCATCTTCAGCACCAGCTCGGAGGGGATCGGCTCGCCGCTTTCGTAGTGGTGGGCGAAGCTGGCCAGCAGCCGGGGATCGCGGAAGAACTCCTCCAGCATCTGCGACGGCACCTCGACGAAATCGCCCTCCGTGGCGATGCCGCTGATCCCGGCCCAGGCCTGCCGGCCTCCGAGCAGGGCGTGCATCAGATGGCCGAACTCGTGGAAGAAGGTCACCACATCGGAGTGCTGGAGCAGCCCGGGATTGCCCTCCTTCGGCTCAGGAAAATTGCAGATCAGCGCGGCCTCCGGCAACTGGCGCCCCAGAATGCCGGGCACCAGCGGATGCGCGGAGAACCATTTGTCCTTGCCCTCGCGCGGATGCATGTCGAGATAGAAGCGCCCCACCAGCTCCGTTCCGTCCCAGACTTCCCAGGCGCTCACCGAAGCATTCCATACGTCGGGATTCTGAACCCGGCGGAACTTTACCTGGAACAGCTTCTCTGCGGTTGCCAGCACGCCGGCCTGGACCCGGTCGTACGGGAAATACGGCCGCACTGACTGCGAATCGAACGCGAAGGCCGACCGCCGGTATTGCTCCAGCCAATAGCCGCGGCTGGCGGCATCGATCTGGCCAAATCCCGGTTCCGCGGCCCGCGCAAACTCCAGGATCATCGCGAACTCCTTCTCCGCGCCCGCCTTGCTGGCTCCGTCCAGGTCGTCCAGGAAAGCCTGCATGTTGGCCGCCGACTCCATCATCTGATCGGCCGTGGCCAGATCGGCCCAGTGCGGGAATCCCAGAAGACTGGCGATCTCCTGCCGGATGGCAAGCAGATCGAGCAGCACCTGACGATTGGCCGGGAACGCGCGTGTGTTGTAGGCGAGGAACATGCGGCGGCGCAGATCGCCGGAGCGCGCAAAGGTCATCACCGGCAGATAGTCCGGAAAGTCGGTAGTCAGGACGATTTTGCCGTCCTCGCCGGGCTGGTGCGCCTCGAGGAAATCGGGAGGAAGACCGTCCAGCTCCGCCGCGTTCTCGATCACGACGGTGTTCCCTCCCTCCTGCACATTGCGGGCGAAGCCGAGGCCCAGCAGCGTCCCCTTGTCCTGCAGCTCTTTGATCCGCGCGCGTGTGGCATCGTCCTTGTCGACGCCTGCCAGACGGTACTGGAGCAGCGTGCGGTCGAGATAGTGCTTCGCGGCGGCATCGGCGGCGTTCGCGTCCACCTGGGAGAGCGCCTGGTAGACGCCGCGATTCAGCGCCAGCTCGACACCCGCCTGGGAAATCTTCTGCAGCAGTCCCTGCGCGGCGTCGCGCATCGGTTTCTCGGGATGCACGCTGTGCAGCAGCCCGGTCTCGGATCCCGCCAGCGCGAGCTCCGCAAGGGCGTCATCGTAGGCGCGCAGGGTGTTTTCGAGCGTGCGCGGAGCCGAGGCGGCCAGCAGAACTTCGATCGCCTCGCCATGGCGGCGCAGACGTTCCTCGACCCAGGCTTCGAGGGCCTGCGGATCGGCGGAGTTCCAGGAGTGGACGAGAGTACCGGAAGCAGGAGCGGAGACCGAAGAAGTCATCAAAGAGCCTCTCTTCTCAAGGTATCGCAGTTGGGCGAGGGCGGAATCGGAGCGGAGTTGCCGTATCAGCGCGAGGTTCTGCCGGATTCCGGATGGGCTGAAGCGGGTTCCGGCGCCATTCTGAGATTGTTTCGCCTGCGATTACAGAATCTTCTTGCCGAAGGCCGATGAGATCAGTTCCACGGCCAGATCGGCAGTGCGGTTGTGCTCATCGATGACCGGATTCACTTCCACGACCTCCAGGGAGAGCATTCGCCCGTGATCGGCAATGATCTCCATGGCCAGGTGCGCTTCGCGATACGTTGCCCCTCCGCGAACCGGCGTGCCCACGCCCGGCGCGTCTTCCGGATCGATCCAGTCCATGTCCAGGGAGACATGGTAGCCCGCGGTGCCGCGGCCCGCGGCGCGCAGAGCTTCTTCCATCACCGCCCTCATGCCGCGCTCGTCGATGTCGCGCATGGTGTAGACCTCGGTGATACCGGCGCGGCGGATATTCTCCTTCTCGCTGGGATCGATGTCGCGCACCCCGATGAGGACGGTATTTTCCGGCTGCACTTTGGGCGACCAGCCGAGAATGTTCGACAGCGGCTCCGGCCCCAGGCCCAGCAATGCCGCGAGCGGCATGCCGTGGACATTGCCGCTGGGCGAAGTCGCCGGCGTGTTAATGTCCGCATGCGCGTCGATCCAGAGGAGGCCGATCTTCTGGTTCTGCCGGCGGTAGAATTCCGCCGCTCCGGAGACGCTGCCCGCCGCGACCGAATGATCGCCGCCCAGGATCACCGGCGTCATCGCCTCGCTCAGCGCCTTGAGAACCATTTCCGCGGCGCGCGTGCAGGTTTCGGTGATCTCCCTCAGGTAGCGGGCGTTCTGATCGCCGGCGGCCTTGGTTTCGGCAAGCGCGACGCTGATGTTGCCGCCGTCGTGGACCTCGTGTCCGAGCGCCTCCAGGCGGGACTCCAGTCCGGCGACGCGAACCGCTGACGGGCCCATATCCACCCCGCGCCGCGACGCGCCGAGATCCAGGGGAACGCCGATGACCCGGATCTTTCGCGGCGGCAGGCTCTGGACACCGCCCGAGGCTGCGGCGCTGGTCAGGTTCGCGCCACGAGGTGACGTTCCGGGTGAACTTGCCGAGGACTTCTCGTTCATCTCAGCCATACCATCACGGGTAGATGCGGTTCAGGGTGCGGGCGAACGGAATGGTTTCGCGCACATGCTCGAGACCGCAGATCCATGCCACCGCGCGCTCGATGCCCATGCCAAAGCCGGAGTGCGGAACCGAACCGTAACGTCGCAGATCGAGATACCACTGGAAGGCCTCGATCGGCAGGTGGTTCTCTTCGATCCGCCTCTTCAGCAGTTCGTACGAGGCGATGCGCTGCGAGCCGCCGATGACTTCACCGTAACCTTCGGGAGCAAGAACGTCGACGCACAGCGCGTACTTCGGATCCCTGGGATCGGGCTCCATGTAGAAGGCCTTCACCGCGGCGGGATAGCGATGCACCATCACGGGCCGGTCGAACTGCAAGGAGATGTAGGTCTCGTCCGGCGAGCCGAAGTCGTTGCCGTACTCGAAGGGCTGTTCCAGCATGCCCTTTGCGTAAGCTTCATTGAGCATTGCGGCCGCTTCGTCGTAGCGGAGGCGTGGAAACGGAGGACGAATCGTTTCGAGCTTCGTGACGTCGCGGCCGATGGTCTTCAGCTCCGCGGCGCGGCGGGTCAGCACGCGCTCGACAATGAAGCTGATGAAGTTCTCCGCGAGGCCCATCAGATCGTCAAGGCCGGCGAAGGCCCATTCCGGCTCGACCATCCAGAACTCGGTGAGGTGACGGCGCGTCTTCGACTTTTCCGCGCGAAAAGTCGGCCCGAAGGAATAGACCTTGCCGAGGGCGAGCGCCGTGCTCTCGATATAGAGCTGGCCGCTTTGCGTGAGGTAAGCTTCATCGCCAAAGTACTCGACGGGAAAGAGCGTGCTGGTTCCCTCGCAGGCGGCGGGCGTGAGGATGGGCGGGTCGGTGAGGATGAAGCCGTTGTCGTCGAGGAAATCGCGGGCCGCCTTGATGATCTCGGCGCGAATGCGGAGGATGGCCGCCTGGCGCGGAGTGCGCACCCACAGGTGGCGATGCTCCATGAGGAAATCGGTGCCGTGCTCCTTGAGGGAGATCGGGTAAGGATCGTCCTCGGGAACGCGCTGCACGACCTGAACATTCTCGACGTCCAATTCGTAACCGCCGGGCGCACGTTTGTCGGCGCGGACTTTGCCGGTCACGATGACCGACGACTCCTGGGTGAGTCCCTTGACGGTCTCGAAGACCTCGGGCGCCACGGCTGCCTTCGGGACAATGCCCTGGATGGTTCCGGTGCCGTCGCGAAAGATGGGAAAGAGCAGCTTGCCGCTCTCGCGCAGGTTGTAGAGCCAGCCGTGCAGGGTAACGGTCTGCCCCTCGTGCCGGCCGATCTCCGCGATGGTGGAGAGAGGAGCTTCTGTCGCCGTCTCGGTTACAATTTGCGGGTTTCCGTCTGCCATGATCTGCCTGTTCTAAGCCTTGGGAGCCGCGTCCATCTTCTCGAAAGCGCCCTTGGCCTTTGTTGCCACGGCTTCGGCTGAATCGCCGAGGTTGTGATGAATCTCCAGCACCCCGGCGGGAGCCTGCGGGGCTGCTTTCAGCCCGGCCAGGGTTTCATCCCACGAAATCGTGCCGTCACCGGGCCAGAGATGCGCGTCCTTGTCGCCCTTGTTGTCGTGCAGGTGCGAGGAGCGAAGCCGGTCCTTCAATACCTCGAGGGCGGACGCCACACCGTCGCCGAGGTGCGCGTGACCGACGTCGAGGCAAACCCCGATGTCCTCCAGCCGGCCCAGCTTCAGGATCTCGATGAGGTGGGCAGGCCGCGCCACCTCGCCTTCCAGGTTCTCGACCAGAAGCTTCACTCCGAGAGGGCTGGCGAAGGCACGCAGATGTTCGAGCGCGGTGACGGAGTGTTCCAGAGCACGGGGTCCCCAGGTATCGTCGCGGTCGCCGAGGTGGACGATGAGAAAGCGAAAAGGGATCTCCTCGGCTGCTTCGAGGGCGCGCTTGATCTCATCCATCGAATTGATGCGGCGCGCCTTTTCCGGATGGATGACGTTGACCGGCGGCGCGCCTCCGCGTCCCATTTCGTGGTCGGGAAACAGGGGCGCATGCAGGGAGAACGGCTCCGTCCTGTTGGAGCGGAACCACTCGGCCAGCTCGCGAATATGGGAGCGGCTGGTGTAGTCGATGTGCTGGCGAGCGGCGAAGAGCTCGACGCCCTGAGCGCCGGCCCGGGCGAAGACGTCCAGAAGACCCGGGTGCAGGCGATGATCGAGGAAAACATGCGAGGAGATGACTTTGAGCATGGGCGCGGTTCGCAGAGGTCCTGTGAATCTATCTTCTCATTGCGGAATTCAGCCTCAGGGAATGAGAACCTTCGCTGAAGGAATTACTTTCGGCACGTCGACAGCGGCTCAATTACGCAGGAACTGCAGTCCCCTGGTGGAAGACAATCTGCCAGCGGCTATCGCGGCGGACCCAGATAGAACTCCGGAGGATGCAGGATCCAGGTTGAGGCGGCCCCTCGGGCCGGACGGTGCGATAGGTGACCAGGCAAAGATCGGGAGCCAGCGGCTTGGCGTGGAAATCGGTCAGATGGATGCGGTGTGGCGGCTCGGCAGTGAGTTCATTGAGAACGCGGGATTTGTCATAAACGCGGCCGGAGCTGCCATACTCGAGAAAATCCTCGGCAAGCAGCTCCGCCACCCTCGCCCGGTCGCGCCGGATCTCCGGCTGGAGGAGAGATTCCTCCAGGAAGCGCAGCTCCGCAGATAGGTTTGGGTTCATCGGGCAGGCGTTCGTGCCACCCTGGGGTTCAGGCGACAAGGTGACCACCCAATGTTATCCCGCCTGGGCTTCTTCGCCCTTCACCGTGACGCTGACGTGCGCCGTGACCTCGCGGTGCAGCTTCACCGGAACGGTGAACTCCCCGGTGGACTTCAGCGGCTCCTCGAGCTGGACCTTGCGGCGGTCGATCTCGAAGCCCTTCGCTGAAAGCCCCTGAGCGATATCCGCCGAGGTAACGGAGCCGAAGAGCTGGTCGTGCTCGCCCACGCGGCGCTCGAAGACCAGGGAGACGGCATTGAGCTGCGTGACCAGCTGCTCGGCGTCGGCCTTTTCCTTCGCGGAGCGGCGGAGGGCGGAGGCCTTCATCTGCTCGATGATGGCCTTGTTGGCCGCGGTGGCTTCCATGGCGAGCCGGCGGGGAAGCAGGTAGTTGCGGCCATAGCCGTCGGCGACTTTGACGACATCGCCGCGATGACCGAGGGTCGAGACATCTTCCTTGAGAATCACTTCCATTCCACAATCTCCCGAAGAGTTGAGCACAGAGCACGGGGCTGGGAAACCCCGATACCGTCACTGACGGTATTGGGACCGGCCGTCGCCCGAGCGGTGCTTCGCCTGAATTAAAACCGCGCCGCGAAGGGCAGCAGGGCGATGTTGCGAGCCTGCTTGATGGCCCGGCTCAGACGCCGCTGATGCGTGGTGCACACGCCGGTCAGGCGGCGGGGCACGATCTTGCCGCGCTCGGCCACAAAGCCCTGCAGCAGCCGCACATCGCGATAGGAGATGGCGTCAATCTTCTCCGTGCAGAACTTGCAGACCTTCTTGCGGCGGAAGAATTTGCGTCCGCCGGGCCCCCCGGGGCCTCCGGGGCGTCCGCCCGGGCCGGAAGGGCGCCCGGCAGGCGCTTCGGGGCGGGATGATGTTGTTGTCGTTTCGTCAGCCATATTCATTCCTCCAGCCGGAAGCCGCGGGCGGCGCCGGCCAATTTTTCAAAACCAGGTGTTGACCGGCGCCCCTATGCGCTGGCCGGAGTTGCCGCTTCCGCTGCAGGCGCAACTTCGGCCGGAGCAGGAACCGGCTCGGGCGGAATGGCGCTCAGCTTCTTGCGGGTGGCGCGGATCGCCTTGATCTTGGCAAGGCGCTTGTCTTCCTCATCCATGCGCACGGTGATGAATTTGATGACCGGTTCGGAGACGCGCAGGCGGCGCTCCAGCTCGGCCACGAGGGGACCGTCGGCATCGATGGTGAGCAGAACGTAGTTGCCCTCGGAGAACTTGCGCACCAGATACGCCAGCTTGCGGCGCCCCAGCTTCTCCGTGGAGCGAACCCTGCCGCCGCCGCCGGTCACCGTCTGTTCGAGACCGGCGATCAGCTTGTCGAGCTCTTCGTCGGCCACGTCGGGGCGGACGATAAACATTACTTCGTAGAAACGCTGCATCGTTAGTTTCTCTTTTCCCTCCGGACCCTGAGGCCCGGCAAAAAATTTCGCTTCCCGCTTGCTTCTTCTCCGGGGCTGAAGCCCCTTCGCGCTGCTTCCTGCCACGGCACGGCTATAGCCCTGCCCTGCTGCAAAACCTCTGCTCCCTTACGTCTCCGCAGGGCCTGGTTCCTCCCGGCGGTTGAATTCGTTCATGGCAGCGTGGACACCCTTCGCCGCCACCATCTCCACCGCGCGTGCCACCCGGTCCAGCACCGGATCGATGGCCGCCAGGTCCCGCTTGCTCATCGGCGTCAGCAGGTAATCCCGGCCGCGCCGGAAAGCTTCCTGCCTGACGCCCGGCTCCGCTCCAACTCCGATCCGGATGCGAGCCCATTCGTCCGTGCCCAGAGCCCCGGAGATGGAACGCGCCCCGTTGTGCCCCGCCGGGCTGCCGCGCTCGCGTACTCGCAGCCGCCCCAGCGGTAAATCCAGTTCGTCGTACAGCACGAGCAGGTTGCGGATCGGACCCTCGCCGGAATCCTCCTCCTCGAACTCGTCTACGAGCGCCCCGACCGAAAGCCCGCTCAGGTTCATGAAGGTTTCCGGCTTGGCCAGGATCGCTTCCCTGCCGGCGATCCGAACCTTCGCCGTGAGTGCGCGGCAGCGCCGGTTGACGACTGCCACCTTGTGCTCCTCGGCGATACGGTCAATCGCCAGAAACCCTGCGTTGTGCGGCGTGAACTGGTACTCGATGCCCGGGTTCCCGAGGCCCACCACCAGCAACACACCGCCTGACCACCCCGGCAAACTCGACTTCCCTTCCTGCGCGGTCCCCGCCAAGCCGGCTTGCCGGGGACCGCGGTTGTCTGCCACCTACTTCTTTCCGCCCTTTTCGGCTCCGCCCCCGGCAGCGGCTTCGGCGGTTTCCTGCTTGCCCTTCTTCACCACTTCCGGCTCGGCAGGACCCGCGGCAGCGGCGGCCGCTTCGGCCTCGGCTGCCGGAGCCGCCTCTTCCTTGATCGCCGTGATATGCGCGACCGGCGTGTCCTCGGGCGTGAGGAAGCGCAGGCTGCCGGCGTGGGGCAGATCCGAAACCCGCAGCACCATACCGAAGGCAAGGTTCGACACATCCACATCGATGTGGCTGGGAATGTCCCCGGGCAGACACTCGATCTCCACTTCGCGCAGCGTCAGGTCGAGAATGCCGCCCTGGGTCTTGACGCCCACGGCCGTGCCGGTGATCTGGATCGGCACCTCGACACGGATCGGCTTGTCAAGAGCGATCCGCTTGAAGTCGATATGGATGAGCTTGCCCTTGATCGGCTCGTACTGCCAGTCGACGATCATCACCTTGTTCTTGGCGCCGGAGACGTCGAGGTCGAAGATGGTGTTGTGTCCGGTCTCCGAGTGCAGAATGCGCTGGATCTGCTTGGGGTCGACTTCCAGAGCGACGGCCGGCTCGGCCGCGCCGTAGACGACGGCCGGGATGCTGCCCTTCGCCCGGACGCGGCGGGCTGCATTCTTGTTGAACTTGCCCTCGCGGGGCACGGCACTGACGACTTCCTGGGTGATCATGGTCTTTTCCCTTCGGGCACGGAAAGGCGGGGAACCGGGAACAGGCAATCGTCAACACCAGACAGCCTCTGCTATCCCCTGGCCCGCCTCATCCACTCCCTTCTGTACGGCGACCTTTTCGATCGCCGCCAATTATCGTTTTGCAACTTAGCCAGCTAACCACCAAAAGCCAGTAGCTGAAAGCTGCACATCAGTTGAACAGCGTGCTGACGCTGGTTTCCATGTGAATACTCAGGATGGCGGCGCCCAGCAGGCCCGCCACCGAAAGCACTTTGAGCTTGCCCGATTCGATCAGCGGGCGCGTCCTGTCGCGCAGCGGAATGGAATCGGTCACGACAACCTGTTCGAGGCGCGAGCTGGCAATGCGCTGGATTGCTTCCCCGGAGAGAACCGCATGCGAGGCACAGGCATAAACGCGGGTGGCGCCCTGCTCGAGCAGCGCATCGACGGTCTTGACCAGGGTGCCGGCCGTGTCGATGATGTCGTCCACGATCAGGCAGGTGCGGCCCTTAACCTCGCCGATGACGTGCATCACTTCGGTCACGTTGATGTCGGTGCGGCGCTTGTCCACGATGGCCATCGGGACGCTGAGCTTGGTCGCAATAACGCGGGCCCGCTCCACGCCGCCGGCGTCGGGTGAAACGACCGTGACGTCGGGGAGATTCAGATCGCGGATGTAGCTGACCATCACCGGGCTGGCGAAGAAATGGTCGACGGGAATGTTGAAGAAGCCCTGAATCTGCGCCGCGTGCAGGTCCATGAAGAGCGCGCGGTTGGCCCCGGCGGTGGTGATGAGATCGGCCACCAGCTTGGAGGAGATGGCGACGCGGGGACGGTCCTTGCGGTCCTGGCGGGCGTATCCGTAATAAGGAACGACGACCGTGATCCGTCCGGCGGAAGCGCGCTTCAGGGCGTCGATCATGATCAGCAGCTCCACCAGGTGCTGATCGACGGGATAGCAGGTGGGCTGAACGACGAAGACGTCGGCGCCGCGGACATTTTCGAGCAGCTGGAAGTAGACCTCGCCGTCGGCGAAGCGCTGCATGCGGGTTTCCCCGAGAGTGACGCCGATGTGGCGGCAGATGGCCTCCGCGAGATCGCGATTGGCCGTGCCGGAGAAGATCTTGAATCGCCTGTCCTCATTCGATACCCGCGAACGCCGCGCCTGCGGTTTCGCTCTGGCTGCGTTGCCGTCCACCGCGGCCGCCGCGGTTGTTGCCGCGTCGGCTGCGACTGCGTCCATCGTGTCCATCTTCACAGGATCCTCCTGGCTGGTTTGCCTGGTATCACGTGATGTTGCGGCGAAGTTTCCGCCGGGCCTGGGTTCTGCTCCGCTCCTGGCTGGGCGACCAGGATTCGAACCTGGACAAAGTGCTCCAAAGGCACTTGACCTACCATTAGTCGATCGCCCAGCAACTTAACCCTTCCGGCCGCTGGTAGCCGCTGGACCACCCGGCTCTCAGTCGCCCTCTTCCCCCATCCCCCGCCAGTAGCGATCCCGCGGCAGCGTTTCTGTCCGCAGTGACCGGATTCCTGACGCGCTGAGCCGCGCCTCTGCCGCCCTGGCCGCCGCCTCGGTTCCGTACAGCCCGAAAAGCGCCGATCCGGAGCCGGAAAGCGCGGCATAAATGGCCGCCTCCTGAGGGCTGGCGGAGTCCGCAAGTATGCGCCTGATTGTTCCGAGAGTGGGATGCTGCCGGAAAACGACTTCCTCGAAGCCGTTTTCGATCCCGGTTCGGACAAGCGCGAGAAGCGGATGATCTGCCTTCCCGGCCAGGTCTTCGCCCATGGCGGAGACACCGGAGGAGTGCGCGCTCCCCCCGGCGGGCGAACCCGCCGGGGACCCCGGACAAAAGGCCGAGGCGAGAGCTCGACTCAACGTGAGTAGTTTATCGGACGGATCAGGCGGGGTCAATTCCGGCGTGGCGGGATGGAGCGCGTCCCAGTCGCGAAAAGCCTGCGGAGTGGAGACGCCGATCTCCGGCAGTGCCAGAACGCACTGGGTCGGGGGCAGATCGGGGAGCGGATAAACCTGCTCGCCGCGGCCCAGCCCGAGAATGGCGCCGCCGATGAGGAAGAGGGGAACGTCGGAGCCGACCTCGGCGGCGATGCGGAGCTTCTCCGGACCGGGCAGCGCGCCGATGCCGTGGCGGGCAAGCTCGGATTCGAGGGCCAGCAGCGCCGCGGCGGCATTGGCCGAGCCGGCCCCCAGTCCACCCTGGATCGGCAGGCGCTTCTCAATGTGGATGTGGACGTCGGCGCTGATCCCCCAGGCGGCGAGCGCGTGCTCGGTGATCTTCCAGGCGGTGTTGGCCGGGTCGCAGGGGACGCGCCCGTCGGTACAGGTGATGCGAAGAGCGGTTTCCCCCCCCGGCACGGCCTCGACCGTCACCCGGTCGTGGGCTTCGAGCGTCTGGTAGCAGGTGGTCAGCGCGTGGAAGCCATCCGGGCGAGGCGGGCCAATGGCCAGGCCAAGGTTGATCTTCGAGTAGGAACGGAGGGTGGTGGGCATCGGCTCGATTTGAGTCTAATGCGGATCGCATACCCCTGCGTTGCGACACATCCCCCCATCGGCGTCATCCTGACCCCGGAGCGCAGCGAAGGGAAAGAACCCCTGCGCTCTTTCAACCTCCGACAGCGCGTCAGCTTTTCCGCCACCACCCTGGCCCGCCACCACCCTGACCAACTCCGGACAATCCCTCCTGACAACCCCTCAACCGCGCGCATCGCTCGGCACTTGCCGGCTTAGCGTTCCCTTTGTGCTGTCGGTGAGCGCATTGGCGATTTGGCATCAACTGACCACGCCCGTGTCACTTTTCCGGGTCGCAGAATCCCTACTCGTATCTCAGCGCGACCATTGGATCGACCCGCGTGGCACGCCGGGCAGGGACATAGCAGGCGAGCAGCGCAATCCCAGCGAGCAGGACCGAGGCAACAAGGTACGTAATCGGATCCAGTGCCGAGACTCCGGACAGGAAGTGTGACGCAAGATGGGCAACCGCGGCTGCTCCCAGGATACCCACCGCGATTCCAGCCCCGACGACCAGGGATGCCTGGCGCAGCATCAGACGCAGGACATCTCCCTCTTTTGCGCCCAGCGCCATACGAATGCCGATCTCTCGCGTTCTCTGGCTGGCACTATAGGACACAACGCCATAAGAACCCACCGTTGCCAGCACAAGCCCCAGAAGGCCGAGGCAGCCGGCCAGTTCCGCACCCATCTGGAAAAACAACAATCCGTTTGTGGTATCGAGCGCCGTTGTCATGGTCTGAACGTCGAAGATCGGCATCGTGGGAGCGAGCGAATGAACGGCAGCTGCTACCTCGTGGTTCATCGCAGCGAGCGGCAGGCTCGTTCGCAGCTGCAGGGTGACCGGTTCCCGGTAGTGGTATGACTGGGCAAGCGATAAATACATGAACGGCTCAATTGCCCCCGTGAGGTGTTGGACTCTGCTGTTTTCCACCTCGCCAATGATCTTGACCGGATCTTTGGGATCGCTGGCCATGCTGAATCGCCTGCCAACCGGATTCTCGTTGGGCCAGTACTCCTGTGCCATCGCTTCATTAATCACTGCAACACGCTGGGTTGTTTGGCTGTCCGAGTCCAGAAATCCACGCCCACGCAAAATACGAACGCGCATGGTCTCGAAATACTGTGATGAAACCGAGTTATAGCCGGCATACGGGCCTTGCCCGCGAGGCCGCGAGTAGCCAGCGATCTTCAGGTTGGTGCCATGATGGACGCCACCCATCGGAACCGTTTCAGCAAAGCTGGCCTTATCAACACCCGGCAAAGCACGCACGCGCTCCACAACCTTCTGCAGAAACTCCCAGGACTGCGCTTTGCTGTATCCCGCCTGGTGGGGATCGACGTCGAAATTGAGCACGTTATGCGGATCGAACCCCAGATTTGCGTGCTCAACGTTGCGCAGACTTCGCATAAAAAGGCCGGCGACGATCAGCAGCATCAGGGAGCCGGCAACCTGTGCCACGACAAGAGCGCTGCGCGACCGCAGCGTTCGGGGAGTTTCAGTGCGGACGCTCTCGCGGAGAAGATGATTCAGTCCGCCTCGCGTCGCGCGCAGGGCGGGTGCGATTCCCACAAGGGCCGTCGTCAACACGGCCGCGCCAAATGCGTAGGCTAAGACGCGCCAGTCAAATTGAAAATCCAGCACAAGAGGAACGGCCATATGGACATTGATCGAACCAAGATACCGGCTGGTTGCGAGCCCGAGCGCAATTCCGCCCGCACACCCGCCCAGGGAGAGAACAAAGCTCTCCGTCAGCAACTGATGGATCAGCCGATGACGTGCTCCGCCGACTGCGGCGCGGACCGCCATTTCGTGTTGCCGCTCTGAGGCCCGCGCCAGCAAAACAGTGGCCACGTTCAGGCATGCGAGGATGAGCACCAGGCCCGCGAGCGTCAGGAATAGCGCCCCGACGATCCCCACCACCGTGTCGTCTTGCGGGTTGCTGGCCGGACTCATGGGCCCGTAAGCGAGGGCTCTGAGCGTCCTCCAGGTATCCGTTGTGGAATCGTGCGCTGCCAGGTTCAGTCCGATTGCGTGCAACATGGGTTGCGACGAAGCGAGAGACACGTCCGGTTTTAATCGTGTGACGATTGTGAGGAGGGACGCCTTCCGATCTGCGAGAAAGCCTTTGGCTGCATCGCAAGTAACAGCGGCCAGACCGAGCGGCAAGTAGCCCTGCGTCTCGATCAGAGATGTGACACCGTGAAAACCCTTCGGCGCCACGCCGATGATCGTGACCGGCTGCCCGTTGATCAGAACACTCTTCCCGATTACGTTCGTCGCGCCTCCAAAACGCGATTTCCAGAAGGCATAGCCGAGCACCAGCACCGGCTCGTCATCGACGGTCTTTCCTTCCACCGGCTCGATCAGATTTCCCAGCGCCGGCTTCACACCCATGGTTTGAAAGAAATTGCCGGTAACGTAATTGGTCCAGACTGGCGTGCTGTTCCCATCGGCACTCAAGCCGTCCTGCGTGAAGATGATGGCGCCGGCAACGTCGGAAAATGCAGCAGCAGACTGGTTGCGTATGGCCACCAGATCGGGATAGGAAAAACCATTGTCCCAGCCGCCGCCAATGTCCTGAGCGGCAAGCGTTGCAAGTTGGTTCGGCTTTAAGACCGCCGGCATATGCAGCGCGGCCCAGTTGAAAATGCTGAAAACCGCAGAATTGACGCCGATTCCGAGAGCGAGAGTGAAGACCGCAACCATGGTGAAGCCGGGCGACTTCCCCAGCGTGCGAAGCGCATAGTGAAAATCGCGAAGGATATTCTCAAAGACATTCCGGCTTCGCTTTCCCGGCGGGAGCGGTTCTCGATAGAGTTCTCTCTCGACGGGCCTGAGGCCCCGAGCGAGAAAGTCCTCGCCTTCCAGTTCGCACAGAGATATACGATAGGCCGAGTCATCAGTCTCGCCCGCCGAGAGCAGTTCCCGATATCGGTCTTCCAGATGTTGCGCAACCTCCTCGGCAATTTCCGCCTCGCGCATGGGGGCAAGTCTCAGCGGAGCGAGCCTGCGAAGAATCTCCGGCTTCCAGTCAGGCACCTTCGACCTCCATGATGCGGTTAATGGCAGCCACAAATTCCTGCCAGCGACTGCGCTGTGAAGCCAGGACTTTTCGTCCGGCGGCGGTGAGCCGGTAATATCGTCGCCGGCGCTGCCCGCTTTCTTCTACCCACTTCCCCTGGATCCAGCCGCGTCGTTCGAGACGGTAGAGCAGCGGATACAGCGAAGCGACGTGAAAGCGAACGGCTCCTCCGGAGCGTTGCTCAATGAGCTTGCTGATCTCGTAGCCGTGGCGCGGCCGAGCTTCGACCAATGACAGAATCAGGAGCTCGGCGCTGCCCTTCTTCCACTCGACTTCTGATACAGTCGTCTCCATATATGGACCTGCTACATATCAGACAACAACTTTGCGGTGGCAGTCAAGGAGGGATTTCCGGGAAGGGCACAGCAGGACGAACCACGGGTTGGCTGGCTACGGATTCCTTTCGGCAGCCTGCAACCGCCTAAAGTCGCCGCCCAGCATGGTCGGCGGCCAGGCGCGCACGGAATTTGCATCCTCGTCTGACGCTCTCAGTCAGGGCAAATCGCTTATCGAGAATGGCTTGCGCAACGGAAGCGAGATAAGTACCCGGGAAACGGGGCTGCGTTGAGCCAACACTCCCGATCCCGTGGTGGCTGCCGATCAGCAAAATGATCGAGTCACCTCTTCACGGGCTCCCTCCTCGCCGAGGTTCCCGGCAATCCGCCCCCTCCTGGTTAGCGCCCAAAAACTGTCAAGACCCCATCCCGAAATCCGAACTAACATGCCCTCATAACAAGCCACTTACACGCCAACCGGCGCAAAAAAATCTGGCCGATTCATTCCCCCGGCTTGGTATTCTGGATATATAGGGTGAAAAATGAAAAGGCCGCCTCAGCGGCCTTTTCCACATCAGCTCTGGCCTGGCGTCCTGGAAGTTCCTGACATCGCCGCGCGCCTGTCATTCGGAGCGCACGGACCCCAAACGTCTTTCAGTTGGGGGGATAAGCGAAGAATCCGCGGTTGTCTCCCTCCATGGATTGGGACGAACTCTCGGGTCGCCACTCCAGCATTACCCTCGGATCGAAAGGATTGCCATGTCCGGCCAGCCCCTCCCCAGACCCGTACCGTTTTCCGATCGCAGCCACGCCCAACCCATGCCTCACGACCTGCGCGCCCGCACCCAAGTGCGAGCAGACGAGCTACCCGCCCCAACTGCGGGGTAATACCCGCGGGGTATTACCCCGCAAGCCCCGCCGATCGAGCCACCTGCGCCACCCCACCCCATATTTTTTTCCGCACGGAGTGCGGGCGGCTCAGAGAATGTAGCGCGACAGATCCTGGTTCTTCACGATGCTGGAGACCATCTGCCGCACATACTCGGGGTCGATGACCACGACCTTCTCCTTGCCGTTGGAGGTCTCGCGCTCGATGACCGGAAGCGGAGCGGTGGTGCCTTCGCCGACCGCGGCCAGTTCGACGACGGTGCCGCCCTCTCTCTGCTCGCCTTTGGGCTGAGCCCGGGTGAGGTCGGGCGCCGAGAAGCTGATCTCGTCGAGCACCCGCTCCATGATGGTGTGCAGGCGGCGCGCCCCGATGTTCTCCGTCGACTCGTTGACCCGGAAGGCGAAGTCGGCCATCTCCCGAATCGCTTCGGGGGTGAATTCGAGCTTGAGGCCTTCCGTTTCGAGCAGCGCCGTGTACTGGCGGACGAGCGAGGACTTCGGCTCGGTGAGGATCTTCACGAAGTCCTCGACGGTGAGCGACTGCAGCTCGACACGGATGGGGAATCGGCCCTGCAGCTCGGGAATGAGGTCGCTGGGCTTGGAGACGTGGAAGGCGCCGGCGGCGATGAAGAGGATGAAGTCGGTCCGCACCATGCCGTAGCGGGTGTTGACGGTGGTGCCTTCGACGATGGGCAGGATGTCGCGCTGCACCCCTTCGCGGGAGACGTCCGGACCGTGGCCGCCCTCGCGCCCGGCGATCTTGTCGATCTCGTCGAGGAAGACGATGCCCGAGCTTTCCACGCGCTCCACGGCCAGGCGCGTCACCTGATCCATGTCGATCAGGCGGCCCTCTTCCTCCTGCACCAGGTATTCAAAAGCATCGGAAACCTTCATCTTCCGCTTGCGGGTGCGCTGGCCGAAGATGTTGGGCAGCATGTCCTTGAGGTTGACGTCCATCTCCTCGACGCCCTGGTTGGAGATGATCTCGAAGGACGGCGTATTGCGTTCGCGGACATCGATTTCGACCATCTTGTCATCGAGCTTGCCTTCGCGGAACTGCTGGCGCAGCTTTTCGCGGGTGCGGTGGTGCGAATCGCTGGAGGGATGCGGAACGGTGATGGTGTTGCCGTCCACCTGCATGCCCGAGCCCGAGGCCGGCTGCGCCGGAGCAGAAGCCGGAGGCGGCAGCAACACATCGAGCAGCCGCTCCTCGGCATTCATCTCGGCGCGGTCTTCGACTTCCTCGAGCTTCTCCTCGCGAACCATGTCGATGGCGATCTCCACCAGATCGCGTACGATCGAATCGACATCGCGCCCCACATAGCCGACCTCGGTGAACTTCGAGGCCTCGATTTTGAGAAACGGCGAGTCCGTCAGCTTGGCAAGACGGCGGGCAATCTCGGTCTTGCCCACGCCGGTAGGGCCGATCATGATGATGTTCTTGGGCATGATCTCGTCGGCGAGATCGGGCGTGAGCTTCTGGCGCCTCATGCGATTGCGCAGGGCAATGGCCACGGCGCGCTTGGCGGCCTTCTGGCCGACAACATACTTGTCCAGTTCGGCGACGATCTCGCGGGGGGTAAGCTCCTCGAGCGAGAGATCCTGATCTTCGGCGGTTCCGGGTAGATAAATAGCCATTCCCCATGCTCCTGGCGGCTTGTGCTCTTATGCGTGAAGCTCTTCGATGGTGAGCTTATCGTTGGTGTAAATGCAGATCTGGCCGGCGATGCGGAGGGCCTTTTCGGCGACGTCGCGGGCGCCCAGGTCGGTGTTTTCCATCAGGGCGCGGGCCGCGGCCAGCGCGTAGGAGCCGCCGCTGCCGATGGCCGCGATGCCCTCGTCCGGCTCGATGACGTCGCCCGAGCCGCTGATCAGATAGGTCTGGTTCAGGTCGGAGACGACCAGCAGGGCCTCGAGATTGCGCAGCATCTTGTCGGTGCGCCAGTCCTTGGCCAGTTCCACGGCGGAGCGTCCGAGATTGCCGGCGTACTGCTCCAGTTTGGTCTCGAAGCGGCTGAAGAGCGAAAAAGCGTCGGCGGTCGATCCCGCAAAACCGGCCAGGATTTTGTCCTGGTAGAGGCGGCGGATCTTCCTGGCGGTGTGCTTGAAGACCGCCTCGCCCATGGTGACCTGACCATCGGCAGCCATCACGACGTTGCCGCCGCGCCGGACGCAAATGACGGTGGTGGAACGAATCCGTCCCGGGCTGCCCGCCCGGCTGCGATTTTTGCCACTGAAGGAAAAACGACCGCCCGAAGCGGCCGTCGCTGCAATCCTGCGATTCGACATGTCTCCTGCGAGTATAGCGCAGGGGACGAAAACCCTCTGCATCCACCGGGTTCTGCGCTATTCTGCATCTGTCCAGGCACGCCTTTGGCGGCAGGCTGCCCCCCCGGAGTTACGGATGTACACCTTCTCAGTGCGCGATCCGAACGTAATCGGGACGGTGGCGGCTTCCGTTCTCTGCCTGGGCGGGGTGGCGGCTTATCTGGCGACCCGGCGGAAGCCTTCTCCGGAAGAGATCGAACGGGAGCGGCGCGCGCAGCTGGTGCGGTCCGGGCGCATCATGGACGGAACCATCCTGGATATCTCGGAGTTTGACGCTGAGGAGGATGGCCGGCCCCGCGAAGTGCGGGTCCTTATTTATAGGTACGAGATCGGCGGGGTGGAGTACGAGTGCTCGCAGGATGTCTCCGCGCTGCGCGAGCACGTGAAGACGGAAGACCTGCACCTCGGATTTCCCTGTTCGGTGCGTTACGACGTCCATCATCCGGAGAACAGCATTGTGATCGCGGAGAACTGGAGCGGGCTGAGGACTGGCACCGATCCCCTGCATCTGCGGCGCATGCCGCCGCCACGCCCGGCGCGCTCTTCCGCGCCTTTGCCGCGGCGATAGAGGCATCTCCCGGACGAGACAAATTCCGCGGCATGTTCCCTTCTGCCTGGCGCATCGGGCACGCAGGTACGGGATGAGGGAATAGACTGAAGGCGTATGCATGTTCATGGCGCAAACTCCACAGCCATGCAGAAGGTGCTGCGCCTTTCCCTGATCGCAACCATAGCTTATGTCCTGCTGACGCTTGTTGCGGGGCTGCATGCCCATTCTCTGGCCCTGATTTCCGAAGCCGGGCACAACGCCTCGGACGCGCTGGCCATTGTTCTCTCCTTTGTCGCCGTCTGGTTCCAGACAAGGCCCGCGACCGACCGGAAGACCTTCGGCTACCAGCGCGCGGGAGTTCTGGCCGCCTTTCTCAATGCGCTGATGCTGATTGTGATTGCGGTCTGGATCGCGCTGGAAGCCGTTCGCCGCTTTGACCATCCGACCGCGGTAGGCTCGCGCACCATGATGGCGGTCGCGGCGGCCGGCGTGCTGATGAACGGGGCGATCGCAGCCATGCTGTGGCGGGTGAGCCACGACATCAATATCCGCAGCGTCTTCATTCACATGCTGGGAGACACGCTGTCCACCGCAGCCGTTATCGTCGGAGGCCTCGCGATCCTGCTCACCGGGCGCACCTGGATCGATCCGGCGCTCTCGCTGGCGATTGCCGCGCTGATCCTGTGGTCTTCGATCGGGATCGTGCGCGAAACGCTCAATATCCTGCTGGAAGGCACGCCGCGGGGCATTTCCCTGGTGGAGATTCGGGAGACGCTGGCGGAAATCGACGGCGTCGAGGACGTCCACGACCTGCATGTCTGGAGCCTCGGGTCTCACACCCACGCGCTTTCGAGCCATGTGACGATTGCCGATATTCCGCCGTCGGAAAGCAACCGCATCCGCGAGAGCATCAATGCGGTGCTGCGGGACCGCTTCCGGATCCACCACACGACGCTGCAGTTCGAGCATGTGGTGTGCGAGACGGCTCATGGATGCCTGATCGCGACGGAAGAACCGCATGTTCACGACCATGAGCACAGGCACTCCCACGCACATTAATCGGCGGCTGGGCCTGCGCCGGGAACAGGCCGCCGGCGGGCGATTTCGGAGCGAGGCAGAACAGGCCTGAGCCGCATTCGGGGTCGCCGCGGGGCAGTTCGAATTAACAGAACGTTTGCATTCTCTTTGCCCAGGTGCGATAGCCTGAAGGCGGGCGCGTCCGGGGTGTGCGGAACGGGCGCGAGGAGGAAACGAGCTCTTGAATCAGACCGTATTCGTGCTCGAGGACGACGCCGATATTGCTCGCCTGATCCAGCATCATCTGGAAGCCGCGGGCTTTCCCGCCCGCATCTACGGTACGCCCGGCAGCCTGATCCCCGATGCGGAGCGCCAGGCGCCCGCGTTGTTTCTGCTGGACATTATGGTTCCCGGCGGGGACGGACTGGATGTCTGCCGGCGGCTGAGGAATCACCCTTCTCTCAGCAGCATTCCGATCATCTTTGTGACGGCACGGGCGGGCGAGAATGACCGCGTGCTGGGGCTGGAACTGGGCGCCGATGATTACGTGACGAAGCCGTTTGCACCGCGCGAGCTGCTGGCCAGGGTCAAGGCGGTGCTGCGGCGCTTTGAGCGGCCCGCGTCGCCGGCCTCCATTGTCTTCGAAGACGTGGAGATCGATGCGGGGGCCATGCAGCTGAAGGTCCGCGGCGCGCTGACCACGACGACCGCGACGGAGTTCCGGCTGCTGGACTACCTGGCGCGGCATCCGGGACGGGTGTTCAGCCGCGATCACCTGCTCGATGCGGTTTGGGGCGATGCCCGATTTGTAACGCCCCGCTCGGTGGACGTGTATGTGCGCCGGATTCGCGAGAAAATCGAGGCAGACCCGGAAAACCCGCGGTACCTGAAGACGGTGCGCGGCGCCGGTTACCGATTCGAGATTCCGAAGACGGTGGATCGGGCGGTGGTGGGCGAGGCCGCAATGCGGGCGTAGGAGCTATTGATGACCATTCAGGAGCTGTACCTGCTGGAATTTGACGAGGAAATGCCGAAGACGCGGATGATGCTGGAGCGCGTGCCCGAGTCGAGCTTCGGCTGGAAGCCGCACGAGAAGTCGATGACCCTGGGGCGGCTGTCTTCGCACATTGCGGACCTGCCGCTGCGCTGCTCCGCGATCATTGCCAGCGACACCATGGTTCGGCAGCCGGGAACCGCGCCCTTCCTGGCCGGATCGGCAGCTGAGCTGCTGGAGAAGTTCGATTCCTCAGCGAAAGATGCGCGGACGGCGCTGGGCGGTCTGCGCGACGACCAGCTGGACGTCACCTGGAGCTTCAGATTCGGCGACCGGGTGATGGCATCGCTGCCGCGGGCGCTGGCGCTGCGGCGCGTTTTCATGGACCATCTGATCCATCACCGGGCGCAGCTGGGGGTCTATCTGCGGCTGCTCGAAGTCGCCATCCCGGGCGTGTACGGGCCGTCGGCGGACGACCAGCCCGCGATGGCGCGTTAGCAGCGGGCCTGGCGCGGAAATGCTCTAATGACAGCACTGGGTTCAGTGCGTGAGGAGCAGAGTCTTTTCCAAATTGCTGTTGTCGTTCGTGCTGGTGCTTTGCCTGGGCACGGCCGTACTGGACCTTTCTTTCCGCAACATCGTCGGCCACTCTCTGCATGAGGAGGCGCGGATCGCGCTGCCGGGCCCTGCGCAGCAGGCGGCGGCGCTGCACGTTCTGCGGCGGGATCTGTTTGCGGCCTCGCTGCTGTCTCTCCTGCTGGCGACGCTGGTTTCAGCATGGATCTCGAGCCGCATCGCGGCACGGCTGCGGCGTGTGGTGGACTTTGCCGGCCGGATTGCCGCCGGGGATTTCAAGGCGCGTATCGAGGAAGACGGGAACGACGAGTTCGCCGAGGTAGCGCGTGCGCTGGATACGACGGCGGATCGGCTGGAGCAGTCGTTCCGCGAGCAGGAGAACAAGCAGCGCGAACTGGCGGCATTGCTTGATTCCATGCAGGAGGCTGTGGTGGCCGTCGATGCAGGCGGGCAGGTGAACTGGTGCAACGCGGTCATGCAGCGCATCGCTCCGAGCGCGGTGCGGGTGGGCAAGGCGCTGGTGGTGAGCGTGCGCGATCCCGACGTGCTGCAGTGCGTCGCATCGGCCTTGCGGGACAGGGCGATCCGGACCGGGAGGGCCATTTCCGTGGTGCCGGGGCGGGTCTTCGAGGTGAGCGCGGCGCCGACTCCGGATGGAGGAGCGGTGGCGGTGCTGCACGACGTGACAAAGATCGAGCAGGCGGAGAAGATGCGCCGCGACTTCGTGGCCAATGTGTCGCACGAGCTGCGCACGCCGCTGACTTCGATTTCGGGCTATGTCGAAACGCTGCTCGAAGAGAGCCTGGACCTGCCCGAGCATGCGCGCGAATTCATGGGGATCATTCTGAAGAACGCGCGGCGGGTGAACCGGCTGACCGAGGACCTGCTGGCGCTGGCCCAGGTGGAATCCGGCGAACACAAACCCAGGGTGCAGCCGGTGCGGGCGTCGGCGCTGGTGGAGGATGCCATCGAGTCGCTGGCAGGCATGGTGACGGAATCGGGTGTCTCTCTCGAAGCCGGCGAAGCCACGGACACCCTGGTGCTGGCCGACGTGGATGCCATGACCCAGGTCTTCGGGAACCTGATCGAGAATGCGCTGAAGTATGGCGCGTCGGGCAGGCGGATTGTGGTGGGCGCGCGGCCGCTCGAGAACGCCGTCGAGTTCTACGTGCAGGACTTCGGGCAGGGCATGGCCAATGAGCACCTGGGGCGCATCTTTGAGCGCTTTTACCGGGTCGACAAGGCGCGATCGCGGGAGTCCGGCGGCACCGGACTGGGGCTGGCCATTGTGAAACACATCGTGCTGGCCCACGGCGGGACCATTCGCGCGGAGAGCGAGCTGGGGGCCGGCGCGACTTTCCTCTTCACGCTGCCGCTGGCGGGAACGCCCGCTGCTGCCGAGGAAACGGCGGCAAAAGTCGCGCGCTGAGATACAAGGCATCGCAGGAGGGCCGAAACATGGCGGCCGCCATGGTGCATGTCCGCATCGACAGGAAGGTCAGGGAGCTGGCTGCGCAAACACTGGCGGAAACGGGCATGTCCGTCCCGGATGCTGTCCGTATGGTGCGGGTGGCTGCCGAAAAAGCCCTGCCCTTTGAGGCGAGGATTCCCCATGCCACGACGGTGAGGGGCCCTGAAGGCGGCGGATCGCGGCAAGGGCAGGCGTTTCCGGAATCCTGAGGCGCTGATGAAGGACCTCGGCATTTGAGAATCGGCACTCACTCCGATCTGTTCTGAGCACTGAAATATTTCGGATTGCGAGCTGCGGGCCGAACAATCCTACAATGCATTATGGCTGCGAAGACCGTCCACGCCGTCTGTTCCCACGACTGTCCCGACTCCTGCGGCGTGCTGGTCACGATTGACGAGAGCGGGCGCGCTACCCGGCTGCGGGGCGATCCTGGTCACCCGGTGACGCGGGGCTTTCTCTGCGGGAAGGTGGCGAAGTATCTGGAGCGTGTGTATTCGCCGGACCGGCTGCTCTATCCGATGCGGCGGCGCGCAGATGCGCCGAAGGGGCCGCTGGAGCACCGGCGTGAAGCGGAATCCTTCGAGCGGATCTCCTGGGATGAGGCGCTCGATACGATTGCCGCGCGGCTGGACGCGATTGCGCGCCAGTACGGACCTGAGTCGATCCTGCCCTACTCCTATGCCGGGACCATTGGCGTGCTCGGCTATGGCTCCATGGACCGGCGTTTCTTTCACCGGCTGGGGGCATCGCAGCTGGACCGCACGATCTGCGCAACGACGGGAGGAGAAGCGCTGCTCTCTGTTTACGGGCGCAAGCTTGGCACCGACACGGAGGCATTCCGGAACGCCCGGTTCATCGTGGCGTGGGGCGCGAATATCCACGGCAACAATATTCACCTGTGGCCCTTTATTGAGGAGGCGCGGCGCAACGGGGCGAAGCTGGTAGTGATCGATCCCTATGCCACCCGCACGGCGAAGGCTGCCGACTGGTACATCCCCATCAATCCCGGCACGGACTCTGCGCTGGCGCTGGGGATGATGCACATCCTGGTGCGCGACGGGCTTTACGACCAGGAGTACGTGGCACAGTGGACCCACGGGTTCGACCGGCTTTGCCAGCGGATCGCCGCGTATCCCGTGGAACGCGTGTCGACCCTGACGGGGATTCCGGCCGCCGATATCGAGAGGCTGGCCGGGGAATACGGCACGACCACGCCGGCGGTGATCCGCCTGAATTACGGCGTGCAGCGCAGTGACAATGGCGGCGCGGCGGTACGCGCCATTGCCATGCTGCCCGCGCTCACCGGCGCGTGGAAGCGCCTGGGCGGCGGGCTGCAGCTTTCCACCAGCGGCGCTTTTCGCTGGGACAGCGCTGCGCTGGAGCGGCCCGACCTGATGCTGTCCAGCCCGCTCGGTCGCCCGGCGCGCGTGGTGAACATGTCGCGGCTGGGCCATGCGCTGACGGAATTGCGTGATCCTGCGGTGCATGCGCTGTTCGTCTACAACTCGAATCCCGCGGCCATTGCGCCCGACCAGGGCGCGGTGCTGCGCGGGCTGTCGCGGCCGGACCTGTTCACCGTGGTTCACGAACAGTTCTTCACCGACACGGCGGATTACGCCGATCTTGTCCTGCCGGCAACCACTTTCCTCGAACACCGGGACATCCAGGGCGCTTACGGACACTACTACGTGCAGATTTCCGATCAGGCGATTGAGCCCCTGGGAGAAGCGAGGTCCAACGTATGGCTCTTTACCGGGCTGGCGGCGCGGATGGGTTTCACCGAGCCCTGCTTCCGGGATACGGTGGATGAGCTGATGGCCCAGGCGCTGCGTGCCGGCGATGCGGAGAATCAGGATCCATGGCTCGCCGGGACGACGCCGCAGAGCCTTCGGGAGAACGGCGGGATCGAACGGCTGCATTTTTCCGAGGGACCGCGGCGGCCATTTCAGCCGTTTGGCGAGGGACCCTTTCCGACGCCGAGCGGCAAAATCGAATTTTTCTCGGAAAAGCTGGCGGCCGAGGGCGTCGATCCGCTGCCGGCGTTTCGCCCGGCGGCAGAGTCGCGGCACACCGCAGAGGGCGGGCCCTACCCGCTGGAGTTCCTTCCGCGCAAATCGGACAACTACATGAATTCCACCTTTATCAACCTGCCCGGCCACCGGGAGATGGAGACCGCGCACAACGGCGTGCTGGAGATGCATCGCGACGACGCCGCGCAGCGCGGAATCGCGGAAGGCGATGCGGTTGAGGTGTTCAACGATCGCGGAAGCCTGCGGCTGCGCGCCCACGTGGATGGAGCGGTTCGGCCCGGCGTGGTGGCCGCGCGGGTGGGATGGAACAAGCTATCCGCCGGCGGACACAACGTGAATCTGCTCACCTCGCAACGGCTGAACGATCTGGGCGGAGGGCCGGTCTTCTATTCGGTACTGGTAGATGTGCGCAGAGCCCTCCGATCCACAGCCAAACGCGCGTGATTCCGATACACTGAAGGCAACTTTTTTCCCGACATGATCCCTGACAATGCCTGATGCAGAGGGCGGGAGAGTGAAATGAAGTTGCCGCCAACGAGTCCAGGGGGATTCGCTGGGTTCCATGCTGCCGGGAACTGTCGGGGCGCCGAGCCGGACGGCGTTCCCTGCGTGAATCGCGCTGTTATAATCGCCTTTTCCCATAGATTTGCCCGATTTTGAGCAGTGAGGGTGTGCCTATTTTTCCCGTGAACTTCTGGAGCGCAGGCTCCCCGCACGTATCATGCAGGAATTTGCGCCGCTGTTTCGGGCGCTCCCTGGTTCTGGCTCTCGTACTGGCTCCTGTATTGCCGGCCGCACCGCTGTTCGCCCAGGAAGCTCTGCCTGCGGCGGCTTCCGCCGAGCCCGGCCAGCAGCAGAATGTGATCCAGATCCGCGTGATCGGTACCCGCCGGATCCCCCGGGAGACGGTCCTGGCCCGCATGTTCAGCCACGTGGGCGAGCCCTACGATCCGCTCACGGTGGAGCGCGACTTCAATTCGCTGTGGAACACGGGCTATTTCGAGGACGTCCGCATTGAGAAGGAAGACACGCCGCAGGGCGTGATCCTGGACGTGTATGTGCGCGAGAAGCCGACCATCCGCGAGATCAATTACAAGGGCATCAGTTCGATTACCGAGTCGGACATCATGGACCGCTTCAAGAAGGAGAAGGTCGGGCTGACGCCGGAAAGCCAGTACGATCCGGCGCGCATTGCGCATGCGGTGACGGTGCTAAAGGAAATGCTGGCCGAGCACGGACACCAGTTCGCCACGGTGCGGCCGGAAGTGAAGGACATTCCGCCGGCCGCCGTGCAGCTGAACTTCAATATCAAGGAAGGTCCAACGGTGAAGGTGGGCAAGATCACCTTCAGCGGGAACCGCCACGTCACTTCGCGGGTGCTGCGCGAGTCCATGCGCAACCTGCGGCCGGTCGGCATCCCCCACTCCATATTTCTCGAGAATCTCTTTGCGCGCACCTACGACGCGAGCAAGCTGGATGAGGATTCCGAGCGCGTGCGCCAGGCGTATCGTGACCGCGGCTATCTGCGGGGCGGACCTGTTGGCGAGCCGCAGACGAAGATCCGCAACGAGTCCGGGCTTTCGTTCCTCACCTTCCGGCCGCGCAGGGGCAAGCGCATCGACATCCACATGAACATTGAGGAAGGAGCGCGCTACCGGCTGGCGGGGATTACGTTCACCGGCAACAAGGCGGTCACCAATACCAAGGCGCTGCGGGCCATGTTCAATGAGAAGGACGGCGACTGGTTCGATGCGACCGCTTTCGGCAAGGGCCTGGAGGCCCTGCGCAAGGCCTACGGACAGCTGGGATACATCAATTTCGTCGCGATCCCCACGCCCACGTTCAACGACAAGAATCACACGGTCACGATGAATCTGGACATCGATGAGGGCAAGCAGTTCACGGTGTCGCGCATCGAGTTCCAGGGCAACACCGTCACGCGCGATTTCGTGATCCGCCGCGAGCTGCTGCTGCAGGAAGGGCAGGTGTACAACAGCCACCTGTGGGAGCTGAGCCTGCTGCGCCTGAACCAGCTGGAGTATTTCAATCCGCTGCGTGTGGATCAGGATTCGGAAACGCACCAGAACACGGAAGCGGGGACGGTCGACCTGCTGCTGAAGGTGCAGGAGAAGGGCAAGAACTCCATTGGACTGAACGGGGGCGTCAGCGGGCTCTCCGGCGCGTTCATTGGTCTGAACTATCAGACCAACAACTTCCTGGGACTGGGCGAGACGCTGAGCGTACAGGCCAACGCCGGCAGCCTTGACCGGAACCTGCTTTTCGCCTTCAACGAGCCGTATGTCCGCAACAAGCCTCTGAATCTGGGTTTCCAGGTCTTCGACCGCCAGGAGGACTTCAACACCTCGAAGGCCTATTCGCTGACGGGAACGGCCAACGAAACGGCGGCCACTTCGTCCCTCCTCCAGAACTACAACCAGTACGAAAGAGGGTTCACGGTATCGGGGACCTATCCGCTGAAGCATTTCAACCTGTTCGGCTTCTCGAGGGCGGGAGCGACGTATTCGTGGAACAGTTCGTCCGTGACCGCCTTCAGCCAGGCGTCGACGAACCTGTTCCAGACGCTGAATTTCCGCAGCGGGATTCAGGGGCAGAACGCGCTGGAGGGGATCGTCTCCAGCTCGGTGCTCTTCAGCTACGACTCCAGCAACGTGGACAGCACCTACCTGCCCCACAGCGGGCAGGCGCTCGCCGCCAGCCTGGAGATGGCGGGGCTCTGGGGCAGCGTACACTACGTGCGGCCGGTGGTACAGTACAGGCGTTTCGACCCGGTGAAAGGATTCTGGTTCAACAAGGCGGGACGCAACACGCTGGGCATGCGCGTGCAGGCCATCTACATCGCAGGAATCGCGGGCGATGTGGCTCCGCCGTTCGATCGCCCGCTGGCCGGCGGCGAATCCGACCTGCGCGGGTTTGACGTGCGCACCATCTCGCCCTACGGATTCGTGCCGACGCGGGTGCTCTTCAATCTGACGAACCCCGACGGAAGCACGGTTCCCCGCGATCCAACCAATCCGGCCCTCGGCCCGGTCCGGGTGCCGATTCCGGTTTACGGGGTCGCGACCATCGGCGGCGATACGAATTTCACCGGGAACCTGGAGTACATCATTCCGATCTACGCGCGGACGGTGGCGTTCAACTTCTTCGATGACTTCGGGCTGGACCTGGCGGTGGATAAGAATCAGCTCCAGCAGAGCCCGGCGGGGATCGATTTGCTGAATTCGCCGCTGTACGGCTGCCCGAATTACGTGAACGGGACCTGCCAGGGCGGGCAGCAGATCGCCTTTAACCGGAACATCACCACGATTCCGGGCACCAATTATGTTCCGCGCATGTCAGCCGGCGGCGAGCTGGATGTGATGATGCCGATCATCAATGCGCCGTTCCGCCTCTATTACGCAGTCAACCCGCTGAAGCTGTACCACGCGTTCTTCCGTCAGAACCTGATCACCCGCAGCATGTTCCCGGCAGGAGGAGCGGGCGATTTCTCCTACGCCCAGGCGGAGGAGCTCTATAACGGGGAGTACATCCTGCGCGAACCGAGCAGCACCTTCCGGCTGACGGTGAGCACCACCTTCTGAAGCAGTGTGACCCGGTTGGAGCACGCGACAGGCGTGCTCCAAAATACCGGGAAGGGGCGAGGATTCGTTTGACGACGCTGTCGCCCGGACCTATAATTTGCCCAAGTTCCTGAGAAATTCTCTCTGTCCGTATTTTTGCATTCCGGGCTGAAGACATTGCCTGGTACCTGCTCCGGCAGCTGTGAGGAGGAGGGATTTGAGAGAGCGAGAATACGGGCCAAGCCACCCAGGAAACCCAAGGAGTTTGTGAAATCCATGAAGCGTTCGTTGTCACTCGTTTGCCTCCTCGCGTCCGGATTGGGCACGGGAGCTGTCGCTCAGGCGGCGCCTGCGGCCGGGCCTGACCCAACCCCCGCCTCGACGGCTCCGATCGCGATCACAGGCGCTACCAAAATAGCCGTTATCAATTTCCAGCAGGCTGTCGGACAGACCAACGAGTTTCAGCGCGATCTTGCCGATCTTCGCAAGAAGTACGAGCCCCGCGAGCAGGCACTGCAGCAGCAGAATCAGCAGATCGACGCGCTGAAGAAGCAGCTCCAGGATGCCGGCACGACGCTGAGCGGCACGGATCGCGATGCGCGGCTGCGCACCATCGACGAGAAGACCAAGAGCCTGCAGCGCGCGGCGGAGGATCTCCGCAACGATGAGCAGTCCGATGGACAGGAAACTTTTCAGCAGATCGGACAAAAGGTCTTCGAAGTGATGTCGGGTTACGCGCAGCAGCAGGGGTTCAGTCTGGTTCTGGACGCCAGCCAGCAGAACAGCGGCGTGCTGTGGCTTACACCGGGCTCGGACATTACCAAAGCCGTGGTCGAAGCCTATAACACGAAGTCGGGCATTGCGGCACCGTCGGCGATGCCGTCGGCTCCAGCTCCGCAGCGTCCCGCAGGCAGCGCGACCCATTCCAGCCACTGAGCCGGGGAGGTTCCGCGGCCTGAAGCCTTAGCCGGCGGCTCTCCCCTGGAGAGCCGCCGTGGGGCTGGCGCGGCGCCGCTGTGGAAAATCTTGTGGATTGCCTGGGCTGCAACGGCCACGAGGATCCTGCCTTGTGCGGCGCTCACCCGCACGCAAGACCGACGAGCTTCCTATCTATTGCAATCTGAGCGGGTTACCGCAAGGCTGTCGGGATGATCGCATCCCGGACACCTTGGCGCATTCCGCAGCCAGGATTTTGGATTTCCACAGATTTGCGTAAATATTGCGTGAACTGCTGGGCAGGCGCAGCGGCTACCGGATGATTCCCCGCTCCGCTTTCTCGATAAAGTCGACGAGGTACTGCACGTCTTCAGACTCGATCCCCTCCTCGCGCAGGCGGGTGATCGCCTGGGAGATGTTCAGTTTCCCTGCCAGCAGCAGGCGATAGGCGTGGTGGATGGCGCGCACACGTTCGCGGCTGAATCCCTGGCGCTCCAGACCAACTCTGTTCATGCTGTAGGCATGGACCTCGCGCTTTGCCGAGGTGAGCGAAAAAGGCAGCACATCCTGGGTGATGGTGGTGCCTCCGCCGATGTAGGAGTGCTTGCCGATGCGGCAGAACTGGTGGACCGGGCAGAGGGCACCGACCGTGGCGTAGTCCTCGACAGTCACGTGACCGGCCAGGGTTGCGCCGTTCGCGAGAATGCAGTGACTGCCGATGACGCTGTCATGCCCGATATGCGTATAGGCCATGATCAGACAGTGGCTGCCGATGAGGGTGGTTCCGCCGCCTCCGGTGGTTCCGCGGGAGATGGTGACGCATTCGCGGATGGTGTTGTCGCCCCCCATGGTGACGCCGGTCGCCTCGCCGCGGTATTTCAGGTCCTGGGGAGCAACGCCGACACAGGCAAAGGAGTAGAAGCGGTTCCGGTCACCGGCTCTGAGATGACCGTCCAGAACGACGTGGGACACCAGTTCGCACCCTTCGCCGAGGACCACATCGGGGCCGACGGTGCACCAGGGCCCGACCGTGCAGGATTCCGGAATGACCGCGGTCGACGCCACGATCGCCGTGGGATGGATACTCACCCCTGGGTCACCACTTCCGCGGGAGGCTCTGCGGGGGCCAGCTCCGGAGCCGCTGTGGGCCGAGGCACCAGCTGGCACATGACGATGGCTTCGCAGGCAAGCTTTCCGTCGACGATCACCCGGCCTTCCATCTTTACCGCCCGCGGCCGCCAGTTGAGCACATTGATCTCGATGCGGAGCTGGTCGCCGGGCACGACCGGGCGGCGAAACTTCGCGCGTTCGATGCTGGTAAAGACCATCAGCTTATTGTGCCGGTCGGGAACTTCGGGCAGCAGGAGCGTGCCACCCGCCTGGGCGATCGACTCAACGACAAGCGCGCCGGGCATGATGGGATATTCGGGGAAATGTCCCTGGAAGAAGGGCTCGTTGATGGAGACGTTCTTGATGGCGACGATGCGCTTTTTCCGCTCGACTTCCAGAATGCGGTCGATGAGCAGAAAAGGGTATCGGTGGGGCAGGATGTCCATGATGTCGACGGTCTCGAGCACCTGGCGTCCATCCAGAATGGCATTGGATTTTTCCATAAGCGGCAGCGCCGATTATAAACGCCAGGCGTATGGCTGCCCTACCGCAAAAACAGAAGGGCTGAGAGCAGGGCAACCGGCATGGCTACGGCGCCGATCCTGAGAAACTCCCAGGCGGTGATCTCCGCATCATCGCGCCGCAGGGCAATCAGCCAGAGGATGGTCGCGAGAGAACCGGTGACCGAGAGATTCGGCCCCAGATCGACCCCGATCAGAACGGCATGCGCGAGCAGGCCGTGGTGGCCCATCTGCCGCAGGCCGGTTCCGGCTGCGAGGCCCACAGGCAGATTGTTCATCGCGTTGGCGAGGAAGGCCACGGCCGAGGCGCCCGCAAACCTGCCGACTCCGTCGGGGGCAGAGGCCAGCCAGTGGATGCCTGCGCGTGTGAGCCGAACCATGCCAGCCCGATTGAGGGCCTCGACGATCGTGAAGAGGCCGGCCACCAGCGGGATGACACCCCAGGACACATTGCGGAGGGCGAGAGGAGGAGAACTGCGATCCCTGACTCCAACCAACACCATGGCCACCACTCCGGCAGCGCAGGTGGGGATCCCCAGGGGGATGCCGAATCCCGAAGAAACCAGCAGGGTCACAACGGCGAGTGTTATGCCCGCCAGCGCCATCCGGCCGGCTCCCGTGAGCCGGTACGGCTCTTCCACGGGGGCGGTTTTCTCCCGCAGCGGAGATCTGGACAGCATGCACAGGCAGAGGAAGGTCGCGATGATCGATGCCAGGGAGGGGAGCAGGAGAGTCCCCAGCCAGGCGCCCAGGGGCGGCAAATGCGAGCCGAAAACAACAAGGTTCGCGGGATTGGAGATGGGCAGAAGGAAGCTGGCGGCGTTGGCGATCAGCGCACAGGCCAGCAGGTGCGGCCGCGGGTTAACCTGCGCGCGACGGACAGCGGCCAGCACGGCCGGCGTCATGACCACCGCCGTTGCGTCGTTCGACAGCAGCGCCGTGACCACGGTTCCGGCCAGGTAGACCCAGAGAAACAAGCGAGCAGACGAGCCCCGCGCGTGGCGCACAGCGATGTCCGCCACCCAGATGAAAACGCCCTCCTCGCGAGCCAGCTCGGCCAGGATCATCATCCCGGCGAGGAAGAGATAGACGTCGCCCCCTTCACGGATCGCGCCGAGCGCCCTGCCGAGGGGCAACAGCCGGGTTATAACCAGAAGAAACGCCCCGGCCGAGATCCAGACGTACTCGGAAATGCCCCGCGGGCGCAGGAGCATCAGCGCCAGGCTGGTCAGCGAAATGGCCCATATCAGGATGGCGTGCATGCGTAGATGCTGTAACGAGTAGTCCAGGACCGTTTTACAGGTCTCGAACTACACTATATCCGGGCCATCCCCCAGGCCTTCGTCGAACACGCTGACCTCGTTGTCGGGTCAGGACGAGGAGTAGTGAATGTCTGTTTCCGAGCGGCTTTATTACGCGGATTCCTTCTTAAGGGGCTTCTCCGCGGCCGTCACCGATGTGCGCGAGCTTTTGCGCAGCGAGGGTGAATCTGTCTGGCAGCTCGCGCTGGATCGAACGGCTTTCTACCCCGCCAGCGGCGGCCAGCCATCCGATACAGGGATGCTGCAGGCCACATCGCGCGGCGGAGCGGTCCTCGATTTGCCGGTGGAATCGGTGGAAGAGGATGAGCACGGCGAGGTGTGGCACTTCGTCCGCAAGCCTCTGACGGCAGGAACCCATGTGGAAGGGCGGATTGACTGGCCGCGGCGCTTCGATCATATGCAGCAGCACACGGGACAGCATCTGCTGTCGGCTGTGTTCCTGCGGGAGTTGCAGGCGGCCACGGTGTCGTTCCATTTGGGAGAGAACCTGTCGACCATCGATCTCGCGTGCGCGCCGCCGGCCCACCACAGCCTCGAGCGCGTGGAGCGCATTGCCAACGAAATCATTGCGGAGGACCGGGTGGTCTCGGCGCGGTACCTTGAGCGCGCTGAGGCCGAGTCGATGCTGGCGGCCGGCGATTTGCGGAAGCTGCCGGAACGGTCGGGCAGAATCCGTCTGATTGAGATTGCCGGCTACGACCGCAATGCCTGTGGCGGCACACACGTCCGGTCGACCGGGCAGATCGGGGGCCTGCTCCTGCGCGGCACGGAAAAGGTTACGCGCGGAGTTCGGCTGGAATTCGTCTGCGGCCTGCGGGCGGTCCGCGCAGCCCGTGCCGATTTTGGAGTGTTGAGTCAGGCGGTGGGGGCGCTTTCTGTGGGGCCGGCCGATCTGCCTGCCGCGGTTGAGCGGCTGAAGAGCGATCTGAAAGCGGGAGCCAAAGAACGGCAGCGGCTGATCGAGCAGCTGGCGGATTACCATGCGGCACGGCTCGCGGTGGAGGTGCCCATCGAGAAGGGGCTGCGGCTGGTGCAGCGCTCGTGGAGGGACCGAGACCGCGATTATGTGCGGCTGCTGGCATCGCGTCTGGCTGCGGCCGCGCCATCGACGGTGGCGGTTCTGGGCAGCGAGGACGGAGGCCTGGTCCGCATGGTGCTGTCCCGCAGCATGGACCTCGATTTCCACTGCGGCCAGCTGATGAAGGAAGCGCTGGCGGGGTTTGGCCTGCGCGGAGGCGGTTCTCCGGACCTGGCGCAGGGAGATGTTCCGCCCGAGCACGCCGCTGCCCTGCGCGGCGCTCTTGTGGAAGCACTTCGCGCCGCGCTGGAGCCGCCCCGGAGCTCGCAGCCTTCGTGAAATCGCGGGAATCGCCCCGGCGGGGCGGCGCATGGTTGCTCGCAGCGGAAGAGACTGGCGGGCGGGGGCGGCATACCGTAAAATCAGACAGGTTCCCTGCCTCGTGGGGCTATAGCTCAGCTGGGAGAGCGCATCGTTCGCAACGATGAGGTCGTCGGTTCGATCCCGACTAGCTCCACCAAAGAATCAACAACTTCCGGCGGTACACTCTCAGGCTCACCCTGTTTTGTGACATGGTTTGTGCCATAACCCCCCGTTTCCAGCCCGGAAAGCCGCCCGGACGACAGCGCATCCAGCGCCTTGCGCTTCGCTTCCAGCCGGACGTGGGAATAGTGCGCCAGCATCTTTGCCGAGACGTGCCCCGCAATGCTCATCACCGTGGAATCGCTCGCCTGAGACTCGGCAAGCTCCGTTATAGCGTGGTGCCGGAGGTCATGGAACCGCAGCCCCGCCGTGGTGCTCTTGACCTTGCTGATATCGGCCCTGCACTCCGCATTGTGGCAGGTTGCGGCTGGCCCTTGTAGCGTTCCGCACTCCGGGCAGCGAATCGCCCGCGTCAGGTTCCGCCAGGCCGTCCGCCATCCCTTCTGCGGCTTGCTCACGTCAACGTGCCCATGTTCACAGGCGAAGAAGACATAGTGATCCAGGCCGGTTCCTTCCACCTTCTTTGCCCGCTCACGCAAGCCCATCATCACCTGGAGCGCGTCACCATTCAGCGGGATAACCCGCTCTCCGGCTTCCGTCTTGCTGCGCCGGATGGTCATGGTGCGGTTGAGAAAATCTACATCGCGCCAGCGCAAGCCCTTCAGCTCGCATCCCCGCGCCGTGGTATTCAGCGCCAGGACCGCCGCGTAGTAGGCCGTTTCCCAATCGGGATTGCTCGCAGCCATCCTGAGAAGCCGGACCTTTTCCTCGTGCAGCAAGGCCCGCCCGACCTGCTGCTTTACAGGCAGCGGGCGAATCTCTTCCGAGAATAGGTGCCACCGGCGAGCTTTCTTCAGCACTCCCCGGATAATGTCCAGTTCGCGGTTTACCGTGGCATTGGCGATCCCGCCCTCTTTTCTCCGGCGAATATAGGCCAGCACATCGGCGGGCGTGATCCTTGAGACGGGCCTGCCGCCAAACACCCCGTTAACCACCCTCGCCCGCTCTTTCTCCGTCCGCACACTCAGCGGGGCCAGATGGGGCAGGCGATCCGCCAGGAACTGCTCTGCCGCCTCAGAGAACGGCATTCTGGCAATCGGCTGCCTTCGGTTGGCGACCTTGCCCGCCTTCGCTGCTGCGATCAACTCCTTCTCTTTGGTCTGCGCCTCTCGCCAATCGCTTGTTTCGAGCGACTGCCGGAACCGCTGGCCGTCGATCACAAAATCCGTGTGCCACGTCTTACCGCGCTTTCTTAGTGCCATTGCCCTTGCCTCTCTTCTTCGATTGAATCCTGCTTCGCTGTTCCCGCCATTCCCGTCCGTGCTCTGCCCACCACTTCCGCTTTACCTCACGCTGCATCTCTTCGCTACAGTCTGTGGAGCAGTACCTTTGGCTTTCCCGGCTGGCGATGTACAGCGCTTCGCATCTCTCGCAGACGCGCGCCCGCCAGCTTTCCCGATAAAGCAAATAGAGCGCCCGCTGGAAGTCACACGCGCTCCGGTAGCGGATTCGCCCCGTGTTCCAGTCCAGCGCGAATTCAAGAGGTGCAATGGATCGCAGATGGGTTGCCGGAGCATTCTCCGGCCAGTTCTCATCTGGTTCGGGCGTCGGCCTGACTCCCAACATGATTTCCAAGTAGGGGTCCGTCTCACCGCCCCGCCAGATTTGATCGAGCCAATAGGGGTAGTCTGCAATGCTCGGACTCACTCCACTAATCGCGCTCTCGTATTCCTCTGCCGGAAAGAACTCCGGCCAGCGCCTTCTAAAATGCTGCCAGCTCTCCGCATCCCCGCCCATGATGGCGAACTCCCCAAGCGCGCGAAACAGCTTGGACCGATCCTTGCGTAGAGCGCGCTCCACTTCGCGGTCGTGCTTCCCGAATTCCCTTTTCAGTTCTGGCGCTGACGGTTGCACGCTAGATGATTCCCTTCAGACTTCGCGTAAGCTTACTGCTAGAGTGTTCGATTTTCGTGTAATCGAGCACATTCTGAGCTAATCTTGAACCTGACGGATGCGCCTGTCAAGAGCAGGATTCACATCCAAAGGAGGAAAGGTGAACCAAAGACTTCTCGGACTCACTGAGGCTGCGCGAACGCTGAGCGTGTCGATTCACACACTGCGGCGTCTGGTGGCGCGCGGCGATGTTGCAACGGTGAATGTGGGCGCTCGCCGCCTTGTGCGTGAAAGCGAAGTTGAGCGCATCATTCAGCGAGGCGTGGGGCAGGCTCGCCCGGCCAGGGCGAACCGGAAAGCGAGTTGAGCGATGGAAGGGACCGTGCCTCAACTCCTCACCCTGTCGGCTGTGGCGCGGCTGCTTGGCCTATCGCCGCACACCATCCGAAGTTTCGTGCGAAAGGGCAAGTTGCGACCTGTACGAATCTGCCGGCGGCTGCTTTTCCATCCCGATGACGTGACCGAATTTCTGTCACGCGCAAAGCAGCAAGTTTCTCAATCGTAGGTATTAGAGCGGGGACGGCGATTCTGCCGGACACGTGTGTCAGGGGCTTCGAGTTTGGGCAGAAAGCTATTCATTACGGCAAAGCAACTGTTCGAGGGTCATCCTGTCCCGGTTGATTGGATCGCCGAGCCGTGGCTCGCATCCGAGGCGATAACAGAGCTTGATGGAAAGGCGAAGTCCGCTGGCAAGACAACCTTCGCGCTGGCGATGTGCAGGGCCATTCTCTCGGGCAGCGAGTTTCTCGACAAGTCAACGCGCCAAGGCGCAATCGTCTACCTGACAGAAGAGTCAACTCCGAGTTTCCGCGCTGCTTTGGAGCGATCAGGTATTGGAGCAGACAGTCATTTTCACATCCTCCAATGGAACAGCATATTTCAGCTACAAAGCGGAGAAGACTCTGAACTCTCTGTTTGGGCGAAGGCGGTCGATGCTTCGATCAAGAAAGCAAAAGCAGTGGAGGCTCGGGTTCTGGTGGTTGATACCTTCGCGCAGTTCGCACACCTGATCGGCGACAAAGAAAACAGCGCGGGAGAAATCCTTGAGGCAATGCTCCCGCTCCAAAAAGCCAGGGATGCGGGGATGGCTGTTCTCTTGATTCGACATGAAAGAAAGGAGGGTGGGCAGGTAGGCGAGTCGGGGCGGGGGAGTTCCGCACTTTCGGGAGCCGTAGACCTCATCCTTCGACTGCACCGGCCAGAAGGCAGGCACCCAGAGAATATCCGGCAACTCGATGCCCTGTCGCGCTTCGATGGAACCCCGCGTGAAACAACCGTTGCTCTGAATGACGGCCACTACAGAATCGTGGGCACACAGGATGCAGTTGCACATCAGGCCGCAATGGATAGTATTCGCTCTGTCCTGCCGTCCCAGAGCGAGCAAGCCATGTCCCTTGATGAAGTGGCGAGACAAACGGGTAGCTCTCGAACGACACTACAGGCGGCCATCTCTACGCTGGAGGCTGAAGGGTTCATCAAAAGGCGCGGTAAGGGCGTGCGTAGCGATCCATACTCCTATTTTCAAGTTGCTGCCGGAACTCCCGGCCCATAAGATAGACACACAGGCAGAATGCACGGATGGAGATGGAGCGCAGTCGCACCCCATACAGTGCCCCGCCTTTGATGTGCGAGGCATAGGCCGCCTACATCAGCCGCCCTTTCAGCAACCACTTCAGCCGCAGGGTGAGCGCATTCATACCGCGCAATTGCCGGCCGATTTTGCCGCTCGAAAGCGCCCGTCCGATTGCATCCTCGTCCCGCGCCATCGCGTAGAGGGTCGCGTCGTGTTGCTGGGCGCTCCGATAGGTCAGATTCAGGCAGTGGCGGCACTGGAATTCCCGCACGCCCCGCGACAGAAACAACCGCCCCACCCGCCGCCCGCAGTCGCAGCGGAACCAGTACCGCTCCCCGCCGAAGTTCGGCGCGGTGGTGACAATCGGAATCATCTGCCGGTAACAGAGAGGAGCGTTCCCGGCATCCTCCGCCCGCACCAAAATCCCCAGACCGTGAGGCTCCCACACACACCACTCGCATTCGATTCGCGTCAGAGGCTCGCCAAAGAGGTTCGGGAGGGTGAGCAGGATCGTCTCCCTTGGCGCGCGGCCAGAGAGCCGCGCCAGCCAGCGCAGCCACACGACAGAAAGGGAGATGGGGCAATCTTCGACGGTGCGCCGGGGTGTCGGTCGCATACTGGCTACGGGGGAATTGCGGCTGATGGCGGGCAACGTCCGTTCCTAAACCAATAGCGGGCTGTGTCGGCGGTGGGGAGTTGCCAGCCGTATAGAGTTGCGGGAGGAAACATGGTACGTCTCGATGATTTGATTGGGGAACAGCTAATCATGTGCTTAGTCAATAGCGAGGTTGCGTCTTACAATGTTGTGCTCCACGGAGTCGAGCATGGGGGCATTTGGGTTGAATGCAGAAAACTGGAGATTCTGTTTGATCACCGCAAGGGCAAGCCCAAAGGAACAAGACCTGTTAAGAAGCCTGTGTTCTTCTACCCTTATGCGCAGATCGCGTTGCTGATTTCTTATTCGACCGAGCTTTAGAGGAGAATTCCGAGGGTACCACTATCATTCTCAGTCGCTCTTCAACAGAGGGTGGAACGAGGCTGCGAAGAATTTTTCTTCTGGGTTGCATTCGAGAATACTCCATGCGAAGATTCGCGTGAGAGTGGCGAACCGAAGGGCCGGGGCTGGCACCCCGGCTTTTCACTTTTGTACCGGCTCCAAGCTCGGATACCTGCGCTTCCGGTTGTCGGAGCGAATTCGGGAGACGGCTGCCGCCCCTGCTGTGATTTGGCCGAATGGCCCCTCAAACGCTGTAACGCTGTGTGCGACGAACCAGCCAACAACGGAACCAACTGCGCAGCCGACGACCAGCCAGCCCAGAATCATAAGTAGCGCACGCCACCAGCTCCGTCCGGCTCTGGCTGCGGCAACGACCATCAAGACCAGGACAAGAAAACCGAGCAGTGTATCAGCGTCTCCGTTCATACTGCGGCCAAAATAGCTCGGATCGAAAGAACTGTCCAGCTTTTCTCCTCCGGCCCCTGACGCGCGTTGCACCACCCTAGGCACGGTTGTTCCCTGTCAACAGACTTCCATCACCGAATCCCCGCCAGCAACCGTGACGCCGTAACTCCGAGAGCGCGGGCGATCTTCACAATGTTGAGCAAGCTGACGTTCCGCTCCCCGCGTTCGATCCCGCCGATGTAGGTCCAGTGCAGTTCGGCCTTTTCCGCCAGTCCCTCCTGCGAAAGCCCCAGGGCGCGCCGCCGTCTTCTGACGGTCTGGCCGAGCCGGGCGCGGGGATCGTGTTCCACGTCCCCGATGATCCCGAAGCACAGACTATGAGGCTAGAGACGATAGGTATTACCATGCTTGCACAGCGATTCAGACGGAACGGGAAGACTATGGCGAACTTCGATGAAGAGGTGAAGCGAGTCCTGGAATCCGAGCAGGAGCGCATCGCGGCGGAAGCCAAGTACGGCGCAGGCTGGGTCATTCTGATGACCGGATTGGTCTGGCTCTTCGTCGCTGGTCTCTTGGTATGGCACGCCATTCAATCCGCGTCCTCTGGTGCCCGCTTCCCGTGGCGAGAGCTATGGGCCGACCTTGGAACCTTTGCGGTAGTCTCTGCGGTCGCATGGGCTTACCATCGCCTGAATTCCTCCCGAAAAATGCGCAGTGCGCGTCTGATCCGCATTGAGTTGAAGCTGGACAAATTGCTCGAAGAGGTGCCAGAGCACCTAAGGCAACACATCACCGACGAATGCGAATCGGTGCGGGAGCAGGTTCGATATAGGCGCGCTGAAGATCGGGCCGGACTGTTGGCTGCTGTGAAGGCGTCAGCCAAAAGAGCCGGGGAGCGGGATTGAGTCTCAGAGAAGGAACCCGGCGGCTGGCGCTGCTCCTGGGAGTGGTGGGCGCGGTCCTGTGTGGATTGCTGTCGTACGCGCAACTGCAATCCGACATGCGTCAGAGGGCGCAGCACCAGAGATTTGAGCAGTTGGCTAGCTCTCCGGTGGTACAGCACGAGCGCCGACTCATGAAATATCTTGCTCCGGGCATAACACCTCCACTTGCCCCTGGGGATCTGCCCAATCCATCTACATTCACGAACGGCGAGGTGAGGAAGATCAACTGGACTTGGGATTTTGAGATTGCTTCCCTTGAACTGGAGGACCGGGAAACCCTCTACGCGATGCCAGCGCCCGGCCCGTGGTCCTATGTCCTAATTGCGATTCTGCCCGTGCTCGGCTTCTTTGTCCCCTGGATCGCTGTTCGGTCTGTTGGCTGGGTCTTTGTGGGGTTCGTTCAGCCGTCCAAGCATGAATCCTGAATGAGCTGCGTCAGCAGCCGGAGAATCGGACGCATGAAATCTCACTATTTTGCTCTGCTGTTCTCCCTCGCCGTATGCTCTGCCGTTGGGCACGCGCAGACGATCGAGCCGTCAATCACCATCGGAACCCACACTCTCACGCTGGGGATGCCGGAACAGGTTGTGCTGAATCGCCTGGGGTCCGAGTTTGCTCTCCATTCTTACGGGCGAAGCAGTAAAGGGACAGCCTGGGCGATAACCGATCCCACAAAGCAACCCGGCTCCGGCTTTGACGTAGTCGGGAGTCTCTTCTTCGATTCTTCGCACCGGCTTGAAACTGTCATGCGCGATTGGGCGATTGAGGATACATCAAGTAGTTCGTTTTTTTCTGCGCTTGATTCGGCAAGCAAGAATTTGGAAAGGAACGGGCTAACGAGCTGCCGAATTTCCACTTCCGATAAAGACTCATCAGTGGCAGGCGGAGGCAGCATTCACGTTAGGGGGGTCTATTTTGACTGTGGACTACTCCAGGTGTCGATTGAGCAGATGCTCTCCAAATCGGCGGGCGTCGCATCGGGAGTTGTCGTTACGGAGCGTTTGCTCCGCAAATGATCGATTCCCAGTAGGAGCACCGCCACAAGAATTCAACTCGACAGACGGCGGGCGCGTGCTGTGCCATTTGCTCACTGTGACCACCTCCCGTGCCATGCCAGTTGACCTCGCCCCCGGCCAGCGTCGCGCATCCCGTTTACACGAATCCGTGTAAAGGCCATCTCACCCGAACAACTCACAAAAATCAGAGGGGGCTGTGTGCCGGATCAACCGTCTCGCCGCGCCTGCTCCGCGAGAGTACACCCCTGAGAACGGGTTTGGAGGGTAGCCGAGCCGGTTCCGGATTGTGCGCGCCGCGCGGCCAGGTACGAGGTCACGGCGGAGCAGCGCAGCGCCCCGGCTTGTGCCGCGCCTTGTGCCATAACCCGGCGATCCCTGCCCGTGTCGGGCGGTATCCGGCGGTGCCACTCAGGCACATCTGAAAAGCGGTGACGGGGCGCGAAACCCGCATGGACACTGCCTCTCCGTGTCACTCGGCCTTCTTCGGCGTCCTGTCGTATTGAGCAGGAGTCAGAATTCGCAACGATGAGGTCGTCGGTTCGATCCCGACTAGCTCCACCAAAATATTTCCTCTGGGATCAAAGGTTTGCCCAGCCTGCGGCAGATCATCGAAGAGTATTCCCACGGCTCCGGTAACGGTGGGCTGCACTCGTGGAATACGCACCCCGGTCATGAGCCCGGTCATCGGTTCAGCGGCTGCAGTTCCAGAAGCTGCACCGTCCCGTCCTCCGGAAACGCGACCGGCACTCCGCGCACCCAGTCGGCGCGTGCGAACTCGCCCAGTTCCCTTCCGCCGAGAACCGACCTCAGCCGGTAGCGACCCGCAGGCAGCAGAGGCAGCTGCACCGTTGCCTCTGCCGCGCCCGACTCATTGCGAAACAGCGCGATCACGCCGCTCCCGCCGCGCGACACCCGTGCAAATCCGTCCCACGCGGCGGGCGTAGTCTGCCGCCAGCTGCCCAGCGGGAAGAAGCTCTCGCTGATCTTCGCTGTCCGCCGCAGTTGCTTAAACCACGCGATCTTCTCATGGAACCACTGCCGATCCGCCATGCTCAGCCGCCGCAAATCGCCCAGCAGCACCGGGGCCGATCCAATCACCGTGGCAAAGCGTTCCGCGATCGGCTGCCTGTCCGCGTGCAGATTGCCGATGAGCATGCTCTCCACCGGCATGGAAATCGCCCGCTGGTAGAGAAGCTGCCGCGCCTGAATCGGCCCTGCCGCTCCCGGTCCGCTGTCGTCCACATTGCTCATCCAGTCCAGATCGCCCGTGGCCAGCAGCCCCGCATCGATGATGTGCTTCTGTCCCCACAGCTCGAAGGTCAGGTCCAGCAGAACCTCGGGAAATTCCTCGTAGACCCTGCGTGTTACATAGGCGATGCCTTCATAGATCCGGTTCAGCGACCCCGCCCAGTTCTCGTGGTCGTGTCCCTTCGCCCAGCACCCCGGCGCCTCGCCATAGGCATTGAAGATCGTGGTCAGATCGAGCTTCACATACGCCAGATGAAACCGCTGGATCGCATCTGCCACGCGTGCCGCTGCTGCCTCGCGATACGCCGAGGCCATGCACATCACGGCCTTCGGCCCCGCGGCCGTCGACGTGATCTTGGGCCTGCCCTGCTGGTCGCGCGCCGCCCACTCCGGATGCTCGCGGTAGACCGCGGTTGAGGTGCCGATGGCCGCCAGTGGAATCCACAGGCCCAGCCGCATGCCGTGCCCGGCCAGTGCCGACAGAACTGGTTCCAGACCGCCGGGAAACGCGGCCAGATTGACGGCGTTCTCCCCGTACTCCTGCTGCCAGCCGTCGTCGATGGTAAAAATGTCCATGCCCATCGCGCCCGCGGCCTCAATCAGCTCCATCGTCGTATCGTGATTGATGCGGCGCTGGAAGGGCTCCCAGGTGTTGTAGATCCATGGCGGTCCCGCGTCGTCGACGCGCCGCTCCAGCACCTGCGCCGTATAGGATGGCAGCCGCCACTGCGGATCGTTGAATCCATCGCCCCTGCGGTACGGAATCAGCGAGGCGTTCGCTGTCGTGAACGCCTCGCCCGGCGCCAGGCTGCGTTCGAACGGCATCAGATCCGTGTCGTACATCACGCCGATGCGCGCGTGCTCGGGGTCGTCCCAGCCGCCGATCTCCGTGCGCTTCATGTAGCCGGGCACTTCATTCATGACAGCCAGCCCATCGCCGGTCTTTCCGTTCGCCAGCAGCAGGCAGACATCCTCTGAACGGCCGGTGTAAAAGATCTCCCGCGGCACCGATCCATACTGCGTCAGCAGTGTCATCTCATCGGCCGCGCCCAGCGCGACCCCGATTGCCTCGATGTTCATGTGCGAGAGATGCAGCGCGCTCGCGCCCATATTCCGCAGTACCAGGTGCTTCCGCAGCGCCGGGTGCCCGTCATACACGCTGTACACCACCGCCACCTCAAGAGCCAGAGCCCGATGCCGCAGCCGCACCGTCAGCGATCTGCCCTTCGCACTGCGAGACTCTTCTGTGCCGATCAGATCGAAATCCCCGCCGGCGCACCGCCGCCCTTCGCACACGAACGAAAACTCCTGCGCCATGCTCCTCAGCAGATTCCCGGGGGTGATCAGATTCCTGTCCGTCGCCAGGCTCGAGAGCTCCTCCGTGAACAGTCCGCTCTGCGCCTGGAATGCGACCACTCTCTGCACCAGCTCATTGCCGATCGTCCATCGCTGCCCGCCGGCTTCGCCAGCCACACTCTGCAGCCCGAAAAGAGGTGCGCCCAGCGCGCGGGACACGCGCAACGAACCCGATGCCATCAGCAGTGCACCATCCCGGAGCACGCGTCTTCTGCTCAGCCATATGTTCTTCTCTTCTTCCGCCATCGCGCCTTCAGCCCCCAAACCACTCTAATACCTGCGCCGGATGTGCCAAACCGAAAACACCCATGCGTCCGTCTGCGCAGGGCCCGAGGCTTCACAGACCTCCATCTCATGGGAACGGGCATCGCAGTTTGCAGGGAAATCTGCCGCCTGGAAGCGAGATCGATGGTTACGTCGGATGGATGACTGTCCCTATGCAATGACGCCGGCATGACGGCGTCGGCTGATCGACACTCGTCACGCTGGTCAGCGCTTGAAACGGCCCATCTGTATGTATATCCTTCAACGGCCAGTGTTCTCTCGCTGCTGGCCCCATGGGGGCGGGCAGATGGGGATGACACGGTTGCCGGCTGGAACCTGACGAGAAGGACCAAGCCACTCGGAGGAGGATTCGCAATATGCAGATGGGAATGATCGGCCTGGGAAGAATGGGTGCCAACATGGTTCGCCGGCTTCTCAAAGGCGGTCACGAATGCGTGGTGTTCGATGTCTCGCCAAAGGCCGTTGAAGAACTGGTCCGGGAAAAGGCTGTCGGCGCACGGGATTTCGGGGATTTCGTTCGCCAGTTGAAGACTCCCCGCTCGATCTGGATGATGGTTCCTGCAGGGGTTGTCGATCAGACCATTGCACAACTGCTTCCTCATCTCGAGCCCGGCGACACGCTGATCGACGGCGGGAATTCCTATTACGTCGATGATCTTCGCCGCGCAAAGGAACTCGCCGCGAAGAAGATCCACTATGTCGACGTGGGAACCAGCGGCGGAGTCTGGGGACTCGAACGCGGCTACTGCATGATGATTGGCGGCGAAGCAGAAGCTGTCCAGCATCTGGACCCGATCTTCCGGCAGCTGGCGCCCGGTACGGGTGACATTCCGCGCACCCCGGGTCGCGAAAAGATCGGCGGCACAGCGGAGATGGGATACCTGCATTGTGGACCGAATGGAGCAGGCCATTTCGTGAAGATGGTGCACAACGGGATTGAATACGGATTGATGGCAGCCTACGCCGAAGGCCTGGGCGTCCTGCGCGACGCCAACATCGGAAAACAGAAATCCGCGATGAACGCGGAGACCACACCCCTGCGCGATCCGGAGCGCTACCAGTATGAGCTGAACCTGCGCGATATTGCCGAGGTGTGGCGCCGCGGCAGCGTTATCGCATCGTGGCTACTGGACCTGACGGCAGCTTCGCTCGTCGAGGATCAGGCGCTCTCGAAATTCGCCGGCCGCGTCTCCGATTCAGGCGAGGGACGCTGGACGATCGATGCCGCCATTGACGAGGGGGTGCCGGTGCCGGTGCTTTCGGCAGCCCTGTATCAGCGATTCAGTTCGCGCGGCGAAGCCGATTATCAGGACAAGCTGCTCTCCGCGATGAGGTTTCAGTTTGGCGGTCATGTTGAACTGCCCGCCGGAAAACCGACAAACTGATACCTGCCCCCTGCGACACCGAACAACTTTTTCCATTTGCGCCCGCGCTGTGGATGCGGGAAACCGGCATCCGCGCGCAGGGCAACTCCCGCCCGTCACCGTTCACCACGCCCGAACGTATAGGAGACATTCATAAAGAAGTTGCGCCCCGGTTCCGGCAAGCGAATACCGGTGTTATAGGGGTCGCGCGCATACGAGAGGAAATCCGTATACTCCCGGCTCAGGAGATTGTTGATGCCTCCTTCCATATAAAACCCGGACGCGCGATACCCGGCATTCAGGTTGAAGACGGAGTAGCCCGCCGTCGGCAGCTCATTTTCATCCGTGTCGACATGATCCTGGCGGCCGGTAACAATGGCCGTCGCGCCGGCGTACATCTCCCGCCTCTCATAACGCAGATCGATCTGCGCAGTAACCGGCGGCACCTGAAAGAGGTTGCTGCTGAAGATATGGTTCGGCGGTTCCGGGACCTTGGTTCCGCGGGTCCAGCTCAGCGTTCCGGATGCGTTCAGTCCGCCGGGCATGGGAGCGGCGGCCGTGAGTTCGCCCCCCCATTCGTGAGCCTGAATGTTGGCGTAGCTCTGCGCCTGCATCGATGTGACTCCAGGAACAGCCTGAAGGAGGTTCGCGCCATACAGCGTGATGTAGTTGTCGAGGCTGCTGAAGTAGAACAACGGACTCACCGTGTAGCGGCTATGCCGTGCCGAGAAGCCCAGGTCGTATTCCGTATCGCGCGGATGGGTCAGCAATGGGTTGCCGACCCATCCGGTGCCCATCCCGCCGCCCATGCCGGCACCCATCAGGAATTCGCTCTGGAAAAACTGCTCTTCCGGGTCGGGAAAGCGAATATTGCTGCCCACGCCCGTAAACAGCGACACGCTGCTCGCAGCCCGCCAGGACATCCTGACATTGCCCGAAAATCCGGAGTCATTGACCGATGTCCTGGCCGTACCGTGATACGCCTGATAGAGCGCAGGATCCGCTTTGGACGCGTCCGTATGCGAATCATCGTAGCGGCCGCCCGACGTCAGCAGAACGTCGCTCCCAAGCGCGCGCCGGTAGGTGACATATGCACCGTTTTCCTCTTCCACCACGCCCGGAAGATCCCGCGTATAAGTGGTCGATAACATGCCCGTGCCCATCAAGGACATGATCATGAATCCGTTCGAATTCCAGTAGCGCCGGTGGAGCTCATAACCGGTGGTCAAACCGTCAGCAAGGTCTGCGTCCAGCCGCACTCCATCCGTGAACGACACGATCTGCGTGCGCATCGACTCCGGCAGAGATCCGGCACTGTTGCGCAGGCTGTCGTCCATCAGATGATTGATCTTGTCGACATAGAGGAGGCCATGCAGCCCCCGCATCCATGCGTGGTTCTGCACGTCGTCATAACGGAGATAGAAGCGGTCGGCATCGTCAAAGATGCCGTCCATGGTCAGATATGGATAGAGCAGATCGCCGCTCTGCTGGCGCGTGTAGGCAATCTCTCCGCGCTGATCATGGAATGGCTGGAATGCGAGTTTGGTCCATACGCTGAAAGTGCGGAAGGCCTGGAGATTCTGATCGCCATTGCGATACGAGCCGAGGTCGCTCACGCGATTGCCATTGCCGTCGGTGTAGAACTGAGACGTGCGATAGGAATAGCCGGCGAGAGAGTGCACAGGCCCGCTGCCCAGCTGCACCGTGGCCGATGGATTGTAGTAGCCGTAAGAACCGGTTGATACGTTTGAGTCAAACAGCATTCCATCTGCATCGGGGATCTTTGTAATCACCTTCACGAATCCCCCCATGGCGCCCTGCGTGGTGACGTCAAAGGGGCCCTTCACAATATCGACGTGATCGACTTCTGACAGATCGACGTGGTACACGGCCGGGTCCATCTGGTCGGTACAGGCTCCGTACATGCGAACACCGTCGAAGCTGGAGGCGACGTTATTGTGAAAGAGACCGCGAATGGCAATGGCGTTGGCGATGGCCGCCTTGCGGACCTTTTCGACCCCGGCGATGTTCTCGGCCGCTTCGCCGAGATCGCGCGCGGAGCTTTCGCGAATCTGCCGGGAAGTCATGCCATCACCGGTGGGAGCGCCCGTTACGGCGACCTGCTGGACCACCGATGCTACGCTGAGCACAAGCTCCCGTTCCATGGTTTCGCCCGCGGCCAGGGTGACGGTTTGCAGCAGCTCCGAAAACCCGTTCTGGCGGACGCTCAGCGTGAATTTCCCCCGAGGCAAGCCCTCGAACCCGAAGCGGCCCCGCGAATCCGTGTTCGTAATCCAGCTTCGCCCTGAGCCCACCTGCCGAATTCGAACGGCGGCGCCGGTCAGCACGGCGCCGGTGCGGTCTGCAAGCGTCCCATGAATGCTCGCTCCCTGAGAAACAGCCTGGGCTGCACCGGGCAGCGCCGACACACTCAGGCAAGCCGCAGTTAATCCGATGATGAGACAAAGACGCACTGAACGATACCGGGGAACGGAACGGCGCCGTGAGTGATCATGGGCTGGAGGAGAATTTGAGCGGCCGGCGACCAGGCGCTGGCCCCACACGTCTTTTCACTAATCCGAGCCAACGGCGGAAACTTCCGGAATTGCGCCGGCTGCTGTTGCTCCTTCCAGCTCGCGCAGGTCACGCCCATGCGTCTCGTGGCCCAGAAAGGCAAGCATCAGGATCGCCAGCGCGCAGGGAACAGCAACGGCGCCCGCGGCGATGCCGAGGGCCGGTACCAGAGCCAGAGCGCCGAGGCCCTGGGCGACCAGGCCTCCGGCCTTGCTGAATCCGGCTACCCAGCCCGTGGCCCGTCCGCGCACCCGCAGCGGATAGCTCTCGGCGGAGTACGGCAGGATCATGGAAATGATTCCGCTGGTGCCCACGATCAGCAGGACCACGGCAAGCGTTGGGTTGGACAGAAACGGCACTCCCCCGACATCGCGCAGCAGAATGGCCAGCAGTCCCAGCGTCGTAACGACGACAGAGAGGATGAGCGTGCGTTTCGTGCTCCAGATGCTGTAGAGCCAGGACACCAGAACGATGGTAGGCGCGGCCAGAAGCGTGGAGCGTGCGATGAGCTTACTGGCGGCTCCCACGCTGCGCCCCTCATGCATCAGGCTGCCGGGAAGCCACAGCAGCACACCAAAATTCACAAAGCCCACGCACAACGCGGTCAGGGTGAGAGCGCAGGTCAGGCCCAGCAGACTGCGCAGCTTGACGGGAGACACAGGAGCGAGCGTCCGAGCTGAAGCCCGCCTGACTACTGTCGTATCGATGGTGATTCCAAAACGCGCGAGTGTCTCACGTGCTTCGTCGAGCCGCCCCATACTCTGCAGGAACCGGGCCGACTCCGGAAGCAGCGGACTGACCACAACGAGAATTGCCGAGATGGGGAGACCAAGCAGCCACATCACCCGCCAGCCAAAATAGGGCTGCAGCAACGCGGAGAGGCTGCTGGTAATGAAATAGCCGCCGATGGCGCCAATGCCGCCGACCAGCACCAGACACCAGCCGCGATGGCGAGTGGGCATAATCTCGGCCAGCAAGGCATAGGCCACCGGCAGCATGCCGCCTGCGCCGAGTCCCATCATGAAGCACATGAATACGTTCCAGGCGAAGGAGGGCATCGCTCCGCAGATGGCAGTCCCCATAAAGACAATGGCTGCGAGCAGAATGGTTGCTCGCCGTCCATACAGGTCCGCCAGAGCACCCCATATGAAGGAGCCGAGCGTGGTACCGAGGAGCCCGGAGAATGGCAGCAGGGCCACACCGGCAAAGCTCAGTCCATACTCGGTGCGCATGCCGGGGATGACGAAGCCGAGCGTGGCGGGCTTCATCACGTCGATAATCAGGGCGACACTGAGCATCACGATCTGTACCCAGTGAGCCCGGGTCAGGGGGGCATCTTCCGGAGGCGCGATTTCTTCGAATACGTCGGCTTTGGCGCGACGCGGTATCAGGCCGTAGGCCGTGGCGGCAAATCCTGCGACGATCAGCCCCATGCCGATCAGCATGGGGGTGCCCATGGGCATCCCGGCCAGCCTGTAGTGCGTATAGCGGCCCATCAGGAACATGGGGATGTGCAGCAGGACACCGATGGTCACGGCTACAGATCCGCCCCAGAAGGCAAGCGCATGGCTTGTGTCTGAGAACAGCGATGCTCTTTGCGTCACGACTTCTCCTCCCGACCCAGGGAAACTCGTGCCTTCAACCCTCCGCCAGGAACACGACAAGCCAGGCGGAATCGAGGACCCAGCGACTGAAAATCCTTTTCAGTTCACAAACCGGATGACACGCAGTGCTGACTGGCTGACGCATGCGGGGGATGCTTGTGCCGCCTGGGGATTCAGCGCCCAAAGTATGTCGAATCGAGCGCAGACTGTGCAATCTCCCAACGATGGACTCTCATCTCCACCTATGGATGGAGCCATTGCCGTGATGCGGTATTCCGCTGTGGAGCGGGATACGACATCCCGGCCATTCGAATCCATCCAAAGGTGGACTGCTCTCTCCAGCCTCAGGACCATGACGACCGCTCATTCTGCTGCGTAAAGTCTAGCGTGTAGCGATAGACTGATTCTCGCAGCACGCAAAAACCTCAGGAACTCTTCCCCGGGAGTGAAAAACTACAGCCATCCTCGCAGTGCGCCGGATTGCGCCCCCTGCACCGGACGAAGGCGCCGGAATCCGCCGCGCCCCTCCGATCACTTCGTACCAGTCTGCTGTCTATGAGTTCCCGCGGCCTGAACCGACCTGCCACAAAACCCGCCATCTCCCTGCTCGCCGTCGCAAGCCTGCTCCTCGGCGGGTGCGGTTCGCGCAGCGGTCTCCCCGCCCCAGCCTCACCGCAGTACGCGCAGCTTGTGTCGGCCTTTTACGTTGGGTTATCCGCTCTCCAGGTCGGCAACGATGTCCTCGCGGATTCGAGCCTTCAGCAAGCCACGCAGATCGCGCCCGGCGAGCCGGCCGGCTGGGCCGACTGGGGAATCCTCGCTCTGCGTCAGCGCAATTTCGAACCGGCAGCCGACCGCTTCAACCGCGCCCTGAAGCTTGTTCCGCGGAACGCGAGAATCTACTTCCTCGTCGGCCTCCTCAACAGCGCCCGGGGCGATTCCCAGGCGGCCATCGAAAACTACCGCAAAGCGGTCAGCCTGGACGCGAACGATCCTCGCGCCCTCTATGCTCTGGCTCTGGCTGTTGAGCGCCAGGGTGCGGCCGGCAGCGAAGATCAGTTCCAGCACCTGATCGAGCAGATTCTTGCCGTCCGGCCTGACAATCTCGCAGCGCTGGTTGAGCTGAGCCGCATCTCCGCCAAACGAGGCGACGCCGCCACCCTCCGCTCCGCGGTTCAGCGCATCGCCGCGCAGAGCGCCGCCTGGCCGCCGGACGTGCAGCAGCAGCTCACCGCGCTGCAGATGGCGGCATCCGGCAATCCGAGCGCGGCCGCTCTGCGCAGCGTCTTTCTGCGCAATGTCCTCATGCAGGTTCCGGCCTTTCGGGTGAGCCTCTCGAAGCTGATGCTCCCGCCCGGCGATGAAGCGCAGCCCTTCACGCGGTTTCTGCGGCTCCCCTCTCCGCCCTCGACACCTGCGCCGGCCGATACCGCCATTACCTTTGAATCGCAGCCCCTCCCCATGACCGGCAATGAGAACGGCCCCTGGACCTGGGTTGGTTCGCTTTCGCTCGACGGGCAGGGTACACCGACGGTCCTTTTAGCCAATGGGCATCAGGTGCGGCTCTCCACCGGAGCAGTCGTTCCGTTCCCCGGCGGACCCTCCGCCGTCGCACCCACTCCCGAAGGCATCCTGCCTCTCGACTTCAATTACGACTTCAAAACGGATCTCGCGCTGGCCGGCGCGGGTGGCGTTCGCCTCCTGCGCCAGGATAGTCCCACGGCTTTCAGCGATGTGACGGCGAAGACCAGGCTGCCCCCATCCATCCTGAACGCTGAATATACCGGGGCATGGGCTGTCGATATCGAAGCCGACGGCGACCTGGACATCATCCTTGGTCAGGCCTCCGGCCTTCCCACGGTTCTGCGCAACAACGGAGACGGCACCTTTGCGGCCATCCATCCCTTCGCGGGAATCTCCGGTATCCGCGAGTTTGTCTGGGCCGATTTCAACCGGGACGGCAACCCCGATGCTGCCATCCTTGACGGCTCCGGACATCTGCACGTCTTCTTCAATCAGCGCGCCGGGAGATTCACGGAAAGAGCCGTGCCCGCTGCATTCGCGTCGGCCAAAGCCCTCGCCGCAGCCGAAGTGAACAGCGACGGGGTGCTGGACCTTGTGGCGGTTCTGCCCAACGGCACGCTGGCTCGCCTTTCCTGGAGCGGAGAGGGCTGGACCTCCTCCACGCTCGCCACGATCCCGAATCCTGCCGTGAATCTGGCTGGAGAGGTCCGCCTCCACGCCGCTGACATCGACAACAACGGAGCCATCGATCTCCTGCTCGCGCAGGTTTCACCCTCCGCAAGCCGGACAGCAGGCGCGCTCGTATGGCTCGCCGGTCCCTCAGGGAAATTCACTCTGCTCGACCATCCGGTCGGCGCCTCGCAGGTCTTCGGACTCGCGGATGTTCGGGACGACGGCCGGCTTGCGCTGCTCAGCCTTACCTCAGCCGGCCAGCCGCAGGAAGACCTGAACCACGGCACAAAGGGCTATCACTGGCAGACCATCCGTCCTCGCGCCGCGCAAGCGACCGGAGATCAGCGCGTCAATTCCTTCGGGATCGGCGGCGAAGTGGAAATCCGCTCTGCACTGCTCACGCAGATGCTGCCCATCACCAGCCCCCAGCTGCACTTCGGTCTGGGAACGCATGCGCAGACCGATGTCGCCCGCATTGACTGGCCCAACGGCACGGTGAGTGCGGAATTCGCCCTCAGGGCGGATCAGGAGGTGCTGACCGAGCAGCGTCTGAAAGGCTCCTGCCCCTTCCTCTTCGCGTGGAACGGCAGAGCGATGAAATTCGTGATGGACACCGTTCCGTGGGGTTCGGCCATTGGCCTGCGTATCAATGCCATCGGCAGCGCCGACATCGCCGCCACGAGCGAGTGGTACAAGATACCGGGCGACCATCTGGTTCCGCGCGATGGCTTCTACGATCTGCGGATCACCGGCGAACTATGGGAAACCTATTACTACGATTACCTCTCGCTCATGGTGGTCGATCATCCCAGAGGGACCTCTGTTTTCACCGATGAGCGCTATGTCGTTCCTCCCGTCAGGCTGACGGTTACCCCCACCGGACTTCCGCAACCCATCGCCCGCGCCACCGACGACAACGGCAACGATGTGACCGACACCCTGCGCTCACTCGACGGCCGCTACCTCGACAACTTCGGCCTGGGCCAGTATCAGGGAATCACGCGTGACCATTACGTTGAAATCGATCTCGGGTCCAGCGTTCCCACCTCCGGTCCGCTGTATCTCATCGCCAGGGGCTGGCTGCATCCCTCCGATTCGACCGTCAACGTCGCGATCGGCCAGGGACATCACGAGCCGCCCAAACCGCTCAGCCTCTCCGTTGAGGACGCGCATGGCATCTGGCACGTCGTCCGGCCGAATCTTGGCTTCCCCGCCGGACGCAACAAGACCTGCCTCATCGACCTGACCGGCCTCTTCCATGCGGGCGAGCCGAAGCGCATCCGCCTGAGCACCAACCTGGAGATCTACTGGGACCAGATGCAGTGGGCGCAGGGCCTTCCCAATACCCCGCTGCGCATCACGCGCCTCGCGCCCTCCTGGGCCGACCTGCACTATCGCGGCTATTCCACGATTCATAAGGCCGGTGTGTCGTCGCCGGAGATCCCCGACTACAACCACCTGATGGCCACCACGCAGATCTGGCCCGATCTCAGGGGCTATTACACGCGATACGGCGATGTTCGTCCGCTGCTCAACAGCATCGATGACCGCTACGTCATCATGAATGCCGGAGACGAGCTGGCCCTGCGCTTTCCCGCGCTGCCGCCGCCGGCTTCGGGCTGGGTACGCGACTATGTCCTCGCCGGCGACGGCTGGGTCAAGGATGGCGACTACAACTCGGTCGACTCAGCGACCGTTCGCCCGCTGCCTTACCATGCCCGCCACAACTACGACGCGCCGCCCAAGCCGCTGGAAAATGAGTGGGTCTACCGCCATCATCCCGAGGACTGGCAAAAATATCAGACGCGCTACGTAACACCCAACAACTTTGAAAATGCCCTGCGGAGCCCAGGCGGCCAATGAAACGCAACCCCATCGCACGCATCATCCTCACGGTGTTCTTCGCAGGACTGATTGCTGTCCCGGTCATTCTCACCCGGAAAATGCCAGGGCATCAGACGGCGGCGGACCACTTCGACACAAAAGCCGCGCTCGCTCGCTATGGCTTCTATTTCACTGAGGATTCAAAGCAGGCCGGAATCCAGTTCCATCATCAGGCTCCTGTGCTGGACGCAAAACTCGCGGCGATCATGCCCGAGGTGGCGTCCATGGGCGCGTCGGTCTCGATTGTTGACTACAATCGCGACGGCTGGCCGGACATCTACGTCACCAACAGCCGTGAAGGCAGCATGAACGCTCTTTATCGGAACAACCACGATGGAACGTTCACCGACGTCGCCACGCAACTGGGCGTTGCCAACGTCAACCAGCCCGGCACCGGCGTCTCCACCGGCGCTGTCTGGGGCGACTACGATAATGACGGCTACCCCGATCTGCTTCTCATTAAGTGGGGCAGGCCCATGCTCTTCCACAACGATCAGGGTCGCGGCTTCACGGATGTCTCCCGGCAGGCGGGCCTGCCCGGCTGGATGAACGCCAATACCGCGCTCTGGTTCGATTACGACGGCGACGGCAAGCTCGACCTCTTTGTCGGCGGGTATTACAACGAAAACATCGATCTGTGGCACCTGAAGAACACCAGAATCATGCCCGACAGCTTTGAATACGCTGAGAACGGCGGCCGCAAGTATCTCTTCCACAATCTCGGCAATGGCCGATTCGAGGAAGTCAGCGCCAAGCTGGGCATCGCCAGCCGCCGCTGGGCGCTGGCCTCCGGAGCCGCCGATCTCACCGGCAGCGGCCACCCCGATCTCTTCATCGCCAACGATTACGGCGTCTCCGAGCTTTACCTGAACGACGGCCAACGCTTCCACGAAGTGGGCAGGGAAGCTGGTGTCGGCTATTCTCCCAAGAGCGGCATGAACGTGGCCTTCGGCGACATCTTCAACCAGGGCAGGTTTTCGATTTACGTCTCCAACATCTCGGAGCCAGGCATCCTGCTCCAGGGCAATAATCTCTGGGTGCCCAGGGATCAGACCTCCGGCGCAAAGCTGCAGTACGTCAACATGGCCAACGCCCTCGGCGTGGAACTGGGCGGCTGGAGCTTTGGCGCACAGTTCGGCGACTGGAACAACGACGGCAACCTGGACCTCTTCCTGACCAACGGCTACATCTCTCTCGACCGCAATCGAAGCTACTGGTATGACTTTGCCAAGGTGACGGCGGGCAACAGCACCATCATCGGAGATGCCAGGAACTGGCCGCCCTTCGACGGGCGCAGCCTCTCCGGCTACCAGGAAAAGCGCGTCTGGCTCAACGACGGCTCCGGGCAGTTTGAGGATGTGGCCCATGCGGTCGGCGTGACCGACCGGCATGACGGACGCTCGGTCGCTGTCGGCGACCTCTGGAACAACGGCGCGCTCGATGTCGTCGTTGCCAACCAGAGCGGTCCTCTGTTTCTCTACAAAAATCATCCCGACCCGGCGAACAAGTGGATCGAATTCCAGCTGGAAGGCACCAGGAGCAACCGTGACGCGGTCGGCGCCCAGGTCACCATGTACTGGAACGGACAGAAGCAGTTGCAGCAGGTTTCCGCCGGCTCCGGATTCGCGGCGCAGAATGACCTGCGTTTGCACTTCGGGCTGGGCAGGAATCCGCGGATCGAGAAGGCGGTCATACGCTGGCCTTCCGGAACAGTTCAGACCCTCGACCATCTCATACCCGATCAGATCCTGCACATCCGGGAGGCGCAGTGAGCCAGGCCGCAATCGCTACCTCCGTGCCCACGCCGCCGCGGAAGCCGCTGTGGAAGCAGTGGCTCTCGCTCGACAACCGCTATGTGCCGCCAGCCTTCATCACCCTCATCCTGCTCGCCGGCCAGCTCTCCTTCGGCATTTTGGAGAGCTATGAGAGAACGCTGCTGGCCATCGCAACGTCGATCGCCACCGAGCTGATTCTCGGCCGAATTTTCCTCGGCAAATGGATGAACCTGGCCAGCGCATACATTACCGGCATCAGCGTCGGCATTCTTGTGCGCTCGCCTGCTTTCTGGCCCTACGCGATCGGCGCAGCCCTCGCCATCACCTCAAAATATGTGCTGCGCTTCAGGGGCCGGCATCTCTTCAACCCTTCGAACTTCGGCATCAGCGTGATGCTCTTTCTGTTGCCGACGAGCGTCGCGATGCTCAGTATTCAGTGGGGCAACAACATGGCATCGATGATCGTCATCTGGGTGCTGGGCTCGATCATCATCTGGCGCCTGCGCCGCTTCCACATCAGCGCAACCTACGCCATCTCGTTCCTGGTGCTGGCGGTCATTCGCTCGTGGATTATCCACGAGCCGTGGCTCTCGGAGATCTCCCCGATTACCGGCCCCGAGTACCAACTCTTCATCTTCTTCATGATTACCGACCCGAAGACGACGGTGAGGTCCAGGAAGGGCCAGTGCATCGTGGCCTTCCTCGTGGCGCTTCTTGAGATGTTTTTCCGCCTCGATCAGAGCGTCTATGCCGAACTGTATGCCCTGTTCTGGGTGGGGCCGATCGCACTGCTCGTGGAAATGTGGCTGGATTCCCGCCGCAGCAGGACGGCGATGGCCATCGCTCCTCTTCCTGCAGCGGCGCCCGTGACGCCGCAATCATCACTCCTCTGAAGGACTGTTCTTGATTTCTCTATTCCGGAAAGCTGTCCCTTGCCTCCTCCTTGGTGCCATCGCGCTGACCTGCGGCTGCAAGTCGAAACCTGCCGTCACGGAAAAGCCATCGAGCCCCCGGCAATCGCCTGTCGTGCGGGCTGCGGCGCCCGCTCCCGCTGCCTCTGAACGCCCCACCGGTCCCATTCGCTTTACGGATATCACGGCCCAGGCCGGAATCCATTTCGTCCGCAACAGTGGAGCTTTCGGCAAGAAGTATCTGCCGGAAACCATGGGCAGCGGCGTCTGCATCATCGACTACAACAACGACGGCTGGCCCGACATCTTCTTCGTCAACTCGATGGACTGGCCCGGCCATGGCAATCAAAAGTCTTACCCGGCGCTCTATCGCAATAATCACAATGGAACCTTTACCGATGTCACTCAACAGGCGGGGCTCGGCGTCGAGATGTATGGGATGGGCTGCACCGTCGGCGACTATGACAACGACGGCTACGACGATCTCTACATCACTGCCCTCAATCACAACTACCTGTTCCGGAATCTGGGCAATGGGAAATTCAGTGATGTGACGGCGCACGCCGGAGTGGGCTCGTCCGGATTCTCGACCAGCGCCGCCTGGCTCGACTACGACAACGACGGCAAACTCGATCTGCTGGTCGATCATTACGTCGACTGGTCCCCGGCGACGGATAAGGTCTGCTCGCTGGACGGAGTTCACAAATCGTATTGCACTCCCGAGTTATACAAAGGCGAAAGCGTTACCCTCTATCACAACCTGGGCCACGGACGGTTCAAGGACGTAACCAAGGCTGCCGGGCTGTACGATCCTGCTGACAAGGGACTCGGCATTGCTCTGCTGGATTACGACAACGACGGCTGGCTCGACTTCCTGATCACCAACGACACGCAGCCCGACAAGCTCTACCACAACAATCACAACGGCACCTTCACCGAAACCGGCATCACCGCCGGCGTCGCTTACAGCGATGCGGGGAAAGCTCGCGCCGGCATGGGCACCGACTCCGCCGACTACGATAATTCCGGGCGCCAAAGCCTCGTCATCGGCAACTTCACCAACGAAAGCATTGCGCTGTATCACAACGATGGGCAGGGCCTCTTTACCAACGATGCGCTCAGCGCCGGCATCGCGCTGCCGTCCTCAAGATCGCTCTCCTTCGCAACCTTCTTCTTCGATTACAACCTCGACGGCCTCCCCGACATTTTTGCGCTCAACGGCCATGTCGCCGATGACATCTCTGTCCTGCAGCCCTCGCTCTCCTACGCCGAGCCGCCGCTGCTGTTCCGCAACATGGGCCACGGCAAATTCGAGAATGTCTCGGATAAGGTCGGCCCTGCTTTTCGCCAGCGGCAGGTCGGCCGTGGCGCCGCGTTTGCCGACATCGACAACGACGGGGATCTCGACCTGGTCCTCACGGCGAGCAACGGCGCTGCGCGCCTGCTGCGCAACGACGGCGGCAATAAGAACGACATGCTGCGTGTACGCACGATCGGCACGCACGCGAACCGCGACGGCATTGGAGCCAGAGTCGTTCTCACGACATCCACAGGCCGGCGCATGAGCGAGATGGTCAGGAGCGGATCGAGCTATCTCTCGCAAAGCGAGATGCCGCTGACCTTCGGGCTCGGAAAGCCCGACCCCAATGAACGGATCCGCCTGGAAATCGACTGGCCCGGCGGCCACAAGGACACCATCACCGATATCCATCCCGATCAGTTCATCACGGTGAAGGAAGGTCAGGGGATCGTCGCGGCGCATCCCATTCAGTTCGTGCTCAGCTCCGCGCAGCCGCCAGCGCACTGAACCCGCACCGCGCGAGCATCTGCAGCACCTCGTCGCGGCTCGCCCCCAGCTTGTGCGCCGCGCGCAGCAGGTCTTCCGCATCCACCGGATACCAGTTGCGCCGCGTGCGATCCGCCAGCCCAGCCACATCGATCGGCTCAATCACTTTCAGAATGTCCTCGATCAGCCTCTTGGAATCCGCGTCGCCGTGAACGGAGCGCGCTCGCTCCAGCACCTGGGCGCACTCTGCCCCGAAGTGCGGATGATCGTGGAGGAGGAAGGAAGGCGCAAGACCGGGCCGGCGCAGCCGCCGCGCCGTCTCCGCATAACTCACCGCGGCAAAATACAGCAGCGACACCGCCGCGAACACCGGGAAGTTTCCGAAATTCGCGTAGAGTGCGCCGATCAGCCGCGCCGCAGCCCGCAACTCCGCATCCGTTGCTTCGGCATAGTTCTCCAGCCGCACCGCGAAACGCTCCGTACCCCAGTCCTCTTCGAGGACCTCCGCCAGCCGCGCTACCCCGAGCAGTGTCAGCGGAAACCCCGTCGACAGCAGCGGATCGGCAAAGCCTGCCGCCGACGGCAGCAACGCCCAGGTCCGCCCGCTCACCGCGGCGCTGCGAAAGGCCAGGCGCGGAAGATGGCGGAAAGGCTGCACCGTCTTCGCACCCTCGAACTGACTTCGCAAAACCGGAAGGCGCAAGAGCACCCGTTCCCAGGCCGGCTCACCCTCTGCCAGCCGCAGTTCTTTCGCCAGCGCGTCCGTCGCTGCGATTCCCGCGCTGGTCACTCCATTGCAGAAGTGCAGCACCCAAACCCATCCGCCATCGAAGATATGATGTACCGCGGCATCATCGACCGGATAAGGCGGCTCCGCCTCGAGCGCGATACCTCCTGTCTCCTCGAGACGATTCACTCCGGAGAAGTGGCTGTAGAGTGCCACCGTCGCAGGCATCTCCGGAATGGGGCGCTCGCCGAGCCGCAGGGCACGATGCAGGAAGCCCCGCGGACCCGTCGCATCCACGACCAAGCGCGCGGAGATCGCGATCTGGCGCCCATTGGATGTGCCGAGCAGCCGCGCCTCCGGCCCGGCGTCAGCGAAATCCCGCAGTTCCACCTGATCCAGGTAAGCCACGCCCAGCCGCTGAGCTTCAGCGGCTAAATACGCATCGAAGTCCGCGCGATACCAGTGGGTGTCCGCAATCGCGTCATGAGGACTGGCCGCAACCAGCAGTTGCTTGGCCCTCTCGATTGCCTCCACCTGGCCCGGCGCATGATGGAAGAAACTAAATCCCCGCTTCAGTCCGCATGCCAGTTCCGGACGGCTATGCCGCCAGCTTCCCCATTTGCTCAGCGGCCGGATCCCGGCGAGCCCGTAGCGGGTCGCCAGCTCTTCCAGCAGCAGGTTCGACAGCGGCGTCGAGGATTCTCCGATCACCACGCGAGGATGGCGGCCGCGCTCCAGCAGAATCACGCGCAGGCCCAGTTGCCGTGCAATCATCGCCAGCAGCGAACCGGCGAAACCGGCGCCCACCACCGCGACATCAAAGCGTTCCGTCAAACTGTCCCCCGCGACTGGCCACCGCACAGGTCGCACTTCACCGCGTCCATCAGAGATTGCCGCAGGTTCATCTCGCGCAGGCGCTGCACACGCGCATCAAAACAGCGTGGGCACTCCCGGCTTTGCTTCAGATCCCAAAGATCGGTGAACACCCGCCCACATCGCAGCTTCAGCCCATAGGCTGCGGCATCTTCGAGCAGGCTCAGCTTCGGTGGTTCGAAGAATCCGGCGTCGGCCAGCGACTCCATGGCGCCGTTTCCTCCGCGAGTCGGGATGAGGGTTGCCGCAGCTGCCCCGCACGCAAAAGCAAAATCCAGGGACTGCTGCGCCCAGTCGAGCGCCTCTTCCGCTTTCATGAAGGGAGGCTGCACGAGGATAAACACCCGCAGGTCGATTGCGTGATGGAGCAGGAACCCTGCGGCGGCGGCAAACTGATCCAGCGTCATGCGCTTGTTCAGCTTTTGCAGAACCTCCGGGTGCACCGTCTCCAGCCCCATGGCCACCTCCAGCTTTCCCGGAAGCAGGTCGCGGAATGCACGGCACCTCTCGCCGACAAACGCCGGATGGCACTCCACAATGACACGGTTGAAGCCTCGCAGCCGCGCGGCAATCGCCGCATCGTCCCCGGGAGGAATAGCGCGCGGATCGAAGAAACTGCCGCTGTTATAGAGCTTCACGGCCCCAGCCGGCTCCAGGCGCCTCAGAGCCAGATCGATCTGCTCCGGGATCGCTCCCGCAGGCACCGATTCGGCCAGCGTGTTGCGCCACAGATCGCACATCGTGCAGCGGAACGGGCATTCTCGGTTGGTCAGAAAGATGGTGGCCACCGGCTCCGCCTGTCCGCCGGCTCCACATTCCTCTTCCACAAAACAGGCGTAAGGCTCGCGGGCGTTCACCGGCATGCGATACGGTCGCCGGGCCAGGATCCACTCGTCGCGTTCCGCCGGACTCTCCGGAAAGATCAACGCCACCCCTGGAGATACAGCGACAGGAATTTCCTGCGGTACTCCGCCTCCTGCCATGGCAACACATCTCGCAGCGCGTCCTGGGCAATGGCCCCATGCTGAAAGCGCCGCTTGGGAAACACCGGCATCTGCATACCCGTTACCGCCGCAACCCCGCGCGAGACAATCTCTCCCTTGAGCGCATAGAGTTTCTCCACGCTGTAATCCGTCAGCCTGATAAACGGAATCGCCTCCGCCATGGCAATCACATCCGGGCGCGTATAGGGGCTGAATCCAAGGAAGCCGAAGTGGTGTGCCGGTGCGTAGGTCCGCGTGTACGATCGGCTCAGCCCGCCGCTATACGTCAGCGAGTGCTTGATCTTCCCCACGCCCCAGCCTTCCTGGTAGAGCATCGGATTGTTCACCACGCTGCGGATCGTCAGTTCGGGATTCTCCTCAATCGGATAATCCTTCAGGTTCTCGTCACCGCCATCTCCGTCCAGCAAATACTTCCAGTCCGCATACCGCTCGCGGATGCCGCGGCACAACGCCACCGCCATCGTCGCCGACTGCACATCCAGCGATTTGTAATCCTCGACGATCTGAATCGTCTCATCGGTATTCAGCGCGGCGGGATCCGCCTCCACCGGCTCCAGAAACAAGCCCAGGCCCAGCGCATCCAGAAAAGCGCGCGCCTGCTCCACATCCGGACCGCGGCCCAGATCCAGCACGAAGGCTTTCAGCCGGCTGGGGCTCATGCCCAGCCGCTGCATGACGAAATAAGTCGTGAGAAAGACACTGCCGCTGTCAATTCCCCCGGAAAAGCAGACGCCCACCGGCTCCTGCTCCGGCACGCGCTGCAACCACTGCGCAATCTCTTCCGCCAGCGCTCCGATATAGGCCCTGCCTATCTCCTCCAGGTTTTCAGGCAGTGAGCCGGCCACCGGCGTAAAGAATCGTGTGTAGGTCGGATCGGGATCCGGACACCCGATCAGCTGAAGCTCCACGATGTAATGCGCGGGCACCATGCGCGTGTAGCTGGGATGAAACTGCCCCTCAAGACCTTCGCTCTTCAGCCAGTTGTAGATCGCATCGATGCGCGGGGCCACAATCAGCACCGGCCCTTCCTGCCGCTTGGCCAGAAAGTACCGCATCGGACGATCGAGCGACCGGGCCATTCTCACCGTTTTCCTCTCGCGCGCGATCAGGGCAAACGATCCATGAATCCCGCGTACCGCGTCAGGATTACCCGAGTGCAGACGCGCGCGTGCTTCTTCCACGGTGAGGTTGAAAATCTGATTCGCTGCGGGCTCCGTGAGGTCAACCACCCGCTCCACGTAATGATTCATCGCCTGTTTCTCCGGAGTTCTCAGTTTACGCTGAGCCGAAGTGCGCTTTCTGCCGCCGTCCGGCACATCGCGCAGCCGGCTCTGCGTGCCGCTTTCGCAACGAAATGTCTCGATCTACATCCGATGGTGGAGGCCAATATCCATCCAATTTCTCAAGCCCACCGCTCCCCCGGCTCCCTAGAATGGGCAACGCCGTCACAGAAGCGATTTCCAGACAGTTCAGGTTTGCCCGCAATTTCACCGGACATGCCCGTGCTGCTGGACGGTGATCCACTCCCCAGACGAGAGATTGACAATTTTTTGGAGGTCCACCCGCTGATGAATCCCATCCGGAGGAGCGCAGTTTGCGCGCTCCGCTTCTTCTCAGTAACCGCGGCCCCGCTCGTCATCGGGCTCGCCCTGTTTGCTGCTCCGTTGGCCAGCGCACAGTCCTCCTCGACGGGCAACCTGGGCGTCCTTGTGTACGACCGTACCCGCATCGACACGTGGCAATGGTTCGCCGCACCGCCATTAAACAATACTTACGGCTACACAGAGTCTCTGCTGCGGCTTGGGATGGATCAGCATCTGCATCGCTGGGACTGGGAACTGGAACTGTCGCAACCATCCATGCTGGACCTGCCGGACAACGCCGTTTCTCCGGTGGCGGCGCAGGGTCAGCTGGGGCTCGGAGGCACGTATTACGCGGCAAACGGGAAGAATGCTTATCCCGCTGCCGCCTTTCTGAAGACCGGCTTCATCCGCTATGACGGCGAAGCCACGCATCTGCGTGTCGGCCGCTACGAATTCTTCGACGGCGAAGAAACACATCCCGGCAACCCCACCCTTGCCTGGCTGCAGGACAACCGCGTGGCTAGTCGGCTGATCAGCAACTTCGGATTCACCAACGCCCAGCGCAGCTTCGACGCGGTTGACGGGCAGTGGCAGCTCGGTAGCTGGAACCTGACCGGAATGGCCGCCCGCTCAGATCAGGGTGTCTTCAATATGAATGGCAATCCTGAGCTGAATGTCGATGTCCAGTATCTCGCCCTCACTCATCCGCAGGCGCACCAGCATGTGCTGTGGCGCGTCTTTGCCATCGGCTATCACGACGGGCGTACCGGCATCACGAAAACAGATAACCGCCCTCTGCCGCTGCGCAATGCGGACCACAACAACATCCGCATCGGAACCTGGGGCGGCAACCTGACCGCCGTGGTTCCGGGCGGACCTGGGCAATTCGACTTTCTCTTCTGGGGCGCCGTACAAAATGGCCGCTGGGGCACACTTGGGCAAAGCGCCGGCGCTGCCGCCCTGGAAGGCGGTTACCGCATGGGGAAACGGGCTGCGGCCCCGTGGCTGCGTGGAGGATGGTTTCGATCGACGGGTGACAGTAACCCGACCGACAAGACCAATAACACATTCTTCCAGTTACTCCCGACCCCGCGCCTCTACGCGCGCGTTCCTTTCTACAACCTGATGAACAACACAGACGACTTCGTGCAGCTGATAGACAACCCGGCGAAACGGCTCGCGCTCCGCTCCGATCTGCACTGGCTGCAGCTCACCTCGGGCCGCGATCTCTGGTATCAGGGAGGAGGAGCGTTCGACAACAAGGTCTTTGGTTACGTAGGGCGCCCCGCGAACGGATCTACGTCGCTGGCTTCAGTGGCTGATATCAGCGCCGACTGGCAGGCGGCAAAGACCGTCAGCCTGAATTTCTACTATGCGTACGTTCAGGGAAAGTCTGTGGTAGCGGCCATCTATCCTTCCAGCCGCAATATGCAGTTCGGCTATGTGGAGTTCGTATACCACTGGCATTCTCATGGAGCGGGAGCAGGAAAGAAGTAGCCGGAAACGGACAACCAGGATCCGAGGCTGAGTTGCAGTGACCGTCGCAGCAAGCCGGTGAAACGACCGGGGGAGGCCATGGCTTTCGCCCGCTTCCCCATTCTTCAGCGAGGCTCGCTGCATCAATCCCGCACAGCTCTGCCCCGAACCGTACCGGCCCAGGCCGCACACCTCCCGAATCCCGGGTTTCTGGTGTTTCCCTTACGGCGCCTGCGGATGGTCAAAGCACGGCCACATCGTGTGCTGTTGATAATTCGAAGGCAGCTTCGGGCTCCCGCGCCGGTGCTCCCAGGCGTTAACCCGAGCGCGGCCCGGGAGGCGGCGGACGAGGCCCGGCGCACTGCGACTCTGACTGCGCGTTCATCGAAACGACACCGATTGGCGACCGCAAAATGATCCTGAGGACGCCGGCCCGCTCCTCACCCTGCCTGGTGTGATTAACATGGAACTGCCCGCGAATACGATCAGGGGCCCGGGGTTTGGCGTCATCGGCAGGGTCGCTGGCACCTCGAGCCCACAGCGGCTTTCGAGGCACGACTGAGCTTCGTTTGGGAGGACTGAAACTGTGCTGTTGAAGAGGTTTCCCGCACGTGCGATATTGTGTGTTTCCTTATCGGTTCTCATCGGCCCGTCAGCTGGCGCCCAGACGAGTCCTTTCAGCGCGGCGGCAAAGCAGAAGGCTGAGGCTCTGCTGCAACAGATGACCCTGGACGAGAAGGTTGGCCAGCTCAATCAGTCGGCCGGCATCGTCATGCCCGGCCTCGGAGGAGAGAAGCCGGACGCCCTCATCACACAAGGCAGGGTCGGCTCGATCCTCTGGCTGACCGATGTGAAGGAGATCAATCGGCTCCAGCACCTCGCGGTCGAGAAGTCGCGCCTGCACATCCCCATTCTCTTTGGATTCGACGTAATCCACGGATACCGCACCGTGTTTCCCGTTCCGCTGGCGATGGCCTCCTCATGGGACCCTTCGGTCGAGGAGCAGGCTCAGCATTGGGCAGGGCAGGACGCGCGGGCTGCCGGCATCGAGTGGACGTTCGCGCCCATGGTCGATATTGCGCGCGATGCGCGCTGGGGCCGCATCGTGGAAGGCGCCGGCGAGGACCCCTACCTCGGCGCCACCATGGCACGCGCCCAGGCGCTCGGATTCCAGGGAGCACATCTGGGACCGGACAGTGTGCTGGCCTGCGCGAAGCACTTTGCCGGCTACGGCGCGGCCGACGGTGGCCGCGACTACGACTCGTCCTACGTGCCCGAGGAGCTGATGCACAACGTCTACCTCAGGCCATTCCACGCGGCAGAGGAGGCGGGCGTGGGCAGCTTCATGAGCGCCTACATGGATCTGAACGACGTCCCCGCGAGCGGGAACCACTGGCTGCTCACCGATGTGTTACGCAGGGGCTGGGGCTTCCAGGGCTTCGTGGTTTCCGATGCGTTCGCCGTAGCGAACCTGCAGACCCACGGCTTCGCACAGGACCGGGAAGATGCGGCGTATAAGGCCATCACGGCCGGTCTGAACATGGACATGGCCAGCCAGACCTATACGCGCAATCTTGCCACACTTGTGAAAGACGGCAAGGTGAGCGAGGCCTACATCGACCAGATGGTGCTGCCGATCATCGAGGCAAAGTACGATCTGGGACTCTTCGACCACCCCTACGTCGACGCATCCAGAGTGGACACAGTCCTCGACCGGCCCTCAGGCCTGGCTCTGGAGCGGAAACTGGCAGGACGGTCCATGGTGCTGCTTCGCAACGAGAACCACACGCTGCCGTTGTCGAAGGACTTGAAGAAGGTGGCCCTGATCGGGCCACTGGCGGACTCGGCTCATGACATCGAGGGCGGTTGGACGGTAGAGGGCTTGTTTGGATCCAGCGGCAAAAGCCATCCCGTGACGGTGTACGCCGGAATCAGGAACAAGCTCGGCCCTGGTGCGCAGATTACCCTCGTTTCCGGTCCCACACCCTCGCGCGTGTATCCGGGGCTTCTGGACATGATGGCGCACAGAATGCCGGCTCCGCCGCCTACTCCGGAAGAAACCGCCAACTGGATTGCAAAGGCAAAGTCTGCTGCCGCGGATGCCGATGTCGTTGTGGCGGTCATGGGCGAAACGGCCAACATGAGCGGGGAAGCCGCTTCGAGGGCCACGCTCAGTCTGCCTGGGATTCAGGAGCAGATGCTCGAGGCCGTGGTCGCCACCGGCAAGCCGGTGGTGCTCGTCCTTGAAAATGGACGCCCCCTCGACATTCGCTGGGCGTCGAAGCATGTGCCGGCCATCCTCGAGGCGTGGTATCCGGGCACGGAGGGCGGCAACGCCGTCGCCGACCTGCTCTTCGGAGACGTGAACCCGGGCGGCAAGCTGCCCGTGAGCTGGCCGCGTACGGCGGGCTCGGAGCCCCTCTACTACAATCACAATCTGACCCACGAGCCCGAGGACCAGCCCCACTTCACTTCCCGCTACTGGGACATGAACTCAAAGCCACTCTACCCTTTTGGCTACGGGCTCAGCTATACCACATTCAGATTCGCCAATCTTCGCCTCAGCAAAACCAGCATGGCCGCCGACGATACCAACGAAGTGAGCGTGGACGTGACCAACACTGGCTCCGTGCCGGGCGATGCCGTCGCGCAAATCTACATCCATCAGCGCTACGGGTCAGCCTCCCGGCCTGTGCGGCAGCTGGAGGGATTCAGGAGGATTACCCTGCAGCCCGGCGAGACGAAGACCCTCGCCTTTCCTCTGGGACGGAACGAACTGCGGTTCTGGGATCCCCAGTCGAAGCGGTGGGTGGTGGAACCATCGGAGTTCGACGTGTGGGCCGGAGGAGATTCGACCGCCAGTCTGCACGCTGATTTTACGGTCACGCAGTAACGATGGGCACTTCGCTGGCCGGGGCCTGAACTGACCGGGGTGAAGCAGCGAGGCGCCCTGTGCCAGGGGATTCTGGTCCCGGCGGAGGCGGACCCGCACGATCCGGGCGGGCTGGTGGAGGCGCTGGTTCGTGCGCTGACTCCGTAGCTGCCGGGCGTCTTCGTGCCTCGAAGGAGGGTGCCATGAGGCAGGGACCTGCATTTCCTGTCAAAGTTGCCCTTTTGGCTTTTGTCTGGGTTTTCTGGTGGTGGGCGCTTCAGGCAAGGCTTTCGGCGATCGCGGATCTGGCGGTCATTGTAGGCCCGGCTCTGCTGGTATTCCCGGTTGCCTGGCTGGGGAGGAAGATGCTCGATCGGCACCGTGACTTCAGCGGAACTCTCTGGACCACACTGTTTGTACAGGCAGGTCTGGGATTCCTGCTTGGTGTTTCTCTTACGCGGGCACTCGCAACGCATCGGACCTGGCCCGGCTGGGTTCTTCCCATCCCTTCCGCCGCCGGACTCGTGCTTGTCGTGATCACCGGGGCGGCGTCGGTCCTGACGATAACGAACCTTGCCCTGAAGGGATTCGGCGCGCCTTTCTTTATTGCGCTCAGCCGCAGGCTCGCGTCGGACTGGCTGTATGCCTGGACGCGGAATCCGATGGTGCTGGCCGGTCTGGCGTTTCTTCTCTCCCTGGGGATCTGGTTTCGCTCCGCTCTGTTTGTGGCGTGGGTGCTGCTGGTATTTGCACCGGCCCTGCTCTTCTTTGTGAAGGAATACGAGGAGCGGGAACTGGAGATTCGCTTCGGAACGTCGTATCTGGCATACCGGTCCAGAACCCCCATGCTGTTTCCACGAAAACCGGCAAGATAAACCTGACCGCCGCCTCGCGGGGGCTGGCGATCACAATTTCAGTCAGTGCCTGGAAACCGGGACGGTGAAGTGGCCGCCGCGGATGGAAGCCAGCTCGGGATCGGAGGCGTGTCCCCCGGCGTGAGGCAGGGGGCGTCCGCCCAGAGCGTCCGGCGCGGCGGGATTCGACCAGAGGGCGCCGACCTGAACCGTCTTCGGCTGCTGGGCTACGAGGTTGTGGTCCAGCATGCGCTGCTTGTTCACATAAGCCTCGATGATGCGGGCGGCGAGGCGGCCGGCAAGCTTGCCGTGTTCGCCAGCCTGAAAGAGGACGCACACCGCGATGTCGGGATTGCGGCGAGGCGCGAAGCCCACGAACCAGGCATTGTCGTTCACGGAATGGGCGTGGCCCAGGCGGGCCGCCAGCGCGTTGCTCATGGTCTGGGCGCTGCCCGTTTTGCCGGCAAAATCGATGCCCTGGAGGTGGGCGCTGTTATCGGTGCCGATGGGCGTGGGGACGAGGGCCATGGCGTCGGTGATGGTCTCCCAGATCTCCGGGGTCATGGGAATGGTGGCGTCGCCGGAGCCGGGGTAGGTATCGAGGATCTGCTGGCGGAACTCGGGTGGCAGCTCGCTGGGAAAGACCACGTGCGGGCGCTTAAGCACGCCCCCGGAAGCGATGCCGGCGATGGCGCGCAGCAGCTGGACGGGGGTGACGGCAACCGCCCCCTGGCCGATGCCCACCGAGGTCACTTCGCCGGGATACCACTTTTCGTGGAAGGTGCGCATCTTCCACTCGATGGAGGGCATGGTTCCGGAAGCTTCGTCGGGCAGGTCGATCCCCGTCTTGTATCCGATGCCCAGCCTGTGCGCCCAGTAGGCGATCTTCTCGATGCCAAGGCGCGCGGCCAGCGTATAGAAATAGACGTCGCAGGACTGGTAAATGGCCTTGCTGATATTGACGTCGCCGTGGCCGCCGTGGACCCAGCAGCGCTGGTAGGTTCCGAAGAGATTGACTCCGCCCGTGCAGTAAACATGCATGGTCTGCGCGATGCCTTCTTCGAGGCCGGCAAGCGACATGATGATCTTGAAGGTTGAGCCGGGCGCGAGCTGGGCCTGGATGGCCTTGTCCATCAGGGGATGCTCGGGATCCGTGACGTACTTGTACCACTCGCCGCGGGTGATTCGGACGGCGAACTCATTGGGATCGAAAATGGGGCGGCTGACCAGGGCAAGGATCTCCCCCGTATGGGGGTCCATGGCGATGATGGCGCCGTTGCGGTCGCCGAGGGCGTTTTCGGCGGCGCGCTGGATGTCGAGGTCGATGGTGAGACGCAGGCTCTTCCCGGGGGTGGCGGGCTCCGTACCCAGCTTGCCGACCTCGCGACCGTGGCTGTCGACGATGATGTCCTGGGAGCCGTCAGTACCGCGCAGGATGGCGTCGTAGGAGGCTTCGACACCGGATTTGCCGACGACATCGCCGGGCTCATAGAAGGCATACCGGGGATCGTTCAGCATGTCCTCGCTGACTTCGCCCACGTAGCCGATGAGCTGGGCGGCGAAGCCGTCGCGCGGATAAAGACGGCGCTGCTCCTCGATCGTGTCGAGCTCGGGAAGCTCGTCCTTATGCGCCTCGATGAACTCTTCTTCATCGGGGGTGATGTCCTGCCTGAGGGGCAGCGGCTGGTATCGGGGGGCGAAGCGGTACTTTTTCAGGATCGCCTGGATGTCGTCGACGGACATGTGCAGGCCGCGGGCGATGAGCGGCAGGTCGGGGGTGATGTCGTGGCCCTGTTCCCGGACGAGGAAGCAGGAGACGGAGGGGTAATTGTCCACCAGCAGGCGGCCGTCGCGATCGAAGAGTTTGCCGCGGGGGGCGAGGATGGGAACCTTGCGGATACGGTTGGCCTGAGCCAGGGCATGGTAATTCTGGAATCCGACGACCTGCAGGCGCCACAGGCCGAGGACCAGAATGACCATAATGGCCGCGATGATGTACTGGATAATCGAGAGGCGAAAAGCAGGCAGTTTTTCTTCGCGGTTGAGCACGAGGGTACGCAAATCCCGGCCCGCGGCGGGCACGGCTTACGATGAGCGCTGCGAGGGGTGATGTAAGGATAACCTGGTTCGGGATTTCAAGGCAGTGGAATCCCTGGCCGGAGGTTCGGAAACCGGACGTAAAGCGGGATCGTCCCTTCGGCGGGAGTTCGCGCCGGGATGCCACCGGATGAGGAAAAGCCAGATTCCTGTTGAAGATTTCGTGCGCAGCCGGTACAACGAGGGCCATGACGGAAGGCGGCAAAGATTTGCCAAAACGGACGGGAGTCGGGCGGAGCGGGTCGAAGGAAGCGGAAGAAGCAGCCGAAGAGCCGAAGAGCGAGTTTCTGCCGCCCAGGCCGATCAGTCTGCGAACCCTGGGCGATTATCTGGACCTTTCCCCCGCGACGATCTCGCTGGTCCTGAACAACGCGCCGGGGGTGCGTTCGATCCCCCAGGAGACACGGGATCGGGTGATTGCGGCCGCAAAGAAATTCGAGTACCGGCCAAGCTTTTTTGCGCGCTCCCTGCGGCGGCGGCAGAGCTTCACGGTGGGCGTGCTGGTCCCGGAACTGCACGATGGTTACTCGGTCCTGGTGATGACCGGCATCGAAGAGGTGCTGATCGAGGAGGGGTATTTCTACCTGACGGCCAGCCACCGGCGCAAGGCCGATCTGATCGAGGAGTATCCGGGGCTGCTGATGGATCGCTCCGTGGAGGGATTCGTGGCCATCGACACCGCGCTGCAGCACAGTCTGCCGCTGCCCGTGGTGGCCGTCGCGGGGCATAAGCCGCTGCCGGGAGTGACGCGGATTGTGCTGGATCACCGGCGGGCGGCGGAGCTGACGCTGCGCCATCTTTACCAGCTCGGGCACCGGCAGATCGCGTTCATGCGTGGCCAGCCGTTCAGCTCGGACTCGGACGAGCGCTGGAAAGGTCTGGTGGGGATGGCGAAGGAGTTGGGCCTCGATGTGGCTCCGGAGCTGGTCGTGCAGCTGGAGGAGAACATCTCTTCCCCGGAGCTGGGTTTGCCGGTGGCGGCAAAGCTGCTGGCGCAGAAGCGGCCCTTTACCGCGCTGGTATCGTATAACGACCTTGCGGCGATTGGGGCGATGCGTGCCTTCAAGGACCATGGACTGCGCGTGCCGGAGGACGTCTCTGTCGTGGGTTTCGACGACATACAGTGGGCGGCCTACCATACGCCCAGCCTGACGACGATCCGGCAGCCGCTGAACAGCATGGGGAACACGGCTGCGCGGTTGCTGCTGCAGCGCATCCGCGGCAGCAGGGACGTTCCGGACGAGGTGCCGATCGTGCCGGAGCTGGTCGTTCGGGAATCGACGATGCCTCCGAATCCCAGGCGTAACAGGAAGAGGAAATAGCAGGGCGATGCCGCTGGCCGAGTCGGGTTCGCGCAGCCCTCGTCTGTGGCTGCTGTGCTGCGGGTTTGTCGTCTGCGGCATGGTGACGGTGCTGCCCGGGCCTTTGCTGCCGCTGATGGCGGCGCGCTGGGGCCTGCACGATGTACAGTCGGGCGGCTTCTTTGCGGCGGAATTTGCCGCTTCGACGGTGGGGTCGATCTTCTCGCCTTACCGTCTGCGCCGGAACCTGCCCACCGGCTACGCCCTGATGACCGCCGGGGCCCTGCTGCTCCTTGCTTCCTGGCAAACTGCCGTATGGGGCCATGCCCTGGCGCTGGGGGGATTCGCGCTCCTCGGCCTGGCGGTCGGGCTTTCCGTCACGGCGACCAATCTGCATGTGGCCAGCCGGGCGCAGGGGCGGGCGCGGCGGCTATCGGTCGTGAATCTCTTCTGGGGGGCGGGAGCCGTTGCCTGTCCGTGGCTGATTGCGGTGGTGGAGCGCGCGGGGCGGGTCGGCAGCCTGGTGGCGGGGATTGCCTTGTGGGCGGGGCTGATGTTCCTGCGCCTGATGCCGCTGCTGCGGTCGGCGGAAGCTGCGGTCCCGGCTGCGGGGGCGGGCTCGCGGAAGACGCAGGCGGGGATCCTGGGATTCTTTGCGGTCTTCCTGTTTCTTTATGTCGGCGTGGAGAACGCCGTGGGCGGGTGGATCACGACCTATGCCCACCGCTTCGGCGGGATGACTCTGGAGCAGTCGAGCCTGATAGTCTCGCTCTACTGGCTGGCTCTGCTGGCGGGGCGGGGAATCGGGTCCGTGGTGCTCAGGTCCGTGCCGGAGCGGGCGGTTCTGCTGCCGGCGCTGGCGCTGGGGCTGGCGGCGGTCACGGCGCTGGTGGCGCCGCATTCAACGCCGGTGATGATGGCGGCGGTTGCCGTGGCGGGGATGGGCTTTGGGCCGGTGTTCCCGGTAGGAATGGCGCGGATGCTGGCACGGATTGAGGATTTCCGCGATACGGGCTGGGTGTTTGCCTTCTGCGCCAGTGCCGGAGCGGTGCTGCCCTGGCTGACGGGGCTGGTCTCCACGCGCTCCAGTTCGCTGCGGACGGGATTTGCGGTACCGGTGGCCGCGCTGGCGGCGATTCTGGCGCTGGCGCTGATGGAGAATGTGGCGCTGCGCGAGCCCCGGCCGGCTGAGGCAGCCCCGGTTACCCCCGCAGGATGATCCGCTACAGCTTCTCGTAGAAGTCGCAGGCCGAGCAGGAGATGTAGACCCCGCCGGGAATCCCGCGCTCGCGGTCCTTCACCCGCTTCACGATGCGGGTGGGCTTGGAGCACTTCGGGCAATCGGTGCTCTTGGTGGTGTCCATCATTTTCCTGCGATCGGCTGTCTTGGCAATCTTGGCCATGGTGTTCCTCGAATCTCCGGGTCTCGCGCCGCGCTATGGAGGCGTGGAGGCGTCCGGATCTTCGCGGGGGTTCGCCTGATTGTGCAGGGAAGCTTCGGAAGACGGCCTGGACGCGCTTCTTCCGATTTTACACGAGGCCAGGCCGGGACTTCTGCGGTGGCGAGTGATTGAAGTCACTGCCTGGCGGCTGATGCAATCGCTACCTTCGGAGATGCAGAGGAGAAGCCAGGATGGGCGCACAGGTCGTCGAGGCCGTGGTGGAACATCGGCACGGAGAGAGGAAAAGGGTGGTGCGGCGAGCCGCACCGGACCGGTCGCAGCGGATCCGGCTGGCGGCCCAGCTGGCCTTTGTCGCGCTGAATATCTGGATCGGGGCGCAGTTCTACCTGTGGGTGCGGTGGTACGAGCGCGGCGGGCACGGCATGGCTGTGAGCCGGCCGGCGGGGGTGGAGGGATGGCTGCCCATCGCCGGGCTGATGAATTTGAAGTACCTGGCCCTGACGGGCAGGGTTCCCCCGATCCACGCCGCGGCCATGTTCCTGCTGATGGCGTTCCTGCTCATCAGCTTTGTTGCCAAGAAGGCCTTCTGCTCGTGGCTGTGCCCGGTGGGAACATTGTCGGAACAGCTGTGGAAGCTGGGGCGGCGGATCTTCGGGCGTAATCTGCGGCTGCCGCGCTCGCTGGACACCGGTCTGCGCGGGCTGAAATATGTGCTGCTGGGCTTCTTTGTCTTCGTGATCTGGGAAATGTCGGCCGAGGCGCTGGCGGATTTCATGATGACGCCGTACGGGCTGGTGGCGGATGTGAAGATGCTGAACTTCTTCCGCACCATCGGGGAGACGGGAATCATCGTGCTGGCAGTGCTGGCCGCTCTTTCCATGCTGGTTCAGAACTTCTGGTGCCGCTACCTCTGCCCCTACGGCGCGCTGATGGGGCTGGTATCCCTGCTGAGCCCGATCGAGATCCGGCGGGATACAGAGGCGTGCATCGACTGCGGGAAATGTGCGAAGGCCTGCCCGGCGGCTTTGCCGGTGGACCGGCTGGTACAGATCCGGTCCGTAGAGTGCAGCGCGTGCATGGCCTGCGTGGCGGCCTGTCCGGTGGAGCATGGTCTGCAGTTTGCTCTGCCGCCGAGGCGGGCCGCGGAGCCGGGCTTGCGATGGGCGCGGCGGGTGGCCGGGCCGGGTGCGGTGGCGGCCATCCTCGCGGGGATTTTTCTGGGAACCGTCTTCTATGCGCGGGCGACGGGGCACTGGCGGACGAATCTGCCGCAGGCGGTGTATATGCGGCTGGTTCCCCATGCGAACGAGGTAACGCATCCGGGGATGTGAGGAAGGGGCATTCCCGCCGGCGGGGCACCGGAGCCCGGGTTGATCAGCCTCCGGTGCCTTCAAATGCCGAGTTCGCGGGCGGCCAGACGGGTCCCTTCGACGCGGGCACGAATCTTGCCAAACGCTGCATCGCGAGCGGTCGAGGTGTCGTCGGCGAAGGGAGCGAAGCCGCAGTCGTCTGTGGTGCCAAGCTGCGCGACGGGCAGGATCGAGGCTGCTTCCAGAACGCGGTCGCGTACCTGGACAGGCGTCTCGATGACCGGGTAGATGGGGTCGATGACGCCAATGAAAACGAGATGATCCGGCCTGAGAAGCCGCCGGACGATCCCCAGCACGCGCCTCCTGTCGATTTCCCCGGCCATCTCCAGATAAAACCGGCCGACGTTCATCTGGAAGAGATCGGGCAGCAGCCCTGCGTAGTCGACATCCGCGCTGTGTGTGGAGTCCAGATCGCCGCCGGGGCAGACATGCACGCCGATGCGCTGCCGCTCGCCGGGAGTAAAGCGCGCGAGCACCTGGTTGTTGAGGCCGATGAAGCTGCGCAGGAGGCCGCCGGAGGGATCGAGCTTAAGCGAAAGCCTGGCCTCCGTGAAGTCAATCTGCACGAAAGCGGCCCCGGCCTGGAGCGCGCCACGGATGTCGCTCTCGGCCTCGCTGACAAGGTCGGCGAGGAACTCTTCGCGCGGATAGCCGGCGATGCCGGAAGCGGGGTAGAGCAGGCTCAGCGCCGATGCGGAGATGACGGCCTGTTTGAGGGGAACATGGGTGAAGGCAAGCGCGGCGGTGACGAACTGCGCCGCATGCACGCCGTAGCGGAAGGGGCCGGCGGTGAGGCGCGGAAGGCGCCGCACATGACCATCGGCGAAGGGGATCGCGACTCCATCGGGCGCGAGATGCCGCAGGCCGTCCAGGGGGTAGGTGGCGAAGCTGGGTTTGGTCTGTTCGCCGTCGGTAATGACGGGCGAGCCCGTCTCCTCAAAACGAACGATGGTGTCGCGCAGCGCCGCGGCAAAGGCCTGGTCGAGCTGCTCGCGCGGGATGGTTCCGGCCTGGAATCGGGCCATGGCCTGAATCAGCTCAGGCGGTCGGGGAATACTGCCGATGGGCTCTGTCTGCATGCGCAGGAGTTTACAGCGCCGATGTGACCCCGCTCATCCATCGAAGGATGGACCCACAAAGGGTTAGCCTTCCGTGCTGAGTTCGAACTCTTCGATGCGGCGGAGCTTGTAAATGGCGATGGAGACAATCCAGGCCAGGGCGAAGATGGCGATGATGCAGTAGCCGAGAACGCCGAAGTGTTCGTTGAGCCGGCCGATGAGGCCCCAGAAGACGCCCTGCAGATGGAGCTGCCCGCCCAGTAGCCCCAGGGCTTCGATGCCACCCACCACAACGGCAACCACCACCGACACCGAGGTGATGGTGAGGTTGTAGTAGAGCTTGCGGATGGGCTTCACATAGGCCCAGCCATAGGCGCCCAGCATGAGGATGTTGTCCGTCGTGTCGATCAGCGACATGCCGGCGGCGAAGAGCACCGGAAAGACCAGGATCGACCAGAGCGAGAGGCCGCGCGACGCTTCGGCGGCGGAGATGCCGAGGAGCCCGATCTCCGTAGCGGTGTCGAAGCCCAGGCCGAAGAGGATGCCGAGCGGGTACATGTGCCAGCTCCGGCGGATCATGGCGAAGATCGGACGGAAGATGCGGGCGAGGAAGCCGCGGCCGGAGAGCAGCAGGTCGAGGTCCTCGTCGACGTAAGGCTCGCCCCGGCGCACGCGGATGAAGGTCGCGTAGACGGAGCGCAGGATGACGAGGTTCGCAACCGCAATCCCCAGCAGGAAGATGGCCGAGACCAGCGTGCCGATGACGCCGCCGACGGAGCGGAAGTGGTCGATGTGCTGCTGCAGTTTGAGGGCGGTGAAAGCGATGGCCAGCGATCCGAGGACGACGATGCTCGAGTGGCCCAGCGAGAACATGAGGCCGACCCCGACCGGGCGCTTACCCTCCTGCATGAGCTTGCGCGTGACATTATCGATGGCGGCAATGTGGTCGGCATCGACGGCGTGGCGCAGCCCGAAGCTGTAAGCCAGGAACGCGGTGCCCAGCAGAACCGGATAGTGATGGAAGGCGATGGCGGCCCAGAGCCAGGCAGCTGCATTGAAGAGCAGCAGAAGCGTGTAGATGCCAGTGATCTTCCCGCGAAGGTGCCCGCCCCGATCGCTGAACATACGATGAAGTTGGCATGGCATGGCGGATCGGCTCGGTTTCCGGAACGGCAAGCGTGTTCCTGGGCGGATTACACCGCTTTCTGTCTTCGTCCTGGATGGTAACACCGGCGGGAAAATCATGCTATTGCCGGATGGAACGCCCCACGGCGCATCGGCTTCGCGGCTGACCTCGGCGGCTGAAGTTCAGCGTCGAATCCGGAGAGCGGCTGCCGCCCCGTTCCCACGGGCTGGGGAACGTCCGTGCGTGCGGCTGCAATCATGAAGCGCTGCGGAGCACTACTGCGGAACGTGCCAGCCGGCTCCCACCGTGGCGAGTGTGGCCTGGTCGGTGGGGGAGTCGGAGAGATCCTTTGCAAGCTGAGGAAATGCCGCCTTCACCTGATCGGTCCTGGCCCACACGGGGACGTCTTTCATCACGTAGTGGTAGGTCACGGTGGTTTCCGTGAAGCCATTGTGGGGCGCAGGCAGCGTGAAGCTCTCGATGCCGGACACGGAGCGGTGACCGTAGCAGAAGCGCGGCGCGGCGCGGTTGCCCGCGGCATTCAGGCTGTAGCGGAAGACGTGAATGGAGCGGTCTTCAAGGCGGGTCGCCAGACCCGCGTCGGTGAGGGAATCCATCTGCTGCTTCAGCTCTTTGGCAGTGGGACCGGGCGCCACTTCGAAGGGGAACTGCTGGCCATGGGGGAACAGGCAGCTGTTGTGGGCATCGTAGTAGTCGTTGAGGGCCTGGGTGAAGTTTTCGTTCGTGGGTTTGTTGGCACTGGAGCAGCCACCCAGAAGTGCGAGAAGTCCGCAGGCTGCGATCCAGCGTTTCGTTTTGCCAGGCATGCGTTAGTCCTCCGCGGAGTTGCGATGGATCAGAACACAGGATGCCGGCTGAAGGCAAACGGATTTCTGAATTCGTATGCGCGGTCTTCCGCGGCAGCCGGAATCGGGTTCTGTATTCAGCGTGCGGCAGGCGTGACGGCGAGGTTGTCGAACTGGGCGCGGTTCCACTCCGACCCGATGCCGATCATGCCGTGCGTGCGGCCGGTGTCGCTCACTGAGGCCAGCGTGCGGCCGTCGAGAGCGGCGGTGATCCGCGGGCCGGCAAAGCTGAGCCGCAGGTGATGCCATTGGCCTCCGGCGGGCGCGGCCTGTCCCTGCGCGAGGGTACGCGTCACCGCGCCGTATGCGGAGAAGAGCAGTTCCCAGGTGCCGTCGCTGTGCAGGCGGAAGGTGTAGCCGCTGGGCAGACGCGCCGCGCTGTTGCGGAAGACATCGGCGGAATCGATGCGGCCGATGAGCATGGCGCTGCCCTCGCCCCCGATGCGGGCGTCCGCGTCGACGTTGTAGTCGGTCCACGTTGCATCGCCGGCCAGGGTCCACGGATCGGGCAACGGTCCCCACGGAATGGGCCTGACCGTAATCACCTGCTCCAGGCATTTACCGGGCCGGTCGGCGCACGGATGCACTTCGAAGGCGCCGTCCTGATCGGCAAGGAAGCGCGGACTGCGATCGAGCGGCGTGCTCTCGAAGTCTTCACGATAAGGGAACGGGAAGGCAGCGGGTGGGGGCGGAACGGCGGTCCCTTTTCCCTGGCCGCTGGTGGTAGTGAGCGAGTAGAGCGAGTCGGGATCGAAGGTATAAGTGAAGGCGCCGTCGTGTACCGGAAGATCGGCCACGTGTTCAAAGGTGCGATGGCTGTTCGTTTCCCAGACGTGGACCGTTGCCGTGGAGAGGCCCCCGCGGAGGGTAAAGCGCACGCTCTGCGGATCCGTCGCGCCGATGGTCTGGAGGACGACGCTCCAGTCTCTTCCGTTCGGCGACTTCAGCGCGACGTAGTTGCCTTTTTCGGGGAGATCGCCGCAGGAACTGCCGAGATAGTGCCAGCCGGGCTGCGCAAACTGCGTGGTATGCGCCGTCGCCCAGATCGCTCCCTGGACATGGTAGTAGCCCGACCATGGAGTATTCGCGTACATCAGCCCTGAGTTGGGCGCGGCCAGATTGTCGTAGTACGAGGTGATGGGACTCCAGATTTCCGTCGCGGTAAAGCCGCCCTTCAGGTAGTTGTCGTTGTAGAGCTGGGCGAGAGAGCGGCCGCCGATCTGCCAGTCGCGCGAGAGGATGGTGACCGCGCTCGACTCCGGCTGGTCCTCGCTGGACCAGAGAGGCTTGCCGACGGTCAGCGCATCCGGCGGCGTAGTCAGCTTGCCGTGGCTGCGCGGGTAGTGCACGGAGACGACGGCGATGGCATTGCGGAGGGCCGGGTCCTTGCGCATGGCGTCGAGGATTTCCCACTGGCCTTTGCCCTCGCCCGGGTATTCGTCACAGCAGACGATCTTTGTATCGAGGTGGTGCTCGTCGAGCGCGCGGCGGAGCGTTTTGACGTATTCGGGACTCTGGAAGGGCTTCTCGTTCCAGATGCCGGTGTAGACGATGCCGAGCCCCCACTGCCGCTTTGCGCCTTCGATGAAATGGGCGACGTAGCTGGCCATGTCGTCGGAGTAGAAGTTGCCGCCGCCGATCCATCCCGGCGCGCCCCAGGCCAGGGTATCGAGGATGATATTCGGATTGCGCTTGTGCGCCTCGCTCATGAGCCACCACTCGTACCCGCGGGTGTCGTTGTGGTCGAAGCGGGTGCGCATCTGGCTGGGCTCCGAGCCGTCGGTGGAGTTGACGTCGGCGCCGATCTCCACCTTCAGGTGCTGAAGTGATGCTCCGTAATCAGGCTTGAAGAGGTAATCGAGAATCTGACTGCGATAGGGCTCCGGATAATCGATGAGCAGCCGCGACGACGCTCCGGCGCTGACCGCGCCAATGCCGTCGAAGATGCGGCCGGAACCGGAGCCGTCCAGCACGACGTTCTTCTGCGGAACCTGGGCGGGAAGGGCTGCCGCCAGCGCGAATGCGGCGATGGGCAACCTCCGGCATTTCTTCATTGGGCTCTTCCGGACAGCCATGAAGTCTCGATTTCCTCGAGCGTCCGGCCTTTGGTCTCCGGGGCCATGCGCCAGACGAGCAGGAAGGTCAGCACGCACATGGCGCTGTAAACGCAGAAGGCTCCGGTGATGGTGATGGCCTGGGCGAGGGAAAGAAATGTAGCGGTGAGGGCAAAGCAGGCGATCCACAGCGCCATGTTGGCGACCGACATGGCGCGCCCGCGTACGCGCGTAGGAAACAGCTCGGCCATCAGCACCCAGGTGGCAGGGCCGAGGCCCACGGCAAAGGCAGCAACGCACAGCAGCATGCAGCTGAGGACCAGAACCGCGGGCGGTGGCTGCAGCAGAAACGCGATTCCAAGAAGCAGCTGGCAGAGGGCCATGCAGCCACTCGAGAACATCAGCAGGGGCCGGCGGCCGTTGCGGTCGATGAGCCAGAGGGCAACGATGGTCGCGAGAAAATTCATCAGCCCGATCGTCACGTTGGCGCCGATAGCATGCGAATAGCTGTGGCCGCCGAGCTGCTGCTCCCAGATCACCGATCCGTAGAAGAGCACGGTGTTGATGCCGGTGATCTGCGACAGGATGGCGAGCGCGACCGTGAGGAACATGGGGCGGCGCAGCGCCGGGGCCAGCAGATCACGGAAGCTGCCCGCTTCGCGCAGGACCGATTCGCGGATGTCGCGGAGCAGGCCGGGGGCGACCCCCGGGCCTTCGACCCGGGAGAGAACCGCGAGAGCATCGTCGTCGCGCTCCTGCTCGACGAGCCAGCGCGGGCTCTCGGGAACGAACAGCAGTCCCAGGAAGAATCCGAGCGAAGGAACCACAGCCACGGCGAACATCCAGCGCCAGCCGGAGGAGCCCAGAAACGACAGGGCCCAGTTGATGAGGTAAGCGATGAGGATGCCGGTAACGATCGCCATCTGATTGAAGGAGACGAGGCGGCCGCGAATGCGCGCCGGGGAGACTTCCGCAATGTAGAGCGGCGCCAGCATGGAAGCAACGCCGATAGCGATGCCGCCGACGAAACGGGCGATGCCGAACTCAATGAAGGTTCGGGGCAGGGCGGCGCCGATCGACGAGGCCGCGAAGAGAAGAGCGGCGAGCGCGAGAACCCGGCGGCGGCCATAGCGGTCGCTCAGCCAGCCGGCGATGCCCGCGCCGGCGATACAGCCGAAGAGGAGACTGCTGGCGGCAAATTCCGTCTCCAGGCTGGAGAGATGGAACTGATCGCGCAGGAACACAATCGCGCCATTGATCACCGCGATATCGAAGCCGAAGAGCAGGCCGGAGACGGCGGCAACGGCCGATACGGCGTAAGCAAAGCGCTGATGCGGCCGCGCCGGCTCCGGAGTGTGAGGCGCTGTATCAGCCAGAGTGCTAAATCCCCCGGACATCCGCTCCTTCCCGGCCTGCGGCGATTGCCGCGCGCGCAAGTCCGTCCCTCGCCTCGAGGATGCTGGAATCGATCTCAAGAATACGCTGGAAGAGGATCTCTGCCTTTGCCACGCTACCGAGGCCCAGCTCGCCGAAGCCCATCGACAGAAGCGATTCGGCGATGTTGCGGCTGGCGAGGTCGTCTTCAAAAAGCAGGAAATTGGGCAGCGAGGTGGCGAAGTAATCGATGCGGGGCTCGGTTTCCATTATGCGGCGGGCGTGTTCGATCAGGCGGTGCAGGGCCACTTCGGCTTCGTGGTTGCGGCCCAGGTGACGGAGCGCAAGCGCCTGGTAGTAGTTCTGGATGGACCAGGAGGAAAGCGGTTCAGCGGCGGCCTGCCAGCACGCGCGGGCTTCGCTGTGGTGCCCGGCAAGATCGAGAGCCAGCCCTTCGAAGTAGTCGAGGTGCCGCTCCAGCGTCAGCAGATGTTTTCCTTCGCCCAGGTTGTGGGGATAGCGGCGGGCGGCGCGGAAGTGCTCCACCGCGGCGTCGTAGTTCCCGGCATCGATGGCAGCACGGCCGAGCTGCGCATGAGCATGGACGTACTGGGCGGAGACGAGGCCTTCGCCTCCCTCCCAGGGACTGAAGCGGCGGCTGGTGAGAATGGAGAGAGCCTGCTCCGCCTCTCCTGTCAGAATCAGCAGCGAGACATATTCGATGGTGAGATCGTCGCGCTGCTCCAGCAGATCCGCATGCTGCTGGAGGTCCGCGAGGCGCTGCTCCGGCGGGACATTCGTCCGCTTTCTGAGCTGGTCGTATTCATAGAGCAGGCGCGCATCGGCCGGATTGGCGGCGCGGGCGCGTCCGTAGCAGGCAAGCGCCGCTGCGGCATCGTGGTTGACGTTGAACTCGGCGATGCCGAGATTGCGCCACGGAATAGAGAAGCCGGGATCGAGGGCGACGGATCTTCTCCAGCAGTGAATCGCGTCGCTGTAGCGCCGGCGGTCGTAATACAAATTTCCGAGATAATACAGCGCTCGGGCATCCTCAGCCGCTTTCCGGATCGCCTCTTCGAGGATGAGCATCTCTTCGAGCCGCGACGGAAAGCAGTGGAGCGGCGGAGCGGCGGCGGCACGGCGCCGCAATTTCGCTGCCTCTTCTGTTTGTCCCTGCGCTGCGGCAAACGAAGCCAGGCTGTAGTAGATCATCGGATACTCTGCGCCGGTCTGTGCGGCGAAGAGCGTCAGCAGACGGGAGGCATCGGCGTACAGCCCAGCCCCGGCGTAGTCGAAGGCGATGTCGAGAGCGGTCTGCGTATCGCCCTCAAGGGCGGCGACCCACTGCGCTTCGGTCGCGTGGAGGAGCGCGGATTCCGCCTGAGCGCGGAAGTCGAGCGGATCGCGGCGCAGCGTTTCTTCCGTAAGGCTGCGAGCCTCCGCGGTTCGCCCCAGCCGCCGCAGAAGCGATGCGCGCAGATCGCGCGCGGCAAGGTTCTCGGGATCTGCGGCAAGGCTTTCTTCGGTATGCGCCAGCACGCCAGGGAAGTCACCGCGCTGGGCGGCCATCATGGCGAGGGCGTAATAGGCGGCGCTCCGCCATGTGTAGTTCCAGGCCGATTTGTAGAAGGCTGCGCAGGCCTCGTCGAGACGGCGCTGCCACACGAGCGCCATACCCAGGTTGTAGAAGGGCTCGCCGTCGCGGGGATTGGCATTGCGCCGTGTCAACCTCTCAACGGCGCGGCGGAAAAATCCCTCCGCGCGGGCGAACTCACCGCGCCGCAGGGCGACAAGGCCCATGGCGTTGTTCAGCCGTGCCTCTCCCGGATCGCGGCGCAGCCCTTCTTCCCAGTACGGTTCGGGCAGCCGCGTCGCATGGCGATATTGCTCCAGGTGGAGGCCGGTCAGATACAGCTCGTCGGTGGAGGCAATTTCCGCGGGGGGCGGCGGTTCCTGGGCGGGCTCGGCCAGAGCGTCGTGATCGGCCTTCTCCGTCCGGTATTCCAGAAGGCACGTTCCATCCGCGGTCGTGAGGCGAACCTCGAGATCCTCCTCGGTCGGCGCCGGGCTTGCCTGATCTTTCCAGGGACGGCCCGGCGCAAGGTCCACCGTCTGATCGAGGATGATTCGGTCACCGGCCTGGATCGTGATGCGGCAGCCCTGGCGGTTCTCCGGTGAGCAGAGGCCGATCAGGAGCGATGCCTGGTCGCGGGTGAGGCTCAGCGCCGCGTGTTGGTTCGCGCACACGGCAGGCCCGATCTCCTGGATGGGATACCAGATCTGACGCGCGGTGCGGGTTTCGTATGGGTGCAGCCAGGAGAAATCCGGCTGATTGTCGGTGAAGACGCCGGCCATCAGCTCGACATAAGGCCCGTCTTCATCGGTGAGATTGCGATCCCAGGCGTAACCGAATTCGGCATTGCCCCAGGTCCACAGTTTCTTGCCGGGCGCCAGATGGTGGTTGGCAACATGGACGAATCCGGCGCGGCGGGCGTGGTCGTATCCGCCGAAGAAGTCGTACTTCGAGCGCGTGACCATATACGAGGTCGGCACCGGGATGTTGCGGTACCAGGAGATATCCACCCCGGAGCTGTAATCGACGCCGTAGTAGAGATTGCGCGCGACCGGGAAGCGCGAGATGGCGCGGCGGGCATGATCGGCAACGAAGGTTACATCGGGTGGAAAGAAGGCCTGGTACTGATCGTGAACGCGGACCGCGACATTGGCCCACCAGAGAAAGGTCTGCGTGAAAGGGGTGCGGTTGGAAAGACGCAGCCTGGCCTCGACGATGGATTTGTCGGGGCAGAGGCGAATACCCACCATGCCCTTCATGCGGTTCATGGGGTCGTGCTCGCTCAGCCAGACGGTGGCACTGCCGTCCGCCCCGTATTCGATGGAGGCATGCACCGGCATGAAGGTCGAGGGACGGTGATGCTGCGGCCAGTTGAACTCGACCCCGCCGGAAATCCAGGGGCCGAGCAGTCCCACCAGAGCGGGCTTGATGACATGCTGGCGATAGAAGAAGTCGTAGCCGTTGGTCTTGTCGCAGGCAGCGTGTATGCGTCCCCCGATTTCCGGCAGGATCATGATCTGCAGCCATTCGTTCTCGACGAAGATGGCGCGGTAAGGGCGGTCGACTTTCTCCAGCGAGACCCGATCGATGAAGGGGTTGGGATAGACCTTGCCGCTGCTGCCCTGGTAAACGCGCTTCTCCAGGAACATGGGGTTGGGATCGGCGGGCTGTACGGGATAGGTGGGAAGGGTGACGGTTTCTTCCCAGGCGCGAACGGCAGGAGCGGAATTCCGGCTCACAGAAAGTCTCCGTGGACAGTCGTTGCCAGGACCATCTCCCCTGGCGCAGATAGTAAGGTTCAGGGCCGGCGTCCATGGCGGCCAGCGGGCCTCCGGTTGTCTTCGCCTTCCCGTCCTGGATCACCGCAGGCATCATTGTAGCCAGAAGCTCCGGCACGAGCGAGTGAGGCGGCATCTTCCTGAAAACGGGCTCACAGGGGTAGATTGAAGCGCGCTCGTTCGTCCGAAATCCGTCCAGAATGCCCGGCGGCGTCTGATCTCGTTGCCGCTATCGCCTATTACTACAGTAATAACACCCGCCTACTCTCGCCATCTGCAACCCTGTACGAGTATCTGGGAGCAATCTGGTGTTAGAAAAGCAGAGGGAAAGTTTCGATGACAAATTCAGGCAGGACGCATTTTCGGATCGGCACCTGGGTGCCGGTATTTGTACTCGGCGGATTGCTGATCGCATCCGCAATCGTGGTCGCTTGCAGCAGCAACAGCGTTGCAGGAACGGCCTCGGGTACATCTACAGTCAATGTCATGCTCAGCGACCCGGCCACATGCGCGGCCCCGAACGGTCCCTTTTCCCATGTGTGGGTCACAATCACCGATGTGCAGGCGAGTACCAGTGCGGCGGGCAGCGCAATGGGGAGCGGCTGGGTGGATCTGACACCCAACCTTTCAAGTGCTCCGAAGCAGATTGATCTGCTGGGCCAGGCAAGCAATCAATGCTTCCTGGCGACTCTCGGCGACGCCACAGAGCTGCAGGCCGGCAGTTACCAGCAACTGCGACTCATGCTGGCCACCAGCGCGGCTTCGAATATCAGCAACAACCCCTGCGGCAATGCGGCGAACTGCGTTGTCCTTTCGTCGGATGGCAGCGTTCACACGCTGCAACTCGCCGGCGAAGACAAGACCGGCATCAAGATTCCCTCCGGACAGATTGCGTCCGGTGCCTTCTCCATCACCGACGGGCAGACGGAGGATCTGAATATCGACTTCAGCACCTGCGAGTCAATTGTGGACCAGGGGAACGGAAACTATTTACTCAAGCCTGTTCTGCACGCGGGTGAAGTCAACACTATATCGAGTTCCATTAATGGCACGGTACTGGATGCGTCGACAGGCAAGGCAGTGGACGGCAACGTCTTTGTTTCGCTCGAACAACCGGATGCAAATGGTGTGGATCGCGTGGTGATGTCCACACAGGCCGGCAGCGACGGATCATTTGTGTTCTGCCCGCTGCCAGCGGGAACCTACGATGTCGTGATCGTGGGAAGCGGCAGTCCGGATGGAGCGCTCTATATGCCCACCATCATTACCGGCGTGATGACAGGCAGCACAACCGGGAGCGTACCTCTGAATCCTCCACCGGCGTCTCAGTCGAAGCTTTCCTCTGCCAATCTGAACGGCCAGATCACCTCGGCAGGCAGTTCGGCCGCTGTCTCAGCGGTGATCAGCCTCAGTGTGCTCGAAACCGTGAATTCGAAGGTATACACGATTCCTCAGCAGCCCGCGACCAGTCCGTACTTCAACAGCACGCAAATGATAACGACCGCGGCTTCCACGGCTGCGGTCTCGTGCCCGCCCGGTACCGATTGCGCCAGCTACACGCTTCCCGTTGCTTCGGGCAGCGCATACATCGGCGCATGGAGTTCGAGCGGCACGACGCCGGCTCCAGCCAGCACCACAACTTCGCTGGCCAGCTATGCAGTTGGTGGCCAGTCAACAACCTGCACCACCACGGATATAACCACCAGTCCGGCGATCGCGCTGTCCGGCTCGGGACCGTTCACGAATGTGTCGGTCACGCAAACGATGGCATTCACCGGGTGCCAGTGAACAGCACCATCAAATAGACGGAGGGCCGGGATCCATTCAGGGTTTCACGCCCTTCATGGTGGCCCTGCACTTCTGGCGGTCCACGCTCGCCGGGAACGAAACCATGCGCGGAAGCGCCAGGACGGAAAGGACGATATCATCTTTCGATGTGTTGCCCCGCGAACATCGCGTGGCCCTGGTCCGGGCGGGCTTACCTGCCGGCAACATTTCGGGAGTGGCAGCGTGATACCGCGCAGGGATTTTCTGAGGTTGGCGGGAGCAGCGGCGGCTTATGGCCTCTCGTCGAGCGCGTGGGCTTCGAGCCCCGCGCAGGTTTCCATTGTCCTGAACGAGACCGCCGGTCCGGCCCGGTGGGCCGCGCAACAGGTGCAGCAGGCCCTGGCTGCCAGAGATGTTTCCTGCGCGATCGTTGCCACCGCCGAGCAGGCTGCGGGCACGCAGTTCTGCATTGTGGGAGCCGGACCGGGCTCGCCGCTGGCCGCAACCTTTCCGGGGCCGCGCGTGCCGGTGGCCGGTGAGGAAAGCCTGCGTCTGACACCGGGACGCATGGCGAATGCGCCAGCGGTTCTTGTGGCCGGAGGCGGCGAACGGGGTCTTGTCTATGGGCTGCTCGAACTGATGGAGCGGGTGCATTTCAGCCAGGATCCGATGGCCGCTCTGCACGAAACCCAATCTGCGGTGGAAGAACCCGCGAACCCCATCCGCAGCATGGGCCGGTACTTCTGCAGCGAAGTGGAAGACAAGCCCTGGTATTACGATCGGGATTTCTGGCCCGAATATCTCGACTGCCTGGTGGCGAGCCGCTTCAATCGCTTCAATCTCGGTTTCGGCCTTGGCTACGATTTTCCACGCGGCGTCACCGGGGACTATTTTCACTTTCTCTATCCGTATCTGGTGGAGGTTCCCGAGTTCCCCAACGTGCGCGTCATGCGGCTGGCTGCAGCGGACGGGACGCGGCTGGCCACACCGGAGCCCCTGAGCGCCGAGGAGCGCGATCGCAACCTGAAGATGCTGCGCTTCATCGCGGCCGAGACGGGAAGGCGAGGGCTGGAGTTTCAACTCGGCATCTGGACACATGCGTATCAGTGGACCGACAGCCCTGATGCGTATCACCGCATCGAGGGGCTGACGCCGGAGACGCACGCCCCCTACTGCCGCGATGCGCTGGCGATCCTGCTGCGGGAGTGCCCGCAGATTCAGGGCCTGACGCTCCGGGTTCACGGAGAGAGCGGGATTCCGGAAGGCAGCTACTCCTTCTGGAGGACGCTGTTTGAGGCGGTTACCGGATGCGGGCGCAGGGTCGAGATCGACATGCACGCCAAGGGCGTGAACGAGACCATGATCGATCTGGCCGTCGCCACGGGAATGCCGGTCAAACTGAGCGCGAAATATTCCGCCGAACATCAGAGCCTCGGCTACCAGCAGGCGGATATTCGGGCGCTGGAGATTCCCAAACCGCATCACGAGGGCGGCGGACCGTTCAGCGTCAGCGGCGGCGCGCGATTGTTCACGCGTTACGGCTACGCGGATTATCTGCGCCAGGGGCGCCGGTATGACCTGATGTTTCGTCTCTGGCCGGGGACCCAGCGGCACCTGCTCTCCTGCGATCCGGAGATGGCGGCAGCCTATGGGCGTACCTCGCATTTCTGCGGCGCGGTGGGTCTGGATATCTGCGAGCCGCTTACCTTCAAGGGACGCGAAGGAACGGGCCTGCCGGGAGGACGCTGCGCGTATGGGGACCTGTCTCTGAACCCGGAGAAGGACTGGAGGAAGTTCGAGGCGTCTTACCGGCTGTGGGGGCGCAGGCTCTACGCGCCGGAGGCTGAGCCGGTGAGCCTGCGACGTTTTCTCGAGCGGAGCTTTGGGCAGGGCTCTCCGGCGGTCGAAAGCGCGATGGCCCAGGCCAGCCGGGTGCTTCCGCTTCTCACCTCCGCGCATCTCTCTTCGGCATCGAATCACGCTTACTGGCCGGAACTGTACGACAACATGCCCATCGTGCCGGGAAGCGAGCCCTCTCCCTACAGCGATACTCCCAGGCCAGAGTGCTTTGGAACGGTAAGCCCGCTCGACCCGCAATTGTTTTCAACAGTCGTCGAGCATGCTGACGACCTGCTGGCGCAGCGGGCCAACGCGAAGTACTCGCCCATTGAGGTGGCGCAGTGGCTGGAGGATATGACGGCGACAGCGCAGAGCGAGCTGAGTGCGGCGTGCGCGACAGTGACAGGGAGAAGTTCGCCGGAGTTTCGCAGGATCGAGGAAGACATCCTGATCGAGATCGGGCTCGGGAAATTCTTCGCGCACAAGCTGCGCAGCGGCGTACTGTATGCGATCTGCCAGCAGACGGGCGACGCCGGCGCGGGGCAGATCGCGCTGGCGCGCTACCGGAAGGCGCGCGACGCGTGGGACCAGATGGCCCGGCGCGCCGCGCAGGTCTATCGGCTGGACATCACCTACGGCGACATCCTGCAGCGCCGGGGTCACTGGCTGGACCGCCTTGCCGGCATCGACGTGGACCTTGCGGCGATGCGGCAGCTCGTGCAGTCTCCCCAGTCCGCACGGGCTGCCGGGAACGATACCGCCGGTGCGATCCGCGCCGCGACAGGAAGGCCGTCCCGGCCCGCTGTGGCCTGCAGGCACAGCCCGCCACGGCAATTCAGGCCAGGAGAGGCGCTTACGCTAACCCTGGCGCTGCCCGCCGTGGCCGTGCAGGACAAGCCGGACGGTGCGCGGCTGTGGTACCGGCATGTGGATCAGGCAGAGCGCTGGCGTGCAGCCGAAATGCGGAGCAGCAACAACGAATATTCGTTTTCTATCCCGGGCGATTACACGTTTTCGCCCTTCCCGCTGCAGTATTACTTCGAATTTCGCCGCGACCGAGACACCGCCTGGCTGTACCCCGGGTTCAATTCCACGCTTTCCAGTCAGCCGTATTTCGCCGTCTACCGGAGAGACGAGCCGGCTCCGCGGCCGCATTCGCAGGCGTGAGACTGCGGAGCCATAGCAGCCTGTGTGGCAAAAGGCGCGTTTTGAAAGGGCACGACTTTAGCCCGCATTTCTCACAGGCAAGTTGTCGAGAGCGGTGAGTGGGATCGAGAAAAGTGATTGGAAAGGCCGTCTTTTCATGGCATAACTGCGTTGTCGAAGCGTAGTTGGAGCCGAAGAAGGGCG
>JAJYVF010000039.1 GCA_021792135.1 Acidobacteriota bacterium | reverse complement strand
GCAGGCCATAACTCCAGTCGCCCTGCGGGCTCCTTCCGTTACGGCCTGCACGGAATGACAACAACCATAGAAAGGGTGGGGCCAGTTCAGATGATCAAAAGGGGCCAGATGGAGTAGACAAAATCACCCGTTTGCCATGCGGGGCGACCTGGAGGAGTTTCTGAGCCTCGCCATGCGTCATTGGAACTTCGTCGCACAAGCGCTGGCTTCCGCGGACGGGATCTTCCTGCCCTGGTTTGAGGCTGAAGAAGGCGAGGAAATCCCGCGGGGCAACCGCTGGGCGAAGGGCTTTCTGCGTGGAATCAACCTCTGCCGCGAAGGATGGAATGAGATCTTTGAGGACAAGGAGAAGTTTGCCGTCCTGTTGCCGGTTCTGGCTCTGGTCCATGAGAACGATCCCGATCCGGAATTGCGTTCATGGGAGGCTCCACCAGACCCGGAACTGCGAAAGCAGGTCCTTGCGGGCTTGTCTGTGGCGGCGCCATGGTTCTACAACTACTTTTCTGGTCACCGTACCCGTGAGCCGCGGCCGGAACAGACCGGAGCGCGCGAGCAACGGATCAAGATCGGTCGTAATGACCCCTGTTATTGCGGCTCCGGCAAGAAATACAAACGTTGCTGCGGAAACGTCACCATCCACTGACGACTCCCAGGGCCTCGAAGATTCCGCGGGGCGCGATGCTCGAAAAGGGCCGCCTGAACCAGGCGAGTAACCCCTGTGAAAGCGCCGGGTGCTGCGATGGCGGCGCGGTGTGGTCCACTGGTAAGCGGATGGCGAGCCGATGATCTGTCCAGGACGAGGAGCTGAAAGACAGGATGAGGCGCAGAAATTTTCTTCGACTTGCAGCAGCCACGGTCTGCACGCCTGGATGGGTGCTGGCTCAAAGCGGGGGTGACATCGACCTGCAAAAGGCGCAGATCGTAGTTCCACGAAAGACAGACCGGGGACAGAAGATAGCCCAGGTCCTCCTTGAGGAGGTAGAGAAGCGATGTGGAATCCGGTGGGCTGTTCAGGATCATGAGCCCACTGCCGCGCCGGGCTCATTGCCGGTCACGGTGTACCTGGGAACGAGAAAGAGTGCCGGCGAATTCGGCCGCCGCATTTCTCTGTCAGGAGTCCGCAATCTGCCGCCGGAAGGGTTTCTGCTGCGGACCGGGGACGACGGAGATGGACAGTGGATCGCGGTAGTGGGGGCGGATCAGCGGGGTCTGCTGTACGGAACAGGAAAACTGCTGCGGATGATCGACTTCGGCCGGCAGGAAGCGCGGCTGCCGGATGCGCCACTGAACCTGGTCAGCCATCCCGAATATCGCCTGCGAGGGCATCAGCTGGGATATCGGCCGAAGACCAATTCCTATGATGCCTGGTCTGTGCAGATGTGGGATCAGTACATCCGCGACCTCGCGATGTATGGCACGAATGCAGTCGAACTGCTGCCACCGCATACTGACGATCTACCTGACAGCCCGCATTTCCTGCTGCCGCCCCGGCAAATGATGGCAGAAATGTCCCGGATTGCCGATGATTACGGGCCGGATGTGTGGATCTGGTACCCGGCGATGGACGGCAGCTACGCAGATCCGGCAACGGTGGAGAAGGCTGTGCAGGAATGGGCTCGCACCTTCGAAGCGCTGCCGCGCATCGACGCTGTATTTGTTCCGGGAGGCGATCCGGGGCACACCGAACCGAAGTATCTGCTGCCGCTGCTCGAGAAACAGAAGACGAGTCTCCGCCGCTATCATCCCCAGGCGCAGATGTGGGTATCTCCGCAGGGCTTCAGCCGCGAGTGGATGCAGGAGTTTCTCGAGATTGCACGTGAGCCCCATACCATGTCCTGGCTGGATGGTGTGGTCTTCGCGCCGATGTCACGACTCTCGGTGAAGGAGCTTCGTGAGGCCCTGCCGCGGCGTTATCCGATCCGTTGCTATCCCGACATCACGCACAGTCTCCAGTGCCAGTATCCGGTCCCGGACTGGGATTTGGCCTTTCAGCTCACCGAGGGGCGTGAAGTCATCAATCCGCGGCCACGCGGGGAGGCAGCCATCCTGCGCGATGTGATGCCCGGAACGATCGGGTTCATCTCCTATTCGGAAGGGTGCAATGACGATGTCAACAAGTTTGTCTGGAGCTCCCTGGCATGGGACTCACAGCAGCCGATTCAGGATGTGCTGCGCGATTTTGCGCACTACTTCGTGGGCAGGGAGCAGCAGGAAGGCTTCGCGCAGGGGCTTCTGGATCTGGAAAGGAACTGGGAGGGCCCGCTGCTCACGAATGCAGGCGTGGAAGTCACGCTGGAGCGGTTTGCAGACATGGAGCGGAATTGCTCGCCGGCCGTGAGGGAGAACTGGAGATTCCAGCAGGCGCTGTATCGGGCATACTACGATGCATTTGTGCGCGAGCGTTTGCTGGATGAGACCGCCCACGTCGTACGTGCTCGCGATATCCTTGGCCGCACCCTGGAAATCGGCTGGAGTGGTGTGGCCCTGGGGATTGGAGAAGAGCCGGCAACGCTGCCTCCGAACGGCTTGCGACCGGATCTGCTGCTGGCCGAATCGCAGCGCGTGCTGGAAGAAACCCTCCTGGAGCCAGCCAGCGGTCGCCTGCGTGCCCGGGTGAAGAATCTCGCCGGGGTCCTGTTCCAGAGCATTCGCATGCAGCTCGCGGTGGAGCGCTATGATGCCGAGGCAGTGGAACGTGCCGCCAATCTGGATACCCTGGATACGCCCGTGAGCGATGTCCTGTGGATGCGCCGCAGGATTCTGGAGATCCGGAAGGAGAGCGATCCGATGAAGCAGATTGCAGCCATCCACGATCTGCTCTTCCGCGCGGATCCGGGACCCGGGGGCTATTACGATGAGTTGGGAGATACCCGGAACCGGCCTCACCTGGTGATACCCGAGGAGAGAGCGCCCGATCCGGAGTTTCGTCACACGCCGCTGATTGGGTGCGATTATCCCGATCGACTGCAGGATCGGGCACCACAGGCGTGGAAGCACTGGGCAGAAGCTCTGTACGATACTCCCCTGCAGATGCGCTACTCGGGCCTGAATAAGAAGAGGGGGTATAAACTGCGTGTGGTCTACTCGGGTGATGCGCCGCAGATCAGGCTTCGCCTTGTGGCGAATGACTCGGTGGAGATACATCCGCTCATCCTGCGGGCCTGGCCGCCGGCACCCCAGGAATTTGCGATTCCACCGGAGGCGACGGCCCGGGGCGAACTGACACTTACCTGGACGCGCGCGGCGGGAATGGGCAGCAATGGCCGGGGTTGCCAGGTGGCGGAGGTCTGGCTGATCTTCGATTCCACGACGAAGGCGATGCAATAGGATGCTTCCGGGCAGATCTGCCCTCCCCTGGTCCGGACCAGCGAACCCAGCCGCATCCACGCACGGATGGACGCTGGCGGCCTGGCGGGAGGGCAGCCCCCCACTTTCGAGGCGGCCCCGGACATGACAACGCATCCCTTCATGACGCGGAGGGAGGACACCCGCAGGAACTACGCCGGATCAGGTGCGTCTCGAGCTGAATCTGTTGCCCGATCGCGTGTTCGGCAACGCTCTCGCCCCTGGTTGGCCTGAGCAGCGCGTCGAACAGCAGTTCGGCCGCAATGCGCCCGATCTCGGCAATCGGCTGCTGGATGACACTGATGGAGGGACGAACAGCCGCCGCCAGTTCGAAATCGTCGTAGCCGAGCAGGGCAACCGAAGCGGGGATGGGAATGTTGAGCTTCTGCAGCGCTTCGAAGGCAAAGATCGTGGTGCTGTTCTTGAGAGTAAAGATTGCGTCGGGCGGATGGGGCTGCGCCAGCATGCTCTCGACTGCGTGCTCGGCCGACTTGTAATCCTGGATCGAGGTATCCAGAAGGCATGGAAGCTTAGCAGCTTCGACGGTCTTGCGATACCCGCGCATCCGCTCACTAATCGTATAAAGATTCGGTTCCCCGGTCATGCAGACAATTCGCTTGTAGCCGTGATCGATTAAGTGCTGCGTCGCCATTTTCGCACCGGCATAGTTATCGGCAACCACCGCGGGAATCGACGAACCTGAGAATGGCCGATCAAGCGCCACCACGGGCACGGCGGCCCGATGAAGCGCTCCACGCAATGTCTGGCTTTCCGAATCGGCGGGTGCAATGATCAGTCCGTCGGACCGGTGCCGCATCAGCACGTCCACACTTTCAATCTCAATCTTCGGATCGTTGTGAGTTGTAGTCACAATGAGCAGCGAATCATGGGAGCGGGCGATGGCCTGGGCCGCCTCCGCACAGCTTGAAAAGAAAGGATCGGCAATGCTGGGAATCAAAAGGCCAATCGTCCTGGTACGGTCGCCCTTGAGAATGCGCGCTGCCTGGTTCGGCGTATAGCCGAGCGTCTCGATGACACGAAGAACCCGGGCCAGGGTCTTCGGGTCGACACGATGTCCCCCGTTGATCACCCGCGAAACGGTTGTCGTTCCGACCCGGGCTTTTGCAGCTACTTCGCTGAGTGTTGGGCGCTGACGTTTCTTCACCATTTTGAGCTATACGAGACAGTAAAAAGTCCGGTTCATTCAATTTATGGCACCGCGCCGCAGCTTACAACACAGTATTTCACTTATTCGACAATATTTACTCAGCCATCCGCAGCGCTCGGAAACCGCATCTGCCGTGCGGTAACCCGGTTTCGTGATACAGACAGATGTCACTTCTGCTCACGTTCGGCAGGCACAGTGCCAAAACCTCGGGAAAGGGGGCGCAAGCCCCGACCGGACCGGTCGCAGAGCATCTCCCATTGGCTTAGGCTGCATACCGCTGTTCGACCACAGATAGTCAGTCAGGCATGACGACGCCTCCCGCGCAAGACCAGGGTTCCTGTGCGGATGTCGCAAGGTCTGCCGGAGATCCTGGGGCACGACCTGTCCCGCAGCCCCCTGGGACACATTCGAAATCATCCAAGATCAGTCAGGGGTAAACGGGTTCGGCGTCTCCTTTGAAGAATGCGTGCTGTTGAGTCGGGCACAGATCGCGAACTGCTGCTGCGCCTCCTGGCGGAGACCTTCGCGCTGATAGATACGGCCCAGTTTGAAGTGGAGTCCTGAAACGCCGGGGGCCAGTGCAGAAGCCTCTTCCAGCTCGCGCTGGGCCTGGCCCAGTTGATTTTGGGCCTCGTAGGCGCGGCCGAGACTTTCGTGAACCTTTGGGTTCTTCGGGGCCAGAGCAGCGGCCTGCTGCAAATATGGCAGTGCCTTGTCCGCATGATTCTGATCCGTCAGCAGACTGCCCAGATTCAGGTAGGGCTGAGCATCCACAGGATGGTCCTGCTGCCAGTCAACAGCCGTCTGAAACGCCGTCATCGCATGGTTCGTGTCGTTCAAGCCCTGCCAGGCCAGTCCGAGATTGTTCTCTGCCTCGATGAAGCGCGGTTGAAGAGCCAGCGCGTGCTGATAGCTGCTCACGGCGCTCGAGAAATGATCCTCGTTATATTGTGCCCGGCCCAGCAAATACCAGGCATTTGCATCGTCCGGCTTCTCCGCGGTTACCTCGGTAAACCATTTCGCAGCATCAGCGTAATCGCCCAACAGCACGTAATCGGACGCGATGACTCTGAAATCGTCAGCCCCTGGGCGGCGCGCGCGTGCGCCAGCCGTATATTCCGCCAGCGAATCTCGCGGCTTCTCTTCGCGGAACAATATGTAGCCGAGAAGGAAGTGGGCGTCCGCGGAGGAGGGATCCTGCTGGATCGCGCCATGGAGAATGGCTTCTGCTTCCGCCAGTTTTCCCGCGATCGCGAGGCTGCGAGCTCGCTCCAGATCCCCTGATTTCTGTTGGCAGACCGCGAGGGGAACGAAAAGAACCGCCCCCAGGATCAGGATTCCACGAGCGGCAATAGCCGATATCCTCATGGCTTCCCCACCTTCTGCCCCGATGTGCCGCACTCACCTGCCTGATCCAGCAACCGCCGCATCTTCCCGACACCGGCGTTGTAAACCAGAGCTTTCTGCAGCGTGGATTGCGCTCCGGTGATATCGCCGGTCATGCATTCCGCCCGTGCAAGATTCATCGCGAGACCGCCGATGTCCTGATTCCGCGCAAAGGCCCGGCGCAGCAGAAGCACAGCCTGCGGGATCTCTCCCTGCCTCGCCAGCAGGGTTGCCATATTGGGAAGTGCAGTGAGATCGGCGGGATCAAGAGTGAGCACTCGCCGGAAGCTGGACTCCGCGGTCTGATCGTCTCCCCGTTCGGCGCTCAGGATTCCCAGGGCATCCAGAGCCGTCCTGTCGTTGACGATCTCCTGCTGCTCGGACCGGAGCAGCGACCATGCCTGGGGTTCGACGGCACGGTTCCCCTCCAGAACAGCCTTATAGTACGCCATACCCAGGTCACGTGAAGTTGCTCCGGGAGAGAAGATGGGCACCAGCTGACGTTCCGGCTCCGGCGCCGTGTCCGTTGGCGTGAGATCGGGCTGGCGGAGAATCCGGTGATCGGTCCATGCAACATGGGGGATGTTCTGCGCTCCGGCGTGCGGCATATGGCAGCTGGTGCAGTCCGGATTCTCAGGATGGTGCGATTCCGCGAAGCCGGGTGCTGTATGACAGGTCAGACACTTCGCACGGTAGAACGCCGCGCGCTGCTGTGGGGCTGGCCTGTAATGCGGATCATGACAGCTTGTACAGGACATCTTATCCCCGCTCATGCGCTTGCATGTGCTCTGGCTTAGCTGCTCCACCTCGCTCACGCCGCGCGCCAGCGGATTGCTTTTCGCATACACATAGTATGCCAGGTATTCAGAAATCGACTCGCCCGGGCGATAGTCCAGGACCGAATGGCCTGCGCGCTCCACGCTGACGTCGCCCTCCAGATGGCAGCTGATGCAGACCGAATCCCGGCGTTCCGGATCGAGCCGGGCCGGGTTGACGACCGGCGCTTTGCCCCCGGACAGCACATGCTGCGTTGTGTCGCCGTGGCAAGCCTCGCAGGTAATGCCGGCATGGAGAAAGGGCAGGCTGCTGTAGCGATTCATGGTGTCGGCATCGGTCGGTTGCACCGCGCTCATATGACACCGCAGGCATCCGCTCTCCATCGGAAGAGAGGGCAGCATCTCCGTTGCTTCTTCCAGACCCGGCTTCATGTCGTATCCGCCCGAAGCCGCATACCATGCAACCGGCGATTCGAAAAGATAGTGATTCAGCGAATACAGCCAGGTCGTTCCAAGGTGCCCGGAACCGAGGAAATACGTCAGAGGCCAGTGACCCGATACGCTGGGGTCACGAAGATCGCGGTACGAGAGGACCGGTGTGCCCCCTGACTCGGAAATTGTGTATTCAACCCCCGACGCCCTGTGTTCGAACTTGCCGGGAATGAAACGTTCCTCAGCCAGCCCGCTGGCGTTGGCCATGGGCGTCAGAAGATAGCTGCGATAAATCGCCCGATGGCATTTTTCGCAGGGCGCATCAGCCACGCGGACAGGGGTCGCCAGACGAGCGGCTGCGTGTACCGTCAGCAGAAGCAGAATCGAGGAGAAAATTCGCATGGGATCTGCCTATCGCGCCTCTCTGCCGGATCCGTTCGGGCACATGCGGCCCGTGATTCCGTGGCCCTGTTCGATCGTATAGATACAGCCCGGAGCTGGAACCGCGACCTTCTCCATCGCGCCACCGGGCCAGCGAATCTCCAGCCCGTCGATCGAATTGGTATCTCCCAGTCCAAAGTGCACACGCGGGTCGCTGGAGGAGGCGAAGCTGCCCCCGCTCAGCACATCGCCGCGCTGCGTGGTGCCGCCGGCCGACAGGAAAAGCGAAGCCCCCACGGCATCGCGCGGGCCCTTCCCATTTCCGACCAGACGAAATTCCACCCAGTGGTGTCGATCGGGATCCACATTGCGCAGCAGTGCAGGCGGTTCATCCAGATTATTGATCACCACATCGATTTTGCCGTCATTGAACAGGTCGCCGAAAGCTGCGCCGCGTGCGGTCAGGAGCCGCGCCAGCCCCGAACCTTCGACTGCGGGCATGAGCGCAAACTTCCCGTCCCGCGTGTTCCGAAACAGCAAGGGCCGCTGGGCAAAGCTCGTTCCCCAGTCATGCTGATCCACCTGCGGGTAAACATGCCCATTGGCTATAAACAGGTCTTTCCAGCCGTCATTGTCGAAATCGATGAAGCCAACGCCCCAGCCCAGAAAGGGGATGGTCGGCGGGGCGATCCCGGCCTCAAAGCTCACGTCGCTGAACGACAGCGGCCCGTCATTCCGGTAGAGAACATCGTAATCATCCGAGAAATCGGTGCTGACAATATCCAGGGATCCCTTGTTCAGATAATCTCCAACCGCAATCCCCATCGTCGCCGTCGGCCGCCCGTCCTTATTCACCGCATAGCCGGATTCGAAGCTCAGGTCCTCGAATGTCCCGTCGCCTTTGTTTCGATAGAGATAGTTAGGAGTCGAATCGTTCGCCACCAGCAGGTCCGGCCTGCCATTCCCTTCGAGATCCGCAAACAACGCCGTGAGCCCGTAGTAGCCGGCCGGATCGTCCACGCCGGCCTTGCGGCTCACATCGGTGAACGTTCCGTTGCCGTTGTTGTGAAAGAGATGATCGTGCTCCCCGCGCAGCCCGCGAGGCCCGCAGAAGACGCTCACCCCGCGAAAACGGCAGTTGTTCGAAACCACCTGGTTCGACCCGGCTTTCGGCGGATTCCGGAAATCGTACGCCGTATATCCCGGCACAAACAGATCCAGCAGCCCGTCGCCGTCGTAGTCTCCAAATGTCGGCCCGGTCGACCAGTCTCCCAGGGCGACGCCTGCCTTCTCTGCTACATCCGTAAAGGTGCCGTCGTGATTGTTGTGATACAACCGGTTTCCGCCCGCCACATTGGTGACGTACAGATCCGGCCAGCCATCGTTGTCGAAATCGCCGACCGCAACACCCACTCCCCAGCGGTCATTGGTGACGCCTGCCTGTGCCGCCACATTGGTGAATGTTCCATCGTGGTTATTGCGAAACAGCGCCGCATGCGGAGGCTGGGCTTTGCCTGCCATCGCATCATAGGTCATGCCGTTCACCAGATAGATATCGAGCCAGCCGTCGTTGTTGTAGTCCAGCAGCGCCACGCCGCCTCCCAGCGACTCGACAATCGTTGCTTTCTCCGGCGTTCCTCCGGAGTAGCGCCACGTCGCCAGCCCCGATTCCCGGGAGACGTCCCTGAAGACCACCGGCCCCGTGGAGGCAAATCCACCCGCCGTAATCGGGCGGTTCTGCGCATCGTGCACCGGCGCGAAAACCCCCGCGGTGCTCATGCCTCCCTGCGATGACGCGCCCTGTTCGATCTGTGCCAGCGCGCAAGCGAGCCCGCCGGCACACGCCAGACCCACGGCCCACCACGCCAGCGGCTTAATGCGCCGCGCTCTTGGCCGTGATCTCTTCATTGGCTTGCTGGGCTACGGCCGCGCTGGCCTGCCGCTGCAGCTCTCCGTATCGGTGCAGTTCCTCTTTAGCCTGTTCGGCGTGACCCTGGGCCCGGTAGACCGATGCCAGATAGAAATGGATCGAAGGCTCGTCCGGGCTGTTCTTTTCCGCAAGCAGCAGGTCCGGCAGCGCGTCATTCTGCCGGCTCAGCTTGATCAGAGCCCGCGCGCGGTCCACATGCGCCTGCATCAGATTCGGGCACGCGGCGATCGACTTGTTCAGATCGTCCAGAGCTTCGTCGCTCGAGCCGTTCACCTCCAGCATCGAGTTGGCCAGCTTCCACCGCGCAATACAGTCATTGGGGTTGATCGTCAGCTCCTGACGAAACTCCGCCTGGGCGGAATTCCATTTACCCATCACCCAATAGATATTCGCCAGGCGCAGATGGGTCCCCGGCTGCTGCGGAGCAAGATCGACCGCCTTCTTGAATTCCAGCAGAGCGCCATCGTAGTTATGCATGCTCTCATCGATCTCCCCGGCAACCTCGTGAGCCACATAAGAATTGGGATCGATCTGGTTGATCTTCCCCAGGGCCGCCTCCGATAACTGCAGATAGGTCTTGCCGAGCAGATACAACGCCTGCTGGTCCCTGGGGTTTTCCTTCAGGTACTCGTTCAGGCACTGGGTCGCTTCCTCAGGCCGGCCAAGGTTCAAAAGCACATGGGCCAGACCCAGCTGCACATTCGCGTCAGAGGGATTGGCCCGCGCCGCGCGCTCCAGCAGCGGTTCCGCTCTCTGATTTTGCCCCAGCTCGGAATAACTCAGCCCCAGCAGCGCCGCCGCCGTGGGCATATTCGGATTCACACGCAGCCCCCGCTCCAGAACCGAGGCGGCGCTGGTATAGTCCCGCCCATTGAAGTAGAGCATGCCCAGGTTGTTATAGGCCGGCGCCAGGCGAGGCGCCAGGCGAATCATCTCGCGGTATTTTGCGATCGCCGTGGCAGCGTCGCCCTGCTGCTCGGCCGCCCTTGCCTCCTCGTAAAGCTGCTGTACCGCGGGAGTCACTTCATTCCCGGAAGACTGCGCGGTGAGCGGAGCCGCAAGGGCCAGCAGGATCAACACGCCGCACGCGAAGCTTCCAGGGAAGCGGTACACGAAGAACATCTCCATCTTCATGAAACCGTATTATAGGGCCCCTTTGCACAGCCCGAAATACCGCGGCGGCGCATTTGCGGATGCGCCGCCGGTTGAAGGGAAAACGCGGCGAGGGCAAACCCTCGCCGCATGGTTCAGAATTCCAATCGGAACTGAACCTGTCCCTGCCGGTTGCTGATTTGTGAACCCTGGCCGATGACCTGGCCAAAGGTGCCGTCGCTGAAGTTGTTGTCAGGATTCGAGAAAATAGTTCGGTTGAGGACGTTGAAGTAGTCGAACTGCAGAATCCCCTGGAAGCGTTCCCCGAGGAAGAAGTGCTTCCTCACGTTCGCGTCTTCGTTGTAGAAGGGAGTGTCCTTCATCGGACCGTAGGTGCGGTAGGCATTTCCCAGCGCGTATGGAGCGGTCTGCGAGAATGCGTCCTGTTGCCAGATCTGCGCCACGTGGGACTTGCCGGTGAAGTAGCCGTTGGCATTGCTGTACGACGCAGTGCTCAGGGCTGCGGAGGTGCGGTCCGGACGGTTGTTATTGGCATTCAGCCATGGGAACGACAGGTTTTCGCTCAGGCCGCCGTCCGGCGTGCCCGCTTCTTCATCGACAATCCAGCCAATCTGCCAGCCGCCGAGAACCTGCCCGGTCAGGCCGCGGTTGTTGAAGATAGCCTTGCCCGGACCGATCGGCAGCTCGTAGGTTCCGCTGATTTTGAACGTTTGCGGAGGTGAGCCGCTGGTCGGCGCCCACTCCAGTTTCTGGTTGTACCTGTTCAGCGCATTCCCGATGAAGCTCGTGAATCCGCTGGAAGTGTTGTTGTATTCCGAAGCGAGGGTGTAGCCGGCAAGGAAGGAGAAACCGTTGGTGAACCGCTTCTCCAGCTGCAACTGCATGCTGTCGTAGAGGTCGGAGCCGGAGCCCTCGAAGTTGTTGAAGATGTATCCATACTGCGGGAAGGGAACTAGTGCCTGGGCCACGGTCGCCGACCCGCCGAACTGGTTCACAAAGTTCGCGTAGGGGAGTTGGAACCCGGCAGCCTGCGCCGAGCCATCCGCGAAGCTCAGCCCAAGCTTGCCCTGCAGCGCAAGGGAGCTCGGGTAGCTCTGGTTGAAGGAGTTGAGCTGGCTGGGAAGATGAACATCCTTGGCCCCCACCCAGGCCAGAGTCGCGAACATTTCATAGGGCAGCTGCCGCTGCACGTTGAGGCTCCACTGCTGGCTATAGGGGGCGTAGCCATCGTTTTTGCTGAAGGCATCCACCTGCACGCCGCCCACACCCAGACCGGGGCTGAAGGGAGTCGCCGTGGGGTTGGGCATCAGGCGCGAATCCCAGCTTCCGTACGAGGAAACGTTGGTGCCCCTCGATGGCTGCGAGAAGGCGCCGGTGAGCAGGTTGCCGTAGTTGACGGCCACCTTGTTGGTCCCGTACTCATACGCGCCGCCATCGAGGAAGGCGATGCTGAAGCCGCCCTGCACGACGGTCTTGTTGTTCAGCATGTAGGCAAAGCCCAGCCGCGGGCCGACGTGCCCCCAGTGGATGGCGGCCCGGGTATACCCGGCACAGCCCGTGCAGTTGCCGAACTTGGTCACCGCACCGTTGAGGCCACTGGCAGCGGGGTTGGGGATCGTCGGATCGAAGAAGACGATCAGGTTGTTGTTCTCCGTGAATGGGACCATGATGTCCCAGCGGAGCCCGAGGTTGAGCGTGAGCTTGGGCGTCACCTTGATGTCGTCCTGGATATAAGGCGAATAATCCAGGTTGCGCAGACGCAGCTCCTGCGAGTTGCTCCGGTTCGCCGAATCCGGAATGCCGAGCAGGAAGCTGGCAAAAGAACTGCCGTAGTTGCCGAAGTTGGGATCGCTGGGGTTCTGTACGGAGGTCTCTTTTTGGCTGAAGGCGAAGTGGCCACCCTCGGTCTGTTCCTCGTTGTCGTCCTGGTAGCTGCGCCGGAACTCCTGGCCGATGTTGAAGGTATTCCGGCCCTTGGTCCAGAGGAAGTTGTTCACGATTGCAATGCCCAGCTTGCGGTTGATGGACTGCAGCCATGAACCGCTCGTGCCCCAGCTGGTCGGCGCATGCTGACCGTCGAAGGTGATGTTGGGAGGAATGATACCGCCGGAGATCGCGGGGAAACTGTAGCGCGTCTGGTTGAACTGGTTGTTGAGTTCGCCGATCCACCCAAAGCCGGCCGTCATCACCAGCTTGGGGGTGATGGTGTTGCTGTAGTTGAGCAGCCAGACACTACCCAGCGCCGGCTCGTACTTCTGACTGTTCAGCGGGTTCGGTGCAAAAACAAAAGGCGCGTTGTCGAAGGTGTAGTCCGAAAAGCTGTTCCGCCATTCGGTGTAGTGGATCATCTGGGTTGGAGTCAGAGTCTGATCGACGGTGAAGCCCCAGACATGCTGAATGGTTGGCGTTGGAATGTTGACGTAGCTCTTGTTGCTGTCCAGTCCTCCGATTCCGCTGCCGACATGGTCCGGGTTCGGGAGGTTCTGCGCGTATTGTGCCGAGATCGGACTGATGCAGTTCGATGGGATAACGTTCCCGGGAAACTGCTGTCCGGGCGTCAGATTGTTGCAGTGGAATCCCGTCGGAACATAGATAGGGATGAGCTGACCGGTGGCTCCGTTGACGAAGTCGCTGAAGTCGCCTGTCCTCTGCTGGGCCGTCGGAACGGTGGAGAAGGCGGTGTCTAATGTCACCTCCTTGTACCACTCCTGGCTGTAGTGGAAGAAGGTGCGGTCGCGGCCGTTGTAAAGTTTGGGAATGATCACCGGCCCGCCGATGGTGAAGCCGTAGTTGTTCTCGTGGTCGGTGGGCGGAGAATTCCGGCCGCCCCATGCCGGCCCGTTGAAGAAGCCAACCGAGTCAAACATGCTGTTACGGTTGATCTCGAAGAGGTCGCCGTGGAAGTGGTTGGTGCCAGAGGCCGTCTGATAGCTGAGCGCGCCCTGGCCCAGGCCGAACTGCGCAGCAAAAGTCGTGCGCTCCGTGGCCAGCTCCTGGACCAGTTCGAAGGGCGGATTGAAATTCGTGGTATAGCCCTGGGTTTCCGGCTGCGGAGCCGGAATGCCGTTGTAGACGATCTCCTGCTCGAAGTCGACGCCACCGTCCACGCGGTGCGAGAAGGTACTCCCGGTTACCCCCGGCGAGAGAAACTGCAGCGTGTCGACCTGGCGTCCGCGGCCGGAGACTTCCACAGGCAGCGACGCGACCACGGCCGGCTCCATGGTGGTGGAGATCTGCGGCTGGGTGGTATTCAGCGCCACCGGGCTGGCAGTCACCTGGACCGTCTGGGTGCTGGCTCCCGGCGTCAGCGCGGCATTGATCGTGTCCGTCTTGCTGACTTCGACGAGAACCCCTTTCACCGAGAAACTACGGAAGCCGCTGGATTCCACGGTCACTGTATAGCTGCCCGGGTTGAGCCCGGTAACCGAATAGGTTCCGGCGCTGCTGGTGTCCGTCTTGCTGACCACGCCGGTGCCTTCGTTGGTGATGGTGACATGCGCCCCCGGCAGAACCGCTCCGGAAGAGTCCGTGACCGTGCCGGTGATTCCGGCGACGGCCTGGGCCAAAAGTGTTCGGGGAGTCAATGCCAGAAATGCGAGGACGAACGCGCCGAAACACGCGCGTAACGCCACCCGCGCCCACACGCGGTGATGCGGGGCGAATCGAGATGTCATTGCTTGCTCTCCTGTGAAAATGCCACTGCCTCTATACACTGCTACGGCTGCAGACCGGCGCCCCGTTGGACGCGGCCTGGACTGTTGTTATGCCGTACGAGCCTCTCCTCTTTGCCACTGCTGGTAAGGATGAAGCCGTTCGGTTTTGTGACTGGTTTCCCTGGAATTACTGCAAACTACGGAGGCCCGATGGTATCGTTTCCAGGCAGGCAGAACTATAGGGGGTGAATAATCGCTTGTCAACAAAATTTTTGAGCGGCACGATTTCCGGCCTCGATGACGCATGCGCTGTCTGCGCCCGGATCCTCTTTGCCGCGTAATCACCTGTTCCCGCGATGGCCCCTGCTGGCTTTCTCGGCAGGTACTCTCGGCCGTGCAGAGAGGACAACCTGTACTTCCCTTGACAAGGGCTCGGTAACTCAGTCAGGAAAACCAGGGTAGCGGGCCAGGCAGCCCACTGCCGAGGCCACTCTCTTCTTGACAACTAAGTCCGGGGAAGGATAAGCTTTGTCGCTTGCGATGGAAACGATACCATCGGCGCCGAGAGCCGCCCATCCTCCGGGGTTCCAGCCGCTGTCCCGAACCGCCGCTTTGCCGCGAACCGAGCCCGCGAATCGCTGCACGCGGGCCAGCCACACCAGCTAAACCCTTTCTTTGGAGAGCCCTGCCATGTTGCGAAAGATCCTGCTATCATCAGCCGTCTGCACCCTGATTGGTTGCTTCAGCGCAGCCGGGGCGCAAAACTCCCAGCCGCCCGATCTGACGAAACAGCCTACCCTCTATGTCGTCGGCTATGCCCACCTGGATACCGAATGGCGCTGGGAGTATCCCCAGGTGATCGATGAATACCTTCGTAATACGATGGAGGATAACTTCGCGCTTTTCGCAAAGTATCCACACTATATCTTCAACTTCAGCGGCGCCAATCGCTACCGCCTGATGAAGGAGTATTACCCCGCCGATTTTGCAAAGGTGAAACAGTACGTGGCCTCCGGCCAGTGGTATCCCGCAGGATCCTCCGCCGAGGAAGGCGACGTGAATGCTCCCAGCGCCGAGTCGCTCATCCGCCAGATCCTCTACGGCAACGACTGGTTCCGCGCGAACTTCGGCAAATACAGCGCCGAATACATGCTTCCCGACTGCTTCGGCTTTCCTGCTTCCCTGCCTACCATCCTGGCTCATTCCGGTGTAAAGGGCTTTTCCACGCAGAAACTGACGTGGGGTTCGTCCGCGGATCAGGGCGGACCGGACTCCCTGGAAAAGACTCCTGAAGGCACCCCCTTCAACGTGGGTGTCTGGGTTGGCCCCGATGGAGAGAGCGTGGTGGCGGCCCTCAACCCGGGCAGCTATTCCGGCGGCATCTATACCGATCTCAGCAAGCCGCTGCCCGCCGCGCCTCCGGATGCTGCTCTTACCGACGCGCAGCAGAAGCTCCAGCAACTGGAAACCCGCCTGCGCCAGGCGATGAGGAACGGCCAGGAACTGCAGCAGCAGGACGTTCAGGAATACGTGGCGCTGCGCAATGAGATCGATGGCCTGAGCAAAGCCCGCCAGGACCAGGAGATGGACCGTTATCAGGGAGACTGGGCCGCCCGAGTGGAAAACAACGGCAAAATTACCGGCGTCTATACCGACTATCACTATTACGGCACCGGGGACATTGGCGGGGCTCCGGATGAAGGCTCGGTGAAGCGCCTGGAGGCGATCGTCACCAAAGGAGAGGCCAGTATGCCGCCTGCTGGCTACATTGAGTTTCGCCGGGAAGCTCACCCGAACTGGCCGGAAGTTCCGGTTGGTGCCGGACCGGTCAACGTCGTCTCCGCCACCGCGGACCAGCTGTTCAAGGACATTACCCCGGCAGAGGAGACGCATCTCCCCGAGTACACCGGAGAAATGGAACTGACCAACCACTCGGCGGGATCCCTGACATCGCAGGCGTACCAGAAGCGGTGGCTGCGCAAGGAGGAGGTGCTGGCCGACTCCGCGGAGAAAGCCTCGGTTGCAGCATCGTGGCTGGGCGGACGAACCTATCCCCTCGATCGGATGAACGATGCGTGGATGCTGGTGATGGGAGGACAGTTTCACGACCTCGCCGCTGGTACGGCCACGCCCCGGGCATACGAATTCGCATGGAACGATGACACCATCGCCATGAACCAGTTCGCCGATGTGCTGCGCAGCGCGACCGAGGCGGTTTCATCCGCACTGGACACGGAGGCGGAAGGTATTCCGGTTGTCGTCTATAACCCGCTGAATATTGCCCGTGAAGATGTGGTCGAGGCCGATGTGAGGTTTCCGGGCAATGCTCCGGAACAGGTCTCGGTCACCGGCCCCGATGGGCGCGAAGTGCCGGCACAATTGTCTGCGGGCAAGGTGTTGTTCCTGGCGAAGGCGCCTTCGGTAGGCTACGCGGTCTACAGCGTCAGACCTGGCGGCGGCGGCGGCGCTGAGGAATCTTCGCTCCACGTCACCCAGAACTCCCTGGAGAACCGCTACTATCGCGTGCAGCTGAACAGCGATGGCGATATCGCAAGCATCTTCGACAAACAACTTGGGAAGGAGTTGCTCTCCGCGCCGATGCGTCTCGCCATCTCCTACGACAATCCTGAACAGTGGCCAGCGTGGAACATGGACTGGGATCAGGAGCAGGCTCCTCCCAAAGACTACGTCCACGGGCCGGCTGCAATCCGCATCGTCGAGGACGGACCCGCCCGGGTTGCGCTGGAGGTCACTCGCACCACCGATGGATCGAAATTCGTGCAGACCATCATGCTCTCTGCCGGCGATGCGGGCCGGCGGGTGGAAATCGGTAATGCCATCGACTGGAACACACGGGAATCCAATCTGAAGGCTGTCTTTCCCCTGACCGCTGCCAATCGCATGGCCACTTACAATCTCGGCATCGGGACCATTCAGCGCCCCAGCGCTCAGCCAAAAAAATTCGAGGTCCTGTCCCACCAGTGGATCGACGTGACCGACGCCCGAGGGACCTGGGGCTCCACGATTCTCACGGACTGCAAGAACGGCTCCGACAAGCCCAATGACAACACGATCCGCCTCACGCTCATCCGCACTCCTGGCGTCCGCGGCGGCTATCCCGATCAGGCCACGCAGGACCTCGGACATCACGAATTCATCTACGGCTTCGCCGGGCACGCCGATGACTGGCAGGATGGGGACACCGCCTGGCAGGCGCTGCGACTGAACGATCCCCTCGTTGCCTTCCAGTCCGCGAAACATCCGGGCACGCTCGGGCGCGAGTTTTCCCTGATTCGGGTCAGCAGCCCGAAGGTCCGCATCATGGCTCTGAAGCGCGCCGAAATGAGCAACGAGGTGGTTCTGCGCCTCGTGGAAATGGACGGCAAGCCCGAGCCCAATGTGCGCATCTCCTTCGCGGGTCCCATCCAGTCGGCTCGCGAAGTTAACGGTCAGGAGCAGCCGCTGGGACCGGCAAAGGTGGTCGACGGCGCGCTGGTCACGTCCTTTACCGCCTATCAGCCGCGCACTTTTGCCCTCACGCTCGGTCCGGCTCCCGCGCGGGTCACGGCAGCCCACTCCGTCCCGGTATCCCTGCACTATGACCTCGCGACAGCGAGCAACGACGGCGCTCCGGTCACCGGAGGGTTCGACGGTAAAGGCAATGCCCTGCCCGCGGAGATGCTGCCTTCCCGAATTGCCTTTAATGGAGTGGAGTTTCAGCTGGCTCCCGCCAGCACAGGCGCGGCCAACGCGCTCGTCCCTGCCGGCCAGACGATCTCTCTGCCTCGCGGCAACTACAACCGCATTTATGTGCTCGCTGCCTCCGCTGACGGAGATCAGGATGCTGCCTTCAAAGTCGGCGACCAGGAACACACTCTGACGATCGAAGACTGGGGCGGCTTCATCGGCCAGTGGGATGATCGCCAGTGGCAGGCGAAGGAAATAACCGTACCTGCGCGTCCCGGGCGCCCGGCGCACACCGAGATGGATGACTACGCGGTGATGACCGGTATCCGGCCTGGTTACATCAAGCGCGCGGCTCTCGCCTGGTACTGCTCGCATCACCACGATGCCGCGGGTAAGAATGTGGCCTACTCTTATTCCTACCTATTCGCCTATCCGATCGATCTGCCCCGCGGCGCCAGGAGCATTACCCTGCCGAATAACGATAAGATCCGCATCCTGGCAATGTCCGTCGCCGATCAGGACCCGTCGATCACTCCCGTTCAGCCGCTGTATGACACGCTGGGCCGCTCCGAACCCGGACCGGTCTCGCAGCCATAACTGTTGATCACCCCAGAAGAAATCAGGAGAGGAAGCCCGAAGGCTTCCTCTCTTACGTTGTGATTCGCGTTCCCCTGCGTCTGGCCCTGATCCCGCAGCCCCGATCACCAGCCGCCACGATCAGAACTGATATGAGATCGTGCCATAGACCGCGAGCGGAGCTCCCGGGTATGCATTAATGTACCCCGTAGGATAGTTGTTGCCGGGAAAAAGCGGCTGGAAGTAACCGCCGCTGGAGATGTACTCATACTCGTTGTACTTCGAGTTGGCGATGTTCATGGCATCGAGCTGCAGATTGAAGGACTGCTTCTCGAAGCTGAATGGCGCTACAAGGGACGCATTGGCTGTGGTGTACGCTGCCATTTTCTGTGTAGTGGGCGCACCGGTGTTGTTCGACCAGAGGTTCTGCGAGCCGGTGGCTTCGATCCAGAAGCGCGGCTCGAGCAGTTCGTGATTGTTGTGCTGAATCCCATAATAGATCCCCGTATTCAGGGTCATATCCGGCACATAGGACACGGGAAGGTTGTTGTAGTAAGCGCACCCGGCGGCGATGCCGGCGGGATTGGAAGTCTTGCCGCACTGATCGACGGGGCCACCCGTGACATAGGTTGTAAAGGCGGAAGCTTCTCCCGCGAAGTTCAGGAAGAAATGAATATTGCTCTTCGGATCCGCGTCGAAGAAGAGATCCACGCCGTGATTGGCGGAGTTCCCGCCGCTGGTCTCTTCCACACCGGCAGCCGTTTCCACGTCAATCTCCTGATTGGTGTAGCCGAGATGAAAATAATTGACGCCGGCAATGAAGTTGCCGAGCCCCGGGGCATTGACAAAATGCACCTTCACACCTCCCTGCGTGTAGGTGCCTTTCGCCAGGATGTAGTAAGCCGGATTCACCTTCTGAAACAGGCCGCCCCCTCCCCCGAACGCGGGCGAGCGATAGGTAGTGTCATAGCCGCCATAGAGGGTCAGCCACGTGCGGGGCATAACGGAAACATCGATCGAGGGTTCAATGGCTGAGCGGCTTTCATGCGCTCCGCAGATCGAGCCCTGATCCGTTGCGTTCGGCGTCCCGTAAAGATTGAGGTCGGGATCGGTTCCCACCGGATTCAGAGCGCAGTGGGTGGAAGGAATCACGCCAGGAGCCAACCTGAAATCACGTGACGCCTGATCGCTGTAACCGGTGGAAAATCCAACCACGCGTACACCGGGAATGACGTGGATTTGCGGGATCGGGTGGAAATCGTCCTGCGCGTAGAACGAAACGTCATCCTGCTGGAAGTAGCCGGAGCGGTATTTCGATCCTATGCCCACGATCTGCTGGGAGCCGCTGCCCCCGTCGGCGGGGTTATAGAAGATGTTCCGCGTGTTATAAACCTCGTGCAGCAGATAGCCGCCGAAATCCACCGTGTTATAGGGAAGCACTTCGGTCATTCCCACTTCATCGCCGAACATGTCACTGTGCGGGTTATTCCACTCATTCTGCTGATCGCCCAGACTGAGAGCGTCGCTGTTGCGCCGGTGGAAACGGCGGATATGCGTGTACCACGTTGTGTTCATCAGCGTGGTCTTTGGTCCCATAAACAGACGTTGCCGTGCGTAACCCATGAACATTTCATTGGTGTCGTATTTGTTGTAGTCGGCATAAGGCATGACGCTGTAGTAGCCGCTGGTCCCCTGGCTGAAGTGCGTCCCGGTGCCGGGTTCCACCAGGCCGATATCTGTCGTGGGAATTACCGTGGCGCGATAGCCGCCCGCCTTCGAATAGAAAGCTGCGAAGGCGAAGCTGCCCGCCGAGAAGGTCTTCAGCGTCTTGCCGAAGACGGAGCCGTTCTTCGCAGGATTGCCGAATCCGTCCGGCCCCTGACGGAAATCGTTGCCGCGCCCCAGTCCGCCGCCCACAACTGTGGACCATCCATTGAACTCGCCGGTGTTGCCGACGAGAGCGAAGTCCTGCTGGCCATAGGGGCCCTGGGTCCCCTCAACGCTCAGATGGCGACCCTCCGTGGGCTGCACCGGGGTGTACTCCACCTGTCCGCCCACGTTGGTATACCAGCGGTTCACCGGCTGGCCCGGTCCATAGGTCACCGCCAGGTTCTGGATGATGAGGTTCTGTGGCATGGTCGCCGACTGCCACAAGCCGGTGGCTGCATCGACGACAGGAACGCCATCATAGGTAATGCCCAGCGAGCCCGGCGCGATGAAGCTGGTTGCTTCGCCGGCCCATCCCTGCTGGATGCCGTTCAGCATGATGGTGTATTTCGTTGCGCCCGTTTCTCCATAGCCCACGACGTTCGCGCCCGGCGTGAATGACACCATCTGCGCGCCGCCCGCCACCGGTCCCGCGGCCTCGATCTGCTTGCGGTCCAGCACGCGCTCCGTGCCCGCTGTCGCCATTACATCCTCACGGCTGGGCACGGGTTTGGCCTCGGGGTTCACGGTTCCGCGGACAACCACGCTTTGTGACAAGGCGGCAACCTTCAGAACTGCATTGATGGTCGCTGTGGCGTGACTCGTCGGCGTGATCCGCTGCGTAAACGACTCGAATCCTGACTTCTCGATAACGACGAGCTGTGGGTGGGAGCGCACGTCGCTGAAGACAAACTGGCCGTCGGCGCCTGTCGTCGCGTGCACGGTTTTGGTGGTTGTCAGATCCGTCAGAGAAACAGCCGCGTCAGGAATTGCGGCTCCGGCGACATCAACCACCTTTCCGTGAATCCCGGTTACGTTCTGGGCACTGCAAACAGTGAGAGCTGTCATCATGCAGCCCACAACCGCAACACATGTTATAACCAGAGCTCGCCTCACGTAGGTCTCTCCATTTTTGAATTTCTGAAGAATCGGGGATGGGGAACGGATGGTCTGTTTAACCGAACGGGGAAAACCATCGCAGCATCGGGAGGTCAGGATCCTGCCGGCCCCGAAGTCTTGACTGCCCAATGAAAATCGTATCCGCCCGAGCGCGAGATTCTGTGAAGATCGGGTAAATGCCGAATCAAAATGAAGTTAATCCGGAGCCATCACTGCACGGTCGCTTCCTCGGGGCAGTCTGGACCTGCAGTGCCTTCGCAACAGGCTGTCTGCCTGCTGGTTGTGCGTGCGATCACACTGCTCTCGACCTTCGATCCGGTCTGATATCGGTGGATCGGCCATGCAGCCCAGATGTGATCGAGATCGGCCAGTGTGGCACAGGGCTGCCCGGAGACACTACCTCTCCATCGCTCCCCTGGTTTCGGGCGCTCATTTTCCTCTGGCGAGGTACTTTCTTGCGGTTGTCGAGTGGAGTATGCGATTCGGGTACCGCAGCACAGGAGCCTGCAATGCGGCTGGCGGAGAATCCGCGAACCAACGGGTGCCGATAACGCAACCCGTGCAGGCCAGTTTTTCCTCAGGATGGTTCCGCTGAAACAATCTGCTCGGTGACGACCTGAAAGTGATATCCCATTACGGCCATCGTCATGGCCGCGCCGAAACAGTCGCGATATCGCGTGAGGGCCGCCAGGAGGAACTTCCAGTAACTGAGCCTTGCCTTACCGATCACTCCCTGACGCATAAGAGAGAAGAAGAGGGCGCGGACGTTCGCAAGGCTGAAGTGTGCTCCGTAATGGGGCCGGCAGCGGCTAAGATACTCCCGCACGCGCTCAAAGTAGGCATCGCCGGAGTAAATCCGGCGGAGCACGAAGCGATAGCCCTCGATCAGACGATCGGCATTCATGTGCGGGCGGAAGTTGAGTTCACAGCTCGTGTTATTTCCGCCCCCGGTATCGAGAACGCGACCCTCGCGGGACAAGCGCTGAAACAAGCGCGTGTTGGGAATCGCCTGCAGCAGTCCCACCATGGCGATAGGAATGGCGCTCTTCTGAATGAACTGAACGAGTCGTTCGAAGACGTCCTCGCTGTCGGTGTCGAAGCCGAGGATGAACCCCCCCATGACCTCCATCCCAAAACTCTGAATCCTGGCAATACTCGCAAGCATGTCACGCCGTGTGTTCTGGAGCTTGTTTGCAGCGGCCAGGCTGGCTTCGCTGGGAGTCTCAATGCCGAGGAAGACGGAAGCAAAGCCGGCGTCCCGCATAGCGTGAAGAAGTTCCTCATCATCGGCGAGGTTCAGCGAGGCTTCCGTGATGAAGCGGAACAGATACTGATGCTCTCTTTGCCACTCGATGAGCGCAGACAGCAGTTCGCGAACCCGCACCTTATTGCCGATGAAGTTGTCATCAACGATGAAGACGGGGCCGCGCCAGCCTGCGGCGCAAAGCTGATCGAGCTCAGCCAGAACCTGGGCGACCGCTTTGGTCCTGGGACGGCGGCCGTAGATTTCGACGATGTTGCAGAATTCGCAGTTGAAGGGGCAGCCGCGCGAGTACTGCACGGTCATGGTTCCGTAGCGCTTCATGCGTACGAGGCTGAGATCGGGCAGCGGGCTCTGTTCCATGGACGGGCGCTCAGCCGCGCAATAGACGGGCTGGGCAACTCCGCGCTCGATGTCCCGCGCGAGAGCGGCTACAAGACCCTCCGCCTCGCCAATCACGATGTGGTCGGCCTCCAGCTCATCTGGCGTAAGCGAGCTGCTGATCGGGCCGCCGACGACGGTGCGCACTCCGCGTGCACGACAGCGTCGGACGATGGAAAGCAGAGGGTCGCGCTGGATGAGCATTCCGCTGAGCAGGACCACGTCAGCCCATACGAGGTCCGCTTCCTTCAGTGGCTCGACGTTCGTATCTACGAGGCGTCGGTCCCACGAAGCAGGCAGCAGAGCCGCGACCGTGAGCAGTCCCAGCGGCGGCTGAGCGGCTCTTTTGCCCTGAAAACTGAGTGCGTGGCGAAAGCTCCAGTAGCTGTCGGGGCATTGGGGGTAGACCAGCAGCGCGTTCATTGAACATTCCTCCGGCAGAGCACTCGGCGCGCACATGCGGCAGAAGGCAATGCCGCGGTGGACGGGGAATGCTTAGCACCTGTGGCAAAGCTGTGTCTTGAAGGGGCACGGCTTCCGTCGCGCCATATACGCCGCAAAATCAAGGCGGCCTTAGCCCCTGACGGGCGCATTTTGCGAACTTCCGGCTTCTGCCACAGGCTCTTAGTCCCAGTGTCTTCCCTGGCGGGACAAACGGGGGCGGAGGATACGAAAAAATTACAGAGATGCATGCGACGCGATGTCTCGCCGGTAACGTGCCAGATCCGTGGGCCGAACATCTGCGGACTGCAGAAGAGCGGCCAGGGCCGGGAAGAAGTGCTCCGCAGATAATACGCCCGGCCTGCAGTGCGGCGGTACCGGCCCGGAGCCATTGACAGCAGAGCGCGAAAAGACTGTCCTCTGGCTGTTGCGGAGAGTCCGGCCTGCAAGGAAGCCTGCACCCCTGACAATGGCGCTGGCTTCCTCTCGACTCCTCCTGACGGGCGTATCCGCGAACCGCACTGCGGCGAGCGACCGTTGCCTCAAAAACCCACGGCCCTTACGAATTCGTCCTCAGCCTGGGAGGTGCGGGCGCAGGAGCAGCCTCGGGAGCAAGCCCCCTGAACGCTGCGCCGGCAACCGCCCCTCCGAGCAGGTTCGCTACCAGATAAACCCAGATCTTGCTCCACGCCGACATGCCCATGATCGAGATACCGACGGCCACGGCGGGATTGAATGCCGCGGATGCAACTCCCCCGACCGCGAAAGCTCCGGCAAGCACGGTGAAACCAATCGCCAGTCCATAAAATGAATTACCCGAGTTGTCCTTCGACGTAGCAGAATTCAGCACGACAAATACCAGCGCGAAGGTGAAGAGAAACTCGGCGACCAGTTCCGGTACGAGCGCGAGGTTCCTCGGTTGCGGTTCGACAGACGGCAGCAGATAGAGAACCACTCCGGCTGCGATGACGGCTCCCATAACCTGGAACAGCATATAGGGGAGAACATCTTTCTTCTCGCACTGGCCGCGGATCCAAACGCCCAGCGTCACAGCCGGATTATAGTGCCCGCCAGAGATGTGTCCTCCGGCATAGATCATCACCATGAGAATGGAGCCGATCGCCAGCGGCGGAATCACACCATCCCCGCCGGCAAGAGTCGACATTCCGATCGTGAAGACGAGGAAGAACGTTCCGATGAATTCCATCACGTACTTCTTCATGACATCCCCCTGTGTCTCGACGGAGTTAATCTCCGGGGAGGCTGACGCAGTCGCGCAAAAGCGCGGCGTTCAGACTCGTGTAAGCACTCTCTCGAGCGCGCTGCGTCCGGAGCTGGTGGTCTCCCAGCCTGCCGCGGACTCGGCGGCGAATCCGGCTTCTGAGAGTTCGCGCATCGCGCTCCGGATGCGGTAGAGTGGCAGACCGGTCCGCTCAGCCACCTGGGAAAGCGGCACAGGTTCGCGCATTGCAGCCAGAATGTGACGGGCCGATTCCGTAAGCTCTCCGCCTGGGTTGACGCAGGCCATGACGACCCTCCTTCTCTCGCGGAGCAGGAAACTTCGCGCGCGATGCCCTGTCAGACGGCCTTTCTGGAGAAATACCAGTCCTTGGTCTCGAAGCCGGCCTTCATGCGCAGTTCGGCATCTTCGGTGGTTTTCGGCGGCGGAACGATGACCTTGTCCCCCGGCTTCCAGTTCGCCGGCGTCGCAATACCGTGTTTGTCGGTCGACTGGAGCGCGTCAATCAGGCGGAGCACTTCCTGCGTGTTGCGCCCGGTGCTGAGCGGGTAGTAGATCATGGCCCGCAGGATGCCGTTTGGATCGATGACAAACAGACAGCGGCTGGTCTCGGTTTTGCTTTCGCCAGGCATGATCATGCCGTAAAGGGCGGCCACTTCCTTATTGAGGTCGGCGATGACCGGGAAAGGAATTTTCACGCCGAAGTTCTGTTCGATGTTGCGCACCCAGGCGATATGAGAGAAGGTGCTGTCGATGCTCAACCCGCAGAGTTCGACTCCGCGCTTCTTCAACTCGGGCGCCAGTTCGGCGAAAGCCACGAATTCGGTTGTGCAAACAGGAGTGAAGTCGGCAGGATGAGAGAAGAGCACTAGCCAACTTCCGTGGAAATCCTCAAGACGCAGCGTGCCGTGAGTGGTTTCTGCCTCGAAAGCAGGAGCAGGCTGACCCAGGCGGGGAAGGGAATGATTCGTGTGTGTAAGAGCAGTTTCCATTGCGATGCCTCGCTTTTCCGGTGCGGTAAGGGAACACCTTCCGAGCCTCCGAGAAGCAAACATCCGGCTGGCCGAGGTATCTGGACATTGGGCGCGCTGAGCGATATATAGGACCTCGGCGGATCCGTGCGCATCACCGAGGCTGTCACCAATCGAGATCTGTGTCAGTGATCGAGATCACAATTTGCGAAGCCCCGAAGGACGCCCAAATGTTTGTACTTATATCCGGCGTCCGATGCGCTCATTCGGTCGCTGAACCGCAACACCTTCGAAGTTGAGCGTATGACTGCCTGGCTCTGCAGCCACGCCGCTGAGGTTTCGGCAGACAGAATAAGCGCTCTTCGTTACACTTCCTCCGGCCGATGTGGGGCTGGATGATCCCGCAATCCGATGACGGCGATGCGAAATGGCGCCCGGGAGAAAAGGCGCCGATCAGTGCGGCTCCGTCTCGGCGAACGCCTTGTTGCCGGCTGCTGGCGCAGCAGAGAGCCATCCCTGGTTTCAGCACCTGCTCAGTCCGCCGCGGCGTTTCTCATGAACGTGATCCACCTTGTATAGTGCCTCGTATGACCGTCCATATGAAGGCCATTGCGCCTGACCCTGGCCTGTCCCTCGTCGCCATCTCGGGGATTCTCGGAAATCATCCCGATATTGCAGACGAGGCTCGAGAGCAGGCTCTCCAGCGCGTGAGGGAACTCGACTATCAGCCAAACAGCATGGCACGTAGTCTCCTCACGGGACGGAGGTGCCACATCGGCCTGGTCGTTCCCGATCTGCGTGGTCAGTTAACCAGGTGTGAAGCAGGTGGCACCGACACTCGCTTTTCCTGGACCCGCAATCCTGAGGACGATCCGGAATGAAACTCTTGCTGGCTCTTCTGCTCCTGGCTCCTGTACCAGGTTTCGCACAGGACGCAATGCCCTTCTTCCATCCAGGCGACGTCATCGTCTTTCAGGGCGATTCCATCACGGATGGCGGCCGGTGGCGGACCGGACACGATTTCAATCACATCATGGGTCAGGACTATGCCTACATCCTGGCCGCGAAAGCCGGCGCGGAATTTCCCCAGAGAAATCTGGATTTCATCAACCGGGGCATCAGCGGAGACCGTGTCGTGAATTTGCAGGCGCGCTGGCAGACCGACACGCTGGACCTGAAACCGAATCTGCTGAGCATCCTGGTTGGCATCAACGACACCTTCTTCGCCGGTCCCCCCGGAGAGACAGTGGAGGAATATGAATCGACCTACGATCGGTTGCTGGCGCAGACCCTTTCTGCGCTGCCGTACGTGAAGATCATCCTGGGTGAACCGTTTCTCCTTCCGGTCGGAAAACACGCAGCCAACTACGCGGCGGAACTGGCTGAAGTCAGGAAGCGTCAGGCAGTCGTCGAAAAGCTCGCAGCGAAATATCATCTGCCGCTGGTCATGTACCAGGATGTATTCGACGCCGCCTGCAGGCGCGCGACAGCCGACCACTGGAGCTGGGATGGTGTCCACCCGACCTATGCCGGACACTGGCTGATGATGCAGGCGTGGCTCCGAACCGCCTACGCCGCCTGGCCGAATGGCTGAGACATCCCCCGAGTCGATGCTCCTGCCTGGCGCGAGCAGGATTTCCTGTGTAACTATCGCGTGATGGAACTCTGGCGTTTCCCGATTTCTCTCCTGCTGGTCCTGGTCCTCTCCAGCTTCTTCAGCAGCCCCGCGGACGCACGGCAGGTTCGCGAGACCACAGCCTGGCGCGCCGGTGTCTATCATGTCGACACTCAGGGTGTAGTCGAGCGCTCTGACATCGTGCTCCAGAAGCCGGACGAGGCTGCCAGCACGGCCATGCCGCTGGGCAATGGCCGTCTGGGGCTGGCTGTGTGGGCTGCAGACGGCTACACCGCCCAGCTCAATCGTGGCGATACCTTCCCGCGTCGGCTCTCTCCCGGGCAGTTTGTCGTACCTGGCCTGGCGCGGCTCACACACGCCGCCGACTACGCCGGCCGCCTCGATCTCTACGACGGCGAGTTTCAGGAGCAGGGCGGCGGCATGACCGCAACCACCTACGTCACTGAAGCCCGCGATGCCGTCATCCTGAGTGTCACGGGTGCCGATCCCAAGCAGCCGCAGACCGCGGAGCTTCGCCTCTGGGATCCACGCAAGCCGAGCGTGCTGACAAAGGGCTCCCTCGGCATCCTCGCAGAGACCTGGCTGGACGATCAGGAGGCCGGAGCGAGCGGCCGGACCTTCGGCTCGCTGGCTGCAATCAGCGCTGATGCTGTCGGCGTCGCTGCTGAGCAGGATGGACCGCTTTCCGTGAAGGTCACCTTCCGGCCGCATCCCGACGGCAGCTTCCGTCTGATCCTCACCTGTCCCGAATGGCATGGCGGAGATGCGGCCGCAACGGCTTCGCGGCTGATCCATGCGGCAGAGAAGCTTTCGTCCGACGAGCACCGCGCATGGTGGCACAATTTCTGGGCTCAGACCGGACTGATGAGACTCTCCTCGCCGGATCACGCGGCCCAGTACTTCGAAAACCTGCGCGCGATCGACCTCTTCACGGCAGCCGCCGAGAATCGCGGACCTCTGCCCGGCGGCCAGGCCGGCATCGGGGATCTCTTCTCTGCGTTCCGCGATCACCATCAGTGGGGGCCGTCAGCCTACTGGCACTGGAATCTCCGCATGCAGGTCAGCGCCAATCTCGGCGCCGGCGACTTCGCTCTGAATGATTCCTACTTCAACCTCTACCGCAGCAATCTCGATCAGATCCTCGCCTGGACAAAGCAGCACATGCATCGTCCCGGGGCCTGCGTTCCGGAAACCATGCGCTTCAATGGCTACGGCTATGAAAATGAGAGCTGGGCCCCGCCCGCGATCGACTGCGGCGAAGACTTCCATCCTTACTACAATGCGCGCACGCTCTCGACCGGCGCCGAGGTCTCCTTGTGGATCTGGAGACAGTACCTCTACACCGACGACCTTGCCTTCCTCAGAAAGAATTTCCCGGTCATGCTGGAATCGGCGCGATTCCTGCTCGCCTACTCCACACGCGGCAAAGATGGCCGCCTGCATACCTTTCCCTCGAATGCCCATGAAACCGAGTGGGACGTACACGATCCCACCACCGACATCGCCGCCATGCGCACCCTCTTTCCCGCCCTGCTCCAGGCGGCCGCCGTGCTGAACAGCGCGGACCCGCTGCTCGATAAGGTGAAGAGCGCTGTTCCCATGGTGCAGTCTTTTCCTGTCGTGAGGCTCTCGGCCCCCACGGTTCTTGCCGATCCGCATGCGGAAACTTCCGACACGATTCTGATTCCCAGCCACGACCCGGCCGCTCCATCGCACAACACCGAGAACATCGGCCTTGAACCGGTCTGGCCCTATGAACTGATCGGCGAAGACGGACCGCTGTCCGCTCTCGGCGTACGCACCTTCCTGCACCGCCCCAATAAGACGCAGAACGACTGGAGTGAGGATCCGGTGCAGGCCGCTTATCTCGCTCTGGCAGATGAATTCCAGTCCACCGAAATGGCGCTGACCCAGCGCTATCAGTCCTATCCGTCAGGCCTCGCGAGCTTTGCCGGCCCCGAATTTTACGTCGAGCAAATCGGAGTTCTTGCCGATGCTCTTCAGAGCGCGCTGGTACAGGAGACCGACGATGTTGTTCGCATCGCTCCTGCCTGGCCCTCCGACTGGAGCGCCGATGCCACGGTCTTCATTCCACATCGATCCAAAGTCGATCTGCAGATCCGTGCAGGCAAGATCGTCACCTTGGGGATCGAGACAGGTTCGGCTCGAACCCTTCGCCTCCGCAATCCATGGCCGCATCAGCAGGTCGAGGTTGTGGATGCGCACACCTCAGGAGTCGTGGTCCCCGCGAATGCCAATTCCGTCCTGGAGATCAGAGGGCGCCCGGGCGCCGCATTTCTGGTTCGTCCGGTCACATCCCGATCCGCTGTGCTGCCGTTTGCCCCGGTCTCCGGTACCGCAGCGACGGTCCCGAAATCCCTCGGCACCCGCACGATCGGGATCTTCAGATAGGAAAGGGATATCAGAGGAAGCGGGAAACCCCGCCTCCCCTGATGATGACTCCCGGTTCCGGAGGTGACGACCAGGAACCTCTCCGAACCGGCACGGACGGAGCCCAAAGCCACGATGGCCTGCCGATCAGCTTCGCAGTTCGCCACGTACTTCGAGAAGTCATGGTTGAAGGCGGTGTGGATGACTGCATCCGCAGCAGCTGCTCCGCTGCGCGAGGCTTCCCGGGTCTTCGAGATCACCCTCAATGTACCTGGGCGCCCGCCGCGCTGCAGGCGAGGCCGAGCACCTGATGGCCTGCGCGCCGATGAGTTCCGGAACAATGGCAGAACCTACATCAGCACTCTGATGTGGTTGCACAGCATCGTAATGAGGGCGTGACTCATGCCCATGCGTGGCCCGTGATCGTCGTCGTGCGGCAGCAGCGGGCTCGCGGCTCAATCGCCTGGCCCGCTCAAGCAGGTTCCGGCCGATCGCCCCATGAGCGAGGAAGAACCCCGGCATGTCCAGGGATCTGGACGCTCTGTTCAGATCTCTTACACCCCTCTCTAAATCGCGGCTTCAAGTTATGGCGTCTTTCGGCTTCCCCTGCTCCCTACTGCTCACCCGAGGTCGACGCGGGCAGATCGAGTTTCTTCTCCAGATCGTCAGCTTTTGCCTTCGCCTGTGCATAGCCGACATAGTCTTCCAGCGTGGCCAGCAATTTGTCAGATAGCTCCCGATTCGCTTTGGTGTAATCCACATAAGTCGGCATGTGAACCTGGTCCTGATGTTCGTTCAGGTGCGTGATCATTGTGGTCATATGATCTGCCATGCTGCGAAGCAACGGCTCGATATCACGAATTGCTTCCTGCTGCCAGGCAGAGCCTTCCGCACGCGCGGCATCCATCTCGGACAAGGTCTTGCCTATGTTATTGATATGATCCTTCATCGAGTTCAGCTGCAGTGAATGAGCGTGCCAGCTGGTCTGCGACCTTGTGTAGCTCTCAATCAGTTCAGCATCATGATTTGCCTGTACTGCGCGATTTTTAGCCTGTTGCAGCAGGTCATTGATTCGCGCCGAATCCAAAGACTGAGCCATCAGCCACGTTCCGCCGAGCAGTGCGAGAACAACGGCTGCTCCCCTCGGAAGCACTTTCAGAAAATAGCCCCGCTTCACCAGCTTCATATTTCCTCCTTTGCCGAATTTCCGTACCGGCGGAAGTTCTTCTGCACCCTTCGTGCCACTGAATTCCCCGGAATCGCTGGCATTTCCGCCGGATCAAATTCTTCATTGCGCCGACAACCGGCACTGGCATATGCGCCCTGCATGCAAGAGGCAGGTTGAAATGCTGGTGCGCATCTGCGTCGTCCCAGCTTTTGAGCTTCCTGGCGTACGCAGGCAGCTATTTTCGCGTGGTCAAACGGCGGACCGATTCCTGCGGCGAACCGGATCTTCGCCGCTCGGCTCTCGGTCTAATCACCAGGGTTTCGGGAGACACCGCAAGCGGGTGGCTACTGAAAGGAGTCCGCCATGAAATCGAATCGACATCTTTCACTTTTGCTCACTCTGAGTTTGGCCGCAGGGTTCCTCATCGCGGAGGCTGGTGCCCGCGGAACGGGCAATGCCGTCGGCCAGCAAAGGCCGGCTGCCGGTCAGCGGACGGGTCAGAGCGTGCCGCGTGGCCAGGGTACGCCTTCGCGCACGCGACAGACGCAGATGCAGCGGTCGCGCACCCAGGTGACAGATCAGCAGCGAAGTCAGTACAGGATCTGCAACCAGAGCCTCGAGAAACTCCGGGACCGAAGCCGCGATATGGCAGAGGCCACTGCGGCACCTTCCATCAACACGGAAACAGTGAGCCGAAACCAGAATCAGATTCGCGAGCACTTTCGCAGCCTGGAACAGTATCGAGCAGAACTTTATCAGGGGCTCAGCCAGCAACAGCGAAAGAATGCGCAGCAGCGCATGCGGCAGCTCGACCAGCTGCGCGATCGAATTCAGCGTCACCTGAACGCCATTGACCAGACTATCGGCGCCCCCAATCTCGACAAGCATCGCCTGGTCGAGGAGGCGAGGTTGACGGAGCGCGCCACGAGAGCGTATCAGCTTCACTTCCATGAATTGGGAGACGAAATCGGAATGATTCCTGAATGAACTCCGTCCGGGGAGCAGCGCACCGAGCCCTGGTACGTGACGCCGGACAACAGTGAATGCGCAGACTCTCTTGCATCTCCCCTGCATCGCCATTCGGTCTTCCGATAAGCGTAAATAATTCAGATGGTTAACGCTTAAAACAATAAGATCTTCCATGAATGCGAATAATCGAATATTCTGTTCACTGGGGGGGCGGATCGTGCCGGATTCTCTGCGACGCTTCAAAGCCGACATCTTCCAGGCCCTGGCCAATCCCACCCGGATCGCCATTCTGGAAGTTCTGACAAACAGGGAACTGTCAGCCGGCGAGATCATTGAAAAGCTCGCGATGGAGCAGACGAACGTTTCGCAGCATCTCGCGGTGCTGCGTGCCCGTCAGATCGTGATCAACCGGAAAGCCGGCAACCAGGTCTTCTATTCGGTTCGCGATCCCCTGATTCTCGACATGCTCGCGCTGATGCGCCGCTATTTCCAGAAGCATCTGCAGGAGTCGCTCGAAATGCTGGATCAGATTGGGAAGACCCCGGCGGAGAACGGCCAGTGAGCTGCGCGCCGGTTGTGAATGTGGCTCCGGTTCGGGACTGGACCACGGTTCCGAAGAGCGCAATGGCGCCCCGTGTAGCATCGGCTCCCGCATTCGAGGGACACCGTTGAGTTACGTCCTCGGCTGGATGACGGCAACCACCCGTCCGGAACACGCCCTGCAGTTCCTGGTAGTCCTCATAGCCGCCTGGGTAGTTCTTGCGCCCGTCGGCTTACTGCGACCCCACAGCCTGCATCTCGTTGCGCACATCCTCTTTCCCCTCGGCGCCATCGTCAGCGCCGCCGTCGCCATGCAGGCCGGAATCGATCTGATCGCCGGTCCCACGCCGCAGACGATGATTTTGCCCCTCGGGCTGCCCGATCTTCCTTTTCATCTCCGCCTCGATCCACTCTCTGCTTTCTTCCTGCTGCTGCTCGGCGCCGCGGGCGCAGGAATCTCCATCTTCTCCGCGGGCTATTTCCGTGTCGGCGAGGGATCGGCTCCCGCGCTGCATGGCCTGCAGTATCATGTCTTTCTCGCCAGCATGGCCGTGGTCATCCTGGCCGACGACGCCTATCTCTTCATGGTGGCCTGGGAGACGATGGCCCTGAGTTCCTATTTCCTGGTCACCTCCCAGCACCGCATTCCCGAAATTCGTCGTGCCGGCTTCCTGTATCTGCTGATGGCCCACGTGGGAGCCCTCTGTATCCTGCTCACCTTCGGCGTGCTGCAGGGGGGCAGCTGGCAGTTCACCTTCGCCGCCATGCGCGGCGCATCGCTGACGCCCTTTTGGGCCACCACCGCCTTTACGCTCGCGCTGCTCGGCTTCGGAGCCAAGGCCGGACTCGTGCCGCTGCATGTGTGGCTGCCGGAGGCACACCCCGCTGCGCCGTCGCCCGTCTCCGCCATGATGAGCGGGCTCATGCTCAAGACCGCCATCTACGGCATGCTGCGGACCAGCTTCGATCTGCTCCACGTGCAGTTCTGGCAGTGGGGTGCCGCGATGCTGGCGCTCGGCCTCTTCTCGGCCCTTTTCGGGGCGATCTTCGCCGCAGTCCAGACCGACATGAAGCGGCTCCTTGCTTACTCCTCGATCGAAAACATCGGACTGATCTTCGCCGCCATCGGCCTCTCGATTCTTTTCGCTGCGAGCCACATGCCGTTGTTTGCAGCACTGGCCCTTACCGCCGCGCTTCTGCATGCGCTGAATCATGCGCTCTTTAAGAGTCTGCTCTTTCTGGCCACCGGGTCGGTTCTGCACGCGACGCAACAGCGCAGTCTGGGAAAGCTCGGCGGACTCATCCGCCGGATGCCATGGGTCGCGGTTCTGGCTCTGGTTGGAACCCTCGCCATTGCCGGCCTGCCGCCGCTCAACGGATTCGTCTCCGAGTGGCTCCTGCTGCAGTCCTTTCTCTTCACGCCACAGCTGCCGCACGCGTTCGTCAATATGCTGGTGCCGCTGGGCGCAGCCGCGCTGGCCCTGACCGTGGCGCTGGCGGCCTACGTGATGGTGAAGTTCTACGGGATCATTTTTCTCGGACAGCCGCGGGAGGCCAATCTCTCCCATGCGCACGATGCGAACAAGCTCGAGCGGCTCGGTCTGGGATGGCTGGCCGCCGGCTGCATTCTCCTTGGCGTTCTGCCCCAGCTCGCGCTGCGCGTCGCCGGCCCCGTTACCGGACAACTGCTGGGCAAGACCGTCGCACCCGCCGTCTCCCTCTGGCGCATCGCGCCCGTGGCGCCGGAGCAGGCTTCCTACAGCGGTCTCATTTTCCTCGCTGGAATTGTCGGCGTCTTCGGCATCACCTTCGTCCTCGTGCGCCTCATTGCCCACGGACGCACGCGCCGCACGGCGCCCTGGGACTGCGGCTATCCCTGGCAGACCGCGCGCATGCAGGACACCGCCGAAGGCTTCGGTCAGCCCATTCGTCACATGTTCGGCGCATTCTTTCGCATGGAGCGCGACTTGCCCGCGCCCGACGACGTCGCGCCGCGCTATCGCATCCACGTCGAGGACCGCTTCTGGCGGACGATCTATCAGCCTGTCGCGCGCAGCGTGCAGCGCATCGCGGACGGAATCAGCATCCTCCAGGGCGGCCGGCTCTCCGTCTACCTGCTCTACAGTTTCATCACTCTGCTGGTGCTTTTGGTGTTCGTGCTATGAGGACGATCTCGCTGCTGCGACAACTCAGCGAAGTCGTGCTCGCCATCGGCATCGCTCCGCTCTTCGTCGGCTGGATCGCGCAATGCCGGGCCTGGCTGCAGAATCGCACGGCTCCGCCGCTGCTGCAGCCGTACCGCGTGCTGCGCAAGCTCTTTCACAAAGATGCTGCACTCGCCACCGATGCATCGCCCCTCTTTCGCTCGACCCCTTATGTTTTGTTCGGAACGATGGTTTTGGCTGCAGCGATCATCCCGTCCATTGCCACGGATCTTCCCTTTGCGCGGGCCGCCGATGCGATCGCCCTGATCGGACTCTTCGCCACGGCACGCGTCTTCCTGTCGCTCGCAGCTATGGATATCGGCACCGCCTTCGGATCGATGGGCGCCCGCCGCGAGATGATGATTGGCTTTCTGGCCGAGCCTGCCCTCCTTATGGTCCTCTTCAATGCTTTCCTGCTCTTCGGCAGCACGGCTCTGCCCAGCCTGGTGGACGGCTATGCGACGCATCATTCGGTTGTCGATCCAAGCGTGATCTTCGCGGCCATCGCGTTCCTCATGGTGCTCCTCGCGGAGAATGCCCGCATCCCCATCGACAACCCGGCCACCCACCTCGAGCTGACGATGATTCATGAGGCGATGCTGCTCGAATACTCCGCTCGTCACCTCGCTCTCGTCGAGTGGGCCTCCAGCCTCAAGCTCTTCAACTACGCATGCATCGGATTCGCCCTCTTCCTCCCCTGGGGCATCGCCATCCATGGAGCCGACGGCGGCGCCGCCATGTTAATCGCTGTCGCCGCGCTGGCTGGCAAGCTGGTCCTGGCTGGAATCGGTCTCGCGCTCATCGAATCGCTTTCCGCGAAGCTCCGCCTCTTCCGCGCGCCTGAATATCTTGCCATCGCCTTCCTGCTGGCCGTCCTCGGCCTGCTGGCTCACCTGCTTCTGGGGACGAGCGCCCATGCTTAAGTCACAGCTGCTTGCACAATTGCTGAAACTCCTCGCTTCCGGGCTGCTGCTGATCTCCTTTGCCATGCTGTCGCGCCGGCGAACGCAGCGCCTGATCACCCTCTTCGCCTGGCAGGGCGCGATCCTCTTTCTCTCGACCTCGCTGGTTGCCTGGGATGCCGGCCTCACCGAGCTGTGGTACTCCGCGGCGCTCACACTGCTCCTCAAGGTCATGGCGCTGCCCTGGATTCTGCACCGACTGATTCAGAAGCTCGGCGCGCAGTGGGACAGCGAACCGCTCGTCAACATTCCCGTCACCATGCTCGTCGGCCTGGTGCTGGTGATCTTCGCCTTCGGCCTGGCGCAGCCCATTAGCATGATGGCCACCACCATCACCCGCCACACCATCGGCATCGCCCTGGCTGTCATTCTCCTGGCCTTCCTCATGATGATCACGCGCCGCAAGGCCATCACCCAGGTTATCGGCTTTCTCGCCATGGAGAACGGCCTCTTCTTCGCCGCCACCAGCGCCACATACGGCATGCCCATGGTCATTGAGCTGGGTATCGCCCTCGACCTGCTGGTGGCCGTCTTCATCCTCGGCATCTTCTTCTTCCAGATTCGCGAACAGTTCGACAGCCTCGACCTGCACCATCTGGAATCGCTCCGGGAGGAGTGAGGTGGAACTGCTGCTCGTTCTCGGATTACCCCTCGCCGGCACCCTGCTGCTGGCCCTGCTCGGCGCGCGCCGCTTCGCCGCCGAGCTGAATGTCGCTGTCAGTCTCGCAACGCTCGTCGCGGCCGCGTTCCTGGTCCTGCGGGTCATCCGCCACGGTTCGCTGCTGGTCGGTCACGACCAGTTCTTCGTGGATCCCTTCAACGTCTTCCTCGTCGCTCTCACCGCGTTCGTCGGCCTCACCACCGCGATCTTCTCGCGGCCGTACATGAGAATCGAGCAGCACCACGGCCGCCTCAATCCCCTCCGCCTGCGCCTCTACCACAGCATGTTTCAGCTCTTCATGGGTGCCATGCTGCTGGCTCTGTTAACGAACAACATGGGCCTGCTGTGGGTGGCGATGGAGGCGGCAACGCTTTCGACCGTACTGCTGGTTTCGCTCTACCGCACCAGGGCCAGCCTCGAAGCGGCGTGGAAGTATTTCATCCTCTGTGGCGTGGGCATCGCACAAGCGCTGTTCGGAACCATCCTGCTCTATTTTGCCGCCGAGCAGAGACTCGGCCGCGAGGGTATGACAGCCCTCCTCTGGACCCACCTCAACGCGGTCAAAGCCCACCTCGAACCCCGCGTGCTCGGCCTCGCCTTTGTCTTCCTGCTGATCGGTTACGGCACCAAGGTGGGCCTGGCGCCGCTGCACAACTGGCTCCCGGACGCGCACGCGGAAGGTCCCACGCCTGTTTCGGCCGTGCTCTCCGGCCTCCTGCTGAACGTCGCCCTCTACGCGGTTATCCGCTGCAAGGTGCTTGTCGAAGGCTCCATCGGACCGGCCCTGCCGGGCCGCATGCTGATGACCTTCGGGCTGCTCTCCGCCGTCGTTGCGGCGTTCTTCCTCTGGAGGCAACGCGACATCAAGCGTCTCTTCGGCTACTCCTCCATCGAGCACATGGGCATCATGACCTTTGCCTTCGGGCTTGGCGGTCCCGTCGCCAACTTCGCCGGCCTGCTGCATATGACCGTCCACTCGCTGACCAAATCCTCCATCTTCTTCACCGCGGGCCACGCTTCGCAGACCGCCGGCACGCAGCGCATGGACGACATCAGCGGCCTGCTCGGCGTCAGTCCCACCATCGGCTGGGGCCTGATGCTCGGATCGATCGCCATCCTCGGCATGCCCCCCTTCGGCGTCTTCGCCAGCGAATTCCTCATCCTCACGACCGCCATGCGCGAACATCCCTGGACGACGCCGTTTCTCCTGGTCGCTTTTGGCGTAGCCTTTGCCGCCATCTTCAGCAAGGTGCAGCCCATGGTTTTCGGACACACCGAGGCCCGCCGTCTGCCGCAATCGCCCGCCCTCGTTCCGGTTTTTATCCATCTCGCCATGGTGCTGGCCCTGGGGCTCTACATACCTCCCGTACTCGCCGAATGGTATCGCGCCGCCGCGCGCCTGATTGGGTGATGCCGATGCAATCCACGATCTTCGATCTCGCCGCGACTCCGCTGCCATCCAATGTGCCGGCGATTCGATGCGAGGCGCACGGGGATGCCTGGCTGCGGCTGGCGGAGAAAATGCGCGCGGCCGGCTCCCGTCTGTTGACGCTTTGGGGCACCGACGACCGCGATCGCGATGCCTCCTTCTGTATCCGTGCAGCGTGGCTCACGTGGGAAGGCGTGGTGGTCGCCGAGCAGCGCATCGCCGATGCAGAGGATCCCTCCTACCCCAGCCTGGCTGAGCTTTTTCCTGCAGCATCGCGCCTACAGAGGGCCGTCTATGACCTGCTCGGAGTCCGAGCCAACGGTGCAGACACGCGCGGATGGCTCCGCCACAGCGGCTGGCCGGAAAACGTCTTTCCCCTGCGGCGCGATTTCGACGCCACGAAGCAGGATGCCGCGGACCCCGAGCCGTATCCCTTTGTGCCGGTGGAAGGCGACGGCGTCCACGAGATCGCCGTCGGCCCGGTGCACGCCGGCATCATTGAGCCGGGGCACTTTCGCTTCTCCGTCGTCGGCGAAAAAGTCCTGCGCCTCGAAGAGCGCCTCGGCTACACCCACAAGGGCGTCGCAAAACTCTTCCAGACGATGCGCCAGGAGGACGGTCACCGCCTTGCAGCACGCCTCTCCGGCGACTCCGCGGTCGCCTTCTCCTGGGCCTGGTGCGCCGCCCAGGAGTTCCTGACCCAAACCGCATGCCCCCCACGCGCGACTCAGTTGCGCGCACTCGCGCTCGAACACGAGCGTCTCGCAAACCATCTGGGCGACCTCGGCGCACTCGGAAACGATGCGGGGTTTGCCTTCGGCCTGACCCAGTTTTCCCGGATGAAGGAACATCTTCTGCGCGCCAATTGCGAAGTCTTCGGAGCGCGCTACCTCATGGACTACATCGTTCCGGGCGGTGTCGCCCAGAACCTGCCGCAGCATGCGGTCGGGCGTCTGGCTGCTCTCTACCCGCTCCTCGATGAAGGAACGCGCGCGATGCGCGCGATCTATGACGAGCACGCGGGCGTGCAGGACCGCTTTCGCGGCGCGGGCCGCCTCGCCAGGGACTGCGCCGAGCAACGCGGCGCCCTCGGCATGGCCGCGCGCGCCTCCGGCATCCCCTGCGACCTCCGCGTCGATCATCCCTGGCCGCCCTACGACGCACTGCAGCCCCGTATGGTCACCGGCACCACCGGCGATGTTGCAGCGCGCGTGCAGGTGCGCTTCGACGAGATCCTCGAATCCCTGCGCCTGTGCCGCTCTCTGCTGCAGGGCCTCTCACACGGCCCCGTGTGCACCGAGGTTCTGCGCTGGGCCCCGAATCGCATCGGCCTCGGGCTGATCGAAGGATGGCGCGGCCCCGTCATGATTGCCGTGGAAACGGGAGCGAACGGCACGATTCGCTCCTGCCACACCCACGATCCTTCCGTGCAGAACTGGCCTCTGCTCGAGCATGCGATCCTCGGAAACATCGTTCCCGACTTTCCGCTGATTAATAAATCCTTCAACCTGTCCTACAGCGGACAGGACGGCTGAGGTAACCATGTTCGACGTTCTCTCGCGCATGGTGCGCACCGGAATCCTGACCGAAAAACCAGCCGAGGCCCCGCGAACCGAGCAGATGCATCGCAGCATCTACCGCATCCTCGGGCGCACGCTCTGCATCCGCCAGGTCGACGCCGGGTCCTGCAATGGCTGCGAACTCGAACTGCACGCTCTGAACAATCCGTATTACAACCTCGAAGGGATGGGGATCAGATTCGTCGCCAGCCCCCGCCATGCCGATTTGCTGCTGGTCACCGGCCCGGTCTCGGTGAATATGAAGGAAGCGTTGCGGCGCACCTGGGACGCCATACCCGATCCCAAACGCGTCATCGCCGTCGGTGACTGCGCGGCCTGCGGCGGCATCTTCGGCAAAAGTTATGCCAGCCGCGGCAGCGTGGCCGAGATTCTTCCCGTCGACCTCACCATTCCGGGATGCCCCCCTGCGCCGGCTGCGGTCCTGGAAGGAATTCTGCTCGTTGCCGGTTCGGGGCTGGGCACTCGTCCTCCCGTCGACGGTCAGCCATCACGTATCTGATGGCAATCATGGGTCGCTTATCTAACCCGCATTTCTCACAGGCAAGTTGTCGAGAGCGGTGAGTGGGATCGAGAAAAGTGATTGGAAAGGCCGTCTTTTCATGGCATAACTGCGTTGTCGAAGCGTAGTTGGAGCCGAAGAAGGGCGG
>JAJYVF010000059.1 GCA_021792135.1 Acidobacteriota bacterium | reverse complement strand
CAAGGACGCCGTGCATCGGGTGTGGAAGGAGGCCGGTCTGAAGCCGCACCGCCTGGAGCGGTATATGGCCAGCGACGATCCTGATTTCGAGAGCAAGGCCGCGGACATCATCGGCTTGTATCTGAACGGGCCGTCGAAGAGCGCTGTGGATCCATTATTCATGTTCGCGCTGATCCTTTCTTTCTGCCTCTCCATGGAATGGCCCGTTCGAGAATACCTGCCGCAGCATGAACCTGATCTGAGTTGGTTCAGGACGCATTCTTTGCGGCACAAGGCTCTGGGGTGCCTTCGAGAGAGGCCACCGTCGTGGACAGCGCATGGTTCAATTGGTTTTCCGGCAGCTTTGCATCGGCTTGCAGGAACAGGCTCAGAACAACCGCCGCGAAGGCAACTCCGGCAAGATACACGATGAACTGTGGTTGATACCGCCCGGCGCGGTCGTAAAGGTGGCCAATCCAGAGAGGCCCGGTTGCCCCGCCGATGGCATAGGCAGTCCACGTGAGGCCATACAGAACGGAGAAGTGCCGCCGGCCAAAATAGCGGGCCAGCAAATAAGGCCCGACATCCGCCTCGCTGCCTAAGCCTGCGCCGAGAACCGCCGCGCCGATCAACGCGAGCGGTCCCGAGCCAGCGAAGGCGAGAATCAGTGTACCCGCAGCCGCAAGCGTCAGAATGAAGCTCTGGATGCGCTGGGGTGAGATGCGATCGATGGCAAGTCCGATCAGGAGCCTGCCAAGAATCCCCGCACCTCCGCGCACGGAGAGGGCCACGGCGGCACTGGAAGCTGTTACGCCATGTTGTGTGAGGATGGCCGCCAGATTGGTCACGAGTCCGTTTTCGCTGAAGGCGGAAAAGATCGTGATGAAGGCGAGGATCCAGAACGAGGCGGTCCGAAGTGCGGCGGAGACGGTTACCCCCGACGCAGTCCTGTCGGTTCGGACGAGCGGCTTCTCGGGCTGGTTGCGCACGAGTATTGCCGTCAGCGGGACACCCAGAAGAGCGATGCCACCCAGCATTAGCCATGCATCGCGCCATCCGTGATGCTGGATCATCCCTTCGGTTAGGGGTGGGATCAGAATGGATCCAATCCCGCTGCCAGTCAGCAGCAGCGCCAGGGCGATGCCACGGCGCCGGCAAAACCAGGTGAGGATTGTGCGTGTATAAGCGAACTGCGCGGTTCCATTCGCCGCGAGCCCAAGCACGAAGAACGTCAGATAGAATTGGCCGATATGGGAGCTAAGCCTGCTGAGGGAAGCCAGCGCCACGGAGAACAGCAGGATCGCGGGGAGAATGATGCGGCGCGGTGAAATGCGGTCGAGGAGCAGGCCGATGAGCGGCGAGATCAGAGCGACCGTGATCGCTGCGAGCGCAAATGCTCCTCCCATCGATTCGCGCTTCCATCCGAATGCTGCATGCAAAGGATCGAGAAACAGGCTGAAGGTGTAGGGAATGATAGGAGCGAAGCTCACCATAACACCGACGAAAGCAGCGCCGAGTACGCCCCAGCCCGGGTAGTAAATCGAGTCTTCACTTGCAGGTCGTACGGCGGTCACGCTCATCCCTGACCGAGCCGTCGATCCATCGTCGCCAGCAGCTTCGGACGCACTGAGGGACGCGTCCAGGGACACTCGGCAATGCAGATGCCGCACGACGCCGCTTCTGCAAAATAGGGGATGCACTTGTCGAAGTCGACGTACCATCGCTCAACGCCGCGCACCATCTGCTTTTTGGGAGTGATGGCTCCGGGCGGGCACGCCTGTGTGCACACCTGACAGTTCGCGCAGAATTCGTCGGCACCGAAGCGCCTGGGAGTCGTCCTAATCAGAGGCATATCGGTGGTGACACCAGCGAGGCGAACCCCTGCGCCGAAGCGGGGACTGATGAGCGATCCGTGCTTTCCGAGTTCGCCGAGGCCCGCGGCAATGGCGGGAGGAATGAGCAGCAGCGCTCCGGCGGAGGGTCCGGGATACGGATCAGCCTGATAGCCCTGCGAGCGAATCCAGTTGGCGAGGTTGTAGGACGAGCGAGTGCCTCTGGAGTACTGATCGCCCACATCGCAGACTCCTGTGCCGTTGGTCTCATCCGAAGGAACTTCGCGGAGGCGATCGTAATTGTGTGCAAGCGCAAGCACGATGACCCAAGGGTGCTCGATCGTGTAGCCCTCGAACACATAGATCGGATCCATCGGAGCAATCCCGACGTCGTCCGCTTCGTGCGAGAGCGCGAAGTTCCGAACCCCCTCTGTCAGGTCCTCAACCGCGGCCTGTTTGCGCTTTGCGGACACCGCATTCAGCTCGGGATACGTATAGGCCGCCTGAAAAGCCTCTGTTGAGCCGGGGCATTTGCGGGAGTTCTGGCGCGCCACGATTTGCAGGTCACCCCATGGATGCATGTCCGGCGGATGCCAGAAGAACGGAGAGGGTCTTCGCGGTATCGGTTCGCCAACACCATTGATGGGATTGCCGGAAACGCGCAGCAGGGCTGCGATCTCGGATTTGGGCTGCCAGGTTCCTCGCCTGGGCCGCCGCGGATTTGCTGGTTCAGACATGGCAGGCCTCACGGAAGATGAAGATTCGGAGCTGGAACCCCGAATGCGTTGGCGATGCGACTGAAGGCGGCAAACAGCGCGGCGAGATGCACCACCTCGGCGAGTTGTGCCTCTGTCCAGCCCGCCTGCATGGTCTTCTCGATTCCTGCACGAGTGATAGACCGCGAGTTGGCATTGACCGTCAGGGCAAAGCGCAGCAGTGCCTGCTCCGGTTGTGTGAAGCAGGCTGAGCCCAGAGCTCCGGTCGCGAGCGCACAGAGAACCTCGGTCGAGCCACCCTGCGCGAGAAAGAGATTACCGTGGCTGTTGGCGCAGTAAGGGCATTCATTTTGTGAGGAAATGAGCGTCGCGACCATCTCCTTGTCTTTTCGCGTGAGCTGGCTATCGACGAAAAGAAATTCGGTTGCCAGATCGATCATGCTCTTCAGCATGGGCGGACTGGTGGCGAAGCACTTCACAATGCCGGGAAGATCGGACCGCCCGAAGCGGGAGCGGAATTTCTGGTACAGGGCCAGGACCTCTCGTGCTGCATTCTCTTCAACGACCGCCAAGTTGGCAGAGCCGGAGATTGGCTGCTCCGGGTCGTATCCAACATCCTTTTCGTCGATCTCCAACACCGCGATCCTCTATTCAGGCTTCCGATAGCCGTGTTCGGCGAGATGCCGGCCCATCTGCGCGTACATAGACTCGTCCCGCGGCTGCCAGGTACCCAGGCCATCGACGTAGCGGTTGTACATACAGAACGCAGCGGCGATGAGGACAGTGTCGTGAATCTCCGTGTCGGCGGCGCCCTCCTCTCTGGCACGAGCCACATCCTCGGCAGACACCCTCTTGCCTCCCTGCTGTACCTTGCCGGCAATCGCCAGCAGCGCCTTCATCTTTGCCGTGACCGGCGCGCTCTCAAAATCAGCTTTCACCTGCTTCACGGTTTCGCCGCTTCCCAAATGACAGGCAGCCACCGATCCATGGCTGGCTTGGCAGAAATAGCAGTCGTTTTGTGAGGAGACATAGGTGGCAATCAGCTCACGCTCACCCGGCGTCAGGCTGTTTGGCTCGTGCAGCAGAATGTGCGCCAGGTCGCGCATCGGTTTCGCAGTTCCCGGGCGGAATGCGAACCCGGCGCTGATGCCGGGCAAATCTTCAGGCAAATCGATATGGGGCATTCTTCTCTCCTCACCGTGCGCCGGCGGGCGACGGCAGATAGGCTTTGCTTCCCTGGACGTAGCCTTCGCGCGCCACGATCTTTCCGCGCTCGCGATACATGGCCTCATCGCGGGGCTGCATGGTCGCCAAACCATCCACGTAGCGGTTGTACATGCAGAACGCAGCCGCGATCAGGACCGCGTCGTGAATCTCGACGTCGGTAGCTCCACGGCTGCGCGCCTGCTCCACATCCTGAGGAGTAACGTTCTTGCCCCCACGCTGCACTTTGCCGGAAATCAGCAACAGGGCCTTCAGCTTGTCGGAGATGCTGGCATGCTGAAAATCCGCCTTGACCCGCCGCACCAGTTCCTCATCGCCGTCGAGATGCGCGGCAGCGATGGCGCCGTGAATGCTTTGGCAGAAGTGGCAGTCATTGAGCGAGGAAACGTAGGTGGCGATTAGCTCTCGCTCGCCCGGGGTCAGGGAGTGAGGGCCAAACAGCAGGATCTCGGCTAACTCGTTCAGAGGCATTGCGGTCTCCGGGCGAAACGCCATTGCGCCGCGGATTCCAGGCAGTCCTTCCGGGAGTGCGATGTGGGGCATCGGGAAAGTCTCCTTTGGATTGGGTTCCGGGGGGACGCGGCGCTGGGACGCCGCTGACGAGCAAGTCAGGTCAATAGCGCAAAGCGCACCACCTGGCGAGCAAGGGAACAGTATCAGATCCGTTAGGGCCGGCGCTACTCCCACAAGATCGAACTTACTCTCCTCCTTTGGGTGGAAAGCCCTGCCCTGAGGACTGCACGGGCCTGCGCATCGCGCTCCAACACCTGATGGAAAAAGGATTCCACCGGAGGATGGATGACAAACACGTTTGACTTCTTTGATGATTGGCCCCGGCATTCAACCCTGTATCTTGACCTGGCCTGACTTGCTCTGAGATCTCCCCGAAGTGCGTGGATCTTATTCCCAGGAGTTACGTGAGCGACAGGTCCGCTCTATCACGCCGACCTGTCACGAAGATGCGGCCGTGTCCCAGATTTCGCTGGCATACAGTGCGCCCTGAAGACGACACAATTCTCCGCCTATGACTGTTTCACCTCAGTCGAGCGGCCGGACAAACAGAGCTGGACATATCTTTACGGAGGCTATGTGAAAGTTCGCCATTCTTGCGCTATGCGTGGCATTCTGCTCGCAGTCTGCACACTTCTTCCTGCGGTTCGCATATATCCGCAAGCCACAACTGCATCTATCCACGGCACGGTGACAGATCCGAATGGAGCGGTGCTGCCTCACGCTAGCGTAACCGCTCTCAATACGAGCACCGGTATTGCCGTCCGCCAGGAAACCGACAGCAAGGGCTACTTTGTTTTTCCGGACCTGCACATCGGCGGTCCCTATTCCGTCACCGTGAAAGATCTCGGGTTCCGGAGTTTCGTCGTGAACGGGATCATGCTGGATCTGAGTTCGGCGCGAGAGATTGATGCCCGGCTCCGGATCGGATCGTCGTCACAAACTGTTCGTGTGAATTCAGCCGCTGTCGAGGTGGAATCGTCCGATACCCAGCTGAAAGACGTCATCGGAGCACGGGAACTGGAGGATCTTCCGACGCTGGGTCGCGATGTTATTCAGCTGCAGAAGACGGCGCCCGGAACGGTAGAAGCCTCGGATCGCGAAGCCACTTTCTCTACCAATGGCAGCCAGACTCAGGAGAATTCTTACCTGCTGGACGGGACCGACATCAATGATTTTCTCCTGAATCAGCCGGGTATTATCGTGAATCCCGACGCCCTTGCCGAAATCAACGTCATCTCCAGCACGATTGACCCCGAATTCAGCCGGAATTCGGGAGCGATCGTAGATGAAGCACTCAAGAGCGGAACCAATCAGTTTCACGGCGATGGATTCGAGTTTTATCGCGACACATTTCTAAACAATGGCAATTACTTTTCGGCGACGCGGCCCGGCTTCCATCAGAATGTCTTCGGCGGCACGCTGGGTGGGCCGATCATCAGAAATCGCGCATTCTTCTTCCTTGCCTACCAGGGCCTGCGAAATCGCACGGCGCAAACGCAGATCACACCTGTCTTCTCCGGCGATCAGAGGGGAGGCAACTTCTCAGCCCATGAAACGCAGTTCTCGAGCAAGCCGATTCCGTTCCCGTCCGGGCTCAGCGGCCCGCATGGTCCGTGCCCTGCCGGTACTTCCTGGAATACCTGCTTCCCCAATGCTCAAATCCCGGCATCGGACTTCAATCCGATCGCGGTCAATCTATTGAACCAATATGTTCCGGCGGCGAACTACAGCAATGCCGGAATCGGCTACTTCAACTTCAACGCGCCGAACACCTCCGCAGACGATCAGGGCATTATCCGCATCGATGATCAGCTGACAGCGAAGGACGCTCTCTGGACGTCAGTGATTTTCGATTCGAGCCCGGCGATGAACACTCTGCCGCTTCCGGCAACCGAGTCCACTGGGACGGGAGCCACGCTGCCGGGGTTTGCCGCAGATAACTCCTCCCATACGAAAATCTTCAACGGATCGTGGACGCATGTCTTCAACAGCACGACCCTGAACGAATTGCGTGCCGGCTATTTTCGCTTCAACTACAAGGAGCTGGAACCAGCAGCGGGTACGCTGGCCGCCCCTTCCTCATTTGGGTTCGATATTGTTCCGCAGGATGCCGCCGCAGGCACGCTCCCCTTCCTCAACGTGAATGGATATTTCGCGCTTGGCTTCAGCACCAATGGGCCGCAGCCGCGCATAGACGAAAATTACACGTACTTCGACAATTTCAGCAAAGTAGCGGGCAATCATGATTTGAAGTTCGGTGTAAACTTCGAGCGCTTTGTCATCAGTAACCCTTACTACACGGATAACAGCGGCAACTTCAACTTCAATGGTTCAGCGACCTACAGCACGGGCGATCCGGCAGCTGATTTCCTGTTGGGCATCCCCGCCACCTACAACCAGGGTTCGGGCTTCTTCGTCGATGTCCGTGCCGCGCAGTACTATGCCTACGCCCAGGACCACTGGAAGGCTTCAAACACGCTGACGGTGGCCTACGGAATCGGATATGACGTGGAGACTCCGTACGCAAATCTGCAGTACGACGGGGTGGGTGTGACCTGCTGGTTTCCCACGAATGTCCAGTCGAAGGTCTTCCCCGGCGCACCGCCGGGAACTCTCTATCCCGGCGATCCCGGCTGCAACCGGAACGGAAGCCCACGCACGCACTGGAATCATTTCTCTCCACGCGTCGGCTTTGCGTGGTCTCCCGATAGCGGCCTGGGTGTCCTCACCGGGCCAGCAGGGCAGCGCGCTTTTGTGGTACGAGGAGGCTTTGGAGTGTATTGGAACCGCACTCAGGGTGAAGGCGCACAGGTCAACTCGAACGATCCGCCCTTCTCGGAGAACAGCGTCGGTGCAGCGGGACTGGGCGGTAACCCGAGCTTCGCGAATCCATTTGCGGATATCGCAGGCACTCCAGGCGCTTCTTATCCGGCAAACCCGTTTCCTTACTCTGTTCCAAGGCCGGGCCAGAATGTGAATTTCATGTCCCTGTATCCGCTGGAGATGGATAATCTGACTTCCGATTTCGACGTGCCTTACACGTACAACTTCAACCTGAATGTCCAGCGCGCATTGCCAGGCAATATGGTGCTCACCGTTGGCTATGTCGGCTCGCTGGGCAGAAAGCTGATGAGGGCCCGGGAAGGCGACCCCATTACCCAGCAGGGCCACGACGAATGCCTGAACGGTACAGGCGCTGGAGCGTCCATCACGATCGGCGGCCAATCGTTTACCTGTCTCCAGCTGATCGGATCCCAGTCGCTCTACTTTCCCGGCGAAAAGCTGCAGCCAGGCGTGGTTCCGGGATCGCGGATTCCGGGAGTGCTTCCCAATGGCGTGCCGTACTACCTGTCAATCGGGGGAATGCACACAAGCGGAATTTCCAGCTATAACTCACTGCAGGTGTCGCTGGCCAAGGCTCCCTCTCGCGGACTCTACTTCTCCCTTGCCTATACTTACAGCCACGCGTTGGACAACGCCTCCAGCCTTGAGGATTCGGTTGCCAACGGGTATGGGACAAACTATGTTCCCGGCTTCGAAAACCGAAGTTATGGAGATTCCGTCTACGATGCCCGCCAGCGGCTCGCAGTCCTTTACAACTACGAGATTCCGTTGGGTTTCAGCGGCTCCGCTCTTCTCCGTTCTGCGCTCGATGGCTGGCACTTCTCCGGAATCACCGCGCTCCAATCGGGGTTTCCGATCACCATCTACGATGGAGGCGTCTATAACTCTCTGTATTGCGACCAGTTCAGCTTTGTGAATTGCCCGGACGTTCCCAATACGTCGACTTTCCACATCCGAACTGAGAACCCCCGGAACCCTGGCCACTACTGGTTCAATACCGCGACCTTCAGCCAGGAGCCTATCGGAACCTTCGGCAACGTAAAGCGCAACTTCTTCCATGGACCCGGATTCAACTATTCGAACTTCGAGTTGTACAAGAACTTCACGGTGGGCGAATCGCAAACGCCCCGCTACATTCAGTTGCGTCTGGAGGCATATAACGCCTTCAATCACGCGAACTTCGCAAACCCCAGCGGCAATTTTGGCGCCGGACCGACTGTCTTCGGTGTGATCGATTCGGTGGATCAGCCGATTAACCCAGGCGGTGACCCGCAACCTGGCCGCGCCATTCAACTCGCTGGCAAATTCTGCTTCTGAGGGACAGCGGTAGGCTGGGCTTCGGCGCTTTTTAGAATTGACCCAGGGGTGCTTTCCAGAGCTGACCCACGTGCCTGCAATCAAGATTGCAACTGAGATATCGGATGGGGCGTGGGGATGATGAATCATCATGTCCACGGTCAAGCGTCCTTGTTGCATGTGTCATCGTTGGTTTCGTCGCGACAATCGAGTTGGCTATAGGCAGCATGCCTGCCGCCGTGCGGAGTGTCAGTTGGCGCGGGGCCGGTGCAGGCGCTGCGCGTGCCGCGGCTGTTGAACCGACTTCCCTGGGATATCGGGCAATTGGAGTTCGGGGTGCAAGGCACAGATGGCATGGGGGTTAAAGGGACACTACTAGTGGCTTGTCGCAGAGTAAACATTAGTAGATCTGTTCACGTCTAAAGAGGTGTGGCCAGCGACTCTATAGTTCTCACCGACAGCCAGCAGGTCGAACTCGGCCGTATTGCCCAGTCCCGTTCTC
>JAJYVF010000009.1 GCA_021792135.1 Acidobacteriota bacterium | reverse complement strand
CAGCGACCACTGCGCATCCGTCAACAGTTCGAATCGACGCTTGCTCACCCTTCCAGTGAGCCAAACTCAGCCCCGCCTCAAAAAGTGCCTGTCTTGAGGCCGAACCTATTTATGAAACAGTCTCTAGGAATCGCGCGAGCCGCAGAAAGAAGATCCGCAGAGAGGTGATTTGCCTGCGGTCGAGGCCAACTGCAGGGAACTCCTGTGGCATCCACCAACTAGTTGTGCTTCGGTATCGCCCAAGACGCATAAGCAGCGCGTTCCCGTAGCCCCGCAGCGTAGAACTGCGCGCGTTCTCTATCAGAAACTTCGCGCAGCTAATTTTGCCAGAGTAGCGGCCTGTCAAGCGAAAAGCAAATATTTTAATTAATAGCGGGCGTGGCCTGAGCGTATGAGCGGGGTAACCGGAGCGTTCGTGGCGCAAGCGCGGGGCGGGCAGAAAGCCTCCGCCGGGCCACTGTCAAGGGCGGAGTAAAACCAGGCCAGCGGGGCAGAGCAAAAGCTGGCCACTGGCGGGCATGAAGTTTGTTGGGATTGCGGGGGAAAAGGGCCTCTTCCGCTACGCTCCAGAGCCCCTTCTACCCCGCAACATCCCACCAGCCAACACCCTGCTGCGGGCCTACTTTTACTCTGCCCCGCTGGCCTGGTTTTACTCCGCCCTTGATGGCAGGCGTTTCTGCCCCGATCGCGCATCCAGCGAGCCAGTGCTCACCATTCCCTTCCATCCGCGCCGGAGATCCAGCTTCAGAGCAGGCAAATCTTCCGGCATTGGGTCCCCGCTTCCACAAGCTTTTCCCAGTGACGCAGCGGACATGAACGCCGCTGCCGGAGACCCCTGCTCACTCGTAGGGAATCGCTCTGACCGGGTCGAGGCGGGCGACAGCGCAGCTGAGCATCATATTAGCGACGTTGGCGCAGGCGATGAGGAGGACAAATCCCACCGAGGCCGGCATCAGGAGGAAGTGGCGGAGAACCACCCGTGAGCGCGGATCATCCGCAGTGCGAAACGGACGTCGTATACCATGCGCCCCGGTACGCAGGAAGTGGGGGAGCAGTTCCCGGATGGGACGAAAAGGATACGCGCGTTGGCTGGAAAATCGGGAGCCGGGGTTTGGGAATTGAACGAAAATGCCGGAATCCGCGAACCTGTCGCAGCAGGTCCGCTTCACGCTACCTTTGCCAGTCCCTGGTATGTGTAGGTCATTGGACGCGGCCCAACCGTGTAGAACGTATCCAGTCCGGTAATCCGGAACCCCGCTGCTGAAATGAGCTCGTCAATTTTGCGGTTCAGGTGACATCCACCCGCAACGCGCCTCCACATCGGTGTAAACCGGTCCTGCCAGGCAACTACGCTGCGATCGCCGGAACGGCCATGTTCGATAAAGAGTAGCTGGCCATCGGCCTTGAGGATGCGTCTCATGTGGCGGAGCGCCTCAGCCGGTTTCGGGATTGAGCAGAGAGCCCATGTCATAACAATCGTGTCGATGCTCGCATCGGGTAACGGCAATTCCTGTTCGGCTGACTGATTGAGAAAATTGACGTTCAGCGGTCCGTCTGCCCTCCTCTGCGCCATCCGCTGCAATGCGAGGGAAGGATCAACGCCGAAGACACGCCTCACCTGCGCACCATAAAACGGCAGGTTCAAACCAGAACCGATGCCGATCTCCAGCACGTCGCCCTGTGCCTGGGGAACCCATGCCGCGCGCAACCGGGCAGCCTCTTTGTTCCTCATCGCGAGGTCGATCAGATGCGGCAGAACGTGTCGCGTGTAAAACCCCATACCAGCTTGATTAAACCACCAGCACGCATCGTCTGCACCCTGCTGTATTGCAGTGAGCCCGTTTCTCCTTCCGCCCTCAACTTTCTCAGCAGATTGGAGCCACAGCAGCCCTTTTCGGCACGCGCCCGAACATCAACCGCATGCGCAATTTCGCATCCAAACTCAGCGCGGATAGCTGCCGCTGTTAACGTCGAGCGTCACCCCATTCACGTACTCCGGGGAGGCGCTGCCAAGCCACAGGACGGCCGCAGCCACCTCTTCGGGCTCGCATACCCGGCCTGAGTAGACCGAGCGCATTATTTCGTCGCGCCGCGACTGCGGCAACTGGTCGTACATGAGCGTCCTGGTCGGCCCCGGAGCTACAGCGTTTACCACGACCCCGTATGGGCCAAGAGCCCGCGCCCAACTCTTCGTCAAATTCAGCAATCCGGCTTTGGTGATGCCGTACCACAGATCCGGATGTCCCGTGAAGGCCGAAACGGAACTCACGTTGACAATGCGCCCGCTTCTGCGCGCTCTCATACGCGCCGCCGCAGCGTGGATTAAGGCGGCCGGCGCCTCCAGGTTCACTGCCAGAATCTCGCACCGATGCTCGTCGGGAATGGCATCGACCGGATCGCAATAGAGCACGCCGGCGTTGTTGACAAGCGTGTCCAGGTCCCCCAGCGAGGCGACCATCCCCTGGATGCGCGCTGTGCAGCGAAGATCAAAATCGAAACGCTCCCCTACAACCTCATCTCCAAACTTCCTGTCCAGAGAGATCACCTGCCATCCGGCAGACGCGAACGCTCGCGCAGTGGACAACCCAATGCCCCTGCCGGCGCCAGTGATAAGAACTCTTTTCATCTGCACAATGGTATTCCAGCACTGAGATCGTTTTTCGGAACACCGGTGATCGCGGCTTGCGGGCCCGGCCCTGGGCGCAGCAGCCCTCCGGAAACTGTATGGGCTCTGCCGCCAATCACTTAATGCGTGGGGGACGCGACGGGAAGTGCCCAGGCAAACATGACACTCCCGCTCCCGCTCACGATGTACTGCCGTCCGTCGAGTTCGTAAGTGATGGGAGACGTCTGCATGGGAGCGCCCGTCCCCGCGTGCCAGAGGGTCGCGCCATCCGCCGTGGACAATGCCAGGATGTTTCCACTGGAGTCGCCGGTAAACGTCAGGCCGGAATCGGTAGTCAGCACACCTGCGCCTGATCCACCCGGCCCCACTTCATGGCTCCAGCGGATTTTGCCGGTTCGGTAATCGATGGCTTCGATGACGCCTTTCCCCCAGAGGCTGTAGTCGGCCCCTGCCCAGCCGTAGGCGCCATCCTCCGGCTTGGCAAAATAGATGCTGTAACTCGGATGCGCGTCCACGATAAACAGTCCGGTCTTAGGGTCGAAGCTCGGAGAACGGTAGTTGGTCATGCCACCTTCGTCGGGAGCAACCAGTCTTCCGTCGCGATGGGGGTCCTTCTCCGGATTGGGAATAGGGCGTCCCTCCTTATCGATTCCAAGCGCCCAGTTCGCTGGACCGAAGGGAACGGTCAGCAGGCTCTTGCCGTTGGTGCGGTCGAGAACGAAGAAGTAGCCGTTGCGCGAAGCCTGCATGAGCATCTTTCGCGGCTTGCCGTGAAAGGTCGCGTCAACCAGAACGGGCGCTTCGACCGCATCCCAGTCATGCGTATCGTGCGGTGACGCTGAGAATCCCCACACCAGATTGCCGGTATCCGGGTTCAGCGCGACAATGCTGCAGGTCCACGGATCATCTCCCGGCCGTACGGTGCCGTTCAGCACCGGTGTGGGATTGCCGGTACCCCAGTAAAGAAGATTGAGTTTGGGATCGTAGGTACCGGTCATCCATGTCATGCCGCCCGTACCGGCGTTTGATTTGCTGGCTGGCGAAGTCGCCAGCCACTCCCACTGAGGTGCCCCCGTTTCCGCGTCGAAGGACCGCAGCAGACCGGGAATGTTATCCAGGTCTCCCCCCACTCCGACGATCACGTGGTCCTTCACCACAAGCGGGGCCACCGTCGACCAATAACCCTCTCTGACATTCGCGACCACTCGGTCCCAGCGGATGCTCCCGTCCTTGGCATCGAGCGCCAGCAGGTGCGCGTCGGGAGTCGCGAAGTAGAGCAACCCTTTATGGATGGCCAGACCGCGATTGCCGATGTGGTCGCCCTCTGTGGTCGGATGATTGAAGTGCCACACCATGTGCCCTGAACGCGCGTCCACAGCCCACACGTTGTCAGGAACGGTAAAGTAAAGGATTCCGTCGACCAGCAACGGCGAAGACTTGATCTCGGCTGTCTGATTGGTCTGAAACGCCCATGCCAGAGCGAGCGAGTTCACATTGGATGGCGTGACCTGAGCGAGCCGGCTGTGGCGCTCACCTGAATAGTCTCCGTGGTAGAGCGGCCAGCTGTCCGGCGATGGATGCAGCAACTGGGCAGAACCCACATCCTGGCCGGCTGCCATGCGCGAACCGGGAACAGCAGCCAACATTACGCTGGTGGCAAGCACTGCGACGAGACTGGATGACCTCATGCGGACAATGACCCTTCACCTGGCCAGCAGAGTGCCTCACGGCTCATTGACCCCGCCTCTGCAGGTAAACCATCAGAGATGGGCGGTTATCTGTGCGCCATCAGAATAACTCGTGCCCTGATGGCGCGAATGGACGAGGAAGCCCAGTCCAGTTGCGACCCCACTTCAACTTCTGACAAGCAAGAAGTTTACTTCGCCATCCTCACGGGACGCAAGAACAGCCAGATCCATGAGGCGAGGCATCGAGGAGCCTGGAATCTGAGATCGCAGCGAATCACAACCCTTCCCTCGATCGATCGGCCTTTCGGTTATCCACAGGAACGACTGTGCTTTGGGATCCTCTGCGATCTCCGTCCACAGCGGATTCCGGTCCGTGAGAGCCCACTGCTGTGGTCTTCTTCCATGCTCCTCCCCGGCCAACAGCCTGGTTTATGGCGCGACGCAGGCGAAGTTCGCGGCTTTGCGGCGATCGCCGGAGCCGGAGTAGCGGGCGCCCTTCGGCCAGGCGCAGTGAGCGGCATGCCGTTTCGAGCGCATCGGTAAGCTGTTCCGTCAGACTGACCCGCGATTCCTCTGTGCCGATCTGAGCGGTTTCGCCGCGAACCTTGTTCTGAACGGAGTACGCAAACGAGGCCGGTTCAAGCGGCAGGGTCAGCCATCGCGCCAAGCTGTACGCGTCCTCCGATCCTCAGCGAGGGAACTTCAAGTTGTGTGAATCCGTCCTGATGGGTTGCCGTGAGAACCTCGCAGCAGCCGCGCTCCGGCGTTTCATATCGAACCACCGAGTAAGAGCCTTTGATGCGTACCTGAACCGGCATAGGATCCGCGGAGTAATTCACCAGTTCCACGGTAGCGGTCGAGGCGCTGGGGACTTTGTAGGGGATCGCGATGGTAGTGGACGCATTCCAGAGAGAAATGGGCAAATTCTCTTCGCCCAGGAGCCGGCGAACATCCCTGGAAAAGGCGTCGGGATCGGCAACGCCTTCGGCGAGTTCGATCACTTTGCCCTTGCCCATCGTATAGATCACCGAATTGCTGCTGACGCGGCGGCCCCCACTCGATTGCCCGGGTAAAGGGCTGCGCAAACTCACCAGAATCGCCACCCCGCCACCATCCACAAACCTTGCCACCTCTCCGGTTGCGGCCTCATCCGGCTGGGCGAATACGACAATGAGGTCAAGACCCTGGAGGCCCTGACGTGTCAGGTGGCTCGGGGGGAGGACGCGGAAGGGAATATTGTGCCGCGCCATCAGGTTCGTGGTTTCATAAGAGGCGTCATAGTTATCCGTCACCACGCCCACGCTGGCTGGATGAATGACGGGTCGCTGGCTTTCCCTGAGGTAAAACTCCACGTACTTCGCTATGTGTTTCCAGAGGACCCACCCTTCGTCGCTTCCGTTCACCAGAGCTTTCTGGAGGTTCGGGTGCAAATTCAGAACCAGGTTGGAATGGAGAGCGCCGGCTTCGGCGACAGCCAGTAAATAATCCTCGGTGCTGGGGCCGAGCTGTTGCTGCAACGCATCGGGTAGATCCCAGTGGAAGTCGATCAGGGGAGTCTCGGTGGGATGAGAAGCGCGGTCAAACCCCACCATGGCCACGTTAGAATCAATCCACGGCTGCTCCGTGGGGCTGGTTACCTGCAGGATGCCGCGCCGGGTAACCACCATGCTTCCCCGCATCGCCGGCTGGGTGGATCTGGGATCAGGGGACAGAATCGTGAGATTGGGATGTGCCAGCCGAAGTTCGCTGGCGGTTTTCTCGGCCTTCTCCTGCTCCGTATCGCCTGGCCTCAGAACGAATCCTGACATCCCTGCAGCGCGGCTGCTGTTCGCTGCCGCCGATGCCTGCCCGAGCATCACCTCGGCGTAAACGCGATAGCCCTGCCTTCGGGCTCTTTCCACCAGGGACGCGCCAGCATCCCAGGGAATCGCCAGCCCATGCGCGAGCAGCGTTTCTCGTGGCAGCACTGGCTCAGTCCAGCGAATCCATACTCTGCCCCAGGTGGTCTGGGGAACGACCGGTGATTCCAGCCGCGCCAGATCGTACTGGCCTTCTGCGGCGACCGAACTGAGGAACAATCCCGCCGCTCCCCAACCCGCGCTTGTAACGAATCGACGTCGATCCATGAATTCACTCCAGGCTGGTCCGGATTCCGGCCACGGTCTTTTGAGGGCTCATTCGCGCTGCGCCTGTCATCAGAATTTCCGGGCCGCTGCTCACCGTCTGCGGCAGCCCTTCCGGTACAATCCAGACGGCAGCCACATTCGCTAACCTCTTCACCAGATACCGTCCTCTCGCAGGACCCATAAGCAGCAAAGCAGTGGAAAGAGCGTCGGAAGCCGTTGCGGATTCTGCCACGACGCTCACGGCGGTGGTCGATTTCAATGGCTCGCCCGCGACGGCGTCGATAATGTGTCCAAATGAGGGCATCCCCAGCAAGCTGGGTCGCGTCTGCTGCGATGTTGAAACGCTGTTTTCATGCAACAGGACGTGAGGATCGAGGTGCGCGGAGGGGTCGCACAGGTGCACCAGCCAGCCGGATTGGCCGGGAGGGCAGCCCATTGCGTAAAACGTGCTCCCTCCCCCATTCATCAGCGCGCATTCAATGCCGCGGGAACGCAGCACGGCGGCAGCCCGATCGATGGCGTACCCTTTACCGATCGCTCCCGGATCCACCGCCACGCGCGGAGAGTGGAACCGAATCCGATTGGGAGGAATCAATTCAATCTGGCGATAATCAATACCGGACCGAAGCCGTTTTTCCTCGGCCGGACTGGGAGCCTGCTCGCCGCGGCCCACGGCTTTCCACCGCTCAGCCAGCGGCCCGGTCGTGACGTCGAATTCACCTTCGGAGAGCTCGGAATAGTGCAACGATTCCTGGATCACCTGGTACAAATCCGGGCTAACCGTTTGCGCCTGGACGTGTGCTGTGCGGTTCAGGCGGCTCAGTTCGCTCGTGGGTCTGTAGATGCTCATCATCTGTTCCAGGCGATCAATCTCGTGAAAGGCGTGATCCATAGCCTGAGACGCTGGTGTGGGATTGGTTCGGTAAGTCACGATTTCAAAAACCGCGCCCATAGCGTAGTGATTTCTGAAAACAGGGCAAAGCTCCTGGTCTAAAGACGGGTCTGGAGAGAGAGCGCGCGCAGTCTGGAGAGGACCTGGAGCCGGCCCGCCCAGGACGCGGCTACTCCAGCGCATAGACCATACCATTCTGGCTTGCCACGTAGATGCGGCCACCGGCCAGGACCGGAGCGGACTGAAGACCACCACCCAATCCTGCCTTCCACAGCACCTGGCCTGAAGCAATATCGAGGCAAAGAACGGGGCCCTCGGCGTTAACGGCAACCACTGACCCGCTGATCACGGGGGGTGATGTGATTGCGCTTCCGGCGAAGGTCTTCCACCTCAGTTTGCCGGTTCGAATGTCCACTGCATAGACATTTTGGTCTTTGCTGCCAAAGACGACGGCCTCTTCGGAAGCAGCGGGAGACGAGGATATTCCGAGCTTCGTCTCGAATTTCCAGCGCACCGACCCAGTGCCGGCATCCAGCCCATAGAAGAAGTAGTCCTCCGACCCCACCAGAATCGTGCCGGCCACCACAGCTGGTGTGGAATCAATGCCATCTCCGGTTGGAGCACTCCACTGGATCCTTCCGGACGAAATATCCAGAGCATAGACCTTGCCGTCACCACAACCGAGATAAACATGCTTCTCGGCGGCATAGGCGGATGCAGAGATCCGCCCTCCGAGGTTCTGCGTCCAGCGCGGCCTTCCGGTCTTGTGCTCCACCGCATAGAAGCGGCCATCGGCGCTGCCGAAGAAGACCGTCGCATCGCGGACAACAGGCGAACCCCACACTTCTCCCCGCGTGGCGGTCTCCCAGATCGTTCTGCCCGTGTCCCCGGCTAAGCAATGTACCTTCCCCCCGTCGCAGCCGAAAAGCAGAGTGTTTCCGGAAAGGGAAAGGGTGGAGTGAATCCAGTTGGGGAACTGGCGGGTCCACTGCGGGCGCCCGCTATCAGCATCGAGGGCATAGACCGCGCCATGGACCTCCGTCACATACAAAAGATTGTCGCGCAGGACAGGCGCCGAACGGACAGCTCTGCCGGCACGAAACTGCCATCGCACGCCTTTGGGCACTCGCCACGACGCCTCGCGCGATCCTCCCGTGCGGGAGTTTTCACTGAGTAGAGTTACCCAATCGCGATCTGCGCCTGCGGAATTTTCCATCGCGGTATTCACGCAAGCCGGAGTTGGCGATGATCGATACGCTTGAGGTCGAAGACGCCCAATCCCAGTTTGCCGGCCGCGGCGATGTGTCCCGGCTGGCGAAAGTACAGGTTCTTATGGCAATCCCGGTGGAACTCCGCGTCGCTCTTAGTCAAAGTACTCGGATCGTTATCCCAGAGTGAAATCGCCCCTTCCTCGCGCCGCCTCTTTTCGATGGCCTCCAGCTCTACGGTATCCACCGCCACCGGGTCGGTGCCAAGGAAGAGGGTCTTCGCTTCACGGATGAATTCCCAGTTCGAGGTGATGGGGCCACCGTGCCAGACTTCGCGCATTCCATCCATGATGTGCAGTACCGCCCTGGAGCGCAAAGGCTCGGTGGAGCAAAGATAGCCGATGAAGGGATCGGTATATGTGTAAGGTGCCTGGTGAGTACGTGCCACATTGTTGAAACACCCGTAGCCGATGTTCTTCAGGCAACCCGTCACTCCGGAGGCCGCGTGATCCTTCATCGTCGGAATATTAATAATCTTGGTTACTTCCTGGCTGACAACTCTTGCAAGAAAGGACCGCGTCTCCGACTCTCCGAAGAAATCCGCATCGCAATACACATCGAAATCGTAGCGCGCCGCATCGAAAGCGCCGTATTCAATGCCCACCAGTCGAGGTCCAACAGGCAGCAGAGCCTGATATGAACCCAGTTCGATCTCGTAGGAATAGCGGTCAAACACCACAATATTGTGGGCGGGAACGCCAATCGAACGCAGTGCCGCGATGATCTCGCGCACGATCTCGGGGGAGGAATAGCACACCGGAGCCCCCGAGGAGTTGATCTTGATTCCCACCACGTCGTGGGGTTCAATGAACCTTTGCCACGCGGCCGCCGGGGAATTCTCGCCAGTGAGCTCCTTCATCCCCTCATCCAGCATGCGGCCAACGATCGGCTGGCAAACACGGTTGCCTGCAATGGAATCCCCGTGGAAGACTTCTACGACCCGCCCGGGGAACAGCCCCGGGATTCCCAGTTTCGACGGCTTCCTGAGACGGATCCCGTGTACCTCAATCGGAGGCAGCGCCGGCCGGCTCGGATTTGCCTGGCCCCTGCCAAGACCGGAGTTAAACAGCAGCGCCGCGCTTCCCCACCCTGCCGTCTTGACGAAATCCCGTCGATCCATCAGCAAGCTTCCAATCGGATCCCCGGTGCATCGGGGCGGTTGTCCCCCGAAACAAACAAACGCCGGGGACCTTCAAAACAGGCCCACGCTGTCCCTCTTGCCCTTGCGCAGCATTTTAGCTGGAGGACTTCGCGAAAAGAGCGCGCAACAATAATACCCTCATTCGGTTACACCCGGCGGGCATTGTCTGTGATTGGATCACAACTGGTGGTAAGTCCGGCGAAAATCGGAAACGTGCGGGGCGAAGCGAAATCCAGGCCGGCTTTGGGGTGATGGTGCATCCGGACACGGGAAAGCCGACGGCCACCGGCGCTGCGCTGGCAGCTCATGGGCATCGCCGACGCTGTGCCCGCATCCGTGCAGACAACGAGAGTGAGAGGCAGCAAGCCAACGGGTAGACCGGATGTAGGGGCGCGCTGAGCACCAGTTGAGGCTTCCCCCGTCCCCGGCAGGACTTTGACGTTCCGGCATACAAGCACTGGAGGTTCGGAGAGGAGGCAAATCTGGACTTCCGTGCCGGCCTCTTCAACCTCTTCAATCGAGCCAACTTTGGATCCTTCAGCACTGACGGCCCTGCCCCGAGCCTCGGCGATGTCTCGAGTGCCTGTGCGGCACGGGAGAATTCAGCCCCGCGTTCGGTTCCCAATACCCGCAGCGCGCGAGCCCGTCGCATTTCCTCGCAGGGTCCGATGCTGGGGACCCGCGTGACCAGCCCGATGTCGGAGAACTCGATTACGGTCGGGTTTGGCAGGACCTTTTGACGGGCTGGCGGAAACCCCGCGTGACCGCTGTCACTGACGGCTGCGACGGTGCAGTTCACACTGAGGTGTTGTTGCGGAATTTCGCAAATATGCAAAAGAGCCCGGTGGAGAAACGATGAATTCCCGAATGAACAACCGCTCGTGCGAACTGCTGGGGGATTTCTTCGCGATCTTCGCGCATGCGACGCGGATGCGAATCTTCTGCGCGCTCTCTGGCGAGCCGAGGACGGTCACCGAGGTTGCGGGTTACGCGGGAGTGTCGATCGCCAACGCCTCGCAGCATCTGCGGCTGATGCGCGACCGCGGGGCAGTGGCGGCGGAGAAGCGGGCGCAGAGCGTTTATTACCACATCGCCGATCCGCGCTTTCTGGAAGCGGTGATGCTGATTCGCGCGACGCTGCTGGAAACGCTGCAAAGGAGCACCGAGCAGGCCGCATCGCCGGCAGGGCCGCGGCGTCGCGGCAGAATTTTCCAGACTGCGTGAGGGATGCAGTCACGGTACGGGAACTGGAGGGGTTATGAGCGAAGCAGTTGCAACAGTGACAGCCGATAAGGTCATCGACGCACGGGGGACCGCGTGCCCGGGTCCGCTGCTCGAAGCGAAGAAGGGGATCGGCGCGGTGAAGGTAGGTCAGATCATCGAGATCAAGTCGAACGACAAGGGGTCGAGGAAGGACATTCAGGCGTGGGCCGGCAAAGTCGGGCACGAGTTTCTCGGCTTCGTCGAAGCCGAGGGGCACGACCGGTTCTTTGTCCGCCGGAAGAAGTGAAGAAGCAGGAGAGGAGCCAGGCGCCGGGCGTGGCGAGCCAATGGCCGGCGGCCACCCTGACCATGCGGTGTCTCATGGAAAACGATCCGTACATTCCGAAGATTCTGGTGCTGGCCACGGAGCACTGTGCCTATCCGGGGGCGGACGCCGTGGGCAAAGCGCATCTGGAGTATGGCGCGAATACCTACATCCTGCGGGTCCCGTCGCCGGCGCTTTTTCCCGAGGATTTTTATCTCCATGCCTGGAGCCGGGGTGTCGACGGCATCCTCATTGCGGCGTGCGGCTCGGACTGTCCTTATCGCGGCGCCTACGAGCGGCTGGCGCGGCGCATCGATGACCTGATGGTGCGCATGAAAGAAGGCGGTCTGGAAACGGAGCGCATCCGCCTGACGGCGATCTGCACGGTCTGCATCAAGGCTTTCCTCAAAGAGGTTTCGCAGCTGAACGAGGCGCTGGCGGCGCTGGGTCCGGTCAGGCGGGCGCTGGCGGCGCAGCTCGAGGCGGAGTCGCGCGCGCGGCTGCGGAGCGCAGCGCTGGCGGGTGCTGCGTAAGTCCGGAGCGCGCGAAAGGAGGACGGGCATGCTTCGGTTGGCGGCAGATTCGGGGCGCGTCGATGTGCTGGTGGTGGGCGGCGGTATCGCCGGTCTCCAGGCGGCGCTCGACCTTGCCGATCAGGGGCTGAAGGTACTCATCTGCGAGCAGCAGGCCAGCATCGGCGGCCACATGATCGAGCTGAGCAAGGTCTTTCCCACGCTGGACTGCGCCAGCTGCATCACGACGCCCAAGATGTCGGCGGCCGCGCATCATCCGAACATCGAGATCCTCACCAGCACGGTCGTCGATGGCATTGAGCCGCTCCATGCAGGCCACCGGGTGCGCGTGACGCGCAGGCCCACCTACGTCAACAACGACAAATGCATCGGCTGCCGCCTGTGCGAGTATGCCTGCGATACGGAATGTGTGGATCCCTTCGATGCTTCGCTGGGCGCGACGCGGGCCATCGCGGTACCGTTCACGAATGCGATTCCGCAGAAGGCCGTTCTCAATCCCGACGCCTGCGGCACCTGCGGAACGTGCGCGCGGGTGTGCCCGACGGGAGCGATTGAATTCGATCAGCAGCCGGAGACGCTGGAGATCGAAGCGGGGGCCGTCGTGCTAGCCTCCGGATTCGCGCTCAATGCGATGACGGTGAAGCCGCAGTACAACGCGGCGCGCAGCCGGAACATCATCTCCGCGCTGACCATGGAAAGGCTGCTGGCGCCGCACGGGCCGTATGGGCGGGTGCTGCGGCCGTCGGACGGGAAGATCCCGGGCTCGATTGCTTTCGTGCAGTGTGCCGGTTCCCGCGATGCCTCCATCGGCGTGCCGTACTGCTCGCGGGTCTGCTGCATGTACGCGATCAAGCAGGCGATGCTGCTTTCCGGGGCGCTGCCCATCGCGGATATCACGATCTACTTCATGGATATTCGCGCCTTCGGCAAAGGCTACGAGAGCTTTTACCAGAATGCGAAGGCGATGGGAATCAACTTCGTCCGCGGCAAGGTGGCGCGCATTGTTCCCGCGGAGGACGGCGATCTGCTGCTGCATGTGGAGCGCACGGAAGAGGGGATCGGGGCCATCGAGCCGGTCCGCCACGATCTGGTGGTGCTGGCGCAGGGGATGATCCCGGAGTGGCATGCCGAAGCGTGCACGCCGGTGCATCCGGGCCCGGACGGCTTTGTGGCCGCAAGCTCGCTGACCTCGCCGACGGCCACCTCGGTGCCGGGAATTTTCGTGGCCGGCGCCGCGGCCGGTCCCAAAGACATTGTCGACACGATTGCCGAAGCAGGCGCGGCAGCCATGCAGGTGACGCGCTGGCTGCGACAGGAGCAGCAGCGGCCGGTGGAGGCGCTGGTATGAGCGATCCGTTCCAGGGAAAAAAGCCCGAGCAGCCCGGCCTCACGCCCGGATGCCAGCGGTGCGAGGAGCAGGCGAAGGTCGGGGTCTACATCTGCCGCTGCGGCGGGAACATCAGCGATGTGGTGGATGTGGAGCGCGTCGCCGAGGCGGCACGGCAGATGCCGGGCGTGGCCACGGCGAAGGTCCACACCTTCATGTGCTCCGACCCGGGCCAGCAACTGATCACGGAAGACATTCTGGCGGTGGGCGTGAACCGTGTGGTGGTGGCTTCCTGCACGCCCTTTCTGCATGAGTCGACCTTCCGGGGCGCCGTCGCCCGAGGGGGCATGAATTCGTACCTCTACGAGCATGCCAATCTGCGCGAGCAGTGCTCGTGGGCGCACCGGCACGATCCGGCGGGAGCGACGGAGAAGGCCATCCGCCTGGTCTCCGCGGCGGTGGGCAAAGCGCGCTGCGATGCGGCGCTCGACCAGATCCGGCTGCCCAACCATCGCATTGCGCTGGTGGCAGGCGGCGGCATAGCCGGCATGAAAGCAGCCGGCGACCTGGCGGCCTGCGGCCTGCGCGTGGTGCTGGTGGAGAGCACCGGCGCGCTGGGTGGGCAGTTGCTGGGGCGGGGAGCGGTCTATCCGACAGAGACGGACGCGGAACACATTGTGGCCGGGCTGCGGAAGGAAGCTGAAGGCAATCCGCACATCGAGGTTCTGCTGAACAGCCGGGTCAGGAGCGTGAGCGGCTTTGTGGGCAACTTCCAGGTCACGATCGAAGGCCGGTTCGGTCCTGGGGGACAATCAGCGACGACCTCGCTGACCGCGGGGGCACTGATTATCGCCACCGGCTTTCATCCTTACGTTCCGGCGGAAGGCGAGTTTCTCTACGCAACGCACCCCGGTGTGGTGACGATGCCGGATTTCCTTCAGATGCTGCAGAGCGCGCCGGGCGGGACGCGGATGCTGGAGGTGCAGGGGCGCCCCATCCGCAGCATGGCTTTCCTTCACTGTGTAGGCAGCCGCCAGATTGACGGCGTGCATACGCCGGGCCCGGATGGGCGGCTGAACACCTATTGTTCCCGCGTGTGTTGCACCACGGCACTGCAGCAGGAGATCGCCGTGCGGCGGCGCTTTCCCGAAACCGCGGTTTTCGATTTGTACCAGGATATCCGCACCTACGCGCGCGGCACCGAGGATTATTACCGCACCGCGAGCGAGGCGGGAGTGGTTTTCTTCCGCTATCGCGGTGAAGAGCCGCCGGTGGTGGAAGCGGGCGAAGGAAAGGGCACGCGGCGAACCCCGCTGGCCGTGCGAGTGAAAGACACGCTGACCTGGGGCGAGGAGCTTCGCCTTCCCGTGGACCTCGTGGTGCTGGCCACGGGCATGGTGCCGAACGCAATCCCCGAGCTGGTGGACAGCATCAAGCTGCCGACGGGCGAGGACCGCTTCCTGCAGGAGGTGCACCCCAAGCTGCGTCCCGTCGAAGTCTCCGTGAACGGAGTGCTGCTGGCGGGAACGGCGCAGGCGCCCATGGACATTCGCGAGACGCTTTCCGCCGCAGGGGCCGCCGCCGTGAAGGCTGCCGCAATGTTCGCGCACGAGGACGTGGAGCTGAATCCCTATGTGGCCGAGGTGGACCTGTCGCTCTGCGAGGGAAGCGGCCAGTGCGTGACGCAGTGCGAGTACGACGGCGCGCTGCAGATGGTGGACGTAATTGTGGGCGATCGCAGCGTTCGCCGGGCGCAGGTGAATCCGGGGTTGTGCGTGGGATGCGGCGCGTGCGTGGCGGTCTGTCCGCAGCGCGCGATTCAGGTGAATGGCTGGCGCCTCGATCAGTATGAAGCGATGATCGACGGCATCGTTGCGGAAGTCGCGGTGGGCGCGCACTGAGCGCGCGGGAAAGGAACGATATGGTGAAAGCGCTGCAGCCCCTCACATCCGAGCAGAAACAGGCGCTGGCGAAGCTGCGCGCCTTTGCCGGCGGCGCGCGTCCCGAGGAACGGAAGAAGCACCAGGCGATGGTGGCTCACCGCAAAGCCATTCGCGGCGTGCTGGAGCGCGAGGCGTCCAGCGTGCCGAAGATCGCCGCCGAGCTGTCCCTTCCCGCCGATGAAGTGCTCTGGCATCTGACCGCGATGCGCAAATACGGCCAGGCAGCCGAAGCGGGCGAGGAGGGTGACTACGTCCTGTACGCGCTGGTTCAGCAAAACGGCGAGAGCCATTAGGCGAAGGAGCTGCCGATGATACGCGATGTCGATCCTGCTCTGATGCAGAAGATCCGCCGCTACGGCAAAGGCGGCAGGCTTCAGGTTGAGTCGTGCTTCCAGTGCGGCAACTGCACGGCCGTTTGCCCGCTGGCGCAGGACTCCGCCGGCTTTCCGCGGCGTGTGATTCGCATGGCGCAGGTGGGCATGGAGCGCGAGCTGCTGGCCAGCGAAGATCTGTGGCGCTGCTATGCCTGCGGCGAATGCACGGCTACCTGCCCGCGCGCGGCCGATCCTGCGGAATTCATGGCCGCGGCGCGCAGCTATGCCATTTCCCGGTACGATTTCACCGGTCTGGCTTCCCTGGCGAGCCGCTCGGTCCTGGGAAATCTTCTTGTCTTCGCTGGGCTGTCGCTCTTCTTCGCTCTGCTGCTGCTGAGCCGGGCCACCCCGTCCAGCGCCCATCTGCCGTTCTTTGATTTTGTCCCCGGCGAATGGGTTCACGCCATCGGCGTGGCTCTGTTTGTGGTGGTCGGCCTCAGCATGGTGGCGGGCCTCGCTTCCATGATCCTCCGCTTCCTGAGCGAGCGCCGCCGCGAAGGTGTGCCTCTGCGCGCGGGGGCGCTGCCCGCAGCGATGGCCTCGGCCATTCTCGAAGCTCTCAGCCATCAGCGTTTCCGGCAGTGCAATGCCGAGGAGCCCGCGCCTGCCGCGCAGCCGTGGTACCTGCGCCCCTGGGTGGTTCACCTCTCGGTGATGGGTGGGTTTCTGGCCATGCTTCTGGCGACCACACTCGATTACCTGCTCAAACCCATCGGTTCCCCGGTCCCGCCGTGGTATCCCATGCGGGTGCTGGGCGCCGCCGGTGGGCTGATTTGCCTGTACGGGCTGGCGATCATGCTCTTCCGGGCGGAGCCGGAGGACGAAGCGCACTGGCGGAAGCGGACGTTCGCCGAATGGTTCTTTCCGGTTCTGCTGGCAGTGACGGTGTTGACGGGGCTCTCTGCGGAGATCCTGGTCTATCTGCCGATGACTCCAGCCGGACACGCCGTTTTTATCGTCCACGTGGTGCTGGCGATGGATCTGGTCGCCATGCTGCCCCTCACGCGGTTTGCCCACGTGCTCTACCGACCGCTGGCCCTGGCTCTGTTTGCCTGGCGTCACGCGCCTGAGAGACAGGCAGCCGCGGCCGAAGCATAAGCCCTGGAAAGGAATTCTATGACGACAACTCCCATCGATCTTGACCTGCAAAGCGCCCTGAAGGAACTGACCGAGCGCGTGGACGCGCTGGAGAAGTCCTCCGGCAATGGGCGCCTCTCCATCGGCCTGCTGAGCGGCAATCTCGACACGACGATGGCTGCCTTTATCATCGCGCTCGGGGCGGCGGCCTATGACATGGAGGTGGATATGTTCTTCACTTTCTGGGCAGCCGCGGCGCTCCGCGACCCGAAAAAATCTCCGAAGAAGCGCTTTCTCGACCGGATGTTCGGCTGGATGCTGCCGAGAAGCTCCCGCGCTCTGCCGCTCTCGAAGATGCAGATGGCCGGCATCGGCCCGAAGATGATCCGTTCGGTGATGAAACAACGCGGCGTGAAGTCGCTGGAAGAGCTGATGAAGGACGCGGCCGACTTCGGGGTGCGTATCCATGTCTGCGAGATGTCGATGGGCGTGATGGGGCTGAAGGAAGAAGAGATGATCGAATACCCCAACATCGATTACGTCGGCGTGGGATCGTTCATCCAGATGATCAGCGAATCGAAGCAGGTGGTCTTTCTCTAGCCTTCAGTCGATGCGCCCACTCGGTCAATGAAGATGTACCGAAGGGTTCATCCCGAATCGCTGTGCATCTTGTACCGATGCTCCTGCAGAATCCGTCGCAATCTGAGGATTGCGGAAAGCAGGACGCAGTTCTTCGGATCGATGTGATGAGGAAAGCGTGCTCGAGGGATACGTTCCACGGTGCGTCGGTCCCGGCGCTGCATGTGGCTCCGTGCTCTCCTGCGGATGCAGCGGCATGAGCCAGGGATGATCGGGGCGCGAGCGCTTATTGAGATAGTTGCTGTGGTCAGGGCACCCCATGCCCGCGTGGACTGCGGTTACTCGTTCTTCGTTTGACGCGATTTCGGCCTGATAGCAGCTTCCCAGAGAGTCCGTGAACCGCACCGTCTCCTGCCCGGATTCCTCATGGTTAAAGTTGCTGCGATCGAGCGGAGGTGGGATGGCCTTCCCATAGGCGCGATCCCGCGCGTCGAGGTCTTCCTCGAGAAGCGCATGATAGACCCCGCCCGGGGGATTCGTTCCGCGGAGCGCAATCTCATGTCCTTGCCGCACGGCCACGAGTGCAGTGAAATCCTGGCCCGTGGTCACCATGGTCTTGCGAACAGCAAGAGAAAAGGGATCTTCCTGGCTGAACACAAAGCTGCTCTGGAGCCGGCCATTGAGCTCGCGATGGACCTTCATCGAGACTGTCGTGTTCTGATGAATCGTTTCGTCGTAGCGCCTGGCGCCGGGCCGCTCGAAGATCTGCTGATTGCGGAAATGTTCCGTATAGCGCACGGTCGTGATCAGGTTTCCCCGCGACGTGTGCAGCAGTCCTCGAATCACGCAGGACTGCGCTGAATCCGTCTGGATCGTGCCGACAATCCTTCCCGCCTGGTTGGCATGGAGGGTGCTCTGCACCGCAAGGCCGGCCGGCTGCGTTTCGCTCAGGGTGTCATCGAGCAGCTCTCCGTGAAGCTGCGCGCTGTGATGATCCTGATAGAGCAGCAGATTAGCCGCTACGTTGAAGAAGTGATCCGCGCCCAGGACGCGCACGCTCACAGTATGCGGCTTGCCGTCATCGAGCACACCGGCGAACGGTGTGAGATCGACCCGGAATGGAATGAAGTTGATCGTCTGAATCCCCGGCGTCGGCAGCCAGAGGTGGGGAGCGATTCCGCCGGCGAAAATCCACGGATAGACCGGCGCCAGTCCCGCCGGCTTTCCATCCACGAGCATCTCCACGCCGCGAAAGCTGCCGCCGTCACACGCTTCGAACGCCTCGAGCGAGTAGTCCCGTGTCTCTTCCAGATATCGCTTGTCCACACAGGTATACCAGCGTTCATCGTGCGCCTGGCTCTGTGCGATGACATCCAGCCAGGCACGGTCGACATTGCGGGGGAACGTGAACCGGCGCGAGAGGATGCCGTCCGGCGTATTGAGTACCTGCTGTTCCCCGGCCGGATCGCTGCTCAATGGGTATACGAGGTCCGCCGAGCCTGGGGCTGAGCGCCCTGCTTCGCGCGGGTAGAGCAACAGGCGGGCGGTCACGTAGATGGGCTCGTTGGTGGTCGGGCTGATCCAGTTGTTGAGAATGATCTGTCCTCTCTGCGCCTTCCGGAACAGCGCGCTGTAGTCCGTCAGGTCGCGCGCCACCTGCCAGTGCTGGGCCAGATCCGGTTCAGGTTCCATGGTGGTGCCGAAGTAGAGGTTCACCCCGCCAAGCCAGATTGCGACCGTGCGGTCGAACTGCCGCCCGGCCGGGATCGAGAAATCCGCTTCGAGCACAACCTTGCCCCATTCACCAGGACATCCGCGGGGAGGAACAAAATGAAACACGTGCGGGTGAGCCGCCATGGAGGATCCGTCACCATGATCATCGAACGCTTCGTGCTGAAACAGGGTGACGACGCATGGCGTGGTGGACGGCCGCGATACGGAAGGTTCGGCCGACGCAACGACCCGCGATCCGGGGACCAACGGCGTTTGCGGGCCTGACTGCGCACTCGCTGATAGCGAAACGGCGCCCGCCGGCAGCAAAGCAGCCACCACTACAATCGCCAACCATGCGCGGGCACTGTTCATCTTCACCTATCCACGTCATGCTCCTGGGATCTTCGAGCGCAAGCCATGCTTGAGGCGCCAGTCAGGGACTTAAGTCTACAAGACGCGAAGGCTGTGCGAATGACGACGTCCGTGTGTCGAATGATCTCAGACTCTCCCAGGAACACGGGATTGCCGTTCAGCCCCGATTCCCCGCCGGGCTGGCCCGGACTGGGTGGAGCGCCACTCTCCGGAAGCCGTCCAGGCCATGTTGTGGGACAGCATTCGCTCATGACCGTTTGTGCGCTGTCGCAACTATCGTTAAGCCGGCATCTATATTCCATTGACACGCCACATGAAGACTGCACGAACTCCGCCCTTGATACATTTGGAGGGGGAGGGGTTTCCTTGTTCTTCGTTGGCAATTCTCGCGGACCGGCTTCGGCGACTGGCAGGTCGGGAACAGCTCCTGGCCGTGAACGGCTTCGGATCGGAAGGTGCCGCGGGTTTGTGCGCCCGTTGCACACGAGTTCCTCCTCCAGGAGCCTGGCCGGGAGTGCGCTTTCTGCGCGAACAACCCTCCTCATGTCGTTGGCCCTCCTGGAGTTGATGTTTCCTTTCTGCACGCCGCAGGCTATCGCATGGGGCAAGGCTTCCGCACGGCCCTATACAACATGGAGCCAGTATGGAGGCGCCCCCGATTCCTCCCAGTATTCCGCCCTTACACAGATAAATCGCTCCAATGTGAAACAACTGCATGTGGCGTGGAGATATGCTGCCGGCGATACGAACGAGTATTTGTTTAATCCGCTCGTGGTCGACGATGTTGTGTATGTGATGGCGAGACACCATTCCATCGTCGCACTCAATGCCGTCACCGGGAAGGAGCTTTGGGTCCATCCCGTAGAACCAGAGGCCAGGTTAATTACCCATCGGGGCATCAATTACTGGGAAAGCGCTGACCGTTCGGATCGCAGACTCCTGTTTGCTGCCAATAATGAGTTGCAGGAGATCGACGCCCGGACAGGGAAATCCATACTCACTTTCGGAACGAATGGTCGCGTCGATTTGCGCGAGGGGCTCGGACGCGACCCGCAAAGCCTTTCCCTCGTCCAGTCAACCACGCCCGGCCGGGTCTATAAGAATCTCATCATCCTTGGATCGGCAACCAACGAAGAATACCGATCCGGGCCCGGCGACATACGCGCCTATGACATTCTCACCGGGCGGCTCGTCTGGTCCTTTCACACGATTCCCCATCCCGGAGACCCGGGCTACGACACGTGGCCGAAGAATGCATGGAAAACGGTCGGGGGAGCGAACGCCTGGAGCGGTATGTCTCTGGATGAGAAGCAGGGCATCATTTACGTTCCAACAGCCAGCCCAAAGTACAACTTTTATGGCGCGGACCGAACTGGAGCAGACCTCTTCGGCGACTGCCTGCTTGCGCTCAATGCGGAAACAGGCAAGCTGATTTGGTATTTCCAGATGGTTCATCACGATATCTGGGATTATGACGACGCTACCGCGCCGGCACTGCTGACGGTCCGCCATAACGGAAAGACGGTCGACGTTGTCGCCGAAGCGAACAAGGAGGGCTTTGTCTGGGTGTTTAACCGCGCCAGCGGGAAGCCGCTCTGGCCCATTCAGGAGCGGCCGGTCCCCTCTTCCGATATGCCCGGTGAGGTGACATCTCCCACGCAGCCGTTTCCGACCATCCCGCCCCCATTCGCCCGCCAGAGCTTTACCGTGCAGGATCTCAACCCCTTTATGAGCCCACAAGAGCGGGCACAACTTGCGGAGGAAATGGCGAACGCCCGCAATCAGGGCCTCTTCACTCCTCCGAGCCTGCAAAACACAGTGGAGATGCCCGGCAACAACGGAGGGGCAAACTTCGACAGCGTTGCCGCCGATCCGGCGCACGGCCTGCTCTACGTCGTCTCCAAGGATCTGCCCTGCATCCTCAGGCTGCAGCCCGTGCCGGCAGAGAGCATCTCACCAGGTGAATCTTCCGAACAACGTGGCCGGTCGGTCTTCGACACAGACTGCGCGCTTTGCCACGGCAGCAACCTGCGAGGCAAGCCGCCTGCGATCCCATCCCTGGTCAACCTCGGAGCACGATTCACTCGGAGCCAGGTGCGTGCGATCATCCAGCACGGCGATGGCCCGATGCCTGCGTTCTCTTCCGTGCCCGATCCGGCGCTGGACGCCCTGCTGAGCTACCTTTTCAACCCTGAAAAGACATCTGCCTCGGGAAAAGAAGCCATCACCCCGGCCAGTCCGGCTTCGCCGTCGCATTCACAAAGCGTGGAATATGAAAGTGGCTTCGGGTTTATGTTCACGAAAAGTGGGCTGCCGGCCATCGCACCACCGTGGACCACGCTGACTGCCTATGATCTCAATTCCGGGACCGTTCGCTGGAAGATCCCCTTAGGCGACGTCCCGGAACTGGCAGCCGAAGGACATGGCGACACCGGCGCTGATTTCTCCCAGACAGGCCCGGTCCTGACTGCCAGCGGTCTGATCTTTACCGGTACTCGCGACCGCAAGGTACGCGCCTTCGATTCGCGCAACGGCAAATTACTTTGGGAAGCAACGCTGGATGCAGGTCTGGAGGGGATACCGGCCATTTATCAGATCAACGGCAAAGAGTACATCGTCTTCTGTGCGGCGGAGCGAGCGACAACTTATACCCACAATGTGCCTGGCCATTCGGCATCACAATCTCCGATCCCCGGCGCCTACGTGGCGTTTGCTCTGCCGTAGGCACGATCCTCCGGGAAAAGAGAGTGCTCTCCCCTCCTGAAATCGGCCCGGCCACCCTCAGCCTTGTGATGCCACGCACTTTACGAACTGATAGCCGCACCCCTTCGTTCAGCAGCGCGGAGAGCAGATATGGCGGCTTACCCACCGTAATCTGTAGAGAATGACACCCGGAGCACAGGTACCGGTGGAGGCTCAAATATGATGGCGGCGTGAGGTGGTATGCAGAACTCGCTCTGGCATGCGCGATACGCACTGCGGCAGCTGCTCAAAACTCCGGCTTTTACCGTGGCGGCGCTGCTGACGCTGGCGCTGGGCATCGGCCTGAACGCTGCAATGTTTTCGGTCATCGATCAGGTGCTGTTGCGACCGCTGCCCTATAGGAATGCGAACCGGCTGGTAAGGTTCGGTCCCGTTGATCCGGCGGCGCCTCAGGACTACGGGTCGATGTCTCTCCCAGACCTGCAGGACATAGCGGCGCGGAGCCACTCACTGCAGGGCGTAGGTTACTACACCTATCAAATTCCTACTCTGAGTGGAGCTTCAAGCGAACCGAAGATCACTCCGGAGATTACGGCGAGCCCGAACCTCTTCAACCTGATTGGTGTCAGGCCTCTGCTTGGGCGGGGTTTCGCTCCGAATGACGGGAAGCCGGGGCAAAACAATGTGCTGGTGCTTGGATACAAGGTGTGGCAGGAGAACTTCCACGGGGATCGCGGCATCGTGGGCAGCAAGGTTACGATTGACGGCGATCCGTACTCGGTAATCGGTGTTCTTCCGCCGAATGTGGATTTTCCCGTTAATGTGGGCGAGGCGATCTATTCGCAGCTGGCGACTGACGACAGGACTCTACAGGACAGAGATAACGCCGGGCTCATGCCATTCGGGCTGCTGTTGCCGGGAGTTCCTGTGGAGCAGGTACGGGGGGAGCTAAATGGGATCCGTCAGCAGTTAAGGCGCGAGTATCCCAAGCAGGAAGGTAAAGACCCCATCCGGGTGGAAAGTTATCGCGACTCCCTGACGGACAGTGTGCGCCCGGCGCTGAACGCGCTGAGCTTTGCCGTAGTCGCTGTGTGGCTGATCGCGTGCGCGAACGTTGCAGGGTTGATGCTGACCCGCTCCAATGCACGCCGGCGCGAGATTGCGATTGTGACGGCGCTGGGGGCTCCGCGCGTCATCGTGGTTCGCCAGTTTCTGACGGAGAGTCTGATGCTGGGGCTGGCTGGCGGCGCGGCCGGCCTGGGCCTGGCAGCCGTCGCACTGCATTTGCTGAAGCACTATCTGGCAACCGCGGTACTGTACGGAAGCGACATTCACATCAATGTAAGCGTGTGTGTCTATCTTGTGGTCGCGAGCGTAGTTTCGGCGGCCCTGTTCGGGCTGGCTCCGGCGTGGGCTTCCGCGCGGCTTCCGGTGCAGGAAGGTTTGCGCGAGGGCGCAGCGGCAACCGGAGTGAGCCGGAAACAGGCGTTCTGGCGCGATGCGCTGGTAGTGGGCGAGTTTACGCTGACTCTGGCGCTGCTGATCGCTGCCGGGCTGATGATGCGAACGCTGCTGATGCTGCGCCATGCCGAAGTGGGCTTCGATGCCGAACACGTGGTGACAGCAGATCTCTATCTGCCGACGCACGGTGTTTGGTGGACGAACCACGACCTGCGGATGCCGGATCTTATCGCAACATTCTGGGAACCGCTGGTGGAGCGCCTGGAGCACACGCCGGGAATCCTCGCAGCGGGGCTGACCACGGTACGCCCGCTGCAACCAAACTGGTCGTTCGACGCGCGTACGAAGGTAAAGGGCGAGGCCTATCCGGACGAATACTCGCAGCCGGAAGCGCTGATACGCGCAGCGACAGCAGGGTATTTCAGGACCTTTGGTGTGCGGTTGCTGAAGGGACGGTTCTTTGACAATAGCGTGGATACTCCAAATTCACCAATTGCGGTCGTGGTGAACGAAGCGTTCGTTAAGAGGGTATTTCCGAACGAGAATCCCCTCGGCAGGCAGATCGAAGTTGGCGACAGGAAGACTCCGGCGCGGGAATGGGGAACGATCGTGGGTGTGGCCGAGGATGTGCGGCAACGGTCGGCGGGTGAGGCGTCGCAGCCGGAGATCGACATCGACCTTCTGCAACTTACTCCGCATGACGACATGTACCCGATCCTCTCCTCGTTTCTGATGAACGTCGCGGCACGCACCCGTCTGCCCGCAGCGGAGGCGGAGAAGGCGATCAGGAGTGCGGTGCATGGATTGCAGCCGGAGATTGGTATCGACAAGCTGGAGCCGATGCGGCAGGTGGTGGACGACTCGATGGGAAACCAGACGCTGGCGGCGCGGTTGCTGATCATGTTCGCGCTGGCCGCTCTGCTGATTGCGGTGGCCGGCATTTACGGGCTGTTGTCGTACGCAGTGAGCCAGCGGACGCGGGAATTTGGCGTGAGGCTCGCGTTGGGAGCTCCGCAGAGCAGCGTTCACTGGATAGTGCTCAGGCACGCACTCTTTCTGCTGTGCATCGGAATCGCGGCCGGCATCGGGCTTGCGATCCTGGCGAGCACCGTGATGCGTGCATTCATCTATGGCTTCCATGGATACGATGTGTTCACTGTCTTTGCGGTGGCAGCGATCCTGGCGTTATGCGGACTGGCAGCAAGCTATCTGCCGGCGCGGAGAGCGGCGAGAGTGGATCCGATGGTCGCGCTGCGGGCGGAGTGAGGGAAGGGCGCTTAGGGCCGCCAAAGTTCCACCTCTCACTGCGCGGGCAGTGCCGATAGGAACCTGACGTTTCCGGGGACCTATTCCGCCTGTGGCCAACGACACATTGCCGGTGGGCAGATTGCGGAGATTCCCGGAGGATCCACCGCTGCGTTTGCGCGCCTTGCCGTGAATCTGTTTCTTGGAGGGAGAGCGGATTCTTCCCGCTGTTTCGTCCTGCGTTAGACTTCCGCGCCGGAGATTTGCCCCGTGAATTGCCGGAGCGCACTGATGACATCTCCCATAGCGGCAACTTCGCTGCAATTCGCTCAACCCTTCGTTTCCGGCGCCGCCCGCGATTGCGGCGAGGACGCTATGATCGTCTTCTGATGAGAACTGCGCGTTTTCTTCTGATTGTCTTCTCCGCCCTTGCTGCCGGAGCGGGATACGGACAGGGGACGGTGCCCACCTTCCGCTATAACGCGGACCACCATCCTGTTACGCTGCCGGGACGCACTCCGGCGCAGGGCGGCACAACGGTGATTCCGACCGTGCTCGTTCCCGTGCGGCTCCAGTTCGACTCAAAAATGGTTGCCGGCCAGCCGTTTCCCCTGGATGCGGCACAGGATGTTCCGCGGGTGTTGCGGTCGCCGGTGTTCTCCACGGTGTCGTTCGGGGCGGAAGGAGCCACGCAATACGCCGACGCTATGCTCCGCGCCACAGCGGGAACGGGGACGGGATGGCACACGCTGCTGGGACAGCCGGAGGTACATCCCGTGACCGTGGAGCTTCCGGTGGGCTACGGCTACATCCTCACCTCCAGGAGCACCGGCACGCTGCTGGGAGTGGCCGATGCGGAGTACGTGCAGAGGGCCATCTTTCGCCAGATTCCCCGGCAGGATGGCAAACTGGTGATCGCGCTGACGCGGAACACGGCCTATTACACCTATGGCGATGCCACGGTGTGCTGCTCCTGGGGAACCCATGGCGTGGATGAAGCGACCGGAAGCTCGTTTGTGTTGGCGTCGTATCTGGGGGCGTCCCCGCCGCTGGTCGAAGAACGCGACGTGCAGCCGCTGACCGAGCAACTCGCTGAGTGGGTGAACGATCCCCTGCACGACCCGCTGTTTCACGCGGGCTTTGGCAAGCCGCAGCCGGCGGGAGAGAACATTGTTCCGCCGTGGAGGTGGCCCGCAACGCAGGGCGGCGAGCATGAGGGATGCGGCGGAGACTCTCCGGCGACGCGATACGTGCTCCAGGATCCGACGAACACCAACATACGCAGCGATCTGCCAGCTGGGCCGGCGTCGGTGGTGCGCGCGAGGGGCATGACATGGCATCTCGCGGACGTGGCGCTCATGGGTTGGTATACGGCGGGGGCTGGGCCGTACAGCTTCCCGGATCCACTTCTCCTGTTGGCAGCAGCAGGGCGTTGCTCCGCGCATCGGCATCCGTCCCCCGGTTCGGCAGATGAACCGGCGCCTCCCCCAGCGGTCGCCGCGGTCCCGTCAGCGGGAGCGAAGAACGGACACGATCTGATCGGGTACTGGACGGGGAACGGGCCAGGGGGGACCATCCTGCGCTTGCGGGATATCTCTCCACAGTGGGATGTGATCATCGTGGCGTTTGCCAACGTCAATCATCAGGCGCCGGAAGGCACTCTCAGGATGGACATGCAACCGGGGCTGGACTTGACGCAGATGAAGGAGGACATTGCGTGGCTGAAGAACCGCGGGAAGAAAGTGCTGATCTCGCTGGGTGGCGGCGGGGAGTATTTCACCCTGGCGCACAAGGCCAGCATCCCCACCTTCGTCAAGTCGGTGACACAGATCGTGAAGGAGTACGGGTTTGACGGAATCGATCTCGACTTTGAATCGCCGTCGCTGGTGCTGGATTCGGGAGACACCGACTTCCGCCACCCGAAGACGCCGTCCGTAGTGAATCTGATCGCAGCACTGCGCCAGCTGCACAAGCAGTTCGGGCCGGATTTCATGCTGACCCTCGTGCCGGAAGGACCGCAGATACCAGGAGGATATCCCAGCTACGGCGGCCAGTTCGGGTCGTATCTGCCGCTGCTGTGGGGCGTGCGGGACATACTGTCGTTTGTCGACGTGCAGGACTACAACACTCCGCCGTTCGAGGGACTGGATGGAGAGGTCTATCAGCTCGGATCCGTGAATTACGATGCGGCAATGACCGAGCTGCTGCTGCAGGGCTTCCCTGTGGGCGGCCACGCGGGCGATTTCTTTCCACCCGTTCCTGCGGACAAGGTGGCAGTGGGATTTCTGGTGGGAACGGCAACGCCGAAGCTCGTGAGCGGGGCGATGCAGTACCTGATCACCGGGAAAGCTCCGGAGGGGGTGACCTATCGCTTGCGGCACCCCGGAGGATATCCAGGGCTGATCGGCGCGATGTTCTGGACGATTGACGGGGATCGGGATGAGAACTACGCGTTCTCCAATCTGGTTGGCCCGCAGTTGCATGGATATCCGAGTGGCAGCCAGCCGGGGCCGGCGAAATCGGGAGAACGATGACAGGCGATGACCATCCCCTGGACGACATCCCCCGCTCGCCTGCCCCAGGGGAGAATCTCCGCCTCGTGATGGAAGAAGGTTTCATCCACTACGAGCGCGAAATCTGCAGCCATTTCGCGTCAGCTTCCAGGAAGGCCGGTTAGTTTTGGACTTAGCGGTTCTACCCGAACACAGAGTGAGCGCATGCGACAAAGTAGCTGTGGGTCTCCCCGAACGCGCTTTCCGGCAGTATGAATCGAGAACCGTCGAACGGGGCCTCGCATATGGAACACTCGGCGATGAGCCAACAGAAGGCATTGGACAGAACACGAACGGCGCGCGCCCCGGTGTGGAACCTGCCCCATCGTGCCTCCTTCCAGGCGCTCGACAGGGATGCACCATCCCAGTTGCCGGGACTAAACACCTAATGGGGTAGCAGACCGTAGACGTCGAGTTCGCCGGGTATGCTGCTACTGCTGTCCAGCCCGCCGGTGTTGTTGCCTCGGGTGCCGACGTAGACTTTCCCGTTAGCCACTGTGGGCACTGTAAATTTCACGGCATTGCCGGCGGAGTTGCCGGTGCCCTGGGTGCTGTTCCAGAGTTCACGATGGAGATTTTCCGCATCATAGGCGTGGAGAACGGCGGGGCCACAGCCCGGCGAGCGGAAGGTGCAGTACTGGCTGTTATCGAGAGCCCATACGATTCCATTGGTGTTGTCCGGCATCGAGGATACTGAAGGAGTGGCGCCGGGGAAAGGAAATACCGTAGGGGTTTGCTGGATGACCGAACTCAGGCGAGCGGTGGCAGAACTGAGAGACAGCGCCTCCAGAGTTCCGTTTCGCGGAGCGATATAGAAAGTAGAGTTCCAGAAGGCGCCGGTGGCCAGAATTGGAAGGCCGAGATCGATTTTCTGCCAGGCATTCGAATCCCCGAATCCGCCCAGATTATCCCCGTCGAGAACATAGAGTGCCCCGTCCTTACCTCCTCCAAAGACCAGGTGCCTGGGATTGCTTCCGTTAGGCGGCAGGTTGGCCAGAATAACCGCACCTCCTGATCCGAAGTCCCCGTCGTTAGCCTGGTCTGATGCCTGATCGGATGGCGTAAAGTACTGCGCGACCTTCAGGCCGCGGGAGAGTTTCAGGAACGAGTCCCCGTAGTCGTTCTGCGGAGCCGACGCGCTTGTCGCATCAAAGGCGCCGTTGCCGGTGATCATGTACAGATTGCCGGCGGCGTCCACCGCGGGCGCGCCGCCGCTCATCCAGATTCCGCCATATCCGGCATTGGGAGTGTCATTGAATACGCTCACCTGGGAAAGAGTGTTTGCGGTGTAACCGATGACCCAGCCGTAATACGGCGGTGTATCTTCGTGCGACCCCCACGCGATGTAAACGACGCCTCTGAAGAGTACCAGGGCAGCTCGCTGGTTTTCGCTCCTCGCGTCGAAGGTCGTCGTTGTACCGCCGTCCCCTGTCCCGGGATACGTGGCGGTAATGTTAACCGGACCGGAGAACTTCTCCTTTCCCGTAAAGAGATCGAGGGCATGCAGCCGCTGATAAAAAGTGGGACCCGAAGGGACTACGGATTTCGAGACAACATACAGAGTCCTGGTCACCGGATCGATCACGGGAGTGCCGGTAACGCCGATTTCGGGCGCAATATCAGGCTGGTTGTTGCCTACCAGATAATCCGTGATGCCTGAGGGCACAGACGTTTCACCAGCGGTCCCGCCGTGAGCCGGATCCAGCAGGTTTGCATCCCACAGGAGAGTGCAGGACGAACTGTCGGCATCGAATGCGTACACACTGTCGTTTTCGGTGGCAACGAAAATTACGTTGTGCCGCACAGACCCTATCTTCAGATCAGGCGCCCAAAGAGGCTGTGCATAGACTGCTCCGTCGACGGGACAGGAGAACAGTTTTCCGAACGTTGCAACGGATACCGTCGACGGGCTGAGAGCGTATTCCTGCGTATTGGCTCCATCGCGCGACAGGTGGTTGTGATAGGTGAGCACACCCGCCATGTCTGTAACCGCGACTGTGACTGACCCCGACGCGGCATTATCGGAAAGGGATGTCGCCGCGATTGTGTAGGTACCAGCCCTGCCGGGGGCGGTCCAGGTCACGGAACCACCGGAGGCGCTGGTTACGGATGAGAAGGTGCCACACCTGCGGCCGCCGCAGCCGCTACCGCCGGCCGACCAGCTCACCGCCGCACCGTCACTTGTCGTTGCCGTGACTGCGAGGCCCTGCCGCACTGTAACGGCGGCAAGGTTTGGAGAGACCGAAACATTGTCGGTCGACGCAGCAACAGTGAAATGGACCGTAATCGTCCGCTTCTGTACCGGAGTTCTGGAGTCCGTAACAGTAAAGGCGAGCCGAACCGCATCGGCGACCGCAGCCGGCGTCCCGCTGAGAACCCCGGTGGCCTCATTTAGAGATAGTCCGCTGGGGAGCATACCTCCCGTCAATATCCAGCGATAGGGAGTTATGCCGCCGTTCGCTGCAAGACTCGCCCTATAAGGATCGCCGACTATACCGCTTGGCAGCGCGGTCGTGGTGATCCTCAGGGGAGTATGGCGCTTGATCGTAACGGGAGTTCCCCAGGCGGTACTGGCACAGAGCGGCAGGAACAATGCCGCAAAGACGGCAGGATGTACCTCCCGGAGAAACCGCAGCCACGAATAGCGAGTGCGCCGGCTCGAATCTACGAACCAGGAAAGTGCTCCACGACCATCCGTTCTAATCCTGTGCATGCCCACATGCCGGCACCTCTGCTTGATCACCACACCCTCCCGTCGCGCCATTTTCACCAGCCGCTCCCGGCAGCGTTGATCCAGGGACGCATCGTTTTCCCGGCTATCGGCATTTTACTCTGGGGTAATTACCCCATTACAACTCATGGTATGCCGCTGATTCTAAATGATGTTATGTGGCGCTTCAGGATCGACTCAGCGGCCCTGCGCAAGAAGTACGCGCCGCCCGAGCAGGCGCTCGATCAGCTCAACAGCCAGATCGCGCATTGAAGAAACACCTGCAGGAGGGGGGGGACGGCAGGCCGATCTGCAGGAGATCGACGATTAAGACCAAAGACCTGCAGCGCTCGGCGGAGGACCTTCGCAATGATGAGCAGTCCGACGTCCAGGATACTTTCCGGCAGGTAGCCAGCAAAGTTGGTCTGGTGGTGGTGTCCTATGCCCGGCAGCAGGGCTTTGGAGTGGCCCTCGGTGCTGGCGAACAGAACAGCGCTCTGCTATGGTGGACGCCCTGCCATCAGCGCCGAATCCTGCCACACCCCTGCACTGAGAGAGCGTTCCCTGGATTTGTCGCGAGCATCGCATCCCTCATACCGGCGTTTCGTGCAGCATGGATTGAGCCGACGATGGCCATCGACCAGGCAGTTCACTCGCCGCAGAACCTCGACGGTTCGGTTCCACGGCATCCTCACTGAGGCATTCTGTAATAGCGGTTCGGGGCGCCCGGCGTCGATTCGCTGCCGGTCACGATTGCCTCGCTGACATGCTCCCGCGTTAATGGAGCCGACAGGGTAAGGCCAGTACCGGAGACCTGTGTCCCAGCCGCGTGCGCCAGCGTAAGCGGCGCCGAGACGGTGATGGTGCCTTCGCGGAAGCCGCCGGAGGACATGACGATCGCTGTCTCAAAGTCCGGGCCGCTGCCGATGGAGATCGTGTCGCCGGGGCGGAAGCCTCTCGCGCTGGCGACAGGGATAACCGTTGCGCCCGCGGCGGTGGCGGTGCGCAACGTCGTGGCGCCTGACGAACCAACCTCCGCGATCACGGCTTCTTCGAGCTTCGCACCCGCATCGATCCGGATCTTCTCGCCCGGGTTGAACCCGTCCACGCTGGCGACCTTAATATTGGTCGTGCCGGCCATCGAAGCCGCGGAGAGAGTGGTGGAAGGCGCGGTCACAAAATCAGCGCAGTTGCTTTCGGTGTTGGAGCCATCCGGATAGCGCCCCGCGCTCGTATTCGACGCACCCCCGGAGGCGAAAGGCCCGAAGCCCGCGGGCGAACCGGGAGTCGTCACATAGCAGCCACTCTTCCCGAATCCGGAGGCGGCCTGGTAACCTTCGGCAGCCCATGGGTCGACGAGGCCGCCGTAATTGATGCTGTCGGCCACCAGGCCAGCGGCGTTGCGCAGCACCAGGCTGCCTTCTCTGACGGTGATGATGCGGCCGAACTGCGGCGACTCAGTGGTGAGTTCCGGACCTCCAAACCACTGGTTGGGTTCGGGCGTGCCCTGGTAGCCCGCAGTCGTCACCGCGGCGTCACGCACGACGGCGTTGATCGGGTGGTCGCTGGACAGCCCCCTTTCAAGCTGGATACCTGTGCCGAGTGCCTGGATGGGCTCGTCGCTGATGTGGGCAAAGCGGGTCGCCGGTTCAAAACTGATGCCCGTTCCCCGATCGCTGAAGGGGAGGTTAGCGGCGTGGCTGAACTTCAGCGGTGCGGCCAGATCAAGCCCGGCGCCGGGCTGCGTCACGTCTTCACTTTCGATATGCGCCTGAGCAAGCGCGGGCGTGAAGTCGATGCCGGTGCCGGTCGCGCCAGGGGTGCCGACAGCGGTAATGGTCGCCGTCTGCTGGTGGGTGCTGCCAACGATGATCTTGTCGCCGACAGCGAAGCCTTTTACGCTGCGGACCTTCACGCTGGTGGCTCCGGCGTCGGCAGCGGCGACTAGCTCGGTGCGGTTGGCCGGCGTACCGACGTGTGTGACGGTGACGTTGTCGATGCCATGGCGCTTGCTGTCGATGCCCAGACGGATCTTGTCCCCGGCCGAGATATTCTCGACCGACGTCACTTTGATATTGGTTGAGCCGGCGCGCGCATCCTCCACCAGATAAGCCTGCGTGCCAGGCTCACCGACTGCGGTGACCGTAGCGACCTCGTACTGCTCCATCCCCTGCGGGTCGGTGGGGTATGTGGCGCCGTAGCCCAGCGCAATCCTCTCGCCGGCCTCGAACCCCGCGACGCTCATGACGGGCACATTGGTCGAACCTGCGGGAATGGCGATCACAGGCCCGTCAGGGAGGGGCTGCCACAGCGTCGTATGGTTGCCGGCGGCTGTTCCCACGCTGGCGATCCTGCGCGTCTCGGCGTTCGAGCCGCTGCCGATGCTGATGGTGTCGCCGGCCTTCATGCCGGTGGTGCTCCTGACGTCGATGGTGCGGTCGCCGGCGTGCGCGGGAGCCGCCAGTCCGGAATTGGAAAGGCCCAGCAGGTAGAAGCCACCCGCCTCAATGCTCGTCCCCGCGGGGATCTTCACCGCAGAAAAGATGGCCTGCTGAGTCGGGTGTACGGTGAGAGTCCAGTTGGAGAGATCGACGTTGCGGGATCCGGCGTTGTAAAGCTCGATGAAGGAGTCTGTCGAGCTGGCGGGAGGACTGGAGCTGATGCGGAATTCATTGATGCGGACTGGCCTGACGTTCCGCACCTTTTCGGCGGTCATTTCGGTCTCTCTTCCGCCGCTCGTCGGGTTCGTCCAGGAGGCATGGCCGAGCAGGTCGCCGTTGAACTCCGCCGGTCCCGAGGTGACTCTGAAGGTTGCGCTCACGCTGACCCCAGGGGCAATGGGGTGATCGAAGCCCACCGATGGATTGCTCGTGCCTGGAACGACGGAGGTCCACTGGCTGGGCACGGAGATGCTCAGCCTGAGGTTCTCCGCCGGCGCACCGGTTGTGTTGGTGAAGGTCACGGTGCTTTCCTGCGAAGAGCCCGGTGAGAAGGTCTGGAGTCCTGGCGGCATCGTGGTCGCAGAGGCCGGAGTCAGACTCAGCGGCGGCACGCCGTAGCCGGCCGCCACGATATTGGCCTGCACCTGCTGGTCGGTTGCGTTGGCCGGGAAGGTGCCTGCGGCCGTCATAGCGCCTTCGTAGAAAGTGCCCTGGGATCCGTTGCTGTTGTCGCCGCCGTTGCCCAGCAGGATGGCACCCTGTTTGCGCATCGGATCGTACATCGAGTTCACGCGCGGGCCGCTGAACATGACCGAGAGGTCGCCCTTCTGCGCGTCCCCTCCCAGGGTGCTCCAGTGGTGCGGTTCGCCCTTGGCGATCGCGGTCACGAATCGCCAGTGGATATTCGGTAGATGTACGCAGCGCTTCGAGCCATCCGGGTTAACGCATCCGACCAGGTTGTTTTCCTGATCGGTCATGATCCAGGGACCGGGAGTGTTCCCGCCATACCACCATGGGGCATTGCCGAAGTAGGCGGTTTCCATGGTGCCCGCCTCGTCATCGTGACTGTCGATCTCGGCATTCCCGTAATCGAAGCAGCAGCCGGAGTTGAAGTGCTGCCCATTGACGACCCAGTACTGGCCTTCGGCCTGATCGTCGACGGCGGTGCCCTTCGGGTCGTCATCGCGGAGGCCCATGCCCGGTTCAATGAAGACGCCGTAAACCTTGTGGCCCATGACGGTGATCGGCGCCATGTCGGCAACAGGAAGATTGTTGAAGCCACCCAGCGCCGGGCCGCTGAATCCGCCGCGCGGGGCCTGGGTGAGGTCGTTGTGCTGCGGGGACTGGTCGTAGATCCTGCTGATCCAGCAGTAGGTGTTGGCGCAGAACTTGTCCTGGGCAGCCGCGTCGGCATAACCGCCGCCGTCCGATGCGGTGGGCTCAACCACACCGATATCCAGAGTCCTGGCGTCCGACTGGCGCCTCACCTGATACAGCGGGCCGTTGTAGGAGGCGTACAGCGCGCGCGTGGTGCTGTGGGCGGCGACGCACGGGTCGCCCGCCGCGGCGTAGATGTCGCATGGGCCCTTCGGCCTGGATGAACGAACATGATTCCCGGAAGCGGTTGGCTGCGCCATCGACGGCGTTGCGCCAGCGAGTGTGAGCGCCATTGCGAGCATGAGTGCGAAACCGATTTTCGTCTTCATCGTTACCTGCCTGCCTTGCCGGGCTATACCGGCATTGGAGTTCTCACCGCGCTGTCTGCAGGCCCACTCAGGGTCGCTCCAGTCCAGGGGCGCAGAGGAAACGCTTACTGCCCTCCCCCGGTCAGGATGTGCCAGTATACACAGAGACCGGGTCATGCCGTTCCCGTCATCGCTGGGCGGGCGACGGTAGCGCGCTGGCGATTCGATCGCTCCGGCCCGGGAATGACACCTGATGGAACGCCGATTCTGGCGACGTTGCCCTGCCGATTTGCGCGTGCGGCCAGGCGGCCGTTTCAGCTCACCGCGAAGGTCCGCTCGGTAAACTCCCGGCTGCGCCGCAAATCCTCTATGAGCGACCGCGTGACGACGGTCCCCTTGTCATAGGCCAGCTCGACCACCACCAGCGGCTTCAGGCCTTCCTGCTGCAGCCACGCCGCAATCGGTCCGAAGTCCACGTCGCCCTTGCCTTCCACATCTTCGTCCCATACCAGATGGTGTGAGCTGCGCACATGAATTTCGCGCACGCGGTGGCCTGCCTCGCGCAGCAGTTCCATCGGCTTGCACCCAGCCTGGTTCGCCCAGTCAATGTCGAAACAGACCGACACCGCCGCCGGGTCGGTGTGCTTCAGCATGTACCGCCATTCGCGGGCGTGCGACGCCAGCTCCACCTTGTGATTGTGAAAGCGCAGATTGCCGCCCTCGGCAGCCAGCCTGCGCCCCAGTTCGTTCACCAGCCGCACCTGGGTGGCGAGTTCCTCATCGGTCTTCTCGCCGTCGCCGGGCTTCGGCGATGGATCGCAAACCATGGCATGGCACCCCGCGGGCCTGGCCGCCGCGAACGTAGCCAACCCCCGCTGTATCGTCTGCGCGCCGACGGCCTCTTCATGCATGGCGCCACCCAGATACACCGAAGGCACGCTCATCCGGTTCTGCCGCAGCAGCGCCAGGGTGGGCTCGCGCAAAGGCGGTGCGAAGAATGGGTCGCTCAGCTCAATGGCGCTGAACCCTGCTGCCCGCGCATTTGAGAAGATCTCCGGCAGTCCCTCGCTCAGCGAGCGACGCTCGCGCTGCAGCAGTTCCTCCCAAATGTAGATCTCCACCGCCAGCCGCGATGGGCCGAGTGCAAAGACCCCCTCGGCATCGGCAAAGAGAAGTGCGGGAGAAGCCAAAGCAACCGACTTCAGGAAATCGCGGCGGGATCGCGCAGGACCAGGGAGCATCGGGCGTTTGTGAGAATCGCATCCGTGCCCCGCCCCTGTCAAATTCCGTGCCCCATTTCGGCGTCTGGGCTGCCGGGCCGGGCACCGCCAGTTCCCTTTGCTGCAAAGATGAGCCACCCGCTCTGCGCGCATCCGCCGCCCGCTCTGTCCTCTACAATCTGAAAATTCCCGCAGAGAGGGCACTGCATGAAGACTCCTCGCATGAACGCACGGCCGCGCCGGCTGCATCCGGCCCTGATCATCGCCTTCTTTCTCTCGGCCCCGCTCGCGCGTACCCAGGCAACCGCCCCTCGCCGGCCTGCCCCTCCCACGCGCGCCCCCCACACGCCCGGCTACGTCCAGGCGAAGGAGCTGCCCGACGGCGCTGTTCCACCGGCCGACGCGGACGGCAATTTCATTCTCGGCCCCATGCATCCTCCGGCGTCTGCAATGCAGGAGCATGCCAATGTGCCGAAGGGCGCGGTCTTCGAATTCACCATGAGCTCCGCCGACAGCCGCATCTATCCCGGCATCGCGCGCGATCCCGGCACTTTCGGCACTCCCGATCCCGGAAATCCTGACAAATTGAACGTACCCACCAGCCATCCCGCGCCGTGGACTCGCCGGGTGGCCGTCTATATCCCCCAACAATATGTTCCCGGAACCGTCGCGCCCTTCATCGTGGGCGCTGATGGACCCGATCTCAGCCTCTTCACCGCCCTCGATAACCTCATCGCCGAGCATCGCCTGCCCGTGATGATTGCCATCTCCATCGCCAACGGCGGCGGCGATGCCCAGGGCAGCGAACGCGGCCTCGAATATGACACCCTCTCCGGCCGCTACGCCGAGTTCGTCGAAAAAGAAGTTCTCCCGCAGGTGGAGCAGCGATACCACGTCCGGTTAACGAAGGATCCCAATGGGCGTGCCACCATGGGCGGAAGCTCCGGCGGTGCCGCCGCCTTCATCATGGCCTGGTATCACCCCGAGCTCTACCACCGTGTTCTCAGCTATTCGGGCACCTTCGTCAATCAGCAGTGGCCCTGGAATCCGCGCACGCCCCACGGAGCATGGGAATTCCACGAGCACCTCATCCCTCGCTCGCCGCGCAAGCCTGTCCGCGTCTGGATGGAGGTGGGCGACCGCGATCTCCTCAATCCCAACGTCATGCGCGACGGCATGCACGACTGGGTTGTCGCCAACGAGAATATGGCCCGCGTGCTGGCCGCCAAACACTATCACTACCAGTTCGTCTTCGCTCGCAACGCCGGGCATGTGGACCATGCGGTGAAGCTTCAGACTCTCCCGGAAGCTCTCGAATACGTCTGGCAGGGATATCCCATCACCGTGCCCACCGCCCAACGAAAACTACGCGGCGCGAGTCGGGGATTCTGAATCGATCAACGTTGTCGGAGATTCGAGAATCCCATGGGTGTGCGGAAACCGCAGACCGACGCTACCCTGGTGAATCCTGACTCAGGCGGAGCTGCGAACTGGCCGCCGCTCAGCTTCGATCCGCAGAGCGGCCTCTTCCGGGCGTCATCGAGGGTAGAAGCAGGAATCCGCCCTCATTGTCCGCCGCCGCGCATCGCTGCAGATTCCTCCAGGCTCCGGGCGCTCTTGTCTTCGGCCTGATCGAGCCACGCAACGTCGCTGCCGCTGTCGCTGAAGCGGCGCAGGCCGGCTTCGCGGATCGCGTGATCGGGAACTTTGCTGAGGGGCGTGTAGCGCGGGTGGTGATGTTCCTTCCAGGGATTGTTCCGAGCCGCGTTGTAGCAGCAGATCATCGCCCAGCGCGGCCTCTCGGACTTGTTCTGATCGGAGCGATGAAGCAGGTTGGCATGGAAGAAGAGCACATCCCCCGGATCCATTTCGACGTATACGAGGTCCAGCACCTTCTCCGCTTCGCGAACACGCTCCGGATCGGCGCCCGCCTGCTCCCCGGTGAGGATGTGGTCCACGCGGCCGAGCTGATGCGATCCCCTGAGCACCTGCATGCATCCATTCTGCTTTGTCGCCGGATCGACGGCAATGAAGGCGCTGGTGAGGAGCGGAAAGAGAACTCCGTTCTGATACCAGTAGCCGTAGTCCTGGTGCCAGGCCCAGGCTCCACCAACCCTGGGGTCTTTCATGATCATCTTGGAATGGTAGTGGTAGACCTCGCCCTGAAGGATCTTTTCGGCAGTGTTCACGATGGTCTCGCAGCGCGCGAACATGCCATAGATGGTGTTGCCAGGGTGATTCCACAGCGAAAGACGAACCGTGCCGCCTTCGCCATCGCCTCTGCCAAACGAATGCTGATCGAGCTCCCGGTCTTCTTTGGCCGCGCGCCGCAACAGGCCGATCTCTTCGGTATCGAAGAGATGCCTCGCCAGCACGAAACCGTCCGACTCGTAGGTCTTGAGCGCGCTGTCCTGCAGCGGACCAGCAGCCATGATGAATACCTCCGTTCATCGCAGGTCTTTCCGATCAGGCACGAATTCCAAGGCTGGTCATCAGGCGATCGGTAGCCTGATAGGCCTCACGAACCCAGTCGAGAATCTTGTCCGGCTCCGGCGAATACTCGAGTTCGATGCTGACGGTACCCGAAAAACCAGCGTCAGCGAGGGCTTTGAGATAAGGCGGAAAACTGACCGTCCCCCGCCCCGGCGGAAGATCCCCGTGCACCTTCCCATTGCAGTCGGAGAGGTGCACGTGGCCAATGCGGCCAGCCAGGCTGGCAATTTCGCTCGCCGAATTGCCGACGAGTGCAAGATGGGATATATCGATATTGGCCCTGGCGGCCGGATGATCGACCTCACTAAGAAATTGCCCCATCGACTCGACATTATGCACGATGGACAAATGGAAAGGCTCGATCTCCACAACGATCTCCAGGCCCAGTGTCGATGCATACTCGGCCAGTTCGCGCACGTGCTGCACGGCCCACTTCCACTGGTCCTGGGGCGCAACCACTTCCTTCTGCCAGATATATTCGCCCACCACAAACAGCAGATTTCGGCCGTCGAGCTCATAGCAGAAATCAAGATACGATTTGGCGCGCTTCACATGGAATGCTCGCACCGGCTGATTGAAATCGGCAATACCCAGCGCACAGCATACAGTGGATACAACTGGAAGCCCGGCGGAGATACAGGCTTTGCGGATGAGCCGGCGTTCCCGCGCATCGATCTCCATCGGGTCGGCAAAGATGTCAATGGTGTCGAATCCGATTTCGCGGGTCAGTTCAATGCCGCGGGCGGTATCGATGCCAGTGCCCAGCCAGGCGGAGCTGATGAGACCGAGTTTCACTTTCAGTTTCTCCTGCAGGATAAGTCTTCGCGTCGACCTCGTGCCAGGCGAGCGGTTGCATCAATAACATTCATTGGAGTTCATCGGGCAGCTCTTCGTTTCATGAGCCTGGCGCGTTTCTGTTCCTCATGACACTCGACCCCCATCTGGATCTCGACCCCGTCCTCTGCAGCCTCTGCGCAGCGATTTTGCTGTCCGCGCCGGATTCATCATGCGCGACATCCATCTGAAAGCCTACGCCACCTCCGGCGTTCGTGCTGCGGCCATCACCTCCAGGACGCCGGAAATCGCGCAGGAGGTGGCCCGTATGCCCCGCCTGGTGGCTTGCGCCGAGGCGAATTCGTCCTGTGGCATCCTTGCCCGCCGCACGCCGCTCTTCGGGAGGCTCCCGTCCGTGGTCCGCAGCATTGCGGACCATGTGCATCAACGGGTCTGCCAGCTCCTCCACCACGTTGCCATCGAGTTCCGTGTCCCCACCGATTGCTTCCGTCTCGGCCTGCTTGCCCGTCTTGCGAGCCAGATCCCTCACCAGACGACTCATCTTCTGGAACAAACCACTTACCGGTACCATGCGCATGCACATCGCAGTCTTTTGCGGGTCACCGGGGATGCGCGCCAGTTGCGCCAGACTATGGAGCACAGCCCGGCTGAGTAACAGCACTCTTGTTGTCCTGCCATTTTCCTTTCCAGCCACGGTGGGCCCGCTCCACTCCTGCGGCGCCCTCGGCACTGTGACTCAGAACGCCTTCGAATGACTGCACTCCCCAACGATCGGCCGGCGAAGAACGCTGCGGGCTTCGGCCGAACGCCTGCGTCTTTGGCAGCTTCACGTCTCTGATCGACGCGTGGAGCGCCCAACCCGTAACGCAAAAGTGCTAGAGCTTGGAACTGTGCGGGACTGGTAAATTCTTGAAACGAAAGTAACAGAGAGCGATTACCATGGAGACTCCCCTTCTGATCGGCACTTACGACTGGCGGCTGGTAACGCTTTCCATTGCCGTGGCGATCCTCTCCGCTTACGCCGCGCTGGAGCTTGCGGGCAGGGTCACCGCGGCTCGCGGGGTCATGCGCACCGCCTGGCTGTCAGGCGGCGCCTTCGCGCTGGGCATCGGAATCTGGACGATGCATTACGTCGGGATGGAGGCCTTCCATCTGCCGGTGCCCGTCCGCTACGACTGGCCTACGGTTCTGCTCTCCATGGCAGCGGCGGTTCTTAGCTCCGCGATTGCTCTGTTCATTGTCAGCCGCAGGGCCATGGGGTTATCGGCAGCCGTTGCCGGAGCCGTGCTGATGGGCAGCGGAATCGCCGCCATGCATTACATCGGCATGGAGGCGATGCGGCTTCCTGCGATGTGCAGTTACTCTCCCGGCCTGGTGATCTTGTCCATCGCTCTGGCCATTGTCATTTCCTTTGTGGCGCTGTGGCTGTCGTTTGCCCTGCGCGAAGATCATGGCGCCCAGTGGAACTGGCGCAGAGTGGGAAGCGGCCTGCTGATGGGTCTGGCGATTCCGACCATGCACTACCTGGGGATGGCCGCGGTCAGCTACCATGCCGCACCTGCCATGAACACCGATTTCAGCCACACGATCGGTGTGACCTCCCTGGGTCTCGCTGGGATCGTGATCAGCGCGCTGATTCTTCTCGGGCTGGTATTCCTGACGGCCACCCTGGATCGCCATTTCTCCTACCAGACCGCTCAGCTGGAGCTGAGCCAGCAACGCATCCGGATGATGGAGGAACTGGCGGCAGAACGCGATAAGGCTCGCCTGGCAGAGGCTGCCAGCAAGGCCAAGAGCGAGTTCCTGGCCAATATGAGCCACGAAATTCGCACGCCTCTGAATGGAGTCATCGGCATGACCGAGCTGGCGCTGGAGACAGAGCTAACCCGGGAACAAAGGGAATATCTCGAAACCGTCAAGCTCTCGGCGGATGCGCTGCTGAATGTCATCAACGACATTCTCGATTTCTCCAAGATCGAGGCGGGCAAAGTGGAGCTTGAGGAAATGGACTTCGATCTCCGCGAGTGCATCGAGGCAATTCTGAAAACGCTGGCTCTGCGGGCCGACGAGAAGGGGCTTGAGCTGCTTTGCGAGATCGCGCCGGAAGTCCCTGAAATCGTTTCGGGTGATCCGGGGCGGCTGCGCCAGGTCCTGATCAATCTGCTCGGAAATGCCCTCAAGTTCACCAGCGAAGGCGAAGTCTCGCTGAGGGTTCTGATGGAGCGGACCGAGGAGAAGACCTCTGTCCTTCGTTTCGTTGTCGCCGATACCGGAATCGGCATTCCTACCGCGAAGCTGACAACGATTTTCGATTCCTTCACCCAGGCCGATACTTCGACGACCCGGCAGTTCGGGGGAACCGGTCTGGGCCTGACCATCTCCCGCCGTCTGGTCGAGATGATGAGCGGGCGCCTGTGGGTGGAGAGCGAAGTCGGTGTGGGATCGAAATTCCATTTCACCGCTCGGCTCGGACAGGCGCATGAGCAGCCAGTGGAATCCGCCCCGGAAAGCTCCAGCACGGTAATCGCCGGAACCAAAGTCCTGGTTGTGGATGACAACCGGACCAACCGCCGGATTCTCGATGGGCTCCTGAAGCACTGGGGGATGAATCCGACCAGCGTCGCGGATGCGGAACTGGCGCTCGCCGAGCTCGAGTCGGCCCGCGATGCGGGATATCCCTACGATCTGGTGCTCACCGACATGCATATGCCGAAGATGGACGGCTTCGGTCTGGTGGAGAGCATTCAGCGCAGGCCGAACATCGCAACCGCCACCATCATGATGCTGACTTCCGGGGGATACCGCGGAGACACAGCGCGCTGCGCCGAACTGGGGATCGCCGCTTATCTGCTCAAGCCGGTGCGCCAGTCGGAGCTGCGCCAGGCAATTACCTGCGTGCTGGCTACAAGGCAGCGGCGTGTGGAGGTGAAACCCATGCTGACCCGCGACTCCCTCCTTCAGGAACAGGCTGCCGCCACGGGTCTCAGAATCCTGCTCGCGGAAGACAACATGGTCAATCGGAAAGTGGCCCTGCGCCTGCTCGAAAAGCGCGGACATGAGGTCGTGGTCGCGGCCAACGGACATGAGGCCCTTACCGCGCTGGCGAAGACCAGGTTCGACCTGGTGCTCATGGATGTCCAGATGCCCGAGATGGACGGCCTGGAGGCAACGATCGAGCTGCGCAGGCGGGAAGGGAAAACGCGCACGCATACACCGGTCATCGCCATGACAGCGCTCGCGATGAAAGGCGACAAAGAGCGATGCCTGGAAGCCGGTATGGACGGCTATCTTTCCAAGCCCATTCGCCCCCAGGAACTGGACCATGTGCTGGAGGTCTGCGTCTCCCAGCTGCAGAAAACGCATGAGGATAGCCGCACTCCGGATTCCCATGACTGCGTCAACCAGCGGGAACTGCTCGAGCGCGTGGATGGAGATTTGTCCTTCGTCACCGAACTGGCCGAGATCTTTCGCAGGGAACATCCGGCCCAGATGCGGGTCGCGCAGGAAGCGGCTGCGGCCGGTGAGGCCGAGAAGACCCGCCGCGCCATCCACGCGCTCAAGGGATCGCTCGCCAATCTGGCCGCGCCCCAGGCCCTCGCCATCGCCGCTTCAGCAGAAGAACTGGCCCGCTCCGGAGACTTCCTGGGCGTCCGCCGAATGCTGGCCAGACTGGAAGACGAGCTGTACCGGGTTGACAGCAGACTGCGGGTCATCTGTCCGGAGACGGTGGGATGAATATTCTCGTTGCCGATGACGATTCGGTTTCGCGGCGCCTCATGCAGGGAATCCTGCAGAGGATCGGCTATGATGTCGTCCTGGCTGCCGACGGCGTTTCCGCCTGCCGCGAGCTGACCCGCAATAACGGACCGCGGCTGGCTCTCATCGACTGGATCATGCCCGAAATGGATGGGCTGGCGGTGTGCCGCGAGGTTCGCCGCCACCGCGAGGAATCCTACGTCTACATCGCCCTGCTCACGGCGAGACAGGACAACGCCGACGTCGTTGCAGGCCTCGAGTCCGGCGCGGACGACTACCTGACCAAACCCTGCAATCCGGCAGAACTGAAGGCGCGCCTCCTGACCGGGAGACGAATCCTGCGATACGAAGACAAGCTCGTCGATGCTCGCGAGAAGATGCGCCATCGCGCGACCCACGATGCCCTCACCGGGCTGTGGAACCGCGGATCGGTTCTGTCGCACCTGACAGACGCCCTCGAAACTGCCGCACGCGCCGATTACCCTGTCTCGGTCCTGCTTTGCGACATCGATCACTTTAAGGAAATCAATGACCTCTACGGCCACCTCGCCGGCGATTCGGTCCTTGAAGAAGTCGCAGCGCGCCTCCAGCATTCCGTGAGGAAGAGCGACCGTATCGGGCGCTATGGAGGAGAAGAGTTCCTCATCGTGCTCGAAGGCTGTACCGCCGAGGATCTCCGACCGTGTGCCGAACAGGTGCGTGCCGCCGTCGGCGCCACCCGGATACAAACCGGAAACCGTGCGCTGGACGTGTCGATCAGCATCGGAGCGGCAAGCTTTCCGAGCTGGAGCCCGAGTCGATCGCCCGAGCAGCTGCTTCGGCTGGCGGACCAGGCGTTATACGACGCGAAGGCCGGCGGCCGCAACCGCGTCTGCGTGTGGGACTCCGCGCTGCCCTTCGCCGGCCAGACCTCAATCGTCGATTCGCTGAACTGACGGGATCCGCCGGCCGGGCAGAAGGCTCGCCTCCCCCGCAGCCTCGATTCTCCCCGGCTTCACCAGCCTTCTCCATCTGTGGCATAGCGGCTAACCCGAGACTCCCTGGTATCCCCCGCCAGAGGTATTACCGTAGCCTGCCCCGCATGTCACCGTAGAAACATCCCCCTATGGCGAATCAGTTAGCTCGACGTGGATCAGTCTCTCGATCGTTTCGAATCGCGATCCTTTGCCTGACGGCGTTCCTCTTCCTGCAGCTCGTAAGCCTTTACCTGAGCTGGCCGAAGCAGATGGTTCTCGGCGCAGTCAGCATCCTCATCGGACTGGCCGCCAACCGCAGTTCCAGCTCCCGCGTCGTGACGCTCGGGCTCATGCTGGTTTCGCTGACCGCCACACTTCGCTACGGATGGTGGCGAGTCGCCATGCTCGTGGACTTCTTCAGCGACCCTTCCAGCCATCGCTTCAGTTATGACGCGCTCTTCATGCTCATCCTGATCGCGGCGGAAGCCTACACCTTCGTCATCATGGTGCTGGGCTATATGCAGACGGCCTGGCCGCTGAAACGCACACCGGTTCCCCTCCCCGGCGACGAAAACGAATGGCCGCACGTCGACATCGTCATTCCCACTTACAATGAGCCGCTCTCGCTGGTTCGCTACACGGCCCTGGCTGCCATCCAGATCGACTATCCCCCGGACAAGCTCCATGTCTATATCCTCGACGACGGCACCCGCGATGATTTCCGCGCATTCGCTGAGGAGGCCGGGGTCGGCTACATCACCCGCCAGGAGCACAGGCACGCGAAGGCGGGGAACATCAATCACGCTCTTTCCCGTATGGCCTCGCCCTATGTCGCCATCTTCGACTGCGACCACGTTCCCACGCGCAGCTTTCTGCAGGTGACCCTCGGCTGGATGCTGGCCGATCGGAAGCTGGCCATGCTGCAGACGCCCCACCACTTCTATTCGCCGGACCCCTTTGAGCGCAACCTGGTGCACTACAGGACGATCCCCAACGAAGGCGAACTGTTCTACGGAATCGTGCAGGACGGCAATGACTTCTGGAACGCCACCTTCTTCTGCGGCTCCTGTGCGCTGATCCGCCGCTCGGCGCTGGACGCAGTGGGCGGCATCGCCGTGGAGACGGTCACCGAAGATGCTCATACTTCCCTGCGGATGCAGAAACTCGGCTACAACACGGCCTACATCAATATCCCTCAGGCAGCCGGGCTGGCCACCGAAACTCTGGCTGCGCATGTCGGCCAGCGCATCCGCTGGGCACGGGGCATGATCCAGATTCTGCGCACCGACAATCCCCTCTTCGCCCGGGGCATGAAATTCACGCAGCGCCTCTGTTATCTCAACGCGATGCTGCACTTCCTCTACGCGGTCCCGCGTCTTGTCTTTCTCTGCGCGCCCCTCGTCTACATGCTGCTGGGCAGAACCATCATTCCCGGTTACTGGCTCGCCATCGTTGCCTTTTCGCTGCCCCACCTGGTCCTTTCCAGCCTGACCAACTCCCGCATTCAGGGCTATCACCGTCATTCCTTCTGGAACGAGATTTATGAAACGGTTCTCGCCCCGTATATCCTGATCCCCACTCTGCTGGCTCTCATCAATCCCAGACTGGGTAAGTTCAATGTCACTGACAAGGGAAATACCCTCAGCGACACGCGCTTCGACACGAAGATCGCCACACCTACCGCGTGGCTGCTCTTTCTGAATTTCCTCGGAGTGGCCGTAGCCCCATGGCGGCTCTTCCTCCACGATACCCGGCATCCAGGCACCGTGATCATGAACCTCGTCTGGATCCTCTTCAATATGGTCATTCTCGGTGTCGCGGCCGCGGTTGCCCATGAGCAGAAACAGAGACGCGGGTCGGTTCGCATCGAGGCGCGGATCCCTGTCTCTCTCCATATGCCGGACGGCCGGCAGCTGATCGCGGTGACCACCAATATGTCGGTCACCGGCGCGGCCATCGAATTGCCGCCCGAAGATTGTTTGTCGCTGCGCGACCGCTTTCAGATCGGCTTTCCCCTGCACACCGGCGATGCCCGCGTGACCGCAACGGTTCTCGGCACGGCCAACGGAGAAATCCGCGTCGCCTTCTCCGCGGAGACGATCGCCGAACAGGAGACCCTTACCCGCGCGCTCTACTCGCGCGCCGATGCCTGGCTGCAGCCGCCCGAAACCCGCGAGATCGATCGCCCCCTGGTCAGCCTGGCACGGGTAATCCGGCTGGCCGGCTACGGAATTTATCAGCTCCTCGCAAGTTTCTTCCCCGAGAAGGAAAGCTCCGCCCGGCAGCGCGTGCCCAAATCCGCGGTCACCGCGATGGTCGCCCTGTTTTTCCTGCTGAGCTGCCATCCGCTTTTCGCCGCCGATCTGCGCAGCGATCACCAGGCTGCTGCGGCTTCGCAGGACCTCAGCAAAACCCGGCAGACCCTGACGCTCGATGATATGGGCGTATCGGACGCCATGGACATGCGCGGCCCGCGCTCTGCAGCTTCAGTCCCCTTCAATCTTTCCTCTACGCTGGTGCCGCAGCAGGCCACGCTGAAACTTCGCTACAGCCTCGATCCCGAACTGGATCCGCGGGCAACCTCGCTGACCGTCGCCGTGAACGGAACCGTCATCGCCACCCTTCACCCCGGTTCACCCCAGCCCGGCGGCGCAGGCTTCGCCGAAACCGAAATCCCCATCCCTGCGGGCCTGCTGGTCCGCAACAATACTCTGACCTTTCAGTTCAGCGGAAGCGGTGTGATGGAACCCGAGGATCAGGCCTCATCGATCGTTCGCGCACGGATCAGCTCCGATTCCTCACTCAGTGTTTCAGGGTATCGGCTGCGCCTGCACAATGATCTTTCCGAGCTTCCGCTGCCCTTCCTCGACCCGGACCTGCAGTCTTCGACGGTGGTTCCTCTCGTCTTTCTTTCCCCGCCCGGCCCGGAGCAGCTTGAGGCCGGCGGAGTCGTGGCCTCCTGGTTCGGCCTTCTCGCCAGAGCCAAACCGGTCCGCTTCTCCACGGTGATCGGCTCCATCCCGGCCGGCGATCTTGTCATCCTCTCCGATCGTCGGGATACATTACCGGCCTCTCTCGGCATCCCCGCGGGCAGCGGACCGATCCTTGCCGTTCGCAATAACCCATCCGACCCCTACGGCAATGTCCTCATCGTCGCCGGCAGCGACCAGGATCAGCTGCTGCATGCGGCCCGCACTCTCTCGCTCCTGAAAACCGCTGAGGCCACTTCTTCCCCCCGGCCTCTGAAGCCGGCCGGCGATACATTGTCCATTGCACCTGCGCCCCTGCCGCCCCCGCGCAGCCCGGAAGACGCACCGCGGTGGCTCCCGGTGAGCGCAGCCTCCCCTCTGATCGGCTGCCAATCCCAAAGCGCACTCGCGACCGACGGCTCTCATCCTGTTCCTGTTTACTTTCATCTCCCGCCAGACCTCTTCTACGGCGAGCACCAGACGATCAGACTGCATCTTGCCTACCGCTATACCGCCTGGGCGGCTGGCGCGGGCGCGGCTCTGCGCATCGTCATCAACGGGTACCAGCTCAACGACATCCCGCTCATCCCGGGCGCCGGATGGGCCGAGGCACAGCAAGTCGTCCTTCTGCCCGTCGCCGGCCTCCGGCCCTTTGGAAATACCATCCTCTTTCATTTCGATTTCGGAGCGCAGAAGGCGGCGCAGACTTCGCTCGCCCCGCCTCGCGGAGAACTCCTCTGCAACTCCTCCCTCGACCTGCACGGCCTTTCCTTGTGGACGCGGATGCCGAATCTTCAGCTATTCGCCCACGCCGGCTTCCCTTTTACGCGTATGGCCGATCTGTCGCAAACCACGGTTGTCCTCCCATCCACACCCAGCGCCGCTGAAATCGCACTCTTTCTCGACCTCATGGGTCACTTCGGCGCACAGACCGGCTACCCTGCTCTCCGCGTCACCGTGGCCGGACCCAATACCGTCATCAACAGAAACAGCGATTATCTGGTGCTCGGCTCCGTCACCGATCAGCCCGCCTTCGCACAGCTCGCTCCTCTGCTGCCCGTCACCATCGGCCCGGCAGGGTTCCGGCTGGCCCGCCCCGATCGAGGTCTGCCTGTACTGTTGCGGGATCTGAACAGCCACGGATGGATACCCAGCTCCGCTCTGCCCAATATCTTCCCGAGCCACGGCGCCGCCGCCGACGCCATGGCCGAGGAAATCGAATCGCCCTCCTCTCCCCAGCGCGCTTTCGTGCTGATCGCGCTGCGCGATACCACCTCCGCCGGCGCCTTCGCCGGGGCGCTGCTCGACCGCTCCCAGTCCGACGACTTCTCCGATGCCGTGACCCTGCTGCGCAATGGACGATTCCGCTCCTGTGACCTCCGCGGGCGTGTCTGGCACATCGGCAATCTCTCCTGGTTCGCCGCCATGCGTCTGTGGATGGCCCGGTATTTTGTCCTTCTCCTGCTGCTTGTGACGGCGCTCAGCTTCCTGCTGGCCAGATGGATCCGCGAATGGTTCACCGATCGCGCCGGCAGGCGCCTGGAACTGCTCCCCGGGGATTGAAGCCACGCATGCGGAGCGTCAGCCTCCCAGGTCAAAAATGAAGCGCCCGGCTCCATGAAGCCCACGGAGATCGGCGGCTGAGACGATCCCGGGCACACGCGCATTGGCGTGACCTCCTGGAACTGCAACCGTTGCACGGTGACGCGGCCGGAAAAGCCGCGCCTCACCTGTTGGCCGCCGCCAGCAGGGCCGTGGCACACAGCAGGCACACCAGGCTGACCGCCATCAGGAGCCGCGCCGGACGCGGCGCTCCCCGCCACTCCCCGGCCAGCACCCCGGAGATCATCGCCGTCATGATCATGAAGGTCTGGAAGAGCCCCCAGCCGACAGAGGTTCCGAAAGAACCCAGATAGCTCGCGCTCATTCCATATAGCGCCATGGACCCCATCCAGAGGACGGCCATCAGGACCGCCCACATGATGTCCGGCGCCAGAGGCTGAAAAAGCGCACCGCTGCGATTCCTTCGCAGCAGATAAATGCTGTAGCCAAGGTTCGGCACCAGCCCGCCGGCCAGGCCAACAGGCCAGACCGCATAGGCAGAACGCACTTCTGAATTGCCGAAGCGAACGGCCGCCTGGGCAATATCCTGCCCGAAGGCGAATGAGTAGTTGATCATCGGGGCCAGCAAACCGCACAGCACGGCCAGCAGCACCGCGGCATAATATCCGCCGGAAGGCTCTGCGCTGGCGGTGGTGCTGGCTTGCCCTTCGCGCATCTGTCCGCCCCAGGCCGAGAGCGCGACGCCGATCAGCATGATGGCAATGCCTGCCAGTACTTCCGTCAGGATCGTTCCGTTGACCTGATTCCGATGCTGCGCGAAGAGCGGCACCAGCGTCCCCAGAAGCGTCCCCAGCCCGATAATGATGGCGTACGCAAGAGCGAGCCCCAGACGCCGAATCGAGAGCCCGAACAGCACCTGCGCGATGCCCCACCCGGCTCCGAACAGAACCGGGACGGCAAACTGCCGCAGGCTCAGCGCGCCATACGCCTGAAAGAGGTGATCGACCAGACCCAGAGCCAGAGCCCACGGCAGAATCACCAGCGACACCAGAGTGAAGATCAGCCAGGTATTTTCCCATCGCCACGTGCGGCTGAACTTCAGCGGCAGCATGCAGTCGCCCGCCATCAGGCCGGCCACAACGATCAGAGCAATGCCAATCGGCAGCGACTGCGCCATTTACCTGGCCTCGCTGGGCAATTCCATAGGGGATCAGGTCCGTTCCCGGCCCAGTATACCCGGCGGCCTTCAGGCTGGATCTGTTGTCCTGCGGCGATTTGCGAACCGCCCCCCGGAACGGTGCTGGCCAGCGCATGTGCAGCCAGCCCCGTCTGATTCAGGCCAGCTGGTAGCGCGCCGCGTTTGCGCTCTCCATCAGCTGGTGGCCCACCGTCTCGGCGGCTTCCGCCAGGCTGCGGTGATGGATCGTGAAGAGTGCCAGCTCCAGGCGATCGGATACACCGGTCTTGTCGTAGATATTCCGCAGATAATTCTTGATCACCTGCTCGGTGGTGTTCAGCCGCTCCGCGATGTCCTTGTTCCTGCCGCCCTGCATCAGCAGGGCCAGGATCTTGAGTTCCTTGGGCGTCAGCCGATTGCGCACGCTCGATCCGACCGCATCGTGCTGAAAGGCAGGGCCCTGGCCGCCGGCGCGAACCTGCCGTCTTCCGTTGGCCACGCTGCGAAGGCACTCGATCAGCGCAGAGCCGCTCACGCTCCGCGGCGCCGCTCCGCCCACTCCGAGCGCAAACCACGGCTGAACCGACTCCTCACCCTCGGTAATGACCATCGTGGCTTTGGCGGTTGCGACCACCTGCGGAACCACGGTCTGGCGATCCGGCTTCAGCGAGGAAGCAAAGATCACAATTGCGTCCGGGAATGACTGAATCGCCGAGGAGAGACGCTCCGCCTCCCTGCACTGCGCGATGATGCGGAAGTCTTCTTCGATCCCCAGCAGTTTGGCCATTCCTGCACGAAAAACATCCTGATTGTCAGCCAGAATCAGCTTGTACATTTTGTTATTCCTTCCCTTCGTTTCCGTGCGGCGAGGCTCACAGGCCTTCCCCTCGACCGCAGCCACGGCAGTGTTGCGCATAACTTTCATCGGCGGGAGCACCGCTGACCTCTGTCCTCCGCCCCGAGGCGCTCACGCCCCGGAACAGTACGTCGGATTCAGCGAATGAATGGCCCGCTGGAAATGTCAAGGCAGCTTCCATGCTGCCCCGAAAAGCTACACAGTGATTTGCTGCAGAGCCCGGGACCCATGAATCGCGAGCTGCTCCGGCGTCCGGGTTTGGACGCCGACGGCGGCTCTCGAAACTGAAAAGGAGGTGTTCACGCTCGAACCCGCGGTGAAGCCGAGTGACCGCTTCGCGTGGGTTGGCGTCGTTGTGCGTCTCGGCCGATGTTGCTGTCGATCCACCGTTGTCTGTTCCCGCGGTACGGCTGACCGAAGTACCTGCACGACAGGGACCAAAGTTGTCCTGGTTCCCCGTCGACTCAATTTGAAGGGTTTGCCTCCGAATGTCGCGGGCATCCGGATTGCTCCTCAGAACCCGTGCTGCGCCGAATGGCGCAGTCCGCCGCGTGCGGCAGCGCAGAAGGCGGCACACGCACACAGTTCGCCCGAATGGCGAGGCTCCGATGGTTTGCGGCATTTGTAGCACTCTCTTTGATCACAATATTTCGGCAGGATGCTGCCTATCCCGCTTTCCGGGTAGAGGAATGGTCATTTCGATGAATGATCGTGGTCCGCTCAGGAAAATTGAGGAGAGGCCGGAAGGTCCGATAGCAGGGGCCTTCGGTGGTTGATGCTCCGGCACGCTCAAAGACCACTCTCCGTCTGCGCCTGGAACCGGCAGAACCCTCGCCGGTAACCAGCCGCTGCCCGCCCATGGCCGGATCTCCTGGCTGGAAAAAGGAAACGGGCCCGTGAGCGAGTTGTCCTCGCCGGACCCGTTCCTGTTTCGCCCTGACCAGAACCGGGCTCACATCGCTTCTTATCTGTGCGGTGCGCCCTCGTTCGGAAGGGACCAGATCTGATCCGTCCGGTTGTGCCCGCAGGCCGCGAGGCTCAGGCCGCTTTCGCCGCCGGTAAGGCACTGGTGACCGCCGCTGATCAGATTGCCCGCCAGCGTGTACCTCCAGTGCTCCGCCGCGCCGCCCGCGCACGCCTGCATCACCGGCTTGCCACCCTCAACGCCGAGGCACTTCCCCTCCGCCTTGAGCACCCCGCCGGCCGCAACCGTCCAGCTTTCAGCCTGACTCCCCTGGCACTCCCCCACATTCCCCGCCGCCGAGAGGCACTGCGCATAGCCCTCAAATCCGTGATCGTGGCCAGGCACATTGGCCGTCGCGACAATCGCTCCGGTCCGGGTCGGCCTTCCGCAGCCGGATCCCGCGTGCACCCGCCAGATCTCCGCATCCTGTCCCGCAACCTCGGTCTGCAGCGTGGAAAGCGACGTCTGCCGGCTCCCTGTCCACAGGTTCTGTGCATCGAGACGACACCCGCTCCCGGCAAACCCCAACTCCGCCGGATGCAGTTCCACCCGCACCGGCTGGCTGTCGCGGTTCGCAGCCGCGATGGCGTAATCGCCATCCTGCAGCGGCTTGAAGAGCACATCGACCTGCTGGTTGCGCCGCACCAGCGTGGCCTCGCGCCCCAGCGGATCCTGATCCACAGCAATCACCGCCCTGTTGCTCAGGATCCCGATCGCCTGCGGGCTCAGCTTGTCGAGGTCCGAACTGAGAATCAGTGGCGCCGACATCATCGACCACAGCGCCAGCTGGCTGCGCGTTTCCGCCAGCGTGATGCCGCCGTCGCCGCCTATGATGAAATCCGCATCGTTCCAGTTCCCGGGCTCCTGAAAGCGCCCCAGCGGCAGGTTATAGGCGTAGTTCCACAGTACGCTGTCGAACCTCGGCTTATCCGCATTCGCCGCATCGAAAGTGGCTATGTCGGTGCCTTCGCGCCACAGCTGGCCGTCGCCTTTCACCCAGGTCAGTACGGTGTACCAGCCCGGCGTTCCCTGGAAATACGCCGGAGCCGACTCCGAAAAGACCGTCGGTCGCCCCACCTGTTTCAGAGCCTCGGCCTCCGCCGCATAGGCGCTCCGGTAGGCGGCATTCTTGCTGCCCCCCTTCGGCACCCAGACATTGCAGCCATCGAGCTTCAGGTAATCCACGCCCCAGGAGGCAAACAGCTTCGCATCCTGCAGAAAGTGATCCTTGCCCCCGCCCTTCGGCACGCCGCTGCCGGCAAATCCGCCGCAGGTGTCATAGCCCGAATCCTCGTAGATGCCGAACTTCAGCCCCAGCCCGTGCACCGTATCGGCAACCGCCTTCATCCCGTGGGGAAACCGCTGCGGATCGGGCTGCAGGTTCCCGTTCGCGTCCCGATCCTTCAGCATCCAGCAGTCGTCGATGGTCACGGTGTCGTAGCCGCGCGCCGCCAGCCCGGTCTTCACCAGCGCCTGCGCATTGTCGAGAATCGTCTGTGCCGTGAAATTGCACTGGTAGTGCGCCCAGTCATTCCACCCCATCGGGGGAACCAGCGCCAGGTTTCCATTGATCGGCGCGGCCCTGCCCGCAGGAGCTGCGCAGAAAACCAGCGCCCCCAGCAAAACCATGCGGAGATACGCCGGAATCCGAACTCCGCGACGAATGCCTCTCCCCATTCCGAGTTGTTCCCTCATCTGTCTTTCTCCGTCCCTGGAAGTTCACAACCCCCTGCGCCGGTTCGGTCCCCTACTCCGATTTCGTCGCCTGCACCAGCAGCTCGACCGAGGGCGCCACCGCATCCAGCAGCGTCGCCTGCTGCTTCGCCGCCGCCTGCACCGTCTTCAGATCCCTCTCCCGCTGGTCGGCAGCGATGGAACCGTGGTTTTCGAGCGCATCCAGAGCCTGCAGCCCGATCACCGCAACCTCCTTCAGGTTGTGCGATACCGGGATCAGCTCCTCCGTAATGCTCGACTTGCTCAGCAAAGGCTGCAGCCGCGCGTCGTTATCGCGCCACAGCGTCAGCCACCTTCTCGCCTGCTGCCACTGCTGCTGGCTCGCCTGCCCGGAAGCGATGGCCTCGGCGAGCTGCTGGAACTCCCGCCCCGTAACGCTCTCCGGAGGAACCGCATCCACCAGCCGGTTCAGCGGGGTAAAGGTGTTGAAATTGGTGTGATCGTTGCGCGTATACCCCTCGGGCGGCTCCACCACCGCCGCCAGCACCTTCAGAGCCTCAGGATCGCCATTGCCGCTCATCCTCTGCAGCATGGCATCGGTCTCCGCCCGCGGATCGATCCCGCAGGACTCCAGCTTCTGCGCCACAATCGCCAGCCGCTTGTACATCGATCCCACGTCGCGCACATCCTGCGGCGACCACAGCCGTTCTGCGATCGCCAGGGTACGCGGCCAGATGCGGCTGTCGATATTCTCCGGCGACACATATTCCGCCCACATCGTCGCCTCGCCGCCCAGAACCAGCTTCTTCTGCTCCGGCGTCAGACTGGCCGCATCGCCTCCCAGCGGATCGACCAGATAATGCTCCCCGGCCGGCTGGTTCAGATCGATGTAGTAGCCGGTCGAGAGGATCCCGCGATTGCCCTGCCGCGCGGCCTCCGCCAGCGAAGCCTGCCCGCGCCACGACTGGATCACGACATCCTTCGGCGTACCCGGCTGCAGAACTTCGTCCCAGCCCTCCATGATCTTGTGGTGCCTGGCAACCAGCTTCTGCACCCTCGCGGTGAAGTACGCCTGCAGCGCCGCGTTGCTGGCGATTCCGTGCGCGTGCATGTAGCTCTGGATCTGCGGATTGCTGTTCCATTCCTTCCCGTTGCACTCATCGCCGCCGATGTGGAAGTACGTGTCGGGGAATAGTTCAGCCATCTCCCCGATGAAGGTATCGATGAACTTATACGTCGACTCTTTGGTCGGATCCATGGCCGCATCGTGCACACCCATATGCGTGGCGATGTGGTACGGCCCCGGCCCCGCCGCCAGCTTCGGATAGCCCACCAGCCACGACTGCGTGTGGCACGGCATATCGAACTCCGGAACCACCCGGATGCCGCGGTCGCGCGCGTAGTTGATCACTTCGCCGATCTGGTCCTGCGTGTAATACAGGCCGTCCGAGCCGTCCTTCTGCAGCAGCGGAAACTTCAGGCTCTCGGCCCGGAATCCCTGATCGTCGGAGATGTGCCAGTGAAGCACATTCAGCTTCGCCGCTTCCATGCCGTCCAGCGTCCGCTCGATCGTCGGGATGGGCATGAAGTGACGGCTGCTGTCGATCATCAGCCCGCGCCAGGGAAAGCGCGGCTGGTCGTCAATGGTCACCGCCGGAACACTGAAGCCCTGCGGCGTGATCCTCACCAGTTGCAGAAAGGTCTGCAACCCGTGCAGCACCCCCAGCGGATTCGGCGCCGTCAGCCGCACCTGCGCGGAGGAAATCTCCAGATGATACGACTCATCCTCGCCCAGCTGCTGCACCGGCTTGCTGGCTCCGCCCGTCTCGACAATGAAGTGCGCCTGATTGAACTGCGCCTCACGCCACAGCGGAATCCCCGTTTCCCGCGAAAGCCGCATCAGGAACCGCGTTCGCGCCCGCTCCAGCCGAGGCTCCGTGTAGCCGTGCAGCGCCAGGTTGAAACTGCCGTCAATGACAAATTGCCCCTGCCCCGCGACAACATGCGCGGGCAGGGGCATGACAGGCAGCGTCTCAGTCTGCGCAGAAAGCCTCCCGCCGGCAGGCAGGATGCAGCCGGCAACAACAAGCAGGGACAGAATGCGGGCAATACCAGGCTTCAACACCATTCCTCCAGCCATGCACACTCGCCGGCGTCACCGTTGTGGCCCCCGGCTCTTCTTACCGATGGGTCTGCCGATTCCGCAATATCACCGAAAACCATCTGACGGCGCACCATCATCCAGGCAGAAACCCCATGCTACCGCTCTTCTCGCCATCGTGCGAACAAAACGGAAGATTCAGGAACGGAAAACGCACCTCCGGAACTTCCCGAGGGCCGCTCTGCCACCAGGAGGATACCGCCGAAACTCTCCGTCTGCTGCGTCGGCTCCCCCACCATCCATCGCCGCAGAGGATCCGCCCTGTACGCCCGGTCCCGTGACCGGCAGATGTACGTGCCCGGACAGAGGTTCGCCCTAGGCCTTCTCCCGTTCGTCTCTCATTATGATTTCGTCTCATTACGGTATAGATGGTTTCCACCCCGGCGAATGCCGGTTTGCAATTCGCGGAATTTCTGCTTATAGTGCCGGACAGGCAATTCGAAATAAAGAGAAGCGCATCCACCACCACGCTCTGCCAAAGCTCCACAAGCAGAAGAAATTCGAAGGACGAGCCGCGTGCGTAACTTCGTTTCCCTCAGCCCCGCTGCCTGTCGCTCCGCACTCTCCACCACAGGGACCGCCTAAATGAATGACCTGACGCGCAGAGACTTCCTCAGCGCGGCGGCGGGAGCCGCCGCGGGCACCACCATGATCGCGCATGCATCGCTCCTGCATGCCGCCACCGCCGGTTTTGCTTCCGCTGCCGCTGGCCTTCCTGAACCGGGCGGCGACACGCCTCTCCAGTTCCTCATCTTTCCCGAGCCCCAGCACATCGCTGCTTCCGGCGGCAACTTCCTCGTCGATTCCGGGACGCGTATCGTCGTTCCCGCAAGCGCCTCCGAGCAGGATTACTTCCTCGCCCGCAGCCTGGCCCACGAGTTCAGCGACCGCTTTGACCGCCAGCTTCTCGTGCAGCGCGCTTCCAGCCTCGATCCCGCCGTGCGCACCATCGTCATGGGATCGATGCAGAATCCTCTGGTCCGGCAGTGCTGCGGCACCATGGGCATCGATGCCGGCAGCCAGATGCCGGGCCCGGAAGGCTACATCCTCCGCGCCGGCAAAAATCTCGTTCTCATCGCCGGCAGCGACGACCGCGGAGCCTTCTGGGGCCTGCAGTCTCTCCGGCAGCTCATCTTCCGCCAGGAGGATCAGGTCCAGGTGCGCGGAGTCGAGATTCGCGACTGGCCGGACAAGCCCTTCCGCGGCATCTACCTCTTCCTCCCCGGCCGCGACAACATCCAGTATTTCCGCCGCTTCGTGCGCGATTACATGGCGCTCTACAAATACAACACGCTGATCATGGAAATCGGCGCCAGCATGCGTCTCGATCGTCATCCCGAGCTCAACGCCGGATGGGTCGACTTCGCCCGCGACTGCAATTACAGCTGCCGTAACTACCCCCCGGGACCATTTCACGGCATCGAGCAGAACTCCTCCCACCAGGACACCTGCGACGGCGGGTTCCTCGAAAAAGAGGAGATCGCCGACCTGGCCCGCTGGACGGCAAACCATCACATCGAACTCATTCCGGAGCTTGCCTCCTTTACGCACAGCTACTATCTCCTCACCCGGCACAGAGACCTTGCCGCCGTTCCCGAGAATAAGTGGCCGGATATCTACTGCGCATCCAACGGCAACTCCTATCCCCTGGTGTACGAGGTCTATGACGAATTCATCGACCTCCTCAAACCCAGGATGGTCCACATCGGGCACGATGAGCTCTTCCTCCCCGTCAACGTATCTCCCGCCTGCCACGATCCGGATATTGGAGAGTTATACGGACAGGACGTGAAGATGATTCACGGCTATCTTGCCTCCCGCGGCGTCAAAACGGCTCTCTGGGGCGACATGCTGCTTGAATCGGTGCGTGGCCTCGGCCTGAAAAGGCACGTAGCTCCCGACGGCTTTGTCTACTACACCCCGGGCGGCATGACCCCCGAGCAGGTGCAGAGGCTCATCCCCAAAGACTGCCTGATCTTCAACTGGTTCTGGGAAGAAGATCCCGGCGAGCCGGGCGGCAATGCGAAACTCAACGAAGACACCCTCGAGAAAATGGGCTTCCAGCAGATCTACGGCAACTTTGAGCCGACGATCACGGATTATGAAACCCGCAGGCGCCGCTCCACTCTCCTCGGCGGTGCTCCCTCGGCCTGGTTCGCCACCAACGAAATCGGCTTTGGCAAGGAGCTGATGGCCACTTTCCTCGGATGCAGCGGCATCCTCTGGAACGGCCGCGTTCCTGAGCCCAAAGCTCTCTCCGCCCAGGTCCAGTCCATGATCCCTGGCATCCGCACTCGTCTCAGCGGGATCGTTCCTCCCACGCAGACGGAGAAATCCATCGTCCCCGTAGATATCTCCACGAAGTTCAACTTCGGGAGCCGGATTCCGCAGTTACAAACCACCCTTCCTCCCACTAAGGCCGGAACCATCCAGTCCACCGCCGCCCCCTTCGACCTGAAGGAGACCGGTGGCCTGCACTCCGTCCTTGTCGGAACCGACGGCAACCAACCCTCCGGACTGCCCAAATCCGTAACCGGCATCCCCATCGGAGCGGCTCCCGCCAGCCTCATCTTCCTCCACGCCTCGGCCAAACCCGCCCGCAACACGGAAAGCTACCGCATCATCTGGGATCAGCAGGACACCGCGGACCTTCTGGGATGGTACGAAGTGGTGTACGAAGACGGTTTCGTCACCACCATCCCCATCCGCTATGGCGTGAATATCCTCGAGTGGGACTGGCGGCAGCGCGCCGCCGCGCCGGAGCGCAGGCACGCGAATTACTGTTATGGAGCCGACGCCCTCAGCATCGGCGATGGCGACGATCCCGTCACCTTCTTTGCCCTCGAGTGGATCAATCCCCGCCTCGGCAAAGTCATCCGCGAGATTCGCCTCAACGGAACCACCGGCTTCCGCGGCGGATCCAGCGAATACAACAACAACTGGGGCCCGGTGATCCGGAACAACGCCGTCATCCTCAGAGCTATCAGTCTCGTGCGGAAGCGAAGCTAAGCTGCTCCGCATCTGTCCTGCAACTCACTCCGGCATCCTGCCCCCGCTCATTCTGCGTTTTCATCCGACATCGACGGCGGCGCATCCTCGGGTGCGCTGCCCCATTGCCGGCTGGGCCTGTCTCCCATTTCCAGCGTCAGCGTGCCGCCATTGGCAATATCGGCGTGACGGAACCACGGTTTGTCCAGGGGCTGCCCGTTCAGCGTGGCCGACTGGATATATTTGTTCCTCGCCGATACATGATCGGCGATGATCGTGAACTCCTTCCCATTCCCCATACGAATCGCCGTCTTCGCGAAAATCGGGCTGCCGATCTCATACACCGGACTGCCGGGGCAGACCGGATAGAATCCCATCGCGCTCAGCACATACCACGACGAAGTCTCCCCGCCGTCATCGTCGCCCGGGATGCCGAGCGGCCCGTCCCCGTACCAGAGGTCCATCATCTCGCGTACCCGGCGCTGCGTCTTCCACGGCTCTCCGGAAAAATCGTAAAGATAGGGGATGTGGAAGCTTGGCTCGTTGCCCTGCGCATACAGTCCAACCAGCCCCGTAGAATCGGGAAACTGGTTCAGGAAACGGTACTTCGACGTGCCGTATTGCTCGACAAAGAGCAGATCGAGCTTGTGATTGAAGGCATCGCGCCCGCCGAATAAGTGGATCAGCCCCGCCACATCGTGCTGCACACCGAAGGTATAAGTCCACGCATCCATCTCGGTGAAATAATCGCGTCCGCCCTGTCCGCCCCCTAACTTCGGATCGAATGGCTCAACCCACCTGCCATCGGCGCTCCTGGGAGCCATAAAGTCGATGGCTGGGTTGAAGACGTTCTGATAGTTATGGGCCAGCTTCAGGAAATAGGCCGCATCCTGCTGCTTTCCCAGCGCCTTGGCCAGTTGCGCCACACACCAGTCGTCGTAACTGTTCTCAATCGTGACCGAAACCGCCTGGCGCCGTTCCCCCGTGACCTGCGGCACGGTTTCCTTCTCTCCCCACGCCAGCGCGGGGAAGAATCCCTTCTCGAAATACACGCGGTCCAGCCCAGTCAGTGGAGCCCGGCTCCAGGGAAGCAAAGTAGCCTGGGTCGCATTCTTGCGCATACCTGCGTAGGCCTGCTCCACATCGAAATCGCGATAGCCCTTTTCGTACAGGTCCAGGAGGAACTCGGCCCCGTGATGGCCGATCATCACCGCCTGCTCGCCGGCAACCGAGGGAAACGACGGCATCCATCCGCTCTGCTCATACATGCGGATGTACGACCGGGCTATATCCTCCTGCCGGTGCGCGTTCAGCAGCAACTGCAGAGGATGTTCGGAGCGGAAGGTATCCCACATCCCGTCGTCCACATAGAAGTCGTGCCCCGCGGCCTCGTGCACCTTGTGGTCGTAGCCGCTGAAGTAACGGCCATCTTCGGTGATATCGGTCATGCGTCCCATTGCGCGATAGAGCGCCGTGTAAAAGATGGTGCGCTGCTTCTCGGTACCGCCCACAAGCCGGATCGCGCCGAGATCGTGGTTCCACACAGCGCGTGCCTGCGCCTTCACTGCATCGAAGTTCCAGTTCGGTATCTCTCGCTGTAGATTCCGCCGCGCCTGATCGGCGCTGATATAGGAGATTCCGACCCGTACCTCCATGACCTCACCGGCCCGCGTCGCCATATCGGTGACGAAGCCGATGCCCTCGCCGGCCTGTCGAGCTGTGTGCGTCAGGTTCCCGTTCTGCCATGTCTGCCAGGCGCTGAACGGCCGCGAAAACTCGGCATAGAAGTACTCCCGCGTCTCGCCGCTGTGTTCCGCAACGCGCGCCGCGTCCCCGCCCATCCGCTCGCTGCCGGCAACAGCCGCCGGCCCCGCAACATAAAGCTCCGCGTCAGCTCCGAGACTCAGCACGAGATGACTGTGCTCACTGGCCGGAAAGGTAAACCGGTAATAGCCGGCCTCGCGCGTCGGTGTAAGTTCTGCCTGAATCCCCCAGGTCTCTAAGTCCGCCTCATAGTAATAGGGAGTCGCCCTCTCAAAGTCATGGTCGAAATCGGACCCGTAATCCGCCGGATGCGTCCCCGCCGATCCCGTCGATGCCATCAGCAGCGCCGGCCCCGCGGGAAATCCGTAAATCTTGTCCGCAAGATAGCGGTCCGTGATTCCCGGCGTGGTTTCCGCGTAGAGCCGCGCCATCCCGTGCGGATATTGCACGTAGGGAATCGTCGCCGTCAGCAGCTGCCCGATGCCGCCGATGTTCGGCGAAACATAATCCACCGGCTCTTCCGTTGTCTGCGCCGCGAACGCCATCGTTGCACAACCCAGAATGGCCCAAACCACCAGCGTTGCCTTCCTCTTCATCGTCATCCTTTTCATTGTGCCTGCTCAGTCCGCATTGTCGCTCAGGATCGGCTCGCGACGATGTGCGCGGCCGGAGATTCAATCGGAGTCTCCGCCCCCGCCGCTGTTCACACCCGCTCCGGGCTGAGCGGCTGTTCCGGCCAGGCGTGCTTTGGGTACCGCCGCATCAGCTCGCGCCGTACCTGCGGGTACAGCCGCTCCCAGAAGCCGGCCAGATCGGTCGTCGTCTGCACCGGCCGGTGATTCGGCGCCAGCAGCTGCACCACCACCGGCGTCTGCTTCGGCCCAATCCGCGGTGTCTCCCGCATCCCGAAAAAATCCTGCAGCCGCGACGCGATCCAGGGTGGCTTCCCGCGCTCGTAGTGAACCCTCGTCGTGCGCCCATTCCGCAGTCGGATCGTCGCAGGCGCCATCTGCTCCAGCCGCCCGCCGCCGGCTCGTCTCTCCAGCGCGGAGATCAGATTCCGCGCCTCGGTGCGCAGCTCGGCAAAGCTCGTCAGTCCCGCACACAGTTCCGCCAGCGTCCGCTGCACGCCCGGCGGATCCATCCCCGCGAACTCCACCCGCGCCAGCAACTGCTCCAGCGCCTCCGGATCCACAAAGCGCTCGATTCCCGCCTCCATCGCATTCCGCGCCAGCAGCTCCGCCGCCGCCTGCGGATCGGACGCCGCATCCCGCGACTGCTGCAGGATCAGCTCGTCATAGAGCAGCGCGCTCGTGGCCTCCACGCGTTCGCTCGTGCGGTTCCACGCCAGCCGCGTCTCCTCGCGCACGCGCTCCGGAAACAGATCGATCAGCCACTCCGGCTCGATCCGCGCCGTCATGCGAACCAGCGGCAGCGGCCTGTCCCGGCGGTCCTCGGCATCGACGGCAGCCATGAATTCGTACCCAGGCGGCTCGCCCATCACCTCCGCCGAGCCTCCCGTCGCAAGCAGCACCTGTTTCCCCGCCCGCAGCCGCGCCACCCGATCCGGAAACGCCGCCAGCACCGACTTCAGCAGCGCTTCCTCATCGTGCCCCTGCTGTTTGCGCATCCGGGCGATCCGGCGCAGCTGCGCGATGTGCTGCTGCAGCCGCGGATCGCCGCGCCGGTCCAGCGCCGCCATCAGGTCGTTGCTGCCCCGATCCCCGCCCGCCCCCAGCATCGCCGCCGCCGCGCAGCCGTCCTCCCCCACGCCGCGCTCCACCGCCTCCACCACCAGGCGCGAGAGCCGCGGCGGCAGCGGAAACCGCGCCAGCCGCATCGCCTCTTCTCCCTTCGCGCGCAGCCTGTCCAGCAGCGAATCGGCGGCGGCCAGCGCCTCGTCCGGCGGAACATCCAGCCACTCGAGGCCGCTCCGGGCATCGAGTCCCATGGCCCGCAGCGTCAGGCAAAGCTGCGACAGATCCCCGCGCAGAATCTCCGGCGTATCGTGCTCCGGCCGCCGCTGATAATCCTCCGCCGTATAGGTCCGCAGCACGCGCCCCGGCCCGGTGCGCCCGGCTCGCCCCGCCCGCTGTTGCGCTGAAGCCTTGCTCACGCGGCTCACTCGCAGCGTCTCAAAGCCCGTCCAGCGCGACCAGCTCGCCACCCGCGCCAGCCCGCTGTCGATCACCGCCGTCACGCCCTCCACCGTAATCGAGCTTTCCGCCACATTCGTCGCCAGAATCAGCCGCCGCTGCGCAGCCGGCGCCACCGCGCGGTCCTGCTCCTCCGGCGACAGGCTGCCGTGCAGCGGCAGAACCAGCAGCCCCACCCGCCGCGCCGCCTCCTCGCACTCGCGCATGCTGCGCCGGATCTCCGCTGCCCCGGGCAGAAACGCCAGAATGTCGCCGGTCAGCCCTTCGCGAAGCAGCATCTCCAGCGCATCGCGCATCTGCGTCTCGAGCGTCTTCGGCGAGTACGGCAGGTGCCTCACCGCCAGCTCGAACAGCCGTCCCTCCGAGCGCAGGATCGGGCAGCTATTGAGAAACCGCGCCACCGGATCGGCCTCCAGCGTCGCCGACATCACCACGATCCGCAGCTCTGGCCGCTTTTGCTGGAGCCGCTTCAGCAGCGCCAGCGCCAGATCGCTTTCCAGATGCCGCTCGTGGAACTCATCCAGTACGACAGCGGCCACGCCCTTCAGTTCCGGATCGGAAATCAGCCGCCGCGTCAGCACGCCTTCCGTCAGAAAGCGCAGCCGCGTCCGGGAGCCGGCCACCTCCTCAAAGCGAACCTGGTAGCCCACGGTTTCGCCCAGCGTCTCGCCCATCTCCCACGCCACGCGCCGAGCCGCCATGCGCGCCGCAATCCGCCGCGGCTCCAGCACCAGCACCTCGCCCTCAACAATCTTCAAAAGCTCCGGCGGAACCCGTGTTGTCTTCCCCGCCCCGGGCGCAGCCTCGATAACGAGGTTCGGGGACTTCGCAGGAGAAGCAGCCATCTCCGGCAGGATCGCGTCGATCGGCAGAACAGCTTTGCGGCTCACCAGCTCTCATCGAACCATGCCCCTTCCGCCAGGGTCAATCGCAACCGGACCGCATCCTGCGAGCGCCTTCCGGCTCGTCCTGGCATTCTTCTACAATGGTTCCGGGAACCTCGGAGACCCTGTATGCGCCCAAATCATCTCAGCAGGCGGCAAGTACTTCTGCAGCTCCTGGCCGCGCCCTTCCTCGCAGACGCGCTGCACGCGCAGTCCTCTGCCGGCCCCCTGAGCGCGACCGCCATTCCTCACGGCCAGCTGCTGCAGCCGGAAGAGCTGAACCGCGAACTGCAGTCCGGCGCGCCGCGTCCTCTGATCCTTCAGGTCGGCTCGCGCATCCTCTATGACGAAGACCACATTCCCGCCGCGGAGTACGCCGGCCCCGCCGCGAGCCCCGACGGTCTCAACAAGCTGCGCGCCCGCGTTGCCAGCCTTCCGCACCGTCAGGCCATCGTGATCTATTGTGGCTGTTGTCCGTGGGACCGCTGCCCGAACATTGGCCCGGCGTGGCGCCTGCTGCACCAGATGGGATTCACCAACGTGAAGGCGCTCTATATTGCCGACAATTTCGGCACCGACTGGGTTGGGCGAGGCTACCGTGCTCAGAAGTCGGAGTAGTACGCGACCAGCTCTGCGAAGCGCGGTGCCCTGCGTGCTTGCGCTCGCGCTTCTCTTCTCCGCCGGCGGCGGCCATGCGGCGGAGAGCCTCCTCAACCGCACCGCCCCGGATTTCGCCCGCACCACCCTCGGCGGCACGCCCATCCGCCTCGCGGATTTCCGCGGCAAAGTGGTCCTGCTCAATTTCTGGGCCACCTGGTGCGCACCCTGCCGCGTGGAAATTCCCCGTTTTACGGAGTGGCAGCGCCAGTTCGGCCCTCAGGGCTTTCAGGTGCTCGCCGTTTCCATGGACGATGACCCATCGCCGGTGCGCACCTTCGTCCAGCGCATGCACCCCAACTTCCCCATCGTCATGGGCGACGCACGCCTCGGCGAGCTCTACGGCGGCGTCCTCGGCGTGCCGGTCACCTTCCTCATCGACCGCAGCGGAATCGTCCGCCGCCGCTATGATGGCGGTCCCGTAGGCCAGGACGTCGCCGGCCAGATTCACCGCCTCCTCGACGCCACGCCAACGCGCCCTCACATCGCAGTCGCGCTGAGCCGCCCGCCTCTTCCGTAGTTGTAAGTCCCGCGCCTACGTCACCGGCGAGGGATTGAACAGCGCCAGATCGTTGTGCAGTCCCCAGCGATCCGCGCACGTCACCTTGCGCCCGCTGGCCACATCGAGAATCAGCCGGAAGATCTGCTCGCCGACTTCCTCCACGCTGGCTTTCCCCGTCGCGATCACCCCCGCATCCACGTCGATCAGGTCCGACCACCGCTGCGCGAGTGCGCTCCGCGACGCCACCTTGATCACCGGAGCCATCGCCAGACCGTACGGCGTGCCCCGGCCCGTCGTGAAGACGTGAACGTTCATCCCCGCCGCCAGTTGCAGGGTGCCGCACACAAAATCGCCCGCCGGAGTCGCCGCGAAGATCAGCCCCCTGCGGTTCACCCGCTCCCCCGGCCCCAGCACCCCGGCCAGCGCCGTCGATCCCGCTTTTGCCGTTGCTCCCAGCGCCTTCTCGACAATGTTGGTCAGCCCGCCCTTCTTGTTGCCCGGCGATGGATTCGCGCTGCGATCCGTCTCCCCGCGGCTCAGATAATCGTCGTACCACGCCAGCTCGCGGATGAATTCCCGCGCCACCGTCTCATTCGCCGCCCGCGCCGTCACAATCGCCGCCGCGTCGCGCACCTCCGTCACTTCGGAGAAAATCACCGTCGCCCCCGCGCGCACCAGCAGATCCGCCGCATGGCCCAGCGCCGGATTCGCCGTCACCCCCGAGAAGGCATCGCTCCCGCCGCACTGCATGCCCACAATCAGATCCGCAGCCGGGCGCGTCACCCGTCGGCGCGCATTCAGCCGAACCAGCCGCGCCTCGGCCATGCGCATGATGGCCGTCACCATGTCTTCGAAGCCATGGTGCTGCTCATCCTGCAGCCGCACGACATTGGCACTCGTATCCAGAACCGGAAAGTCCGGCGACGCCACCAGCACAGCGGGCTGCAGCTTCTCGCATCCCAGGCTCACCATCATCGGTGCGCCGCCCAGATTCGGGTTCCGGCTCAGATTGCGCAGCGTGCGGACGGGAATCTCCGCTCCCGGCGCATCGAGCGCGATCCCGCACCCGTAGGAATGCGTCAGCGAAATTACGTCATCCACATGGGGATACCGCGGCAGCAGCTCTGTCTTAATGCGCCGCACCGCGTAATCCACCGTCGCGGCCACGCACTGCACCGTTGTTGTGATCCCCAGGATATTCTTCGTGCCGACGGTGCCGTCCTCATTCACGTAGCCTTCGAAGGTACATCCCTCAAGGGGCGGCAGTGGCTCCGGAACTTCCGTCGAGATGGGCAGCTCGTCCAGCTTCGGAGGCGCGGGCAGGCGCATCGATTGCTCGTGCACCCACGAACCCGCCTTCAGCGGCACTTCGGCGTAGCCGATGACGGTGCCATAGCGGAGGATCGGCGCTCCCTTCTCCAGGTCTGCCAGCGCGACCTTGTGCGCCTCCGGCACCGCCTCCCGCAGCACCAGCCCCGATTCCAGCACGGTGCCGGCCGGCAGCCCGCCTTCGTTCACCACAATCGCCACATTATCCCGCGCGTTGGCCCGGATCAGCAAAGCCCGCACCGCCGCGGCCTCATTCCGTTCCGTAACTCCCGAAGCATTTCCCATCTGCACTCCGATCTGCCGCCACAAGACGGGCACCAGCAGTGTACCTGCCGTAGCCGCTCGGACTCTGCTCTCCGCGCCCCCTTTCCTCTATAGTTGTGGAGCGGGCGCAGCGGCCCCGAATTCCAGCATTGCACGCAAACCTGCCGATGAGCAAAATGAGCCCCCAGGAAATGGCGAAGAAAGTGGGCGAGGGCCTGCTTTCTTTCCCCGTCACGCACTTCGATGAGCACCTCGATTTCGCCGAGCAGCCCTATCGCAACCACATCGCGTGGCTGCTGGAGCATCGCCCGGCCGCGCTCTTCGCCGCCGGCGGCACCGGCGAGTTTTTTTCCCTCACCCTCCCGGAGTTCTCGCGCGTGGTCAACGCTGCCGTTTCCGCAGCCGGGGGCCGGGTTCCCGTGCTCGCCGGATGCGGCTACGGAACCCGTACCGCCATACAGTTCGCCCGCGCTGCCGAAGAGGCGGGCGCCGACGGCATTCTCCTCTTCCCGCCGTATCTGCTGAATGCCGAGCCTGCGGGCCTCATCGAGCACGCGCGCGCCGTCTGCTCCTCGACTTCGCTGGGTGTCGTCTTCTATAACCGCGACAATGCCATCCTCGACGAATCGGCCATCGGGAAGCTCTGCGAAAAATGCCCCAGCCTGGTCGGCTTCAAAGATGGTTGCGGCGACGTCGAGCTGATCACCCGCATCTGCGCCCGGCTCGGCGATCGCCTCGTCTACATCGGCGGCCTGCCCACGGCGGAGACCTTCGCGCTTCCCTACCTGGACATCGGCGTCACCACATATTCCTCAGCCATCTTCAACTTCCTCCCCCGGTTCGCGCAGGACTTCTACGCCGCCGTCCGCCGCAACGATCGCATCGCGGTCCAGACCATGCTGCGCGAGTTTGTCCTGCCCTATATTGCCCTGCGCCGCCGCCGCAAAGGCTATGCCGTCTCCATCGTGAAAGCCGGCATGCGCGCGGTCGGCCGCAGCGCCGGCCCCGTCCGGCCTCCACTGGTTGAGCTCGATCCCGCCGAGCTTGACCAGCTCAGGATGCTCATCGCGGAACGCTGCTGACCAGGCCCATGCAACGGCAAGCGACCACTCACGTTCGCTATCTGATCGTGCTGATGCTCTTCATCGCCAGCACGTTCAGTTATGGCGATCGCGTGGTGCTCTCCATCGCCGCTGTCTCGCTCACCCACGATCTTCATCTCGATCCCCTGCGCCTCGGTTATCTCTTCTCCGGGTTCGCCTGGGTCTACGCGGGCGCGCAGTTGCCCGCCGGCGGCCTCCTCGACCGCTTCGGTTCGAAGACGGTCTACGGCATCAGCATCCTCTGCTGGTCGGCCTGCGCCCTGCTCGCCGGCCTCAGTGGATACCTGCCCGCCATGGCCGCGTTCTACGTGCTCTTTGGCCTGCGCCTGCTCTCCGGCCTCGCGCAGGCGCCCGTCTTCCCCGGCAATGGCCGCATCGTCGCCGCCTGGTTCCCGACCGCCGAGCGTGGAACCGCCTCCGCCATTTTCAATTCGTCGCAGTATTTCGCTCTGGTCTTCTTCGCGCCCCTCATGGGCTGGATCGCCCACCTGTGGGGCTGGAAAGAGTGCTTCTGGTTCGCCGGGGTCGCGGGCCTGGTCCTCAGCGTCTTCTGGTTTCGGCTGGTCTACGGCGTGCGCTCGCATCCCCGCATCAGCCAGTCCGAGATCGACGAGATCGAGCGCGGCGGCGGCCTCGCCACGCTGGATTCCAGCAATCGCCCCCGCGCCAACACCCTTACCTGGTCGGCCATCCGCTGGCTGCTCAGCAAGCGCATGCTGGTCGGCATCTACCTCGGCCAGTACTGCATCACCACGCTCACGTGGTTCTTCCTCACCTGGTTTCCCGTCTATCTCAACCGCGCCCGCCACATCTCCATCGTGAAAGTCGGCTTCCTCGCCGCTCTGCCGGCGCTCTGCGGCTGCTTCGGAGGCGTCCTCGGCGGAGTCGTCTCCGACCGCCTCCTGCGCTCCGGCCACACCCTCACCTTTGCGCGCAAGGTCCCCATCGTCGCCGGCATGCTGCTGGCCATGTCCATGGTCGCCTGCAATTACGTCAGCACCCGCTCCGCCGTCATGCTCTTCATGTCGCTTGCCTTTCTAGGCAAGGGATTCGGCGCGCTCGGCTGGACGGTCGTCTCCGACACCTCACCCAAAGACCTGGTCGGAATCAACGGCGGCCTCTTCAACCTCATTGGCAATCTCGCCGGCATCACCACGCCCATCGTCATCGGCTACATCGTCAAAACCACCGGCTCGTTCCACGGCGCGCTGGTCTTCGTAGCCGCCGCCGCGCTCATGGCCATCGTCGCCTACGTGCCCATCGTCGGCGAAATCAAACGCATCGAATCACCCGCCGTCCTCGCTCCGGAGCCCTCTCGATGACTCTGCCCTCCACCCTCGCCGACTCCCCCCGCATCGCCGCGATGCAGGTCATCCCCATCGCCGGCCTCGACAGCATGCTGCTCAACCTTTCCGGCGCCCACGCTCCGTACTTCACCCGCAACCTCGTGCTCCTCGAAGACAACGCCGGCCGCACCGGAGCCGGCGAAGTTCCCGGCGGCGAGGCCATTCGCAACGTCCTCGAAGAGGCACGCCCGCTGATCATCGGCTCCCGGATCGGCATGGTGAACGAAACCCTCAGCGCGATCCGTCGCCAGTATGCCGGCCGTGACAGCGCCGGCCGCGGGCTCCAGACCTTCGACCAGCGTGTGACCATCCATGCCGTCACCGCGCTCGAATCCTGCCTGCTCGACCTGCTCGGACAATTCCTCGAAGTCCCTGTTTCCGCCCTGCTCGGGGAGGGCCGCCAGCGTGAGCGCATCGATGTCCTCGGCTATCTCTTCTTCATCGCCGACAGAACGAAGTCCTCACTCCCCTGCCGCGACGAGGACCAGAGCCCCGATTCCTGGTTTCGCCTGCGCAACCAGGAAACCCTCACCATCCCCGCACTCCTGCGCCTCGCCGAAGCCGCCCAGCAGAAATACGGCTTCCGCCACTTCAAGCTCAAGGGCGGAGTCTTCGCCGGCTCCTTCGAAATCGAAGCCATTCACGCCCTCGCCGACAGCTTCCCGTCAGCCCGCATCACGCTCGACCCCAATGGCGCCTGGTCCCTGCGCGAAGCCGTCGCTCTCTGCCGCGGGCACCATCGCGTTCTGGCCTGCGCCGAGGATCCCTGCGGCGCCGAAGACGGCTACTCCGGCCGCGAAATTATGGCCGAGTTCCGCCGCGAAACCGGCATCCCCACGGCCACCAACATGATCGCCACCGACTGGCGCCAGCTCCACCATGCCGCCCAGCTCCACGCCATCGACATCCTGCTCGCCGACCCGCATTTCTGGACGATGCAGGGCTCCGTGCGTGCCTCGCAGTTCTGCCGCGAATGGGGCCTCACCTGGGGCTCGCACTCCAACAGCCACTTCGACGTCTCCCTGGCCATGTTCACGCACGTCGCCGCCGCGGCTGTGGGCAATGTAACGGCCATTGATACACACTGGATCTGGCAGGACGGCCAGCGCCTCACCCGCGAGCCGCTGCGCATCGAAGGCGGATCCGTCGCCGTCCCCGAACGGCCCGGCCTGGGCATCGAACTCGACCGCGAGCAGATCGAGCAGGCTCACCAGCTCTACAGCCGCATCGATCTCGCCGCGCGCGACGATGCCGCCGCCATGCAGTGTCTCCTGCCCGGCTGGCGCTTCGACCCCAAATGTCCCTGTCTGGTTCGCCCGAAGCCCGCCTGAACCGCGCACTGCAATGGCCTCAGCCCTGCAACAGCCGCGAGGATCGGATTCGATCATCGCTGCCGCGGAAATTCCCAGGGGACTGCGCCCCCGCCCTCAGTTGCGCACGTCCTCCATCGCGGCGGCGATTTCCGCCTTCTGCTCCTCGTTGACGGGCAGAAGCGGCAGGCGCGGAACTCCTCCGTAATAGCCGTTCAGGTCGCACGCATACTTCAGTCCCGGAATCCCGTATTTCGCCGCCACAATCCGCGATGGCTGGACGATCCGCTGCTGCTTTTCCCGCGCTACCACAGGATCGTTTTCCTTCCAGGCCGTGTAGATCTCCTGGCAGGCCTGCGGTGCCGGCGCGGCAAAGGCCAGGATCGCTCCCGAAATGCCCGCCTCCAGCGCCGGCAGCAGCAACTCCGCCGAGCCCGAAAGCACCTGGAATCCCACTTCCTTCGTGCGCGTCTGCAACCGCGGCCACGACCCAGCCAGCGCCATCGGAGAAGCCAGCGTCGGGTCGGTCCCCAGCAGCTCCGCTGAGACAAAGCTCGGCGTAATCACCGCCACCTCCGCTTCGGCTGTCATCATGCGCGACGTCACCGCCGTGAAGACCGGCGTCACCGTCACTTTGCGCTTCGGCGCCAAGCGCGTCGCCGCCACCAGGGCCGTCAGCCGCTCCAGGCTCCCCGAAGAATCCTTGATCCCGATGACGTTCGGATGCTGCGCCAGCTCCGTCACCATCTCCAGCGGCACCTCATAATGGGTGAACTTCGGAATGCTGTACACAATCACCGGCAGCGGCGAGCGGTCGGCCAGCGTGCGGTAGTAGGTCAGCATCGGCTGCGGATCCCGCGTATACAGCGGCCCGTAATAGTGCGGCGTCCGCACCAGAACCGCATCGTACTGCAGCTCCGCCGCATACTCGGCCAGCTTCAGCGTCTCGTGCACGCTTTCCCGCGCCACCCCGGCAATCATCACCTTATCGGCCGCCGCGGCATGGGCGGCATGCCGCAGAACGTCGCGCGTTTCCTCATCGCCCAGCATCACCGCTTCGCCCGTTGAGCCCAGCACCACCATGCCGGCGGCCATCGTGCGCGAGTAGTGTTCCACGTTGTGCTCCAGCTTGCGCAGGTAGATGCGGGAGTCCGGATAAAACGGCGTCGTAATGGCCGGAAAGATGCCTTCGAGCAGCATGCCAGCTATTCTAGTGCCCCCCGCACCCCGGCCGCCGAATTTTCTCTCCCGCGGCCGCCCTCGCCCGCTGTTAACTACTTCGTTCTTCCCCCGAAAGGGGCAGCGGAAACCTTTCCGTGAAGAGTCCCCGGCGCGTTAACCTGAGGAAGAGATTGCCCCTAACCGAAGCCGGTAGTATGAATTCCCGGACTGTGGAAACCCTCGGACCGACTGAAACTCGCATGCTGCACCAGGCTCTCTGGTTCTGCGTCCACATGGTCGCCAGCCTGGTGGTCTGGGGACTGCTGATGCTGGGCATCACTTTCATCGTCCACCCGCAGTCGGTTTCCCCGCTCGTCACCCTGATCCTGTCCTTCGCCTTTCCCATGCTGGTCGCGGTCGTCGGATCCAGGCTCCGCCCCAGCGAAACCGCCACCCTCACCTGGATGGCCGGACTCATCTGGTTCATGGGCTGGGGCCTCTATGTTCTCGACCTGCCCACCGGGCCCGCCGCCTGCTATCACTGCGGCGCCACCCAGAAGCTCTGGCTCACCTTCTTCAGCCTCAATCAGGACAGCGGCCTTCTCGACGGACAGGGGCGCTTCCTGGCCACCTGGCCGGCGGTCGCCATGATCGGCTATTCGCTGGGCGCAAAGCTGGGCCTGCGCAACGTGGACCTGCCCTTCGAGCGGGACTGACCCGGCATTCCCCGCCACGCAAAACCGACCCCGCTACTTCTTTGCGCCCTTTTTCGCGGATTTCTTCATCAGCTGGCTCAGCGTCGTCTTCTCCAGATCGTCGCGCAGCGCCTCTTCCGCGTCGCGAAAGACCCGCTTCAGCGCCGAGCCGACCTTCGCCGCGTCTGCTCCCGGGAAAGCTCCTGAATGAAAGAGCTCTCCGCCATCCAGCGCCTGATAAATCTCCGCCAACGTGATCGTCTTCGCCGGCCGGGCCAGCCGCGACCCGCCATGCGGACCCTTCTGGCTCTCCAGCAATCCGGCCTGATGCAGCAGCGAGAACACTCTCCGGATCACCACGGGGTTGATGCCCAGCTTGCCTGCCACATCATCCGAGGTCTGCAGCACATCCGGTTCGTCCGCGAGGAGGACCAGCGCGTGCACCCCGGTTGCGAATCGGGTATTTGCGGCCATGCACCAACCTACCACAGCTTTTGCTGAATCATAATGATGTCTGCGGCGAATTATTTGTAACAATTCCCGTTTCCTGTGGATGCCTTTCTTCGCCGCGGAACGGCTCTCCTCCATCCACCGCTGCGGGCGGTGCGGCGCATGAGTCCCCCCTCGAAGTCGGGCTCCTGCCCTCGGTCAAAGCCATGAGACCATCTGTGAGACCCGTCCCACCTGATGTATTCTCGCTGTTCAGGAGCCCGTCTTGCGCATTCTCTTCGTCGGCGACGTCTTCGGCCACGCCGGCCGCCGCATCGTTCGCGAACACATCGGCCACATCGTCGCCGGCCGCGGCGTCGACCTCGTCATCGTCAATGCTGAAAACGCCGCCGGCGGATTCGGCCTCACGCCGGCCATCGCTGACGAGCTCTTCGATATGGGAGCCCACGTCCTCACCACCGGCAACCATATCTGGGACAAAAAGGAGATCTTCGATTATCTCCGCTCCGCGGCTCCCGACAGCCACGAACGCCCGCGCCGCGTCATCCGCCCCGCCAATTACGCGGCCGGCAATCCCGGCTTCGGCTTCTATCAGGGCGCGCTGCCCTCCGGCCAGGAATACGCCGTCATCAGCCTGCAGGGCCGCGTCTTCATGCCCGGCAACGACGATCCCTTCCGCACCGCCGACGCCCTCCTCAGCCGGATCACCGCGAAAGTCGTCGTCGTCGACTTCCACGCGGAAGCCACCTCCGAAAAATGCGCCATGGGCTGGTACCTCGACGGCCGCGTCACCGCCGTCATCGGCACCCATACCCACGTTCCCACCGCCGACAACCGCGTCCTCACCGGCGGCACCGCCTACCAGACCGACGTCGGCATGAGCGGCCCCTATGACAGCGTCATCGGCGTCGAAAAGCAGTTCGTCCTCGAACGCTTCCTCACCGGCTTGCCCAACAAATTCGAAGCCGCCAAAGGCGACCCGCGCATGGCCGCCCTCCTCATCGGCTGCGACGGCGCCTCCGGCCGCGCCTTCACCGCCGAACGCCTGCTGCTGGGCGAATAGCGCCTCCGGCCGCGCCAATAACGCCCGCGGGCTGCGACAATAGACCTAGAAGAGGCTGCTGCCTTGTCCATCCAGACCCCCGAAGAACTCGCCGCCCTCCGCACCGCCGGCCGCATCGTCCGCCTCATGCTCGACGCCATGAAGGCCGCCGCCCGCTCCGGCATCACCACCCTCGAGCTCGACCGCATCGGCGGCGACGTCATGCGCGCCCACGGAGCCCGCTCCGCCCCCACCCTCGTCTACCAGTTCCCCGGCGTCAACTGCATCAGCGTCAACGACGAAATCGTCCACGGCATCCCCTCCAGCCGCAGGCTCCGCAACGGCGACCTCCTCAAGCTCGACGTCACCATCGAAAAGGACGGCTTCATGGCCGACGCCGCCGAGACCATCATCGTCGGCCCCCCCGTCAACGAATCCGCCATCGGCGCCCGCCTCGCCGTCTGCGCCCGCCGCGCCTTCGAGCAGGCCATGCGCGTGGCCCGCGCCGGCAACCGCGTCCGCGACATCGGCCGCGCCGTCGAACACGAGGTCCACGCCGCCGGTTTCCATGTCATCCGCGACCTCTGCGGCCACGGCATCGGCCGCACCATCCACGAGAAGCCCAGCATCCCCAACTGGCCCGACCCCTCCGCCTCCCAACTGCTCACCGAAGGCCTGGTCATCACCGTCGAGCCCATCATCGCCAGCCGCTCCGGCCTCTCCCTCCTCGCCCGCGACGGCTGGACCGTCCGCACCGCCGACCGCGGCCTCGCCGCCCACTACGAACACACCCTCGTCATCACCCAGGACGAGCCCCTGCTCCTCACCGCCGCCTAAACTCCACATCCGGGAGCCAGGAACGACGCGCCCTTTCCGGAAGAACGGCATCGGGCGCCCCGGAATCACCGGCCTCCATGGATGCGTGCCGGCCTCGGAACCTGAAATGTCCGGGGCCGGCCGGCCCAAGAGTCTTCCCGGCGCCTCCGGGATTTCGTTGCCTGCCTCTTCACCGCAATGGTACGTTGGCCCATGCTTCTGCGCCTGCATCGCTCTCGCGCAGCCGGTGACCGGAAGATCCACAGGTGATGCATGGCCGCTGAACCGCTGTCCTGTACCGTTGCCGATATTTTCTTCAAGGTCGCTGTGCCCGTGATTGGCGGAGCCTGGGCGTTCTTGACCTATGTTCGCGGGCGAACCTTTAGCCGGCGTCTCGAGCCCAGAATCGAAGGACAGCTCTTCCATCAAAATGACCGATGCTTCCTCTCTGTCCAGGCCGCGGTAAAAAACGTGGGCCTGTCAAAGGCCGTCATCCTCCAGACAGGATCCTGGGTGCGCATCGTGCTTCTCGGCGCCAGGGCCGGCGTGGTTAAGATCGCCGTCCCCGCCGAGACCCGCCTGGCCACAACCCCCGTCTTTATGAAGCACAAATGGGTCGAACCCGGTGAAGAAATCCACGACGTTCAGCTCCTGCAGTTGCCCCATCTGACAGAGAACGACGTCGCCATCCGCCTCAATCTCAGAGTCGTTTCCCAGGAGCTGCGGTGGCCCACCGCACCCGACGATGCGCAGAATGATCCCTCGGCCCCATCCAGTGACTTTGACATGCGGTTTGTCCGGAACCTGGAATGGAACGCGGCCGCAATTGTGCCCCTGCAGGCCGACCCCGTTCCCAACCCCGCCGCGGCCCCCTTCAACCCTTTGCTGCACAAGGAGGACAACAATGACATCCGATCTCTCTGACCCGGAATACGGTGACGTCGCCTGGAAGGGACCGGAACATACATGGATACCGGTCCGGGACCAGCAGGTAGAAGACAGACCTGAGACAGAAAAAGGCGAAAAGGAGAAGCAGGAGTGGCCGCCCCGGGATGACCCCGGGGAAACCAAATAGACGAGGATCGGCTGCCGGATCGCTGACCTGGTCGAGCCCGGCCCTGCGCCTCTTCGGTTGCATCTTCCCGTCCCCGGCCTACAATGGGTGCGACCGAGGAGCTGGCTATGAACCGCGACCGCACGCCCGACCGCATCGAAAAGCAGATTGAACTCCAGGCGCCGGTCTCCCGCGTCTGGCGCGCCCTCACCGACTCCCGCCAGTTCGGCGAGTGGTTCCGCGTCAGCCTCGACGCCCCCTTCCAGCCCGGCGAAGTCGCCACCGGCCAGCTCCTCTCCCCCGGCTGCGAAAACCTCGCCTGGCGCGCCGTCATCCAGGACATGGAGCCCGAACAGTACTTCGCCTTCACCTGGCACCCGTATGCGGTCAACGCCAACACCGAATACTCCGGCGAAACCCCCACCCTGGTCGAGTTCCGCCTCGAAAAAACCGCCGCCGGCACCCGCCTCCAGCTCACCGAATCCGGCTTCAGCGACCTGCCCGACGAGCGCCGCAAAGAGGCCTTCGCCGCCAACGATGGCGGCTGGACCCGCCAGATGAAGAACATCGCGGACTACCTCGCCCAGCACCCATAAACACTACCGGCAGGTCGCGCCTCGAAAGCAAAGAACTGCCTGAGCCTTTCAATCTCCCGGATTCTCAGGAATCACAGCCCGCTCGCACAGACCTCGATGCGGCGGCCGAAACTCCCGCAACCCCCACCGCCCCGTCAGCATCAATCGCGCAACCCTGCCCCGTTTCTGAGGACTTGAACTGATCTGTCGGGCTCAAATGTGGGTAATTATATACTTGACACACACGTCAGACGGGGGTCACAATGAGACTCCGTGACAGGGCAGCACTATTTGTATGCGGGCTGATAGTTGTTGGGGTACTGAATGACTTTTTTCATTAGCGAGATGATAGCTTCGGCGTCGCAGGGAATGAATCGGTTAGCTTTGGTCCCCGCGTCATAGAAAGAATGAAAACAGAACCAGTTGATATCCGATGGAGTTTTAGGAAACCCATAGTTATAACTGACAGAACCGGCGACGATGATGATCTGGTTCCCTTTTGCAACCTCGTCAGCATCGCCAGGATTGCTGGTGACAGTAATCGAATATATAGCGGTACCAGAGCTAGCTGGCGGTACCACCTCCTTGAGGTCCCACTGGGACCAGTGTCCCTCAAGGAACGTGGTAGATGGGGCAGTAGATGTGATGGAAGGGGGCGCGATAGCATCAGTCTCTTCAAAGACGAGGAACGAAACGTCCTTTGCGGGGATGTGCCCCGTGTTAAATATTGGCATATCGAGTCGGATGGGTTTACCACTGATAACTGGCCCACCAACCGACAGATAGGCCCTTTCCGATACTTCCAAAGTTTTTTTGGCGGTCCCCGAAGCCTCCACTTGGGCTTTCGTTTGCGCCTGCATCTGTTGCAAGGTTTGCAGGAATTCCGTTTCGCTACTCTGAAGACTCAGCGCAGAAATATTGGCAGCATCCCGGCTAGCGTTGGCCGCCTTAACCATTTCTTGCCACTGGCTATATGCGAACTTTACGGTGAAGGCCAAGCCGATCAGGGTGAAGAGAGACACCAAAACGGCTGCGCCAGAAAGGAAATTGGCTACCGAATCTTCCAGAGTGCCCTTAGGTCGTTCTCTCGATTGCCCTTGGCTTTCAAGGTTGGCGTCTACGTGTACGTTTATTTCTTGCTTTGGCTCAGCGGACTTTGGCTGATAAAGGCCGGTGGCAGGAGAGACAAAAAATTCGCTTTCGGTCTGGCCCAAATATTGAGCGGCATTGCGCTCGTGACTGTTAGCTTTGGCGTCCTCATTCATGTAGCGATTCTTTTCTGGGGGAGTATCTTGGTTGAATGAAGCCCGAATTTAACGAAGGACCAGAAGCACGGAAGAGATTCGATGATGGTATGACAAAACTCTTTCGTGCACCAAAGACAGCGGTCAAGAAAGATGAACCAAAACCAAAGCCCAAACCTAAGAAGGCCAGCAAGTACTAGTGTTTGCGCTTGCCACATCCTTGCCGTTTATCAATGTGACGTGGCGCTTCCAGTGCCGGTTAGTTGCGTATACGTGAGACGCTTACCGAACACGTTATGCATTGCCAATTCAAACCGCGCTTGATCGTCTTTGCCCTCGCGGTTGTTGTACCGGAAGGTTTGTTCATCGAGGTACCGGAAGAGATGGAACGGCTCCACGCTTACATACGTGCCGCTGATGCCCCGCTTCAAGAGGCTCCAGAAGTTCTCAAGGCCATTCGTGTGTACGCGACCATTCACGTATTCAACCGCATGATCCACAACCTGGTGGGCATACTCTTGAGCCAATCCGCTGTAGGACGGAAGCGCATCGGTGTAGAGAGCCGCACCAGCTTCGATATGCTTTCTCACTTCAGCTTGCAGGGCAGCCCGTTTCCGGTTCGGCACAACCGTGGTGCGAACCTTGCCACCGCGCTCAAGCATTCCCATGACGGCGGTTTTATCTTTGCCGCCCGTTCCGGTAATCCGGCGCTCACGTTTGCTAACGTGCATGTTCCGAGCCTTGCCGCCGATAAAAGTTTCGTCCGCTTCCACTTCGCCGCCAAACTTACCGCTTGCAAAATCGTCCTGCATCGCCTTTCGAATGCGATGAGCCATGAACCACGCCGACTTCTGAGTTACGCCCAAGGCGCGGGCAATCTCGCAACTGCTAATGCCGTTTTTGCAGTTGCAGATCATCCAGAAAGCGCACATCCACTTATCAAGGCCCAGCGGCGAATCCTCAAAGATCGTGCCCACTTTGAGGCTGAATTGCTGCTTGCAGCCTCTGCAGAACCAGATGTGCCGCGTGCTGATGAACGAATGATTCTCGGAGCCGCAACGCGGGCAAGAAACTACACCCTTTGGCCAGCGAAGATTGAGCGCGTATTGAAAGCAACGCTCAGGATCGCTGAAGTAAACAATCGCTTTTTGCAGAGTCTCAGGGGCGTCCATGTAGTAATCATGCGCCTATTTGCTCTGTGTTTCAAGTATATAATTGCTCAAATGTGGTCGCAATCTCGAAAACCATGCTGGAGGCACGGATCAGATGCGTCGTGCTGACGCCAGACGAGATGCAGTCAGCAACCGTACGACAGCAGCAACAAGAAGTAACCCTGCCATCCATGGGAACCACGTCCCATACCGATCGAAGATCGTCTGGTCGTGACGCATCGGCACATCCACCAGCAGCGAGACGAACGGTCCGCTGTTGGTTCTTACCTCGCCGAGGATGCGGCCCCGATCGTCCGTCACCGTGAGGTTGCCATCCTTCGCGGTGTGCGCGATCGCATATCCGCCCTCAACGCCGCGCATGATGGCGATGTGCCCGTGCCAGGTACGATCTACATTGAAGTCCCAGGCAGGATCGAGGAGCAGGTCAATGCCGCTACGTCCATAGTCGAGCGCTGGGTGAATGAAGTCCATGTCTTTACAGATCGCAACACCGATCGGGTGTGCTGGTTTCGACAGCAGCGCGAGCGAGGTCCCAGGTGTCAGCTTCGATTCAAACGGCGGCAGCATATGCTGCTTGTCGTACGTGGCGATGGGCTGATCCGGCGTATAGATGCGGGCCTCGTTGAAAGAATCTCGTGCGACCACATGCAACACACCGATGACGAGAGTCGCGCCTGTGCGGTCGGCCACAGACTGCAGAACGGGGTCCATGATCTTCGTGTCGCTGTCGAGCAGCAGGCCTGTCTTCTCGGGCATCAGAACGATCTTCGCCCCCTGACGGGTGAGCCTCTCGGCCTGCTCGGCATAACGTTTGACAAGCTGCTGCATTTCGGGGGCTTCGTCGGCGAACACCACCGTGTCCGTATCCAGCAGTCCCACCTTGATCTTCTGCTGCGAGTTCGGTGCCGCCAGCCGGATTGCACCGAACACGACGGCCCCGGCGAGAATAGCTAACGCCAGTCCCGCGACGTGCGCTGCCTGCGGGAGCCTCCTGCGCCGGAGATACAGTCCGCTGACAACTGCCGATGGAAACAGCAACAGCAGGAACGTGATGCCCCACGGGCCAGTGAGAGAAGCGACCTGCAGGACAGGCAGAAAGCGCTCTTGCGTATAGGCAAGGCTGCCCGCTGTGCCGTTCGCTGGTGCAAAGCTGGCCGCATATTCGCAGACTGACCAGAACGCCGGTAGCGCGATCATAGCGCTGAAGGCTGCCCCACGATGGAGGAGACCACGGAACAGAAGAACACCCACAGCGAAGAGCAGCGATGCGATCGAAAACGGGATCAGCCATGCCGTCACAGGGAGATGCAGTGCGAAATGCAGGTAGTACAGCATCGTGAGACTACCCAGTAGCATGGAGAGTGCCGCGGCTCCGGCTGCGACCCACCACGAGGCCGTCTCTGCAGCCAGCACCAGAACTGGGATCGGCGCGATCCACATAACGGGCCAGATTGGGTTCATGCCGTTCCCAACAAGAAACAACGCGGCCGTGGAAAGAACAGCGACGGTCCCAAAGAGTGCAGGGCGTTTATCGACGAAGGCCATCGAGGTATCTCCTGAACGAACGCTGGTGAAGCGCACGAAACTGTTTTTCACTCTGGGCCACACGGCCACCCAGGTAGAGCACGATCAATCCATGCGAAAGCGCGCTGAGCTCGAAGGCAATCTCAACTGGATCGTCAGGCCGCAATTCGCCGGTGCGCATCGCCTCCTCAAGAATGAGTACGGTCGGATTGAACGTAGCTGAGCGGCCCGCTTTGAAGTCCCTGGGATAGACCCGCGCCCCTTTGCGGGGCACAAGAAACATAAGCTCGTAGAGGTTCGGGAACTGCAGTGCGGCGTCAAGAAATACGTCACCCACCTGCATCAGGCGGTGCTCCACGCCGCCCTTCAGCTGAAGTGTCTGCACCCGCGTCGCGAGTTCATCGAACCCCTCGTCGGCAAGCGCATTCAGCAGGCAGGCCCGGTTCGCATAGTGGCGATAGATGGCCATGGGGGTAATGCCAACCCGTTCCGCGACGGGCCTCATTGCGACTGCCGCGAGGCCCTCTTTGTCAAGAAGTTCTCGCGCAGCCACGAGGATAGAAGCGGCTGTGCTTGTCTTTGGTGGAGCTGGCTTCGCAGGTCGGTTCACAGGTCTACGGTGTATACATGATTATTTATACACCGTAAACCCGGTGCTTGCAGGCGGGATCTCCTGGTCCGAAACTGAGTGAGCTGCGTTTCGCCGTATCGTCTGCACGGCGCTTCTCAGCCATGAGTCCTGATAAATGTCGGCCAGGCTCCATCGACTCTCAGAACTAAGTTGCCGGACGACCGGCTTTCCGGAAGTGCCGGCAGCCCCAGGCGAGGATCTTCCATCTGCGCTGAAGCCGCAGCGCGGGCCACACACAGGCACTCGCCCCTGAGCTGCTATAGTCATTCCCATTGCGTCCCCGGAGGGCATGCACACCATGAATCGCAGGATGTTTCTCAAGGGAGGGGCTGCGGCTTCCGCTCCATGCACTGTCAGGACTGGGTGAAAGATCCCTCCTCCCCGTCCGGCTTCCGCCAGGTTGCGTTGGGCAGGGGAGTCGTGGACTGGAAGGCCGTCTTCACAGCCGCAAAAACAGGTGGCATCAAAAACTACTTCGTCGAGCTGGAAGAGGATCCTGCGCTGATGCCGCTGAGCGTGCCTTACCTGAAATCCCTCAACGTCTGAAGCCCGCGTGATATCTCGACGGGTTGCACTTCCAGGATCCGGCTGAAAACACGGAATGCCGTCCCTGACCGCGGCCCGGGATGGAAAAGAACTGTCAAGAGCCGCGCCCGAAAATAGATTTCCACTGACACATTCCGCGCCACTTACAGCCAATCCGGCCCAAAGATAATTGGCAGACTAATTCGTGCGGCTTGTTATACTGAACTTAGGTAGAAAAAGAAGAAGCCTCGCCCCCGGCGAGGCTTTTCTTATGACCAGCGATGATCGACGTTATCGCCGCCCGGATGAATCAAAACTCAGTCGACCCTGATGCAAGCTCAGCCGCTATTGCCGCAGCCTCGGCCGAGACGGCCTCATCCTCGGTTGACTTTGACGCATACACAGCCGAGATACAAGTGACTTCTTTTCAGTCAGCCAGCTCCATCGCGGCCGAGCCTGCCGCATTCTCGGCCGAGCTTGCAGCAAACGCGGCCGAACCCATAAGTGCCTCAGGTTCAATCATGCAGCTGTTATCAGGCCGGCCAACACCCGCTAACTCGAGCAGGATCAGTCACCCGGAGAACCACCCCTTAATTTTTTCCCGCGAGATCAAACCTCGCCCGGCTCTCCGCTCTTCGGCTCCGGCTTCAGCAGCGGGAACAGGATCACATCCCGGATCGACCGCGCTCCGGTCAGGATCATCGTCAGCCGGTCGATCCCGATCCCCTCGCCCGCCGTCGGAGGCAGCCCGTACCCCAGCGCCCGCACATAGTCGAGGTCCATCTGGTGCGCCTCTTCGTCGCCCCGCGCGTGCTGGGCCACCTGCTCCTCGAAACGCCGATGCTGCTCCACCGGATCGTTCAGCTCGGAGAAGGCATTGCCCAGTTCGAATCCGCCTATGTAGAACTCGAACCTTTCTACCCAGTCCGGTTCATCCGGCTTCTGCTTCGATAACGGAGAAACCGCCAGCGGAAACTCATAGATAATCGTCGGCTGAATCAGGTGCTTCTCGGCCACCGTTTCGAAAATATCGGCTATGGCCTTGCCCAGCGGCTCGCCGCGCGTTAGCTGATCCTTAGTTAGACTAAGCGCAGAATGTAGGACCATAAATTCCTGGCGGCGCTCATATTCACGGATGTCATCAGTAAGGAGAGCTTCCTTAGTGGTCCATATTTCAGGAATGACATGGTCCAGCCAATTTTGGAGGTTCGAAGAGTTGCTGAAAGTTTCGATCGTGGGCTTCGGCCCCGCCTGCTCGGGCCACCACCGGATGATCGCCTCCCGCATCGTCAACCGGGTCCAGTTCTCCGGGGCCAAATCGATCTCTACGCCGTTGAACCAGGTCTTCGTCGTCCCGTTCACCTCGCTGGCGACAAAGGCGATCAGCTCCTGAGTCAGATCCATCAGGTCGTGGTAGTTCGCATAGGCCTGATAGAACTCGAGCATCGTGAACTCAGGATTGTGCTGGGTCGAGATGCCCTCGTTGCGGAAGTTGCGGTTGATCTCGTACACGCGGTCGAAGCCGCCCACCACCAGCCGCTTCAGATACAGCTCCGGCGCGATGCGCAGAAACAGGTCCATGTCGAGAGCGTTGTGATGCGTCCGGAACGGCCGCGCCGCTGCCCCGCCCGCGATCTTCTGCATCATGGGCGTCTCGACTTCCATGTAGCCGCGGCCGTCGAAGAACTTCCGGATCGCGCGCAGAACCGCGGCCCGCTTCACGAAGACGTCCCGCACCGCCACCTGGTCCGGCCCGCCCTCGTTGAGCAGCGAATTCATAAAGAGGTCGACATACCGCTGCCGGTAGCGCAGCTCCACGTCGGCCAGCCCGTGATATTTCTCCGGCAGCGCCAGCAGCGCCTTGGAAAGGAAGGTGATCGTCTCCACGTGGATGGTCAGCTCGTTGGTCCGCGTCCGGAACAGGTAGCCCGTCACCCCGACGTGGTCGCCCAGATCGAGCAGCTTGTACAGCTCAAAGGCCTGGTCGCCCACGGCATCCCTGCGGACGTAGATCTGCAGCCGCTTGCCATCCTGCTGCAGGGTGGCAAACCCGGCCTTCCCCTGCTGGCGGATCGCCATGATCCGTCCCGCCACCGCCACCGGAACGCGTTCCGCCTCCAGTTGTTCGCCTGTGGCCACATCGAACCCTGCCCGAATCTGCGGAATCGGGGTGACCTCGAAGCCTTCCGGCGCAAAGGTATTCGGATACGCCGGCTGCCCCAGCGCGGCAATCTGCTTCAGCTTCTCCTGGCGAAGCGCGTACAGGTTGCGCTCAAACTCGGACTCAAACACGCTCAAATCCTCTTCAGAACCGGTCTGGTTCGAGTATAACGACCAGCGGCTGGCCCCATGGAACCAGCGCCCCCTTCGCGGCATCGAAACCGAAGCCCGCATGCCCTCGGCGGCGCGCGGGTGGTGTATAACAGACCCGGAACAGGGCTCTGGATGCCGCAGAATTCGCTGAACCCGGGTCAGAACAGGCGCCGATCCGGCGTCGTCGATGGCCTCGTTCGCGCTGAGCGCCTCCTCCAGATCGCCTTCATCCTGCCCTCCGCCGTCCTCGTGGGCTGGCTGATCGGAGCCGGACTGGACAGGTGGCTCCATCAGAACTGGATCTACCTGCCCGGCCTCATCCTCGGCGCCATCGCCGGTTTCATCGAGGTCTTCCGTCTGGTGCTGAGCAACGAAAGGGCGATGGAAAAGGAAGATCAGGCCAGGAAGAACGAGGACCGGTGACCCTGGACAGCCACACTCCCTCGCCGCTCGGAGCCGCCATGACGGACGACGACTTCCGCCGGATGCTCCGCCGCGCGCTGCGGACGGTCACCCTCCTGGCGCCGATCCTCTTCCTGGTCTTCACGCTGACGATGGGCTGGCAGTCCGGTCTGCTTCTGCTGGCCGGAGCGGTCATCTCGTGGACGGGAATTCACGAATGGCGGCGGCTGGCCCTGGCGATCTTCGCCCGCCTTGACAACCAGCAGCCGGCTGGCGCGATGAGACGGACTGTGGCGCTGTTTTTTCTGCGTTTGGCGATCGCGGTAGCCATTCTCTATGTTAGCCTGAAGTACTTGCACGGCAATGTTTACGCGCTCGTGGCGGGCCTGGGGCTGGCCGTTGTGGCCCTCTCAATCGAAGCCATTCGCCTCCAGCGCTGAAACCTGAACCGTGCCCGCGGGGAGACGCTCCCCCGGCGCAACCCGGCACCGAGGACCGAGCTTCACGATGCTTGCCTGGATTGTTTTTCTCAGCCGACTGCTGAATCGCTGGTTTGCAGCGCCGGTCGATGCCCTCCTGCTCCGGATGGGCATTCACCCCGTGCATCCGGCCGCGCCCATCAGCAACACGCTGACAACGGAACTGGTCGTTTTCGCCGCGATGGTCGTGTTCTTCCTCGTCGTCCGCATCACCCTGAGCGTCGAAGAGCCCCGTAATATGCAGCATCTGGCCGAGCTGGTCCACGAATTCGTCGAGGGGCAGGCCGAGCAGGTCATGGGCCGCAAACACGATCTGCATTTGCCGGTCGCCACCTGCATCGTGGTCTTCATCCTGCTCTGCAACTGCGTGGGGCTTCTGCCCGGTATTGAAACACCCACGGCGAATCCGGTCGTTCCGCTGGGGCTCGCCATCTTTGCGTTTGTCTATTACAACTGGAACGGCATTCGCGCGCAGGGACCGGTCGGCTACTTCAAACACTTCATGGGTCCCGCCTGGTGGATCGCTCCCCTGATGTTCCCCATCGAGATCGTTTCCCACTGCGCCCGCATCCTCTCGCTGACCGTTCGTCTCTTTGCCAACATGCTGGCGAGCGATCTGATCACCCTGATCTTTTTCTCGATGATTCCGTTTACTCTGCCCATCATCGGCCTGGGACTGCACCTGTTTGTCGCTCTCATTCAGGCGTACATTTTCATGCTGCTCACCATCATCTACCTGGGAGAGGCGACGGCTCACAACGAGCATGCATAGAGAGATTGCCTGCCGGAGCACCGCTTCCACTCCGGCGCGGGCAGGCCGTTCAGCGTGAGGGGGCCAGCACGGTGAGCCTCAACCACCCCCTGGCGGCTATCTTAAGGAAGCTGGAGAGAAGAATGAAGAAACTGCAGTATGCATTCATGGCGCTGGCCGCCCTGTTCATGGCGTCGCCGGCATTCGCTCAGGCCACCGGCGGAGAAGGCAGCACAGCCTCGAGCCTCGTGCCGATCGGTGCCGGTATCGGCATGGCCATCGCTTCCGGCCTCTGCGGCCTGGGACAGGGCCGCGCGGCAGCTTCGGCTACCGAGGCGGTTGCCCGCAACCCCGGAGCCCGGGCCGGCATCATGACGATGCTGATGCTCGGCCTCGCCTTCATGGAATCGCTCGCGCTCTTCACCTTCGTTATCATCCTCATGAAAGTGAAGTAACCTTCGCCGCCCCACGAAGATCCCTGCCTGCGGGCAGGGATTTTTGTGTGTACCTCAGCGCTACTGCTGGAGCGACTTCAGGTAGTTGGTCAGATTGGCGATCCTCTGGTGTTCCTCCATATCCGGGGAGGACAAGTTGGTGTCCAGTGACCGCAGGGCCGGCCCCCAGATCGGCATCTCCTTCACACCATGAGCAGGCGTCCGGACTCCGAACTGGAGAACCGACATCACGTGGCCCTCGGGGAACTTTCCGCCGTGGTCCCTCGCCAGCGCGGTCAGATCGGTCGGAGCGCTCTTCAGGGCTGCGACTGCCGGGCCGTTCCCTCGGCCGTCGGTTCCATGGCAAACCGCGCAATAGCTCATATACATCTGCTTCCCGGAAGCAGCCGATGTCGGCTGGATAGAAACCGTCCGGATCTTTGTGGATGTCTGCTGGGCTATTCCGAATGCGGCCGCGGTCAGCAGCGCCGCCACGAATGCAACGTGGATTCGATTCGGCATAAATAACCCTCCCTTACGGGACTTCAGCCTGCTCCCTGAAACGAGGGGTTGTATGTGACGCGGGGCACAGGGACCTGACGCAGGTAACGCGAATGCGTCTGCGTACTCAGCCCTCCGATTCCGGAATGGCCGGGATCAGCGCTCGGAGAGAGGCGTGCCCGCTGTCTGGCTGAAGGCGGGATAGGTCTGAGCAGCCTGCCGGGCCCTCGCCAGCACGCCCGTCGGTACGATGCCCAGAACCAGGGTGGCAGCGGCGGTCAGGAAGAGAGCGAGCAGCAGCGGCATCGAGGGCCGCGGAACAGCCATGACCGGCGACGCCTCAGCGGGGCGCGAATAGACCGCGGTGACCACGCGGAGGTAGTAATAGGCGGCGATCCCGCTGTTGATGAGGCCGATAATCGTCAGCCAGACCAGCCCCGAGTGAAGCGCGGCGGCAAAGACATAGAACTTGCCGAAGAAGCCGCCGGTGAACGGAATGCCGATGAGCGAAATGAGGAAGAAAGCCATTGCTCCGCCGAGCAGCGGCGAGCGGTAGGCCAGGCCGCGGTAGTCGTCGATCAGCGTCAGCCGGTCGTCGTATTCGCCGGCGTGGCTGATGACGGCGAATATGCCGACGTTCATCGCGGCATACGAGACAGCATAGAAGCTGGCCGCGGCGATGCCCTCCGCCGAAAGCGCGGTGAAGGCCACCAGCAGATATCCGGCATGGGCGATGGAGGAGTAGGCCAGCATGCGCTTGACATTCCGCTGCCGCAAAGCGCCGAGGTTGCCGATGGTCATCGACAGAACCGCCAGCCACCAGAGCGCCGGAACCCAGTGGGTGTGCAGCAGAGGGAAAGCTCCGTAAGCGATCCGCAGCAACACGGCGAAAGCCGCGGCCTTGGGCCCCGTGGACATCAGCGCCACCACGGGCGACGGCGCGCCCTCGTAAACGTCGGGGGTCCAGACATGGAAGGGAGCCGCGGACACCTTGAATCCGAGGCCGATGATGATCATGGCCAGGCCAACGTAAATCAGCGCCGGCGTATTTCCCGCGCCAACCGCCGCGGCGATGGCCTCAATGCGGGTGGTTCCGGTAGCGCCGAAGATCAGCGCGATGCCATAGAGAAAGAAGGCCGTGGCGAAAGAGCCGAGCAGAAAGTATTTGAGCGCCGATTCGGGGCTCTTCGCGCTCTTCCGGCGGAAGCCCGCCATGATGTAGGTCGAAATGGAGGAGATCTCGAGCGCGACGAAGACCAGCAGCAGTTCCGTCGCGCCGGACATGAACATCATGCCGACCGCGCCGAAGAGCATCAGGGCAAATAACTCGCCCAGACCCTCGGTTGAATCCTTCACCGCGTCGATGGTGATGAGCAGGGAAACCAGGACAATGCAGGCGATCAGGACATGGAAGAAGACGCTGAAGGCATCCGTCTGCACCACGCCGAAATACGCAGTCCCGGGAGGCAGTTCATATTGCCAGAGGCTGGCAGCCAGAGCCGCCAGGGCCCCCACGACGGCGAGCCAGCCAAGAGGCTTGCGGCTCGACTGCTTCGCCATCATGGCATCCGCCAGCATGAGCACGACACCTGCGATCACCAGGACAATTTCGGGGAGAATGCGCAGGGCGTCGTTCATTGTTTCTCCATGGAAACCGCTTCTGTGCGGGCAGGCTGGCCGTGATGGGCCGCATCGAAGGTGGCGCGCGCCGTGGCGGCGGGCGCGTTCGCAAGGCCGCCGACCCCGGTCTCGATCCCCTTAATCCAGTACGGCGAGAGCACGCCCATCGCCAGCATCAGGACGGCCATGGGCCACAGCATGATGTGCTCGCGGGCATTCAGGTCGAGCGCCGGGCGATGCACCACCAGCGAAGACTGCCGGCCGTAGAAGATGCGCTGCACCATCCAGAGCATGTAGGAGGCGCTCAGAATCACGCCCACCGTGGCGGCGGCCACCCATCCGGGGTGCACCGGGAATCCTCCGCTGAGCACCAGGAACTCGCCGACAAAGCCGTTGAAGAGCGGCAGGCCGACCAGCGCCAGCGAGGTGATGACATAGAGCGTCGCCAGCATGGGCAGCTTGCCGGCCAGGCCACCAAACATCGACATGTCGCAGGTGTCGTAGCGCTCATAGATCAGGCTGACCAGCACCAGCAGCGCACCGCCGGTGAGGCCTTCGTTGATCGTCTGATAGACCGCGCCGTTCAGGCCAGCCAGCGCGAAGCAGAAGATGCCCAGGGTGCAGAAGCTCAGGTGGCTGAGGATGGAGTAGGCAATCAGGCGCCGCATATCGCTCTGCGCCAGCGCCACCAGCGCGCCGTACAGCAGCCCCACAACCGCGACCACGATCATCAGCGGGGCGATGGCGCGAGCCTGAACCGGGAAGAGGCCGAGGTTGAAGCGCAAGATCGAGTAAAGCCCCAGCTTGCCCGCGATCACCATGGCCATCGCGGTCGGAGCTTCCTGGATCGCATCGGCCAGCCAGCCGTGCAGCGGAAAGACGGGAACCTTGACGGCAAAGGCGACCAGGAAGGCCAGGGAAACCCAGGCCAGCGCTTCGGGCGCGAAGCCTCCACCCGCCAGCCTGGACTGCAGCTCGACAAAATCGAAGGTGCCGGTCTTCGCATACAGCCAGATGATCGCCACCAGGAACAGAGCGGAAGGCAGGAAAGTGTAGAGGAAAAACTTCAACGCCGCCTGCGGGCCGCGGTTCCGTCCGAACATGGCGATCAGAACCGCCATGGGAACCAGCGACAGTTCCCAGAAGCCGTAGTAGAGGAAGAGATCGAGCGAGACGAAGACGCCGATCATCGCCGTCTGCTGCAACAGGAAGAGGAAATAGAACTCTTTGGTGCGCGCCTTGATGGCGCGCCAGGAAACCAGCACGCCGATGGGTGCCAGAAAAGTCGTCAGCAGGACCAGCCAGAGCGACAGGCCATCGATGCCCAGGTGATAGTGAATGGCCGGGCTGCTGATCCAGGGGTGGTTTTCCTCGAACTGGAAGCCGTGCTGCGCGTAGTCGAAATGCGCGGGCAGGTGCAGAGAAAGAACAAAAGTCACCAGCGTGACGAGCAGAGAGAACCACTGGATGACCCGCCCCTTGCGCGGCAGCAGAGCGACAACCACCGCGCCCGCGGCGGGCATGAAGGTGATCCACGTCAGTATGGAGTCGTTCAGCACAAACCCTTTCCTCGTTCGGCGCTCATCGCGGCAGGAACTGGGTAATCCAGCCAAACCAGGCTGCCGCCAGCATCAGAGCCGCAAAAAGCGCCAGCCATCCCGCGTAGGAGCGAATATTTCCCGACTGAATGCGCGCCAGCAGCGCGCCAATTCCCTGTGCCGTATAGCCCGCCGTCAGCGTGCCGCCGTCAATAATGCCGCGGTCGATCAGGCCGCCCAGCAGATAGCGCGCGATGAACAGTACGGGGGCAACAATCAGAGCGCCGTAAATCTGATCGACCCAGTACTTGTTCGCGACGAGCGCGTACAGCGCATGCATCCGAGCCGTCAGGCGCTCCGGCAGCTCGGGCTTCGCATAGTACATGAGGTGCGCGACAAACCAGCCCGCCAGCGCGACCAGGGTGGAGACAATTGCCAGGACGGCTTCCAGCCCCTTGTCAGCGGCAGCAGCATGCGAGGTCCGGGGCGCGCCGTTTGCCAGAAAATGCGCAAACCAGTTGGTGCCGCCGAGAGCTTCCGGCCAGCCCATTGCGCCGCCGATCACCGAAAGGACTGCCAGAATGATCAGCGGAATCAGCATGACCCACGGGCTCTCGTGCACGCCATGGCCGTGCCCGGCGGGCTCGGCTTCCAGCACCAGCTTCGTATCGGAGCGGGCATGGACAGGCGCGCCGTGCTCTGTCGGCTCTTCGCTGTGGGCTCCGCGGTATTCGCCGAAGAAAGTCATATACCAGAGCCGGAACATGTAGAAGGCCGTCAGTCCCGCCGTCAGCAGACCCACCGCCCACAGGATCCTGCCGCCGGCATTCGGAGAGACAAAGGCCTGGTAGAGAATCTCGTCCTTGCTCACGAACCCGGCGAGCGGAGGAAAGCCCGAGATGGCAAAGACCGCGGCGGTCATCGTCCAGAAGGTGATGGGAATCCTGCGGCGCAGGCCTCCCATCGCGCGCATGTCCTGTTCGCCGCCCAGGGCATGAATCACCGAACCGGCCGCGAGGAAGAGCAGGGCCTTGAAGAAGGCGTGGGTGACGAGATGAAAGATGCCGGCCGAGTAAGCCGCCACGCCGCAGCCGAGAAACATGTATCCGAGCTGGGAAACCGTGGAGTAGGCCAGCACGCGCTTGATGTCGTTCTGGGCCATGCCGATGGTGGCAGCAAAGAAGGCCGTTGCGGTGCCGATGATGGCCACCACCGCCAGGGCGACGGCCGAACGGTCGAAAATGAGATGCGTCCGCGCAACCATGTACACGCCGGCCGTCACCATGGTGGCGGCGTGGATCAGGGCGGAAACCGGCGTCGGGCCCTCCATGGCGTCGGGCAGCCAGACGTAGAGCGGGATCTGCGCGGATTTGCCGGTCGCCCCCAGGACCAGCAGCAGCGCGATCGCCGTCAGGAAGCCGCCCTGCCAGGCCGGATGCATGCCGATCTGGCCGAAGATCTCCTGGAAGCTGAGCGTGCCGAAATGCGCGATGAGCAGGAACATGGCGAGCAGGAAGCCGAAGTCGCCAATGCGGTTGACGATAAATGCCTTTTTGCCCGCGTCCGCCGCGGAATCGCGCGTGTAGTAAAAGCCGATGAGCAGATACGAGGCGAGGCCCACGCCCTCCCAGCCCACGAACATCAGCAGGAAGTTCTCTGCCAGCACCAGCATGAGCATGAAGAAGAGGAAAAGGTTCATGTAGGAGAAGAAGCGCCAGTAACCCGCTTCCTCGCCCATGTAGCCGACCGAATAGAGGTGAATGACGAAGCCGACGCCGGTGACGACGCACAGCATGACCAGCGTCAGATGATCGAGCTGGAACGAAAAGTCGGCGTGGAAGGAACCGGCGCGGATCCACGTGCCCAGATTCTCAATGTGCGGCACAGCCGGCGAGCCAGGGCCGGCGATGATGGCGGCTACCTGAATCATGGGCACGGCTGCGGCCACCAGGGCCACGGCCGTCACCAGCGCCTTCGGCAGCTTGCGGCCCACCAGACCGTTCACCAGAAATCCGGCGAAGGGGACGATCGGAATCAGCCAGAGGTGGAGATCGGTCATAGTTTCATCAGGTCGATCTGGTCGACATTGAGAGTATTGCGTGCGCGGAAGACCGCGATGATGATGGCCAGTCCGACAGCGGCCTCCGCCGCTGCCACCACCATGACAAAGAAGACGAAAATCTGACCGCTCACCTGATGCCACTGGCGCGAGAAGGCGACAAAGGTCAGATTGACGGCATTGAGCATCAGCTCAATCGACATGAAGACGGTAATGATGTTGCGTTTGACGAGAAAGGCGGCCACGCCAATGGAGAAGAGGATGGCGCTGAGGACGAGGTAATACGAGGTCGGAACCATCGTCTAGTGCTCCTTCCGTGCCAGGGCGACCGCGCCCAGGATGGCGATGAGGATCAGCACCGAAGTAACCTCAAAAGGCAGCAGCAGATCGCGGAACAGCACGCGGCTCAGATCGCTGGTGGTCACGATGTACTCGCCGAGCCGCGCCTGGCCGAAATCGCCGCCGCGGGAAAGGAAGACAAAGGTCAGGATGCCCAGCAGAGCGGCGGCGCCGGGAAATCCCGCGATGTACGCCAGCCTGCTGCCGTGCGTACGCTCTTCCTTCCCGGCGTTGAGCAGCATGATGACGAAGGTGAACAGCACCATGATCGCGCCGGAGTAGACGATGACCTGCGCCGCGGCGAGAAACTCCGCCCCCAGCAGCAGGTACAGGACCGCCAGCGAGCTCATCACCACGATGAGCGACAGAGCGCTGTTGATGGGGTGGCGCTGGAGCAGCAGGTTCAGGGCCCCCGCCACACAGAACACGCCGAAAATGATGAATAACGCCAGATGCATGAGTTTTCTGAGTGAGAAACAACAGCAACTTCAGGATCGGCGGCCAGCGAGAAAATTGTAAATCACTGCACTGGCAGCCGAAGCCCCATCCACAAGCCTGTAACAACGATGTTGGCAATGGCCACGGGCACCAGAAATTTCCATCCGAAGCCCATCAGCTGGTCATAGCGAAAACGCGGCAGCGTGCCGCGCACCCAGATATAGAGAAACAGGAAGAAGAACACCTTCAGCACAAACCAGAAGATGGGCAGGACTGCCTGCGCCGCTGTGCCGGTCAGAACGTGATCGAAGAGATGACCGAAGGGGCTGGTGGGTCCGCCGAAGAAGAGCAGCGTCGCCACGCAGCCGACCGTGATCATGTTGGCGTATTCCGCCATGAAGAACATGGCGAACTTCATCGAGCTGTACTCGGTGTGATAACCGGCCGTTAGTTCGCTTTCTGCTTCCGGCAGGTCGAAGGGAGCGCGGTTGGTTTCCGCATAAGCCGCCATGAGATAGATGAAGAAAGCGACAAACTGGAAGCCGCCGAAGAAGTTCCAGGAGAGCAGCCCGTGCGTGGCCTGCACGCCCACGATGTCCCGCAGCCGCAGCGACCCGGCGCGCATGACCACGCCGATCAGCGAAAGGCCCAGCGCCAGCTCGTAGCTGATGACCTGCGCGCTCGCGCGCAGGGAGCCGAGCAGCGAATACTTATTGTTCGACGACCATCCCGACAGCGCGATGCCGTAGACGCCGATGGAGGTGACGCCGAGAATGATCAGCAAACCGATATTGATATCGGAGATCTGGAACAGGTCCACGCCTTTCCAGCGAATGTCCGCCCCGAAGGGAACGACGGCAATGGAAATGAGCGCGCAGCTCAGCGCGATGATCGGCGCGAGGATGTACAGCGGCCGCTCGACCGCCGCCGGCATCAGGTCCTCTTTCAGGAACAGCTTGGCGCCGTCGACGAGCGGCTGCAGCAGGCCGAAAGGACCGACGCGGCTGGGTCCCCAGCGGTTCTGGATGCGGCCCACCAGCTTGCGCTCCAGCAGCACCGTGTAGGCCACCGCCATGAGCATGATCACCACGACGACGATGACCTTTGCGAGGTTGATCAGCAAGAACGCGAGTAAACCGGTCTCCATCCAACGCCTTCCAGAGAGTTCTTAATCCGCCGCTGTTTCCGCGGGTTTCCTTGCTTCCATTACCGAACTGAGCATCTGGCTGTACCGTCCCAGGGTGCCCGAGCTGAACAGCGTGTCGTTCGACGGCAAAACCAGATCGCGCCGCGATCCGGCATCTTCAATCCGCACCAGCCCCGGGCGAAGATGCTGATCGTCACCGGCCAGCAGTTCGAAGTGCGGAACGTTGTAGGCCGGAACCAGACGCTGGATCTCATCGAGAATCGCGAAGGGATCGAAGGGGCTGAGCTTCGGCTCCAGATGATGCGCCGCCAGCCAGACCCCGTGACGGTCGACCTCACCGGACTGCGCGCCGCGCGCCTGGCCGAAATCGGCCTGAACGCCTCTGCGGCCGAAGGGCACCAGCTTCTTCGGATCGGCGCCCAGCGCGCCCGCCAGCCGGACAATCAATTCGAAGTCGGTGCGCACGCCGGCTTTGTCGGCAGCCTTCTTCACCATCTGCAGATCGCCGAAGGCGTTGGTGACGGTCCCGGCCTTCTCGTAGAGATTCGCCGCCGGCAGGACCACGTCAGCCAGCTGGGCCGTCTCGGTCAGGAACATGTCCTGCACGATGAGAAAGGTATTGCTCAGCGCCGCCGGATCGACGCCGTAGCGGGCTATCGGATTGGATCCGACCACATAGAGCGCGCCCAGCGCGCCGCGTTCCGCCGCATCGAACATCTGCACCAGATCGAAGCCGGGCTGCGCCGGCAGCGCGGATCCGTATTCCTCAGCGAAATGCGCCGCAGCGCCCACCGGAACATAGCCGGGCAGCAGATCGGGATAGAGGCCCATGTCGGCCGCGCCGCGGGAATTGACGTAGTCAGCCAGGCAGGCGAACTTCACCGTGGGCAGCAAAGAGCCGAAACGCACCAGAGCCGAAACATCGCCGCCGCGGAACTCCGAGCCGAAGGCGACCAGCAGCGATTCTTCTCCGCGAATCGCCTCGCGGAGCTTCGCCGCTTCTCCGTTGCCGTCGAGAGCGCTGTCGTCGCCGCCCAGGTACGCAATCAGGGCAGGGTAATCACCCTCGCGGATTTGCAGGAACGAGGTCGCCTGGCGGCGCAGCTTGATCAGCTCGTGATTCGCCACATAGAGCCGCGCGTTGTTCAGGCGGACATTGGTGCGAATCTGCCAGGCAAGGCCCGGATGCTGCTCCGTAGGGTCGTTGCCCAGCATCAGAATGGCTTTGGCGCTCGCGAAATCGCGCAGGGAAGCTTCCGCTTTGCCGGCCAGAGCCGGGGTCCCCGACGAGCCCGCTCCTGGCTCGATGGAGTGGTTGAGAGCCGCGGCAAAGGCCGGATAATCGGCGGTGCGGTGGTGGTCGATGTTGTTGGTGCCCAGCACCGTGCGCGCGAACTTCTGCAGCAGGTACGCTTCTTCGTTCGTTGTGCGGTTGGAGCCGATCACGCCGATGGCCCCGCCCCCGCGGGCGTCGCGGATCTCGCGCAGCTTCTTTCCGGCGAACTCGATCGCCTGGTCCCAGTTTACCGGGGCCAGCTTGCCGTCGGCCTGCCGGATGAGCGGCTTCGTCAGCCGATCTTCGCGGTTGGCGAAGTCGAAGGCGTAGCGGCCCTTGATGCAGAGGAAGTCGCCGTTGATGCCGCTCTTGTCGCGGTTGTCGCCGCGCACGATGTCCATGCCGTCGTCACCGCGGCGCACACCCAGCGTGGTCCTGCAGCCGTCGCCGCAGTGCGTGCAGATGGTGCCCACGTGGTTCATTTCCCACGGCCGGGTCTTGTAGCGGTAGGTCCCGGAGGTAAGCGCGCCGACCGGGCAGATGTCGATACACATGCCGCACTCTTCGCACTCGAGATGATCCTGCTTGTTGGGCGCGATGACCGCGCCGGCTCCGCGGTTCTGGATGCCGAGAGCCCAGACGTCCATGCCCTCGCCGCAGACGCGCACGCAGCGGTAACAGAGGATGCAGCGCGGCCGGTCGAAGAAGACCACCGGAGACCACTGCTGCTCCTCGCGGTGCTGCTTGATCTCGACGAATTTCGACTCGTGCGCGCCGTATTTGAAGGTCATGTCCTGCAGTTCGCACTCGCCGCCGGCGTCGCAGACGGGGCAGTCGAGCGGGTGGTTGCCGAGCAGGAGTTCAATGGTGGCCTTGCGGGCCTGGGCGATTTCAGGGCTTTCGGTGGTGACCACCATGTTCTCGGCCACCGGCGTGGTGCAGGCCGTCTGCAGCTTGGGCACCTTCTCGATGCGCACCACGCACATGCGGCACGCCGCCTGCAGCGACAGGCCGGGGTAGTAGCAGAAGGCGGGGATCTCGATGCCGTGGGTGCGGCACGCCTCAATGAGCAGCGTGCCCGCGGGCGCGGTCAGCTTCTTGCCATCGACAGTAAAGGTAACGTCAGCCATCAAAATCCTTCAGACCAGCGCCGTTTCTTCTTCACGCGCCTTGTGGTACGGGCAGCCTCTGCCCTCCAGGTGATCCTCGAATTCCTTCCTGAACTTCTTCACGAACCCGAGCGTGGGCATCGCCGCCGCATCGCCGAGCGGGCAGAAGGTCCGGCCCAGCATGTTCTCGGCGAGATAGCGGATGTTGTCGATATCCTTGTCGACCGCGCCCCCGGCATGCAGGCGGGTGAGCGATTTCTTCAGCCAGTCGGTGCCTTCGCGGCAGGGGATGCACCAGCCGCAGCTCTCGTGCTGGTAGAACTTCATGGTGCGCAGCGCAAACTCGACGATGCAGACCGTCTCATCGAGCACCACCACGCCGCCTGAGCCCAGCATCGATCCGGCTTTGCCCACCTGATCGAAGTCCATGCCGATGTCGATTTCCTCGGGCAGCAGAACGGGCGTCGACGAGCCGCCGGGAACGACAGCCTTCAGCTTTTTCCCGTCGCGAATGCCGCCGCCCACCTCGTAGATCATCCTTTTGAGGTTGTAGCCCATGGGCAGCTCATAAACACCGGGACGCTGCAGATGACCGCTGAGACAGAAGAGGCGCGTTCCACCGTTGCGCTCGGTGCCGAGTTTGGCGTACTCGGCTCCGCCGATGCGGAAAATATGCGGAACGGTGGCAATGGTCTCGGCGTTGTTGATGATGGTGGGGCCGCCGTAGAGCCCCACGACAGCCGGGAACGGCGGACGAATGCGGGGCACGCCGCGCTTGCCTTCGAGAGATTCCATCAGTGCCGATTCTTCGCCTACCTCATAAGCTCCGGCGCCGGTCTGGGTGACGATGTCGAAGTCGATGCCGCTGCCGAAGATGTTCTTGCCGAGGAAGCCCTTCGCGTAGGCGTCTTCGACGGCCTTCTCCATGATCTTCAGCAGGTAGCGATACTCGCCGCGGAGGTAGATGAAGCCCATCTTCGCCTGAATGGCGAGACCGGCGATGATCACGCCTTCAATGACGGAGTGCGGATCGTGCTCGAAGATCAGGCGATCCTTGCACGTTCCCGGCTCGCTTTCGTCGCCGTTCACCAGCACATACTTTGGCCTGGGCGCCTGCTTCGGGACGAACGACCACTTCAGCCCGGTCGGGAAGCCGGCGCCGCCGCGCCCGCGCAGGTTCGATGCTTTCATCTCGCCGATGATGCCATCCGGCCCCAGCTCCAGCGCCTTGCGCGCGGACTTGTACCCATCCAGCTCGAGGTACTTATCGATCGCCGTCGCACCTTTGCCGAAGCGGTACGAGACCACAGGAACGCAGTCAGGGTGAGTGCTGATGGTCGCCATTATTTGCCCGTCCCTCGATTTGCGGCTTTGTACCCGGCGAGCACGCCATCGATTTTCTCCGGCGTCAGGTTCTCGTGGAAGTCGTAATTGACCTGCGCGGCAGGCGCCCAGCTGCATGCCCCGATGCACTCCACCTCTTCGAGGGAAAACAGCCCGTCGGGAGTGACACCCTTGTTGGGAATGCCCAGCTTCTTCTTGCAGTGCTCGAGGATTTCGTTGCCGCCGCGCAGCATGCAGCTGATGTTGGTGCAGACCTGAACGTTATACTTGCCGGCGGGTTTGGTGCGCAGCAGCGAGTAATAGCTGATCACGTTGCGCACATCGAGTTCGGTGATCCCGATCCGCTGCGCCACCTCGGCAATGACGGGGTCGGAGAGGTAGCCGACCTCGTCCTGCGCGTACAGCAGCATGGGGACCAGAGCCGACCGTTTCACCGGATACAGAGTGACCAGCTTATCGAAGCGCGCGGCAAGCGCCGGCGAGAAGATCGTTCCGGGTTGTCCAGATTGCGTACTCATCGTTCCAATCCCGCCTGCTTCAGGGCAGCGGCAAAATCAATAGCAGCATGGTCCAGGTCGAGAACCGTGCCATCCAGGCTGAACCGACCTTCCGGCAGGAGCGCAAATCGGCCCTGCACCTCTTCAGCGCTGCCCCGCAGCCGCCAGTTCCCTTCTCCGCTCGCCGGCTCGTACCGCATCTCCAGCCGCGCGCCCCCAAGAGCAACCGCGATCGAATCGCCGGTCTCGCGAACATCCGCCGGCGAGCCGGAATCCAGGCCCGCTGCCGCAACATAGGAACGGAGCAGCGAAGTAAAGGAAATCCACAGTTCGGTGGTCAGCATTGCCTGGACGGGTGCGCTCACCGGTCAATCTCTCCCAGCACGATGTCGATCGACCCGATAACGGCGACGACATCCGCAATCAGGCGGCCCACGCACATCGTTTCCAGCGCCTGCAGCGTGGCAAAGGAGGGATTCCGCATGTGAACCCGATAGGGCTTGGCTGTGCCGTCGCTGACCGCGTAATAGCCCATCTCGCCGCGCGGCGATTCCACTGCCTGATAAACTTCGCCCGCCGGCACCTGAAAGCCTTCCGTCACTATCTTGAAGTGATAGATGAGGGCTTCCATCTGCGTCTTCATTTTCTCCCGGTCAGGCAGAACCACCTTGGGGGCATCGGCCTTGATCGGTCCCGCCGGCATCCCGTCGAGCGCCTGCTGGCAGATTTTCACCGACTCGCGCATCTCCTGCAGCCGCAGAACGTAACGTGCCCACACATCGCCCCGGTTCGACACGGGCACCTGGAACTGGAACTTGTCGTAGCTGGAGTAGGGCATATCGCGACGCAGATCCCAGTCCACGCCGCTGGCGCGAAGCGGCGGCCCGGTCACCCCAAGCGCGATGGCATCGTCTGCGCTCAGATAGCCAACGCCCTTGAGCCGGTTGATGAAGATCGGATTGCCGGTCAGCAGGTTCTCGTATTCGTCGATCCGCTCCGGCAGAACCCTGATCAGCGCCTGGACGCGATCGAAGAAGTCCAGCGGCGGTTCCAGCGCCAGCCCGCCGATGCGGAAATAGGAGGTCATCATCCGCTGGCCCGACACATGCTCGAAGATGCGGAGGATCTCTTCGCGCTCGCGGAAGGTATAGAGGAAGACGGTGAGCGCGCCGATGTCCATGGCGTGGGTGCCCAGCCAGACCAGGTGCGAATTGAGGCGGGTCAGCTCGTTCAGAAGAACGCGCATCCACTGCGCCCGCTCGGGGATCTCGATCTGCAGCAGCTTCTCGACCGCCAGGCAGTAGCAGAGGTTGTTGGTCATCGGACACAGATAGTCGATCCGGTCCGTCAGCGGCACCACCTGCTGCCAGAACTTGGCCTCGCAGGTCTTCTCGATTCCGGTGTGCAGGTAGCCGATATCGGGCACGACCCGGACGACGGTCTCGCCGTCAATCTCCAGCACCACGCGCAGCACGCCATGGGTGGAAGGATGCTGCGGCCCCATGTTGAGGACCATGGTGCGATCCTTCGCGCCTTCTTCCGGCCGCGGCACCACCAGCGTGGCTGTCTCCACGAAACCCGGAATCTCCGGCATATGCGGGTTGTCCGGCGTATCCGGCATCAGCGGTAGCCCTCCACGGGATAATCCTTGCGCAGCGGGTGGCCCTCCCACTCCTCCGGCAGCATGATGCGCCGCAGCCCGGGATGGCCGTGGAAGCGGACGCCAAACAGGTCCCAGACCTCGCGCTCATAGTAATTCGCCGAGGGCCACACCGAGGTGATGCTGTCGACCGAAGGGTCGATGCTTTCCACCATCACGTGCAGCCGCACCCGTTCCTTCAGCTTGTGCGAGAGGATGTGGTAGGTGACCTGAAAGCGCGGCTCGACCGGAAACCAGTCCACACAGGTCACATCTTCGAGGAAGTTATAGCCGGCCTGGCGGAGCGTGCGGCAGGCGGCGCGGACCTGATCGGCGGCAATCACCAGGGTCAGCTCGCCGCGGTCGTACTTCGCATTGGTAACGGCTTCAGGACGCTCGGCACGCAGCGCCTGAATGGCGACGTTCTGCGCAAGGCCTTCGAAGACAGCATCCTTATTCAGCAGCGCTTCCGGCATAACCCTCTATTATCAGCCTACAAATCGGCTTTATCGGCAGCCCAGTCGAGAATGCCCTTTTTCCATACGTAGAAAACACCGATGACGACAAATGCGAGGTAGACCACCATCTCCCAGAAGCCGAACAGCCGCGATCCGGTGATGTGCGGCAGCTGCCGGTAGATCACCGCCCAGGGGATCATGAACACGGCTTCCACATCGAACAGGATGAAAAGCATGGCCACCATGTAGAAGCGCACCGAGAAGCGGCCGCGCGCATCGCCTTCGGCGGGAATGCCGCATTCGTACGCTTCCAGCTTGTCTTTCAGGTTCCGGTGACGTCCTATGAACCAGGACATCGTGATCATGCCGACCGTGAGCCCGACGGCGACCACGATCTGCAGCAGCAGGGGCAGATAATTCCAGATGTAGGGATGAGTCTGCATAGCCGTCCCTGGAGAGCGATCATGAGCTGCCGCCCGCCGTCTCCATTTCGACTCTAAGTCTGCGGTTGTCAAGAGTCAAGTTACAGGGGCGTTGACCATGCGCGGGAATACGGGCGAGGAAGCTGGCTCGCGCGAAGGAGGCCTGCGGATCAGACTCTGGGGCCGGCCTCGCGCACCGCTTCAGGAACCTCGAAGCGGCGGAAATTCTCGGCGAATCTGGCCGCCAGCAGCCGGGCCTGCGCGTCGTAGGCATTCTTGTCGATCCAGGCGTTGCGCGGATTCAGCAGCTCCGCAGGCACATCCGGGCAGGTGGCGGGAATACTGAGGCCGAAGGCGGGTTCGGTGCTGAAGTGCGCCCGGGCGAGGCGGCCATCGAGAGCCGCATGAACGATGGCGCGGGTGTGCCTGAGGCTCATGCGCTGTCCCACGCCGAAAGCGCCCCCCGTCCAGCCGGTATTCACCAGCCAGCACTGGGCGCGGTGTTCGCGCAGCCGCCGGCCCAGCATTTCCGCATACACGCGCGGAGCAAGCGGAAGGAAGGGCGAACCGAAGCAGGTGGAAAATTCCGGCACCGGCTCGCTGCCCAGGCCGGCTTCCGTGCCGGCGAGCTTGGCCGTGTAGCCGGAGAGGAAGTGATACATCGCCTGATCCGGAGTGAGCTTCGCAATCGGCGGCAGGACGCCGAAGGCGTCGGCAGCGAGGAACAGCACGTTGCGCGGATGGCCGCCGATTCCGGGAATCACGGCGCTGCCAATGAATTCGATCGGGTAGGCGGCGCGGGTATTTTCCGTGTGGCGGATGTCGGAGTAATCGGGCTCGCCGGTGCGCGGATCGAGGACAACGTTCTCAAGCACCGCTCCGAAGCGGATGGCGTTGTAGATCTGCGGCTCTCTTTCAGCGCTCAGATCGACGCATTTGGCATAGCAGCCGCCCTCGAAATTGAACACGCCCTCGGGGCTCCAGCCATGCTCGTCGTCGCCGATGAGCCGGCGCTCCGGATCGGCCGAGAGCGTAGTTTTCCCGGTGCCCGAGAGGCCGAAGAACAGCGCCGTGTCGCCCTCCCGTCCCCGATTGGCCGAACAATGCATGGGGAAGACGTCGCGCTGCGGCAGCAGATAGTTCATCACGCCGAAGATCGACTTCTTCATCTCTCCGGCATAGCGGGTGCCCCCGATGAGGACGATCTTTCTGGAAAAGTCCGTGAGGATGAAAGTGCCGGAGCGGACGCCGTCCCGCTCGGGAACGGCTTCGAATTCCGGCGCCGCGATCACCGTGAACTCCGGAATGCGGACTGCCAGATCCTCAGCGGCAGGGCGGACGAAAAGCTGCTTCACGAAGAGAGCGTGCCAGGCGTACTCGCAGATCACCCGGATGGGAAGCTGGTACGCGGGATCGGCACCGGCGGCCAGATCCATGATGTACAGGTCGCGCTCGGCCATGTGACGGATCACCCGCTCCAGGAGCTCGTTGAATTTGTCCGGTGGAAAGGGCTGGTTCACCTTGCCCCAGTCGAGCTTTTCGCACGTCTCGGTGTCCTCGACCGTGAACTTGTCCCGGGGCGAGCGGCCGGTGCGGACTCCGGTGGTGGCCACCAGCGCGCCATTGGCCGCCAGCCGGCCCTCGCCGCGAATGATCGAGGTCTCGACCAGCTGCGGCGCGGAAAGATTCCGATGGGCGTGGAGTCCCCCGGTCAGTTTCCTGAGATCCTGCATCACAAAGCTGGCTCCCATAGCGGGCGCTCTCCTTCAGGTTCAGAAGAAACCGATTATTGTCACACCTGAAGGCTGGGATGCAAAGGAGAAAAGCGGCATCGCGGAGACGGCAGCGCCGCGTCCGCTGCCGAACTGGAATTCCGCGCTAGACCTGCGGCTGGGCGTCGTCGAGCGCCACCAGATACGGGAGATTGTGGGTGTGGCCGGCCTCATGCAGAACCGCATCCACCTGCTCCAGCACCTCGTCGGAGGTCATCGTGTACATCTCCCGGCCGTTGTCGTAGCCGGACTCGATGGCCTTTTTCAGGTAGCGCCCGGCAGCCTGGGCGGCCAGGGCGTCGGTGATGATGTGGCCGGTGCGCTTTTTCTGCTCCACCCAGGCCACGCAGGGCATGGCGATCCAGACCGGCCGGCCGCTGACGTCGAAACGGATGTCGACAGCGTCGGCGTGGCGGGTGGCGATGGCCACGATATTGGCCACCCAGTGGCAATGCAGGTCTTCTCCGGTCCAGCGGTCGGTTGCGTGGAAATCTTCGTACATGGCTCTTTCAGCGTAGAGCATTTTCGAGGCGGCTGCACGGGATCGATAAAGGCGTCTAACTCCAGCGCCGCGGCCAGTCTTTCAGCGCAGAGCATTTTCGAGGCAGCTGCACGGCCCGCCGGGCGGGAAGGGTGGGAGCGGCAGAAAAGGGGCCGGCCGCCGTGCAAAAAAGGTTGGAAGAGGGCAAAAAGTTTAAACAAATATTGGGGCACTTCCTGCGTCCAATGATTGTCTGTTAATCCGACGGTTGTCGATCATGCAGGAGCCTTGCTCAGTGAACAACCCCTCTCCCCACCTGGAAGTGCGGCGGTTTGAAGAACGGCTTCGCCATCACCAGAAGCAACTGGAACACAGCATGCTGGCTGCGGCCGAACAGGGCCGTCAGGAAGTGGCGGAGGACACCCTTGATGTGGCCGACCAGGCCGTCTTCTCCTATCAGAAGGAGATGATCTTCAGCCAGGGCACCGAGGGCCACAGCCAGCTGACCCTGGTGCGGCTGGCGCTGGAGCGGCTGCAGGATGGCACCTTCGGCGAGTGCCTGCACTGCGGGCAGACGATCGGAGAGAAGAGGCTGGAAGCTCTGCCATGGACTCCGTACTGCATCGAATGTCAGGAAAAGATTGAGGCCGGCCAGATCGAGGACGTGGTCCGGGCGGCCTGAAGGCACCGCCGCGGCCGGTCCGGGGTGGTCCCGGGGCTCCTGTTTCTTCCGCGTGGTAGACTGAACCTGTCTTGAGCGAAGGCGCGCCGCGATCCGCGCCGACGCAACTTCCCGCCCAAAAGGACGTTCGGGGAAATCAGTGGATACACAAACCCGTCACGCGCTTAAACAGGATCAGTTCGTTCTTGCCGCCACCTCCGGTGTGGAATGGCTCGGCGAGCACCGTAACTCCGTCATCCGCTGGTCCATCGTGGCGGTGCTGGTCATCGGCGCGCTTGTGGCGGGCATCGTGGTTTACCAAAACCGTACCGCCGCAGCCGATCGGCTGCTGGGCCAGGCGATGGACATTTACCAGACGCCGCTGACCCAGCCGGGACAGCCGACCGCGCCGGGTGATAAGACCTACGCCACCGCCGCCGAGCGCGCCAGGGCGGCCAACCCGATCTTCCGCCAGGCCGCCGACCGGTATGGCTGGCTGCGGGCCGGAGAGATGGCGCGCTACTTCGCCGGGATCACCGAACTGGACATGGGCCAGCAGGCGAATGCCGAAGCCGATCTCGAAAAGGCATCCCACTCGCACGGCAGCAGCCTGGCGGCTCTGGCGAAGATGGCCCTGGCCAACGCTTACCTGCAATCGGGAAAGACTTCGCAGGCGGTTTCGGTCTTTCAGGATCTGATCCGGCATCCAACCACGACGGTTCCGAAATCCGAGGCGCAGCTGCAGCTTGCGCAGTTGTACGAAACAACGAACCAGCCCGGCGAGGCGCGGCGGATCTATGCGCAGATCAAGGATCAGGACAAAGGGAGCCAGGCGGCCCAGATCGCCACGCAGAAACTGCAAAGTCTGAAGTAAAGCCACCGGGACGCCGGGGCAGAGGCTCTCGGCTTCCCCCCGCGCATCCCAGTCCCTCCACTTTCCTCTCAAATTTTCATTCTGCTGCTTCGCGCCTTCGTCTCCGGACACGAACCGGAATTCTCGCGCTGCAAGGCGATTTTCCGGCACCGCAGCCGGCGCAGTCTCTGCCAGGAATGGGCCTGATCTGCCGGAAAAGGAAAATCTTTGTGGGAAAAGCATCCCCGGGACTCCTGGGAAACGTCTTATAAGGTCTGGCCCGGATCGCCGTTTTCGCGTCACCCGTCCCTCGCACGTTCCTCAGCTGCCCGCAAGCAAACCTCGCCAGATGTTGTGCCCTCCGCCAACAAACCTCACATGATGCGAAAACGGCGACTCGGTTTCGGGACCGGAAGCCGGGTAGCGGCGCAGGTTGGGCGGATCAGGGATTTTCAGGCCGTCGTCTGGCTTTGAGCAGCTTTGCCGGCCTGCTGCTGGATGCCGCTCCACTGGGCGTGCTCCTGGGAAACGAGCGACTCGATGCGTTCGGCCAGCATGGCATGCGGGTTCTCGGCGTTCGCGTAGGGGCCGGCGTGGCCCAGATACAGAAACTTTTCGTGCTTCAGGGCTTCGCAGGTGGAACGGTAGTCGCTCCAGAGCTGCTGGTACTGGTTGAGGTGCAGCAGGCCCTCGAGGATGGTGATGAGAACGCCGAGCGCGGCGGTCACCAGCTTTTCCCGGGGGAAGGTCAGGACAGCAAGAAACGGGATGAGCGCGGCGCCGAGAATCTCGATGATCTTGATGCGCTTGAACCATCGGCGGGCGGAACGGCTCTTGCGGTCATACCAGGCGATCTGATCGTCGAGGCGCTCCATCGTAACGTCTGCCGGATCGGGGCGGGCGGTGGCAAGGGCAACGTTGGCGGGCACGGCCTCTGGGGCTGCCGACATGACAGGATCTCCCTGGCAAAGCACATACACGATAACGCGGGGGCCCGGAGACTACGCGGATTCGGCGGCGGCGGTGCCGGACTCGAAGAGCGCGGCTTCCTGCTGGCGGCGACGAAGCAGCCCGGCGACCACCGCTCCGCCGGCATGATCCCACAGTTCGAACTGCGAGGCGGCAGCGGAGAAGTTGCCGGCGTTCAGGTCGCGGAGCAGCGTGGATCCTTCGAAAGCGGCTGGGCCGAGGTTGAAGACGAAGTCCACCAGGGCATCGAACTGGTCCTGGTTGAGCGGAACGGTGACGCAGCGGTTCACGCAGGCCGCGGCGGAAGCGATGTCTTTCTGGAGAAGCTCCTGGGCCTGTTCCCGGGTGATGGTCATGCCCGGAACCACGTCGGGGCCGGTGTGACCATAGCCAATGGTCCAGACGCCCACCTGGTCCTGATAGGCAGTGAGGCTGAGTCCTTCAGACTGCTCGGTGAGAGCAAGTCCGGTACTGTCGTACGTGAAATTATTGACGTCCATCTCGCTTGACTCCATGGGGGGATTGTCGACCGGCTGCGAGCCATCTTGTCACCCCGGGGCGGCTTCGTCAACCAGCGCTCCCGGCCGATGCCACTCGGCCGGGCTGTTGTCCGGATCGTCAGGGCTGGGAACCAGCCACACGCACGGTTACGATTTCATGCGGATGGACGGTGAACTGGAATCCCCTGCTCCCGGCAGGCGGCAGCTCCTGCTGATCTCTCTCGACCGCGTCGGTTCGCCAGGCGTGGCTCACGGTCAGCGATGGCGTTTCCACGGTCACGGTTCGGGTGCTGCCGCCGAGATCGAGGAAGCGCAGGATCGTGCCGTTGCCGTCTTCAGCGGGCTTCCATGCTGTCAGCACAAGATCCGGATCGTCTGCGTGCAGGAAGCTCTCCCTGGTTGGATCGAGGGCCGGGTTCATGTGCAGCAGGCTGACCTGTTCGGCAGGATCGGGGTACTGCATGGTGCCGTTGACCCGATGCCGCGTCAGCGCCTTGTCCTGCGTGGTGACGAGATCGGCCTCGATCGGCGTGACCTCCTCCCATCCCACGCGGCTTAGCTCCGCCGGAGCGGTCGAGGCCGCGCTGGTGACGATGTAATGGAACCGGAAATGACCTCCCTGGCCGGCGCGGTAATTCGTGTCCCAGTAGTTATCCATCACGTAAGAGAAGATGGTGCCGGACCGGTTGCCGAAGCTTTCGGGCCACTCGCCGCGATTGATGTCGCCAAGCGTGACCAGCGGCACATCGAGCGGCATCACGGTCCCGGAGACCCCATCCTGCTGGACGGAAACCCAGTGCTGCACGGAGAACCACTCGTGGCCGGCTCCTGGGTACATATCTTTGGCGGGGTCGACGACGCCGTTCTGGATCTCGTACTGGAACTGCGGGTGATCCATGGCGAAGGGGAAGGCGAAATAGACGGCTTCCTTCGTGTCCACCTCCTTCTTGTCGAGGTCCTCGATCAGTTCGATCTTTTTCTCTTTGTCGAAGAGCCGTATCTCGGTGGTGATGGAAGGCGTGTTGGTGGACTCGCAGACCATGCGCGCCGTCTGCCCCCAGGGCGTCCGGGCCACCGAGATGAGTTTGCCGTCGGTTGCCGGATGAACGTCTAACTGCGGCTTCGGATACACGTGGCTGTATTGCAGGATGGTGTTGGGAGCCTTGCCGCCTCCCGTTACGTAGAGATACTCGCCGAAGCGCCAGGGGCCCTGCTGGTTGACCAGCTCACGCCCAAGCTGCTTGTCATAGATGCTGCGGATGGAACCGCTGGCAGGGTCGAGCGTGACCCGGTACCAGGAGTTTTCAAGGACCGTGGTCTGGCTGGTTGCCGGCGTCTGCTGTGAGTTCTCGGGCGCATCTTTCAGCGTATAGACCTTGTAGCCCACGGCGGGAACATCGGACGCGACAAACTGGATGTGCCGGAGGTTGCTGTCGCCACCCAGATCTTCATACGGCACCATCTTTCCGGTTGCCGGATCGACGATCTGCTGCCCCCGGTCCAGATCGATGGAAACGAGCCCATCGCGCTGCCAGTTCAGCGGATTGAAGACCACCAGGCTGCCGGGCGCCGCGGGGATATGCTGCACGAGGGTGGCAAGGCTGTCCTTCACGATGAAGTCCGCGAGAGCCGCGGCGTTCACCGCATACTGGTCCTTCACCTTCAGCTGTTCGACGGCTTCCCTGCTGTGCGGGTCGGAGATGCTGTTCCAGGAATCCCAGGTATGCTCGTCCATCAGCACCATGTCCTTCCACATGCGGTTCAGGTCCCCGGTGTCGGGTTTGAGAATCGGGCTGATGAGACCGGTGAGCGTGGCCAGCTTCTCGGCTGAGGGGCCTCGGGCTTCGTTCCAGCGCTCCATGGCGGCATAGTAAGCATCGGAGGCGATGCCATCCTCCCAGTACGGGCCGCCATCTCCGCGGATCGTGGGGATAGTGTCGCCGAACTGCTTCCGGATGGCCTCGAGTGCGTCATGGAAGCCGGAGTACTGAATGTGGGGGAAGGCGTATTGCGCATTCCACTGATCGGCAAATACAGCCTGCTGCGGGAAGAGATCGGTATTCTCGACCTGGCTGCCGTAGAGGATGGCTGCGTCGGCGTGGTAGCCAGGATGCTCGTACATCTGGAGAAACAGCGGAACGATGTCACGTCCGACGTCGATCACGGGCGGAAGCCCGAAGAGCATCTGCATCTGCAGGTAAATGCGTGAATACCACAGCAGGACCTTGCCGCCATCCGGCCCTTCCCACCACACCGGGGAATCTTCGTTCAACCTACCCTGCAGCAGGACCGGCGCGCGGTAGTTATTGCTGCCGCCCAGAAGCTGATGAACGCCAGCCGCAGCCAGGATCGAGGCATACGACCACGACCACGAAGGAACGTCCGTGATGGTGGCGTAGTTGAAGGGCGTGTGGTGCGCGCGGCTCAGGTCGGCGCCGGGATAGAGCGAGCGGATGAGCGTCTCGGCCGTGGGGAATCCCGTGAGCAGGTTCGCATAGTCGGCGGGCACAAACAGCTTTCCCTGCTGCATCGCCTCGATGGCCCGCTGCTGCTGGGCGGGCGTGCGCGTGCGGGCAAACTGCTCGAAGTTCCACTCGCCGTCGGTGCTGAAGCGATACGCGGGATGCTCGGCACTCATGCGCAGAGCTTCATCGAGCGCGTGGCTCTGGATGGCCGCGATTTTGCCCTGATAGTCCGAGTAGCCAACGTCCAGGTGGATGTGCGGGACGAGATACAGCGTCCATTTCTTCTGCGGATCGAGAGAGCGGCTCTCGTGCTGCTCATGGCCGGCTGCGCGCCAGGCAAGCTGCGCCTGGGAGTGCGCGGGAAACTCCGGGACCTGGAAGATCACCTTCTCCTCGCCGAACTCGTGCTCCCCCTCGAGCGTCTCACGGTACGACTTGCCGGCGATCCGCAGATCGACTTTGCTGCCCGGGCTCAGCCGCTGGTCGGAGCGAATGAAGGCATCGACCTCCTCATCCAGTTGCTGCCCCTGCTGCCGGAAGAAGACTGTCGGCTCGATCAGGGCGGAGGAAGACGATGAGCCGCGCTTCGCCATGCCGTCCAGTTCCAGTGCATCCCAGGTGATGCTGGCTTCAGGGACGACCTGGTCGGCCTGCTCGATGGCCTGGACCTGAATCGTGTTTTCACCCCGGTGCAGAAAGCTGCCCGGAAACGTGAACTCCACGTCGGCGTGCGAGAAGGCGGGATAGAAGGAATCGCCCTGATCGCCGTTGCTGTAGTCCAGCTGCGGGTGCAGGTAGAAGAGGCCGCGCTTTCCGTCGATCTCCACCAGAAGCGCCGGCACGGAGGCCGTCTCGATCAGCAGCGCGGCGTGGAAGCGATATGCGTGCTCCGGCGCGGCCGTCAGGCTGAAAACGATGGCGCGCGGCGCTGTGGCGGGAGTAGGCCGCGACTGCAGCTCCGCGGGCTGCCTGGCGTACCAGTCTTTATCGGGACTGCTCTGCCCCACCACGAACCGCACCGCATGCTGCGGATCGCCCGGATCGAACTCAAAGGAGGAGCGGTCGAAGGTTCCGATCTGAAAAACCGGACGCGCTCCGTCAGCCTGCGGAGCGGCGTACAGCATCCAGCCCGGAAAAAGAAGCAGAAGAAGAGGAAGTACGCGCAGGCCCCGCAGTGTTTTCGCAGTCACGATGTGCTTTGTCCTCGTGGGATGTGGAAGTTCAGTTCGCGCTGCCGGCCCCGGAAAGGAGCCGGCGCAGTCCGCCGCCAATTATAGTAAGCGGGGAGCGCCGGAGGAATTTCCGGAAATACCCGCTTCACCGGAGCAACTGTGCAATCAACGAACAGCATTCATTTTGCCAACCGGACCGCGGTGGTAACGGGCGGCGCCATGGGGATCGGAGCGGCAACGGCAGAGCTGCTCTGCGAGCTGGGAGCGCGTGTGGCCATCCTCGATCGCAGCGAAGAGCACGGGAAGGATCTGGCGGCCCGGCTCGTCTTTGCCGGGCATACAGCCAGCTTTCATGCCTGCGATGTCGCCGATGCAGCCAGCGTGGAGCGGGCGGTGGAGGCGGCGGCCGGGCAACATCGGGGAATCCATGTGCTGGCTGCCTGTGCGGGAATCCAGCGCTACGGCGATGTGGTTTCCACCAGCATGGAAGTCTGGCAGGAGACGCTGAACATCCACGTCAACGGATGCTTTCACGCCGCCCGATTCGTGCTGCCTCATATGCTGGCAGCCGGCGGAGGCTCGATGGTGCTGGTGGGCTCCGTACAGAGCCTGGCGGCAGTGGCAAATTCCGCCGCTTACGTAACTGCGAAACACGCGCTGACAGGCCTCACCCAATCGATCGCGCTCGATTTTGCCGATCGGAACGTGCGTGCCAACTGCGTCCTGCCGGGAACCATCGACACGCCCATGGTGCACTGGGCAGCCAGTCTGAACCCCAATCCGGAATCCGTGTTTGAGGCCTGCCGCCAGGCGCATCCGCTGGGACGCATTGGACGCCCGGAGGAAGTGGCGCGCGCGATTGCCTTCCTTGCCAGTGACTGGGCTTCCTTCATCACAGGAGCATCGCTGACCGTCGATGGCGGCCTGCTGGTTCCCGTCGGCGGGATGGCTTTTCAGAAAGGCGGAACAGGATCGACGGGGGGATCATGAAGCGGCGCGGAGCTTTCCGAAGGCGGAACCGGCCTGCTCCGGCCCGCTCGGAATTGTCGCTGGATCCTGAGAGGGTCAGCAGGGCCGGTGAATCCTCCGCGACCCGCCGGCCGCTGCTTTTCTAATGCCCGTGGCCGCCGCCGGCCGACGCGTGCCCACCGCCCATGCCGGCAGACGACATTCCGGAGGATCCACCCGGAGATGCACTGGCGTGCCCGGCGCCGCCATTGAACCCGCCCCTCGCGCCCACGCCGCCGCCGCGCCCATACACTCCTCCCTGAGGCATTGCATAGCCACGGTGGATAGAAGCGGCATTCAGGGCAGAGGGTGAGATTCTGCCACCCGCCATTCCGGGCATGGCGGAACGCGGAAGGCTGACATAGACCGGAGTGGTCGCAATGCCGTGCCGGTTCACCTCACGCGAAAAGTGGTTCAGATTGCCCAGCGCGCCGCGGGGAATACCCAGCCCCGCTGAGCCTTTGCGGAAAACGAAGGAGTCTGCCCGGGTCATCTGCGAAAAGACCGCAGGCTTCATGTTGACCACGGCCATGGTGGGTGCGCCTGGACGAGGCGGATGACTGGGGGGAAGGACGTAGTGCCCCGGCCCGGCACGCACCACGAGGGCTGTGTTGTTGATGCCGCTCCAGGCACCGCCGGGCTGCCATCCCCAACCCATGCCGGGGCACATCATCCAGCTGCCGAAATGATACGGAGTCCATCCCCAGGGATAGGGAGATACCCAGGAGTAGCCACCCCCGGGGTACCAGGCCCAGGCGCCGTTTGAATAGGGATCCCAGCCCGCACCGGCAAAGTAGGGACGCCACATCATGCCGCAGCCGCCCGCATCCATGAAGCTGCCGTAGTACGCCATGTCGTTGAGGCCATAGGCATAAGGTGTGCTGCTCAGCGCGCTTACCGTGGCCGCGCGGGCGTGATACCCGGCCGAATCCTTGTCCCAGGTGTCATAGGGTTCCTCCGCGACATTCTTCGCCACTGTCGGCTGGCTCTGGCCCTGGAGGTCAAAGGTAATGGTCTTCTTGTGGGGGACTTCCGTGTTGCCGACCTGCACCGGACCGTCCAGCACAGCGAGCTTCGCCCGCTGACCCTCCATCTGGAGACGGATATGGGTGGCAGGACCGAGAGCGAGCTCCTGCGGGCCGAAGAGGAGATTGAACTCGTTCCCCTTTGTCTTTTCAAGGCTGACGTAAGCCGTTCCACCACGCACATCGACGGAGGAAACGGTGGCGCCGGAGGGGAGACGCTCCAGTTGCGGGAAATCGACCATCGAGTTAGGCGCGAGCCGGAGGGTGCTGTTGTCCTCGAATTCGACTTCGGCGACGCCGTCACCGGTGCGCAGTCGCATCCGCTCCACGACGGGCAGATTGGTCATGGCGGGCTCGAAACCGCTGCCGGTGTTGCGGTCAGCCTGAACTTCGCCCTTGACCTCGCTGAGGCGAACGATGCGCACTTTCGAAGCCCCGGGAATGGGGGCCAGGAAAGCTGCTGCACCGGTCGTCTGCGCGGGCAGAGCGGCTGCAAGAATCAGGACTGAGAGGAAAGTTGTTGCGCTGCCTGCGGATATCGCGTTCATGTCCGCCTCCTTTGGTTGCAGCCAGCAGCTGATTGTGGCGAACGGCGAGAGCGCGAGCGTTGGGGCGGGGAGCGGTTCCGTTAGTCCACGCTGTGGGCCTTATGCTAGCACGGAAAGGAGGGGCTGACGAGCAGAAAAGGCCGGTCTGCCATGGCCGAAAATCTGGCCGGATGCTGAGCCTTCAGCACCAGTCGACGGGGCGACGCACCAGCCCTCTGGGCTTGTTGGTTTCCTTGGGTGCGGGTGGAGAACCGGTGAGTTCCAGCTCCTCGTCGGTCAGGATAAAGCGCCGGATGTAGCGCAGCGGCTCTTCCCAGAGCGCCATCTGTTCCAGATGGTACTGCCACACCGTATTTGAGGTAGAGCGGGAAGTGCGGCGGGTAAAAGATTTGCGCCGAACGGTGACGATCTGGCCCTTGCGGTCCAGCCGCGTGTACTCCTGGGAGGGCAGGAGGAAGGTGATCTGGGTACCCTTCTTCCAGAAGTTGCGGGCGAACTCGTGGGAGAAAAGCAGCGCGTAATACCGGCGGCCGGTTTCGAGCGTATCCACTGCATGGTCCAGGTCCTCCCACTCGGGATGGATGTTGCTCTGGAACCAGCGTCGGAACTCAAACCCGTGCGCGCGGGCACGCAGGATGAGCATTCGGATCAGTTCTCGACGAGTCATCAGATTTCCGGTGGTGGCCGGGGGGAAACCTGCCGTCCCCGAAGACCGCGATGGCTCTCACCGTATACGGAGAGACCCCAGGGCGCAAGACCACGAAAGTGGGACTCCTGGTCAATGCAGAGCGGCCGGTGGTATGGTTCCGGGGTGCACAAATCCGGCGTGTGCCGGCCCGGGCAAGAGACCGTACAGTTCCTTTCCGGTCTGTCTCCCCCTGAGACGCCCCATGGACTGCCCGTGTCTGCCATGACCGGTTGCACCCCGAGGTTAACTCTATGGCGACACTGACTCTTGACCCCCGCGTCAGCGGTCCGACTGCTGACTTCGTTTCGCAGCGTCATCAGATGTATGTGGACGGCCGCTTCGTCATGGCAGCTTCCGGCAGCAGCTTCCCTGTCTACAACCCCGCCACCGGTGAGGTGATCACGGAAGTGCCGGAGGCCGAAGAGGAGGATGTAAACCGGGCAGTGCTGGCCGCGCGGCACGCCTTTGATGAAGGCCCGTGGACACGCATGTCGCCGTCGGAACGCGGCCGGACGATCTGGAAGCTCGCCGATCTGCTGGAGCAGCACCTGGAGGAGTTCGCGGAAATCGAATCGCTGGACAACGGAAAGCCGCGGGCGGTGGCGCGCGTGGCCGATGTGCCGCTGGCCGTGGACATGTTCCGCTACATGGCCGGATGGTCAACGAAGATCTCCGGGAAGACGCTGCCGCTATCCGCAGGGCGCGATTTTCATGCGTACACGCTGCGGGAGCCCATCGGGGTGGTCGCGCAGATCATTCCCTGGAACTTCCCGCTGTTGATGGCAGCCTGGAAGCTGGCTCCGGCGCTGGCCTGCGGCTGCACCATCGTGCTGAAGCTGGCCGAGCAGACGCCGCTGAGCGGGCTCCGGCTGGCACAGCTGATCGATGAGGCGGGCTTCCCGCCGGGTGTGGTCAACGTGCTGACCGGCTACGGCGAGGGTGCGGGTGCCCCGCTGGCGGCGCACGAACTGGTGGACAAAGTAGCCTTTACCGGATCGACGGAGGTCGGCAAGCTGATTGTGAAAGCGGCCGCCGGAAATCTGAAGAAGGTGACACTGGAGCTGGGCGGCAAATCTCCGGCCATCGTCTTTGCGGATGCGGAGATCGATCACGCGATCCAGGGCACGGCAAGCGCGATCTTCTTCAACCACGGGCAGTGCTGCTGCGCCGGGTCGCGGCTCTATGTGCACGAGAAGATCTTCGATCAGGTGGTGGAAGGCGTGAGCCACGTGGCCGGAGACATCAGGCTGGCGCCGGGGCTGGATCCCTCCTGCCAGATGGGTCCACTGGTCAGCGATGAACAGTACCGGAAGGTTGTGGGTTATATCGAATCGGGTGTTCAGGAGGGCGCGAAGATTGCGGCCGGCGGCCCGGTCTCGGGTTTCGACCGCGGCTACTTTGTCCGCCCCACGGTGCTGACCAACACCAATCCGAGCATGAAGGTGGTGCGGGAGGAGATCTTCGGACCGGTGGTATGCGCAGTGCCGTTCTCCGACGCGGAGCTGGAGGGGATTCTGAAGCGCGCCAACGACACGGCCTACGGACTGGCGGCCTCCGTCTGGACCCGCAACCTGAGCCTGGCCCACAAAGTATCGCGGGGCATCCGGGCAGGCACCGTGTGGGTGAACTGCCACAACGTCTTCGACGCATCCCTGCCCTTCGGCGGATACAAGCAGTCCGGCTGGGGCCGCGAGATGGGCGAAGAGGTGCTGAACAACTACCTGGAGACCAAGGCGGTCACGGTAGCGCTGTAGTCGTGGAACGCTGTTGCGGGCGGACGCAGGTGGTCAGCCTCCGCCCGCGACGGCTGATTTCTCAACCGGCCCTGGCTTCTCCGGCGCCCGCGCCGCCTGTCCGCCCCCGCCCCCGGTTTCCGCTGGTCCATCCGGGCCCCGGGGGCAGCGCAAGGTGCGTCCGGCGGCGCAGGCGTTCCGTCTACAATCGCTGAAGATGGTTCGCTTTCCGGCTTTTGCCCAAACAGTTCTGCTCCCAGGTGCGCTCCTGCTGGCGGCGTCTTTTTGCGCGCATGCTGAGTCGATCGAAACCAACCCCCTCAATGAAACCCCTGAGGTGCGGGAGGCGTTCCGGCTCTTCTACAACATGGATTACAACGACTCGCTGGCGCGGTTCGAGGAGATTCGGAAGGACCATCCGGGCAACCCCATGGCCACGGACTACCTGCTGGACGCGGTCCTCTTCCGCGAGCTGAACCGCCTGGACCTGCTGGATACGACCTTTTACGCGAACGACGGATTCCTGACCGGCAAGCACACCGTCACAGAGGACCCGAAGAGGCGCGATCAGATCAGAAGCCTGGCCGATGACGCGGTGAGCGAGGCCGGCGCGGAGCTAAAGACGAATCCCGGGGATGTGAACGCGCTGTTTGCCCGCGCATGGGCGAAGAGCCTGGAAGGAACCTACTACGCCATTGTGGAGCGGGCCTTCGGCGCGGGTCTGAGGCAGGCGCTGGGAGCGCGCAACGACTGCGAAAAGGTGCTGGCGCTGGATCCGAACTACACCGATGCCAGGCTCGTGGTGGGCGTCTACCAGTACGTCGTGGGTGCGCTGCCCCTGGCGTTCAAGCTGCTGGTGGGAATCATGGGAATTCATGGTTCGAAGTCCCAGGGCATGGCGCTGCTGCGCGACGTCGCGGCACACGGAGTGGTTACCCGGGTGGAAGCCAACACCTCGATGATGCTGTTTCTGCGCCGCGAGGGGAAGTACCCGCAGGCGGCCCGGATCGCCCGCGGTCTGGCCGAGGAGTATCCGCACGATTATCTGTTCATGCTGGAGGAAGCCAACCTCCAGAAGGACGGCGGCGAGGGCATGGTTGCGGTCGACACGTATGACCGGCTCATCGACCTGGCGAAGCAGCCGGGGTACTTTCCCAATGCGCATCTGGAACTGGCGTACTTCGGACTGGGTGACAGCCTGCGCGGGCAAAAACTTTATGCCCAGGCGGTCACGGCTTACCGCGACGGGGCCGACCAGCCCACCACCACCCCGGAGCTGAAACGGCGCTGCCTGCTGGAAGCCGGCAAGACCTACGACCTGATGCGCGAGCACGACAGGGCCGTCGAGGAATACAAGGCTGTGCTGGACGCGGGGGCTGATACCTCGCAGGGTGAACAGGCGCGGAAATACCTGCGATCGGGATACAACGGGAGCTGACGACGGAGCCGATCGGGAAAGGCGGCGGCCCGGGTGGGGGCGCCGCCCTTTCCGCAGAGCGATTCTAATCGTTTTTCATGTCGTCCACATGGCGGGCCAGGATGATGGCGTTGCCCGAAATGGGATCTCTGAACAGCAGACCGACGACACGGATGTTGGTGCTGTTGCCGAGGTCCTCCATACCGGTGAAACCGTCGCGGTAATCCGTTTTTCCGGTTCCATACACGGTGACTGGGCCGGGGATAAGCTGGCCGGCAAATCCCGTGATGTTCATCTGGAAGGAGCCGGAGCCGCTGTTAGCGGAGCCGGGCACGATGGTTCCGCTGAAACCCCAGTCGCGGAGCGTGACACGCTGCACACTGAGAGCCTGCGCATTGGCCGCCCCGGAGAGCGATCCGCCTACGGAGACACTCTGCCCCGGCAGGAGCGATGAAGCGTTGAACAGGAACTGGGTCATGGGGTTGTGCATCCAGTAGACAAAGAAATTCTCCTGGCCGGTGAGATCCACCTGGGCGAGCTGGCCCAGGCTGACGCCGTCGCCGCTGGCGGGCAGTGTGCCGCGGACATAAAGCTGGAAGTCACTGGCTGCGCCGGAGGCCGGCTGCACGTAGGTAATCTGCCCTGCGGCGTAGAAGCCGTTCTGCGAGAGGATGGCGACTTCGTCAGCATCAATGGTGGAGCTGGCCTTGTCCAGGGTGCCGGAAATCTGCACGATGCTGGTGGGGGTGAGGTTGCTGATGCTCTGGTTGTCGTCCCACTCGGTCTGGCTGTTCACATTGACGGTGAAGCTCTGGCCGTGCGGTCCCTGGATGACGAACGACTGGCCGGAGCTGTCCACGCTCACGACGCCGGCCCGGTATTCATCGATGTAGGCCCTGGCGTCGCCGGGGGTGACAGCGGTGATGTTCAGCACAGGGTTCACCTGTCCGGTAATCTGGCCGGTGGAATCGACCTGAATGGATTGATCGAGGAGGAAATCAAGACAGATCCCGACGGGGCCTGTCTGCGCCACAACGAGGGGTGTCGACAGGGTTTTTGTAACGGTGGTGGCGGTAAATACCGCGGGCATGGTCTGGATGGTGGGCGCGGCCCCGGCCTGGGGTTTGAGGTATCCGATGGAGGCACTGCCGAAGGTGACGGCGATCTGCGTGTAGGTTCCGGCCGGAACGTCGTTCATATCGAGCAGCGTCTGCAGGCCGTTGTAGCGGGCGAAGTCGACGGCAGGAGTGCCACTGAGCAGGTTGACGGAATTGTTGTTCGAATCGATGGCCTCGATGGACTGGATCTTAGCCGTGAAGGAAAGAACGCCGGCGAGGGGAGCATCAGTGCCGATAACGAAGGCCGAACCGGCGATCTGTCCGGGAGCGAGCGAGCCGGCAGAGTTTACGCTATTACCGCAGCCGGCGAGGAAAAAAGCGCAAAGGGCGACTGGGGCGGCCGCGAGTAACAAAGAGTGGATACGCAGCGGACCGCTTTGAGGGAATGCGTCAGAGGGCATGAGGTCTTTCTCTTTCCGCGGATCACGACTACCACCGCAAAGCGCACCCGGATGCGCCGGAGGAAACAGGCCGGACACACCACGAGACGGGGGGCCGAGTGGCCTCGTGTGAACAGACTGTAATCCTCTGTCAACCGGCATCGGAGCGCGATACGGCGCTGCGCGTGAACCGCTCTTTCTGCTGTGATCGGCTGTACAGATTGCCGTTGCCAGGATGAACACTGCCGCCGGGGCAAAGTTTCGGAAGACTTTCAGAGCGGTCGGGAAGGCCGCCCGAGAGGTTGTGAAGAATCCAGAGGCTTTGCTCCTGCCGGGGACTGCTATCCATCGAGCTTTTTCGCCACCAGCTCGTTGAGGAGGGCCGGATTGGCCTGGCCTTTCGAGGCTTTCATAACCTGGCCGACGAAGAAGGCGGCGACGGTCTTTTTGCCCTTTCGGTACTGCTCGGCCTGGGCGGGATTGGCGGCAATCACCTCGTCGATCATCTTTTCCAGCAAAGACGAATCGGTGATCTGACGCGGCTTTTCGCGCTCGTACACGGGGCCGAAATCTTCGCTGCGCTCGAAGCAGAGGTCGAAGAGCTGCTTGAGCTGCTTCGACGAAAGCTTGCCTTCTTCGGCGAGGTCGGCAGCCTGGACTACGCCCTTCATCGAGATCGGCGACTGTTCCAGCTCGAGCCCGGTGGCCTTGAGGCGCATGGTCAGCTCGCTCTGGACGAGATTGGCGACGCGGCGCGGGTTTTTGGCGGCGCGGGCGGCAGACTCAAACTGATCCGCAAAGGCGCGGGTGGCCGTCAGGGTGCGCGCATCCTGCTCCGTGATGCTGTATTCGGCGATCATGCGGCGGCGGCGCGCCTCGGGCAGTTCCGGCATGCGCGAGGCGATCTCGGCCTTCCAGTCTTCGGTGACGATAAGCGGCGGCAGATCGGGCTCCGGGAAGTAGCGGTAGTCGTGGGCCTGCTCCTTCGACCGCATGGAGTAGGTGCGCCCCTCGCCTGCGTTCCACAGGCGCGTCTCCTGGACGACGCGGCCGCCGGACTCGACAATCTCAATCTGGCGCTCGATCTCATATTCGAGAGCGGCGCGGATGAAGCGGAAGCTGTTGACGTTCTTCACTTCGGCCTTGGTGCCGAAGCGCCCCGCGCCTTTTAGTCGTACGCTTACATTCGCATCGCACCTGAGCGAGCCTTCTTCCATGTTGCAGTCGCTCACGGCGGTGTAGAGCATGATCTCCTTCAGCCGTGTGAGGTATTCATAAGCCTCCTCGGGCGTGCGCATATCCGGCTCGCTGACGATCTCGATCAGCGGCGTGCCGCAGCGGTTCAGATCGACGTAGGTGCGCGTGGCCGAGTCGGCGAAGCCCTCGTGCATGCTCTTGCCCGCGTCTTCTTCCATGTGGAGGCGGGTGATGCCGATCCTCTTCTTGCCGTCTCCGTCGGGGACTTCGATCCGTCCATGCTCGGCGAGCGGCTTGTCGTACTGCGAGATCTGATAGCCCTTGGGCAGGTCGGGGTAGAAGTAGTTTTTGCGGGCGAAGATGGAACGCTCGCGCACCTCGCAGTTCAGGGCGAGGGCGGCCAGAGTGGCAAATTCGACGGCCCGGCGGTTGAGGACGGGCAGGGCTCCCGGCAGGCCCAGGCAGACCGGGCAGACATTGGTATTCGGCGGCGCGCCGAAGCGGTTGGCACAGGAGCAGAAGGCCTTGGTTCCGGTCAGGAGCTGGACGTGGACTTCGAGGCCGATGACGGCTTCGTATTTCGCCCGGATTTCCGGCGAGAGGGTAACGGCGGCGGCCATACAGGATTCAGTTTAGCAGCGGCCGGGAGGGGTTCTGCGGATCAGGTCAGGAAGGGGAGACAGGCGGGAAGGGGGCGGTTCGGCTCATTCGGTCTCCGGCCGAGGGATGCAGTGGACGCCGATACCGAAGGCGTGACCACAGTAAAGGGCGTAGCCCTGAAAATAGATCTCCAGATAGGAGCTGCTTGTCCAGTGGAGGCTGCTGGCGTCGACGGCCTCCCACGGGCCCTTGTAGATGACAGAACTCACCAAACCATGCGCCGCGAAGAGTTCCACCTCGCTCCATTCCCCGAGCCATCCCTCATCCGCGGCGCGGATCCTGGCGGCCAGCTTGCCATCAGGGGAATAAACCGGCCGCGTGCTGGTCTGGCAGCCGGCCGCCAGCAGGTTCAGGGCGACAAACAGAGCGGCGAATATGGCCACGGGCCAGGACAGCGACCGCGGCAGCGCCTGCAGAGCCGGCCGCCCTGTCCAGCGACGCCGGACAACGAAGACCGCCACCGCCAGCACAGCGAGGGTCAGGCCGAGACGCCCGATGAGTCCCCACTCGACGAAGAGCATGCCTCATCATCCTGTTTTTCCCGGTGGAAGGGAATCTCTCCTTCATCGGGAAGCGAGGTCCCCGGCGAATGTTTGCGGAGCGGCTCCGGGTCCGGGGTTCCGGGAGCCGGCACTGCTGGTCAGAGGCGATTCATTCCCCGCAGGTCTGGAGATTCCAGCCGGTTGTAACTTCCGGATCGGACAAATCGCTCAGTCCTGAAGGCACTCTGTGTGCCAATCTCCGGCGATTCGACCCCGGTAGCACTTTAGTAATCTACAAAACTCCTGTATCTCTCACCACACTGAACAGAGCCACGCGGCACCGGGGAGGCGGAGCTATGGACAGTCTGGAATTGATTGAGGCCACGAAATCGGGCCGAACTTCCGGGCTCCACGCCAGAATCAGCCACTTTCTTGCACTTGTTGCATCGCTTCTGGTGCTGGGGTGTGGCGCCGGCCAGGACTCTCAAAGCTTCGTACTGGCGGTCGCACCATCGCCCCTTTCGATTGAACCGGGGGGACCGGTCCAGACTTTGACCATTGGCATCTCGCCGACGCACGGATTCTCCGGAACGGTTTCCGTTGTAATTGCATCCCTGCCCGCTGGAGTATCGGCGTTCCCTTCAAATTTCCTGCTTCCCGCAGGCACCCTTAAGCAGGTTGCAGTCTCGGCGTCCGCCGGCGCCATCCCTGGTAATGCCGCGATCGCTTTCGTTGCGACATCCGGAGCTATTTCCCGGAATACAGCGTTCCCTGTTGTCATCAGCTCCCCGTCTCCGGGCCTTACTTCCGCCTCCCTGAGCAACTCCACCTTTAACTTTGGAAATAACCTGATCAATCACACAATCGCCCAGGTGGTAGCAACAGTCACCAATACCGGGTACAGCCCTCTTCTGATGAATCCAACTCTTACCGGGGACACCAGCTACTCGATCATTGCCGCCCAGTCCTGCGGCGCTTCCCTTGCGCCCTCCGCCAGCTGCGAAATGGTTGTGAACTACGATCCGAAGGTTCCCTCTGCACCGGGATCACAGAACGCCACTCTGAATCTGGGACTTGGCAATGTCACCCTCGCAACCCCGCAGACGGTAACCATGACCGGGATATCTGCCGCATTGACCCCGGGCGTGGTCACCACCACCGACAACCCGCAGGTTGCGCTCTATACGATGACTCTGCCCTTTCCGGGAAGCGTGGTGGTCAATTTTGGCCCAACTTCGGACTACGGTTTCAGCACGTGGACTCGATCAACCGAATCCCCCGGGGGACAGATCAGTATTTTCGTGGCCGGAATGAAATCGCAAACGCTGTATCACATGGCCGCAACGGTCGAGTTCAGCAACGGACTGACCGCTACGGATCAGGATCACACATTTACCACCGGGACCATCCCCGCGTCTGCGAATCTGAACCTCACGGTCGCAACACCCACCGGGATCGAACCCTCCCCGGGTCTCGAAATGGTGAATACCCTGTCATCCCTGGTGGTCACCGATCTTGCCGGGAATATCCTCTGGACGTATGTGGATCCGGAACCTATCAGTTCGTACATGATTGACGGCGTGAAAATGCTCCGGAACGGCAATATCCTCATGGTAATCGCCCCCGGATCGTCAGCTCCCCTGGCGGGACCGCAGCCACCAAATGCCGTTGCCGAGGCCCGCGAAGTCAACCTGGCTGGCGATACTGTTCGAGAGATCTCGATTGCGGACCTGAATGCGGAACTACAGTACGCTGCCTGCGCCGAATGCAATGTCACCCTCGGGACTTTCCATCATGACGTAACACCACTGCCCAATGGTCATTGGCTCGTGCTGGCAAATACTTCGGTCGCCTTATCTTCCACCAGTACGCCCCCGCTAACCAACGAACCGGCGCAGACCGTGCTGGGCGATGTGATTGTGGATCTGAATCAGAATCTGCAGCCCGTATGGGTGTGGAATGAATTCAATCACCTGGACCCGAACCGGCATCCAATGTCGTTCCCGGACTGGACGCATACCAACGCGATTGTCTATTCGCCGGATGACGGAAATATTCTGGTCTCCATTCGACATCAGAACTGGGTGATCAAGGTTGATTATGCCAACGGAAGCGGCACAGGGGACATCCTCTGGAAGCTCGGTGAAGGCGGCGACTTTACTCTTCAGGGCGGGACCGATCCAACTGACTGGCAATACGCGCAACATGGGCCTTCGTTCTTCAGTCCGAATACCACGGGTGTGTTTTCCCTGGGTCTGATGGACAACGGAGACGACCGCATTTTCCCGGCAGGCGTCACCTGCGGCGCCAGCGGGGCTCCGCCGTGTCTCTACTCGACAGTTCCGGTCTTCCAGATCGATGAGAGCGCAAAGACGGCCACACTGGTCTTCCATCAGATCCTGCCCGCGTCACAATACAATTCCTGGGGAGGAAACGCGGAGAAACTCGCCAATGGCGATGTGGAATACGATCTTTCGGGGCTCGGCTCCAGTTCAATCGTCAACGAGGTGACGCCGGATTCCAGCCCGCAGACAGTCTGGAGTATGACTATTTCCGGTACGAATGCCTACCGTGCGTTTCGCATTCCCAGTCTGTATCCTGGCGTGCAGTGGTGAGCACCTGCGCCTCGGAGACGCGGGTCTGCGTACACCTCGGCTAACCCTGAAGCGGAGGCCGGTTCCGCGCGGTATGCGCGGACCCGGCGAAAATGGCCGAATCGCAGCGAGGAGGATGAAAAATACGGCGGGTTCGCAGTCTGCGCTTACCTGCACTGCGAACCGCCGGGCGCTGAGCCAAAGTGGAACGGATGAGCGTACGGCGCTCCGGCGCGAGCGTGGAGCGCCGGAAGGCGACGGCGGGAATTTGTAACACCTGAGCAAACAAATCGTGACGGCGATCCCAAACCCCGCAGGAGGTTTCCGTCCGTCTCCCGCCCAGTGTGTTTCGATTCCAACACGGGAAGGTGGCGCGCGATGCTCCCCAAAAGTAACAGCAACCTACAACCTTCAGGGACGCCCTTCGGTTCATCCCGGGTACACTGGCGCCACAAAAGCAGAAATCCTGAACGGCCGCACATTTCCTGGTGAATGTGTGTGTCCGCAGCAGTTCCGGAGCTCGATGAGATCTCTCCTCTGTACGATCGGTTCCAGCTCTGAGCATGCGCCTGCGCCGCGGTGCGTGGCCGCCGCCCGATGCGTCCGCATGATGCGGGACTCATCGCTCCGGGCGTCCGCCTGGCGGCTGCGCAGACCGCGTGGACGCGAAGCTGCTGTCGCATGGGCGTGGTGTCTGCTGCCCGCGTTGCTGGCGGGCTGCGGAGCCATTGGCGCTGGTCCGGGCAACGCGGCGTCCAGTGCCTCAAATTCACCTTCGGCCACGCCACAGACCAGCTATGCGGTGAACCTTCACTGGGATATCCCCGACAGTCCCTCCGACCCGATTGCGGGCTATAACATCTATCGCGCGCCGGCAGCAGCGTCTGCGTATCAGCAGCTGAACGCCAATAGCCTGGTGACCGAGGCCAGCTTCACCGACACCACGGTGGAGAGCGGCTCAGGTTATCAGTATGTGGTAAGAAGCGTGGACAGTTACGGTATGGAGAGCAGTCCCTCGAACAGCTTCGAAGTCCGTGTTCCGTAAGACAACGGGCTGATTCCCGGTCCGGCCTGAGGTGCGTGGCTCGCGGCCGGCCCGGCATGTTCGGATCCTCCGCGCATGACCGGGCGCGGATTTCCCGATGAACGATTCGCTGCTTCCCTGCAGGCGCTCTGCTTTTCCGCGCCAGCCGATAATAGGATGAACCGAATCTTACCGAGGAGCATTGCATGCGGCTCAGGGACAAAGTTGCTGTGATTACCGGCGCCGGAAACGGCATCGGACGCGCCATCGCGATCCGCTTCGCAGAGGAGGGAGCGCAGGTGGTCATCAACGACATCGATGCGGCAGCGGGCGAAGCGCTTGCCTCCAAGATTGAGGCGGAAGGAGGCAGGGCGACGTTCGTCCGCGGAGACGCGGCCGCGGAGGGCGATGTGGACGCCCTGATGGCATCCATGGAGAAGACATGGGGCGGGCTGGACATCCTGGTCAACAACGTGGTGCCGAACGAGGAGGAGGTGTGCTCGAACCGCTGGGAGAAGATGCTGGACGTGGGGCTGAAGAGCTACTGGCTCTGCATGCGAGCGGCGCTGCCACTGATGCGGCGTTCCGGGGCGAACGTCGTGAACATTTCCTCGGTGAACGCCCTGATGGGATTTGGCAAAGAGCATCTGTACAGCGGGGTGAAGGCCGCAATCCTGGGACTGTCGCGCTCCATGGCAGGGGAGTTTTCCCCGCGGGGGATCCGAATCAACTGCATCTGCCCGGGCACGATCGTCACCGACCGGTGGAAGACGCGGTTCGCGGAGGACCCCGGGCTGGAGCAGCGGCTTTCGGCGCTCTACCCGATGGGGAGGCTGGGACGCCCGGAAGACATTGCGAGCGCCGCGGTCTTTCTCGCGTCCGACGAGGCATCCTTCATCACGGGAAGCATCCTGACGGTCGATGGAGGTCTGACGGCCGTCAACACGGGATTCGCGAAATGAGCTTGCGGAGCCAGGCAGCAAGCCAGCCGGAGTCGCGGAGGTTCGGAATGGATGGGCGCCGCACAGAGGAGAGACGCGCGGGTGGGGAGGGAATTTCGGATGCAGCCGCAGGCGCAGCGAGGGCCGGAGTTTCCGGCAGGGACGGCTGGGGCTGAGCCAGCTCGGCGATGAGACTTCGAATCTGGTGGAGCTGGCGGGGGCTGACGTTCGTGAAGCGAAAGCCCGCACTACCTCCGCGCCGCACCATCAGGTTGGCGGCAAGACGCAGCGGGAGGCCCTCCGCATTCATCCAGATTTCCACCGAGGTGCCGCGTTCGAGGCAGCAGCCGGTTTCAATCAGACAGCCGGCGGCGCTGAGGTTGGCGATGCGGCCCGGATACCGCAGGCCGCGGCCCGGAACCACGATCTCCGCCTGGCCGGCGCAACTGTAGCGGGGCGCCTGCCGCCGCTCGCGGGGCTGCAGCTGCTGATCCATTGCTGACCCTGTTATCGGCAAAGGAGGCGCTGGCGTGAGGCCCGCCCCGGCGACTCTTCTGCTGCCGGGACGGGGGCGGTTAAGGAGATACAATCCGTTCTTGCGCATGACCATGAAACGATCTCCGCTTCTGCTGGTACACGGCGGCGCCTGGGATATTCCCGCCGATCTGCTCGAAGCTCACGAGCAGGGCGTCTTCGACGCCCTGCAGGAGGGCTGGCGTCTGCTGGAGCGAGGCGCTTCGGCGCTCGATGCCATCGAGGCCGCAGTGACGGTGCTCGAGGACGATCCGGCGTTCGATGCGGGGCGAGGGAGCTTTCTCACCCGGGACGGGCGAGTGCAGCTGGATGCTCTCATCATGGATGGAGGAACGCTGCGCGCCGGGGGAGTGGCCGCCGTGGAGCGGATCCGCAACCCGATCCGGGCGGCGCGGCTGGTGCTGGAGAAGAGCCCGCACTGCTACTTCGTGGCACAGGGGGCGGAGCGCTTTGCGGAGGAGCATGGGGTCAGGCTGATCGACAACCAGGAGCTGGTGCTCGACCGGGAGCGGAAGCGGCTGGCCGAGGCTCAGGCGCGCGCCGAGGCAGGATGGCCGGACCTCAGCTTCTCGGGCGAAATTGACCAGGAATACGACCCGCGGCGCTCCTCTCACGACACGGTCGGGGCGGTAGCTCTGGACACGCGGGGGCGGATCGCCGCGGCGACCTCGACGGGAGGCACGCTCAACAAGGCTCCGGGACGAGTGGGAGACTCCTCGCTGATCGGCTGCGGCTGCTATGCCGACAATGCCTCCGCGGCCGTTTCGCTGACCGGCTGGGGCGAGCCGATTATGAAGCTGGTGCTGGGCAAGTGGGCCGCGGACCGGGTGCAGAACGGGCGCTCGCCGGAGCAGGTGGCTCCCGATGCCATTGGCTATCTGAATCGACGGCTGGGCGGGCACGGTGGGATCATTATGCTCGCGGCGGACGGGCGCTACGGGCTGGCGCACAACACTCCGCGCATGGCATGGGGCCTGCATACCGCAGACGGCCCGCGAGTGGGAACGGTGATCCGCAGCGAGAAGCCGCGGGAAAACTGAGAATGATTTCGAGAAGAGCTCCAGCGGGCTGGTGTTGCTGAGCAGCTGGCGCACGCGGGAACGGCTCGTGTGCGATGCCCATAGCACCTCCCTGCACCCGGGGCCATGTGTGATGGTCGCTGCGCCGGAAGCGGGAACCGGATTTGTTTCTGCGCAGAAGAACCGCCGGCCGTGGGTCAGATCCTGCTTGCGTCCGGAGCGGGGACATCTATAATTCGAGTCCAATTCCAATCCTGGGGAGACCCTTTATGCTGAAAGGCTTTCGCGATTTCGTTTTGCGCGGGAATGTCATCGATCTGGCGGTAGCGGTGATCATCGGAGCCGCCTTCACGGGCATCGTCAACGCACTGGTCAAGGATCTGATCAACCCGCTCATCGCGGCCACCGTGCACAAACCGGACTTCTCAGCGCTGGTGTTCACCATCCACGGCGGCAAGTTCCAGCTGGGGGATTTTCTGAACGCCCTGATCTCCTTCCTGCTGATCGCGGCGACGGTCTACTTCTTCTTTGTGCTGCCTATCAATACGCTGCTGAAGAAGTTCCGGCCCTCGCAGGCGGCGCCGCCCACCACCCGTCCCTGCCCCGAGTGCCTGTCGGACATCCCGCTTGGGGCGAAGCGCTGCTCCCGTTGCGCTCAGCCGGTGGAACCGGCCCCGGCAGCGGCAAAATGAGCCGCGGAAACCGGGCCCGGTGATACCCTGTGTCTTCTGCGAGCGTGGAATGTTCCCTCCTCGAATCCGTGATCAGGGAGAAGCTTCTTGATGCCGTCCCGCGGCCCTGTCCTCTTCGTATCTATTTTTCTGATGGCCATCCCCCTCCTCGCCGCGCAGACCGCGACGGTGCCGGAGAATGTCTTCGGGTTTAAGGACTTTCGCGCGGAAGAGGCGCAGACGGACCAGACCTTTCTGGCCGTGCCGAGCGCGCAGCTCGCCGGTGAGGAGCTGAAGACGCTGACGGCGGAGCCGCACGTCGCCGCCACGCCGGAGGACTTTAAGACGGCTCGGTACGTGGAGTCGAAGTTCAAAGAAGCCGGCCTCGATACCGAGATCGTCCCTTACAAAGCCTGGCTGAACACGCCGAAGGAAGTCAGCGTCAGGGCGTATGACAGCAACGGCAAGCTGATCATGGCCGGCCCGGTCGCCGAGCATGTCAGCAACGATCCGTACCAGGACGATAAGCGGGTGCTGCCGGCCTTTAACGGCTCGTCGCCATCCGCGGATGTGACGGGCGAAGTGGTCTACGCTAACTACTGCCGTCCGGAAGATTTCAACCAGCTCGCAGAGATGGGCATCGACTTCAGGGGGAAGATTGTCCTGTGCCGGTATGGCGGAAACTTCCGGGGGGTGAAGGTCTACATCGCGCAGCAGCGGGGCGCGGCAGGGGTGCTGATCTACTCCGACCCGGCGGACGATGGGTATTATCGCGGCGATGCGTATCCGCACGGGCCATGGCGCCCGGCTACGGCGGTACAGCGCGGCTCGGTTCAGTTCCTGTTCAAGTACCCTGGAGACGCGCTGACGCCCGGGGTAGCGTCGCGGCCGGATCTGCCGGCCTCGCAGCGGCTGAGTCCCGATCAGGCGGGGAATATGCCGAAGATTCCCTCCGAGCCACTGTCGTATCACGACGCCTCGCCGATTCTGGAAGCCCTGGGCGGACCGGACGCTCCGCGGAAATGGCAGGGCGCGCTGCCTTTCACGTACCACATTGGACCCGGGGTGAAGGTGCACCTGGTGCTGAAGATGGATTATCAGTACCGCACGATCTGGGATGTGATCGGGCGGATTCCCGGGGCGGAGTTCCCTAACGAGTGGGTGGTGGCCGGGAACCATCGCGATGCCTGGGTGTACGGAGCCGTCGATCCCAACAGCGGCACGGCCGCCATGCTGGAGGCCTTGCATGGGATCGGGGATCTGCTGAAACAGGGCTGGAAACCGAAGCGGACGGTGATCTTCTGCAGCTGGGACGCGGAGGAGGAAGGGCTGATCGGCTCGACGGAATGGGCCGAGGACCACGCTGCGGAGCTGGCGCATGCCGTGGCCTATTTCAATACGGATGTCGGCGTTGCGGGGCCGAACTTTGAGGCGTCGGCGGTGCCCTCACTCAAGCAGTTCATCCGGCAGATCACCAAAGAGGTTGCCAGCCCGAAGGGTGGCACGGTTTACGAAGAGTGGAAGAAGGCTCAGGCCGAGGAAGAGGCCCGAAACCGCGGCCTTATCGATGAACATACGCCTGCGAATGCGGCAGCCATCGGCAACGATGTGAAGATCGGCGACCTGGGAAGCGGCTCCGACTATACGCCGTTCATCCAGCACCTGGGCGTGCCATCGACCGACATCGGCTCCGACGGCCCTTATGGCGTCTACCACTCGGTCTTCGACAATTATGCGTGGTTCGTGATGAATGCCGACCCCCACTTCCTGTATGAGCAGGAGATGGCGCGGGTCTTCGGTCTGGAAGTGCTGCACATGGCCGGCGCCGATGTGCTGCCCTACGAATATGTCACCTGCGGCAAGGAACTGACGGCGTATCTGGATGCGGCGCAGAAGAAGGCGCAGGATGCGGGGATGAGCGGGATCGACTTCTCGGCAGCGCAGGCGGCGGCGAAGAAGTTCACGGAGCTGGCCGGGCAGGTGAGGCGGAAGCAGGAGAATCCCGGGCCGGACCTGGGGGCGTTCAACAACGGGCTGCGCGCGGTGGAGGGGGATTTTCTGTCGCAGCAGGGTTTGCCGGACCGGCCCTGGTTCAGGCACACCACCTATGCGCCGGGCGAGTACACCGGGTATGCGGCGGTGGTCATCCCCGGGGTCAACGAGGCCATCGACGCGAAGGATCTGAGCCGGGCCGAGGCGCAGATGACCGTGCTGACGAACGCCCTTCAGAGAGCTGATACGACGCTTCAGGCTCTGACCAGGTAGAGTACGGGCGGAGTGGAGATCGACAGCGAGAGCTGCCCGAAAATTCTCACGGGCGCGGCCACTCGAGCACGGCCTCGTAATGCTCGACGCTGGGTGCGGATGCAAAATATGGTCCGATGATGGAGCGCCATTCGGCGAAGGCCGGCGACTGGCGAAAGCCAACGGTGTGGGCCTCCAGATTCTCCCATTGAACCAGCAGGAGATAGCGGCCTTTGGTCTCGATGCAACGTTGAAGACCGTGTTGCCGGTAGCCGGGTGAACGGGCGATCACCGGCGCGGCCTTCACCATCGCCTCTTCAAACGCGGACTCCTCGCCCGTGCGCACCTGCAGAACTGCGGCTTCCAGGATCATGGAAGGATTTTAACTGACGACTCCTCCGCCGCTGCCGGGCCTGGACTGCCCGGCGGTTGTGTAATCCGGCTTCTGAGCGGCCGCCGCGCGCTTCTGGGCGCGCGATACGCGGTAATCGCCGATGCGGCGGCGCGTGTCGTCCACGGAAAGCGCTCCTGCACCCACGATGAGCAGAAACGCCAGGCCCAGAAACATGCTGAAGTCCACGCGGGATTCGTGCAGCATGGGCCAGATGCCCTGATGCACGAGCATGGGGATCTTCGTGGTCGCAATCGCGGTGAAAATGACGATGAGCAGCGGGATGGCGGCAAAGCGGGTGAAGAGGCCCAGGATGACAAGAACTCCGCAGATGATCTCGACAAAGCCCACGAAGGGCGCGGAAAACTGCGGGAGCGGGATGCCGATTTTGGTGAAGCGTCCGACCCCGAGCGTGTCGGGAAAGAGGAACTTCTGAATGCCTTCCGAGACGAAGACCCAGCCCACCAGAACGCGAATGAGAATGACCGCGCGCATTGCCTGCCCTCCGCCTGGCAATAGTAGACGAAATTTGTCTATTTCGCCTGCTCGACGGTGTCGCCTTCGCCGGGAGCGAGGAAGAGATTCTCTTCAAGGCCGTGCTGGCGCGTGTAGAGATCGTAGTAGCGTCCGCCCAGGGCATAGAGGCTGGCGTGGTTGCCGCGCTCCACAATCAGGCCGCCTTCGACGACCAGGATCTGGTCGGCGCGGCGGATGGTGGAGAGCCGGTGGGCGATGACGAAGGTCGTGCGGCCCTGCATGAGATAGCTGAGGCCATGCTGGATCATGGCCTCGGATTCGGAGTCGAGCGAGGAGGTGGCCTCGTCGAGGATGAGGATACGCGGGCTGGCGAGGATGGCGCGGGCAATGGAGAGGCGCTGACGCTGGCCGCCGGATAGCTTGACGCCGCGCTCGCCGACGACGGTTTCGTAGCTCTCGGCAAAGCGCTCGGCGAACTCGTCGACGCGGGCGATGCGGCAGGCGGAGAGGAATTCGTCCTCGGTGGCGTCAGGGTGCGAGAAGAGGATGTTCTCACGGATGGTGCCGTCGAAGAGGAACGACTCCTGCAGCACGACGCCCAGCTGGCTGCGATAGCTGTCGAGCCGGACGGTGGAGAGGTCGACATCGTCGACGAGCACGCGGCCGGAATCGGGTTTATGGAAGGCGCAGATCAGGCTGATGATGGTTGACTTGCCGGATCCTGAGGAGCCGACCAGCGCGGTAACGGTGCCGGGCTGGGCATCAAAGGAGATGCCATGCAGAACCGGCTTCTCGGGATCGTAGGAGAAGCGCACGTCCTCGAAACGCACTTCGCCGATGATTTCGTCCAGACGATTCACGCGCGCCGGATCGGCAAATTCGTCTTTCTCGGAGAGGATTTCCATGGTGCGGTCAAGCCCGGCCACGGCTTCGGTGAGCTGCGTGCCGATGCTCACCACCTGGACGACGGGAGCGATCATGAACGCCAGGAACATCGTGTACTGGATGTAGTCGCCGGGGCCCATGCGATTGTGCATCGCCAGGTGTCCTCCGAGCAGCATAACCAGGCCGCCGATGATGCCGATGACGGTGGTGGCCGCCATGGAGAGCAGACTCGTCGCGGTCAGCGACTTCATGACGTTGTCCAGCAGCCGCAGCACACCGACGGAGAAGACCTTCGCCTCGCGGGTTTCGGCGTGATAGCCCTTGACGACGCGCACCCCGCCGAGGGATTCCGTGAGGCGGCCGGTGACTTCGGCGTTAATCTTCGACCGCTCGCGGAAAATGGGGCGGATGGTCTTGAAGGCCTTCTGCAGGATCAGGACGAAGGTGCCGATGACCGCGAAGATAACCAGCGTCATGCGCGGGCTGCGGTGCAGGAGGAAGATGAAGGCCATCCCCGCCGTCATCAGGCCGCCGACGAACTCCACCAGGCCGGTGCCGACCAGGTTGCGGACGCCCTCAACGTCGCTCATGATGCGGGAGACGAGCACGCCCGTGCGGTTAGCATCGTAGAAGCTGACGGCGAGCCGGCCCACGTGCTGCTGCACCTGCTGGCGCAGCTCCGCGATCATGCGCTGCGCGGCCTTGGAGAGGAGCTGGGTGTTGGAAAAGGAAGTGATGGCCTGAATCAGAGTCGCGCTGAAGACCGCAATCACCAGCGGCATCAGGCGCGTGCCCTGGTGCTTCCTCAGCACCAGGTCGACGAAGGGCTTGGAAAGGTAGGGCAGCACCAGGCCGGCCACGCGGTTGATGGCCACCAGCACGAGGCCGAGCAGCAGGAGCCAGCGGCGGGGGCGAACCAGCTTCCAGACCTCCGGCATTACCTTGCGGATGTTGGGCTTCTTCTTCGGAAGATCCGCACCGTCGCGAGCGCGCGCGCCGCGGTGGCCGCTGCGCTCGGCGCTGATCGGGATGGTCGAACCGAATCGCATAGGGAACGATGGCCTGAGCGCAGGGCTCAGGCGGCCGCTCTGGTCCTTCTGGCGTTGATGAACGAGCGGACACAAAGGATGACATAAATGAACATCAGGGCGGCAAGCAGCGACTTCGAGGTTTCAGCCGAAACGAGGAAATTGCCCGCCACGGGCTTTCCTGCGCCGCGAATCGCCTCCACCAAACCACCGATGAAGCCGAGCAGGCCGATGGTGACATTGACGTGCATGAAGAGCTTGCGGCGGCTCTCGCTGGGGCTGATGGCCAGGAATCCGAAGATGCCCAGCGCCACGCCAAACCAGGCCGGGATCAGCGCTGTGGGGTACTGGCTGCCGCTGCCCAGATAGCCGACGAGTCCCAGGGCAATCAAAAGAACCGCAAACATCAGGGTGATTTTCGCCATGCTTCCTCCCGTTGCTGGTCTCAGTCTACCGGGGAGAAGCGGATAGCACATAGCGATCAGCGGTTGGCAGATGGCAGAGGGCGCGGGACGGTGCAGACCGCGGTGACTTCGGTCTCCTGCGGTATTCCCTGTGAGTACGGGCAATGGCTGTATTCAGTTGCCCCATTTCCGCCACCGCAGGGTCTGGCCGCGCTCAATGAAACTGGCGGAAGAGGTTTACGCGGCGGCGCCGGATTTCTACCGCTGGATCCTCGCCGACCCTCCCCTGGCAAAAGCGCGAACCTGGTCGAGGGTGGCCATGGTGGTGTCACCGGGGAAGGTGGTGAGCAGGGCGCCGTGCGCCCAGCCCAGGCGTGTGGCTTCGTCAGGATCGGCTCCGGTGAGCAGCCCGTAGAAGAAGCCCGCGGCAAAACCGTCGCCACCCCCGACCCGGTCGTAGACCTCGAGTTCGGCGGTGGGCGCGGTGTAGGTTTTGCCGTTCACCCAGGATACGGCGCTCCAGCTGTGCCGGTTGGTGGAGTGGACCTCGCGCAGGGTCGTAGCCACGACCTTGACCTGGGGATGCTTTTTGAGGACATTGTCGATCATGCCGAAGAAGGCGCTGGGATCCAGTTTGGATTTCGCGGCGATCTCCGGCCCCCGAATGCCGAGGCCTTTCTGCAGATCCTCTTCATTGCCGACGAGGACATCGGCCTGCTGAACAATGCGGCGGATCACTTCGACGGCCGTATCGGCTCCGCCGGAGACCTTCCAGAGCTTTTCGCGGAAGTTGAGATCGAAGGAGGTGACGGCGCCTGCTTTCCTGGCCGCCGTCATCATTTCGACGGTCAGCTCGGCCGCGGTCGGCGAGAGCGCGGCGAAGATTCCGCCGCTGTGAACCCAGCGGACGCCCTGGGCAAAGATGGCCTTCCAGTCGAAGTCGCCTGGCTTGAGCTGTGCGGCGGCTTCGTTGCAGCGGTTGTAGAAGACGACCGGGGCACGCATGCCGTATCCGCGGTCGCTGTAGACCGTCGCCATGTTGGGGCCGCGGACGCCGTCGTGTTCGAAGTGCTTGTAGAAGGGGCGGACTCCCATGGCGCGGACGCGCTCGGCAATCAGGTCGCCGATGGGGTAATCGACCATCGCCGACGCGATGCCCGTCTTCAGCCTGAAGCAGTCGGAGAGATTGGCGGCCACGTTAAACTCCCCGCCACTGACGTGAATCGCGCACTGGTTCGCCTTGCGGAAAGGAACGATGCCCGGGTCGAGCCGATGGACAAGCCCGCCGAGGGAGAGAAAATCCAGCTCGCCTTGTTTGCGGATATTCAGCGCACTGCTCATCGATGCTTCACCTCGGGTCGGATGGTCGTCGAAACGAAGATGCCTGGAATCGGGATGCTGCGTGGGTGTTGCGGTGCCAGGCCGTGTGGTCAGACCGGCTGCCCTCGCCTATGATAGCGGATCACGCCCCGGGCGCAACCAGCTGGCGCACATTCGCCAATACCTGCTGCGGCGTCCACTCATTGCCCGGATACCACTTGTAGAGCTTGCCATCGGGTGCGATAACGACCGTCGAGAGCGAATGGGTGATGGTGTGGTTGTTCCCGGGCGTGGCGCCAATGTCGAAGAACTGCAGCACTTTCGGCAGCTCCTTCTCCGGCGGAGCGGCAAAATCCCAGTGGGCGAAGGTCTCCTCTGAATACCGCCCGGTGTAGGCGCCGCCATAGCTGCGCAGGACTCTGGGCGTGTCGTACTCGGGATCGAAGCTGATGCTGAGGAGGTGGGTTTTGGCATAGAGCCTGGGTTCCTTCGCCAGCGCCTTGTCGATTTTGGCGAAGTTGTGGCTCATGCGGACGCAGAAATCGGGAAGCGGGCAGCGGGTGTAGATGAAGGTCATCAGCACGACCCTGCCGCGGAACTGGGCGAGGCTGATCATGCGGCCGCTCTGATTCAGGAAGCGGAAGTCAGGGATCGATTCGCCAGGTTCCAGGTCGTTATAGGTGACGGCGGGCTTGTAGTCGGGCTGCGCCTGGCCGATAATGTCGATCTCATCGAGCACGTCGGAGTGGGCGCTGGCCAGCAGCGTTGCCGTGACGGTGTCGCCGGGGTGGAGCTCCGTGGCGATGTTCGGCTGTTTGAGCGTGTAGGGCATGGTCATGGCGGGCATGTAGCCGGGAATCGCCTCAGTATCGAGGGTGACCACACCGGTTTTTGCGTCGCTTGCGACCACCACGCCGCGGATCTGGTAGCTTTTCGTGCCGGGCGGCAGCGGCTCTGTGGCGGAGGCGGGGTTCCGGGAGCTGCGGCAGCCGCCCAAAAACAGAAACACCGCCAGAACCGCAGCGGTGGAAAATCGCGGACCAAAGAGCTTCACAGGCCAGTTTACACTTGGAACCGACTCCCATGAGACTGGCCGGGCCCATCGCGGACGCGCTTCGGCGCGGCGCAGCTGTCATTACGGCCACCCCCCGCGCCGCCCGCGCGCTTCATTTGGCCTATGCCGACGACCGGCAGGCGAGCGGCGCGACGATGTGGGCAGCTCCGGCCATCCGCGACTGGGACTCCTGGCTGCGCGAACTGTGGCGCGCCTGGGCCTTCGAGCATCCTGAGGGACCGGTGCTTCTGACGCCGCTCCAGGAGCAGGCGCTGTGGACAAAGGTGCAGCAGGAAGATGCCGCGCTGGTACTGTCGCCGGAGTCGATGGCCTCCCTCGCCACGGAAGCCTGGAACCTGCTGAGTGCGTATGGCGCGCATGCGGAACGACGGCGGGCATGGGAGCAAGTGGACGCGGATCGCTTCCGGCACTGGGCGCTGGAATTCGAGCGAGCCTGTACGCGCCATGGCTGGATGAGCGCCAGCGAGCTGGAATCGAGGCTGACTGAGACGCCGGTCGGGATGGGCAGCTGCGTCCAGTTGCCGGCGGAAATCCTGCTGGTGGGCTTCGATCAGCTAACGCCGGTCCAGAGGACCTTTCTGGAAGTGCTGCGGAGCGCCGGCCTGACCGTGGAGGAACATTCTCCGAGAGTTGAGTTTGCTCCGGATGACCCGCGGCGGCGGTGGCTGGTGGCCACAGACCGGCGGGAAGAGATTGCCGCCTGCGCCGCGTGGGCCAGGGAGATGCTGGCCGCCAGGCCGGGGGCACGGATCGGCATCATCGCGTCCGGGATTGCCGAGGTGCGCGGAGAGATCGAGAGGACGTTCCGCAGGGCGCTGATGCCGGAGAGCGACGATATTCGCCGCGCTTCGGCGCGGATGCCGTTCGAATTCTCGCTGGGCCGGCCGCTGGCCGAGATGCCCGCCATCCGCGCTGCCCTTCTGATCCTGCGCTGGATCGATGCGCCACTGCGCCACGAAGAGATCGGCTGGCTGATGCTCTCCGGATTTGTATCCGATACGGATACACAATGGCTGGCCGTCGCCCAGCACGACGCGGAGCTGCGGACCGCGAGCTCGCTGTCGCCACAGCGCTCGATCGAGAGCTACCGCGCATCCCTGGCCCGCTTCCCTGCCCTGCGGCCGGTTTACGAAAGCCTGGGCAGGCTGCTGCGCGGCGTGCAGGCGAATGGGGTGCCCGGGCAGAAGCTGCAGCATTCCACCTGGGCGGAGATCGTCCACCTGCTGCTGGAGCGGGCGGGCTGGCCGGGGCGGCGCAGTCCGGACAGCATTGCCTTTCAGGCGAGGGAGCGCTGGCAGCGGTTGCTCGACGAGCTGGCTCTGCTCGACTTCGACGGTTCGCTGCTTCGCTTCGGAGAATTCGTGAAACTGCTGGATCGGCATGCGCAGCAGACCATCTTTGCGCCCGAATCGCACGACGCGCCCATCCAGATCATGGGGCCGCTCGAATCCTCCGGGCAGCAATTCGATGCGATCTGGTTTCTGGGGACCGACGATACCCGGTGGCCGATGCGCGGACGCATGCATCCGCTGCTGCCGGACGAACTGCAGCGCAAATACAGGATGCCGCACAGCCTGCCTCAGATCAACCGGGAGCTGGCGCGCACGGTGACCGCGCGTCTGCTGGCAAGCGGGCCGGAGATCGTCTTCAGCTACGCACAGCGCGAGCAGGATGCGGAGTTGCGGCCCTCGCCGCTGATCGCCGGACTGTTTACGGATAACGCGGAGCCGATAGCTCATCCAGGCAATGGGCGCGCATGGTTCCGGCAGCTCGAACTGGAGGAAATCGCCGATGATTCCGCTGTGATTCCGTGGCCGCGGGAGCGCCACGCAGGCGGAGCGGAGGTTCTGCAGCGCCAGGCGGCCTGTCCCTTCCGGAGTTTCGCCGCGAAGCGGCTGGGAGCGAAGCCACTCGATGAAAATGAGTGGGGGCTTTCCCCCGCTGAGAAAGGCAAGCTGCTGCACCTGGTGCTGCAGCGCCTGTTCACGGCAGAGGAGCCGGTGCGGATCCGCACGAGCGAGGATTTAGTTACCGCGATCGATACAAATCGGATGCCGGAGATCCTCGACGCGCATATCGATGCTGTTTTCCGTGCCCCGGGGGGCCCGGAAAGCGAGGAACTCAACGCCTGGCAGCGCGCCTGCCTGGCCGCGGAGAAGCGGAGGTTGCGGGTCCGGATTGCCGCCTGGCTGGCGATCGAGGCGCAGCGGCAACCCTTCGTGGTCGAGGCCTGCGAGCGGCGGCTGGACAGCGTGCATGTGGGCGAGCTGCGGCTCAGGCTGCGCGCCGACCGCATCGATCTGCTTCCCGACGGCAGCCGTTTGCTCATCGATTACAAGACCGGAAGAATTTCGCCCGCCGCCTGGCATGGCGAACGGCCCGAGGAGCCGCAGCTGCCGCTCTATGCGGCCTTCGGGAATGTCGAGCATGTGAGCGGGGTTCTGTTCGCGCAGATTCGCGCCGGAGAGACGAAATTCGACGGGCGGCTCCGCGATGCGCGCGCGCAGCTGTTGGCTGACATCGGCGACAGGAAGGCCCTGGTCTCCGATCCGTATTCGGATGCCATGCGGGACACGTGGGCGCGGGCCCTTGAAAACCTCGCGCTGGAATTCCTTGAGGGCGAAGCGGCGGTTGCGCCGCGCGAGGCGAAAGTCTGCAGCAACTGCGCGCTGCCGGGGCTGTGCCGGAAGGCGGAACTGAACCTGGCCTTCGACGAGAGCGGCGGCGAGGAGAACGGCGATGTCTGATGCCGTGATCGACACGCCCGCCGATGCCGCCGAGCGCGACGCGGCGCTCGATATTCGAGAGTCCGTCATCGTGCAGGCACCGGCCGGATCGGGCAAAACGGACCTGCTCACGCGGCGATTCATGAAGCTGTTGGCCGCCGTGGATGAGCCGGAGGAAATTCTGGCCATCACCTTCACCCGTGCCGCGACCGCCGAGATGCGCGGGCGCATCCTGCGCGATCTCGAGGTGGCGGCGCGTGGCCTGCCGTTTGCCCCCGGGGATCTGCCGCGAATGACACTGGCCCGCGCTGCTCTCGAACATGCGCAGCGGCGGGGCTGGAATCTGCTCGAGGAACCGCAGCGGCTCGCCATTGAGACGATCGACTCGCTTTGCCTGCGCATCGCGCACGACCGGCCGCTGCTGGCGCGGATGGGAGGACATCTGCAGCCGGCCGCGAACGCCGCCGCGCTGTACACCCTGGCAGCGCGCCGCACGCTGGAGCACCTGGGCGGCGAGCATGCCCAGCTGGACCAGGCTTTGGCTCATCTGCTTGACCTGCGGGACAACCATCTCTCCCGATGCGAGGAGCTGCTGGCGAAGATGCTGGAGGTGCGCGACCAGTGGCAGCCTGCCCTGCCGCTTTCCCGCGCGATCGGCGAAGACGACTGGGACCGGGCCCGTTCGGAGCTGGAGAAGCCGTTCCAGCGTGAGAACCGGCGCGCGATCGGGAATGCCAGTCGGCTGATTCAGGCCGCCCCACTGCTGCACAATCGGTTGCTGGAGCTCGTGCAGTACGCATCTGCCAACGGCAACGACGGCGTGGGACTGCTGGCCGGCGTGGACGCGCTCTCGCCGTCGATGCCCGTGGAACACTGGAAGAGCCTGTGCGATTTCCTGCTGACAGCCAATGGCGAATGGCGGAAGGCGGTCGACCGGCGGCAGGGTTTCCCTTCCGAGAAGAACAACGCGGACGCGAAGCAGCGAAAGCTGGCCATGCTGGATCTGCTGCGCTGGATGGGACACATCCCCCATCTGCGCGAGGCGCTGCGCGCCATCCGCGATCTGCCGCCGGCGAGGTATTCGCAGGCGCAGTGGACCACACTGCGCCACATCCTGACGGTGCTGCACCAGGCGGCGGCGGAGCTGCGGGTGGTCTTCGCCGAGCGCAACGTTGTGGACTTCACCGAAGTCGCTCTGTCCGCAATCCAGGTGCTCAGGGATGAGCCGGAGCGGGTTGGGCGCATGGGAGACCACGTCCGGCATCTGCTCATCGACGAGTTCCAGGACACCTCGCGGCGGCAGCATGAGCTGGTGACGGCGCTGCTGGCTGCCTGGGAGGCGAATGAGCGCCGCACCTGTTTCCTTGTCGGCGATCCCATGCAGTCCATCTATATGTTCCGTCAGGCGGAGGTGGAGCTCTTCGCGCACGTGCGCGAAAATGGGCTGGGCCCGGAAGACAACCGGATCCGCTGCCGGGCGCTGCAGCTTTCGGTGAACTTCCGCTCGCATGCGGGGCTCACCGGTCCGCTGAACAGCATGTTCGAGGCGATCTGCGCGGAGACGGCACCGGCGGGCTCGGCAGCGGTCGCTTTTGCGCGGGCAAGTTCGTCGGCGGCTGCGCCGGAGCATCAATGCGTCCATGTTCATGCTCAGGTGATCGGCAGCGCGGAGAGACACCCCACGCGGGCGGATAAGCGCGAAGCCCGGCAGCGGGAAGCCGAGCGGGTGCTGGAGATCCTGGCGGAGCAGCTGCCGCTGATCGAGCAGGCGCGAGCGAGCGGCCGCGATTATCGGGTCGCCGTGCTGGTGCGCGCGCGTCCCCATCTTGCCGGGCTCGTGCCGCTTCTGCGGCGCAACGGAATTCCCTTTCGCGCCGTGGAAATCGAGCAGCTCGCCGACCGGCAGGAAATGCTGGATCTGGTGTCGCTGACGCGGGCGCTGCTGCATCCCATGGACCGGGTCGCGTGGCTTTCGGTGCTGCGCTCCCCGTGGTGCGGGCTGCGGCTCGCAGACCTGCACCGGCTTACAGGGTGCGATGACCCGAAATTTCGTAACCTGTCGATTCTCGATCTGGCAGAGCGGCACGGGCATCTGCTTTCCGAAGAGGGGCAGCGGCGGCTGGCGCGCACGATGGAGATTCTTCGCCGCGCGCTTGACCTGCGGTGGCGCCAGTCGGAGTCGCCCTCCTTTGCTGCCTGGATCGAGCGCACCTGGCGCACGCTGGGCGGGGCTGCCTCGCTGAACGAGGCTGCTTACGAGAACGCGCAGGTATTTTTCTGTCTCCTCGACCAGATTGCGCCCGAGGGTCTGTCCGCCTTCAGCGGCGAACTGGAAGCCGAGTTCGAGCGGCTCTTTGCGCAGCCGGACCCGGCGGTGAGCGAGCGCTGCGGCATTCAGCTGATGACCATCCACAAGGCCAAGGGCCTTGGATTCGACGTGGTGATCGTCCCGGGAATGGACCGGCCTGCGTCGACGGATCCCCACCCCCTGCTCTGTTCGCTGGAGCGCGTCAGTCCGTGGCATCCGGGCGAGACGGAGTTTCTGGTGGCACCCATCGGCGAGCAGGGGGAAGAAACAGATCCGCTCTACAAGTGGGTCGAAGGACAGCGGAAAAACCGCTTCGATGAGGAGCGGAAGCGGCTGTTCTACGTCGCCTGCACACGCGCCCGGCGCGAACTGCATCTGCTGGGAACTGCCGTCGCTTCGGATTCCGGTGTCAGGCCGGCACACCGCGACAGCCTGCTGGCTGCGGCGTGGCCTGCGCTGGCGGCAGAGTTCGAGGCGGCCGCGCGCGGCGAGCCGTCCGGAGTCCCAGGAGGCGTACTCGCATTTCCGGCCTGGCCGGGCGTTCTGGAGGAAGTGGCTGCGGCGACGGACCCGCCATCGCTGGTTCTGCGGCGCCTGCCGGGCGGCTTCGAGCCCGAACCGGCAGCGCCAAATGTAACCGCCTCGGTTGCAATTCTCGGTGGGCAGGCCGATGCCCCCGAATTCCGCCGGGCGCAGGGATCGCTCGAAGCCCGCGCCATCGGGTCGGCGGTCCATGGGCTGCTCGAACGGCTCGGCCCCGAACTGGCCGGCATCGACAAAGGCCGGCTGCGGGCGCGGGCGGCTTCCCTGCTGCGCTCTTCAGCTCTGACCGGCGATTCGCTGCTGTCCGCAACCCAAACGGTTACAACCATGCTTCTCGCCTGCACCGCCGATCCGGTTTGCCGGTGGATTCTGGCGCCGCATCCGGAGGCGCAGTCGGAAGTCGCGTGGTCGGGCTTTCTGCCGAGCGAGTCGGGCCCGCGTCTGCGCACGCTGCGGGCGGATCGCGTCTTCCGCGCCGGACCGGACCCTTTGGCCGAGGGAGCCGATCACTATTGGGTCGTCGACTACAAGACAGCGTCCACGCCCTCGGGGGCGCTGTTTCTGCAAAACGAGCGGGCGCTCTACGAACCGCAGTTACTGGCCTATGCGCGGGCGCTGCGCGCGCTGCACGGTCCCGCAATCCGGCTGCGGCTGGGGCTGTATTATCCGGCCATCGCCGCGTTTGATTACTGGGATCCGGGGACCGTCTGACCGCCGGCGGCATGACTGTTGACTCGCGCCGCAGTGGCCCCCATGTGGTGCCGGACGTCGGCTCCGCGCACCCAGAAGATCACATCTTCTGCGATATTGGTAGCGTGGTCGGCGACCCGCTCCAGCGCGCGCGAGATCATCAGCGCATTCAGCGCCTGCGGCGCCAGCACGGGCTGAGCCTTCATCAGATTCAGCAGCGTGGTATGGGCGCTGCCGTTCAGCTTGTCAACGCTGTCGTCCATCTTCAGCACCGACTCGGCCATATCGGCGTCGCCCTCGATGAAGGCCTGCAGGGCTCGGCGGACCATCCCGCTGGCCAGATTCGCGATGCGGGGAATGTCGATGGGCATCTCCGCGGCGGGGAAATCCTGCAGCGCACGGACGCGGTCGCTGATGGAGCGCGCACTGTCGCCGACCCGTTCCACGTCGGCGTTAATCTTGATAACGGCCAGAATGAAGCGCAGATCGATGGCCATGGGCTGTTCCATGGCAAGCAGATCGAGCGCCATCTGGTCGATCTCGCGCTCGAGGCGGTTGATGGCCATCTCGCCGCGGTCCACCAGATCGCAGATGGAAAGGTCCCGGACGCGGTAGGCCTCCACGGCACGCTGGATGGACTGCTCGGCCATGCCGGCCATCACCAGCAGCTTTTCCTTGAGGTCGTCCAGATTGCGCTGAAAGCGGATTCTCGTCATCCGAACCTTCCCGTGATGTAGTCTTCAGTCCGTTTGTCGCCGGGATTCGTGAAGATCTTGTGCGTCGTATCGAATTCCACGAGTTTCCCGTTCAGGAAGAACCCGGTGCGCTCGGCCACGCGCGCCGCCTGCTGCATGTTGTGGGTGACGATCACGATCGTGTACTGCGACTTCAACTGGAAGATGAGGTCCTCGATCTTGGCGGTGGAGACGGGATCCAGCGCCGAGGCCGGCTCGTCCATGAGCAGCACCTCGGGATCGACGGCCAGAGCGCGGGCGATGCAGAGCCGCTGCTGCTGGCCGCCGGAGAGGCTGGCGCCGGATTTTTTCTTCAGGTCGTCCTTCACCTCATCCCACAGGGCGGCGTGCTTCAGCGAGCGCTCCACGACTTCATCGAGCACGCGGCGGTTGCGGAAGCCGTTGAGGCGCAGGCCCGAAGCCACGTTGTCGTAGATGGACATCGTCGGGAAGGGGTTGGGCCGCTGGAAGACCATCCCGATGCGCCGCCGCACTTCGACGGCGGAGATTTCGCTGTAGATATCCATCCCGCCCACCTTCACATCGCCGGTGACTTTGGCGATGGGATTGGTCTCGTGCATGCGATTGAGGCAGCGCACGAAGGTGGATTTGCCGCAGCCCGAAGGGCCAATCAGAGCCGTAGCCTCATTGGCGGGAATGTGAAGGGTGATGTCCTGCAGCGTGTGATTGGCCCCATACCATGCGTTCAGGCCGGTGACCTCGATGCTGACGCCCATGCTTAGCTTGCCCCTTTCAGCACGCCGCGTGTCGTGACAAACCGCACCAGGGCAACGGCAACCACGATCAGCACGATCAGAACCAGGGCGCCGGCCCAGGCGAGGCGATGCCACTCGTCATAAGGCGAGATGGCGTAGAGGTAGATCTGCAGCGGGAGAGCTTCGATCGGCCGGTTCAGGTCCACGCTGGAGAAAGGATTCCCGAAGGCAGTGAACAAAAGAGGCGCGGTCTCGCCGGCAACGCGCGCGAAGGCCAGCATGCATCCGGTGATAACGCCGGGCGACGCGGTGCGCAGGGTGATCGACAGGACCGAGCGCCAGTTGGGAACGCCCAGGCCCAGGGCCGCCTCGCGTATGGAGTTCGGAACCATCAGCAGCATTTCTTCGGTGGTGCGGGTGACGGTCGGGACCATCATGATGCCCAGCGCCACGCCTCCGGCAAACGCGGAAAAGCTCTTCTCCGGCAGTACGATCAGGGAATAGACGGCGATGCCCATGACGATGGAGGGCACGCCGTTGAGCACGTCGGCGGTAAACCGTACCAGATTCGAGAGCTTGCCGCCGCGCCCGAACTCGGAGAGATAGATTCCCGCCGCGACGCCCACTGGGACACCCAGGAGGCTGGCTACCGCCAGCAGCACCGCGGAACCGATGATTGCGTTCACCATGCCGCCGCCGGGCTCGCCGACGGGAGCCGGCAACTGGGTGAAGAAATTCCAGTTGAGCGAACTGGCTCCTTTATAGAGCAGGTAGACAAAGATCGCCACCAGAGGCGCGATGACCAGAATTGTGCTGAGCACCGCGAGGCCCGTGGCCAGGTGATTGGCGATCCACCGCCAGTGGCGGTTTGCCTTGCTGATATTTGTCCGGCTCGCCATGACTGCGCCTCTACACCGTGCGCGGCGGAGCGCCGCGGGTAACAGCCCAAACCAGCAGACGGGCCAGGATATTGACGACGATGGTGACGATGAAGAGCGCGAGCCCGATCTCGATCAGGGCGCTGCGGTAGGTATCATCGGCGGCTTCGGCGAATTCGTTCGCGATCACGCTGGCCATGGAGGCCGCCGGGGCCAGCAGCGACTTCGAAATGGTGGGACTGCTGCCAATCACCATGGTCACGGCCATGGTTTCGCCCAGGGCCCGCCCGAGGCCCAGAATGACGGAGCCGACGATGCCGATGCGGGCATTGCGGAGGACACCGGTCCGGATCATCTCCCACCGGGTGGCGCCCAGCGCCAGCACGGCCTCGCGCTGGGAGTTGGGGACAGCCGTCATCACCTCGCGCGTGAGCGACGAGATGATGGGCAGAATCATGATGGCCAGAATCACCCCGGCAGCGAACAGCCCGATCCCAAAGTCCGGGAGGACGAAGAGGCCGGTCCAGCCGAGCAGCCTGATCAGGAACGGATCGACGTAATTCCGCAGCAGCGGCACGAGCACGAAGATGGCCCACAAGCCGTAGACGACGCTCGGGATAGCAGCCAGCAGCTCGGTCAGGAAGGAGAGGACGCCGCGGAGTGCGCGCGGGCACATTTCCGTGAGGAAAACGGCTACCCCGATCGCCAGCGGGACGGCAATCACCAGCGCGACGATGGAGGAAGCCAGGGTGCCGTAGATGAAGGGCAGCGCGCCGAAGTCGTTCTGAACGGGGTTCCAGGCGCGACCCACGAAAAATCTGAGCCCGAATCTAGCCAGGGAGAGCTGCGAGTGCGTCACCAGCTCGGTGGCGATGAGCGCCACAATAGCAAAGATGCTGAGCGCACACGCCAGCATGAGCCAGCGGAAGCCTGAGTCGGCCCAGCTCGAATTGCCCCGCTTCTGCAGGTGAGCCCGGATCCGGGAAGGAGTCGCAGGCACAGAAACAGCAACAATCCCGCCAACCGGGGCAACCGTGCGGGGTGTCTTCGGCATGCGGGGTTCCTGGATGCGCAGAGCCACCAGTTCTACCCTAAACTGCGATTTTGAATGCCGTGTTAAACGTTATGAATAATAAGGAAATAAAGTAACGGCAGGAGGCCTGGATCGGCAAGAGGGTCGCCTGGCAACCAAAGCTCCCGGCCGGGTCCGGGGTATTCGGTCGCGGCCCTGCCCCCGCCTTTAACTCGCCGGAATGACCAGGTATTGCTCCAGCTTTCCGTCGGGCATGGTGTAGGTGGTGATCATGAGGACACGGCTGCTGTGGGGGAACTCGACACGGAATGCGCGAAACGTCATGCCGCCGCGCAGTTCTTCTGCGATTTGGCGAACGCTGGAGGGCGTTCCCAGCGGGGCGAGGCTGGACTCAAAATCCTGCATCGCCTGGGCGTCGAAATAGGCGTTGCACCAGGGAGTAAAAAGCGAACGATCGATCTTTCCGTCCTGGAAGCTTTCAAACAGCTGCAGGGCCTGGGCTTCGGTGGCGCTGGGGGTTTGCGATGTCATGCCCAGCAGGAGCGGGGCCAGGGCGCGTCCGATCAGACTGGCGGCGCGTGAGGCGTCCTGGTTGGTCAGCACCGTGATCGATACCTTGTCGTCTGGAAACACCATGTTCTCGGAGACGAAGCCCGAGACTTCGCCGGAGTGCTCCAGTTCGAGGTGGCCGCTCAGGTTCTGGATGAAGAGCCCCAGCCCGTAATGCGAGCTGGTGCCGTCCTTCAGCATGACCGAAGCGAACATCTCGTTGTAGGATTTCGCCGCCAGCAGGGAGCGGTCCATCAGGCTGATGTCCCACTGTGCCAGGTCGTAGGCAGGCATAGCCAGCTCGCCGGCCGCGAACATCCAGCCCCGGCCCTCTTTCGGAGCGGGCCGTGGCGGGCCCAGGGCATAGCGGATGTACCCCTCCGCATCGGTATCCCCCAGCTTCGTCCAGTCGGAGTTCCAGACCTGCTCCATGTCGAGCGGGTGGAAGATGTGCTCCTCGAGGAACCGCATCAGCGGCTCGCCGCTGACGATCTCGACGATGCGGCCCGCGATGACAAAGTTCGTGTTGGAATACTGCCACTTCGTCCCAGGCTCGAAGTCAAGCGACTTTTTCCCCCAGACATCGAGGATGTGCTCGGCGGTCGTCGGCTCGCTCATGGGCGGCATCAGGTAGTCTTCGGGCCAGTAATCCTGATAGCCGGAGGTGTGGGAAAGCAGCATGCGGACAGTCACCTCGCTGGCCCGGGTCAGATCGGGAAGGTACTTCGAGACAGGGTCGTCGATGGAGAGCCTGCCCTGCTGCTCGAGCAGTAAAATCGCGGCCGCGGTGAACTGCTTGGAAATGGAGCCGACGGAGTAGCGCATCCGCGGCTGAGCCGCCTCGGCCGGCATCAGCCGGGCCTGGCCGTATGCCTGGGTGTACTCGATCTGGCCGTCGCGCACGATCGCCAGCGAGGCGCTGGGAACGCCAGTCTGCTGCAGCGCCTGTTCGGCTACCTGGTCGATCTTCTGTGCCATGTCCGCAGGCAGCTTGCGGACGGTGAGCTGGGCGTGGGCCGCGACGGCCAGAGACAGCAGCAGGAACAGTATGCGCAAGGCGTAATCCCCCTCAGGAATCGTCGGCGTGTCGCGCACCTATGCTACTACCTGCCGGGGCGCGGGAAGGTCTGCTGCGAGGCCAGGGGCTCTCATTCGACTTTTGTTACCATTCCGGCCATGACTACCCGCCGCGATTTTCTGTCGCTGGGCGCGTTGGCTACCGCTGCCGGCCTTCCCTCCGTGGAGGACGCTTTCGCGCAGACCGCCGAAAGCGTAAAGCAGATGAAACCTCCGGCCCAGCCCGTGATCGTCACTCGTGTGACCGGCGACAGCACGATTCAGGAAGCCCACCATATGCTGCTGGACGGCGCGGATACCCTCGATGCCGCCCACCACATCTGCATGGGACGGGAAGACGATCCGCGGGATCACACCGTGGGGTTGGGCGGGCTGCCCAACGAGCAGGGCGCCGTCGAACTCGACTCCTGTTGTATGCATGGGCCCAGCCGTTCGGCCGGCTCGGTTGGCGGGGTCCGCAATATCAGGAACATCTGCCTCGTGGCCCGCAAGGTCTACGAGCACACCTCCCACGTGATGCTGGTAGCCGGGGGCGCGGAGGACTTCGCCGTGGCCCTGGGCTTTCCCCGCGAAAACCTGCTTACGGACGACGCTCGCAAGGTCTGGCTGCTGTGGAAAGAGAACAACTCGCAGATGGACTGGTGGGGTCCGGGCATGTCCCAGCCGGAATGGAAAGATCCGTACGCCGGGAGGCCGGTGCCGAAGCCCACGATCGATCTCCACGGGCTGTCTTCGCTCCAGCAGGATTCGCCCGCGGAGAATGCCGCCGCGGCTGCGCCTCTCATTCGGGCGGGGCGGATTCCCAGGCATCCGACCCCTGAATGGGCCGAGACCATCCGGTTGCGAACGCAGCATCTGGTAAGGAGGGCCGCCGATCTGGGCATCCCGCAGGCAGACCGGCTCTACGCGGCGGAGCAGGTGCTGTGGCCGGCAACAGGAACCATCCACGTCTCCTGCGTGAACACGAAAGGCGAGATGTCCGGAGCCACCACCACTTCCGGGCTTGCGTGGAAGCTGCCGGGCCGGCTCGGCGATTCCCCCATCATCGGAGCAGGCTGCTATACCGATCAGGACGTGGGCTCGGCGGGAGCCACCGGCTCCGGCGAGGAGAACATCAAGGTTGCCGGCGCCCAATCGATTGTCGAGTTGATGCGCCAGGGCATGAGCCCCCGCGATGCCGGCCTCGAAGTCCTGCGCCGGATTGTTCGCATCTACAACGGGGATATGACCCGGGTGCGCCTGCTGGATATGGAGTATTACATCCTGCGTAAGGATGGCGCCTACGCCGGGTGCTCGCTGTGGAGCAGCGGCCCGACCGGCAAGCCGCGCGTCTTCGCCGTCGATGACGGCACTTATCGCGTAGAGAAGTTCTCGTACCTGCTCGAGGGCAGCTTCCTGCCATGGCCTCCGTACTAGCGCCTGGCGGACTGGAGACAAGGAAACGAGGGCACGCGCGAATGCCCAGTCATGATGACCTCTCTTCGGCGCGGTCGAGCGGACGATGTTGCATTTGTGGTAAAGGTGACGGATGCGAGGCGTTGCGGACAAACTGCATCTGAGCGCGATTTCTCCGGGGACGGCGCAGTCGGAGATTCGCGCCATGACGGTGGAATGCGACCGCGTGGGCGGCGTGAACCTGGCGCAGGGCGTGTGCGACACCGAGGTGCCGCAGCCGGTTGCGGAGCGAGCTGTCGAGGCAATCGCTCAGGGATACAACATCTACACGCGCCTGGACGGAATTGCGCCGCTGCGGCAGGCGATTGCCGACAAGCTGGCACAGCACAACGGCCTGAGCGTCGATCCCGACGCCGAGGTGCAGGTGACCTCGGGCGCAACGGGAGGATTCCTGGCAGCGTCCATGGCGCTCTTCGATCCCGGCGACGAGGTGGTGCTCTTCGAGCCTTTCTACGGTTACCACCTGAATACGCTGCGGACGCTGCGGGTGCAGCCGGTCGCGGTGCCGCTGGCGGCTCCGGACTGGACGCTGGATCTCGACGCGCTGCGCAGGGCTGTCACGCCGCGAACGCGGGGCATGGTGATCAATTCTCCTTCGAATCCCAGCGGGAAGGTCTTCTCGCGAGCGGAACTGGAGGCCGTTGCGGCGCTGGCCATCGAGCATGATCTGTTCGTGATCACGGACGAGATTTACGAGTACTTCGTATTCGGCGGAGCGCAGCATCTCAGTCCCGCGACGCTCGATGGAATGGCGGAACGGACGATTACGATTTCCGGGCTGTCGAAGACCTTCAGCATTACCGGCTGGCGGGTGGGGTATCTGGCGGCCGACCGCCGCTGGATGGGCGCGATCCGCTATTTTCACGATCTGGTGTATGTATGCAGCCCTTCGCCGTTTCAATACGGCGCGGCAGCGGGGCTCATGCAGCTTTCCGGCTCGTTCTATGCGGCGCTGTCGGCGGAGTACGAGGCGAAGCGCGACCTGCTGTGCGCGGCTCTGGCCGACGCGGGTATGAGGCCGCATATTCCGCAGGGGGCCTACTACGTGCTGGCCGACGCTGGAGTCGTGCCCGGGGCGACGGCCCGGGAGAAGGCTCGCAACCTGCTCCGGGAAACCGGCGTAGCCGCGGTTGCGGGCACGGCATTCTTCGCCGGCGGGCGCGGAGAAGATCTGCTGCGCTTCTGCTTTGCCAAGCGGGATGAGGATTTGCAGACCGCCTGCAAACTGCTGCGCGGGCGCTGAGCGATCAGGCCGCCGGGACAGTCTCGCTCTGGATGTCCACGAGAGGATAGCCAAGCTTCTTCCACTCGTCGTAGCCGCCGCGCAGAGGGCGCACGCGATGGATGCCCATTCCGCGCAGCGTGAGGGCCATCTTTGCTGCCGTGGCCTCGCTCGGGCAGGTGCAGAAGAGGACGACTTCCTGATTGCGGGGAATGCGACCGCTCTGCTCCACGAGCTTGTCGGGCGTAAGGCTGAGCGCACCCGGCAGGGTGCGGGGGTCGGGCAGGTAATCGAGAGGATGACGCAGGTCGACGATAAACACGGGCTGGCCGGCATCCATCATCCGCTTCAGCTCGCGCGGCTCGAGACGCGCCATGCGGACCGACTGCAGGAACGCGCGGCGCTGCAGCATTCTCCAGACCAGCACGGCCAGCAGGAGCAGAACAAAGAGAATGACGGCGAAGTGGCCGGTCCAGGAGAGCGCACCCGGGTTACGCTTCAGGATGTCGCCGAAAAAGCGGCCGCCCACGGTGACGGTAAAGCTCCACAGCAGGATGCCACCTGCATCGAAGAGCAGAAACCTGGCGTAGCCCATGCCGATCTGGCCTGCAATCGGAGCCGCGACGGTGCCCAAACCGGGAATGAATTTCGCCACCAGCAGTGCAGCCGGACCGCGCCTGGCGAAGTATCCCTCGGTTCTGCGGACGCAGGCTGAGCTTTCCAGCGTCAGGCGGCAGACCAGCCGCACCACAACCGCGCCATAGCGCTGGCCGAAGACATACCAGACGGAGTCGGCGATGAGGCTGCCGAGCAGGGCAGACCCCAAAATAAGAACCAGATGCAGTTTATGTGTGGCGCTCAGCGTACCAGCCGCAAGCAGCAGAGGCGCGCTCGGGATCGGGATGCCCAGCTGCTCGGTCAGGATCCAGAGGAACACCACCAGATAGCCGTACCGGACGAAGAAATCGAGGGCTATGGGCATGGGATGACCGCCTGGGACCGCTCAGGGAGCTTCAGTATAGATGGCCGAGAAGGGAAAACGGTGGCAGAATTAAAAACGCCGAAGCAGGGATATCGCTCCCAATCGCCCCAAAGAAAGGCCGGTGAGGATGATTCGCAAGGGGGCTGCTTATCGACGCGTGGTGAACTTTCCGCTGCTGTTGGCATCCGTGTCAGCGGGCCTGGGGATTGCATGGATCGATTCGCGGCCGCACTGGGATGATGCGGGGATCACGGCTGGGCTGCTTCTGCTGGCCTCCGGGGTATTGCGGATGCTGGGGCCGCGGCGTCCCTGGCTGTGGGGGCTGGCGGTCGGCGTCTGGATCCCGGTACATCTCATCCTCCGCGCGCCGACGGTGGCTTCGATTGCGGGTGGATTTGTGATTCTGGCGATCCCGATGGCGGGAGCCTGGGCGGGGATGGTGGGACGGCGGCTGCTGGCGGGGTGAGCTGAGCGTCAGTCCTGATGGCGGAACAGGTGGAGCGGATCGGCGAGAAGCGCGTAGCCGGTGAGCACCATGGCGCTTTCGAGTCCCACATAAACCGCGATGACCAGCAGTGCATGTGCACCCCGTGGAGAGCCGCCGGGTTGGGCGAGTTCCTGCGCGACCAGGAAGGCACCGAGAAGGGCTCCGGCGACGAGCGGGAGGTTCCAGCGATGGCGTCGGGGACTGAGCCACGAGCAGACAGCACGCGCGGGGCCCGGGAGCTGATTCTCTGAGGAACGGGCGAACCGCCGGGGTATGGTGAGCTTTTGGGTGCTCCACGACCAAAGGCCGGCGAAGTCGTCGAAGACGTCGGGGTACCCGGAGTTGGGTGTGAGAGGGATATTCGTTCCGATGGCCCAGACGACCAGGAACAGGAGAGTCATTCCGCAGAGGACGGCGAATACTTCGCTGACCAGCCTTTCGCGCAGGACTTCGGGATAGAGCGCGAGCACCAGCGTGGCGGCGGGCACAGCCAGCAGCCGGAAGGGGCGGAAGTGCGACCGCGCCAGGATCCGGCCGGCGCGGAGATGATGCGCGGCCGCAAGCACGGACCAGACAAGCAGGCACAGAGTCATGGCGAGAAGTGCGTATCCCGCGGGTCGGCCCGTCCACATGGGCCGATGGCGGGCCATGGCCAGCAGATCAGTCAGGCAGGTGAAACCCACGGCTGCAAAGACCATGAGAGAGCCGCGCAGCCGGAGCGCCGATTGTGTTTGGGAGGCGGCCGCAGGGCGGGGCTGAAGAACACGCAGCCAGAGAAGCAGGATGAGAAAGAGGACCAGCTGCACCGCCGCGGAGGCGACCGAATCCCAGGGGTCCTCGCCGAAAGGGTTCACGGCCGAGAGCCAGCTCCAGTGTTTCGTACACTGAAAATCAAGGCAGAAGGCCATGGCGAGAGCGGTGACTTTCAGCGCGTCTTTTGTCGCGGCGATGCGCATGGGCAGATTATTGGTTGATTCCAAAGCTGTTCGCGTTATTGGGGGCCAATTCTCAGGGCGGCGTTTCCTGCTGGCACCGCCAACCTCGCCATGTTATTCTTGGTGCAGACACTTAGGAAGTGTAATTGCTGAAAAATCAGAGGAGTACGCACGCACGTGCTGGCACCTGCTAAAAAAACCGAAGTTATCGCGCGGTTTCGCACCCACGAAACCGATACCGGAAGTCCCGAAGTGCAGATCGCGGTTCTCAGCGAGCGCATCGGCGAACTGACCGAGCATTTCAAGTCTCACGCCAAGGACCATGCGTCCCGCCGTGGGCTGCTGATGCTGGTCAGCAAGCGCCGACGGCTGCTTGATTACCTGAAGACCCACGATTCCGAGCGCTATCGGACGGTGATCGGCAAGCTGGGCATTCGCAAGTAACCCCCGGGCCTTGTTTTCGGCGCGCGCGCGACGAGAAACCGAAAGAGCATGGACAGCGGGGGCCGGCGCCCATTCCCGGAGTACGCGGCCTCTGCGCTGTGCGGTCAGTCCGAATCCAAATCGTCCTCTCTTTCCCCGCTCCCTTTCGCTCGCTCCGCCGCGAACTCCCGCCCGCCCACCCCCTGTGAAGAAAAGAGGCACCTATGAAGTATGAAGTTTCCGTCGATCTTGCCGGAGGCAAGCGACTGCAGTTTGAGACCGGGCGCATGGCCAGACAGGCCTCCGGCGCCGCCCTCGTCACCTCGGGTGACACCGCTGTGCTGGCCACCGCCGTGGCCGCTCCGGACCCCAGAGAAGGCATCGATTTCTTCCCCCTGACCGTGGATTATCGCGAGTACGCCTATGCCGGCGGACGCATTCCCGGCGGATTCATCAAGCGCGAGGGCCGGCCCAGCGAGCGTGAAGTCCTGACCAGCCGCCAGATCGACCGGCCGATCCGGCCCCTGTTCCCGGAAGGCTTCCGCAACGAAACCCAGGTCATCGCCCTGGTGCTCTCGGCCGACAAGGAAAACGATCCCGATGTCTGCGCCATCAACGGAGCCAGCGCCGCTCTGGCGCTGTCCGATGTCCCGTTTGGCGGGCCGGTGGGCGCGGTGCGCGTGGGCCGTGTGAACGGCGAGTTTACGGTCAATCCCACCTACTCGGAGCGCCGCGACAGCGACATCAACATCATGGTGGTGGGGACCAGAGACGGCATCGTGATGATCGAGAGCGGTTCGAGCGAGGTGAGCGAAGACGTGGTCGTCGACGCCATTGAGTTCGGCCATGGCCAGATCAAAAAGATTGTCGGAGCCATTAACGACCTGGCATCGCGCGCCGGCAAGCAGAAGCGCGAGGTCACGCCGCCGGAGTTCGACAACTCCTATTACGAGGCCCTGAAGGCCAAAGTCGGCGAGCGGCTGAAGGACGCGCTGGACACCAAAGCGCACCCCAAGCTCGAGAGCTATGCGCTCGTGAAGCAGATTCAGGATGAGCTGAAGGCGGAGATTCCCGAAGGAGAGAACGCCGCAGCGGAACGCAAGAAGCTCGCCCACTATTACGAAACCCTCCGCGAGCGGCTCTTCCGCGACCAGGTGACCCATGAACGGGTTCGCCCCGACCGGCGTGCCTTTGACCAGATTCGTTCCCTGTCGATCGAAGTCGGCGTGCTGCCCCGTACCCACGGTTCGGCACTCTTCACCCGCGGCGAGACGCAGGCACTGGTCACCGCCACACTGGGCACAACCGATGATTTCCAGCGCCTCGAAACCTTTGAAGGCGAACAGAAAAAGAGCTTCATGCTGCACTACAATTTCCCGCCCTTCTCGGTGGGCGAGGTAGGGCGCATGACGGGCGTGGGACGCCGCGAAGTGGGCCACGGAGCGCTGGCCGAGCGGGCCATCAGCGCCGTGCTTCCCTCCCCTGAGCAGTCTCCGTACGCGCTGCGCGTAGTGTCGGACATTCTGGAGTCGAACGGCTCTTCGTCCATGGCCTCGGTCTGCGGCGCCAGCCTGGCGCTGATGGATGCGGGCATCCCGCTGAAGTCCGCCGTGGCCGGTATCGCCATGGGGCTGGTGAAGGAGGGCGAGGATTACGCCATCCTGACCGACATTGCCGGTGCCGAGGATCATTACGGCGATATGGACTTTAAGGTCGCCGGTACGCGCAACGGCATTACCGCCCTGCAGATGGACATCAAGATCAGCGGCATCACCGGGCAGATCATGCGGGAGGCGCTGGAGCAGGCGCGGCGCGGGCGCATGTTCCTGCTGGACAACATGGATGCCGTGCTGAGCGGGCCGCGGACCGAGAAGTCGAAGTTCGCGCCGCAGATCCGCACCCTGCAGATCCCCACCGACAAGATCCGCGACCTGATCGGGCCTGGCGGCAAGACCATCCGCGGCATCATCGAGGCCACGCAGGTCAAGATCGATGTCGACGACACGGGCCGTGTCAATGTGGCCTCCAACGACGAGGAAGGCCTGCAGAAGGCGCTGGCCATGATCAACGACCTGACCGCTGTGCCCGAGGTCGGCAAGATCTACCTGGGCAAGGTCGTTCGCCTTGCGGAATTCGGCGCCTTCGTCGAAATCTTCCCCGGCACCGACGGCCTGCTGCACATCAGCGAAATCGCCGAGCACCGCGTCCGCGAGGTCAAGGACGAACTGCGCGAAGGCGATCAGGTGATGGTAAAGGTCCTCGGTATCGAAGGCAACCGCATCAAGCTGTCGCGCAAAGCCGTGCTGAAGGAGCAGCGCCAGAAGCTGGGGCTGTCTGAGGCCGGTCCCGGCGCTCCCGTCGGCGACGTGGCGGCATCGGCGGCTCCTCCGCCGCCGCAGCAGCAGCGGCCTCCGCGTCCTGCGCCTCCTGAAGACCGTCAGCCTCTCTCGAATGCCAGCACCATCACCATCGAAGGCGGCGAAGACTTCGATGAGGAGGAAGAACCAGGCGAGGAGGGCGAAGAGGTTAACTACAACCGCGCAGATGGCGTGCCTGCGCCCCAGGGACCGGGGGAACGGCGTCCTGCTCCCGCTAACCGGCGGCGCCGGCGCCGCGGACGGCGTCCGAGCGGCGGCGGTGGCGGAAGCCGCGCCTAACCAAGAGCGCAGGGAAACACCCAGCCGGGCGGCACATGCTGCCCGGCTTCTTTTTCTCGAAATCTGCCCGGATGCAGCACAAACCGGTGCGCTTCACGGAAATCCCCGGTCACCGGCTCCGGGATGTCACCTTCTGCCATCATTTACTCTTCCGGCAACGACACATCCCCTGAGGACTCCGAGGCATCCCCAAATCAGGTAGACTGTCGCCCATGAGCGCTTCCATGTACATTGTGGTGGAAGGCGAGGATCCGGGTTTCGACATCTTCGTCAACGGGCGCGCTCTGGCCCGCAACGAGGATGCTCTCGAGAAGCTGGCTCTCCGCCTGGGGGTCAAGCCCCTTCTGGAGTTCTTCTCTGCCGACGAGAATTCCATGGCCCTGCTTCTCGAGGAAGGGGCCGGGGATCCTGAATGGGCCAGAACGCTGCCGCCCCCTCAGTGGTTCTCGCCGGAAGACGGACTGATCACCATCTGCACGCTGCAGGATTTCCTGCGCGAAGCTCCGGCCGCCCTGGGCACGGAAACCGCCGCCGTGGTTTCGGAACTGGAGGAATACGAGCGCGTTCTGCGCAAGACCGCGCAGCGTTTGCTGCGCTGGCAGCTGGCGGTCAGCTGGAAATAGACAGTCCTGAAGGACTGGATCTGCTCCAGGGCCACCCCTGGAACTACCGCCCGGTGTCCTCGCCCACCTTCAGCACCGCCAGGAAAGCTTCCTGCGGAATATCCACCTTCCCGATCCGCTTCATCCGCTTCTTGCCTTCCTTCTGTTTCTCCAGCAGCTTGCGCTTGCGGGTGATATCTCCGCCGTAGCACTTCGCCAGCACGTTTTTCCGCAGCGCCGAAACCGTCTCGCGCGCAATTATCTTGGCCCCAATCGCCGCCTGAATCGCCACCTCGAACTGCTGCCGCGGGATCAGCTCCCGCATCTTCGAAACCAGCGCCCGCCCGCGCTCGTAGGCAAAATCGCGGTGCACGATGATTGACAGCGCATCCACCGGCTCGCCCGAAACCAGGATATCCATCTTCACCATCGGCGACTCCCACGTCCCCGACAGGTGGTAGTCCAGCGAAGCGTATCCGCGCGACACCGACTTGAGCCGGTCGTAGAAGTCCAGCACGATCTCGTTCAGCGGCAGCTCATATGTCAGCATCACCCGCGTCGCCGACACATACTCGAAATTCTTCTGCCGCCCGCGCTTCTCTTCCACCAGCTTCAGAATACCGCCGACATACTCCTCGTTGGTCAGGATCGTCGCCGTGATGATCGGCTCCTCGACCTTCTCCACCTCGCTGGGATCGGGCCACCGCGAGGGATTATCGACCTCGATCACCGATCCGTCCGTCCGATGGATCCTGTACCGCACGCTCGGCGCCGTCGTAATCAGGTCGAGATCGAACTCCCGCTCCAGCCGCTCCTGGATAATCTCCATGTGCAGCAGCCCCAGGAACCCGCACCGGAAGCCGAAACCCAGCGCCACCGAGCTTTCCGGCTCGAAGAAGAACGACGAATCATTGAGCTGCAGCTTTTCAAGCGCATCCCGCAGCAGCGTGTGCTCATGCGAATCGACCGTGTACAGCCCCGCAAACACCATCGGCTTGATCTCTTCAAAGCCCGGCAGCGGCGCCGCAGCCGGATCCGCGTCGTCCGTCACCGTATCGCCCACCCGCGTATCGGAGACATTCTTGATCGTCGCGATAAAGAACCCGACCTCGCCGGCCGACAATTCCTCGATCTCCACCGGCTTGGGCGTCAGCACCCCCATGGATTCAACATCGAAGACCCGCCCGTTCGACAGCAGCCGGATCTTCATGCCCTTCCGCATCCGCCCGTTCACCACCCGCGCCAGCACTACGACGCCGCGATAGGGATCGAACCACGAGTCGAAAATCAGCGCCTGCAGCGGTGCTTCGGCGTTGCCCTTCGGCGGCGGCAGCCGGTGCACAATGGCTTCCAGAATCTCCGGCACCCCCTGCCCCGTCTTCGCGCTCACCGGAATGGCTTCCTTCGCGTCGAGCCCCACGGCCTGCTCGATCATCTCCTGCGTGCGCGGAATATCGGCGCTCGGCAGGTCGATCTTGTTGATGACGGGAATAATTTCGAGACCATGATTGATCGCCAGATACGCATTGGCCAGCGTCTGCGCCTCCACTCCCTGGGACGCATCCACCACCAGCAGCGCCCCCTCGCAGGAGGCCAGCGAGCGCGAAACCTCATAGGAAAAATCCACGTGTCCCGGCGTATCGATCAGGTTTAGCTGATACGTCTCGCCATTTTTCGCCGGATACATCATGCGCACCGAGTGCGCCTTGATCGTGATCCCCCGCTCGCGCTCGAGGTCCATCGCATCCAGCACCTGGGCATGCATCTCCCGCATGCTCAGCGACCCCGTCAGCTCCAGCAGACGGTCCGAGAGCGTGGACTTCCCATGATCGATGTGCGCGATGATCGCGAAATTGCGGATGTGCCTGCTGTCCATGCGAAGCCGGGTCCCCGGCGAGCTGTCTTTGCTCGCGGGGGGTGGTGAAGTCACCCCATCGCGCCACCACGCGCGCCGGGGACTCCGGAGAAAACGCCGCGCAGCGCCGGGTAGCCTGCGGGGTACGAGAAGTTCGCCGGAAGCCTCAGTTTACCATCGGAGATTCGTCACTCCGGGCCATACAATAAGAGTGCCCATCCAATGCGCCCAGCTGTTCACAGGACTTATCTCGCAGGAGGCTTCGCCGCGCTGCTCGCATTGATCGGCTGTCCCTCCCACCAGGGAACGCAGGCTCGCCCGCAGCCCCAGGCCACAGCCCCCACGCTGCCCCCCAAACCGCCCCAGCCCCCACCCGCGGAGAAGGCCCGCACGCCGGAGCCGCCACAGGTCACCCCGGCGCAGCCCGCGCCTCTGGCGCCCGCAATCGCCCAGCGCGACCACGATCTCATGGCGTCCGTCGAAAAGGCCTACCACGCCGGCCTCAGCGATTACCAGCAGGGCCACTACGCCTCGGCGCGCTCCAACTTCGATTATGCCGTCGACCTGATGCTCCGCTGCAACTGCGACCTCAAGAACGATCAGGCGCTCTCCGAGGAGTTCGACCACATCGTCGACGGCGTCAATACCCTCGAACTCGACGCTCTGCGTCAGGGCAACGGCCTCGCGCCCCAGGCCGAGCCTTCCCCGGTCGATGTGGCCGGCAACATCACCACCCCCGCCAATCCCAGCGTGACCGCCCGGGCCACGGCTGAACTGAAAACCACCCAGTCCGACCTGCCCCTGGTCATGAACGATTACGTTGCCGCCTACATCGACTTCTTCAGCAACAGCCCCAAAGGCCATGCCACCATCGTCGCCTCGCTCGAACGCATGGGCCGTTACAAGGACATGATCGAGCGCGTCCTCCGCCAAGCCGGCCTGCCCCAGGATCTCATCTACCAGGCTGTCGCCGAATCCGGCTTCCGCCCCCAGGCCGTGAATCCCCGTTCCGGCGCCGGCGGCATGTGGCAGTTCATGCCCTGGGGCACCTACGGCCTCGAGCGCACCGCATGGTACGACCAGCGCTTCGACCCCCTCGAGTCCACCGAGGCCTACGCCCGCGAGATCAGGAAGATGTACGACGAACTGGGCGACTGGTACCTTGCCATGGCCGCCTATGACTGGGGCCCCGGCAACATCCAGAAGGCCGTGCAGCGCACCGGCTACGCCGACTTCTGGGAGCTCTACAAGCGCAACAACCTGCCCCTGGAAACCAAAAATTACGTCCCCATCATCCTGGCCGTCACCATCATGGCCAAAAATCCCCAGGAGTACGGCCTGGCCAACATCACCCCCGACCCGCCCCTGGTCACTGACACCGTCGCCACTGACTACGCCGTCGACCTCCGCCTCGTTTCCGACATCGTGGGCGCGCCCGTCCAGGAGCTCTCCGCCCTCAACCCCAGCCTCCTGCGCCTGAGCACCCCGCCCAGCGACGCCTTTGAGCTGCACCTGCCCGCCGGCACCGCCCAGCTCTACGAGCACGAAATCGCCGAGATTCCCCTCGACAAGCGCCGCTACTGGCGTCTCCACACCGTCCACGACGGCGACTCCATCGAGAGCGTCGCCCACGCCTGGCATGTCTCGCCCTCCGAACTGGCCTTCGTCAATCAGCTTTCCACCAACTCCGACCTCTCCGGTGTCGAATCCCTGGTCATTCCCCTGGCCCCCGCCAGCGCTTCCGGAGCCCTGCGCAGCGCGCTCTATCGCCCGCGCCGCGGCGATACCCTCATCACCATTGCCGACCGCTTCGGCGTCACCGTCCAGCAGCTCCGCCGCTGGAACCACCTGCGGAGCGGCACAGTCACCCCCGGTCGCCGCCTCTACGTCGCCGAACCGGCCCACATCTACGCCTCCAGTCACTTCAGGCGCCGCCACCACACCTCGAGGAGTTCGGCCCGGAGAGCGGCGAAGCACGCCTCCACAAAAAAATCAGCCTCCGCCTCGCACCGTTCCGGAAAGAAAAAGCACGGCTGACCCCGGCTCGCCTGCCCTGCTCCCGTACACTCGTGAAGGGGTTTCGCACTCAGCCGGGCACCAGGGGGAGCGCGACCCATTTCGCCCGGTGTGAGGCCGGGTGAGCAGCCCCCGGAAACACCAGCTCTCTTTGCAGGGGCACGGCTTCAACCGTGCCTCAAATGCCTTCGGAATGAGCTGGGCTTTAGCCCCCGAGGTTGGCATTTTACCAACGCTCGACTTCTGCCCCAGGCTGTCGGTAAGGAAAGGCCAATGTCTCCGCTCTACACCATCATCCTCGGCGTGATCGTCCTCAGCCTGCTGGTGGTCTCCCTCAGCCGCCTCGGCCGCGTCAAAACCAAAGCCGACTACCTCGTCGCCGGACGCACCCTCCCCGCCTTCGTCCTCATCTTCACCCTGCTCTCCTCCTGGATCGGTTCCGGCTCGCTGCTCGGCGGCGCGGAAAACGCCTACCACCACGGATTCGCCGCCCTCTGGCAGGCCGGCGGCGGATGGGCCGGCCTCCTGCTCATCTATTTCATCGCCCCCCGCGCCCGCAAATTCGCCCAGTTCACCATCCCCGACCTGCTCGAAGCCCGCTACAGCCAGACCGCCCGCGTCCTCGGCGTCATCGCCGTCCTCTTCGCCTACACCGCCATCACCAGCTACCAGCTCATCGGCGGCGGAGACATCCTCCATCTCGTCTTCCCCACCGTCATCTCCGCCGTCCTCGGCCGCTACATCGTCACGGCCTTCGTCATCGTCTTCACCGCCATCGCCGGCATGTCCTCCGTGGCCTACATGGACGTGGTCATTGGCCTGCTCGCCACCATCACCATGTCCGCCGCCCTGCCCTTCCTCATCCATTCCGCCGGCGGCTGGACCGCCATCACCCACGCCCTCCCCGCCACCCACTTCGAAGTCCTCGGCGACTTCACCTTCATCCGCGCCATGGAGTTGATGATCCCCACCATGCTCCTCATGCTCGGCAACCAGGCCATGTATCAGAAGTTCTTCTCGGCCAAATCCGAGCGCGACGCCCGCGTCGCCGTCGTGGGCTGGATCATCGGCACCATCCTCCTCGAAACCGTCATCGTCGCGCTCGCCGTCGTCGGCTCCGTCCTCTTCCCTCACGGAGAAGTCGCCCAGCGCCCCCGGGAGATCATCGCCTGGACCGCCCTCCACGGCCTGCCCGCGTGGCTCGGAGCGCTGCTCATGGGCGCGGTCTTCGCCAAGATCATGTCCACGGCGAATAACTTCCTCTTCTCCCCCGCCACCAACCTCATCAACGATGTCTTCGTCCGCTACATCGCTCCCGAAGCCTCCAACAAGCGCGTCCTCATCGTCTCCCGCCTGATGGTCGTCCTGCTCGGCATCTGGTCGCTCTACCAGGCCATGCACACGCAGTCCGTCCTCGCGCAGACCCTCTACGCCTACACCGTCTACTCCGCCGCGCTCACACCGGTGATCCTCGCGGCGTTTTATTCAAAGCGCGCCAATGCCGCCGGAGCCGTCACCGCCATCGCCCTCGGCACCTTCGTCACCGTCTTCTGGGACACATCCTTCATCCACCACCACCTGCCCGCCGCCGTCGCCAACCGCGACGCCATCTTCCCCGCACTCATCGCCGCCCTCCTGGGATTAGTGGTAGCCAGCGCAGTTACCGCGCCCCCATCGCCCGAACAGATCGCCCTCTTCCACGCAACCCCAACCCCCGAAATCAGCGCCAGCTGATCGCGCTCATTTCCCATCAGCACACTAAAAGTACTCCACCGGCGCTGTCATCCTGACGCGAAGGGGAAGGGTCTGCGGTTGTTCTTTTCTGCCGTGAGTCGCCCCGCCTTCGTGCGAGGCAGAACATCGGCGAGTGTCCGTATTGCCTGAAATACATTCCAAACGAGACGAATTGCCGAGGGGCTGCTCGGCCTGTGGGTGAGCGCGTTGGCGATGGGGTGCTGACCGAGATAGCGGAGGCGCGGAGGCGCAATTGCCATCGAGGCAATGGTCCCCAAAGGAACCTCTGCACAAGATCCAAATCCACAGCCGGCCTGCATAAAGTTGTAAGTGGATAGGGAGCACGATGCGACAGAGAACATTGGCCTCACAGGGAAGCTTTGAGAAGCATGGGCGGAAGAGCAGGCGGGAGTTGTTTCTGGAGACCATGGAGAGCATC
>JAJYVF010000038.1 GCA_021792135.1 Acidobacteriota bacterium | reverse complement strand
CAGTTCGCGCCACTGCGCTCCCGTTCCCGGCACCCGGAACACACCGTTCAGCACGGCGCGGGTTTCATGCCATGGACGGCCGCGATGATCTTCACGCCGCTGCGGTCGCAGCACCGGTTCCACCACCACCACCCACTGTTCGTCAGTCAGTTCCCAGCGTCCTGTCACGGCACTTCGCGGTTATCCCAGAGCAGCTCCAGGATCGCACGCAATCAGCCGTCAGGTATCCATGAGACTGGTTCTAGCGGAGCAGCGCGCCCCAGATGGTGTCCACGGTGGCGTGGGCGATGGCGGAAGCGCCGATGCGTCGGTTGGTGCGCCAGGCGCGGCCGTAGAAGATTCCGGCAATGGCGGCCAGCAGCACATAGCGCCAGTTGAAGAAGCGGGTGCGCTTGTTGAAGTGCGCAAGGCCAAAGAGGCAGGCGGTCACCAGCAGCGCCGCGGTGCGCCCGATTCGCCGCTCGAGCAGGTTCTGTATCCAGCCGCGAAAGAAGATCTCTTCGGGCAGGGCCACTCCGATGAAACTGAGGACCCAGGCCGGAACGATCAGCGCCGGATGGGCGCCCCCCCAATGCGGGTGCAGGAACCCGAGCGCCAGACCCAGCGGAATGGCAATGGGCGCATAGAAGGCGAATTCCCTGAGCCCGATTTTCCAGTCGCGGCCGCGCAGGCGCAGGTCGAAGCCCACTCCGGAAAGCTGCCGCACGCCCAGAAATCCATACAGCCCGGCATCGAGGAGCACCAGCTTTCCAATCACGGCGAGTCCATGAGGCCAGGCCGGCTGCAGCCAGCGCAAATCGACCGCCAGGCCGAGCGGCAGGAGCACCAGGAAATCCAGCAGGTGCCCGCGTTGCCCGGGGTCGAGTTTCGCCGCCAGACCGAGCAGGCCGGCGACGGCGACAGGAATCAGCAAATAGGCCAGCAGCCAGCGTGCAGCCAGCGTGTGCGTGGCCAGTGCGACGAGGATGTAGGGAGCGGCCAGCACCACCGGGAGGGTGATGCGAAGAGGCGGCGAAAGCGACTGGATGCCGCGGACGGCATCGTTCCCCACGAATCCAACGGCAAGCAATGGTGCGATTGCGAGGAGGGCGGCCAGGGCTTCGGACATGGAGATCTGCGGCACCTATTTATCCTACGGGCTGGGCCGGGTTCATCCAGCGGCGATCGGTTACGGCGGTTCCGTACTCCTGCGACCCGCAGTTGCTCCCACGCGATTTCAGGTTGTAACGTAAAGGGTTCCTCCTGATTTTCCGAATCTCAGGCCCTTCCGAGGATTTCCGTGTCCGCCTCCGCCACGCTCCGCAAGACACCGCTCAATGATCTGCACCGCCGCCTGGGCGCCAAAATGGTCGATTTCGGCGGCTGGGACATGCCTGTCGAGTACCTGGGGCTCATCGCCGAGCACATGGCCGTCCGCACCGGTGTCGGCCTCTTCGATGTCAGCCACATGGGGGATATTCAGTTCCGCGGCCCAGGCTCGCTCGAAGCGGTCCAGCACATTTCGATGAATGACGCGGCGCGCCTCCAGGCCGGGCAGGCGCAGTACTCGGCCATGCTCTATCCGGGGGGCACGTTCGTCGACGACATCATCGTCCACAAGTTCAGCGATAACGATTATCTCTTCGTCATCAACGCCGGCACGCGCGAGAAGGACTACAACTGGGTCCGCAGCCAGGCCCGCAGTTTCGACTGCCACGTCAGCGATTACAGCGACTACTACACGCAGCTCGCGATCCAGGGCCCGCGCGCGCAGGAGACACTGCAGAAGCTCACCACCGCGGACCTTTCTAAGATCAAGGTTTACTGGTTCACCTGGGGCACCGTCTGCGGTCTGCCCAATACCCTCATCGCCCGCACCGGCTACACCGGCGAAGACGGCTTTGAAATCTACGTTCCTTCGGATCCGGCAACCAGCGAGCGCGTCTGGAAGGAAGTGATCGAGGCGGGAAGGGAATTCAGCATCCTGCCCTGCGGGCTGGGGGCGCGCAACACCCTGCGCCTCGAAGCCGCGCTGTCGCTCTACGGCCACGAGATTTCCGAGTCGATCAACGTCTTTGAGGCCGGCCTCGACCGCTTCTGCAGACTGGACAAGGGTCCGTTCGTCGGCTCCGAGGCCCTGCACAAAGTCCGGGCTGTCGGCGGTCCGGAGCGCAAACTCGCCGGCCTCGAGGTCATCGAGCGCGGCATTGCCCGCGATGGCTACCGCGTCTTCGATCTGAGCGGCAACCCCATTGGCGCCGTCACCAGCGGTTCGCCCGCGCCGTTTCTTAAAAAGAACATCGCTCTGGCTTATGTGCCGCGCGCTTTTGCCGAATCGGGAACCGAAGTCGCCGTCGAAATTCGCGGTAATCCGGTGAAGGCAAAGGTGGTTCCCATCCCCTTCTACCGCAGACCGAAGAAGGCCTCGCCGGCGGCATCGATCTGATGGCGTCCTGGCGGTACCCCGTACAATAAAAGGGAGAATTTCAACGCAATGGCATATCCCACGAATTTCCGCTACACCCGCGAGCATGAGTGGATCGAGGCGAATGGCAAGTTCGCCACGGTCGGCATCACCGAACATGCGCAGGAATCCCTCGGGGACATCGTCTTTGTCGAGCTGCCCAGGGTGGGCGACAAGGTCGAGAAGGGAAAGGTCTTCGGCAGCGTCGAGTCGGTCAAGGCTGTCTCCGATCTCTATGCGCCGGCCACCGGAACCGTCACCGAGGTCGATGAAGAGCTGACCACGGCCCCGGAGAAGATCAATGCCGATGCCCATGCCGCCTGGATCATGAAGATCGAGCTGAGCGATCCGTCGGAGCTTGACTCGCTGCTGGCCGCGGATGCCTACGAGAGCTACATCAAGGAAGAAACAGGGCATTAGATGTGAAGCGGGCATCCCGCCGCGGGTTCATGTTCGGCGAATGCGTCCGCCTTCATGAGAGTCAACCATCAATGGCTGTTGTCGTCTTCCGAGGTTGGATTACCCATGCGCTACCTCCCCAAATCGCCTGCCGAACGCGCTGAGATGCTGCGCGAGATCGGCGCATCCTCGATCGACGACCTCTTCGCCATCATCCCCGAGGAATACCGCCTCAGCCGCGACCTCGACATTCCGCGCCAAATGGGCGAGTCGGAAATCGTCGAGCACTTCAAAACCGCTGCGGCGCAGAACGCCAACGGATACGCGAGCTTCCTGGGGGCTGGCGTCTATCGCCACTACCGCCCGGTCATCATCGACACTATTGTGCAGCGCGGCGAGTTTCTTACCTCCTACACGCCGTACCAGGCGGAAATCACCCAGGGCACCCTTCAGGCCATCTTCGAGTTCCAGACCATGATCTGCGAGCTTACCGGCATGGATATCGCCAATGCCTCGATGTACGACGGCTCGACCGCCTGCCCTGAAGCCGTGATGATGGCCATGCGCCTCACCGGGCGCGACAGCGTTGTGGTCGCCCGCTCCGTGCACCCCGAGTACCGCGAAGTGATGCGTACCTACGCGCAGCATCGCGAAGAGATCAGCGGGCATGCCACGCGCGAGATCGGCTACGGCGAGGACGGGCGTCTGGACCCTGGGGCGCTTGAGCAGGCCGTGACAGAGCAGACGGCCTGCGTGCTCGTGCAGTCGCCGAACTTTTTTGGCGTGATCGAGGATATTCCGGCGATTGCCGAGATTGCCCACAAAAAGGGTGCGCTCCTGATCGTCGCTATCGCCGAAGCCATCTCCCTTGGGATCGTGCGCCCGCCTGCGGAGGCTGACATCGTCACCATGGAGGCGCAATCCTACGGTGTCGCGCCCAGCTATGGCGGCCCGTTCTGCGGCGTCATTGCGGCGAAAGAGAAATACGTGCGCCAGATGCCCGGCCGCCTCGTGGGCGAGACCAAAGACAGGCAGGGACGCCGCGGTTTCGTCCTCACGCTTTCCACGCGCGAGCAGCACATCCGCCGCGAAAAGGCGACCTCGAACATCTGCACCAACCAGGCGCTCGTGGCGCTGATGGCAACAGTCTTCATGACCGTTTACGGCAAAGAGGGAATCAGAGATCTGGCCCTCCACAACCTGGCCAAAGCCGATTATGCGGCGAAGAGGCTGACCGGGAATGGCCGCCTGCTGTTTGCGCAGTCGCCGCGGTTCAACGAATTTGTGCTGCAAACGGAGGAGCCCGCCGAGCAGCTCAATGCGCGTCTGCTGGAAAACAGGATCATCGGCGGCGTGGCCCTGAAGCGCTGGTATCCGGAGCTGGGCAACGCGACCCTGTGGTGCGCCACAGAGCTCACGACCCGCGAGCAGATCAATCAGGCGGCAGCGGTGCTGGCCCAGGCCCCTGCAGCGGCGGCAGCGCGATAAGGCAACGGCAGAGATCGACAGGATCATGCATAGCAGGCTCAAATTCGTGCTTGTTTCCATCGCGATCGGCATGATCCCGGCGGCGATGGTCATTTATGAGTTCTTTTTCAGACCGGCAAGCTACGAGGGAAAGGTCATGATCCCGCCCCGGCTCTGGTATACCCTGTGTGCTCTCACTCCGGGCCTGCTGCCGCTGCTCTCATGGTTCGAGAAACATCACTGGCCGGGAGGCTTCGTTTTTGGGGTGCTTCTGGTCCTCAGCAACATTGTTATCTACGGTCTTTGCGGAGCCCTGATCAGTCTGATGATGAAAAGAGCAACTCACCGGGATCGGGCTGCTTCACCCGATGCCTGAACCGTGGATGGATCCTGGGAAATTGACGAAACCAATGAATCAGAAAGAGAAATTCTCCGGCACGCCGCGCAAAGTTACCGCGCACCTGACGCAAAACGAAGGGCTGAGCTTTGAGAAGTCCGCGCCCGGCAAGAAGGCTTATCGTCTTGCGCCGCTCGATGTTCCCGAGGTCGATGCTGCCTCTCTGCTCGGCGACGCCGTGCGTTCGCAGACCGCGGAGCTTCCGGAGCTGAGCGAGATCGAGATTATCCGCCACTTCACGCGGCTTTCGACGTGGAACTATGCCATCGACCTCGGCATGTACCCGCTGGGCAGCTGCACCATGAAGTACAACCCCCGGGTGAATGAATTTGTGTCGAGGATCGAGGGCATCGCCGAAGCGCACCCGTACCAGCCCGAGCAGCTCTCGCAGGGATCGCTCGGCATCATGCGGCTGCTCCGGCAGTGCCTGCTCGAGATCACCGGCATGGACGCCATCACACTGCAGCCGGCGGCCGGTGCTCACGGCGAATTTACGGGGATTCTGTTAGTCCGGGCGTATCACGAGGCAAAGGGGAATCCGCGGCGCACCGTCATCATTCCCGACTCTGCTCACGGCACCAATCCCGCCACGGCGGCCATCTGCGGATATGAGGTGGTCAACTTCAAGTCCAATGCTCAGGGCGGCATCGATGTGGAGGCGCTTGCCCAGGCGGTTACGGAAGAAACCGCCGCGCTCATGCTGACCAACCCGTCGACGATCGGCGTGTTCGAAAACGAAATTCATCGTATCGCGGATATCCTGCATGCCAAGGGCGCGCTGCTGTACATGGACGGCGCCAACATGAATGCCCTTTGCGGCAAGGTGCGGCCCGGCGATTTCGGCGTGGACGTCATGCACCTCAACCTGCACAAAACGTTCTCGACGCCCCACGGCGGCGGCGGTCCTGGCTCCGGCCCGGTCGCGTGCAAAAGAATCCTTGAACCTTTCCTGCCCGTGCCGGTCATTGAAGAAGACGCCGAGGGTCAGCTCCGGCTCAACTACGATCGGCCGCAGTCGGTGGGCCGAGTGCGCGCCTTCTACGGCAACTTCGGCATGTTTGTCCGCGCGCTGGCCTATATTCTGGCCAACGGCCCGGACGGCCTGCGGCAGACCACGGAAGACGCGGTTCTGAATGCCAATTACATCCGCCGGAAGCTGGAAGATCTGTACGAGCTGCCATACAACACGCCCTCGATGCACGAAGTCGTCTTCAGCGATCGTCGCCAGACCCGGAACGGCGTGAAGACCGGCGACATCGCCAAGCGCCTCATCGACTACGGCTTCCACCCCTACACCGTTTCGTTTCCGCTGATCGTGCCCGGGGCGCTGATGATCGAGCCGACGGAGAGCGAGTCGCGCGAAGAGCTGGACCTCTTCGTCGATGCGATGCGGCAGATCGCTCGCGAAGCGGAGGAGAATCCGCAGATCATCCTCGACGCCCCGCACTCCACGCGCGTCTCTCGCCTCGACGAAACGACCGCGGCCCGTAAGCCGGTCCTCCGGTGGCGGAGGCCCGAGCAGGCATAGAACGGGATCAGGCCGGCCGTCGCGAGCAGATGCAGGCTCAGCACTGGCTGAACTCATCCGGTAAGATCGAAAGTGTCCATGTCGACTACGCGCACATTCCCTCATGCCATGCTGCGGGAGATCTACGAGCAGCCCGAAGCACTTGCCGCGACCATGTCCCGCTATGCCCCCGAGGGCAATCTCGACCCTGCGGCGTTTTCCGCGGTCGCCGAAGCTCTGCGCGGGCGGCAGCGGGTGGTGATTGCCGCCAGCGGATCCAGCCGCCACGCCGGGCTTGCCGGCGAGATCATGCTGGAGGACAATGCCGGTCTTGCTGTGGATGTCGAGTATTCCAGCGAGTACATGTATCGCTCCACGCACACGCTGCACGATCCCGGCGTGATCGTCATTTCCCAGTCCGGCGAAACCGCCGACACCCTCGCCTCTCTCCGCGAAGCCAAAGCCCGCGGGCTCGCCACCGTCGCGATCACCAATAACGCTTCGTCCTCCATGGCCAGCGAAGCGGACGCCTCGCTGCCGACCTGGGCGGGCAGGGAAGTGGCCATTCCCGCGACCAAGAGCTTCACCACGCAGCTCAGCGTGCTTTACGTTCTCTCGCTCTTTCTCGCACGGTTGCGCGGCCGCATGACGACGCAGGCTGTGGCAACGCACTGCGAGCAGATGGAGCGGCTGCCGCAGGTGCTCGAAGGTAGCCTCTCCCGCTGGGAAACGCAGATTTCCGAGATCGCCGACCGGATGCGCGATGCCCGAACCTTCCTCTACCTGGGACGGGCCGTCCACTATCCCATCGCCCGCGAAGGCGCGCTCAAGCTGAAGGAGTCCGCTTACGTGCAGGCCGAAGGCATGCCTGCCGGAGAACTGAAGCACGGGCCGAACGCGCTGGTCAGTCCGGAGGCTCCGCTGGTGATGATTGCCACCCGCGACCAGAACGATCCCGACTCGACCCTCCGCTACGAAAGGACCGTGCAGCTGATGCGCGAGATGCACCAGCAGGGGGCCGAAATTATGGCCATTCACGTTGAGGGCGACGAGGAGCCGGCAACCCTGAGCCGCTTCTCCGTTGCCGTACCCGCGGCGAACGAATTCCTGCTGCCTATGCTGGAAGTGGTGCCGTTGCAGTTGTTCGCGTACTTTATCGCTGTCCAGCGCGGCATCAATGTCGACGCTCCGCGCAATCTGGTCAAAGCTGTTATCCGCGAGTAGCCGGGCGTCCGGGAGGGCGGTCTCAGGGGATCGCGAAACCCACTGCGTGGACGGCCAGTCCTCGGTGTGCCGACCACGTGATCGGCGCCAACTGGTACCTCCACGGCGCTGCCGGTATAAATGGAACAGCGATGGCCCATCCCGCAGCCGCATTCCTCTCCCGCGACTTCCTTCGCTATCAACTCGCGCGTGTCGTGGTGATCGTCGGCGCGGAAGCACAGGCTCTCGCCGTCGCCTGGCAGATTTACCAGATCACCCACAAAGCCATCGACCTCGGCTACACCGGCCTCGTTCTCTTCCTTCCCGGCCTGCTCTTCATCCTGCCTGCGGGCCATGCGGCCGACCGCTTTGACCGCCGCGTGGTCATCCTTATCTGCTATTCGCTGCAGGCCGTCTGCAGTTTTCTGCTGTTTCGCCTGGCCTGGACGGGCATCCACCAGGTCTGGCCCGTCTTCACGCTGCTTTTTGTTGTAGGCACCGGCCGCGCCTTCAGTGGTCCTGCCAGCTCCGCGCTCATTCCGCATCTGATTCCCACGGAGCATTTCGTCAACGCCATCACGTGGGGATCGGCCATTTTCCAGATCGCGAACATCATTGGACCAGCCCTCGGCGGCGTGCTCTTCACGCTTCCCCTGCACGGTCGTCTCCACGGAGCCGCGCTGGTTTATCTCTTCACCCTCGGCTCGATCCTCTGGTTCCTCGTCCTCATCGCCTCGCTGCACGTCAGGCCCGGCCGCATGGAGCATCGCGCGGTCTCCAAAGATGTGCTGCTCGCGGGGCTGCGCTACGTCGCCTCGACCCAGGTGCTGCTCGGGTCCATCTCGCTCGATCTTTTCGCCGTGCTGCTCGGCGGGGCCGTCGCGCTCCTGCCGATTTTCGCGCAGGACATTCTTCATGCCGGCGCGCGCGGCCTTGGACTTCTGCGCGCGGCACCGGCCCTCGGCGCGCTCGCCGTATCGTTGTGGCTGATGGCGCGGCCCATCCGTCGCGCCGCGGGAGCCAAAATGCTCCTCTGCGTCGCTATCTTCGGGATCGCCACGGTCGTCTTCGGCGTGTCGCACAGCCTGCCGCTGTCGCTGGCGGCGCTCTTCGTGGTGGGCGCGTCGGACATGGTCAGCGTCGTCATTCGCTCCTCGATCCTGCAGCTGGCCACGCCGTCCCAGATGCGCGGCCGCGTCAGTGCTGTCAATTCGCTGTTCGTGGGTGCTTCCAATGAATTGGGCGGTTTCGAGAGCGGTTTGACGGCGCAGTGGTGGGGCGCCGTTCCCGCTGTGGTTGTGGGCGGCATTGGCTCGCTGATCGTTACGGGTCTCTGGACCGTGTTCTTCCCCAGCCTGCGCCGTGCCGGCGCACTCACACCGGAAGCGCTGCTGGCCGCCGAAGAGGAGCAAACCGCTCAGGAAGTGAGGCAGTTGTGACCAGCGCCGGCCGTGCCAGCTCCGCAGTTCGCGTCCAGAATGATCCGTTCCGGCTGAATGCCGGAGCGTTCTTTCGATCGCCCGAAGCGAAGGCCTTCTGGATTGGGCTCTTCGTGCGCATCGCCTATATGACGCTTGCGCGCACCTGGCACATGCGCCCCTACCAGCATGACTTCGCGTTCGGCTACGAGATGGGCCGCATCGCGCGCGCCCTCGCCACCGGATTCGGGTACGCTGACCCATTCCACGGACACACCGGGCCCACCGCCTGGGTCCCGCCGCTCTATCCCTGGATTCTCGCCGGCGACTTCCGCCTCTTCGGCGTTTACTCCAGCCTTTCGGCCTGGATGATCCTTGCATTCGATTGCGTCCTCAACGCGCTGATGATCCCCGGCATCTGGGAAATCGCGGTCCGCTGTTTCAACCGCAAGGTTGCCTGGTGGTCGGCCTGGGTCTGGGCGCTCTATCCCGCTGCCATGCAGTACGCCGTGAAGTGGGTTTGGGAGATGACCCTGACCGCCTGGCTTTTTACCCTGGTTCTGGTGCTGACGCTGCGCATGAGGAAGATCGGCGATCCGCCCGGCACGCCTGTCGCACCATCGGCGAAACTCTGGGCTCTTTTCGGCCTTCTCTGGGGACTCATCGCCTTCAGCGATCCCTCCCTGTGCCTCTTCCTCCCCGTCTGTGGCATCTGGATCATCCTCGGCGCCCCGCGCCGCCAGTGGCCTCGCCAGATCGCCTCCGCTGTTCTCGCCGCCGCCGTTTTTATCGCCGGCCTTGCGCCCTGGACGGTCCGAAACTGGCATGTCTTTCACCAGCTCGTTCCCCTCCGCACCAACTTTGGCGTGGAGCTCTACCTTGGCAACGGACCCGGCGCTACCGGCCTGCTCATGGAGTACGACCACCCCTATCAAGCCCCGGATCAGTTCCGTCTCTACCGCCAGATGGGCGAAATCGCCTATTCAGGATGGCGTGGTCAGATGGCGAAGCGCATCATTCTTGCCGATCCTGGGCGCTTCCTCCTTCTCAGTCTGAAGCGCGCCTATTATTTCTGGTTCAGCGTGCCTCATCCTGGCGACGAAGGCTTTGTGAACGAGTACGGCCGTAACCTGAACTTCCAGTTCACCAGTCTGGCCGGCCTCTTCGGGCTTGCGCTTGCCCTCCGCCGGCGGGTTCCGGCCACCTGGCTTTTTTTCTGGGCCTTTCTGCTGCTGCCGCTGACCTACTACTTCGTCACGGTGCATGCCCGCTTCCGGCATCCGCTGGAGCCGCTGATTGCGATTCTTGCGGTTTACCTCTTCCAGTCGGCGGAAAAAAGCTGGCAGGTACGCTGGTTCAGGCACAGTGCCTCAGGCGATGCGCGCTGACCAGGGCTTCACCCCAGCGGCAGAAAATACTGCGTTCCGTGCACGGGTTCGGCCAGCCGCCTGAGCAGCAGCTGCAGATCGCGATTGTTGCTGACGAAGTCGATGTCGCTGGTATTCACCACCAGCAGGTCGCTCGATGAGTAATGAAAGAAGAAATGTTCGTAGGCCGCGACCACCTGCTCGATATAGGTGTCGCTGATCGCCCGTTCGCCGGGCACGTCCTTGCGTTTCAGACGCTGCTTCAGCACTTCCGGCGTCGCCTGCAGATAGATGACCAGCTCCGGTGTCGGCACCTCCGCGCGAAGCATCTGGTAATAGCGGTTGTAGAGTGCCAGCTCTGCGTCGCTGAGATTGATGTAGGCGAAGATCTTGTCTTTCTCGAAAAGATAGTCGGCAACCAGGGGGATGTCGAAGTCTTCGATCTCCCGCAGCTGGGCGTGCCGCTCTGCGAGGAACCACATCTGCGTGGCGAAGGCCATTCCCGGTTGCGCCTGATAAAAGCGGTCCAGGAAGGGATTCTCTTCGGGTTCCGCGATGCGTCGTGCGTGCAGCGTCTCCGCCAGAATCTGCGCCAGGGTGGATTTTCCGGCCCGAATCGGCCCTTCCACGGCGATGAATCTCGGCTGTTCGAAAAGTTTGGCCATCGTTGCGGCGCATCCAGCGAAGGAAATACGAAGATATCACGCGCGAGCCGCCGGCAAAACCGGGGATAAACTAAAAGCTGATGCTGGCGCGTCTTGCTCTCACCGGAGCTGTTGTCGGAGCCGCTGCCGCCACCTGTGCGTGGGCCACGCTCTCAGCCGAATCGCAGCTCTGCGGGCCTGCGATTCTCGCTGGCCGCAACCCCGCCGAGTTCGCTCTCACCTACGACGACGGTCCCAACGATCCCTGGACGCAGCGCCTGCTCGACCTTCTGGCGCACCACCATCTGCGCGCCACGTTTTTCCTCATCGGCCAGTTCGTTCGCAGGCGCCCCGATCTCGCCCGCGCCGTTCAGGCAGCCGGCCACCTCGTGGGCAACCACACCATGACGCATCCCTGGCTGGTGGTCGAAAGCCCGCGGCGTGTGCGCGAGGAGCTAACCGCCGCCAATGCCGCCATTGAGGACGCTATCGGCGAGCCGGTTCATTTCTTCCGCCCGCCGCATGGAGCGCGGCGTCCCGACGTCCTCCGGATCGCTCGCGACCTCGGCCTCACGCCCGTGCAGTGGAACGCCATGGGCTATGACTGGCGTCCGGAGCTTTCGATCGAGCAGATTACCGCCAATCTGGAACGCGGCATTGTCCGCAACCGAAGCCGCGCGCGCGGATCGAACCTGCTTCTCCACGACGGCAGCCACACCGGCATCGGCGCAGACCGCTCCCGCTCCGTGGAAGCAACGCGCCTGCTGCTGGAGCGGTATCCCGCCGACGGGACCCGATATGTCACCGTGGATGTGTGGTAATGAGTCGATCAGCCGCAGGCTGAAGCCGCTCAAAGCATCTCAAAGGAGCAAGACCGCGATTCGGAGCCCAGGGCCCATTCGCGGGACTCCTCCTCTCCGGAACCGCCCGCGCCCTGCCACCGTATCCTCTTCTACGGAGGCTCGGCAGCCCCATGTTCCTCGACGATATTCGCTATGCTCTGAGGCAGTTCTTCAAAACGCCCGGCTTTACGATCACCGCGGTCCTCACGCTCGCGCTGGGCATCGGAGCCACGACCGCCATTTTCACGCTCATCCATGCGGTTCTGCTGAAGTCTCTGCCGGTTGCGCGTCCGGGTGAACTCATCCGCATCGGCGACACCGAGAACTGCTGTGTGAACGGCGGCATGCAGGACGACTGGTCGCTGTTCTCGACCGAGCAGTATCGCGAATTCCGCGATCACACTCCCGGATTTTCGAATCTTGCCGCCTTCCAGGCTGGACGAACCGAGATCGGCGTCCGCCGCGCCGGCAGCGATCATCCGGCTGAGGCCTTCGGGGGTGAGTTCGTCTCCGGCAACGCCTTCGAGACGCTGGGTCTGAGCGCATGGGCAGGCCGCCTGCTGCGCCAGTCCGATGATCAGAAGGGTGCCGCGCCTGTGGCCGTGATGAGCTATCGGACATGGCAGCAGAAGTTCGGCAGCGATACGTCAGTCGTGGGAGCTTCCTTCCTGATCAACGGGAAGGCATTCACGATCGTGGGGATTGCTCCACCGGGCTTCTTTGGCGAGCGTCTCACCTCCGACCCGGCGTCCTTCTGGATGCCGCTCAGCACTTCGCCTCTGGTGCAGGGAGGGGCTTTTGATGTTCTCGATGTGCCGCAGCTGGACTGGCTGAACCTGATCGGCCGCATCGAGCCCGGCGCGAACCTGAAGCAGATGGAGGCCCGCCTCCGGGTTGAGTTACGCCAGTTCCTGCTCAGTCCGATCAGCAAGGTCGAAACACGTGACGCCACGCTGATCCCCAAACAGACGCTGCACCTTGCGCCCGGCGGCGGAGGCGTGCACCAGATGCAGGATGAGTACAAATCGGGCCTGCACCTGCTCATGTGGATCTCCGGGTTTGTTCTCCTCATCGCCTGCGCCAATCTCGCCAACCTGATGCTGGTACGCGCCACTGCGCGCAAGGCCCTGACCTCCGTTCGGACTGCCCTGGGCGCGCCTCGCCGCCGCCTGGTGCGCCAGGCACTGACCGAAAGCCTGGTGCTGGGCGTGATGGGCGGCTGCGCGGGCCTCGTTGTCGCCTATGCCGGAGCCCGCCTGCTGGTCCACGTTGTTGCCGGTAAGAGTTATCTGCCCATCCAGGCCGCGCCCTCGCTGCCGGTGCTGGGCTTCGCCTTCGCTGTTTCCCTCGTTACCGGGATTCTCTTCGGCGTCGCCCCCGCGTGGATGACCGCGCACGCCGATCCCATCGACGCTCTGCGCGGCGCGAACCGCTCCACGAAACTAAGCGGCCTCTGGGCGCAGAAGATCCTCGTCATCCTCCAGGCCGCTGTTTCGCTGGTCCTGCTCTGCGCCGCGGGACTGCTGATTCGCAGTCTTGCGAATCTGCAGCATCAGCACTTCGGTTTTCAGACGCAGAACCGCTACATCCTGCACGTCGACGCACAGATGGCCGGCTACCAGGCGTCGCAGGCTGACGCGTTCCATCGCCAGCTGCACGACACGCTGGCGGCAATCCCCGGCGTCAACGACGTCTCGTATTCGCTCTACAGTCCGATGGAGGGCGACAACTGGGGAAATAACATCTTCATCGAAGGACAGGCGCCGCCGCCGCCCGGCAGCAATTTCAACATCGCCTCGTGGGCACGGGTCAGCCCGGGTTACTTCGCCAACATCGGCACAAAGATCATTGCCGGCCGCGGATTTATCGACCAGGACAATGCGACGAACCGCGCGGTTGCCGTTGTGAATCAGACGTTCGCGCGGCGGTTCTTCAAAAACGGCGACGCCATCGGCCATCATTTTGGCCAGCTCGAGCAGAAGTATGCGGGGAACTTCGAGATCGTCGGCATCACCGAGGATACGCAGTACTGGGACCCAGGCGAAAAGATCCACCCCATGTTCTTCCTGCCAGCCTTCCAGTGGGCGAAGTACGACCAGAAGGAAGAGCAGATGTTTGAGAATGTTTCGCACCTCGAGATGAATGCCGTGGTGGTCCGGACCGCCGGATACGTGCCCGGTTTGGAGGCACAGGTCCGGCGCGCGCTCATGCAGATCAATCCCAACCTCACGATGATCGGCTTCGAACCCTTCGCACAGCAGGTGCAGGAGCAGTTCGCGCAACAGGAACTGCTGGTGCAGCTTACGTCCGTGTTCGGGGTCCTTGCGCTCACCCTGGCAGCTATCGGTCTTTACGGCGTCACCTCGTATGCCGTGGCGCAGCGCACCAGCGAAATCGGCATTCGCATGGCTCTGGGCGCCGACCGCCGCGGCATCCTGCAGATGGTGCTGCACGGCGCCTTTCTCCAGGCCGGCATCGGCCTGGCGATTGGCATACCGGCGGCGATTCTCGCCGGAAGGTTCATGGCCGGCCAGCTCTACAACGTCCGTTCCGCGGATCCGGCCGTGCTGGTGGCCACCGCGGTCATTCTGGCCCTTGCGGCGCTGCTGGCTGCCGTCATTCCCGCACAACGCGCAGCCAACGTCGAGCCGATGCGGGCGCTGCGTGTGGAGTGAGCGGCGCGGTCAAACGAGAGAACCCGATCCGACACCTGGAATCAGGCCGTCTTCGCCCCTACACTGAGGAGGCGGAGAATGGCAGTCGATGAGTGCGGCTATCGAATTCCGGCAACTGTCCGTCGCCTCTTCGGAAGGGCGACTGCTGCTCGACCGCGTCTCCTTCGCCGTGGAAAAGGGGTCGATCACGGCGGTCCTCGGGCGCAGCGGGTCGGGCAAGACCACGCTGCTCCGCACCGTGAACCGCATGGTCGAGCCCTCCAGCGGTGAATTGTGCATCGATGGCCGGAACGTCTGCGACGCCGACCTGATCGCTCTCCGCCGCCGCATCGGCTACGTGATCCAGGAAACAGGACTCTTCCCGCACTTCACTATCGAACGGGATGTCGCTCTGGTCCTGGAGGCGGGGCGGCAGCCGCGTCGGGAACGGATGAAGCGAAGCCATGAGTTGCTCCTGGCGGTGGGACTCGATCCGGCAACCTTCGCCCGTCGTTATCCGCATCAGCTTTCCGGCGGCCAGCGCCAGCGCGCCGGGCTGGCCCGTGCGCTGGCCGCCGAGCCGGAGATTCTCCTGATGGACGAGCCCTTCGGCGCGCTCGATCCGCTGACCCGCGCCGACATGCAGGATATGCTCCGCGACCTGCTGCGCCGGTTGCGGAAGACGGTGCTGCTGGTCACTCACGATCTGGACGAAGCGCTGTATCTGGGCGATCGGCTGGTGCTTCTCTGCGAAGGGAAACTGGTTGCCATGCTTTCCCCGGAGGAGTTTCTGCATTCCAGCCAGCCCGAGGTGGCTGCCTATGTGCGAGCCTTTCACCGTGGCGAACGCAGCACAGCGACCGGCGGAACGAGGCGCGCGTGAATTCCGGCTTCCTCGGCGAGTATGGCGGCCAGATCGCCACGCTTGCCGTCGAACACCTCTGGCTCACCGGGGCCGCGATGCTGTTCTCGACTGCTGTGGCTGTGCCGGCCGGCATCTGGCTCACGCGTTCGCGGCGATGGGCCGGACCCGTAATCGGGACAGCGAATGTCCTGCAAACCATCCCCTCGCTGGCGATGTTCGGCTTTCTGTTGCCCCTGCCCTGGCTCGGCGAGCGGGCGGCCCGCGTCGCCATCGTCGCGCTCACCGCGTATGCGCTGCTGCCGATACTCCGCAACACCTATGCCGGGATTCAGGGCATCGACCGTTCCCTGATCGAAGTGGCTGGCGCCCTCGGTCTCACCGATCTGCAGCGGCTGTTCAAGATCGAACTGCCGCTGGCTGCATCGTTCATTCTCGCCGGCATCCGCACGGCCACCGTTACCTGCATCGGCATCGCCACGATTGCAGCCGCCGTGGGCGCGGGCGGACTGGGAGAACTCATTTTCCGCGGCGTAGCCTCCGTCGATAATCGGCTCATCCTTGCCGGAGCCATTCCCGCGGCCCTGCTTGCGCTTGCCGCCGATGCCGCGCTCGGCCTGCTGGAGCGTCTCTTCAGGGTTCCCGCTCAGGAACGCGGCGCAGGAAACGCGTGATGAGGCCTTCGATACGGGGCTGCATTAGTGTAGCCATTACAGTTACAACCAGCGTCCTTCTGATCTCCTGCTCCCCGCCGCGCCCGGATCAGCCCATCATCGGGGCGAAGAATTTCACGGAGCAGGTGATCCTTGGCGAGTTGCTGGCCCAGGAAATCGAGGCGAAGTCGCATCTCCCTGTCGAGCGCCGCTTTTATCTCGCCGGCAGTTATATCTGCCAGCAGGCGATGCTGGCCGGGCGCATCGACGCCTATGTCGAGTACACCGGCACCGCCCTCACCGCGATCCTGAAGCAGCCCATCAACCGCAATCCGCAGGCGGTGCTCGACGCGGTCCGGCGTCTCTATGCTTCCCGCTATCACATCACCGTGGGACCGCCGCTCGGATTCCAGAACACCTTCGCGATGGTCATCCGCGGAGACGAGGCGCGCCGCCTGCATCTGAAGACCCTCAGCGAGGCAGCTCGTGATACGCCGCAGTGGCGTCTCGGTGTGGGGTACGAATTCGAGCAGCGGCCCGACGGACTGCCGGGACTGGAAGCTGCCTACGGACTCAAATTTGACGGACCGCCGCGCGTCATGGACCTGGGTCTGCTTTATCGCGTACTCCTCGACCATCAGGTCGACATGATTGCTGCCAACTCCACCGACGGCCCCATCCAGGCATACGGGCTGACGATCCTTGAGGACGACCGCCATTACTTCCCGCCCTACCAGGCCGTTCCCCTGGTGCGCGATCAGGCGCTGCGCCGCTGGCCGCAGATCCAGACAGCCCTGAATGCCCTGGCCGGGAAGATCACCGCCGCCGATATGCGCGCCATGAATCAAGCCGTCGACGGGCAGCACCGCGACCCGGCGGAAGTTGTGCGGGAATTTCGCAGGCAAAAGGGCCTCTGAGAGATCACGGCAGGGTGGGCCAGTTCCTCTCAGCAGACCATCTGCTTCAGATCAGGGCTCACGATGAGCCGTGCTTCGGTCACGCGCTGCACATCCTCGACGCTCAGGCCCGGCGCAATCTCCCGCAGCACCAACCCCTGCGGCGTCACATCAATCCATGCCATTTCCGTCGCAATAGCGTGGACCACGCGGACTCCGGTCAGGGGCAGCGTGCATTTCTTCAGAATCTTCGGGGAGTAATCGCGCGTGCAGTGCTCCATGGCCACGATCACGCGGCGGGCTCCGGCCACCAGATCCATCGCGCCGCCCATTCCTTTCACCATCTTGCCGGGGATCATCCAGTTCGCCAGCGTGCCTTCCTCATCGACCTCCATCGCGCCCAGCACGCTCAGGTCGATATGCCCGCCGCGGATCATCGCAAACGAATCGGCGCTCGAGAAAAAGGATGCTCCGGGCATCGCGGACACCGTCTCCTTCCCCGCGTTGATCAGATCCGGATCCTCCTGGCCTGCGACAGGGTACGGGCCTACGCCGAGCATCCCATTTTCAGACTGCAGGACGACTTCGACGCCGGCAGGCACGTGGTTGGCGACGAGCGTCGGCAGTCCAATTCCAAGATTTACGTAGTACCCATCGCGCAGCTCGCGGGCCACAAGCCGCACGATTCTTTCGCGCTTTGCCGCGGCATCGCGGGTGGCCGCTGTTTGTGTGCCCGCGGCCGGTGCCGGGGAAGTACTCTGGTTGGATACAGTAGTCATTAGGCTATGCAATTCGCCGTTTTCAATATACGGTGCAAATCGCTGTTACGGGGGACCCTGCTCGTTGTGGCCAGCGTAGTACTCGCGCTTGTCCTTTCCGGTTTTCCCGATATTCATCCCTCTCTGGCTCTTCTTCTTCCGGCCATTGCCGCGGTGTACGGCACCTGGGAAACCACGCGGTGCCTGCGTCAGCGCTGGAGCTTTTACCACGGCGGCGTCATGCTGCTGCTCTACGCCGACGTGCTGGCGCTCGCCCTGATCCTGTTCCTGCTGCTTTATCCCTATGCTCAGTGGCTGCAGACAACCTGAAGCCCCGCTGCCGTCAACGCGGCAATGGGGCCTCATCCGTGCACGATTGTGTCCGGCCAGTAAAGACGCGGACCTGAACCTGCGCTACTCCTCCTCTTCTTCGCCGGCTGGCTTTCTGGCCGTGGCCACAATCTTCTCCGCGATCTGCTGCGGGACGATGTCATAGTGGGCCATGTCCATATGGAAGCTCCCGCGGCCCTGGGTCAGCGCCGTGAGGCTCTGCCCGTAGGTCAGCATCTCGGCCATCGGTACCTCGGCCTTGATGATGGTGGTCGCGCCGTGGCTCTCCATGCCCTGCACGCGGCCGCGCCGCTGGTTCAGATCGCCCATCAGCGCGCCCGCGAACTCCTGCGGGCCTTCGATCTCCACGGTCATAATGGGCTCCAGCAGCGTCGGCTTCGCCTGCTCCATGCATTTGCGGAAGGCCAGCCGTCCGGCAAGCTTGAACGAAAGCTCGTTGGAGTCGACCTCGTGATAGCTGCCGTCGTAGAGCGTCACCCGGAAATCGACCACCGGATAGCCGGCCAGGTATCCGCGCACGGCCGATTCCTGAATGCCTTTCTCCACTGCCGGAATGAATCCCCGCGGAATGGCTCCGCCGAAGATATCGTTGACGAACTCGAAACCGCTTCCGCGCGGCAGGGGCTCCATGCGGATCTTGCAGTCTCCGTACTGCCCGTGGCCGCCGGTCTGCTTCTTGTGCCGCCCCTGCGCCTCGGCCCGGCCACGAATGGTTTCGCGATAGGGCACGCGGGGCGCCTTCAGTGTCACCTCGGTGTGGTAGCGCTTGCGCAGCTTGTTCACCAGCGACTCGATATGGGGTTGCCCTGCGCCCGCGATCAGGAACTCATTCGTCTGCGGATCGCGGAAGAAGCGCACCATCAGGTCTTCTTCCATCAGCTTGTGAACGGCAGGCGCCAGCTTGTCTTCGTCGGCGCGTGATTTCGGCTCGATGGCCCAGGTCATGGCCGGCTCCGGCATTGTCACCGGCTCATAGAAAAGCTCCTGCCCCTTGTCGCCCAGCGTGTCGCCGGTCAGCGTCTCTTTCAGCTTGGCCACGGCGCCCAGGTCGCCCGCATGCAGCTCCGTCACCGGAACCGCCGTACGCCCCTGCATGATCGAGAGGTGCGCGAACTTTTCCCCCGTCCGCCGGGTGTAGTTCTGCACCGTCGCATCGTTTTTCAGGCAGCCGGAAAACAACTTGAAGAAGCTGATCCGCCCGGCAAAGGGGTCGGTCATGGTTTTAAAGACGTAAAACGACAGCGGCTCCGCGTCGTCCACCTTCCGCATCACGATTTCCGGCGCCTGCTCCTCCGTGCCGCCGCCGTTCGCGTGCCCATTCGCCGTCGCCACCGCCTGCAGCATTGCCCGCGCCGCCACCGGTTCCCGCTCGATGGGCGCTGGGGCATACACCTTGAGGAAATCCAGCAGGTGATCTGTTGCTACGTTGGCCAGCCCGCTGGCATACAGCACCGGGAAGATCCGGTCCTCGCGAATCGCCTCGTGCAGCGCCGTGATCAGGTGTTGCTCCGGAATCGTTCCTTCCCGGAAGAACTCCTCCATCAGCTCGTCTTTTCCCTCGGCCACCAGCTCCACCAGCGTCTCGTGCGCCGTCTGCGCCGCATCTTTCAGATCCGCGGGAATCTCGCCGATCTTCCCGTGGCCGTCGCCGCCGGGCGTGTAGAAGAAGGCCTCCATGGTCACCAGATCGATGACCCCTTCAAAGCCCCTGCTGTTGGCGATGGGCAGCTGCACGGGGATGCACTGACGTCCGAAGCGCTCGCCGAGTGCCGCCAGCGTCGTCCGGGCCGATTCGGCGGCCCGCGGATGATCCATCTGGTTGATGACCAGAGCGCGCGGCAGGTTGAACTCGTCGGCAAATTTCCACACCCGCTCGGTCATCGCCTCGACGCCGTTTACCGCATGTACCGTCACCAGCGCGGCCTCGGCGGGCAGCATCGCGCAGCGGGCTTCGTGCACGAACATATGAAAACCGGGGGTGTCGATGAAGTTCACCTTCACGCCGTTCCACTCGGCGAAGGCCACGGCGTTCTGCATCGTGGTACCGCGGGCCACGTCCTCTTCGTCGTACGCGGTTACGGCCGATCCGTCTTCCACACGGCCCAGTTGCGGGGTCATTTTGGCGGCATGCAGCAGAGCGGAAACGAGTGTGGTCTTCCCGCTGTGCGCATGCCCCACTACAGCTACGTTGCGTATCTCACTTCCTGGATAGCTCTTCATCGACAGCTCCTTGGTTCGGGAAAATGGAAAAGGCTCCGCCCCTGGCGGAGCACCCATGTGTTACCAGCGCAAGAAACGAGACAGTAGAAATCAGTGGGGCAGGGAAGAGCCGTGACGGCGCGCACAGAAACCTCGCGCAGGCGTCCGGCCGGGCGGCCGGGATGTGCTCCGGCGCGCAGGAGATGCGTGCCGGAGACGGGAGAGCTTTATCCTCATCCGGCATAGAATCATTTTCGCGCCGGCGTGCCGTTCACAACCAACCGCAGACCGCCCGCACAGAAACAGGGATGGTAGCACAGACGCCGCGGCGGCGGGTTGTCCGCTCAGGGTGCGCCTGCGCCGGGAACTCCCCGGCGCGGAATGGCTGCGGATCGCCGGCGGAGATCACAGGATCTGCGGCAGGGGCTATTCCCCTGAGGCCGCGAGCCAGAGCCGACATGCCCCGCTGCGGGGACCCTCCCTGCAGATTGTGCTGTCGGGCGGGCCTCTTTCAGGGGGGCGAAGATCGCGGAGCCGCGTTCGCCACGAAAATTCGCGTCACGAAAAATGACAGCGCCGCCCGCGCGTTTACTATGGAACTCGAAAGAGATGGCGACCGCCTCAGGCGGCGCATGCGAAGACTAAAGTGGGCCGCAATTTCAACTGGATCTGGTTCCTGGGCGCCGCTGTATGGTTTCTCGACGCCGCGCTTTCCATGCACCATGGATCGCTGCGCCGCGGGCTGGAGAACGCGGCGATCTCCGTGGCCTTCCTCGTCATTGGAATGCTCTTCCGTCGCCAGGCGAAGCGCCAGGCCGATCGCAGGGGTCATCGCTGACCCGACCGGCCCTCCGCTCCTCCTGAACCGCTGGACTCCGCCGCTCAGACGCTCGCCGCCGCCAGAGCGCCGCTCCGCGACAGATCCTCCTCGGCAATCCGGATGCTCTCCTCGAAGATGTCCAGCGCGATCGTCAGTTCATGCTCATTCACGATCAGAGGCGGCGCCAGCCGGATGGAATTCTCGCCGCAACCCAGGATCAGCAGCCCCCGCTCGAATGCCAGGTCGACAATCCGGTCCCGCAGCGCCGGAGCCGGTTCGCGCGTCTCCTGATCTTTGACGAATTCCACGCCGACCATCAGCCCCTTGCCGCGCACTTCGCCCACAGCGTGGTGCTTCGCCGGCCAGCTGCCCAGCCGTTCAAAGATCTTCTCGCCCATCCGGGCCGCGTTGGCCATGCCCTCCCGTTCAAGTACATCCAGCGTCGCCAGGGCGGCTGCGATGCATACAGGATTGCCGCCGAAGGTTGAGGCATGAGACCCGGGCTTCCAGTCCATGATCTCAGCCCGCGTCATGCAGATGCCCAGCGGCATGCCCGAGGCGACCCCCTTGGCGATGCAGACGATGTCCGGCTCGACTCCGGAGTGCTCGATCGCCCACCACTTTCCGGTCCGCGCCGCCCCCGACTGCACCTCGTCGGCCACCAGCAGGATGCCGTATTTGTCGCAGATCCGCCTCAGTTCCCGCATGAAGACCGGAGGCGCCATCACGTACCCGCCTTCGCCCTGGATCGGCTCAATGAAGATGGCAGCCACCTCCTCCGGCGGCAGAACCGTCCGGAACAGCTTCTCCTCGATGTAGCGCGCGCACCCCAGGGCAAACGCCTCCTGCTCCTGCGATCCGCCGCTGCAGCCCCGGTAGGTGTAGGGATAGCGCACGTGCGTCACGCCCGGCACCAGCGGAGCAAAGCGCCGCCGTTGCTGGGGCTTCGAGGCGGTCAGGGACAGCGCTCCCATGGTGCGGCCATGAAAGGCGCCCAGGAACGCGATGATGTTCTGGCGTCCCGTGTGGTAGCGCGCGATCTTGAGGGCGCACTCAATGGCCTCGGCTCCGGAGTTGCCGTAGTAGAAGCGGTGCGGTCCCGCCATCGGAGCAATCGCCGACAGCCGCTCGGAAAGCGTCACCAGCGCCTCGTAATAGAAATCCGTCCCCGACATATGGATCAGCTCGCCGGCCTGCTTCTGGATCGCCGCCACCACTTCCGGATGGCAGTGCCCGGTCGACACCACGGCAATGCCCGAAGCAAAATCGAGAAATTCGTTCCCGTCCACATCTTCCACGCGCACACCGCGTCCGCGGCGGGCCACCATCGGATAGGACCGGGTATAGCTGGGCGAGATCAGCCGTTCATCGGCCTCCACAATGCGGCGTGCTTCCGGTCCCGGCAGCGGGGCCTTGAGTTTGGGTCCATACTGTGCGCGAAAATCGTTTGTCATCTTCATCTCTCCTTCAGGTCGGGTGGGCTGTCGGGCCGTCGTTCAGGCGAGGCAGTCAGGCGAGAGAGTCTTTCTCCGTACACGGCGGCACTTCGACGGCTGACAGCGAGACCAGCCGACCACCGTGGCAGCGTTGACTAGTCGCTGCCGAAGAGACTTGGTCGCGTCCGGGTCGGAAGAACCCGAAAATATCGCCGGGGAGCCATCGAGCGCACAAAGGCCCCATTCCACTTCCTGCGGCTGAACGCGAACGGATTGGTCATGAGGGGGCGCATCGATCCTGCTCGCCCTGAGGATAGCATGCTGGCATCACCCTTCGACACCCCCGGGACCGTTCCGGATGGGAGTTCCCCGCGCTGCAGCAGCACAGGATCCGGTTCAATCCGGCGATGGAAATTCCGGTCAATGCCAGCGAGAAACACCAGGTCTGCTTTGAAAGGCAGGGGTGACTCGTCCAGCGCCTCTTCGTTCCTCGCGCAGCCGTTCCACGGCCTTTCCCAGCGGTGAGGAGTCGATTTCCCTCATCGGCCCAATTCTACGGCGCTGCCGGCAGCGAGTTCGTGCGTCTCCCTGCTCGTCCCCGTATACTAAGGGCATGTCCATCACCCGCAACGTCGCGGCTATCGCCAAAGGCATGAGCATCACCTTCCGCGAGATGTTCCAGCCCACCGAGGTCGAAAACTATCCCGATGGACCCGGTCCCCTGCGCGGCGCGGTGCTCCAGGAGCGCTTCCGCGGCGCCCACGTCCTGCAGCGCGACGAGAACGGCCTGGAAAAATGCGTCGCCTGCTTCCTCTGCGCCGCCGCCTGTCCGTCGAACTGCATCTACATCGAAGCGGCCGAAAACACCGCCGAGCAGCGCATCTCCAGCTCCGACCGCTATGCGAAGGTCTACAACATCGACTACAACCGCTGCATCTTCTGCGGCTATTGCGTCGAGGCCTGCCCGACGGACGCCATCACCCATGGCCACGGCTTCGAACTCGCCAGCCTGAACGCTACCAGCCTGGTCATGCGCAAGGAAGACATGCTGGTTCCCGCCGTGGGCATGCCGGGCCAGATCGCTGCCGGGGCCGACTCGACGAAGTAGGGCGTCGGGATCTGCGGCATTTCGGGAGCCATTCCCTTCGAAATTCCGGGCATCCAATGCCCGGATCGGCCATTTTCCCGCTGTTCCGTTCGAGATTCGCCCTGGTTTCGCTACCATCGAAGCAGGATCGCCAGTCCCGCCGCATGCCCGACTTTCCCCGGTTTCGGCACAAATCCGTCACCCCCGTGAATCCGCGGCAGACGTCCGGGACGGGGGATCGGCGAGACGATAGCCAGCGGCAACACCGGCCCGTTCCAGAGAGACAAATATCCGCATGAGCACAGAGTCGCAGCATCCACTTCGCAGCATCCTCGAAAACCGCATCGCCATCATCGACGGCGCGATGGGCACCACCATCCGCACCTATGGCATGAAGGAAGCCGACATCCGCGGCGAGCGCTTCCGGGACGCGAAGAAAGATCTGCTCAACAACGGCGACCTCTTCAGTCTCACACAGCCGCAGATGATCGGGGACATCCACCGCCGCTTTCTCGAGGCCGGCGCTGACATCATCGAGACCAACACCTTTGGCGCCACCACCATCGCCCAGAGCGAGTTCTTCGTCGACGATCCGCGCGAGCACGGCGGCCGCAAGGATCCCGCCTTCTACCAGAAGGTCATCGAGGATCCGTTCCTCTCGAAGCTCGCCTGGGAGATCAATGAGCAGTCGGCGCGGCAGTGCCGCGAATGGGCGGATCGGGTTGGCAACGCCACCGGCCGGCAGCGCTTTGTGGCCGGGGCCATCGGCCCGCTCACCGTCTCGCTCTCCAATTCGCCGGATGCCGACGATTCCGGCTTCCGCGTCATCACCTTCGATCAGGTCCGGACGGCTTACGCGCAGCAGGTGCGGGCGCTCATCGCGGGCGGCGTCGATCTTCTGCTGGTTGAGACTATCTTTGACTCTCTGAATGCCAAGGCCGCGCTGGTCGCCATCCGCGACGTTTTCGAGCAGGACGGCCTGACGGCGAAGAAGAAGGAATTGCCCATCATGATCTCCGCCGCGGTTGGGCGAGGCGGCGAAACCATGATCTCCGCGCAGACCATTGAAGCGTTCTGGGACGCGGTCGAGGACGCGCATCCTTTCTCGGTGGGGTTGAACTGCTCGCTCGGCCCCGACCTCATGTATCCGTTCCTTGAAGAGCTGTCGGAGAAAGCCGGTGTTGCTGTTTCCTGCTATCCCAACGCCGGACTGCCGAACCCGCTCTCGTCCACCGGCTTCGATCTGCAGCCTGCCGATATGGCTCGCTACCTCAGCCAGTTCGCCCGCGGCGGTCTGATCAACATTGCCGGCGGCTGCTGCGGCAATACGCCCGAGCACATCGCCGCTATTGCGAAGGCGCTCGAAGGCCAGCCTGCGCGGCCGCTGCGCTCTACGTCTCTCGGCTCCGCTCCCCGAGCCGAGACGCCCAGCGAAACGCCTGCAGAAGGCTTTCGGCCGCTGCGCCTCTCCGGATCACGCCCGTTCACACAGCAGCCCGGCATCTTCATCATGATCGGCGAACGCACCAACGTCGCCGGCTCCCCGAAGTTCGCCAGACTCATCAAGGAAGGGAAGTACGAAGAGGCCGTTTCCATCGCCCGCCAGCAGGTGGAGAACGGAGCCAACATCATCGACATCTGCATGGACGAGGGTATGATCGACGGCCCCTCCGCCATGACCCGGTTCGTGCAGCTGCTCGCTGCCGAGCCCGAAGTCGCGGCCGTCCCCTTCATGATCGATTCCTCCAAATGGGAGGTCCTCGAGGCTGGCCTGAAATGCCTGCAGGGGAAGGGCATCGTGAACTCAATTTCCCTGAAGGAAGGCGAGGAGAAATTCCGCGAGCATGCCGCTACAGTGCTCAAGTACGGTGCCGCCGCCGTGGTCATGGCCTTCGACGAACAGGGCCAGGCCTCGACCTGCGAGGACCGGATCCGCATCTGCGAACGCGCCTACCGCATCCTCGTCAACCAGGTCGGCTTCCCGCCCGAGGACATCATCTTCGACCCCAACATCCTCACCGTCGCCACCGGCATGGAGGAGCACAACAACTACGCGGTCGACTTCATCAACGCCACACGCTGGATCAAGGCCAATCTGCCCCATGCCAAAGTGAGCGGCGGCGTCTCCAATATCTCCTTCAGCTTCCGTGGGAACAACAAAGTTCGCGAAGCGATGCACTCCGCGTTTCTCTACCACGCCATCGCCGCCGGACTTGATATGGGCATCGTCAACGCGGGCCAGTTGGAGATTTACGAGGAGATCGAGCCCGAGCTGAAGACGCTGGTCGAAGATGTGCTGCTCAATCGGCGTCCTGATGCTACCGAGCGCCTGGTTTCTTTGGGCGAAGCGCTGAAGGCATCCTCCGCGGGAGCGTCGGCTGCGGAAAAACCGGTCGAAGAGTGGCGCGGCGGAACGGTTGAAGAGCGCCTCAGCCACGCGCTGGTAAAGGGAATCGACACGTATATCGATGCCGATACGGAAGAGGCTCGCCAGAAGCTCGCCCGCCCGCTCGCGGTCATCGAAGGCCCGCTCATGGCCGGTATGGGCGTGGTTGGGGATCTTTTTGGCGCAGGCAAAATGTTCCTGCCCCAGGTGGTCAAATCCGCCCGCGTCATGAAGAAGGCTGTGGCCTATCTCACTCCCTTCATGGAAGCCGAGAAAGCCGCGCTCGCTGCGGCCGGCCAGGAGGTCAGGACTCAGGGCAAGATCATCCTCGCCACGGTCAAGGGCGACGTGCATGACATCGGCAAGAACATCGTCGGGGTCGTGCTTGCCTGCAACAACTATGAAGTCATCGATATGGGCGTGATGGTCCCGGCAGAGAAGATCCTGGAGCGGGCCCGCGCCGAAAAGGCTGACGTCATCGGTCTCAGCGGGCTGATTACGCCTTCGCTCGACGAGATGGTCCATGTCGCCCGCGAGATGGAGCGCCTGGAATTCAAGGTGCCGCTGCTCATCGGCGGGGCTACAACCAGTCGCGCCCACACCGCGATCAAAATTGCGCCGCACTACAGCGAGCCCGTTGTGCACGTCCTCGATGCCAGCCGTGCCGTCCCGGTCACGACCAGCCTGCTCAGCGAGGAGAACAAGGCAGAATTCGTTACCCAGCTTCGCGTGGAGTATGCCGCCGTCCGCAAGGCGCACGCCGTGCCCCGCCAGCCTGTCGTCGCGCTTGCCGAGGCCCGGGCTCGCCGGACCCCCATCACCTGGCGCGCCGAGGACATCGCGGTGCCGAATTTCCCTGGAGTTCGCGTCCTCGACCATTTTCCTCTCGCGGAGCTGCGCGAATACATCGACTGGAGCCCGCTCTTTCACGCATGGGAACTCAAGGGCGTCTACCCGCGCATCCTCGAGGACGAAAAGCAGGGCCCCCAGGCGCGGCAGCTCTTCGCAGAGGCTCAGGCCCTCCTCGACCGCATCGTCGATGAGAATCTCCTCACGGCGCGCGCTGTCTATGGATTCTTTCCGGCCAACGCCGTCGGCGACGATGTCGAGCTCTACACCGATGGCTCTCGCTCGGCCGTCCGCGAGCGTCTCCATTTCCTCCGCCAGCAGGCCAACCGCGAAGGCAGCGAGCCCTGCCGCTCTCTCGCCGATTTCATTGCGCCGCGGGAGACTGGCTTGCATGACTCTATCGGCGCTTTCGCCGTCACCAGCGGCATCGGCCTGCCCGAATTGGTACGGCGCTTCAAGGCCCAGCACGACGACTACAACGCCATCATGGCCGAAGCCCTTGCCGACCGCCTCGCCGAGGCCTTCGCTGAATGCCTTCACAAGCGCGTGCGCCGCGAATGGGGCTACGGCTGCGCCGAGCATCTCGGCAACGACGAGCTCATCGCGGAAAAGTACCGTGGCATTCGCCCGGCTCCCGGCTACCCCGCCTGCCCCGATCACACGGAAAAGGCGACAATCTGGCGCCTGCTGGACGTTGAAAAGAACAGCGGCATCCTCCTCACCGAGTCTTTCGCCATGTGGCCGGGGTCAAGCGTCAGCGGCCTCTACTTTGCGCATCCGGAATCGCGCTATTTCAGCGTGGGGAAGATCGACCGCGACCAGGTGGCTGACTACCACCAGCGCAAGGGCATGACCATGGCAGAGGTGGAACGCTGGCTGGCTCCCAACCTGAATTACGACCCCGCAGCTTGACGCCCCCTTCCTGCCGCCGCCGAGAGGAGCGCGCCCGCGGGAACGAATGACGAAAAGTTAATCATTCTCTCCCGGAACCAATGGATGCACCCGGGGTTCACGCCCTCAGCCTTCGATTCTCACTCGCCGATAGCAAAGGCGACGGCAACCGGAAGGCGACAGGGTCCGGGGAAAGCGGACGCACGGCTCGACCAGACCACTGGAGTCTGTGAGGTGGCGTTATGAACTTTCGCGCGTCCATGGTCGGGTTTTCTTTTCCGGGACAACTTCAGAAGCCGGGCCTGCGGGGGACCGTGATCCGCGTCCTGCGCGGTGGGCTCGCGCTGAGTCTGGCCGTGCTCCTGCTGCCGGTTTCCGAAGGCGATCTGCTCGCACAGCAGGCACCTCCACCGCCTGATCAGAGGTATGGACAGTATCCGAGCACGGAACCGCCGCCACAGTATGGACAGCAACCCCAATACGATCCGCCGCAGCAGCAGCCCTACGATCCTCAGCAAAGCTATCCGCAGCAGCCCTATGATCAGGCTGCTCCGCCTGCGCCGGATGCTTACCCGGAACAGGGTTATGGAGACCAGCAGGGATACCCGCCGGCCGATCAGTCCAATCCGCAGCCGCAGCTTGCTCCTCAGCAGCCCCTCTCTCCGGAGCAGCTGCAGCAGCTGGTGGCTCCGATCGCGCTTTATCCCGATGCGCTGGTGGCGCAGGTGCTCGCTGCTTCCACCTATCCGCTGGAGATCACCGAGGCCGACCGGTGGCGGCAGGCCCAGGGCAATGCTCCCCCGGAGGCGATTGCTGCCGGCGCGAATATGCAGGAATGGGATCCCAGCATAAAGGCGCTGACCGCCTTCCCGCAGGTGCTCGAGGAGATGGATCAGGACCTGCAGTGGACCACGGAGCTCGGCAACGCCTACTACAACCAGCCGCAGGATGTTCTGGCAGCGGTGCAGACCATGCGGCAGCGCGCTATGGCGGCCGGGACGCTGCAGGATACTCCGCAGGAGACGGTTACGGAGGACCAGGGCTACGTCGAGGTGGAGCCGGCCAATCCACAGGTAGTCTATGTGCCGGCTTACAATCCCTGGGTTGTCTATGGTGCTCCGGTCGCTCCCTATCCGGGGTTCACGCTGGGCGCGGCCATCGGCTCCATGGCGGCAGGAGTGGCCCTCGGGCTGGCGGCGCCGGTGGTCTTCGGCGTGGGCATGGTGATGGGCGCCTTCGCTGGGATGACCTGGGGCTTTCTCGGTTGGGGAATGGGCTGGGACGACGGTGCTGTCTTCTTCCACGGCGAAGGCTATTGCCCGCACAGCTGGACGGTGCGGGACTGGGGACTCGAGCATGGCGGCCCGCGTTACTTCGGGCGATTTGACAGGGCCGGGTATGGAGGCTTTGGCCGGGGCAGAGGGACTTACGGGCGCGGCGGCGCTTATGGCCGGGGTGGAGTCTATGGCCGGCGCGTCGGTGGCTACGGCCAGTACGGCCGTGGTTTCGCGGGGAATCATGGGGTGCAGGGCTTCCGGGGAGGGCAGTACGGCCGCAGTCCGCAGCAGGCCCTGAATCGCATGCCCACGTTCAATGCGCGCGGCAATTACGGGCGTCCCGCAGCGAATTACGGCTACCGTTCGTCCGGCCGGACCCCGGGCAGCTACGGATCCCAGGTCTATGGCCGAACCGCATCGCCTGGCCGGATGACGGGAGTCTACGGCCGTAATGGGAATGCTTATCGGCCTGGCGTTTACGGCCGTCCCGGGCAGAGCTTCTACGGAGCCGGCAGCGTGCCGCGCACGAATGCCTTTGTCGGGCGGCAGCCGCAGTTCGGGGGTGGCTTTCGAGGATCGGCTCCCGCCTATCGTGCGCCTGCTCAGCCCTTCCGGCAGCCCTCATTTGGTGGCCGCTCATCCCGCGGCTTCGGCGGCTTCTCCGGTAATTCGGGCCGATCAGGGGGATTCCACCTCTCTGGCGGAGGGCATTCATCGCGCAGTTTCGGAGGCGGGAGTCACTTCGGTGGCGGGCATTTCGGCGGCGGCCATTTCGGTGGTCATGGGGGTGGCGGCCACGGACGCCGCTGACGGTCTGACGAGCTGTTCCGCCAGACCCGGAATGCAGCCTCTACCACAGCAGCTTGGCGGCAAACTGAATCTGCCGCGATGTTGTCGACGTGCTGGTCACCACCCCAGCCGTGGGGGAGACTCCGGACGGAGTGAAGACGACCAGGTTCGGCGTATTGAAATTGGAGTGGTTGAGGATGTTGAAGAACTCGCCCCGCAGCTGGAGCCGGAGGCGCTCATGCAGGGACGTGTCTTTGAGCATGGAGAAATCCCATTCGCCGAGGCCGGGTCCGGTGAGTGAGTCGCGCCCCAGATTGCCGTAGAATCCGCTGCCCGGAGGCGGCGCCAGGAAAGCCGCGGGGTTGAACCACTGAGCGGGCTTGCCGACGATAACCGGCCCGTGAAAATCCGGATTGGCGAAGGGACGTACGGGATTTCTGGTGTCGCCGTTGTTCGACGGGTTGTAGCTGAGCTGCGGTGTGAAGGGGAAACCGGACTGCAGCGTCACGATGGAGTTCGCGGTCCAGCCGCCCAGGATTGCGCTGGGGATGCGCCCCGCTCCGCTGAAATAGCGCTCGTGTCTGCCGAAGGGCAGCTCGTAAACTGCATTGACGACGGCGACGTTTCTTACGTTGTAGGTTGCGGGTCCCCAGTCGGCCCTGATGTTGAAGGGGTTGGACACCAGGCCGGGCGCGTTGCCGGCTGCCGTGGCGTTCAGCGAGTCTCCGTCGTCGAGAGCCTTCGACCAGGTGTAGACGCCGCGCAGGATCAGGCCATGGCTGAGCCGGTGATTCAGATCGGCCTGGAGTGCGTTGTAGGAGCTGTTGCCGATCGAGAACCAGGCCCAGGCCGGCCCCAGTGCCGGATTGGCGAGAGGCGTACCGGCGGAAATGTAGGGAGTGCCTGCGGGGATCGGCGCGCCAGCCAGTGGCGCAGGGAATTTGCTCGGGTAAGTCGCGGGGCACGGCGAGGCAGGACAGAGCGTGGGCGTGGGCTCGTTATCGTCCACGCTGACGAGCTGGTGGTAGCCATGCGAACCGATATAGCCGATCGTCAGAGCCGTATTCGGCGAAAGCTCCTGCTCGATGCGCAGCGACCAGGAGATCAGCGTCGGTGTCCGTAAATCGGGCTGCACGCCGCCGGGCGCGATTTTCGCCTTTGCCGGTACACTCGCAATGGGCAGCGGGAACTGCGAGACGGGAAGATTGGCGATGCTGTAGGAGGGGTTGAAGGGCGCATTCTGGTCCATGCGGTAACCCAGCGCATCCTGCAGATCGTTGTACATCCCGAACCCGGCACGCACCACGGTCCCCGGGCCGAGGGGACTCCATGCCAGCCCGACCCGTGGCTGCGGCAGGAACTTCGCATGATTCACCGTGAAGGCTGAATCGGCGATGCGCGGCTGCGTCTGAATGATCCCGTCGGCAAAGATGAAGCTTGCGGCTCGTCCGTGGGCTTCGTTCCATCCGGTGGTGAATCCATCCCGGAAGCCGAGCGACAGGAGGAGGCGCGGCGTGACCCGCATGACGTCCTGCGCATACCATGCGCCGAGCAGCGAGCGCCAGTTCATCTCCGTGGGAGCCGGATCGTAGAGGAAGCTGCCGGCGGTGCCTTCAAGAAACTGCTGCAGGCCGGCAAAAGTAGCCTGGCCGAACTGCGTCAGCGCCAGGTCTTCATTGGATTGCAGCTGCTGCAGCCAGACGCCTGCGCCGAAATCGTTTCGGCCATGCGTGAGGGTGACCTGGTCCTCGTACGTGTAAAGATTGCGGGTAATGTTCAGATTGCTGCCCACGTTGCTGCCTGCGAGACTCACCTGCGCGGCTGGATTCGCGGCCGCGCTGCCCCCGATCACCACCGCCCCAACCGGCTTCCCTGCGACGAATCCCGCCACACTGGCGGCCGGCGTGCCCGGGGTGGGCTCGCCGGTGTAATAGTAGGCCGCCCGCGAATAGCCGACGCGCGCCACATTGAGCAGGCTGGGAGAGAAAATGTGCGTCTCCTCCAGGCTGAGAACCTGTTCGCGCAGCCTCTCCAGATCGGTGCTGTACAGGTTCGTGCTGACGGGCGTCACGTCGGCGCTGTCGTCGATTGTGTAGACACCCGTCGCCGTATCGTTTCCGGAGAAATCCGCGTCGAAGCGCGTGGTTCCGAAATCGTCGCGGATGGTCTGGAGCGGGCTGTTGAGAGCCTCGGCGATCCCTCCGAAATCCAGAGCCCCCGGTGTCTGCGCGGGCCACAGCGCGAGCAGCGGCGCTGCCCCTGGTGCTACGCCCACATCAACGATCCCACTGGCGGGGCAGGGATTCGGCGCGGGCGAAACGAGTTTGCACGGCAGGTACCCGTGGCGTGCATTCGCATCGGGCACCAGGTCGACGCCCGTCTGGTGGAGGTGCTGCCGGAAGCCCTCGTAATTGCCGAAGAGGAAGGCCCGGTTGCGGCGCAGCGGGCCTCCCAGCGAGGCGCCGAACTGATTGCGCTGGAAAGGCGGCGCCGCGCCGCGATCGAAATAATTCCGGGCATCGAAGGCATCGTTGCGGAGAAACTCGTAAGCGGAGCCGTGCACCTGGTTGCTGCCGCCCTGAGTCACGATCAGCACCTGTGCGCCCGATCTCTTGCCGTATTCGGCACTGTAGCTGTCGCGGAGCACATTGAACTGGCGCACCGCGTCCACCCCGAGCAGCTCCTGGCTGGTGCCTCCCGGCTGCATGTTGTTCTCCGCTGCGCCGGTGAATTCAATGCCGTTCAGCAGAAACAGATTCTGTTGCGGGCGATTGCCCGATACCGCAAAGTCGTTGCCCACCGTGGAATTCGAAACGCCGATGCCGCCGACCTTTTCCGCGGTGAAGCTCACGATACCGGGGTTCAGTGTCAGCAGCTCGTCGTAGCTGCGGCCGTTCAGCGGCAGGTCACGGATCTGCCGCTCGCGCACCAGCCCGGAAACATCGCTCGTGGTCAGGCTGACCGCGGATGCATCCGCGTTGACGCTGATCTCCTGGCGTACTCCGCCGAGGCGCAGACTCAGATTGACGGTGGCATCCTGCCCCACTGCAAGGTGGATGCCGGTCCGGACTTCGTCGGCGAAGCCCTTCTGCTGCGCCACGACCTGATAATCCCCGACCGGCAGCGAGAAGACCCTGTAGCGGCCTGCGTGATCCGTAGCAGTACTGCGACGCGCGCCTGTATTTACGTTCGTGACGGTTACATTTGCGCCGGAAACAGCAGCACCGGCCGGATCCGTCACTGCGCCCGTAAGGCCCGAGCCTGTCTGGCCCGCGGCGCCGGGCGCCACGGCGATCAGAAACGCAAGGCATACGGGTCCGAGCCAGAAGGCAGGCGGCGGCGCAACTCTCAGGTGTGAGGCGGAACGCGCGCAGAAAATCACTCGAACCCTCCGGAATCCTGATTTGAGTCCTGCATTGGGCGCAGGAGTGCCTTGTCTACGATTCACTACGGATCGAATCGATACCTCAGGGTGTTTTGCTATGGTAACAAACCCCCCGCAGGATCGCAGGCATGCGCCATCGCTCTGTTGCATTGCGCGTGCGGACGCTGTTCAGCACAACCTGCATTCGCGATGAGAGGGGTTGTCTTCCGCGGTGGGGCGAGCGGAACGCAGCACCGCCGTCCGGCGCAGACCTCGAAGCAGACAGCAGCCGCAGCAGGCACAGGGGAATCTGCGTTCCCCATCCGCCTGCAGGAGTGAATGACTGTTCTAGATTTCCAGGATCACCGGCATAATCAGCGGCCGCCGGCTCGTGTTCTTCTGGATGTAGCGCTTCAGGTCGATGCGGATCTTTTCCTTGATGACGCCGTAATCGGCCTTCTCTTCGGCGCTCGAGCCGTCCAGCGTTGCCGACACCACCTGGCGCGCGCCTTCCATGAGTTCCGGTTCCGCGCCCACAAAGCCGCGGCTCACCAGCTCCGGCTGCCGTTCCACCTTGCCGCTGAGCTTGTTGATGGTCAGGATGGGCAGCACGATCCCGTCTTCTGACAGATGCCGCCGGTCGCGGATCACCAGATCTTCCACCACATCGGCCGTCGATCCGGAATCAATGCAGACGCGCCCGGCCGTCACCTTGCCGATCTTGTGCGCGTTATCGCGATCCAGTTCCAGAACCTCCCCGTTCTCCATCGTCAGCGCCAGGTCTACCACCCCCAGCCGCTGGGCGATCTCGGCATGCTTCTTCAGGTGGCGGTAGTCCCCGTGAATCGGGATAAAGAACTTCGGACGCAGCAGGTTGATCATCAGCCGCTGCTCTTCCTGGCTGGCATGCCCGCTCACGTGGATCAGGCCCGCCGACCCGTCGTCGAAGATGACATGCGCATCGCGGCGGTACAGGTGATCGATGACCCGGAAGATGCTGCGCTCGTTGCCGGGAATCACCCGCGAGCTCAGGATCACGGTATCCCCCGCCTGGATCCGCGCATGCTTGTGATTGTCCACCGCGGCGCGGCTCAGCGCGCTCATCGGCTCGCCCTGCGTGCCGCTGATCAGCACCATCACTTCCTCGGGCGCATGATCGTTGATCTGTCCGGGATGAATCACCAGACCCGGCGGCAGATCCAGATACCCGAGATCCTGGGCGATCTCCGACGACTCCAGCATCGACCGCCCCACGATCGCCACTTTGCGCCCATGCAGCCGCGCCAGTTCGATGGCGATGCGGATGCGATAGATCGAGGAAGAGAAGCAGCTGAAGAACAGCTTCTTCTTCGTCCGCGAAAAAATCTCGTCCAGACGGGGTTTCACCGCCCATTCGCTGGGGGTGTAGCCGGGACGGTCGACATTCGTCGAATCCTGCAGCAGGGCCAGCACGCCGCGCTGTCCATATTCCGCAAACCGGTGCAGATCGAAAGCCTTTCCATCCGGCGGCGACAGGTCGATCTTGAAATCGCCGGTGTGCACCACAATACCCACCGGCGTCTCGATGGCCAGAGCCACACAGTCCACCAGGCTGTGCGTTACCCGGATGGGCTCAATGGCGAATGGGCCCAGGGTGAACTTCGCCCCCGGCGTGATCTCGATCAGCTCGGCATCGTCCAGCAGCGCATGTTCTTCGAGCTTGCCCTCCACATAAGCCAGCGTGAACTCGGTGCCGTACACCGGCACGTTCAGCTCGGAAAGAATCCAGGGCAGCCCGCCGATGTGGTCCTCATGCCCGTGCGTCAGGATGATCGCCCGGACGTGCTCTTTGTTTTCCACCAGCCAGGAGATATCGGGGACGACAATATCCACCCCCAGCAGCTCCGACTCGGGAAACATCAGTCCCGCGTCGATGACGAGGATGTTGTCCTTATAGCGGAGGGCAAGGCAGTTCATGCCGAACTCGCCCAGCCCGCCCAGCGGAATAATTTGTAATTTTGCGTCAGCCATGAAAGAGAATTGCCCCTTCGATTCGCCTGCGAACCGGTCAGGGCAGGCTGTCGGAGCAGCGAATCTGACTGTGAACCGGTGCGGCTCTTCGCTTCTTCGGAATCATGAACAGGATAACAGCAGCCTGCGCCAGCGCGATCTCAGGGCCGGTCGACCCCGGCCCTGAGATCTCCGCTAGTAGCTCTCGGACGCACGCGGGTAATAGCCCGCCTTCGCATCCACCGTCAGGCCTGGAATGCCCTCGACCCGTACGTCGATCGTGTGGTAATTCTGGCTCAGCGTGGGCTGGTGGCTCATGTACACGATCGTGTAGGCCGTCCGCACCGAGTTCGCAATATGAACGAAGGAGGTCTGGATCCCGTTCTCCGACAGCTCGTGGTAAACGTCGCCGCCGGTCGCCAGCGCGTAGCGTGGCAAAACGTCCTCCGGCTGCAGCATGGGCAGCTTCATGCGGTCCAGATAGCCGATCCCCCACAGCGCGGCGTCGCCCACTTCCGTCCCGTAAACGGAGGTGTTGTTGGTCAGCAGGTACTGCACGACTTCCTTGAAGGTGGCCTTGCTGCGAACATTCCTGCCGTCGCTGATGACATAAATGATGCGCCGCCGGCCGCGAGGCTGGCTCGCCAGCTGTTCGCCGGCAAACAGGATGGCATCGTTCAGCGGGTGAGCGTCCTTCGGGAGCACCAGGAATCCGCCCGCATTTCCGATCTGCGGCTCCAGCGTCGGGTCGGCCGGCAGGCCGTTGACCGTTGGCCCATCGACCATAGGCCCATCGACCATAGGCACGCCCATCGCCTGCCCTGGCTTCTTCGCCATCGCCAGGGCGGCGGGCAGCCGCGCGCCTTCAGCGGCGGTGAAATTCGTAATCAGCTGCGGTGACGTCGCTGCGTAGGTGATGACCGCCACTGAATCAGCGGGGGTCAGCGCGCCGGTGACGGCCGAAAGGCTGTCGTTCACCTTCTTCATGATGTCGCTCGGCAGGGTTGCGTCAATCACAAATGCAATCGACAGCGGGTAGGCATCCGTGGTGAAGTACGCGATGCGCTGCCGGACCCCGTCCTCATAGACCCGGAAGCGCCACCACGGCAGCCCGCCTACAAGGGTGCCGTGCTTATCCCGCACCGTTACCGGAACCTCCACGGCGGTCACCGGGATGTGCAGCGTCGTGACCGGGCCCTGTCCGGGCGGGGGGATTTCCGGCGGAGTCTTCTGAAAATGATCCGGCGGCGGCGGGGGGGCCGGAGGCTCCTGGACCGTGCCGGATTCGACCTGCGGCGCAGGCTGGTCCACGGTCATCTCGTCTTCGGACTGTCCCGCGCCTTTGCCCGGAGTCACCTGGCCTTTGAGCCCCAAAATCGGCTGTGCCTGGGGTGTTGGAGCATTCGGAGGAGCTGACTGCGCCTGCGGGGCCGGAGCGTCAGGAACACTCTGCTGCTGTCCAAAGGCCACACCGACAATAAGAAACAAAACAGTACCAGGCAAAAGCCCCCGCATCAACCTGCGCCCCCCAATTCGTTCACAATTCCCCACAACCCGCCTGTCCATAATCCTTATCTCCTGGACGATGCGCGAGCATCCACCTCATGAGATGCGGTGCCGAATGGCGTATGCTCAAGATTAACAGAGCTTCGTCCCTCCTGTTTCGTATAACCCATCGGTATCGCTGCTCGTCTAAGGGGCATGGTCGTGCGCTGGCTGCGTTTCCTCGGCTTCCCGGTTCTCTGCCTGGCAACCGCTGTCCCTCTGACGCGGGCACAGTCCGCTCCGTCACCCGACGCGCCTCCGGTCAGCACCGTTCCGGCGGACTCCGCCTCCAGCGAAGCGCCCCACGAGACCCTGAAGGTTACCTCCAACCTCGTCAGCGAGTACTTTACCGTCCGCGACAAGCACAACGCGCTCATCCCGTACCTGACAAAGAACGACTGCTCCGTCTTCGAGGACAAGCAGCCGCAGAAGCTGACCAGCTTCGTTGCCGAAGCCGATCAGCCCCTCACCCTCGGCATCCTCATCGACACCAGCGGCAGCCAGCAGAACGTCCTCCCCCTCGAGCAGCAATCGGCGGATGCTTTTCTCAAGCGCATCATCCGTCCCAAGGACGAGGCTTTCGTGGTCAGCTTCGACGTGGGCGTCAATCTGGAGCAGGACTACACCAACAATGTCCGGGAGCTCGAAACGGCCATTAACCAGGTCCAGATCAACACGGCCGCCGGCGGGGGATCCGTAGGCGTTCCCGGCATCGGCCAGGGTCCGGTCCCCACCCAGGGCGCGCCCAAGGGCACCCTCCTCTACGACGCGGTCTATCTTGCCTCCAATACCAAGATGCGCATGGAGACGGGGCGCAAGGCTCTGATTCTGCTTACCGACGGCGAGGATGAAGGCAGCGATACCAAGCCCAGAGCCGCCATCGAAGCCGCCCAGAACGCCAACGCCATCATCTACGTGATCATGATCGCCGACCGAGGCTTCTATTTCAGCAACGGTTTTGGCCTGGGTGGCTACTCCGGCGACATGCAGATGCGCACCCTCACCGAGGCCACGGGCGGGCGCGTCATCGATGTGGGCAACAACGGCAAAAAGCTCGAAGATGCTTTTGATCAGATTGAACAGGAACTCCGAACCCAGTACGTCGCTCAGTACGTCCCCACCGACAAGAATATGAATGGCAGCTTCCGCAAGGTGGACGTGTTCTGCAAGGACCCAGAGAACAAGCAACCGCTGAAGGTTGCAGCTCGCAAGGGCTATTTCGCCGTTGGCGACCAGGATTAGCCGTTAGCCAGTACGAGCATGGCAGACTGGGGTGGAGCCATGCCTGGTTGGCGTCCGGATGGCGAGCCGACAGGAAGCCGGGCCGGAGGCCCCGTCCCGCGGAGACTCCGGCTTCGAGGGCTGTTTCGCAATCAGTCAAATTGAACTTGAACAGCAACTTCGCTCTGAACAGCAGCTTCGCTGTGCGCGGGGCTGACCGGCTCAGCGCTGCGCAGGGCGTCCCAATGTTCCGCTCCGAGCCGGCGAAAGATCTCGCGAGGCGGCGCGATGTGCGGCAGGTGAAGTGCGGCGACGGAGTGGCTGGCCTCCTGGACCTGGCGCAGAACCTTGTCGTAGGCGGCAAAGGCTGAGCCGAGTAACACATCGGAGAGGAAGGCGAGGCGATATCCCGCCTGCTCGACCTGATCGAAGGAAAGCAGCGGGCTCCTGCCGCCGAGAAGGATGTTGAGCACGCAGGGGCCGTGGACGAGCCGCGGCACCATGCGGATCTGGTCGGCGGACTCCGGCGCCTCGACCAGAGCCATGTCGGCGCCCACTTCGAGCGCGGCGTTGGCGCGATCGATGGCCTCGTCGAAACCGAGTACCGCCGTTGCGTCGGTGCGCGCGATGAGGAGAAAGTCAGGATTGCGGCGGGCCGCGACGGCGGCCGCGATTTTGCTGACGAATTCGTGGCGCGGGATGACCTGCTTGCGATCCAGATGCCCGCACTTCTTGGGCGAGACCTGGTCTTCGATGTGAATGCCGGCGGCGCCGATGTGCTCGTACTCGATGACGGTGCGCGTCATGTTGAGTTCGTTGCCGTAGCCGGTATCGGCGTCGGCAATGATGGGGATGTGGACGACCTTGGTCATCGAGGCGGCGTTGGCAACCATCTCGGTCATGGTGGCGAGGCCGTAGTCGGGCAGGCCGAGGCGGCTGGCGGAAGTGCCCATGCCGGTCATGTAGATGGCGGAAAAGCCGTTCTGCTCAACGGCCGCTGCGGAGATGCAGTCCATAGCGCCAGGAGCGATGATGAGTCCTTCCATTCTGAGCAAATGACGAAGTTGTTGGGCAGGATGCACGGTTAACCTCTCGCTGGCGGGATATGCCGAACACTCTGATGGACGCATTTCGGGGTCGTTGGGTGAGCCCTTTTGTGATGACAAGTTGTTCATCCAGAAGAAGAAAGCGTCATCTGCGCGTGATCTTGGCGATCGCCCGAGAGCACCAGGAGCGGGGAGCCGAAGGGGAGTTCTGCGCGCTGGCAGGGGTGCTGGCGCGGGGGCGGAGAGGAATGGTGTGAGAGAAAGCGCCGGGGTCCGGGTTGGCTGCTACACCGTTGGGTTGGCTGCACCGCTGGCGCGTGTTCGGGTTTCGGCCCCTGCGGACATCCGGAACACCGCTTCAGTTCCAGGGGGCGCAGCAGCAACCGGGGTGTCTCCAGTTCGGGCGGCGTGGCCACACAACAGCAAGGCGTTGTCGACCGGCGAACTGCCGATTTACGCCTGTGTCACTCGGGGTTCACCGCTCGTTCCTCGCCCGGCTTGATATCGCCGCAGTCCTTGCTGAGGAACTTTGAGGTAATGGTCGAATTCATCGATATCGGCCGCTGAAATGCGGGTCCCGTCATCTTCACCGCCGCCGTCCCGTGCATCGCCTCCTGGCTGTCCAGGAACATCTCGACATGCACATTGGTGTTATAGCCCTGTTCAGCCGTGCACTGTTCGTCAAAGGCGATCCGGTGGCTGTCCTGCTGCATGTTCGCCGTCGTGCAGTTTACCCGGGACGGCTGCTGGCCGCGCATCGCCTGCATGCTCTTTTTCCAGCTGTCGGGCGTCATGCACGACTGATGGACGCTGGTATGGTCAGCGCCCGCCCCTGGCGGCAAGTTCTCCATACCGCTCAGGTTCACGCTGACCTCCGACTGCCACAGCCCCATCCGAATCGGCGGCGGAGAACCCGCGCCCGTTTGCGCGGCGACCACCGAGGCCGCCACCAGCATCATCCCGGCCATCATGCCGACGAACTGAAGTTTCATCCCGGGCCTCCTCCTGGTAAACCTGCCTCGGACTCAGCCTTATAGCACAAGTCGGCAGTGCGTTACCACCCGAAGTTGCCCGGAAGGAGGTCCCCCGAGAAGCGCCGTAAGAGTCAGCCAGGCCTCTGCGTCGCGGCCGGAACAGGCGCGTGGATGGGCAGCAGCGCCGCCCCCAGCAATCCGGCATCGCTGCCCAGCTGTGCCGGAGCGATGTGCGTCTTCCCGGCCTCGAAGACGCCGGGATCGCGGGGCATCGACATCCGGTACACGTAGCTCATCTCCTGCACCGTCGCGAACATGCGCGGCGCAAACAGCGGCCACGCCGCCGCTGCTCCCCCTCCCACCACATACAGCGGCAGGTCCAGCGCATTGATCAGGTGGGCCAGCGATAACCCCAGAGCCCGCCCCACCTCATCGAAGACCTGCAGCGCGCGGGTATCGCCGGCTTCCGCAAGTCTTGCCACAGCCGAGGCGCTCAGAGCCGCGCCGGTCCCATTACCGGCTGGGTCCTTCTCGCCTATTCCCAGTTCGTGTGCCCGGCGCACAATGGCGGTGGCCGAAGCATACATCTCCAGGCAGCCGCGGGCCCCGCAGGGGCACGCGGGCCCCGCTGGATCGAGGGGGCCATGTCCGGATTCCCCCGCCGCGCCCTGCATCCCATGCCAGATCGCGCCATCGAGAATGATTCCTGCTCCAACCCCCGTCCCCAGCGTCAGCATGATCAGGGATCTGGAAGCATAGGTGCACCCCGCTCCCAGCAGAAACTCGCCATAAGCGGCCAGATTGGCGTCGGAATCCACCTGGACGGGCCGCCGCAACCGGCGTTCCAGTTCCCCGCGCAGATTCAACCCGTCAAAGCCGGGCAGATTCGGCGGATGATGCAGCACGCCCAGGGGGAGCTCCAGTGGGCCCGGGCTTCCCACGCCCACGCCCAGCAGTTCGCCCTGGCTGCCATATTTTTCAATCAGCTGCCGGCAGGCTCCCGCCATATCGTCCATTACCGCCTGCGGTCCTGCTTTCAGTCGCGTCGGCAGCGCAATCGTCTCCAGGCGTTCGCCCGCAGGCGTCAGCGCGGCAATGCGGAGGTTTGTCCCTCCGAGGTCAACACCAATCGAAAAGGCTCTCATCTTGGCTGAAGCTCCATCATACATACGCTGTCTCTCCGCCCGTCCCCGGGAGTTTGTCCCTTCCCGGGGAACGCCGGAGGATAACTGCTGCTCCTTACGCGAAGTTTTTGCTTATGATGGACCCTGCGATGTTTCACGTTCCTCATCCGGTGCACGGATCGGGGGCGACCGATCGTCCAGTCGAAAGGCTTCGCACGGATTCCAATTTTTAAGGAGAGATACGTATGCTACGCACGGCGAGCGCCGTTTGGCGCGGCGGTCTGAAGGGCGGCAAGGGGGCCGTTTCTACCCAGAGTGGCGTATTGAGGGATACGCAGTATTCCTTTTCAACGCGGTTTGAGAGCGGCATCGGCACCAATCCCGAGGAGCTGATCGCGGCGGCACACGCCGGCTGCTTCACCATGGCTCTCAGCGCCCAGCTCGGCGAGGCAAATCTGACGCCGGACTCGCTCGAAACCACTGCTGAGGTTAAGTTCGAGAAGACCGACGACGGTTTCGCCATTACCGCCATCCACCTCACGACCCGGGCCAGAGTTCCCGGCGCCAGCGAATCAGCCTTTGAAACCGCGGCCCAGAATGCCAAGAATGGCTGCCCCATTTCCAAACTCTTCAAGGGCAACACCCAGATCACTCTCGACGCGAAGCTGATCTGATCCTGCGCGGATGTTCAGGAAACGAGGCAGCTCCTCGGGGCTGCCTTTTTCTGTGTGCGCCCGGCATGGGCGCACACTGACGGGTGCAAGTCCCGTCACAGGCAGGTCACAGCGGGTGAAGCGAAGCGCAACTGCATGAGGGTGCCCGCATCCTGAAACCGAGAGCACAGGGCCAGAGCTGCTGGGAGCAGTGCTGGCAAGAGAGAACATGCAACAGGCATGGAAACGGGT
>JAJYVF010000008.1 GCA_021792135.1 Acidobacteriota bacterium | reverse complement strand
GACTTCGAGATCGCGATGGCCGAGCAGGATCTGAATCGTGCGCAGGTCGGCGCCGGCTTCAAGAAGGTGGGTCGCGAAACAGTGCCTCAAAGTGTGGGGATGAATGCGCCTGTTGTCGGTTGTCGATATCAGCCCGAGGCACTCACCCAGGACAAATTGCAGCGAACGGAGCGGGATAGGTAACGCCAGACGGGGCAGTGAGCCGCAATTCATCCTGACGGGAGTGGGCTTAACGGGACGTTCAGAAAGCGATGGAGACGGCGGTGGAGAAGGGCGGGGCGGCAGGCGGGGATTTCGGCGCGCTGTTTGCGGGCGCGGTGCAGGTGACTGGGTAAGAGCAGCGGTTCGAAACTGGCGCAGGGGACGGTCCGAAGGTAAAGGAACGGGCCCGAGACCTCCCATTCCCGGCCAGGGTCCGGTGTGTCTCGCGGCGGGAGCCGGATGAACCCTGCCGGGCATGGGGCGGAAGCTTATTCGATGGCGACGATCCTGGCGCGTTTGCCGACGCGGACGGTGATGCGGTGGGTCAGAGGCACCCACGTGACGATGGGGGTGGAGACGGTTTCGCCGTCGAGGCGGACGGCATTTTCGGCGAGCTTGCGGTTGGCTTCGGCACCGGAGGCGGCGAGGCCGGCGCGGACGAGGAGCTTTGAAACGCGGATGTGGAAGCCTTCGGCGCCGGAGGCGGCGATTTCGGCATAGGGGATGCTGATCTCTTCGAGGCCTTCGACGTCGTCGCTCTTCTGCTGGAACTGGCGGGCCCAGTTTTCGTCGGCCTGGTGGGCGGCCTCGGCGCCCCAGAAGCCGGCGACGATGGTGCGGGCGAGATTTTTCTTGGCCTGCATGGGGTGGAGGGCGCCGGAGGCCATATCGGCGGTCATCCTGTCAATTTCCGACTGGCGGAGGTCGGTGAGCAGGGTCCAGTAGCGCCCCATCAGCTGGTCGCTGATGGACATGAGCTTGCCGAACATCTCGTGAGGCGGCTCGTGGATGCCGATGGCGTTGTTGAGCGATTTGGACATCTTCTGCACGCCGTCGAGGCCCTCGATGATGGGGGTCATGAGGACGACCTGCGGGGGCTGGCCGTAGTCGCGCTGCAATTCGCGGCCGGCGAGCAGATTGAACTTCTGGTCGGTACCGCCCAGCTCGACGTCAGCGCGGAGGGCCACCGAATCGTAGGCCTGCGCGAGGGGATAGAGCAGTTCGTGGAGGGAGATGGGCTTCTCTTCCTGGAAGCGGGTGTGGAACTCGTCGCGCTCCAGCATCTGGGAGAGGGTGAAGTGCGCGGCCAGGCGGATGAAGTCCTCGAAGCCGAGCTTGCCGAGCCACTCGGAGTTGAAGCGGACCTCGGTTTTGTCGCGGTCGAGGATGCGGAAGACCTGGCCGGTGTAGGTCCTGGCGTTCTCGGCGATCTGTTCGCGGGTGAGGGGCTTGCGGGTGACGGAGCGGCCGGTGGGATCGCCGATGAGGGAGGTGAAGTCGCCCACCAGGAAGATGACCTGATGGCCGAGGTCCTGGAAGTGCTTGAGCTTGCGCATCAGGACGGTGTGGCCGAGGTGGAGGTCGGGGGCGGTGGGATCGAATCCGGCCTTGACGCGGAGGGGCACACCGGTTTGGCGGGATTTCTGGAGGCGCTCGCGCAGCTCGGAGACGCGGATGATCTCGGCGGCGCCTTTCTCAAGCAGGTCGAGCTGCTCTTCGACGGGTGGGAAGGTGGGCATGGTCTATTGTCAGTATAAAGACGGCCGGGAGGCCGGGGATGAGACGGCCGGGAGGGATGCGGTCAGGGAGCAGTCAGCCGGTCAGCGTCCGGATTCGGCCCAGTCGAAGGCGTTGGGGAAGTGCTCGAAAGCGGGGCTCTTCCCTGCTTCGCAGTAGATGGAGAGGATGTCGAAGCGGGTGGGGGCGTCGCGGCGGGGAAGCTGGCGGAGGTAGTGGCGAGCGAGGCGGCGCAGGGCGCGGCGCTTGTCGCGGTCGACGGCGGCTTCGGCGGAGGCGACGGCGCGGGAGGTGCGGGTTTTGACCTCGATGAAGCAGAGGGTCTGATCCTGCCACGCAATCAGGTCAAGGTCGCCCGGAGCGCGGGCGGAGCGCCACCCGCGGGCGACGACGATGTATCCGTGACGGCGGAGCCAGAAGTAAGCAGCGCGTTCGCCGCGCAGACCGGTGGCAAGGTGGGGGGCAGGGGCGGAGCGGCGCGGCATGGCCGCACGGTGGAGAGCATCGAGCGCGGACTCCATCAGGCCGAGGCGGAAGTTGCGAAGCATTGCGAGTATTCTCGGGCCGGGATGGCAGAGGGACAAGGCACGTTGGTCACAGGGGCTGATCCGGGACGGAGCGGAAGAGGTGGGCAATAGAAAAGGCGAGCCCGAAAGCTCGCCTTTTGCATGTTTTGTCTTGTTGTCAGTCTGATCTTTTGCGTCTTACAGAGGCTGTACGTCAGCTGCCTGCCAGCCCTTCGGCCCCTTCACGACGTTGAACTGCACGGCCTGACCCTCCTGCAGACTCTTGAAGCCAGTCGCGGAGATAGCGGAGTAGTGCACAAACACATCCTCGCCGTTCTGGCGCGAGATGAAGCCGTAGCCTTTCGCGTCGTTAAACCACTTCACGGTACCTTGTTCCATTTTGTTGCTATGTCCTGAATTGAATTGCGCTGGAGTGAATCGGAGCGAAACTGGCAGAAGCCTGCTGCTGGTGGGCGAGACGAACAACTGCTCTTGCCCGGTTCGTATCTAACGCTGAGCTAAGTGTACCAGAGTTTGGCCCAGCAGACGGGAGCCAATTCTTTGATGGGGCGTGATTTGGCGTGCGATCAAATTGCCCCGGCCCGTTTTGGACCAGGCAAAAATCTTTCCATTTCCGGGTTGACTTCCCGCCAAGACCCTGGGCGGCTGGTGGGGTTGCGAGGGCGTTGTTATGCGCCTGCGACACGCACCGCAAGGAGCAGCAGCACAAGAAGAACCAGGATCGACAGGAGCGGAGAAAGCCAGAAGTCGGCATGGGAGATCATGAGGAGTCCTCCCGGTTTATTGGACACCGGGGCGGGTGGAAAACGACCGGGAGTATTCTTTTATTTGTTTGCGCGATGAAAGACGACTTTCTGGAGCTGCTCGCCCCGGCGCTGCAGCGGCTGCAATGCGGATTCAGCGGATTACCCGAGGCACAGCTGCAACCTCCCGGAATGACAGAGGCGGCGGCGGTTCTGGCCGAGGCAGCCGAGCGGCTGCGGGATAACTACCCCTATTATCATCCGCTGTATGCGGGCCAGATGCTGAAGCCGCCGCATCCGGTGGCGCGGGCTGCCTATGCGCTGGCGATGCTGCTGAACCCGAATAACCATGCACTGGACGGGGGACGGGCCAGTTCGCGGATGGAAGTCGAGGCGGTGCGGCAGATCGCGGAGATGTTCGGGTGGAGAGAGTTCCTCGGCCACCTGACCAGCGGGGGGACGCTTGCCAATCTGGAGGCCCTGTGGGTGGCGGGGCTGACGGCTCCGGGCAAGGCAGTGGCGGCCTCAGAGCAGGCGCACTACACGCATAGCCGCATCAGCGCGGTGCTGAAGCTTCCCTATACCAGCATCGGAACCGATGAGCGGGGCCGGATGGACCTGAAGGCACTGGAGACGGAGCTGGCCTCGGGCACGGTGGGCACGGTGGTAGCCACGCTGGGGACGACGGCTGGGGGGGCGGTGGATCCGCTGGACGGGATCCTTTCGCTGCGGGAGAGATATGGGTTCCGGGTTCACGTGGATGCGGCCTATGGGGGATACTTCCGGCTGGTATCGAATCTGGGAGAAGAGGCGCAGCGGGCGTTTGACCGGATCGGAGAAGCGGACTCGATTGTGGTGGACCCGCACAAGCATGGGCTGCAGCCGTACGGGTGCGGATGCGTGCTGTTTCGCGATCCGGGGGTGGGGCGGTTTTACAAACACGATTCGCCCTGTACGTATTTCACTTCGAACGAACTGCATCTGGGGGAAATCAGCCTGGAGTGCTCGCGGGCGGGGGCTTCGGCGGTGGCGCTATGGGCGACGGAGAGGCTGCTGCCCCTGGTACGGGGCGGCGCTTTTGCCCGTGGACTGGAGCAGGGCCGGGAGGCGGCGCTGCGGCTGCACGAGCGAGTCGCAGAGGAAGCCCGGTTCGTTTCCGCACCTGTTCCGGAACTGGATATTCTTGTATGGGCTGTGCGGGCGCGGACAACAGGCGAGTCGTCGCGGCGGGCGCAGGAGGTTTTTGACCGCGCGGCGGCGGAAGGGCTGCATCTGGCCCTGGCGCAATTGCCTGCACGATACTTCCCTTCCGCGGGATGGACCGATGCCGGGGCAGACACGCGGGTCATGTGCCTGCGCTCCGTGCTCATGAAGCCGGAACATCTGGCCTGGGCGGATGAGATCTGGCAGCGGGTGCAGCGAGCCGTAGCTTTCTGAGGAGAGACGCGATGGTGGACGGGGGGCCGGGGCAGGTGGAGATGCAAACGGATACATTGGACAGAGCGGGGCCAGCGGAAAGCCGTGGCTGGGAATCCGGCTTTGCGAGGGAAGGGGCCCGGAGGGAGAGACAACCAGAAGCAGCGGGTGGCGCCGGTTTCAGCTAATTCGCCGCCGGAGGCGAGGGAAGGGGAACCGCCGGCAGGCTGGGGCCGGGCGAGTCCCATGTCTGGCCGTTACGCATCGGCGTAACGCGTGTATCGTTAGCATGACGCTGGGAACGGTGTCTTTCTGGAAGAGGTCAGCATGCTCGATGTAAGCGGTATTCGCTCCATGCATCTGAAGCATTTTGGTGACGATCCGCGGGTATTTCTTGCACCCGGACGCGTGAATCTGATTGGCGAGCACACCGATTATTCGGGTGGCTTCGTGATGCCGGCGGCCATCAACTTCGGAACGCTGGCCGCGGTTTCGCGGCGGCGCGATGGGCGCACGGAGATCTGGTCAGAGAACGTCGGCGAGAGGGCGGCGTTCGCGCCGGAGGAGATGCCCGGCAAGCGCGACGGACGCTGGTGGGATTATCCGCTGGGAGTGGCGTGGGCACTGCGCGAGGCAGGCGTGGAGATTCCGCCTTACAGCCTGACTCTGCAGGGGGATGTTCCGCTGGGCGCGGGGCTGAGCTCGTCGGCATCCATCGAAGTGGCGACAGCGGTGGCGCTGCTGAGCCTTAGCGGGGCAGAAATGCCGCGGGAACAGGTCGCGAAGCTGTGCCAGCGGGCGGAGAACGTGTATGTGGGGGCTTCCTGCGGGATTATGGACCAGTTCATCGCGTGCAACGGCAAAGAGGACCATGCCCTGCTGCTGGACTGCCGCTCGTTCGAGTTCCGGCTGGCGCCGATTCCACGTGACGCGGGCCTGGTCATTGCGAATACTATGGTGAAGCACTCGATTGCCGGGGGCGAGTACGGCATCCGGCGGCGGGAAGTGGAGGAAGGGACCGCAATTCTGCAGCGGCATCGGCCGGGGATCCGGATGCTGCGGGACGCAACCCCGGAAGATCTGGAGAACTGGGGCGCGGAAATGCCGGATCCAGTGCTGCGGCGCTGCCGGCATGTCATCACGGAGAATCTGCGCACGGTGGCGGCGGCGGATGCGCTGGAAGCCGGCAATCTGAGGAAGCTGGGCGATCTGATGGCGGCGGCGCACGTAAGCTATCGGGATGACTTCGAGGCGAGCTGCGAGGAAGCGGACGTCATGGTGGAGGCGGCGCAGAGGCTTCGGGGGCTGATCGGCGCGCGCCTGACCGGTGGCGGCTTCGGGGGGTGCACGGTCAATCTTGTGGAGCAGCGGCACGCGGAGGAATTTGCGGATGGGCTGGCGGAGCAGTACCGTGCACGGACAGGCATCCAGCCGGAGATTTACCGCTGCCACGCTTCGGCGGGGGCGCATGCGGTGGAGGAGCCAGGGTGAGAGGACGGGGGAAGCATTTGCGTGGAACGGCTGCGGACGGAAGGACGGCTTGATCCTGGCAGTGGAGCCGTTTCGGCAGCGACGGCACGATCGATTGGCTTCGGCCGGGCAAACAGGCGCAGAACGTTTCGTATGGTTACGTAAAAGAGGGTAGTGGAGGAAGCAGCCGGCTGCGCCGATGAAAGAGATGCAGGCGCTCCGGCAGCGAAAAGGGACGAGCAGGCAGGCCATGAATCGGGCCATCAGCAGATGAGAGGCCGGCATAAGTCCGGCAGGGAGTTCCGGCATTGCACGGAAGAGTAATTCCGGAGTGCCGGGTGCGATGTAAGAATTCACAGGAGAGGCCAGCCGAGGTGTTTGACGCAGGGATTGTCTTATCCTGAAGGAAAGGCGCTGGGGTCAAGGCCGGAGAAGACGTTTTCAAGATGCGCTTCATCAATCGCTCACAGTACTTCCCCCCGGAAGGTTTGAATGCGGGGGGAATCGTTGCTTACTTCTGCATGGAAATCGCAGCGTCGCCGGAGATGCCGACCTACAGCGGCGGTCTGGGGGTTCTGGCAGGAGACACGCTGCGCGCGGCAGCGGACATGGGTCTGCCGGTGGCCGCTGTCACGCTGGCCCACCGCAAGGGATATTTCCGGCAGCATCTCGATGCGCACGGTATTCAGACCGAAGGGCCGCAGCCATGGAGCCCGGAGAGCCTGCTGGTGGGCGAAGATCCGGTGGTGACGGTCACGATCGAGGGGCGGCCGGTGTCCGTACGGGCCTGGCGATATGAGCTGGAGGGGGTCGCGGGACATCGGAACCCGATCTATTTCCTCGATACGGATCTGGAACAGAACGATCCGCGGGACCGGGGGCTGACCGACTACCTGTACGGCGGCGACGCGGATTACCGGCTCCGGCAGGAGGCGATTCTGGGGATTGGGGGAGCGCGGATGCTGCGCGCCCTGGAGTATGAGCCTTCGGTGTACCACATGAACGAAGGGCATGCTTCCCTGCTGACGATTCCGGTGCTGGAGCAGGAACTGCGCGGGGCGGGACTGCAGACGGCAACGGAACGGGATGTGGAGGCGGTGCGGCAGAAATGCGTGTTCACGACGCACACGCCGGTGCCGGCGGGGCACGACCGCTTCTCCGGCGAGCAGGCGTACCGGATTCTGGGCGCGGAGCGGGCCGGGATGCTGGAGCGGTTTGGCTGCTTCCATGACGGCCTGCTGAATATGACGTACGTGGCGCTGCGTTTTTCGCGTTTTGTGAACGGCGTGGCGATGCAGCACGGCAAGGTGTCGCGGCAGATGTTTCCGGAGTACACCATCGACGCGATCACCAACGGAGTACACGCGGGGACGTGGACGGCGCCATCGGTACAGGAAGTCTTCGACAAGCACCTGCCGCGGTGGCGGCAGGACAATGTCACGCTGCGCTACGCGATCGATATTCCGGAGAATGAAATTGTGGAAGCGCATGCGGCTGCCAAGAAGGAGCTGTTCGCATGGATCCGGTCGACGACGGGCATCGAGCTGCGGCCGGAGGTTTTCACCATTGGGTTTGCGCGGCGGGCCGCCACCTACAAGCGCGCGGATTTTCTCTTCACCGATCCGCAGCGGCTGATGCGGTGCGCGGAGAGCCAGGGCGGCATGCAGATCCTCTACGCCGGCAAGGCGCACCCGGCCGACGAGCCGGGAAAGGCGAAGATCCGGCGGGTGATCGAGCTGGCCGGGGAGATGCGGGAGAGCGCGCTGAAGATCGTCTATCTCGAGAACTACGAGTGGAAGATGGGCGCGCTGCTGACCGGTGGCGTGGATCTGTGGCTGAATACACCGCGGCGTCCGTATGAGGCCTCGGGAACCAGCGGGATGAAAGCGGCGCTGAACGGAGTGCCCAGCCTGAGCATCCTCGATGGCTGGTGGATCGAGGGATGGATCGAGGGCGTCACCGGATGGGCGATCGACGACCACGACGACGAGCAGGGCGAGGCGCGGTCGCTGTACGAGCATCTGGAGCAGACAATTCTGCCGCTCTTCTACAAGGACCAGGGGCAGTGGCGGCGCATCATGCGGTCGACGATCGCGCTGAACGGGTCGTTCTTCAACACGCAGCGGATGCTGGAACAGTACGTGATCAATGCATACTTCCCCGAACAGCGTGTAGCGAAGGAGCCCGTGGCGGCTCGGGAACCGAACCTGGAAGGCACACTGGCTCACTGAGGCCGGCGAGCGCCGCATACCGCGCTGCGCGGGTCCGGCCAGGGGAGACGGGCGGTGCTATGGCTGCGCCGATATTCAGCAGGCATCTCATTCGGGACAGCATCCGCCCCGCAGCGGCCGCACCGCTGCGGCACTGCTCGGCAGAGTTTCGCATCCGGGCGGAGTGTGTGGAGCAGGAGAGCACGCCCGCCAGGGGCGACACGTTGATGACTTCCCTGCTGAGGCTGGTGCGCAGGCAACAGCGGGCGGCGGGTGGCGATGGCGGCCTCACGACAGGGGAAGGCGTTTAGGATGAGGAAGTGAGCTTCATGGGCAAGCGAACTCCGGGCCCGCGGTTTGAATCGTGGGGCCGGTATCCGAGACTCCAGGCCGACGTTGTTCCTCTGCACTGGACCATCGATTTTCCGCTGCCGCAACGGCCCGCGGGCAAGCAGTTGCCGGTGGGGCTGGGGCGCAGCTACGGAGATGTCTGCCTGCTGGAAAATGGAACCCTCCTCGATACGACGGGGATGGACCGGCTGCTGGGTTTCGACCCGGCGACGGGGGTGCTGCGCTGCGAGACGGGCACCTCGCTGAAGCAGATTCTGGATTTCGCGGTGCCCCGGGGACTGTTTCTTCCGGTCACCCCAGGGACCAAATACGTGACGGTCGGCGGGGCGATCGCCAACGACATTCACGGCAGGAACCATCATGCGGCGGGGACCTTCGGACGGCACGTGCTGCGTTTCGAGCTGACGCGGTCGGATGGGGCGCGGTTCGTGTGCAGCCCCATTGAGAACTCGGACTGGTTTGCGGCCACGATCGGCGGCATGGGGCTGACGGGACTGATGACGTGGGCGGACATCCGGCTGCGGCCCATCGTCTCGCGCAGGATCGACTATCGGGGCGAGAAGTTTCAGGGCCTCGACGAGTTCTTTGCCCGGTCGCGGGCGGCGAAGAGCGAATATACGGCCGCCTGGATCGACTGCGTTGCCACGGGGCGGAATTTCGCGCGGGGAATCCTGATGCAGGGGGACCACACGCAGATCCCCGAGCCCCTGCACCGGAGCAGAGAGCCGAAGCTGGTCTTCCCGGCGGATCTGCCGGAGCTTGCGCTGAACCGCTATTCGGCGGCGATATTCAACACGCTGCATTACCACCGGCAGTGGGGGAAAACGAAGAGCGGGCGGGTGGATTATGAACCTTTCTTTTACCCGCTGGACGCGGTACGGCACTGGAACCGGATGTATGGAAGAAAGGGGCTGCTGCAATTCCAGAACGTGCTGCCGCTGGAGAGCGGGCGCGAGGGGATGCTGGACATCCTGAAGGCGATTACAAAGTCGGGGCTGGCGTCGTTTCAGGCGGCGATCCAGTTTTTCGGCGCCGTGCCTTCGGTGGGGATGATGTCGTTTCCGAGGCCGGGAGTGATGCTGGCAGTGGATTTTCCGGTGCGCGGCGAGGTGAGCTTTGACCTGATGGAGCGGCTGACACGGATCACGCTGGAACACGGAGGGCGGATGTATTCGGCGAAGGATGCGCGCATGACACCGCAGCAGTTCCAGGCGTTCTATCCGCAGTGGCAGGAGTTCGCGCGCTACGTGGATCCGGGCTTCGATTCGGCGTACTGGCAGCGGGTGACGGGGCGGAGGCGGCTGGATGACTGAGAAAGGGGCTGTACCCCGGCGGGTGCTCGCTCTGGGGGCCACCTCGGCCATCGCGGAGGCTGTCCTGCGGCTGCTGGCGGAGAGGGGGGCGAGCTTTTTTCTGGTGGGGCGCAATCCGGACAAGCTGGCGGCGGTGCGCGCGGACCTGCTGACGCGGGGAGCCGCGGCGGCGCGGAGTTATGCGGCGAATCTGGACGACACGGCCGCACATCCCACGCTGCTGGCCGAAGCGGCGGCGGCGCTGGGCGAGATCGATCTGGCGCTGATCGCGCATGGGATCCTCGGCAATCAGCAGGAGGCGGAGGCAGATTATGGGGCGGCCGAGGCCATCCTGCGGACGAATTTTCTCTCGGCGGTCTCGCTGGCAGGCTGCCTGGCGAATTACTTCGAGGCGCAGCGCGGAGGAGCAGGTCAGCCGGGTGCTCCGCGCAGGGGAAGCCTCCGGCGTGGCCCGAACTCCGTCGGCGACGGTACTCCGGTGATGGCAGTAATTTCGTCGGTGGCCGGGGATCGCGGGCGGAAAAGCAATTACATCTACGCTGCATCGAAGGGCGGGCTGAATGTCTTCCTCGAGGGCCTGCGACAGAGGCTGGAACCAGCGGGGGTGCGGGTTCTGACGATCAAGCCGGGACCGATTGCCACGCCCATGACCGCGCATGTGCCGCCCGGACCGTTTTTTGCGACGCCGCAGCAGGCGGCGCGGCATATCCTGCGCGCGATTGAGAAGCGCAGAAATGAGGCATACGTGCCGCCGTACTGGGGGGCGATGATGCTGGTGGCGCGCAATATTCCCGGATGGATATTCCGGAAGATCCGTGTCTAGGTCAGAGCATTGCGGATGGCAGTTCGGCGCTGTTACGGATCGGGGTCACTTCTGACGGATGGCATCGGCCACGTACCGGCGCATCGTGTATTCCGGCACAAGCCCGGTGACGGTATGAACCACGTGCGATGACCGCGAGATGTAGAAACTGGTGGGCAGCGAAGAGGGATTGCCGAGGGCCCTCTGCAGGGAGGGGGAGTCCCGGGCAAGAAGATAGGTGATGCCCTTTTGCCGCATCATGGCCGCGGCATGCGCATACTGGTCAGGATCGGCGACAACCCCCACAACGACAAGACTGCCGCGATTCTGATGCTGCAGCTTCTCGAGCCAGGGGATCTCCAGTCTGCAGGGAGGGCACCAGGGGGCCCAGAAGTTCAGCAGGATCGCCTTACCGAGGTAGGCGCCGGGAGAGACGGGGGCACCATCGAGCCCGGTCAGCGTGAAGGTGACCGCATTCGCGGGAGAAGGCGCCGCGGCTCTGACCGGCACGAAGCGATGCAGCAGCAGGGCAGCGATCGATGCCACCACCATCCATTCCAGAACATTTCCGATCCAGGGTGCGCGTTTCATGGGGATGTCCACCTTCTTCTCTTGACGGCCGTTATACTTACTGGTAAGTATAGTGACATGACGGGACGCCGAGCTGCAACCACCACCACGCAGATTCTGACGACAGCCATGGATCTCTTTTCCGGCAACGCCTACGCCGATGTCTCCGTCGACCAGATCGCGCAGAAGGCTGGCATCACCAAGATGACGCTCTATCAGCACTTCCGGTCGAAAGACGAGCTTGCCCTGGAATGTCTGCGCCTGCGGCTGCAAAGGCGCGAGGAGACACTGGATCAATTCCTGGCCGGCCTCGCTCCGGGGGCGAACCGCCTGCTGGCGGTCTTTGACTGGCTCGAGGAGTGGCTCGATCCGAAGCGCTTTAAGGGCTGCTCGTTTGTGAAGGCAGTCAACGAGCTATCCGGGGTTCTGCCGGAGGTGCGGGAAATTGCGCGGAATTCCCGGCAAAAGATCCGTCAGCGATTCGCCGCACTGGCGCGGCACGGCGGAAGAGAGAGCCCCAATGAACTGGCGCGGGAGCTGGCGCTGCTGTTCGAAGGCGCACAGTCTCTGGCGCTGATTGAACGCAGCGCACGGCCGGCGCGGGTGGCGAAGCGGGTCGCAAGCGTTCTGTTGCAGGCCTGAGGCACGAGGCCCGATCGAATCCACCGCCTGCATCGATGAGATGCAGAGCTATCCGAATAACCGAGGACGAAAGAGAAGATGTTGTGGCTCGCAGATGGGAGGCTTTCCGCGGCGCCGCAGGAACAGCCGATCTGCTTCCGTCAGCCTTTGCAGGAAGCGGCGCAAATGGGCAGAGCGGTGATCCTCCGGGCGCCGGAATTCTCCGGGGAAGCGCACGATTTTGGAATCGCTGACCGGCGGTATTTCATCCAGCGAGGAGCGGTCAAATAGTCGCGGCGGAGTCTTTTCGCGCGTCGAATCGTCTCCGGTCAGCATAAAGCCATTACCAGAGATAGTTTTCCCCGACCGGGAAAGGATGGATACTGTTGTCAGGCACCCGCATCCGGCACGGAAATCGTTTGAGATTGCCCGGTAATCCCGCATCCCGGGGCATTGTCCCGGCCTCCGCAGAGGTGCGGACCGCAGGAGAGGCTGAACCGATATGTGGATAGTCCGCCTCGCGCTGCGACGGCCGTATACCTTCGCCGTTCTGGCGCTGCTGCTGATGGTGCTGGGCCCGCTGGCCATCGTGAACATGCCGGTGGACATCTTCCCGAACATCAATATTCCGGTCATCTCGATGATCTGGAATTACCAGGGTTTTTCGCCGGAGCAGATGGCGAACCGCATTGTGACGCTGAGCGAGCGCTCGCTGACGACCACCGTCAACGACATCGAACACATCGAATCGAGCTCTTTGTACGGGGTCGCAGTCATCAAGATTTACTTTCAGCCGGGCGTGAATATCGGCAGTGCGGTGGCCCAGGTAACAGCTATCGCGCAGACGCAGCTCCGTCAGCTGCCTGCGGGGACCACCCCTCCGCTGATCATCCAGTACGACGCTTCGAGCGTGCCGATTATCCAGCTGGGGCTGTCGGGCCAGGGGTTGTCGGAGATGCAGCTCAACGATCTGGCGCTGAACTTTATCCGGACGCAGCTGGTGACGGTCCCGGGGGCGGGACTTCCCTACCCCTACGGCGGAAAAGTGCGGCAGGTGCAGGTGGACCTGAATATGCCGGCGCTGCAGGCGAAGGGGCTGGCGCCCTCCGATGTGGTGAACGCGATCGGGGCGCAGAACCTGATTCTGCCGTCGGGCACGATCAAAATCGGGCCCTTTGAATATCAGGTCGAGACCAACAGCGCGCCCGAGACCATTCAGGGACTGAACGAGCTGCCGATCCGGCAGGTGAACGGGGCCATGGTGTACATCCACGATGTGGCGCACGTGCGGAACGGATTTCCTCCGCAGACCAACATCGTGCGGGTGGACGGGCAGCGGTCGGCGCTGCTCTCGGTGATCAAGACGGGGAACGCGTCGACGCTGGACATCGTGAAGGGCATCCTGGCGAAGGCCGCCAGTCTCAAGCCGCAGCTCCCCCCGCAGCTGAAGATCACGCCGCTGGCGGACCAGTCGATTTTCGTGAAGGCCTCGATCGACGGGGTGGTCCACGAGGCCATTATTGCGGCCTGCCTGACGGCGCTGATGATTCTGCTGTTTCTGGGAAGCTGGCGCAGCACGCTGATTATCGCCATCTCGATTCCGCTGTCGATTCTGACCTCGCTGCTGGTGCTGAGCGCGCTGGGCGAAAGCATCAACATCATGACGCTGGGCGGTCTGGCGCTGGCGGTCGGCATTCTGGTGGACGACGCGACGGTGGAGATCGAGAACATCAACCGCAACCTGGAATCGGGCAAGGCGATCGAGCAGGCGATTCTGGATGGAGCGGCGCAGATTGCGGTGCCTGCTCTGGTGGCGACGATATCGATCTGCATCGTTTTCGTGCCGATGTTCTTCCTCAGCGGCGTAGCCAAGTATCTGTTTGTGCCGCTGGCCGAAGCGGTGGTGTTCGCGATGCTGGCCTCCTATCTGCTGTCGCGGACCGTGGTGCCGACGATGGCGAAGTATCTGCTGCGCGAGCACGACGAGGAAGAGGCGGCGCAGAGGCATCACAGCCTGAATCCGTTCATCCGGTTTCAGCTGGCCTTCGAAAGCGGTTTCGAGAAGATTCGCCGGGGTTATCGAAGGGTCCTGCTGCTGTGCGTCGAACATGCGGCTGTGTTCATGATCATTTTTTTCGTTTTCACGGTGGGGTCGGCGGCGATTCTGTATCCCTATCTGGGAGAAGACTTCTTCCCGACGGTCGACAGCGGGCAGTTTAAGCTTCATGTACGGGCACGGACCGGAACGCGCATCGAGGACACGGCGGCACTCTGCGACCGGATTGATAATACGATCCGCGAGGTCATTCCCGGGAACGAGATGGGGACGATCATCGACAATATCGGAATTCCCTTCTCCGGAATCAATTTGTCGACTTCAAACTCGGCGCCGGTAGGACCGGCTGATGCGGATATACAGGTCTCGCTGACGCAGAATCACCATCCGACAGAGGAATATGTTGCCCGGTTGAGGAAGATCCTGCCGCGGCGCTTTCCGGGAACGGAGTTTTACACGCTGCCCGTGGATATGGTGACGCAGATCCTGAATTTCGGACTGCCCGCGCCCATCGATATCCAGATCGTCGGCCCGAACGAGATGGGCAACCGTGCCTTTGCGGAAAAGCTGCTCAACGAGGTCAAGTATGTACCGGGTACGGCGGATTTGCGGATCCAGCAGCCGTTCAACGAGCCCGAGCTGCTGGTGAACGTGAACCGGAGCATGGCGCAAGGATCCAGTCTGCAGCAGCGCGATGTGATGTCGAGCCTGCTGGTGGCAACCAGCGGCAGCTTTCAGACGTCGCCGACCTTCTATCTGGATCCGAACAACGGGGTCGAATACAACATCGCGGTGCAGTCGCCGCAGTACAACCTGGACACAATCCAGGAGCTGAAAAACATCGCGATCAATCCGGGAAGCGGGATATCCAGCGCAGGAGGGACGGGCGCTGTGCCGCCCAGCAGCACTTCGTATGGCGCCGGTCTGCCGCCCTCGGCGCCGGGGCCAGTGGGCGGACAGCCGGTGCAGATTCTGGGGAACCTGGCGGCGATCGAACCTGGCGAGGAGATGGCGACGGTCACGCACTACAACATCACGCCGTCGATCGATATTTACGGCAATGTGGTGGGAACGGACCTGGCGAGTGTGGACAAGGCCATCGAGAAGATCATTGCGCGGGAACGCAGGGGGCTGCCCCGAGGATCGCGGATTGTGGTGCGGGGGCAGGTGCGCACGATGCGAGCGTCGTATGAGGGGCTTCTCGGGGGGCTGGTGTTCTCGATCCTGCTGGTGTACCTGCTGATCGTGGTGAATTTCCAGTCGTGGCTGGATCCGTTCATTATCGTGACGGCGTTGCCGGCGGCAATCTCGGGCATTGTGTGGTTCCTTTTCCTGACAGGAACGCGCCTGAGCGTGCCGGCGCTGACGGGAGCCATCATGTGTATGGGCGTGGCCACGTCGAACTCGATCCTGGTGGTGAGCTTTGCGCGGGAGCAGCTGGAGGTGACGGTCGGAGACGCATCGCTTTCGGCTCTGAATGCGGGGTACGTGCGATTCCGGCCCGTCCTGATGACGGCGCTGGCCATGATTCTGGGCATGGTGCCCATGTCGCTGGGACTGGGCTCAGGCGGCGAGCAGAATGCGCCGCTGGGGCGCGCGGTCATTGGCGGCCTGCTGTTCGCGACCGTATCGACGTTGTTTTTTGTGCCGACGATCTTCAGCGTGCTGCACGGCAGGCTGGAGCGGCGAAAGAAAGAGCGTGAGGCACGCCGCCGAGCGCACAAGCCGCAGCTGGTGGCGGGGAGCTAACGATGAGTGAACATAACCAGACACAGGAACACCCGGACGATATGCGGCCCATCTCGGGACGCGGCGCGATGGCCGGGCTGGTTCTGGTGCTGCTGATTGCGGGAGCGGCAGCCGTGGGCGGAATCCTCCCACGGCTGCGCAGCCAAAAGGTGCTGGCGGACCAGACGGACCAGCTGGCGCTGGCGAATGTGACGGTGGCCAGGCCGCAGCTGGGCGAGCCCAGCCAGGAAATTGTTCTGCCCGGAAACATGTTCGCCTATGTCGATTCGCCGATTTATGCGCGGACCGACGGCTATCTGAAGAAATGGTTCTTCGATATCGGGGCGCACGTGCAGAAGGGGCAGCTGCTGGCGGTGATCGAGACGCCGGAGCTGGATCAGCAGCTGGCGCAGGCGAAGGCCGATCTGGCGACGGCGATCGCCAATGCGGGCTTCGCGAACAAGCAGGCGAGGCGCTATTCGGAACTGCTGCAGAGCAATGCGGTGGCGACGCAGGATACGGAAAACTTTGTGACTCAGCAGACGTCGACGAACACCCAGGTGAGGTCCGCGCAGGCGAACATGCAACGGCTCGAGGCACTGGTGGGATTCGAGAAGGTGTACGCGCCGTTCACGGGTACGATTACGGCCCGCGACGTGGACATCGGGACCCTGATCAATGCCGGCGCGGGAGCGGCGGGCGGGCGCGAGATGTTTCACATGGACGATGAGCACGTCATGCGTGTCTACGTGAATGTGCCGCAGATGGATGCGCCTTCCTGCACGCCGGGAACCGCGGCCGACCTGACGCTGCCGCAGTATCCGGGGCAGCGGTTTCACGGGAAGGTGGTCCGCACAGCCCGCGCCATCGATCCCTCGTCGCGCACGCTGCTGGTGGAAGTGGATGTGCCCAACCCCCGCGGAACGCTGGTGCCGGGAGCCTACACGGAAGTGCACTTCCGCGTGAAGGTGGTGAAGCGGACGCTGATCGTGCCCGTCTCCACGCTGATGTTCCGGCAGGAAGGCCTGCGGGTGGTCACGGTGGTAAAGGAGCACAACAGGGATGTGGCCAGGCTGGTGCCGATCACGATTAGCCAGGATGACGGGCGGGTGGTGCAGGTGATCGGAGGGCTCGATCCAGGAGATGAGGTCGTGCAGAATCCTCCGGACTCGATTGTGGATGGGGAGGTGGTCCGGGTGGTACAGCCGAGCGAGGGAGGAATCCCGGGCGCGCCAGCCGAGGAGCAGCGGGGGGGCGCGGGACCTGAGGGGGGCAACTGAGGATGCGTTTTCGTATTGCGGGACTGGCGGCCTCGGCGACTGCGATTCTGCTGGCCGGCTGTACGGTGGGCCCCAACTATCATCGCCCGGTTGCCCCGGAAGCGCCGGCATGGAAGGAGAACGCAGTGCCTCCGCCCAATCCGCCGAACGGAACATGGAAGCAGGCAGAACCGAGCGATGGCGCCCTAAAGGGCAAGTGGTGGGAGAGGTACAACGACCCGCAGCTGAATGCGCTGGAGGAGAAGGTCGCGGTTTCCAACCAGACGCTGCAGATTGCGATGGAGGAGTACTTTCAGGCGCGGGAGCTGGTGAAGGTCGCGCGCTCGCAGTATTATCCGACGCTGTCGCTGGGAGCCTCGGCCAGCCGGACGCGGATTTCCGACAACCAGCCGAACACGTTTAAGGCGTTCACGCATTTTCAGTTCAACACCTACAGTCTGGCCGGGCAGGCGCAGTGGGAGCCGGATTTCTGGGGACAGGTGCGGCGAACGGTGGAGCAGGCTCGCGCGAATGCGCAGGCGTCCGCGGCGCTGCTGGCCAATGTTGAACTGAGCCTGCGGGCGGAGCTGGCCTCCGATTACTTCGAGATGCGGGGTCTCGATTCGCAGAAAGAGCTGCTGGACAACACGGTCACCTCCTACGAGCAGTATCTGGAGCTGACGCAGATACGATTCAAGGGGGGCGTGGCCACGGAGTCGGACGTGGCGCTGGCGCAGACCCAGCTGGAATCGACGCGCGCGCAGGATGTGGATGTCGAGGTGGCGCGGGCGCAGTACGAACATGCCATCGCTACGCTGATCGGAGTTCCGGCGTCGATCTTCAGCCTGCCGGAAATGCCGCTGGGTGAGCAGATCCCGCCGATCCCGGTAGGACTGCCGTCGCAGCTGCTGGAGCGCCGGCCGGACATTGCCGCCGCGGAACGCCAGGTGGATGCAGCCAACGCACAGATCGGGATCGCCATTTCAGCGTTTTACCCGGTCATTCCGCTCACCGGGAACGGCGGGATGCTGAGCGGCAGTCCGGGAACCCTGATTCAGGGACCGAGCGAGATGTGGTCGCTGGGAGCCTCGGCGGTGGAACTGCTGTTCGAGGGCGGCCGCCGGCATGCCCTCACGCAGCAGGCAAGAGATGCCTACGAGCAGCAGGTAGCGAACTACCGTCAAACTGTGCTGGCGGCTTTCCAGGACGTGGAAGACAACCTCGCAGCCATACGGATTCTGAGTGACGAGTCCGTTCAGCAGGAGGCTGCGGTAGCGGCGGCGCGGCGGTCGCTGATGATCAGCACGCATCGCTACAAGGGCGGAGTAACGACCTACCTGGAGGTATTGATCGCGCAGACAGTCCAGCTGACCAACGAGCGGACCCAGGAGGATATCGCAACGCGACAGTTCGTGGCCAGCGTGCAGCTGATTCGGGCGCTGGGGGGCGGCTGGAGCACGGCGCAGATGCCGAAGCTGTGACGGCTACGTCTTCTACTGGATGGGAGCCGGCTGGGTGACGAAGGCCTGGGTGGCGGAACCACCGGCGATGCGATAGATGGCGAACTGACGGTAGGTCGCGCCGCGCAGTTCGAAGATGAGGTCCGCGCGGCCGAGACCGGAAGTGTCGGCGGCGTCAACAAGGCGCATGCGGGGGGTGACGTCCAGTTCGCCCTGCGTCGCCACATGCTTGAGCAGCACCTGCGGATTGCCGTAGAAATCAGGCTGGGCAATGATGGTGATGTATTTCACCGGCGCGCCAACGGTGCGGGCGCTCAGGACCATGGTGGCGCCGCCACCGAAGCTGAGACCGTAGGCGCGGAACTGCTCATCGGCGAGCATGGGGAGTTTGGGAGCCTGCGGCAAAGGGGCTTTCCGATGCGTGCCATGGCTGGTTTTGGTGTCAGGAGCGGGTGTGGGCAGCGGCGGAGCGACGGCCTTCTCAGCGATAAGTTCCAGATCGGACTTCATTTTGTTCTCATCGTCGGGGTTGGCCCAGGAGTAGGCGTACGATTCGTTCTCCATGGAACGGGCATCGGATATGCCGACGGTTTGTTTCATCTCGACGGGGACACCGGTCAGGGCGTCGGGCTTATCGATCTTCTCCATCTCGGCCGGCACTCCATAGGAGAGGTGGGGGCGGTTGGGATCGCCGCCGGCGGTGGCTGTTTCCGAGGGAGTGCTGCCGGTGCTACTGCTGGTATTGCTGCTGGTCTTGCTGGGGGGCGTGGGCTCGCGCATGATGGGACGATCCGGATCGATGCTTGCCCGGTTTGAACTCTGCGAAGAGGTTTGGGGGGTATTGGAGCTGTCTGCAGAGCTGCCCGCGGGGCGTTCGTGCAGGGTGGGCCGGTTGGGATCGACCGGCGGCGCCTTCTGCGCTGTGGTCTGAGCAGAATCAGTGCCGTAATCGGACGGAACGTGGGCGAAATGGGGTTTGTCGGGATCGTAGTCCTGAACAACCCTGGGCATGTGCCTGGAATTCGGCAATTTAGCGACGACGGGCGGCGCCTGATAATGGCCCATACCGAGCCACAGGCCGTTGACCTGGCCGGCGGCCCCAACATCGAAGAAACCCTCGGGCCTGCCCGCCGTTTCGAGTACATACTGGGTGCCGCTCTCGAGGGTGAGGGGCTCAGGATCGGCCAGATAAAGGCCGCCGGGCTGGTATCGCATACCATCCCAAACGGCGATGGGGATGAGCCGGCTGGCGTTGGGGTGCTTCAAATCGCCGGTGTATTCGAGGACAGCGGTGGCCCGGAGGTGCGTACCGTTCTGCTGCTGCTCACTGACGCGGCCCGGATACTGCGCGAATGCGGGGGCGACGCAGAGAGCCGCGGCCGCGCAGATCGATCCGAACCATTTGGGTGAGACCCGTGACATAATCCTCACTGCGGGAGCAGTTTCCATTCCCGGGATGTGGTGGGATCGACACGTGGGGCCGTTGTTCCCGGAAACGGCCGCCCTGCAATCATCTCCCGCTCGTCCATCCAGGGGAAAATACTCCGGGGAACATTCTCAATTGTGCGCGAGTTGGCGCGCATAAATCCACTTTGCGAAGGAAGACGATGCAAATCAATGACAAGGTAGCCGATTTTGCGCTCCAGGACGACCAGGAAAAGACCGTGCATCTGACGGATTTTGCGGGCAGGCCGGTGGTGCTGTTCTTCTTTCCGAAAGCCGATACGCCAGGGTGCACGATCGAGGCATGCGGATTTCGGGATCAGTTCAAGAAGATCCAGAAGACCGGGACCGTGGTGCTCGGCATCTCGCGGGACACGCCCGGGGCGCAGAAGAAGTTCCGCGAGAAGTACGATCTGCCGTATCCCCTCCTTGCAGATGTAGACGAAGCCGTTTGCAAACAGTTTGGCGTCCTGAAAGAAAAGAACATGTACGGCAGGAAGGTGATGGGGATCGAGCGGACGACCTTTCTGATCGGACCGGACCAGCGGCTGCTGAAGGTTTTCCCTAAAGTAAAGCCGGAGGGTCATGCCGAGGAGGTGCTGGAGGGGCTCAAGGGGCTGCACGCGGGGTAAGCAGTTCGTTTCCCGTCTCCTGCGCGAGGCAATTTTCGGGACCTTGCTCGCCGGCACAGCGCGCGAAGGTGTAGGGACCGTCAGGGATGACGGCAACACGGGCGTTTGCGGGAAGACCGCCGAGGAGAGCGTCAATGGCGGCCCGGGGCGACCCAAAGCAGCGGGCGGCGAGGGATCCGAGGCCTTCCCTGGCCGCGCCCGGAACATAGAGCAGGACGGGGTGCTTCCGCTCAACCAGCGCGAGCTTCTCCAGTTGCCACTGATCGACCTCGACCGGCGCGTCGCGGATTTCATCCAGGTATGGTTGCGCCCCGCGATAGCGGCTGAGCTTTGCGGCAAATTCCGCCGAGCCGATCCCTTCCCGGCACTGGCCCAGGAGAAGAATCCGGCCACCGGGCCGGAGAATGTGCTGAGCGGCGGTGATTCCCTTGATGGTCTGGTAGAAGGTCAGGTCCAGCGGAAAGCCCGCGGAAGAGGTGATGACCGCATCGACAGGCTTGTCGAGGTAGACGGCTGAGGAGGCGAGAAGAAACGTGACGCCCGCCCGATGAGCCTGGAGGGGATCGCCGGCGAAGATCCCGGAGATCCGCCGGGCCGGGGTGAGCGTCACATCGAGAACGAAGTCGTGGCGGGCCATACACGCGATCTCGAGGAGTTCGCGGTGCAGAGGGTTCTGTTCGATGGAACCTTCGGTGGCTCGCTCCTCGCGCATGAAGCTGGGGGAATGGATGGTTTTGATGGTCTGCTGGGCGGCCATGCCGGGCGCAATGAGCTTGCGGCCTCCGGAGAAGCCCAGCATCAGATGCGGTTCGATCAGGCCGAGGGTGATGTGCAGGTCGGCCGCCATGAAGCACTCGTCGATGAGAACGGGCGTTCCCCTGAGGGTGTTGCCCAGGGAGCGATGGGCGGCAAGGTCCCGGGCATCGTGATTGACGATCCGGCAGCGAGCGACGATGTCCGGGCCGAGGATGAGGGCCAGCTCTTCGGGGGTGGCCGGCCGGTGCAGGCCGGTCGCGATCACAATGGCGATCCCGGCCGGGGGAATGCCCGCGCGGCGCAGGACTTCGAGGAGCGGCGGCAACGTGGCGGCATTGGGCGCCGGACGGGTGATGTCGCAGACGGCAATCGCGGCCGATTTTTTGCCCGCGGCGAGCTCCGCCAGCGGAGGACCCCCTGTGGGGTACGCGAGCGCTGCCTCAAGAGCCTGCCTCACATTCGCGAGCGGCTGGGCGGAGCGAGCGCGGATGACTTCGTAATGGAACCCATCCGGCAGAGCCAGAGGCAGTTCACCTTTGCCGAAGGCGACGCTTACATTCATGGCTCCTCCTGCGCGGTTGCTGCCTTGAGGATAGCGGGCCGGGCAGCGCGAGGGGAAGACGAGGCCGCCGCGAGGACGATGTTAGAATTGCGGTCCGTAGTGGAACCAGTTCTGAGGGGGAAGGGTGGAAGTCTCTTTATCCGGCAAGGTGGCAGTGGTAACGGGGGCGTTTTCGGGGATTGGCCTGGCCGTGGCGCGGCGCTTTCTGGAGTGCGGCGCGCGGGGAGTGGTTGCGGTGGACCGGAGCACGGAGGTTCCGGCGGCGATTCGCGACTGCCAGGCGCAGTTCGGAGAGCGGATTCAGGTGGTGCGGGGCGACGTGGCGGAGGAAGCCACCGCGGTGCAGTCCACGGAAGCGGCGATGCGAAGCTTCGGGCGTCTGGATGTTGTGGTGTGCAATGCGGGGACCAGCGTGGTGAAGGCGGTCCACGAGCACACGCCGGAAGAATGGGACCGGGTCTTCAACACGAATGTGAAGGCGGTTTACTGGGCGGCGCGACACGCGGTTCCGGTGATGATCCGGCAGAACGGGGGGCTGATTCTGATCACCGGGTCCATTTCCGGCGAAGCGGGAATCCCCGGGCAGGGGGCCTATGCGGGATCCAAGGGCGCGCTGCACCAGATGACGCGGCAAATGGCCGTGGAATACGCGAAACATCACATCCGCGTCAATACGATTGCCTGCGGGACCGTCGATACGCCGCTGGTGCAGCAGTCGGCGGAAGCCTCCGGGAATCCCGATGCATTTTGGGAGATGCTCCGGGGGAACCATCCCGTGGGGCGGATTGCGCAGCCGGAGGAGGTCGGCTCGTTCTATGCCTATATGGCGAGCGACCACGCCACCTTCTTCACCGGCTCGGTCCTGATGATGGACGGCGGATATACGGCACAGTAGGCAGGCTCCGCGCGCGGGGAGCGGTTGCGGCACTACGCCCCATAGTGCCGCAGGAAAGGCGAGGGGGAGGGCGCTCGTCTGCGGTCGCGGACGCCGAGCGAAGCGGAAATCTCGCGGCAGCAGTGGAGCAGGTGTTCGGCGATGCCGGGGACGCTCTGCGGGGTAATTCTGGAGGCCGGTCCTGAGACGCTGACCGCGGCAACGGGCACCCCGCTTTCGTTGAGGATGGGCGCGCCGAGGCAGCGAACGCCCGCTTCCACCTCTTCGTCGTCGATGGCGTATCCGCGGCGGCGGACGCGCTCGAGAGAACGCATGAGCGCCTCGGGCGTGCAGAGAGTACGCGGGGTGAGACGGACGAAACGAATGCGAGAAAGGATGTCGGCGAGCTGCTCGGCCGGCAGGAAGGCCAGCATAGCTTTGCCCATCGCGGTGCAGTAGACGGGGTTCGAGGAGCCGATGCGCGAGGCCAGCCAGACGCGGCGGTTGCTGGGCTCGACTTTGTCGAGATAGACGACGCTGGTCTTCTGGAGAATGCCGAGGTGCACGGCTTCGCCAACCTGGGCGCAGAGCCGGCGGAACCAGGGATGCACACGCGCGCGCAGATCGATCTGCTCGACGGCCCGGCAGCCGAGTTCATAGAGCTTCAGTCCGAGACGGAAGCGGTTCTCCGCCGTGCGTTCGATCAGGCCGGTGCGCTCCAGCACCATCAGGGCGCGGTGAGCGGTGCTCTTGTGCAGGCTCATGCGCTCGCAGACGTCGCCGAGGCTCAGCGGCGCCTCGCTCTCGCCGAGGAGCTCGAGCAGCGCCACGGCGCGGTCGAGACTCTGCAACTGATAGGGATCGGCGGGCTGCTTTGGGGCAGGATCGAGCGGAGTTGCAGACAGCGACATTATTCAATCACCCCGCGCTGAGACGGCCGCCCCTGGCCGCCTGCCCGGCTAAAGCGCAGCGACGGTCCTCAAGAAACCGGGGATTCCGCATTCGGGTACATGGTACCGCAAAGAGGATCAGCAAGGCTCGATTTTTCGGCCACGGCGCTGCAGAGACTCCGGACCCCGGGGTCGGGAAATTCCCTGGGGATCAGGAGGGGCGGTACGTGTCCCTGAGTCCCGGGATCGGCCCTGCCGCGAAGAGGCGTCTCCCTCCGCGCAGGCTGGCTCCCTGCATCACTCCTGGACCGTTTCCACGGACGTGGCTGAAAAACTCATCGCGGTTTTGGGCAGGAAAGGACCGATGAAGCTGAAGGGATACTGGACGGTGACCTTGATCAGGCAGCCGTCCGTGCTCGCGGTGCTGCTGCAGTTGGAGGAGGCGCCCGCAACCGTGGCGGCGGGCCAGGTTGCAGTGACGGTAATGCTGCTGGACGTGACCCCCGGAGGGGCGATGCCCTGGACGTATTTCTGAATATCAGTACCGGTCGCGTTGCAGTCGGCGATTGAGGTGGTGGAGCACGAAGCGGTCCAGTGGGCGCCGCGCACGATGGCGTAACGGGTGGCCTGCTGCGCGGCGTAAGAGACGAAATGATAGATGTAAAGCGCCCGCGCGCATTCGAGGATACCGAAAATGGACATGAGCAGGATGCTGGCCGAAAGCGTGAACTCGACCAGGGACTGACCCCGCTCTTCCCCGAGGACGTGACGAATCTTGTGCATCACGGCTGCCGACACATTTCTACCCGATACCGCTGCGCATGGTCACGCTGTGGGTGATGTTAATGGGATTGGGGATGCCCGGCCAGGGAAGGAGAGGGTGAAAGCTCGCCGCGGCTGTAACGGTGACGTAATAGACGATGTTCGTGGTGCAGGAGGGAGTGGAGGTACAACTGGCGGAGGCATTGGTGCCATCCTGGCATTCGCATCCATAGGAAGCCGTGGCGCTGATGCCCGAGACATCCGGGGCATTGGCTGTGGCCGCAGCTACCATGTTCGCTGTGTTGGTTGGAAACTGGGTGCCGTAGACCGCACCCGCGTGAGCGGCGCCTTCCACTTCGTTCGCATAGTAATAGGCGCGCCCGAAATCGACGATGCCGGTCAGGATGAGCAGGAGGACAGGCAGGGCGACGGCGACCTCGATGAGGCTGGAGCCGCTTTGCGATCGAAGAATCGACAGTTGCATTTTCATCCCTTACTCCGTCAGGACGGAAGTGACAGCTCTCGCGGGGGAGCCGCCCGGGAGAGAGGAATAATTGTCCCCCAGCGCCCAGCTGTTAGTTCCGCTCATAATGACCTGCGCTGAATCGACGATCGTGTAGGCGGCATCGTTTCCGTTGCCACTCAGTGTGACGCTCCCGCCGGGAGCATAAATGGCCCCCTGATAGACCGAAGTCGAGTCGCCGCTCAGGACCATCGCCGTCGTGTCACTTTGATTCTGGAAGATCAGAACTCCTGCATACGTGCCGGTCGTGGGAGCTACCAGGTCAACATTGGGCGTTCCGCTGACCTCGAGCGAGCCGGAAGAAAAATAGAACGTGACCCCGTTGCCCAGGATTCCGCCGCTGCCGCTGACGTTGAGGTTTCCCTGCAGGATATAGACGCCCGGCTGGAAGGTCACCGGCGAGTTGGAGCTGACGGTGATGCCGCCGCAGTAGGTGCCGGGGGAAATGGTCGTGCCACCGCTGTAGGTGCTGCACGAACCGGCAGGGGGTATGTCGGAATTCAGCCAGGCCAGGGGATCGGGTAACACCGGTACATTCGTCACCGGAGCCGGGCTGGGAGAGCCGGAAACCCCTCCGTGAACTTCGATCGCCGAGGCGGTCAGGCTGGTATTGCTGCCCACCTGGAGCGCATTGCTGGCGCCGGATTCATCCACAATTCCGCACGATGCGCTGAGCTTGCTGTTTCCGCTCATCTGCAGGCCGGAGGGCGCGCTGGAACCTGTATTTTGAGTGGAAGTGTAGAGACAGAAGGGATCGTTGCCCGCAGTCGCCTCGGCGCGAGCGGTAAGGGGCACGGAAGTAAAGCCGAAGATTCTGAGAAAGTAGGTGAGCCTGGACTGGCTGACGACTGTCTCCACATAATTGGCGTTCCCGTAATTCGGATCGGCGGATGCAGACCCCATGGCGCAGGGGCCGTTGTTCACCGTCAGGGTGAGGCCGCTCGCCGTCGTCGTGGAGCACTGCGTCAGCAGGTTGGCTACTGCGTACCCATTCTCCGCCAGCGCCTGCTTCGCGGCGCCGGTCATGGCAGAGCAGGCGGTGCTGCCGCCGCAATAGCCGAGCTCCAGACCGGCGGCAAGGGCGGCCGCATCGGCAGCGGACTGCAGTTTCCGCTGCGCGTAGCGCAGTTGTCCCACGTCAATGGCCAGGCCCGCCATGGCGAAGATTACCGCCATGGCAAGCCCGGTAATGACAAGGCCCTGGCCGGTCATCTCCCGGTACAGGTCCTCCAGACGCACGATCATCGTTGTGGCGGCTGCAGGGAGCCGGCGACATTCCTTCGTTGAGGCTTTCTCAGGCCGAAGAGCGCGCGTCTGTCCGATCAGGTGCATCGATTACTCCGCAAGGACGGCAGCGACACCCTTTGCCGGGGAACCGCCCGGAAGAGAGGAATAGTCGTTGCCAAGATGAAAGGCTGCATTTCCGTTGTCGGTAAATGACGCCGCATCGATGATGGTATAAGCAGCCAGATTCCCATTCCCGTTAATGGTGAGGTTCGCCCCCGGCAGATACAGCGTACCCTGGAAAACCGAAGTGGAGTCTCCGTTCAGGATCATCATGCTTGAGTCGTTGGAATCCTGGAAGAAGAGGATTCCGGCATAGGTGCCGGTGGTGGGAGCCACCAGGTCGGCGTGAGAGTTGCCGTTCATGATCAGCGAACCGGAGGAAAAGTAGAAGGTCACTCCGGTGCCCGAGATGCTGTTGGTACCGTTGATAATCATGTTGCCGCCCAGGACGTAGGTTCCCGGCTGAAATGTGACGCTTTTGTTGCCGTTGATCGTGATCCCGCTGCAGTAGGTGCCGGGAGAAACGCTGGAACCCCCGCTGTAACTGCTGCAGCTTCCGGCGGCAGGCTTATCGGAATTAAGCCAGCTGAGCGGATCGTTCATTGCGGGCACATTGGTGAGCGGCGCGGGCGTGACTTTGGTTGAACCATTGTTCAAAACGCCCCCGTGGACAGCGATTTCGGTGGAGGTGATAGTCACGCTGCCGTTCACCAGCAATGCCGTGCTCGAACCAGAGTCGTCCATGATGCCGCACGACATGGTGAGCGTAGCATTTCCGTTCATGAGGATGGCATTGGCCGCACCGGAACCGGTGTTCTGTGTCGACGTATAGAGGCAAAATGGGTCGTTGCCTACAGTCGCTTCGGCACGGGCGGAAAGGGTGACCGAGGTAAATCCGAACAGGCTGATGAAATAAGTCAGCTTGTCTTTGGTAACCACGGCCTCCACATAACTGGTGTTTCCATAATTCGGATCTTTGGTCGTGGAGCCCATGGCGCAGGGGCCGTTATTGACGGCGAGAGAAAGACCGCTGCCAGAGGAAGTGGCGCACTGGGTGACCAGATCAGCGACCGTGTAGCCATTCTCCTCGACGGCGGTCTTTGCGGCATTTTGCATAGCCGCGCAGTTGCTCGTGCCGCAGTAGCTGATCTCGAGGGCACCGGCAATAGCGGCGGCGTCAGCCGCGGACTGCAGCTGCCGCTGGGCATAGCGGAGCTGTCCAACATCGATCGCCAGGCCGGCAAAGCAGATGACCAGGATCATTGAGAGACCTGTGAGAACCAGCGCCTGCCCGCTCTCCTGGCGGAATCCCTCTTTCAGGCGCACAACGATGCCAGACACGATGTATGACCTCCCGCCGGGAGAAGACCTCCCGTTGAATGCGGCCGGGGGATAGCCTGTTTGAGGCCAATTATCGATAGAAGCCGGGTTCGTGTCCCTACCACATTTGTGGCGGCGGTTCACCAAAGTGTCAAGAGCAGATGAGGGGCGCAGATTACGGCTGGCTCACCGGCCCAGGCGCCGCGGCGGGATCATCCAGTCTGGCGACGCTGCCGGCCGGGCCGGCTGGGTTTCCGCGGGAGACAAAGACAGCCGCTACCTTGTCTTCCCAGACGAGCTGGAATTGCGGATCGGTGCGCAGCAACTGCGTCAGGGGATCCCTTACAGGACCGATGACGATACCGGCCGAAGTGAGAAGGGGATTGGAGGCCCAGTTCGGACCGCCGTCCCAGGTATTGTCGGAGCGCTGGATGCGCGCGTCGCCATAGAGGGCCGCGCGGGGGTCGATGCTGACCGGCTGGCGGAGGTTCCAGATGAGAAAGCCGCCCCAGCTGTAATCATTGAACACCGGGCCGGGATAGTGACGCTCCCTGACCACCTCGACAGCCTTCACCGGCATTTCCCTGGCCAGGTTGGTCTGCAGGCGGGTGTTGTTTACGCGCAGCAGCAAAGCAACGAGGAAGACCGCGAGACCGGCGGTTGCCGCGGAGAGCATCAAGCCGCGTGCCGAGGCGCTCTCTGCCGGCCGATGGTCGCGGCCGGGAATTCCGGCGGCAAGGATGGCGGTGGCAATCGTGGCGATAAACCAGACGTCGCGCTGCGAGCGGAAGGAAATGATGGCAGCCATGGCCAGCAGCAGGGTTTCGAATGCGGATAGCTGCCGGTAGCGAAAGAGGACTCCGGCGGCGGCGAGAGCGAGAAAGAGCACAACATAATCGGGGAGGTTGCGAAAGGGAATCGCACGCATCTCCACGATGGTGTTCAGGACCCCGGACTGCGAGCCGAGGGTCCAGGCAATTTTGTAAATTTCGGGGCCGTAAGGATTGATGCAGGGCGCGGCAATGCAACCGGCCAGGGTGAGCCAGAGGGCGCGGGCGGGCGGCTTCCCTGCTCCGGATTTCCACCAGCGGATCAGCAGCGGTTCGCAGGCGGCGAGACCGAGCACCAGCAGGCCATCGACAAACTGGATGTGAAGATTGGCCCAGAGCGCGAACATGGGGGGAAGCCACAGCAGCTCGCGCTGGCTGCCCGTCCGGCGGGCCTGCATGAGGATGTCCACTTCGAGGACGAAGAAGAGGATCGAAAAGAGCCAGGGCCGGGGGGTGAAGCCGCGCGACATGCAGATCATCGCCGTAATGAGCAGCAGCGCGCTGACGGTGAAATCGCTCTGCAGGCGGCTGATCAGGCGATAGAAGGCCGCGGCGATGAGGATCAGGAGGGTTGCCGTGAAGACCACGAAGCCGTCGAGGTTCATCCATTGCCAGAGCTTGAGCAGGATAAGCTCGAAGAGCCAGCTGTAGGCCTGCCATGGCAGAGCGGCGATCCGCGAGAAGGGGTCGGTGTGCGGGAAGGCGCGATGCGCGAGGATCCACTCGGCAGTGCGAAGGTGCCAGCCGAGATCGGCATCGGCGACACATGCGTCGGCGATGCGGAGGCAGACGACGGCCGGGAAGGAGCAGAGCAGCCCCAGCACGATGGAGCGGGCTGTCCGATCGGCGCGGCCTGAAGAAGGGTTCTGCACCGGGTTGGTCCTCGAAGATATTTGCAAAGGTAGATTCCCTCGATCCGGGAGGCCGCCCGGGTTACGGCGGTGCCGGTTCGCGGACGAATCCGGAGCCGGGGTCCCTGGTAACTATAATGAGCAACTTTGGAACGGCAAGGCATAGCACGGGACCGAACCCCGCATAACACCGACGACTGCTGGTAACACGAATATGTTATTGCCCTGGGCGCCTGCAAGGGACTAAAGGGGATGGCCGCCGGCGCCTTCTGAAGGCACTCGACCGCGGCAACGCGGAGGCCCGGGGTTACCAAAGGGGGTCATAGTTACCACCGAAGAGCCATGGTGCGGATGGATACCGGGGTCCAGTGTGGGACCATCGCACGTGTGCGGCGGGAAGCCGGACGGCATGCGATGAGGAGAGCAAATGAAGAGTCCAGTGCTTCTGCAAAGGCTGATCGAGGACGAATCCGGCCAGGATCTGATTGAGTATGGTCTGATTGCGTCTCTGATCGCCCTTGCCTGTGTCACGCTGATGAGCAGCGTGGGCAAGTCGATTGCGAACGTTTATACGAACATCAATAACGACCTGTAGCTGAAAGTGCCGCGGGTGCCGGAAACCGGGCTGAGCCGATCGGCGATGGAGCGCAAGGACTTTGTGCCAAAAGTAGCAAAAGGTAACACTTATTGGTCATTGTCCAGAACGGGGCACCCAGAGCATTGTGGCAGTATCACAACCAAACGCAGTACGGTCCCTGGTGGCCGTGCAGCGCATCTCGAGGAGAGCAGATCATGAACAGCGCCAAAGCACTTCTGAAGAATCTGATGAGCGACGAGTCCGGCCAGGACCTGATTGAATACGGCCTGATTGCAGCCCTGATCGCCCTTGCCTGTGTCACGCTGATGAGCAGCGTCGGCAAGTCAATCGGCAACGTCTTCACGAACATCAACAACGACCTGTAATCGGGCTGCTCCCCCGACAGCCTCTGTATCGATTGCCGGCCTGTCAGAACCGGGAGATGTTCGACGAATCTGTAGAGAGGTTCAGGTCGCGGTCAGCAGCCGATCCGACTGGACTCAACCTGAGTTTGCTCCGCCGCGCCACATGCAGGTCCAGGCTCCGGCGCAACGCGGAGATCGCATCCGGCAGAACCCGACGTAAGCACACTCCGGATTCGATACAGGAGCTGTCATCGGCAGAAGAGCATGAAGCAAACGCGAAATTCCGGGGCGGTCTGTCTGCTGACCGGAGTTGGCGGCAACAACAAACGGGCTGGGGCGATGAACAGACTCCGGAGGGAAAAGCGATCCGGAGCGGACATCCTGCCAGCACTACGGGTCCTCGAACTGCGGGCTTCCCTCGCCTGGGAAACAGCAGCTGGATTGCCAGGCGAATTGGCTCCTGTAGATGTCCTTGCTTTCCGTGCGGGTGGGCGGAAAGGCGCCCTGGGGATCGTTGATGTCTAACCTGACGACAGATTGGCTGTACCCGGCGGCAGCGCTGGTGTGCGCTCTGGCAGGAGCTGTCTTCGACGTGCGCAGCCGCCGGATCCCAAACTTTATCAGCCTGCCCGGGATCCTGTTCGGGCTGGCTCTGCATTTTTCTCTGGGCGGATGGCGCCAGCTGGGGCTTTCCGCTGCAGCCGGCCTGATTTGCGGGCTGGTGTTTTTTGTTTTCTGGATCGCCGGCGGGATGGGAGCCGGCGACGTGAAGCTGATAACGGCCGCGGGGTGCATAGCGGGGCTGCCGGAGGTCGCAAATCTGTTGATCCTCACTGCGATCGCGGGCGGATTGATGGCTGTGGCCCTGGCGGTATGGCGAGGCCGGCTGAAGGAGACGATTATGAATGTCGGCGCGCTGGCTGTTCATCACCGCTTCGAAGGCCTTCGTCCCCACCCGGAGCTGAACATCGGCAATGCCGGGACACTGCGTCTGCCCTATGGCGTGGCCATCGCCGCAGGCAGCGCTCTGACACTATGCGCGGCGGCGCTGCGGAGGTAGGGAAGATATGGCACGCCGTCTGATGTCGGCCCTGCTGGTGGCGCTGGTCATTTCCGGGCTGTTTACGTTCTGGCTGAGCCGGCGCGTGAACAGGACTCGCGCAGTGGCGCAGGCGCCGAACCAGTATGTGGCCGCTGCGCGGCCGCTGGATCCGGGCGAGACGCTGCGGCGCGAAGACCTTACGCTGACCGACTGGCCCAAGTCCCATCCCCTGGCGGGAACCTTTACGCGGGTCGAGGACGTGGTGGGCCGGGCGGTGCTGTATCCGGTGGCCGCAGGCGAGCCGGTACTGGACCGGCAGCTGGCAACGGCCGGCTCCGGCATCGGGCTGACGGGGAAAATTCCCACGGGAATGCGCGCCATCGCGCTTCGCTCCGACGAAGTTGTAGGAGTGGCAGGCTTTCTGATGCCCGGTACCCATGTGGATGTGCTGGTGACCTATCACGATTCGTCGCATCCCGACCCGCTGACGGCAACGGTGCTGCAGGATGCCGAGGTACTGGCGGCCGGCCACCAGGTCCAGCCCGACCCCACCGGGAAACCGATGACTGTGGACGTGGTGACCCTGCTGCTTTCGCCGGAGGATGCCGAGAAAGCGGTCCTGGCCAGTTCGCAGGGCAACATTCATTTTGTGCTTCGCAACGGAGGCGATCATGCGCCGGACAAGGCGACACCGCTGGGGCTGAACCAGCTGGTTTCGATGCCCTCCGTAAGGCCGAGCTATGCCCGCCCCGCTGCGCCGAGAGCCGCGGCTCCGAAGCCGTGGGTTGTGGAGACCCTGATGGGCAACAAACTCACGACGGACAGCTTTAACTGAGGCGACGGATGATGAGGCGAGAGGTGCGATTTTCCGGAAGCATGACCGCTCTTCTGGCGGCTGCGCTGAGTAGCGCGGCAGGGCTGGCGTGTCCTGCGCAGAGCCGCCTCGCAGCCACGGATGCTGCCGGGGGGGGCGGCGTGGGTAGTGCGGCGGCGGTTTCGGCGGCCGGAGACTCGCTGCGTCTCCTGGTGGGCCGCTCCATGTTCATCAACACCAGCAGCCGCCTGAGGCGGGTGTATGTGAGCAACCCGGATGTTCTGAATTCCTTCACCTCAAGCCCCAACCAGATCGTCGTCACGGCGAGGGCTCCGGGGATGAGCAGCGTCATTCTGTGGGATGAGGCAGGGCAGTCTCATTCGTATCTCATCGACGCGGATGTGGATGTCGCCCAGCTGCGGCGCGCGCTGAAAGATGCGCTGCCCGGGGAGAGCATCACGGCAGAGGCGCATGACGATCAGATCGCCCTGAAAGGCACCGTCTATGGTGCGGCGGCCGCGGAGCAGGCCGTCAAGCTGGCCAGCCTGTTCTCGAAAAACGTGACCGACTCGCTGATCGTTACGCAGCTGCACGCCCCGCAGGTGAGACTGAAAGTGCGGGTTGTGGAAATCGACCGCTCGCGGGCCGAACAGCTGGGGTTCAACTTCTTCTCCGTCGGCAAGAACACATTCGCCGCAGGCACGGGGCAGTTTCCGGCGGTCACCGTGGGGCCTGAAGTCAGTCCCACCCAGGGAGCCACCGGCACCAATACGACGACGACCGCCACAAGCGCCGCCGCAACGACCACGACGTCATCTCTGCTGTCGCTGAGCAGTCTGCTGAGCCTCTTCTACTACAACAGCGCCCTGGGGCTGGGAACGGCGATCCAGGCACTCGAGAACAAGCAGATCCTTCAGATCCTCGCAGAACCGACGATTACGGCGCTGAACGGCGAAACCGCGTCCTTCCTTTCGGGCGGCGAATTCCCTTACCCGGTGATTCAGGGGGCCTCGAGCGGCTTTACCTCGGTAACGATCCAGTTCCGTCCTTACGGCGTGAAGCTGGACTTTACGCCCAATGTGCTTCCGGACGGAACGATCCAGCTGAAGGTAACGCCGGAGGTGAGCGCCCTGGATTACACCAACCAGGTCACCATTTCCGGATACACCGTTCCGGCGATCTCGACGCGGCGCGCACAGACGCAGGTGGAGCTGCGCAGCGGGCAGAGCTTCGTTATATCGGGGCTGCTCGACAACCGCACTACCGATCTGCTGGAAAAGGTTCCCGGGATCGGGGATATTCCGATTCTTGGCAAGCTCTTTCAGACAAAGAGCACCCTGCGCTCGGTAGAGGAACTGGCGGTGATCGTGACGCCGACGCTGATCGATCCGCTTTCCGAGACCGCGCCTCCTCAACAGCCGAAGATGGTGATTCCTTTCATCAACGACAGGAAATTCGACAAGGGCGTAGCCCCCAAAACCACGCCTCAGGGGGCTCCGCAGCAATGAACGCAGGGAATCAGTCATGATCCAGCGAACCGACAACTCGGAGAATCTCTCTGTCGCGCTGGTAGCAGTCAGCACCGATGCGGAAGCGATGGACAGGATCCAGCAGGCGGCCGGCCAGCTTCCGTGGAGGCTCACGCACGACTATTTCGAGGACTATGTGACCTCTGAGCGCCGCCCCGCGATTTCCAACGAAATCAAGAGCGCCGACGCCATTGCCGCCATCGTGGATTTCGACCGCGACCCCAGCGCCGCGCTGGAATCGGCGAGCTATCTGCACCAGATCTTCTCCGGGAGGCTGTTTGTCGCCGCGCTGTCGGGCAGCAACGATCCGGATCTTCTGCTGTCCGCCATGCGCGCCGGCTGCAGCGAATTCCTGAAGAAGCCGCTGGATCCGCAGCAGCTGGCCGAGGCGTTCACGCGTCAGGACAGGAAGTGGTCGGGAACCATGGCGCGGGCGCACAATTCCGGGCACATCCTCTCGATCTTCGGAGCCAAGGGAGGGGTGGGCACGACCACCATCGCCGTCACTCTGGCCTGTTTTCTGGTACGCCAGCATGGCAAGCGGGTTCTGCTCATCGACAACCATCCGGAATTCGGGCACGTCTGCCTTTACCTCGGTCTGGATGGAACGCGGTATCACTTCGATGAGCTGATCCGTAACGTGAACCGGCTCGATTCGGAACTGCTGAAGGGGTTCATCGCAAAACACCCCAGCGGCCTCGAGGTGCTTGCCTCTCCGGAATCCCACGACCTGGCGCGCACCGTGGATCCGGATTCGCTGGAGCGCACCCTCGAGTTTCTGCGGGGCGAATACGACTACGTGATCCTGGACTGCGAGACCACCCTGGAAGATGTCGGCCTGGCGGTGATGGACCGGTCGGATCAGATCTATCTGGTGGCCACGCCCGATATCGGCGCGATCCGGGACCTGTCCCGCTACATCGACGGGCTCAGCCGGAACGACTCCACATCCCAGCGGCTGCACGTCATCATCAACCGCTACTCCTCCCACGGGGCAATCGCGATCGAGCAGATCGAGAGAGCGATCCGGGTTCCGGTGGAAGTGAAGATCGGGAATGCATACGCCGACTGCCTGCGGGCCATCAACGTGGGCGAACCCCTCGGGCCCGACAGGAAATCGGAACTCGGTTCGCAGTTTGCAAAATGGACAGGCGTACTCACCGGCAACGGCGAGAAAAAGGTGCAGCAGCCGGCCCGCAAAGGATTTTCATTCTGGGGGCAGAAAAGGACTGAGTAACCATGGGTGACCTGAGTCTTAGCGTCGCGACGTCAAGGCCGGATGTAATGCCGCTGCGCTCCAGCGGCCCCGGGCTGCGGAACGGGAATTCCAACACACGGACGCTGCGGGAGAAAGACCAGCAGGAGCTGAAATCGGCCGTCCACCAGGAGCTGATCAACCGGCTGGATCTGGAGAAGCTGGGGGAGGCACAGGAGACGCGCGCGGGTCAGCAGCAGCTCTTCGTGCTGATTCAGCAGATCATCGGCGAGCAGGGCGTTCCCCTCAGTTCGGCGGAGCGGGACCGGGTTGCCCAGGAAGTACTGGACGAGCTGTTCGGGCTGGGGCCGCTCGAGCCGCTGCTCAAGGACGACACCATCAACGACATTCTGGTGAACACGGCCAGCAACGTCTACGTGGAGCGCCGGGGGCAGCTGCAGCGGACCAACGTGACGTTCAAGGACAATCGGCACCTGATGCAGATCATCGACAAGATCGTGTCGGCGGTGGGACGCCGCGTCGATGAATCCACGCCGATGGTCGATGCCCGCCTCAAGGACGGCTCGCGCGTGAACGCGATCATTCCCCCGCTGGCTATCGACGGCCCGATCCTCTCGATCCGGCGTTTCGGATCTTCGCCGCTGACGGCAGAGAAGCTGGTACAGAACAAGGCTCTGACGCAGATGATGCTGGATGTGCTGCGGGCCGCCGTACAGGTGCGGCTCAATATCGTCATCTCGGGCGGCACCGGCGCCGGCAAGACGACGCTGCTCAACGCGCTCTCCAGCTTCATTTCGGAGAAGGAAAGAATCGTCACGATCGAGGACTCGGCGGAACTGCAGATGCGCCAGGATCACGTGGTGCGGCTGGAAACGCGGCCGCCCAACGTCGAAGGCAAAGGCGCGATCCGGCAGCGCGAACTGGTGATCAACGCCCTCCGTATGCGTCCCGACCGCATCGTCCTGGGCGAGGTCCGCGGCGAGGAGTGCATGGACATGCTGCAGGCCATGAATACCGGCCACGACGGCTCGCTGACGACCATTCACGCCAACACCCCGCGCGACGGCCTGGCCCGTCTGGAGACCATGTGCATGATGGGCGACATTCGTCTTCCGGAGAAAGCGATCCGGCTGCAGATCGCCTCGGCCATTCACCTGATCGTGCAGGTGGCACGCATGAGCGACGGCAGCCGCCGCATCACCCACATCTCCGAGCTGACCGGGGCCTTCAGCGACGTGATCAGCATGCAGGACCTCTTTGTCTTCGAGAAGCAGGGTATTGGAGAGCATGGCAAGGTAAAGGGGAGGTTCCGGGCAACCGGCATCGTGCCGAAGTTTGCGGAACGGTGCAAGGCCGCGGGCATCCCACTCCCCAACGGTCTGATGGACCACTCGATGGAAGTGTGACGGAACGCAGATATGTTACTTCTGGCTGGCGGTTTCTTCGGGGTTCTTCTGCTCACGTTTGGAGTGGTCGCGATAGCGACGAGCCCCTCCGCCGCTGACAAAATCATCCAGCAGAGGCTGGCGGCGGTGGTTCGGCAGAGTTCCGGCGAGGCCCAGGCGCTGGAAGCCTCCCAGCTGCTCCGCAAGCAGGCCAGGGCGCGCTTCGGCTGGCTGGACCATCTGCTGGAGCAGTACGGGTCGGTGAGCAAATTTCGCCGGTACATCCTGCAGTCCGGAATCCAGACTACGGTTTCCGGAATCCTGGTGCAGTCGGTTGTGCTGGGGGCCATTGGATTTCTCGGCAGCCTGCTGACGTTTCCGATGCTTCTGGTTGAGGTTGCCGCCCCGGCCGTGCTGGTCTGCCTTCCGCTGGCGCGGGTGGTCTGGTCCCGCTCCCGCCGGGTGCGCGCGTTCGACAATGCTCTTCCGCATGCGATCGACATGATGGCGCGCGCGCTGCGAGCCGGGCACTCCACGGCCAGCGCTCTGGAGCTGATAACCCAGGGAGCGCCGGAGCCCGCCTGCTCCGAATTCGGCGAAGTCTTCCGGCAGCAGAACTTCGGAATGCCCCTGCGCGACGCGCTGATGCAGATGCTGGACCGGGTTCCTTCCCCGGATCTGCGCGTGCTGGCCACGGCAATCATCGTGCAGCGGGAAACCGGTGGCAATCTGGTTGAGATCCTCGATCGCACGGTGCTGATCATCAAGGAACGGCAGCGCATCAAAGGTGAAATCCGGATTCAGACCGCGCAGGGCAGGATGACCGGCTGGATTCTGTCGGCTCTGCCGCTCATCATGCTGGCGCTGATCAACTTCGTCGATCCCGGATATTCGAAGGTCCTGTTCACGAATCCCAAAGGACACGTCCTGATTTACATCGGGCTGGGCCTGATCGCGCTGGGCTCATTCTTCATTAACCGGATTGTAAACAGTATCGAGGTCTAGCGGCAGGCACATGGAAATTGTCTTTTATATCGCTCTCTCGATCACCGTCTGCTGCGTGGTTACGCTGATTGCGGCGCCGTGGTTTCTGCGTCCGTCGCGCGAGGAACGGCGCATCCTGGAGGTGGTCAGCAGCGAGCGGCCGGACAAGCGGAGGATCGGCAGCAAGGAGGTGGTCAAGGAGAGGTTTCTTGCCACGGCCCGCGCCTTCCGCGCGCGAATTGGGCTCTCGGAAGACGAGAAGCTGCGGCAGCGCTTCGTGAGCGCAGGACTGAAGAAGGGCAATGCCCTGGATGTCTACGTGACGGCACGCTTCATCGGGCCGCTGGCGGGAATCATCGGGGGCAGCTTCATTCCCGGCAATACGGCCTTCTGGTGCCTGGCGCTGGCGGGCCTCGGCTATCTGCTGCCGGATATCTGGCTCACGCGTTCGGTGAAGAAGAGAAGGAAGCGGATCCAGAAGGGCATTCCCGACGCCATCGACCTGCTGGTGATCTGCGTGGAAGCCGGGCTGGGCCTGGATCAGGCCATGCTGCGGGTAGGGCAGGAACTGGCCGTCAGCTATCCGGAAATGAACGAGGAATTCACCCAGATCAACCTCGAGCAAAAGGCGGGCAAGCCGCGGCTGGACGCGTGGCAGGGACTGGCAGACAGAACCCAGCTGCCTGAATTTGTTGCTCTGGTGACGATGCTGCAACAGACCGACCGCTTCGGCACGCCGATCGTCCGCGCACTGAGCCGCTATTCGGAGGAGATCCGCATGGGGCGGCGCCAGCACGCGGAAGAAGCGGCGGCCAAGACGAAGATCAAGATTCTGTTCCCTCTGGTGTTGTTCATTTTCCCCTGCATCTTCCTCGTGCTGCTGGGGCCGGCCATCATTCAGCTGGCCGAGACCTTCGGGCACTAAGGGGAGGGAGCGTGCTTTTGGATTCTGGGTTCGCCGCCTGAGGGAGGCGGACCGGAAAGGAGAACCGATATGGAATCAACCATGATCGTGCGTGTTGTCGCCGGCGTGCTGGCCGTACTGGTGCTTGGCGTCATCATCGTGCGCAGGAAGAAGACTGCGTAATTCGCTGGCGCCGGCAGGAGCCGGCCACCAGGACAAGACTGACGGCTCACGCCGGGAAAGGAGCAAAAGCAATGGATGGAGCATTGATCGTTCGCGTGGTCGCCGGAGCCCTGGCAGTACTTGTTCTGGGCGTCATCGTGCTGCGCAGAAAGAAGACCGCCTGATTCCCGGATCAGCGCGGAAGTCCTGAGCAGCGGCTCCAGCAACGAAACCCTGCAGGATTCGCCGGGCCGAAAGAGTCTTTCGCCCACCCCGGTATGCTCGTCGACCGGAAATATCAGCCGAGAGGCGGTGCTCTTTGAAGCAGCTCACCATCACCATTCCCGAGAAGGCCGTCACCGTGGGATCGCGGATCGGTCTCGCCGATACGTTCCTGACGCGGTTGTTCGGCCTTCTCGGAAAACGTGGACTGGATGCCGAATCGGGGATCCTCATCCGTCCCTCCTCGGGCGTACATACGATGGGGATGCTCTTCCCTATCGACGTGGTCGCCGTGGATAAGCACCTGCGGGTCGTAAAGACGTGGCGGCATCTCCGGCCGTGGCGGCTTACCAGTGTCAGTCTGAAAATCCACAGCATGCTCGAGCTTGCACCGGGAGAGGTCGAACGGTGCGGCATCGAACCCGGGGATCAGCTGGCCATCGCGGAAGCGCAATAGATCCCGTCCCCAGAGCCGTTTCGTTCCGGGCCTTCAGGGGCTTCTGTCTTTTGTTTTGACAGTAGTCGTTATAACGATTATATTTGCCCTCGGAATGAAAAGTCCCCCACCGGTTCCGCGACGGCGAGTTCCCTGCCCCGAAGAGGATGTGTACGTGGATCTGCTGCGCACCGCCGATCGGCTCTCCCGCGGTCCGGCCCAGGTCCTGAAGAGCGAGGATCTGTCCCTGACCCAGTACAACGTTCTGCGGATCCTGCGCGGCGCGCCTGACGGCCTGCTGTGCGGCGAAATTGCCGGACACATGATCAGCCGCGATCCGGACATCACCCGCCTGCTGGACCGGCTGGAAAAGCGTAGGTTGATCGCGCGCTCCCGTCACGAGCGGGACCGGCGGATGGTGCTGGCGCGCATCACGGCGGAGGGTTTGGCCATTCTCGATCGGCTCGACGAACCGGTACGGGAGAGCCACAGGCGCCAGCTCGGACACCTCGGCCGGGAGCGCGTTCGTGCCCTGGCGTCGCTGCTGGCGGAGTGCCGGAGAGACGGGTAAACTTTTTCAGGGATTATTTGTTGCAACGACTAACCCCAAAGCGAATCCAATCAGCGAGAGGACAAACGCCATGAGCACATCTGCTACACCGACCGCCGTAACCACCTGGAAAATCGATCCGGTGCACTCGATCGCTGAGTTCCGGGTCAAGCACATGATGATCTCCAATGTTCGCGGACAATTCACCGGAGTGGCCGGTTCGCTGGTCTACGACGAGAGCAACCCGGCCAGTTCGCGCGTCGAGGCGACCGTGGACATCGCCACCATCGACACGCGCGACCCGCAGCGCGACACTCACCTGAAGAGCGCCGACTTCTTCGATGCCGAGAAGTTTCCGCAGATGACCTTTGCCTCTTCTCGCGTCACCCGCAGGAGCGGCGGGACCATTGCCGTGGCTGGTCCGCTGACCATCCATGGCGTAACCAAGGAAGTGGAGTTTGTGGTGGAGGGCCCAACCCCGCCCGTAAAAGACCCGTGGGGCAACACGCGGATCGGTGTGACCGCGAACACGAAGATCAATCGCAAGGATTTCGGGCTGGGATGGAATGCGGCCCTTGAGGCCGGCGGGGTCCTTGTGGGCGAGGAAGTTTCCATTTCTCTGGAGCTTGAGTTCGTGCGGGCCTGAATCGAGCCGGGGCTGCGGTTCGATGAGCGGCAGCCCCGAACGCACTCCTCCGGCCGGTGCACAGCCTTCTTTCGCCTCCCGCCCCGAATCCCTCCGCCGACAACACGTGCCCGCGCGGCCGCGGGCGATAATGTACGGCAGGCGCGGGGGCAGGGCTCCAGATTCCGATCGATAAACCAACTCGTCTTCAGCTGCAGGTTCGCGGAGTCGTGCAGGGGGTTGGCTTTCGCCCCTATGTGTACAACCTGGCGCGGCGGCATGGACTGGGCGGCTTCGTGCTCAATTCGCCGCGCGGGGTCTTCATCGAGATTGAGGGCGACGCGGATACGGTCGAGGCATTTGTCGCCGCGCTTCCCGCGGAGGCTCCGCCGCTGGTTCGCATTGACGGAATTGCGCGGACGGAGGTTCCCACTCAGGGGGAACCAGCTTTTTCCATCCATGAGAGCGAGGGGGGCGGATCGGCCTTCGCGCTGGTGCCGCCGGACATCTGCGTCTGCGAGGCATGCCTCAGCGAGACATGCGAGCCGGGCAACCGGCGCTTCGAATATCCCTTCACCAACTGCACCAACTGCGGACCCCGCTACAGCATTATTCTCGACGTCCCCTATGACCGGCCCATGACCACCATGGCGGAGTTCGCCATGTGCGAGGCGTGCGAACGGGAATACCGCGATCCCGGGAACCGGCGTTTTCATGCACAGCCCAATGCCTGTCCCGTGTGTGGGCCGCGGCTCCTGCTGGCCGGCGGAGAGGCGGCGGATTTGTCCGAGCAGACGTCGCGACGAATTCTGGAGCGGGTCGCGGATATTCTCCGCCGCGGCGGCATCGTGGCCTGGAAGGGGCTCGGCGGATATCAGCTGGCGTGCGACGCTCGACTTCCCACTGCCGTCGAGGAACTGCGGCGGCGCAAGCGGCGCAGCGAGAAGCCGTTTGCCATCATGGTGGGCAATGCGGAAACCGCGGTATCGTTGTGCTTCGTCTCGGATCAGGAGCGGCAGCTGCTGGAGAGCCGCGAGCGGCCCATCGTCCTATTGCGGCGCCGGCCGGAGGCAGGCCTGGCCGAAGCGGTTTCGCCCGGGAATCCGGCGACCGGCGTGATGCTTCCCTGCACGCCCATGCACGACCTGCTCTTCCGGATCCTGCGGGAACGATGGAGCGCGGAGCCGGCGCTGATCATGACCAGCGGCAATATCAGCGAAGAGCCCATCGTCATCGAGAATGCGGAAGCCGAGGAGCAGCTGGCGGATATCGCCGATGTCTTCGCCCATCACAACCGGCGCATTCATACGCGGGTCGACGACTCCGTGGTGCGCATCGTCGCCGGTGAGACGATGCTGCTGCGGCGCGCGCGCGGATATTCCCCGCAGCCGGTATGGCTGGGGCGGGGGGACGCCGAGGTGCTGGCCTGCGGCGCGCAGCAGAAGAACACCCTGTGCCTGACGCGGGCCGGCTTCGCGCTGCCGAGCCAGCATCTGGGGGATCTCGAGAATTTCGAGACGCTGCGCTTTTTCGAGGAGACCCTGGAGCGAATGAGCCGGCTCTTTCATGTCCGGCCGACGGCCGTGGCATACGACCTGCATCGGGGATACCTGAGCACGCAGTTCGCCTTGAAGATCAAGGGGCTGCGGCAGATCGGCGTGCAGCACCACCATGCCCACGTCGCCAGCTGTATGGCCGAGCATGGGCTGGACGGCCGGGTCATCGGCGTGGCCTGGGACGGGACGGGTTTCGGCACTGACGGGACGATCTGGGGCGGCGAATTCCTGGCAGCGGACTATCTGGGCTTCGAGCGCCTGGCGCGACTGCGGCCTGTTCTGCTGGCGGGTGGCGACGCGGCCGTTCGGGAGCCGTGGCGGGTGGCGCGAAGCTACCTGCTGGACGCCTTCGACGGCGCGGTCCCTGACGGTGCCCGGTGGGCGGCTGCGGCATCGCCGCAGCACATGCGGGTCGTGGATACGATGCTGCGGCGGCGGGTCCATACGATTCCAACCTCGTCCGCGGGACGGCTCTTCGATGCCGTTGCCTCGCTGATCGGTCTGCGGCATACGGTTTCCTTCGAGGGCCAGGCAGCGATGATGCTGGAAGCGGCGGCCGCCGAGGAGTGGTCCGGCTCGGATGAGGTAGATAACTTTGCCCTCGCCGGGGTGGGCCCGGTCGAGGTCGATCTGCGGCCGATGGTCCGGCAGATCGTCGCAGCGGTGGAATGCGGCGAGCCTCCGGGGCGGATTGCGGCGCGCTTTCATCGGACCCTGGCAGCCGTGATCGCCGCAGTTTGCCTTCGGGTGCGGGCCGGCCTGCAACTGAACCAGGTTTGCCTGAGCGGCGGATGCTTCCAGAATGCTCTGCTGCTGGAGGGGTGCGTCCGCAGGCTTCGGGAGGAGGGTTTCGAGGTTTTCTTCCAGCGTGCAGTTCCTCCCAACGACGGCGGCATCTCGCTGGGGCAGGCAGCAATTGCGTGCGAGCGGGTGCGGCGATCGCAGGAATGAGTGTATCCAGGCCGCGGGTCCGGGCCGGCGAATATCCACCGAAAGGTGGATGCCAGCGCCGTCCGCGGGAGGATACGATGCTGCTGCTGATCAAGTGAATACGAGACACTTGATCCTCACACCCCCTGTCCGGAGCCGTAAGACGCATCCATGAGACGATCCCTGATCGCCACAGGCATCGGCCTTGGCTGCAGCGCCGTATGCCTCTTTGCGTTTCCCTCCGCCACCCTGTTCTACGAGAGCGTGGTTCTGCTGCACATCTGCGGGGGAGCCGGCTTTCTTGTGTTCGGTCTGCCATGGCTTGCACGTCTGCTGCGCGGCCGCAGCACGGCGGAGAAGCTGGGATGGGTCATCTTTCTTGCGGGTGGAATCGCCGGCGGCATCATCATCTTTACGGGCGCGCGGCGCGAGATGTGGCCGGTGCTGTATGCGCATGAACTGATCTCCGCTCTGGCGTGCGCCCTGCTGCTTTCGGTGTGGGCCGGTTCGCGGGGCTGGCTGCGCGGTGCAGCGTGGCGGCCGGCTCTGCGGGTAACCGCTTCGGTTGCGCTGGTGGCCGCGGTGAGCGCAGGCGCGTGGTGGATCCGCACTGTTCCCTGGCAGCGGGCCTACACGATTCATAACCCGTCGATTGCTCCGGCTTCGATGGACCAGGAAGGGGGCGGTCCGAAGTCGCCGTTCTTCCCCAGTTCGGCGGAAACGAATACGGGGAAAGTGGTTCCGGAGGACTATTTCATGGACTCCGCCACCTGCAGGCAGTGCCACGCCGATATCTATAAGGAGTGGCAGAGTTCGGCCCACCATTTCTCCTCGTTCAATAATCAGTGGTATCGCGAGGCCATCGTCTACATGCAGCAGGTAGATGGTGTTCAGTCGTCGAAGTGGTGCGCAGGATGCCACGACGCGGCACTGTTCTTCCCCGGGAACTTCAACACGCCAATTGCGGCGCGGGTCTTCACGCCCCAGGCGCAGGCCGGAATCGGATGCGTAGTCTGCCACTCGATCCGCAAAGTGAGGAGCACCATGGGGAACGCCAATTTTGTGCTGGAGTACCCGGGTCTGCAAAAGCTGGTGGCCAGCAAGAACCCCGTGCTGCACCGGCTTATCGATTTCCTGATCGAGGAGAACCCTGAACCGCACCGGCGCACGTTCCTCAAGCCGTTCATGACAACGACGCCGGCCGAGTACTGCTCGGTATGCCACAAGGTCCATCTCGACGTGCCGGTCGACAACTATCGATGGATCCGCGGATTCGACGACTACGACAACTGGCAGGCCAGCGGCGTCTCGGGCATGGGCGCGCGCTCCTTTTACTATCCGCCGAAGCCTCTGAACTGCGTGGACTGCCACATGACCGAGTTGCCCTCGCGGGACGCCGGCAACGTGAATGGTTTTGTCCATTCGCATCGCTTTATCGCGGCGAATACGGCTCTGCCTTTCGTGAACGGCGACAAGACCCAGCTTGCCGATACCGAGGCATTTCTCGAAGACCGCAAGGTACGGGTGGATATCTTCGCGATTTCTCCGGAGATTTCGCCGTCGAAGAGGGTGGCAGCGCCGATGGCCTCGCCGCAGATGCAGCTGGAGACGACCTTCGCGGTGGGCGAGGAGTCGGCCAGTGAAACGCCGTCGGCCTCGGTGGGCGAAACGAATCCGGCTCCCATCACAGCGCCGCTCGATCGCGCGCAGGGGATGGTAGTGCCCGGCGAAGCTGTGCGGGTGGATGTGGTGGTGCGCACGCTGGGAGTGGGGCACTTCTTCCCGGGCGGCACCGTGGATGCCTTCGACTGCTGGCTGGAGCTGAAAGCCACGGACGACGATGGGCGCGTGCTCTTCTGGAGCGGCATGGTGGAGGACGACGGGCGCGGGCCGGTCGAGCCGGGCGCGCATTTCTATCGGTCGCTTTCCATCGATGAACATGGAAATCCGATCGATAAGCGCAATTCGTGGGCGACCCGCGCCACCGTGTACGCGCATCTGATTCCGCCCGGCGCAGCCGACACCGTGCATTTCCGCCTGCATGTGCCGAAGAAGGCCCGGGGACGTATTCATCTGGAAGCGAAGCTGAACTACCGCAAATTCGCATGGGTAAATACGCAGTTCGCCTTTGCCGGGGTCTTCCAGGACACCGGACCGCACGACGTGACAAAGGATTACGACGATCGGCGCATGGTCTTCACCGGGGATACGAGTCAGGTCTCGGGCAGGATCAGGGCAATTCCGAATCCGCCCATCGTGGTCATGTCCAGGGCCACGGCCGAGCTGACGGTCCTGCCTCCCGGTTCGGCGCTTCCCAGAGAAGAGGCGGTTCTGAACAAGGCCGACTGGCAGCGCTGGAACGACTATGGGATTGGGCTCTTTTTGCAGGGAGACCTGAAGGCGGCCGAGGCAATCTTCACGCGCGCAACCGAGGTCGATCCCGGCAACCCGGACGGATGGGTGAACATCGGACGGGCCCTCCTGCAGGAGGGCAATCTCTCGGGGGCTCGCAGGGTGCTGGACAAAGCTCTGCAGTTGTCGCCGCAGCTGGCGCGTGCTCATTATTTCTATGCCCGCGTGCTTCGGCAACTGGGGGACTACAACGGATCGATCGCGCACCTGCGCATCGTTCTGGCACATTATCCTGAAGACCGCGTGGTGCACGACGATCTGGGGCGGGTCCTGTTTCTGCAGCACCATTATGCTGAAGCGCGCGACGAATTTCTGAAGACCATGGCGATTGATCCCGAGGATCTGGAGGCCAACTACAACCTGATGCTCTGTTTTACCGGCCTCGGGGATCAGAAGGATGCGAGGGCCTACGAGGAACGCTATCTGCGCTTCAAGGCCGACGAATCGGCGCAGACGCTGACCGGACCGTACCGGGAGAAGCATCCCTTCGACAACATCGAGCGGCAACCGATCCACGAGCACGATTCCGTGCCTCTGGCGATTGGGAATGCGCAGCAGGCGAGTGAGAAGAAGGTTGCGTTCGCGGCCGGGGGCGCAGACGGGGTCCGCGGGGGTGGGCATTGAGGCGTTCGCTGTTCGCTGTGGCTCTGGGTCTTGGCACTTCCCTTTCAGCAGCTCCTGTGCTCCTGGCCGCCGGTTCCGGGCCGTCCCCGGCGCCGGAGCGAATTCGCTTTGCCGACATCACACGCGCGGCCGGCATCCACTTCGTGCATAACAACGGGGCGTTCGGCAAGAAGTACCTGCCGGAGACGCTGGGCCCGGGCGTGGCGTTGATCGATTACGACAACGATGGGTGGCAGGACATCTTTTTCGTCAACGGGACGAAGTGGCCAGGACATCCGGGCCACGTCTCCACGCCGGTGCTCTACCACAACAACCACGACGGCACGTTTACCGACGTGACGAAGAAGGCCGGGCTTGCAATTCCCATGTATGGCATGGGGGTAGCGGCAGGCGACTTCGACAACGATGGTTACGACGACCTCTTCGTTACCGCCTACGGGCAGAACCACCTCCTGCACAACAACGGCAACGGCACCTTCACGGATGTAACCAGGCAGGCCGGGCTGTGGGGCCCGAACGAGCTGAGCACCAGCGCGGCCTGGCTGGACTACGACCGCGACGGGCATCTCGACCTGGTGGTGGCGAATTATGTGCAGTGGTCGCCGGAAAAGGACCTGTACTGCACGATGGACGGCACCAGCAAGTCGTATTGCACGCCGGAGTCGTACCCGGGGACTTCCGTCCGGCTGTGGCACAACAACGGGAACGGCACCTTTACCGAAGTGACGAAAAAGGCGGGGCTCTATGATCCGTCTTCAAAAAGCCTGGGCATCGCCGTCTTCGATGCGAACCAGGACGGGTGGCCGGACATTGCCATCAGCAACGATACGCAGCCGAACAAGCTGTACATGAACAACCGCAACGGCACCTTCACCGAACAGGGTGTGCCCGCGGGTGTGGCCTACAGCGAAGACGGCGTGGCGCGCGCCGGGATGGGAATCGCCGCCGGAGATTTCGATCATTCGGGCTACCCGAGCCTTCTGATCACCAACTTCTCCAACCAGATGATCGGGCTCTACCATAATGAGCACAACGGACTCTTTGTCGATATGGCGCCGCAGTCGGAAGTGGGGCGGGCCAGCCTGCTGACCCTGGGCTTCGGATGCTTTTTCTTCGATTACGACCTGGACGGCTGGCCGGATATCTACGTGGCCGACGGGCATCTCGATCCGGACATCGAGCGCATCCAGCAGCGTGTGCGCTATGCGGAGCCGCCGCACCTCTTCCACAACCTCGACGGGAAGGGATTCGAGGACGTGGCGGCGCAGGTGGGGCGCGAGTTCGATGCGGCGCGGGTGGCGCGCGGCGCCGCCTACGGAGACATCAATAATGACGGTGCGCCGGATATTGTCATCACCACGAACGGCGGTCCCGCGCAGCTGTTTCTCAACGAGGGCGCAACGAACCATGCGCTGCGAATCAAACTGGCCGGCACGAAGTCAAATCGGGATGGGATCGGCGCGGTGGTTTTCGTCAAGTCGGGCAACATGGCGCAGAAGCAGATGCTGCGCAGTGGATCGAGTTATCTTTCCTCCAGCGAGCTGGTGCTGACCTTCGGGCTGGGCTCCGCGACCAGGGCCGAAGACGTGGAGGTCCACTGGCCCAGTGGGGCCGTGGACAAGCTGAGCAACGTCAGCGCCGATCAGATCGTCACTGTGCGCGAGGGGGCCGGCATCGTCGTCAGGCAGGCCCTCGAGAAGCGGCACTGAAGCTGCGCCCCGGCGCTCCCCCGCACAGGATTTAGATCGCAGTGCGATATGCTGGGCTCATGGCGAGGGAGCCTGGCGCAGAGAACCAATCCGTGCTGCGGGATCTGGCGCGATTTCGATATGCGCTGCGGCGGTTTCTGCGCTTCAGCGAGACAGCGGCCCGGGCGTGCGGAGTGACGCCGCAGCAGCATCAGCTGATGCTCGGAGTGGCGGGGTTTACGGGCCGCGGCTGGGCCACCATTTCCGAACTGGCCGAATTTCTGCAGGAGCGAAACCACTCCGTGGTGGGGCTGGTCAAGCGCGCAGAGCAGAGCGGGCTGGTCCAAAGCGCCGAGAATGACGCGGACCGGCGGGTGATCATCGTCTCGCTCACGCGCCAGGGCAAGGCAATCCTGAACAAGCTGACGGAGCTTCACCTCGATGAGGCACGGCGGATGCAGGGGCTGATCCTCGACATTCGCAGGATACCCGGTCCGCCCGCTCAGGTTAGCGAAGAACCGGGCAGCCGGTAACCACTACACCGCGCGGACTTCGATGCCGCTGGCCTGGGAAGCCTCCAGAGCCTCCGGAGCAATCCCTGTGTCGGTGACGAGAATATCGATGTCCGATGCGGGGCAGATCAGCGCCGGACTGACCATGCCGATCTTGCTCGAGTCAGCCACGACGATGACCTTTTTCGCCTGACGCACCATGGCTCGGAATACGGCGGCTTCGTCGGGTTCGATCGTGGTGGCGCCGCGCCGCGCGTCGATGCCGCAGACGCCGATGAAGACCTTGTCCATGAAGACGCCGTTCAGCATTTCGATGGCGGTTGGGCCGATGAGCGAAAAGGCGCCCGCCCAGCGCATGGTACCGCCGGTGAGGGTGACGTTGAGAGCCGGCTGATTGCTGAGTTCCATACCGATGTTCACGGCGTTCGTGATGACATGGATGGAACTGCGATGGCGAATGCAGCGGGCCACCTGCGTGGGGGTGGTGCCGGCGGTAAAGCCCACCGTGTCGTGCTCGCAGATCAGCTCCGCGGCTGCCAGGCCGATCCGGCGCTTCTCCTCGCTGAAGCGGCTTTCGCGCTCGTGGAAGGACGAGTCGAAGCGGAAGGCCTCATAGTGCATCTGGCCGGCCAGCGTGACGCCGCCGTGCGTGCGGTGCACCAGATGCTGCTTCTGCAGCCGCACCAGATCGCGACGGACGCTGGGAGCCGATGTGCTCAGAAGGCTGACCAGTTCATCGACAGAAGCGCTGCCATGCTGCAGCAGGATCTGAAGGATGTTCCTTGCCCTTTGCTCAGTCTTTACGGACATGGATATGCGGAACCATTATCACGGCTCCGGGCCGAAACGAGAAGTGGATCTGAAAGAATGCTTTGCCGGTCAGACGCCGAGCATAGCGCCGGGCGCCATGGGCATGTCTCGCAGACGCTTTGCCGTCGCGGAATAAATCGCGTTACTGATGGCCGGAGCTACGCCCACAATGCCCGTTTCGCCCGCGCCGGCCGAGGGCAGATCTTTGCGGTTGACCAGGATGACCTCGACCTCCGGCATATCGCTGAAGCGCGGAACCCGGTACTCAGCAAAGTGCGGGTTGAGGATGCGGCCGTCTTTGAACTGAATCGATTCGAAGAGCGCGCCTCCGAGGCCCTGGATCGCCGCGCCCATCACCTGGTTGCGCAGCCCGTCGGGATTAACAATGGCTCCGCACTCCCATGCCTGCACGATGCGGCGCAGCCGAATCTTCCCGGCCGGATCGACCTCAACCTCAGCGCAGGTGGCCACGTAGCCGCCCTTCTCTGTACCGCCGGCAATGCCGTAGCCGACTCCGGCGGCAGGTTTCGACTTTCCCCATCCGAAGCGTTCAGCCGCAGTCTGAAAAACCACACGGAGCCGATCGTTGCTCAGATTCCTGAGTCGAAACTGAAGCGGATCCATGCCGACCGCATGAGCCAGCTCGTCAATGTGCGACTCCCGCGCAAAGTGGTTGGCCGTAGCCGCCAGGCCCCGATACGATCCCTGGCGCAGGGGATATTGCGTGGGACGGAATTCGACCAGCTTTGCCGAAACGTCGTAGGGAATATCGATCCCGGAGGGGCCGGAATTGTAATTGAGGTGCTCCCAGGCGGTGAGTTTGCCGTCGCGTTCGGCGCCGCTGCGGATCCGAATCAGGCCTGCGGGACGGAAATAAGCCCAGGTGAACTCCTCCTCGCGGGTCCAGATGAGCTTCACGGGTTTGCCGGCGGCTTTGGCCAGGCGAGCCGCCTCAATGGCGCATTCGCCGGTGTGCTTGCCGCCGTACCCGCTGCCCATGTCCGGCATGATGACGCGAACCTGGGTGGCCGGAATGCGAAAGGCTTCGGCCAGCTCATCGCGGACTCCGAAGGGGCGCTGGGTCCCGGTCCAGACGGTGAGCTGGTTGCCATTCCACTCCGCCACCGCGGCGCGAGGTTCAAGCGGGGCATGAGCAATATAGGCTATCGTGTACTGCTGCTGAAGCTTAACTTCTGATCCAGCCAGGGTTTTTTCGACCGCGGCGAGGGAGCCCTGGGCATCCGAATCATCGCGGCCGGCGTTCTCCGGATGCGCGGGAAGGTAGCTGAACAGCTCCGCATTCGAGATCTGCGGCGGGACGTTCCAATGCGCGTGGACGGCTCCGGCCGCCTGTTCTGCGGTCCAGGAGCCGGGGGCTACGACCCCGAGCAGGTCAGCGTCCCGGACCACCTGCACGCCCGGCATTTTTTCCGCCTGGCTGGTATCCGCCGAGACCAGCGTGCCATGGAACCCGGCAGGGCGAACGATTTTTCCAAAGAGCATTCCGGGGCGGCTGATATCCGACGGGAATCGATGTTTCCCGGTTACAAATGCGCGACCGTTCACTTTGGGAACGGCTGTGCCCGCGACTTTCCATTCGGCTGCCGGCGTCAGAGGCGGATCGCCGGAGACCGTCCGGGTCAGCTTTTCTCCGCGCGTAATCTCTCCGTAGCCGAGGGATTCCCCGGTTGCCGGATTGGTGATGCGGCCATCTCCGGCGGAGAGCCTGGACGGATCGGTGTTCCAGCGCTGCGCGGCTGTCTCGGTCAGGACCTGGCGCGCAGCCGAAGCCATGTTGCGCAGGATGGGACCCATGGTCGGCGTGGAGCGGCTGCCGAAGGTGCCCATGTCCCACGGGGTCAGGTCGGTGTCGCCCATGACCATGGTGATGGTATTGAACCCGACGCGCAGCTCCTCAGCAACCAGCTGAGCGAGGGAAGTGCGGATGTTCTGCCCTACTTCGACTTTGCCGGTGAAGACAGTGACCGCGCCGTCGGGGCCGATGTGGATCCAGGCACCGATCTCCTTCGGGAGTTCATGCTCTCCAAAATGGCCGCCGGCTTCCTGCGCGCGAAGGGGCGATCCGCTGAGGCAGACCAGCAGTCCCCCGCCACAGAGCTTGAGAAAGTCGCGGCGCGGCAGTTCAAACCAGTGCAGCCGTTCGCGGATCGGATACTGGGCAGGCTCGGAGCTAATCCTGGACATGGCTGCTCCCTTCCGTGGCCATCCGCTGCGAGGCCCTCCGGATGGCGGCGACGATACGTGGATAGGTTCCGCAGCGGCAGACGTTACCGTCCATTGCATCGATGATCTGCTGCTGAGTCGGCCTGGGGTGCTCGCGCAGCAGCGCCGTGGCGGACAGGATCATCCCCGAAGTGCAGTAGCCGCACTGGAAGGCGCCTTCATCGACAAAAGCCTGCTGCACCGGGGTGAGCACGCCGTTCTGGTCAAGGCCTTCGATGGTGATGATCTTCGAGCCGGCAGCCGCCGCAACCGTAACCTGACAGGAACGCGCCGGTTGGCCATCGAGGAAGACGGTACAGGCGCCGCACTGGCCTTCACCGCAGCCATATTTGGTGCCCATCAGATCAAGGCGATTCCGAAGGACCCAGAGGAGAGGCTCGTCACCGGGAGCTTCCACCGGAAGCTTCGCACCGTTGACGTCGAGAAGGAAACGGGCCATGTTCCACCTCCAGAACCACAGCAATCGCGGAGGGAATCCCAGTACAGAATACGCCGACGGGATTCCGGCACGATACCTCCGCGACGATCGCGCCTACTTTGGGAACGCTGTGCTGCGCGGGCTGGGATGTGAGGCGAGCGCGTGCTGCACAGCGGCGCGGGTCGCTTCCAGTTCAGAGCCAGTCACTTCCAGCCGCGGGGGACGAACGCGGGCGCTGCCGGTTCCGGTTTCCTGTTGCACCTGCTTGATCAGCTGCACGAATTTCGGCACGGTATCCATGCGCAGCAGGGGCAGAAACCATCGGTAGAGTTCAAAGGTCTTGTTGCGTTCGCCTGCGGTGGCAAAGTTGAAAAGCGCTACCGATTCGGCGGGAAAGGCGTTGACGAGACCCGCAACCCAGCCGACGGCACCGGCAGCGATGCCCTCCACAATGGCGTCGTCGACACCGACAAAGAGGCGGAGGCGGTCGCCAATGAGAGCGCGGATCGCGGTGACGCGGCGCACGTCGGTGCTCGACTCCTTCACGGCGGCGAAGTTCTCGTATTCGGCGGCCAGCTCGGCAATCTGTTCAGGGATAAAGTCGGTGCCGTAGGCGACGGGGTTGTTGTAGAGCATGCACGGAAGCTGGGTCGCGCGAAAGATGGCCGCAATATGGGCTTTGGTCTCGCGCCAGTCGCCGAGATAGACCCACGGGGGCAGGACCATCAGCCCCGAACAGCCGGACTGCTCCGCCATCTTCGCCAGCGCCACGGCCTCGGCAGTCGAAAGCGCGGCGATGCCGGCGACGATGGGCGCGCCGTCGGCTGCGGCGACCATGTTGCGCAGAATCGCTTCCTTCTCCGCGAAGGTCAGGCAGGCGGATTCGGCGAGGGAGCCGAGAGAGATGATTCCTGTGCAGCCGTTGACGAGCATCCAGCGCGCGTGGCGGGTCATAAAGCCGTGGTCGATCTGCAGGTGCTGGTCAAAACAAGTCGTCATTGCGGGCATTACGCCGTGCCACTTCATGCGTCCTCCATGGATTTGTTGGGATTGGTTGATTCCGCAGCGAGACTGGAAACGAGAGCGGGAAAGATGGGCGGCCGCACCGCGTCCGGTCCCCAGCCGAAAAGAAACTCTGCAGCCGCGCCGCAGATGCGTCCCTGGCAGGGGCCCATGCCGCAGCGCGTGTGCAGCTTGGCATCGCGCCAGGAGGTGTGCTCGCGCAGCGTGCCGAAGGGAACATCTTCGCAGCGGCAGACGAGGGTTGTATCGGCGGCGGGGCGGCGCAATTCGGGGTTGAGCGCGCAGGTGCGGCGCAGCGCGTCCACGAAGCCGAGCATGCGCCGCCGCTGCGGAATCAGCTTCCGTGCCGCCTCGGCGCTGCCCGATGCCGCGAGCCCGGCGATCTGGCCTTCGACAAGCGCCATTTCGACTCCGCCAATCCCGGTGGGCTCTCCGGCGCAGTAAACATTAGCAACCGACGTTTGCTGCAGATCGTCGACGGCGACGAAGCCATCCTGAATACGGCAGCCGAGCAACTCAGCCAGTTCGAGGTTCGGCACCAGATGAAACCCGCAGGCCAGATAATCGCAGGCCACCGACCATGTGCGGTTGCCCTGGCGCAGGGTGAGGCTCTCGAGCGCCGTACTGCCGCTCGCCGAGATGGGCCAGCAGCCGCAATAAAGGCGCGAGTGCCGGGCCGCCAGACGGTAGGCCAGGCCCTGCAGCAGCTTCCCCGGATAGCGGCTCATCTGCGCAGCGAACTTCGCGAGGCGCGCGAAGGGAGCCTGCTCGCAGATGGCGACGATCTTCGCGCCACGCGCCGCCAGATGCGCCGCTACGGCCAGCAGCAGCGGACCTGTTCCCGCAACCACCACTCTCTTGCCTGCAACCGGCAGGCCGCCGCGCACCATGGCGTCGAGGCCCCCGGCGCCCATGACATTCGGCAACGTCCAGCCAGGAAAGGGCAAAAAAAGCTCCCGCGCGCCAGTGGCGAAGACCAGCTTCTCGTAATGCAGTTCCATGGCTGTCTCGTTCCATTCCGCGCAGAGCACGCCGGGGGCGGGATGATCGAAGATCCGCGTACCGGAAAGATGCTCGACCGCCGAAGCTTCCAGTCGCGAGAGCCACACGCGCGCCGGCCTGGGCAGCGAAGCGCCGGAACGCCAGATCTGCCCCCCCGGGCGCTGGTTGTCATCGACGAGCGCGACCCGCCGGTGCTGCGCGGCCGCCGTAACAGCCGCCGCGATGCCGGCCGGTCCCGCCCCTGCAACGACCACATCGAAGGCTTTCTTCATGGCGTGCGCACGTCCATCCCCTGCGTGCAGAGAATCTGGCAGCTTCGCTGATGGAGCTTTCCACCGATCGAGGCGCGGCATTCGAAACAAATACCCATCCCGCAGAGCGGTGCGCGCGGTTCTCCGCTGACTGAGGTCCGCGTGTACCCGCCCGCGATCAGGATGGCCGCAGCGACGGTTGTTCCGGGTTGCACCCGAACCATCGTGCCATTGACGGTCAGCGTAATGGACCGGGCCGGATCAGGCATGGAGGCCCCCGGCAGCGGGATGAGTGGACGAGGAATGCTCGATCGGGCCGCGCACAGGCAGGTAGGGTTCGAGCGGAATCTCTGTTGCGGCACCGCTGAGAGCATCCGCGACGAGGCGCCCCGTGCCCAGCGAAGTCGTAATGCCCAGGCCTTCATGCCCGGTGGCAAGAAACAGGGTTTCATCTGCCGGCCAGGGACCGATGAGCGGCAGCTTGTCCGGAGTCGCGGCGCGGAACCCCGTCCAGACGCGAATCGCCGAGCACGCGCCCAGCGCGGGAAGGTAGAGCTGTGCGCGGGCCAGCATGGCCTTCAGGATCGCGTGGTCCACCGCGGTATGCTCAGCGCCGTACTGGCGCGAGGAGCCGATGAGAATCTGCCCTGTCCTGCGCGGCTGCGCGTTGAAGGCGACCGAGTCCGTGGTGAGCGAGTGCGCGCTCTTCAGATATCCCAGCTCGACGAGCTGGTGGCGCACCAGGCCTGGATAGCGGTCGGTGATGACGAGATGCCCTTTGCGTTTGCGGAGGGGCAGTTCCGGAATCAGCCGGACGGAGTCGGCGCCGCAGGCGACGACGATATGCTCCGCAGTCAGTTCCGTGCCGCCGTCGAGGCGAACATGCCCGGCACTGGCCGAGACCACCGTGCGCGGCGCGTAGAGCTTCGCCCCGAAGTGAATGGCTTCCTCGAGGAGCCACGCCGCTGCGCAGGGTGGATACAGCACCGCGTCGGAGGATACCAGCAGAGCCCCGGCCATCTCAGGCCGAAGATGCGGCTCCGCTTCGCGCAGGGCGCGGCTGTCCAGGATCTCCGTCGCAACCCCCAACGAGGCGTAGACTCTCTGCTTGCGCCGGACCTCCTGCATCTCTTCCTCGTCGGCGGCAACCCACAACGTCCCGCAGGATTCGAATTCGGCCTGAGGCGGCAGCCGATCCGAGAGAGCCATCCAGAGCTGCTGCGAGTAGCGGGTGAGGGCGAGCTGCGGTTCCGAATCGTCCATGACGACGATGTGGCCCATGCCGGCAGCGGTGGCTCCGCCGCCGATGGCGCCGCTCTCAACAACGGCTGTCCGCAGGCCGCGGAGGCTGCATGCGCGTGCGCAGGCCGCGCCCACGATACCGGCGCCGAGAACCACCACGTCCCAGGTTTCGCTCATCGAGCTCCGGGAAGCGGCGGAGCCGGAATGCCGGCGCGGAACGGATCATCAGGGTCCAGAAGCAGCCGGGCTTCCGCGGTAATCCAGGCCGAACCGGTGATACTGGGAGTGACTCGGCCTGCGGAACCATCCGCAGCCCGGTAGCTGCCTTCAAAGACGGTTCCGAGGATGCCTTCCTGCCGCCAGACCTGGCCGGGAGCGAGCTTGCCGTCCGCCGCCAGACACGCCAGCTTGGCGCTGGTCCCGGTGCCGCAGGGAGAGCGGTCGTAGGCATTGCCGGGGCACAGAACGAAGTTCCTGCTGTCTATGCCGTGGACAGGCGAGGCGGAGAACAGCTCGATGTGATCGATCTCCTGGCCGTCAGTGCCGGTCATGCCGGCGTTCTGAAGCGCGCGCTTCACAGCCACCGCAAAGGCTGTCAGGGCGTCGCGGTTTTCCAGAAGGATGGCGAAGGGCGGATTCTCGGCCAGAAAGAACCAGTTTCCGCCCCATCCCACATCGCCATGTACTGTGCCGAATCCCGGCACTTCGACAGAAACGTCTTTGCGATGCCGGTAACTCGGGACATTTTCCACCGTGACTCTGCCGTCGTCGCGCAGGAGGGTGCGGACCACGCCCACCGGCGTTTCAATCCGGTGCTCGCCGGGCTGAATGCGTCCCAGATGCGCGAGCGTGGTAACGACACCGATGGTCCCGTGCCCGCACATCCCCAGATAGCCGACATTGTTGAAGAAGAGCACGCCGGCCGCCGAAGCCGGGTCGACCGGTTCGGTGAGCAGCGCTCCCACCAGCACGTCGGAACCGCGCGGCTCATTGATGACGGCGGATCGGAAGTCGTTGTGATCGGCGGCAAAGCGGCGGATGCGGTCCGCCAGGGAGCCGGTGCCGAGATCCGGAGCACCGCTGAGGACGACCCGCGTGGGTTCGCCCGCGGTGTGGGAATCGACTACGTGGATTTCGGGAATCGAGGTCGACATGGAATGCACGTGCACTTCTCATATTAGCGACTGAGCTGGACGCTGAAGAGGAGGACACCCCTTACAGGGACAGGCCGGGCAGGATGGACGCTGTGAAAACCGCTCTCGCCGGTTCCCTGCCCTGATTTACACCGAGGCAACGACGGCAGCTTCCCGGCTCTTTCTTGCTGCGATCAGCTCCAGCGCTTTGAACGCGATGTGCTCGGCGCTGACTTCGAGTTCCTTCACCAGCTCCCAGGGGGCGCCGGAATCGCCAAAGCGATCTTTTACGCCGATGGCCGCGGTGAGAACGGGCACACCATAAAGCTGCGGGCTTTCGGTAATCACGCCGGCGACCCGCCAGGCCAGCGCTCCGATCTGATGCTCTTCCGCAGTGACAATGAGTCCGGTCTCGCGTGCCGCGCGCACGATAGCTTCGGCGTCGATGGGCTTGAGTGTGTGCAGGTTCAGTACGCGGGCTTCATAGCCGTAATCCTGCTTCAGGATCTGCGCGGCGCGCATCGCTTCCGGGACCATGGGGCCGCAGGAGATGATGCTCAGGTCCTCCGATTCGCTGACGTAATCGGCCGCAAGCTGGGTGTCGAAGGCATCGGCGAAATCGGCAGTCTCGCGCCGCAGCCGGATGACGTTGGCCTGGCCGAAGACGAAGGGCGTCGCTTCTTTCGTAACCACGGGGGTGGCTTCGCGAGCGAAGCGGATGTACTTCGGTCCCTGGTGGCGAAGGAGCAGGTAGTCGGTGGCCTTGCGTGTTTCGATGGAGTCGCAGGGCACGACGACGGACATATTGGGCAGGCCCTGCATGGCGAAGAGGTCTTCGAGCGCCTGATGGGTGGCGCCGTCCGGGCCCACCGAAACGCCGCCATGCGCCCCGGCGATGAGGACGTTCAGGTTGGGGTAGCAGATGGAGACACGGATCTGATCGAGGTTGCGCGCTGCCGCAAAGGTGGCATAGGAGCCGAGGACAGGAAGCTTCCCTTCCCGCGCCATTCCTGCCGCGGCCGAGGTGGCGGACTGCTCCGCGATGCCCATGCTGATCCAGCGGTCCCGGCGCGCGGGCTTGCCGGCGTAGAAGTCGCTGATGGTGATGGAGGCGGAGATATCGAGGCCGAGGCAGACGATGCGCTCGTCGTCGCCGTTCAGCGCCAGCGATTGGCCGAAGCCTTTGCGGGTCGGTTCCATGTGGACCTTCATGGTGTCGCCGGCGTTCCACCAGAAATCGCGGGAGAAGAGAGGCATGCGGGCCTGGAGTTTGCCGTCGACTTCCTCCTGGAACCGGGCAGCCCTTGCCAGCAACGGTTCGACCGGGATGCGCTCCGTGAGGCCAAGTTCGACGAGAGCGGCATCCAGCTCCTGCCGGCTGGGGGCTTTGCCGTGCCAGCCCGCCTGATCCTGCATGAAGCTGACGCCTTTGCCCTTGACGGTATCGGCGAGAATCACGACCGGCTTGCCGGTCATGGTGCGGGCTTTCTCCAGCGCCCCGACGATCTGATTCATGTCATGGCCGTCGATGCGCAGAGTCTCCCAGCCGAAGCTTGCGTATCTCGCATCCAGGGGCTCGACCTGCATCACGTCTCTGACCCAGCCATCGATCTGCAGGCGATTGCAGTCGACGATGGCGATGAGGTTGTCGAGATGAAAATGCCCGGCCTCCATGGCGGCTTCCCACACCTGGCCTTCCTGCTGTTCTCCATCTCCCAGCAGGCAGAAGACCTTATGGTTTTGGCCGTTCAGGCGGGCGGCAAGCGCCATCCCGACGGAGATGCTGAGACCCTGGCCCAGGGAACCGGTCGAGACCTCGACGCCCGGGAGTTTCAGGCAGTGCGGATGCCCCTGAAAGGGGGAGCCGAGCTTGCGCAGCGTCACAACCTCCTCGACCGGGAAAAACCCCGCGAGGCCCAGGGCGACGTAAAGCGCCGGAGCTTTGTGTCCCGCAGACCAGATAATGCGGTCGCGATCAGCCCAGGAAGGATTCCCCGGATCGTGTTCCGCGGCGTGGAGGTAGAGGGCGGCTGCGAGATCCATGACGGACAGCGTGCCGCCGGCATGGCCCGAACCCGCGGCACAGAGTGCGACCAGATTGTACCCGCGCATCAGCCTGGCCGCATCGCAGAGCTGCTCGATCGAGTAGGTGCGGAGGATGTTGCCGGTGGTGGTATCTCTCAGAGCCATACGCTTTGCTCCCTGGCCGGGCTAAAGATTCTGTTTCACCCAGCGGTCGATGCGGTCCAGCGCCTCACGCAGCCTCGAAACGGAGTTCGCCACGCTGAAGCGCAGGTACCCCTCGCCGAATGCGCCGAACGAAGTCCCGGACAGCGCGGCCACTCCGGCCTCTTCCAGCAGCGCGTCGGCCAGCGGCTTCGCCTGCCAGCCTGTCTCGCGGATGTTGGCGAAGGCATAGAAGGCGCCCTTCGGCATCCGGCAGGAGAAGCCCCGGATCTCGTTCAGGCCATCCACAAAGATCCGGCTGCGCTGCTCGAACTCGGCCCGCATGCGATCGACCGAACTCTGATTGCCCAGCAGCGCCTCGATTCCGGCGATCTGCGTAAAGCTGGCGGTGCAGGAGTTGGAATTGGTCATGAGCCGGGTGATCTGCGTGGCCAGATCGGCGCGCATGACGCCATAGCCGATGCGCCAGCCGGTCATCGCGTAGGTCTTCGAGAAACCGTCGAGCAGAATCGTGCGTTCCTGCATGCCCGGGACGGACAGGATGGAGAACGGCTCGCCTTCAAACTGCAGCCGGCTGTAAATCTCATCGGACAGGACCATGATGTTGCGATCGCCGAGGATGGCGGCGATGCGCTCGATATCGGCGCGCGGCAGGATCCCGCCGGTGGGGTTCTGCGGTGAGTTCAGGATGATGAGCTTCGTGCGGTCGCTGACCAGCGACTCGAATTCCGCTACGTCCATGGCAAAGTCCCGCTCCTCGCGCAGCGGCGCGGGCACGGCTTTGCCGCCCACGTACTCGATCATCGACTGGTAAATAGGAAATCCGGGATCGGGGTAAATGACCTCGTCGCCCTCATCGATCAATGCCAGCATGCTGAAAAAGATGATCGGCTTGCCGCCCGGCACCACCACCACCTCATCCGGAGAAACCTCAACGCCGCGGGTACGGCTCACATAGTCGGCGATGGTCTGGCGCAGCTCCGGCAGCCCGGCGGAGGGACCGTAATGAGTCCACCCGCTGCGCAGCGCTTCGACGCCGGCATCGACAATATTGGCGGGCGTATCGAAGTCCGGCTCACCGATTTCGAGGTGGATAATCTTCCTGCCCTGGCGCTCCAGCGCACGCGCCTTGCTGAGCACCTCAAAAGCCGTTTCCGTGCCCAGCCGAGCCATACGGCGGGCCAGTAATAGTTCGTGCTGAACTGTGTGTGCCGTCATGCCTGACGCTCCTGTGGATCTCGGTCTTCGGGCCCGGCTGTCAACCGCAGCCCGTCACAGATTGAGGAGTACCGCAGATTCCGGCACCCCGCAACTGTGCGCTGGCTTCCGATCCGGATCCACTCCAGGGACCGGGTGCATGATAGCGGGCCGGAAGAGCCGCCTTCGGTGACGCGGGTCACAGGATTTCCACACGATGCGGACCGGTCCTGCTGCCGATCGTGGTTGCCGAACAGCACGGCCGATTGACCCTGAATCTGCGATCACCGCGGGAGTCAATGGTGTTGATGTACCGGCGATCTTTGTCCTCAGGGCGGACCTCAGATTGGAAAGGAGGCATGTAAGGGAGGCCGGCGATGGCGCTCGGTTTGTAGCCGATGGAGACAGTCGCATCGCGGGTGGGAAAACCCGGCGGCAGATCGATGCTGTATTCGATTCGGAGGATGCCGAGAATGGCGGCATCGGCCAGGACGGGGTCTGCATAGGGAACGGCGATCTGGCCCGCGAGGGGGGGCGATCCCTTTGAATCAGACCTGCTGCCTGACCCGCCACCAGGCGGGGCTACCCTACCGCGGCACGCGAGAGCCCGCTTCCCGGCCGTTGGCTTTGCGCAGACTGGTCATGGTCCCGCGAGGAAATGCCGTCGACTGGCGAACCACGAGACGCGTGTCGATGTTGTATTCGCGGCGAGGCGAGGCTTTTTCGACATGTGCGCGGAGCGCTGCAACGGCCGCGCGTGCCAGCTCGGCCCGGGACATCTGGATCGACGTCAGCGAAGGAATCATCATTTCGGCGATCCGGATATCGTCGAAGCCCACAAGCGAAATGTCGTCGGGCAGGCGAACGCCGGAGCGCGCAAACTGATGCATCATGCCGATGGCCAGCATGTCGTTGGAGCAGATGACGGCAGTGGGCAGGGTCCGGGCCGCCAGCAGTTGCTCTGCGGCGGCCACGCCGCCTTCCATGGCGTGATCGCCCTCGATGATCAGCTTTTCACGGACCGGAATGCCGCATTCCTGCAGTGATTTCCGGAACGCCGCCAGCCTCGACTGTGCCGAGTGCAGATGCAGGGGCCCGGAGACGAAGGAGATATCCCGATGGCCCAGAGCGGCCAGATGCTGCACTCCCTGGCGGATGCCGTGATGGTAGTCAACCTTCAGGACACTGACGCCTGGCCTGTCCGGTCCCAGATCGACGAAAACGAGGGGAATTCTGCGATCGGCAAGCTGCTCCAGGAGCGGCTGTTCGATCCCGAAGGTCATCACCGCGACCCCGTCGGCATTGCGTTCGACCATGCGCCGGATGCACCGCTGCATGCGTTCCGGATCGTAGTTGGTGGAACCGATGAGGATTTCGTAACCGTGCTCGACCGCAACCTCCTCAAAGACCTGAATCAGTTCCGGGAAGAAGGGATTGGTGATTTCGGAGACGATCAGGCCGAGAATCCTGCTGCGTCCGGAGACCAGGGCGCGAGCCTGCGTATTGGGAAAGTAATTCAGCTCCCGAATCGCCTCCCACACCCGTCTGGCCATATCAGGATTGACTGTGGGCACGTTGTTGATGGTGCGGGAAACAGTGGCAATCGAAACCTTAGCCAGTTCGGCGACGGCATGAATATCCATCCGCTCCGATTTCCTTCGGGAGCGGCGTTTCGTGGGTTCGCTTGGAGCAGCCATTGGAAAAACTCGCAGATTGTGTCTAAAACATAACCTTACAGCATGAATGAATAGCGGCATGCCGCAGTGATATTCCTCCACCTTCGAACACAGGAGGTTGCTCCTTACTGCTGCAGGGCTGCCTGAGGCCAGCCATTGTTCCATGTCAGCGTGGAAATCCGCAGAGCAGGCCTGCCGGTATGCGCGTCGTAAGCGTGGAAGACGATCAGGTCCGGTCCCTGGGCCTGAAGCAGGACCGATTCCCCGCCGGGTCCCGCCCAGCGCTGATTGCCAGCCAGGAGTTCCGTACCCCCTCCCCGGGTCAACGCTACCCCGCTCTCATCCACATAGGGGCCGGTTACCTGCCTCGATCGTCCGACCATGGTGCGGTAGGTGCTCTTTACGCCTCGGCAGCAGAGATCCCATGAGTCGAAAAGGTAGTAGTAGCCGCCATGGTGGACGATAAACGGCGCTTCGATGGCCTCCCAGTCCGCGGGGAGACCAGGCGGGGCAGGCGGCGGATGCGCCGGGCGCCGGCGCGCCGCCAGCGAGTACAGCGTCGTATCCATCGACGAGAGCAGGCCGGTGCGGTCATCGAGGCGGCGCATTTTGATACCGCTCCAGAAGCTGCCAAAGACCAGCCAGGCGCGTTCCCGGGTGTCGACCACAAGATTGGGATCGATGGCATTGAAGTCATCGGCGGCCGTGGAACGGAGCACCAGACCCCGGTCGACCCATTTGTAATCGGGGCTGTTGCGATCAAGGGTGGTGTTGGTCGCCAGGGCGATGCCGGAGGTATTTTTCCCAAACAGCGAATACGCGTAATAGAGGCGGTATTCCCCGTTCTCATGCGAGATGTCCGGAGCCCACAGCTCCCGCGTGCCAGGGCTGTCCCTGCGGATCCACTGCGGAATGCGATCGAAGACATGACCGCAGAGCATCCATGCGAGCAGGTCCGCCGAGCAGCGGATCTGGAACTGCCCGCCGGCCCGTGCCGTGCCTGTAGCGAAGACGTACCAGGTGGTTCCGGCTTTGATGATGGAGGGGTCATGCGTTCCCCAGTAGTCCCCGGTGAGGGTCAGTGCCTGGGGCCGCTCTCCGAAGGCAAGACGGGCACAGAACAACAGCAGCAGGACCCAAACTGGCAACCGGCAGATCCCGGCCCGCACCGCAGACACGGTTTTGCCCTCCGCCTGTTTCGGCGCGAGCCAGGGACCACCGGAGACCGGTTCAGCGCAGGTCAATTTGCAGAACCTGGATGGAATACGGCGGGGCGTTGTAGTGGAGCGTGCTGCCGACGTTGCGCAGCTTGCTTTCCACGGGAACGATGGCCGTCGGGTTATCCATGGTGTTGGCCGCCTGCGTTCCGGGGGCGCTAAGCAGCGTCAGCTTGCCCGTGGAGGCGGGCGTGGCTCCGGGAAGATCGATTTCCACGGCCTGCGGAGTGGAGTCGCCATTCACCAGTTTCAGATAGAGCCGCTTTCTGGCCGTATCCTCGGTCACCGAATAGAAGAACCGGGGACCGCCACCCTGAACCTCGGCCGCGGGCCGTTCATTTCCCAGATTCCCGGCGAACATCACCTGGGCGTAGTAGCTGGGCGACCCGTAACTGCGCATCGCGTCGTAGCCGATCAGGTCCGTATCCCACTGCATGGCGCCGGGGCTGACGTTGACCAGCAGCGGCGCATACGAGGCCATAACGACGATGTCGCTGTTGCGCTCCAGGCCCGTCATCCAGGCCGCATCGCCCAGCGCAGCGCCGAAGTTCGGCGTGGGCGTGCCTTCGCGGGTAGCCCATTCTCCGACGAAGATCTTCGGTCCGCTGCGGTTGGTCGCGTCGTAGTGATGCGCGTCGTGGAAGAACTGCGTCGCGCGGACATAGAAGTGCTCATCGATCACATCGGGACGAACGCTGCTGACCGGCGTGGTCGCGATCAGCTGCAGGTCGGGATACTTCGCCTTGATGGCTTTGCAGAACTGCTCGTAACGGGCATCGTAGCTGCCCGAAGTGTCAAACCAGTCCTCGTTGCCGATTTCGACATAGGTCAGGTGGAAGGGCTGCGGGTGGCCGTCGGCGGCCCGCTGTGCCCCCCATTTGGTATCGGTACCCCCGGTGACATATTCAATCTCGTCGAGCGCGCTCTGCACGTAAGGCTCGAGGTCCGGACCGGGGTTGACATGCTCGTGCATCAGCGAGTAGCCGGCATAGACAGCGAGCACCGGCTGCATGTGCAGGTCCTCACACCATTCGAGAAACTCCAGGAGGCCAAAGCCGTCTGTCGACCAGTAACGCCAGGGGCTGGGATGGCCCGGCCGATCCACCAGCGGTCCGATCGTCTTCTTCCAGTCGTACCAGTCGGCGATGTGATCCCCTTCGAGGAAGTTGCCGCCCGGAAAACGCAGGAAGGCCGGGTGCATGGCGGCCAGCTTTTCCATCAGGTCGATGCGCGTGCCGTTGGGGCGGTTGTGGTATGTCGGCGGAAACAGCGTGACCACCTGCAGCCACAGCGTGCCCGTGTGAGCCACGGTGAACGCGAGGTGGTTCTGCATGGAGGGCTGAATCGCGCCGGTCTTCAGCGTGAATTTGTACTGCTTCCAGTCCGTCCCAACGCCGGAAACCTGGGCGCTGGCCAGAACCTTGCCGCTCTGATTGCCGACCAGACTTACCTCCACCGGGCCTGCATCCGCTGCATCCTCCTTCGCATAGAAGGAGCCCCGGTAGGTGGTATCAGCCTGCAGCGCCATGCCCCAGAAACCGTCATTCAGCACCCCGGCGGGATTACCTTTGCTCGCCTGACTCACATCAAGGCGCAGGCTGTAGGGCAGCGCCTGGCTGGGGCCGGTGGACTTGTCCACGCCCACCTTCGCCTGCGAATTGCCCTTCTCCACCAGGATCCAGTCGGGAACGCCGGACCAGTCGGAATGGAAGGTGCTGTTCTGCACCATCTCGGCATACAGGCCACCCTCGTAGGAGTGGTTGATCTCCTCGGTCATCAGGCCGTAGAGGGTGGGGCTGACCTTCGCTACCGGCTGATCGGCGTGGATGGTGACCACCGCCGGACCCAATTGCGCCGACTGGGCGCGCGCGCCCACAGCAGCAAGGGAGCAGAGTGTCAGAGCCATCAGGACTGCGGATGTTTTCAGGTTCATGGGAGGACCTTTCCTGGAAGCTTCGGCAATGAGGGGATAAAACGGTCGAGTAAACGTATACCACACTCCGCCCCGGCTTTGCCGCGGCTTCCGCCCCTCCACGGATTCTCTCCGCCCGAAACCGCCATTTACTCCGGCAGGCTTTGCTGCTCCTGCACTTCAAAGTTCCCCGTCACCCCCGGGGCGCCCGTATCCGGCTGGCCGCCGCCGATGAAGACCGTGTATCGGCCCGCGGCGATGATGGGATCGCCGTTCGCGGTCACCATGCCCAGGTCGCGGCCCTTCAGCTCGAAGTGGACCTTCCGGCTCGCTCCCGGGTCGAGGTGAATGCGCTGGAAGCCGCGCAGCGCCTTCAGCGGCGCACCCCTGACGCCGGGGAACTTCAGGTAGAGCTGGACCACTTCGTCGCCGGCACGGCTTCCGGTATTGGTGACTGTCACGTCGGCATTGAGCGGTTGCCCGGCGGCCAGTGCGGGCTGCGGAAGATTGAGATCGCTGTAGCTGAAGGTCGAGTAGCTCAGGCCGTAACCGAAAGGATAAAGCGGCTTGCCCTCGAAGTAGCGATAGGTTCGCCCGGCCATTGAATAGTTCTCGAAGTTGGGGAGCTGGCTCAGATCCCTGTAGAAGGTGACCGGCAGTCGTCCGGCGGGATTATTCTTTCCGCTCAGCGTCTCCGCGATGGCCGCGCCTCCCTCCTCTCCGGAATACCAGGCTTCGAGGATGGCATTGGCATGCTCCTGGGCCCAGTTCACCGCCAGCGCGCTGCCGTTCATCAGCACCACCACCAGCGGTTTGCCCGTGGCGGCGACGGCTTCCAGCAGAGCCTCTTCCGGCTCCGGGAGATCGATGCTGGTGCGGTCGCCGCCGAGGAATCCGGGCTCGCTGACCGGCATCTCCTCGCCTTCCAGTTCGCTGGTGATGCCGACCACCGCGAGAACGACGTCGGCATTTCTGGCCGCCGCGACTGCTTCAGGCGAAGGCGCGTTGTTCACACGCGCCCAGATCAGCTGCGCCTTCAGTTGGCTCTCATCCATCTGGCCATAAACCACGCGCAGCGCGACCTTCTGCCCTTTCTCCAGATGAACCCGGCCCAGCTTCGCTTCCGGTCCGCGGGTGCGGAATTCCCGCGCCACAGTCCTGCCGTCCACGGAGACGGTGGCAAAGCCGTCGGCCAGAATGCCCAGCAGATAGTCGCCGGTATCGGGCGGGGTCAGGAATCCGGACCACTCCACGCCCAGCGATTTCTGTCCCCGGGCCTGCGAAGGCAATGTGTTCTTGCTGAGATCCAGGTTGGGCTCGACCCGGCTGGTCAGCGGAGCCGGCCGCGCGCCCTCGGCGAGCTCCACGCCGGCCCACAGTCCGTACTCGGCCTTCAGACCCGGCTTTCCGTCGGGGGTGGTCAGCAGATCGTTGGGAACGGGATTGCCGTCATTGCGCAGAAACTGCGTTCCCGGCACGAAGGTGATCTTCGCCTGGGGAAACTCCGCTTTCAATCCCTCCAGCACCGTCACGGTGTGGGTTGGGGTTCCGTTGTAGTTGCCCAGCAGAACCTTCGCCTGATCGGCAAGCGGACCCACGACCGCAATCTTTGTGACCGAAGGCTTCAGCGGGAGCACACCATCGTTCTTCAGCAGCACCATCGATTCCTCGGCCAGGCTGCGGGCCAGCGCGCGGTGCTCCGGACTGTTCAGTTGGCTCTCGTCAATCCTGTTATAGGGATCCAAGCCGGGCGGATCGAACATGCCCAGGCGGATGCGCGCCGTAAACAGCCGCACCAGAGCCCGGTCGATGGCAGCCTCGCTCAGATAGCCCTGCTGCACCGCGTCGATGAATGGCTTGTAGTCGTGGTCGTCCTTCACCTTTGCAAAGAAATCGGCGCACTCGTTGTCCATGCCGCGCTCCAGCGAAATCGCCGAGGACTGCGCCTGGGTGGGGCGGTAATGGTGGCCGGTGAAGATATCCACGACGGCGTCGCAGTCGGAGACTACATAGCCCTGGAAGCCCCAGTGGCCCCGCAGCTGGTCCTGGAGGAGAAACTGGTTCGCGCAGGCAGGCTGGCCGTTGATGGCGTTATACGCGCACATCACCGATCCCGCGTGGCCCTCCGTGACGGCGGCGCGAAATGCCGGGAGGTAGGTGTCCAGCTCGTCGTGTTTGCTCACGTCCACATCGGCAAAGTGACGGGTCGGCTCCGGCCCGCTGTGCACGGAGAAGTGTTTGGGCGTCGAGATCACGCGGTAATACTTCGGATCGTCGCCCTGCATACCGGTGACAAACGCCACCGCCATGCGGCCGGTCAGGAACGGGTCCTCGCCGTAGGTCTCCTGGCCGCGTCCCCAGCGGGGATCGCGGAAGATATTGACATTGGGAGCCCAGAAGTCGAGCCCATGAAAGATCGTCGAGCCTCCGGCGCGCAGCGCCTGGGCGTGCACGACGCGCGCCTCCGTGCCGATGTCGGTAGCCATGGTGTGAATGCCCGGTGCGTCAAAGGTTGCGGCCAGCCCGATGGGCTCGGGAAACTCGGTGGTGCCGTCCACGGCGACGCCGTGCAGAGCTTCGCTCCACCAGTCGTAGGCCGGCACGTGGAGCCGCGGAATCGCCCGCGCCTGGTTCACCAGCTGCGACGCCTTCTCTTCCAGCGTCATCCGGTGCACCAGGTCCTCTGCCCGCTCCTTCGGGGGCAGACTGGGATTCATGTAGGGCAGCGTCGAAGGTTCCTGGGCCACTGCTTCACAGGCCGGATGCGCGCCAGCCAACAATCCGATGATGGCTGCAATCCCAGCCAGCCACCGCAAACCAGTTCCGGTCATCTCGATTCCCCCGCAGAGGAACGGCCTCACCCGGGCCAGGCGCGTCGCCGCTCCCGCTTTCTTCAGGCGCCCCAACGCTAAAGGCCCGGCGAGCCTGGCGTCAAGATGCCGCCGGGAAGCCGCAGAGTCACTTCGGGGTGCAGGGGTTTCCAGCTCAAACGATTTGCGGGCGCCGGGGAGGTGATAGCTACCGGACCGCTCTTACCTTCAGCTGATTGGTGACATCTACGGCGCGCCCGGCAGCTTCGATGCCCGCGCAGGGAAAGAACAGGCTGAACACCGTTCCTGTGTTCGGCGGTGTGGCGGAGCTGCGGAACCGGACCGTACCGTTGTGCTTGCGGATGATCTGTTCGCTGACCCAGAGGCCGAGACCGGTGCCGGTGGCTTCCTTGGTGGTGAAGAACGGCTCGAAGATATGGCGGCGCGCCTCCGGCGTGATCCCGGAGCCGGTGTCTCCGACGGTGACGCGCACTCCTTCGACGCCGGCATGCCGCACATTGCGGGCGCGAATGACGAGGCGGCCTCCGCCTGGGGTCATGGCATCCAGGGCATTCCCGATGAGATTGGCAAAGACCTGGCGCAATTCTCCGGCGAAGCAGAAGAGCGGGAGCTCGGCCTCGATCTCGCGGCGGATCTCCACCTGGAGCGCCTGAATGCGGCCCAGATACAGGCGAAGAACGGAATCCAGCACCTCCCGCAGATTGGTTTGCGCCGGCAGTGTGGACTGGCGATAGAAGCGCAGCGTCTGCTGGGTAATTTCGGAAACGCGCGCCACCTCCTGCTGCGCCAGATCGGCAAAACGCGCGGTGGGCGGGCTCAGCTCTTCCTGCCGGATGAGAAACAGGAGATTGGTGACCGCTTCCAGCGGATTGTTGATCTCATGCGCAATGGAGGCCGCAAGGCGGCCGGCGGCAGCCAGTTTCTCGGAGCGGCGAAGCGCCTCCTCAGCGCGCTTCTGCTCGGTCGTGTCCACCAGGATGGCGCCCACCCAGCGGGTGGTATCGGGATCGGTGCGGACCGGGTAGAGATGGGCGACCCAGCTGCGTGCATGGCCAGGCTCCGTCTCCCAGGAAAGCTCCAGATCCCGGATCGGCTCGCTGGTGCGGAAGACCGTCTCGATGCTCTGCTCCAGCTCGGCGGCAGCTTCCGGCGGCATAATGCCGCTGACGCCTCGGCCGAGATGCAGGGCAAACGAGTAGCCGTTCATATCGGCCAGGAACTGGTTCACCCGGACAAACCGGTATTTGCGATCGAAGAAGGCGAAACCGATGGGGGCATTGGCCAGCATCGAATCGAGCAGTGCCAGGGTTTCATTCAGTCCGGCACGCTGATCCTGCATGGCCGCGACCATGCGATTGAAGGCCAGGGTCAGGTCGGCGGCTTCATTGGCGGAGCGGACAGGAAGCGGGAAGGCGCCGGTATCCTCAGGATCGTAGATGAGGCGCCGTGTGGCCCGGGTCAGCACATCGAGCTGCCCGGTGATGGAGCGCGCCAGAAGGCCGGCGATGATGGTGCCTCCGGCGAGCACGCAGAGAGCCCAGAGCGCCGTCACGCTCATCAGCGATCGAAGATCCTGGCGATCCAGGGCCTCGTTGGGATAAATCCACACCAGATACCTGACCTCGCCGTTCTGTCGAATCGGCCCGACGCCTTCCCAGGTACGCGCGGAGGCGGAGAAGATCGCCGGCCCTGTAAGCCGGTGGAGGTAGCTCTTTTCCTGGGCAGACAATACCAGCTTGCCCACCATGGTGGGATCGCTGCTGGCAATGGTGCGTCCCTGCAGATCGGTGATCTGGGCAGCAGTCATGCTGGGCGCGGCGGCGGCGCTGACGACCACGCGCTGCAGCGCCTCGGGATGACCGTCATCGAGGGCCATACTGCCCTGCTCCGCCACCAGCAGGACCTGACTTTCCAGACGGCGGCCCAGCCGCTGATTCAGTTCGGTGCGCTGCTGGCGCATCAGGACCATAGCGAAGACGGCGAAGATGATGATCTCGAAGAGAACCAGAGCGGCCATGAGCTGGCCGCGGATCGTGCGTGGTCTCGAAAGATGCATTATCAGAGCACCCATGCCCGGCACGGCCCTGGACCGCGGCGGGAAGCCTCTCCTCAACTCCGGCTCGGACGTGCCGGCCTTTGGCTAAGCGCGGGCGAACTGGGCCGGCACGCTGAGCCGTTGTTGCAGATCTTCGGCAATCTGACGGCCGTGAAAGCGGCCGTTCTCGATGAAAATCTCGTTGGTGCGGTCGCCCGCAATGATGACTCCGGCCAGATAAATGCCGGGAGCATTGCTCTCCAGGCTACGCGGATCGCAGGCCGGGCAGCGAAACTCGCCTTCGATGCGCACCCCGAGGGATTCCAGAAACTCGAAATCCGGCCGATAGCCGGTCATGGCAAAGACGAACTGGTTGGACAAAACGCGCGCGCCCGCCGGCGTCTCGAGAGTGACGGTATCGGGATCGATCCGTGCGACGGAGCTCTCGAAGAACGCCTGAATCTGCCCGCTCCTGATGCGGTTCTCGATGTCAGGGAGGATCCAGTACTTCACATGGCGGTGCATGGAGGGGCCGCGGTGAACCAGGGTGACGCGGGCGCCATGGCGCCAGAGTTCGAGGGCCGCAATGGCGGCGGAGTTCTTCCCGCCGACAACGAGAACATCCATCCCGTAGTACGGGTGCGGGTCGTTGTAATAGTGGAAAACCTTCGGCAGGTCTTCGCCGGGGATGTTCATCCGGTTGGGCAGATCGTAATAGCCGGTAGCGACGACGATTTTGCGCGATCGGTAAAGGTTCGGGCGATCGAAGGTGTCCCGGGTGCAGACCTCGAAATCGAGGTCCGCGCCGGTGACGGATTCGACCCTCTGATACGCGCGGACATCCAGCCGGTAGTGCTCCGCCACTTTGCGGTAGTACTCCAGAGCCTCGTCGCGGCTGGGTTTGGGATTGGGGCTGGGAAAGGGCACGTCCCCGATCTCCAGCAGTTCCGAGGTGGTGAAGAAGGTCATGTGCGACGGGTAATGGAAGAGCGAATTGCAGAGGCAGCCCTTATCCACCAGCACGGCGCGGAAGCCTGCCCGCCGCGCCTCGATGGCGCACGACATGCCGGTGGGGCCGGCGCCGATCACGAGGACGTCGAAGAGTTCGCTGGAGCTTCCGGGCGCGGATTCGGGCATGTTCCTAGATTAAACGAAGGGAAAGGGGAGAGGCGGGGTGGCGAGGGGAATGCATCGGGAGGACAGATCCCCGGACGCGACGATGAGGGCGCAGGCCAGCACTATCGTCATGGTGGACAGCGGATCGGGAGGCGGGAATGCGTCCGCGTCGAGTACCCTTGAAGACAAGGACAATTCTTATGGCAACGATCCGGCAGGACGATTTTATTGAGAGCATTGCGGACGCATTGCAGTACATCAGCTACTACCACCCGGTGGATTACATTACCAGCCTGGCGCGGGCCTATGAGCGGGAGGCGTCCCCGGCGGCGAAGGACGCCATTGCGCAGATCCTGGTGAATTCACGCATGTGCGCCGAGGGGCATAGGCCGATCTGCCAGGACACGGGCATCGTCACGGTCTTTCTGAAGATTGGGATGGACGTGCGCTGGGATGCCAGGATGACCGTGCAGGAGATGGCCGATGAGGGGGTGCGGCGGGCGTACCTCAATCCCGACAACACGCTGCGGGCGTCGATCCTGGCCGATCCGGCCGGGACCCGGAAGAACACGAAGGACAATACGCCGGCGGTGGTGAGCATCGAGATGGTAAAGGGCGGGAACGTCGATGTAACGGTGGCGGCGAAGGGCGGCGGGAGCGAGGCGAAGTCGAAGTTCGCGATGCTGAATCCGTCGGATTCCATTGTCGAGTGGGTGCTGAAAACGGTGCCAACGATGGGTGCGGGGTGGTGTCCGCCGGGAATGCTGGGGATCGGTATCGGGGGGACGGCGGAGAAGGCCATGCTGCTGGCCAAGGAGTCGCTGATGGATCCGATCGATATGCGGGACCTGCTGGCGCGAGGCCCGAAGAACCGGCTCGAGGAACTGCGGGTCGAGATCTACGACAAGGTCAACAAGCTGGGAATCGGCGCGCAGGGACTGGGCGGGCTGACCACCGTTCTGGACGTCAAGGTCAGGGATTATCCGACGCACGCGGCCAATCTGCCGGTGGCGATGATTCCGAACTGCGCGGCGACGCGGCATGCCCACTTCGTGCTGGACGGGTCGGGGCCGGTGGCGCTGAAGCCGCCTTCGCTGGAAGACTGGCCGACGCTGACCTATGACGTTTCGAATGCGCGGCGGGTGAATCTGGGCATGGTGACACGTGAAGAAGCGGCGACCTGGAAACCCGGCGAAGTGCTGCTGCTGCGCGGCAAATTGCTGACCGGACGCGACGCGGCGCACAAGCGGATCACCGAGATGCTGAACCGCGGCGAGAAGCTGCCGGTGGACTTCACCAATCGCTTCATTTATTACGTGGGACCTGTTGATCCGGTGCGGGATGAAGTGATGGGACCAGCGGGGCCAACCACCTCGACCCGAATGGACAAATTCACACGGCAGATGCTGGAGCAGACGGGACTGCTGGGCATGGTCGGCAAGGCCGAGCGGGGTCCGGCGGCGATTGAGGCGATCCGCGACAATCGCGCGGTGTACCTGATGGCCGTGGGCGGAGCAGCGTATCTGGTGTCGAAGGCGATCCGGGCGGCGCGCGTGGTGGCCTTCGCGGATCTGGGCATGGAGGCGATCTACGAATTCACGGTCGAGGACATGCCGGTGACGGTGGCCGTCGATGCGCAGGGAACCTCGGTGCACGAGACCGGGCCGAAAGAATGGAAGGCGCGGATTCAGACGGAATTTGCGGGGGTTCCGATCCTCGCCTGAAGCATTGCACCAGAAGCGGCGAAGGCTCTTCTGCTACGGCTCGCAGGAACGGCGGTTTCTCTGTGTGTCTGCAGCCGAGGAGCCCTGCTCAACCAAAGCTCGAATCCGGCCCCCTGCGGAATTGGCATGAAGTCTTCGGTTTCCGATCTTGGCGCAATCGGCTTCGCCGTGGCTGGATTTACCTTCTGGGTGCTGGCCGATACCAGCATCAAGCTGGCGGGGCAATCCAAACTACCCGCCTACGAAGTGATTGCGTTTCTGGGCCTGTTCGTGGCGGGCTTCCTGACCGTGCATGCGCTCTGGCGGGGCCAGCTGCGCACGCTTTGGCCCAGGCATGTCCAGCGGCAGTCCATTCGCTCCTGTCTCGACCTGACCAATAATCTTTGCGTCGTGGTTGCGCTGCGCCATCTCAGTCTGACGCTGTTTTACATTCTGGTCTTCATGGCGCCGATGGTGATTGCCATTTTGTCGACCGTGTTCCTGCGGGAAGGGCTGCCCTGGCGGAAGGCGATCGCCATCGTGACGGGCTTCGCAGGCGTGGTGATCGCGGTCGATCCTTTTGGTTCGGCGCAGCAGGGCGACTGGATCGGCTTCGCCGCCTGCATGGCGTGCGTGGCCTGCTTCTCGGTGAACATGGTCTGGTCGCGGGTGATGACCCAGACCGAGAGGCCGGAAAGCCTGACGTTCTTCTCCGGGCTGGTGATGACCATCGCAGGGTTCGGACTGATGCTCTGGCATGCCGAGCCCCTGACGCTGCGGCTGACCGGGGTTCTGCTGGCGATGGGTCTCTTCTGCGCGATGGGGACGGTCTCCTTCTTCATTGCGCTGAAGCATACATCGGCGGCCAATGTCTCCCAATACCACTACACGCAGCTGCTCTCGGGTACGCTGATCGCTTACCTGATCTGGCGTGACAAGCCCACGCCATTTATGGTTCTGGGCGGGGCGCTGATTGTCGGCGCGGGCCTGTATATCGCCGTGGCGGCTTCGCGGGAGCGTTTCCGAGCGGTGTCCGTCTCCCCTGTCGTTCCGGATTGAGACGCTTCGGTGCAGGCCCCTGCTTTCCGGCATCCTCTGAGGGAGGGAGCGGTTATGGCAGAGATGCGCAGGGAGAAAGACTCGCTGGGATTCGTCGAGGTTCCGGCGGAGGCGTATTACGGTGCGCAGACGGCACGGGCAGTCGAGAACTATCCCATCTCGGGAATGCGGGCGCATCCGCTGCTCATCCGCGCCTTCGGGATGGTCAAGCGGGCTGCGGCGGAAGCCAATCGCGAACTGGGATTGCTGCGAGATATAGATCCCGCGTCCGTCAAAAGCGGGCAGAGCCGTTCGCCTCGCCTGCGGCTCGCTCAGGCCAGGCCGTGGAGCAACCGGCGAGTGGAAGCCATTATTGCGGCGGCGCAGGAGGTCATCGACGGGCGGTGGAACGATCAGTTCGTCGTGGATGTCTTCCAGGCGGGAGCAGGGGTGAGCTTCCACATGAACACCAACGAGGTGATCGCCAACCGTGCGAACGAGATCCTGGGCGGCGCGCGGGGCGAGTACAAGTTCGTTCATCCGAACGACCACGTCAACTACGCTCAGTCGACGAATGATGTTTTCCCGACCGGGATGCGGGTGGCGACGCTGCTGGCGCTGGAGACGCTTTATCCGCAGATCGACGCGCTGGCGGATGCGTTCGCCCGGAAGGGCGCGGAGTTCGACCCGGTGATGAAGTCGGGGCGGACGCATATGCAGGATGCAGTGCCGATCCGGCTGGGGCAGGAGTTTGCGGCGTACGGCGTGGCGATCCGGAAGGCGGGGGAGTTTCTGCGGCAGGCGGCCGACGGACTGCGCGAGCTGGGGCTGGGCGGGAGCGCCGTGGGCACGGGACTGAATACGCATCCGGAGTATCGGGCGAAGGCGGTGGCGAACCTGGCGCGGATTTCGGAGCAGCCGCTCTTCCCTGCCGAGGACCTGCGCTGGGCGATGCAGTCGAACGCGGTGATGGCGCAGGTAAGCGGGGCGCTGCGGGCGCTGGCGCTGGAGGTGATTCGGATCTCGAATGACCTGCGGCTGCTCTCGTCGGGGCCGAATACGGGATTCAACGAGATCCAACTGCCGGGCCTGCAGCCGGGGTCATCGATCATGCCGGGCAAGATCAACCCGGTGATGGCGGAGCTGGCGGCGATGGTTAGCTTCCAGGTGATCGGGAACGACACGGCGGTGGCGCTGGCGGTGCAGGCGGGTCAGCTGGAGCTGAACGTGATGATGCCGACGATGGCGTACAGCGTGCTCCAGAGCATCACGATCCTGGCGAATATGCTGCGGCAGTTGACGGAGCGGTGCGTGGCCGGAATTACGGCCAACGTGGAGCGGTGCCGGCAGTATGCCGAGAGCACGGTGGCGCTGGCGACGGCGCTGAATCCGTATCTCGGCTATGCGAAGGCAGGCGAGCTGGTGAAGGAGTCGGTGGCGAGCGGGGAGTCAATTCTGTCCCTGGCGTGGAAACGAAAGCTGCTGAGCGAGGAGCAGATCCGGGAGATTCTCGATCCGAAGAAAATGACGGAGCCGCGGGTCGCGGTAAAGCAGGATTAGGTTGGGACCCCCATATTTCCGCGGTACTGGACGTGCAAGCCGATGTGCGGGACCAGTCCCCCGTCGAGTCCGGCGCCATAGACATAAATCGCCTGCTTCGCGACATTCAGTTCCGCGTTTAGCTAAAGTTCCAAGGTCGGGCCTCGGGCTGCGTTACGTCGTCCCGGCGAGCCAATCCGCCGGTGCGGCCCAGCGCCGGTTACAAGCGAATCCATCCACTCTCATCCTGGGAGGCACATGAAGCGGTACACGGTTCTACAGGCTGGAAGCCTCGCCGGCTTTCTGTTAGTGGTTGTTTCGAGCCTCGGCCAGGTCACTGCAGCGGATATCGAGCGCGCTCTCGACATCCAGGAAAAGTACGACTCTCTCGTCATCAACCTGCCCGACCCGCCGGTCTGGCAGAAGTCGTCGGATATTTTTGTTTACCGCAAGACGGTGGAGGGTGGTCACGAATTCGAGCTGGTCGATGCCGCCGCCCAGACGAAGCAACCCGCATTTGACCACGCCAGGCTCGCCGCAGCCCTTTCGGCGGCCAGCGGGGAGTCCTATAAGGGAACCAACCTGCCGTTCGAGCGCTTTCAATTCGTCTCGGGCCGCGCGGCGATTGAATTTGTGGCCGACGAGGCACGCTGGCGCTGCGACCTCACCGCATACACCTGCGCAAAAGAGGCTACGCTCCATCCCGGCGGGGAAAGCGGTGAAGACTACGGCTACGATGATACGCCGCACCCCGACAACGATCCCGCGCATACCCAGGCTTCTCCGGATGGCCAGTGGCTCGCATACATCGGGAACTACAACGTCCACGTGCGCTCCAAAGACGGCAAGCAGGATTTCGAGCTCAGCCAGGATGGCTCCGAAGACAACTATTATGCGCTGAGTACGATCGCATGGTCGCCTGATTCAAAGTATCTCGTCGCCGACCGCATTCGGCCCGGTTATCGCCGGCTGGTGCATTACATCGACGCGGATCCGCCCGATCGGCTCCAGCCGGAATACCCGGCGATGGTTTATCCGAAACCCGGCGACGTCCTCGCCCTTCCCCAGCCTGTGCTCTTTGAGGTCGCAGCCAGACGCGAGACTCCCATCGACTCCCGGCTTTTTCCCAATCCCTTCGATTTGTCGCCTGCCGTCTGGTGGAAGGACAGCCGCGGCTTCACGTTTGACTATAACCAGCGCGGACACCAGCTATACCGCGTGATCGAAGTCGATGCTCACACCGGCGCCGCGCGGGCACTCATCACCGAACAGAGCCCAACCTTTATTAACTACGAGCCGCTGGTTGACAACCAGTACGACACCGGCAAGATCTATCGGCACGATGTAGACGAGGGCAAGGAGATCATCTGGGCGTCGGAGCGCGATGGCTGGGAACATCTCTACCTGATCAACGGACGCACCGGCGCCGTCGAGAACCAGATCACCAGGGGGCATTGGGTGGTGCGCGCCGTGAATTATGTCGACGATCAGAAGCGCCAGATCTGGTTTGAAGCCAGCGGCATGAATCCGGGCGAGGACCCGTACTTCGTGCACGGGTACCGCATCAATTTCGACGGCACCGGGCTTACGCCGCTCACGCCTGCCGAGGCGAATCACCACATCGAGTTCTCAGACGATGGCAAATACTACACCGACCTGTGGTCGCGCATCGATCTGCCGCCTACGCTGGCCTTGTATCGCACTCAGGACAACAAGCAACTCATAGTGCCTGAGCATGCGGACATCAGCAAACTCGTCGCCGCCGGGTGGCATCCGCCCGAGGTGTTCAAGGCAAAGGGCCGCGATGGAGTCACCGATATCTGGGGCGTGATCTACCGGCCGGCCAATTTCGACCCGAAGAAGAAATACCGGGTGATCGAGGATATCTACGCGGGCCCGCAGGGCTCCTTTGTTCCAAAGTCCTTCACGACGCGCACCGAGCCGCTGACGCAGCTTGGATTTGTCGTCGCCCAGATCGACGGCATGGGCACGAACAATCGCTCAAAGGCCTTTCATGACGTGGCCTGGCACAATCTTAAGGACGCCGGCTTCCCCGACCGCATTCTCTGGCACAGGGCCGCCGCAGCGAAATATCCCTGGTACGATATCTCGCGCGTTGGCATCTTTGGCACCTCGGCCGGCGGACAGAGCGCCATGGCGGCGCTGCTTTTCCATCCGGAGTTCTACAAGGTGGCTGTCGCCAGCAGCGGCTGTCACGACAATCGTATGGACAAGATCTGGTGGAATGAGCAGTGGATGGGCTGGCCGGTGGGCCCGCAGTACTCCGAATCATCGAATGTGGACAACGCCTGGCGTCTGCAGGGCAAGCTCATGCTGGTCATGGGCATGATGGACCACAACGTCGATCCCGCATCGACTCTTCAGGTGGTCGACCGGCTCATCAGGGCCAATAGGACATTCGATTTGCTGGTCGTCCCCGAGGCGGATCACGGTACTCGCGGCCCATGGGCGCGCTACACGAATCGCAACCTCTTCGACTACTTTGTCCGCAATCTGCTCAATGAGCCGATTCCTGACTGGAACACCTTCCCTGCATCTGCATCAACTGCTCCTCCATCCGGTGCGCCGAGCAAGGACTGATCCGATTTCATAGGTTCCCGTAATAGAGGGACTCCAGTCGCCGAAGTGGAGGCCGATGGGGTTTTTGCCGTGGAGGATCTGGCGGACGAAGGCCTGATTAACGATGGCGACGTTGCGGCTGGAGGTGTTGTCGCTGTCGGCGAAGGCGCGGCCCCGGGGGAGCTGGGTTCCGCCGCAGCAGACAAGGAGAATGCAGCAACACCATACCATCAAAACAAGAGTTGTAACGATGCTGTTCGCGGATCAGGTGCGGACGGGGCGGCGGGAGATGCCTTCGAGGCCGAAGACACGACGGTAGCGTTCGATTTCGCCGGGCGGGCCCAGGGCTTTGTCGAAGTTGTCGGAGAGCTTGACGGCGGGGCGGCCCTCGGCATCCTGCAGCTTGCAGACGAGGCGGGGAGGATCGAAGCCGTGTCCCTGGGGGTTGCAGTCGCGGAAGTCGTTGGTGAGGAGCGTGCCCCAGCCGGCGCTGAAGCGAATGCGCGGCTCGGGGAGCCACTTCCCGGCGGCGAGGAAATCGGCGGCGCTCTGGAAATCAGCGGGCGAGGCGCCCGGCTGGATGCGGCCGGCAAAGGTGGCGTGGAGCTGGAGGATGTCGTCGACGTCGAGAGAATCGGAGGCGATGAAGAGCTTCTTCTCCGGATCGCGACCTCGCTGCCGGAGCCAGGCGATGTATTCCTCGCCGGCGACAAAGGGATCTTTGCTGTCGGCGCGCTGGCCGGTCCAGTCAGCGACCCAGTCGGGGGCACTGCGGAAAAACTGGGTAGTGCCGAAGGTGTCGGGGAGAAGGATGAGCAGTTCGCCGTGATAGCTCTGCTGCCAGAGTTCGAGGACGCGGTACTGCGACTGCCTTAACTCCTCCTCGTTATGGGCGAGGGCCGCGAGGGCCATGGGGATTTCGTGGGCGTTGGTGCCGATGGCTTCGAGGTCGTGCTTGTAGGCGAGATAGGCGTTGGAGGTGCCGGTGAAGCCGGGGCCGAGCGTATCGGCCATGGCCCGGACGACGTACTCCTGCCAGAGAAAGCTGTGGCGGCGGCGGGTGCCGAAGTCGCTGACGCGCAGGCCGGGGACGCCGCGGAGCTGGGCCATTTTGTTCCAGAGCCGGGTCTTGGCGCGGGCGTAGAGGATATCGAGCTCGAATTCGCTGAGATGCTTGAGGGCGGCGCGGGTCTGCAGTTCGCTGATGGTAGAGAGGGCGTAAATCTCCCAGAGGGTGGCTTCGGTCCAGAGGCCGTGAAAGCCGAGCAGGAACTGGCCGTTGTCGATGGAGAGCCGGTAGTCGCAGAGGCGGAAGCCATGATCGAGCCATTCGAGGAAGCCGGGCTCGAAGATGCCGCGCCGGCCGTAGAAGGTGTTGCCGGCGAGCCAGATCAGCTCGGATTTGTGAAAGCGACGGTCACGAATCTGGTCGAGCTGCGCGCGGACGTCGTCGGGGCTGATGGGGAAACGCAGATCGGCGCCGCGATTGCGGAGGGAAAACGTAACCGTGGTGGAGGGGAAATGCTTCCAGATGAACTGGAGCATGAGGAGCTTGTAGAAATCGGTGTCGAGCAGCGACCGGACAATGGGGTCGAGTTCCCAGTTGTGGTCATGCGCGCGCTGGGCGAGATTGATGATCACGATGGGAACACTGTACAGCGTCCGGGAGTCCGCTGCGCCGGTCTGAGGCGGCGTGGATGGCGATACCGCCTGAATTCTCCGATTGAAGAACTCTGAGGATGCGTGTCGAAAGGAACGCCAAGCGCGCCGCCCTGCCGGGAAACTCTCACGCAGAAGGGGAAGAGACACAGGAGGGTGAAGCCCAATGCGCTGTCCGGGACCTGGGGAGGTTACCCGGACAGGCATATTCGTAACAGCCACGACGACAACCTGCACGAGAGCGGCCCTGGAAGCCCGCCCCACGGGTGCGCGATTGTTCGCCAGCAAGTGCAAGCCAGCCTGGCTCCGCTACTGGTGGAAGTGGCGCTCCTGCGGGCGGCGATTGCTCACAGTGAATGCGTACACTTTGTTGTTGCCGGTGCCTCCGATGCGCGCGTAGCCGGAGCCCCAGTAGACGGTACCGCCGACGATGGCAGGACCATCGATAACGGAGCCGCCGCTCGAGAAGCTCCAGAGGATATTTCCGGTGGCGGCGTCAAGAGCGTACATAGAGCCGCTGAGCGAGCCGGCGTAGAGGACTCCGTTGGCGACGCTGACCGCGCCGGTATCGAGCGCGCCCTTCGTGGGATCGGCCGTCTGCCAGAGAATTTTTCCGGTGGCTGGATTGAGAGCGCTCCAGGCGCCCCAGGTAATCTGCTGACCCGAGGTCAGTGTATAGGGGGTGTGTTTACTGTTCCCGATGGCAACGTAGATGCGATATCCATCGGTGGCCGTACCCCACTCGATTCCGCCCAGGGTCCCGCCGGGACCAACGGGCGTGCTCCAGAGGATTGAACCGCTGTCGGGGTCGAGGGCCCAGTAGATGCCGCTTTTCTGGCCAAATCCGATGAGATGGCCGAGAAGATTGGCGCCTGCCCCTCCGAGGTCATAGTCCGGACCGGAGGGTGATGCGCAGTGGGCCGTGTCGCCTGGGATGAGGCAGGCCACAGTCCAGACGTCGTAATTCCATAGCCTGCGCGACCAGAGGATCGCGCCGGCACCCAGATTGCGCGACCAGCGCACGGCGCCGGTACGCAGGTCCAGCGCCAGTGCCGTATCGAAGTAATCGTCCGGCGCCGCGCAATTGCTTGCCTGAGGGTTGGCGGTCTGGCACGCAAGGACACTGGCCGGTGCCGTATAGTTATTCCCGGTTCCGATGTAAAGCACAGCGCGCTGCGGATCGATAACGGGCTGCTGCCAGATGGCGCCTCCGCTGTACCGATCCGGATAGCCATGGTTATCGGGCATGTCGTAGGTCTTCCAGAGGAGCTGGCCGGTACGGGCATCGACGGCAACGACGCTGCCGCGGAAGGTGCAGCACGGGTAGGAGGGCTGGATGGCGAGCGTCTCTTCCGAGGAAGAGATTCCCTGGTAGACCACTCCGTTGTAGACAACGGGCGGGCCGGTGACCACCGCGGCGGGGTGAGAATCGATGCTGGTGATCCAGCGCAGCCCGCCGGTGAAGCGGTTGACGGCGATCAGGTTGGCGCCATTGTGCAGGCCGGTGTACCCTTCGTTGTCGCCGAAGATGAGCTCGTCACCGTAGACGGCGAGGCTGGAGCGCGCGACAGCGCCCGTGTAGCCGTCGTAGCCGGACACTTTCGCCGACCAAAGCAGGCCGCCGGTATGGCGATCGACAGCATAGATGTTGCCGGCCCAGTCGGGGAAATAGACCTGATCGCCAGCAACGACGGGAGTGACGCTGACACTGGCAGCGGTGGTGAAGGTCCACAGAGGAGACAGACCGGCCACGTTGGAGGAATTGATGACGCGTTCCAGGGACTGACTTCGCGTGTTACTGAGGTTCTGGCCCGCAATGGGCCAATCGCTGAAGAACGGGAAATCCTGACCGCCTGCGGCGAGCACGGCAACACAGACCAGGGCCACAGCAGCGACAGAGGCCTGCGAAAATACCCATCCAATCCTCTTCATTGCACATACCTCCGGATCAGTAAGGCGGATTGCGGCCCGAAGCTGTCAGGCTGGGGCCCGCAGTCCGAGTTGGGGATCGACCGATTGATTGCGTGGTGTGCGCGCCGCAGCCGGGAGTGGGTTCCCCGGGGCCGGAAGAAGGCTGCCTAAAACAACGCGCGTTCCAGGGCCGTGCCGCGGCTCTTGCTGCCAATTCGGCCTCTGCCGTTCCAGGGAACACGGCGGGCCAGTTCGCGGCGCACCGCACCCGCACAATCGAAGCCCATGGGGCAACGGCGGATGCAGCTGTCCATCGAGTGTGCTGTCTCCGATGCAGGGCGACAGGTACCGGCAGCAGGAGTACGGGAGCCGCGCGGGCGAAGACTTCGGGCACGCGTGCGCCCGCTTCACCGCAGTAATTAGACGGGAGCAGGCCGAGCCATGGCTGTGCAAAAAATTACGAAGATGCTGTATGTCTCCCGCAGGTATCCATCTATTACTTATTTATCGTTTATCAGATTCTTACTTGTTTATCGGTTATCAGACAGGCAACTTACAGCGAAGATGTCGGAAACATGACGCAACAATGAACTTCGCGGTCACTCCTGCGGCGTTCAAATATGAGCGACGAACCGGAGCGTATAATTCGGTTGCTCGTTCGGTTCCCAGGCTGATGGGCCCCTTCCACGCGTCGCGCCTGGTTCCCCAGTATCGGTGGCGGCGTTCAGCACGTTCACCTGTTTTCCCCAAACGGAGGTCACTATGAGCGCTTGCCTGTTTCGCATGACAGGGTTGCTGGCACTGGCCCTGTTCATACCGGGAACTCTCACCTATGCACAGCATTACAACGAGACAAATCTGGTCACCAACAGCACGGATTCCAGCCTGGTCAACCCCTGGGGGCTGGCACGCAGCTCGAGCAGTCCCTGGTGGGTGTCGGACAACAGGACAGGAATGAGCACGATCTATAACGGACTCGGAACCAAGCTCGGCCTGAAGGTTAAGATTCCCGCCGCGGTTTCGGGAAAGACAGGAACTCCGACAGGCGTGATCTACAACGGCAGCACGACGGATTTTCTGCTGCCCGGAGGAAAACCGGCGGCGTTTATCTTCTGTACGCTCGACGGATTGATCGTGGGCTGGAACTTCAGCGCCGGAGTGGTGACAGAGGTCAAGACGACGAATCACTCGTCGTACACAGGGCTGACAAGCGCAGTGGTGAATGGCCGCCGGTATCTGTATGCAGCGAACTTCAATACCGGCCATGTGGATGTGTATGACAACATGTTCCATCCAGTCCACATGCAGCCGGACAATCAGGACGGAATGTTTATGGGTGGTGGTCAGACTTTCATGGGCGGCGACCAGGGCTTCATGCACGGCGACCAGGGATATAACGACGGCCGCGGCTTCATGGATGGCGGACCTGCCTTCATGGACGACCATTTGCCGGAAAATTATGTTCCCTTCAATGTTCAGGCAATCGGCAATGACATCGTAGTGACCTACGCGCTGCACGAGGAAGGAAGCCTGTTTGAGACGGATGGGCCGGGACTCGGTTACGTGGACATCTACTCTGCCGACGGGCGCATGCTGCAGCGGCTGCAGCACGGAGACTGGCTGAACGCGCCGTGGGGAGTAGCTCTTGCGCCGCTCGATTTCGGGATGTTCAGCCACGATCTGCTCGTGGCGCAGTTCGCCGGCGGCGGGCCGACCGAATCCAGCGGCTACATCGCCGCGTATGACATGACGACCGGACGCTTCCTGGGGCTGCTGGAAGATGCGAGCGGAAATCCGCTGGCCATCAATGGCGTGTGGGCGATTACGCCCGGCAACGGTGCGACGGCAGCAGGGACATCGACCCCCAGCAACTACGACCCGGCGGGCGCTCCGGCGTCGGAGCTGTACTTCACGGCCGGCCCCAACCATGCATCCGGAGGCGTGCTCGGATACCTGACACCCAACTCTACCGAACTGGTCCAGGGGAACGACCAGTAAGAGGGCCGCTCCGAACAGGCGGGCTGAAGCGCAGCGGCGCTTCAGCCTGTCCGGCAGGGAGCGGCAGGACAATACGGCCGACGAGGCAGGCGTATCCAGCGCCGTCGCCGTTTCGGTATTGTGACTTTGCATGGGAATGGCGAGGACGGTGGGACGGAAGCTCCTGGTGTGGAGCGTGGCGGGATGCGTCTGGCTCGGAATGCGGGGTGCTGCTCAGAGCCGGGCGGCGGGGGCCGATGAGGCAGATCCGATCCCCAGGCTGGTGGATATCACCGGAGCGACGGGTATCCACTTCAGCCATCTGTCTTCGCCGGAGAAGCGGTACATCATGGAGTCGATGAGCGGGGGTGTGGCGCTGATCGACTACGATCGCGACGGCTATCCGGATATTTACCTTACGAATGCGCCCGACGTGGATATGGCCCTGGCGGGTAAGACGGCGCGGAGCGCGCTCTACCACAACAACCGAGATGGCACGTTTACCGACGTGACCGATAAGGCGGGCGTGGGATACCCGTGCTGGGCGATGGGTGTGGCCGTCGGCGACTACAACAACGACGGATGGCCGGACCTGCTGGTGACCTGCTTTGGGGGCGTGGTGCTGTACCGGAACAACGGCGACGGCACGTTTACCGATGTGACGAAGCAGACAGGGCTGAGCAGCGATTCAGGATGGGCCACGGGCGCGTCCTTTGGCGACTACGACGGTGACGGATGGCCGGATCTCTTTGTGCCGCACTACGTGGATCTGAACCTGAAGGATCTGCCGGCCCTCGGCTCGAAGCGAACCTGCATGTACCACGATATTGCGGTGCAGTGCGGGCCGCGCGGGCTGAAGGGATCGCCGGACAACCTGTACCACAACAACGGCAACGGCACCTTCACGGATGTTTCGAAGCGGGCCGGGGTGGACGATGCGCAGGGATATTTCGGGCTGACGTCGGTGTGGTCGGACTTCAACGGCGACGGCAAGCTTGACCTCTTCGTGGGCAATGACGGGGAACCGAACTACCTGTACCGCAATGACGGCGGCGGGCGCTTCACCGAGATGGGATACCAGTCGGGCGTGGCCTTTAATCAGGATGGGATGGAGCAGGCCAACATGGGCGTGGCGCTGGGGGACTATCTGCATACCGGGCGGCTCTCGATCGCCATCACCCACTTCAGCGAGGAGTACACGACGCTGTTTCGCAACGACGGCGGGTTCAACTTTACGGATGTTTCGTTTGCCGCGGGAATTGCGCGGCCGACGATCCCGTATGTGGGGTGGGGCGATGCCTTTGTGGACGTGGACGATGACGGGTGGCCGGATTTTTTCGAGGTCAACGGGCACGTCTATCCGCAGGTGGACAGCAAGGACGTGGGGACGCGATACCGGGAACCGAAGCTTCTGTTTCTGAACCAGCACAATGGGACGTTCCGCGACGTGAGCCAGCTGGCGGGGCCGGCGATCCAGACGCCGCAGGTGAGCCGGGGGATGGTGGTCGGGGACCTGTTCAACGACGGGCATCTGGAGATGGTGGTGGAGAACATCGAGGGCAGCCCGATGATTCTGCGTGTGGAGGGTGGCCCGAAGAACCACTGGATCGAGTTCGAGCTGGCCGGAGCATCGCGGAACCGGCTGGCCCTGAATGCGCGGGTGCGCGTGACGGCCGGCTCGCTGGTCGAGACGGATGAGGTGCGGAGCGGGGGCAGCTATTTGTCGCAGAGCGATCTGCGGCTGCATTTCGGACTCGGCGGTCATACGAAGGCCGATAAGGTGGAGGTGCTGTGGCCGGACGGCAGGCGGGATGATCTGGGGGGTCTCGCGGCCGACCGGGTGTACTGCGTGCTGGAAGGCGCCGGGGTGGTCCCGAGGGAACGCATCCTGCCGGGCAAGCCTGCTCCGTTCTGAGAGCCGCGGGCCGGGAGAGCCGCCGAGGGAAAGCGGTGTCCGGAAGCCGCACCCGCTGCAAAAACGGTTTTCCAGGGGAAAAGAGCGCGGAATGTTCTTGACAGCGGCAATTTGCCGGAGTTAACGTTTCCCCCGCCCGGAAAAGGGCAGCTGTGCCGCTTACTCAACGTTTTTATCGGGCTCACTCCGAAGTCCTTCAGCAGCGGTCACCAGAGGGCTTCACCCCAACAAGAGGTTAAACAAACACCTGCGTGTGATTTCAGGGGAGTGCCTATGGAGAGCATAAGGCTCACAAGACGTTTCTCAATGATTCTCCTGTTGGCCGTTGCGCTGGGAGGCTCAACGGCATTCGCTCAATTCCTGAGCGGTATACAAGGGACGGTGACAGACAAATCGGGCGCCGTGGTTGCGGGCGCCAAAGTGAAGATTACCGATATCCGCATCGGCGTTTCGCGAACGCAGACCTCCGACCAGAGCGGGTTCTTTACATTCACCAGCATTGCCGCCTCGACCTACAACGTCGAGATTTCGATGACCGGGTTCAAGACCTGGGTCCAGGACAACCTGAATGTGGATGTGGGACAAACCCGGACGATTGCTCCGGTGCTCGAGGTTGGCGCAGTCGCGACTTCGGTGACCGTCTCGGCCACCGCGGCCACCATCAACCTGACCAATCCGACGACCGGCGCGGTGATTTCCGAGCAGGCGGTACAGTCCACGCCCCTGAGCGGGCAGAACGTCTATGGGCTGGCGGCATTGACTCCCGGGATGACGGGCAGCGCGGTCAGTTCGACGAGCCCGGTGGACAATTACACGAACGAGTACGCGATCAACATCAACGCTTCGGGCCTGCGGCAGGAGGAAAACGGCTACCAGATCGACGGCGCCTATACCAACACTCCTTCCCGCGGGGGCGGAACCTCGATTTCTCCGAATCCTGAGATCGTGCAGTCGATCAACGTGCAGACCAACAACTTCGACGCGCAGAAGGGGCGCAATGGCGGGGCGACGGTCGACGTGTTTACCAAGTCGGGGTCGAACCAGCCGCACGGCACGATCGACTACTACTTCCTGAACAACAATCTCTCCTCGCGGACCGAGTTCGAAACGAGCGTGCCGCAGTTCACGCGCAACGAGATCGGCGCAGCCATGGGGGGACCAATCGTCAAGAACAAGCTGTTCTACTTCGGCGCGATCGACGTGCTGCGTTCCAGCATCACGAGTGCCTACCAGTCCACGGTGGAGACGCAGGCTCTGGATAACTGGGTGCAGTCAAATCTGCCGAACTCGATCGCGGCTCAGGTGCTGAAGACGGCGCCTCCGCTGAATTTCCCAACCACCGGTATCGAGACCGTATCCCAGGTGGAGGCAAACACGCCGGGTTTTTTTGCGCCACCGGCCGGGATTCCATCCACGCTGCCGGCGCTGGGAACCGCGAACATCAGCTACGCGGTTCCGAAGAACGGATACCAGTGGAGCATCCGCGGCGACTACTACCATGGGAACAACGACCGCTACTATGCAGAGGTGATGCGGACCCATTACAGCTCGGTGGGTGCGACCGCAAGACCGGCACTGAACAACAACCTTTCCAACAGTTCCGATTTCGCCAATGTCGACTGGACGCACACCTTCTCGCCCAATCTGCTGAACGAAGCGGGCGCGAATCTGATCCGGCCCTATGGCTCGAATCTCGCGGCGCCCTCGATGTTCATCCCGTATATCAACGTGACGGGACTGCAGAATTTCGCGAACTGGGGGCCGGGGAACTTCACGCAGAGCACCTATGGCTGGCGCGATGTGCTGACGGCCACGATCCACAATCACACGCTGAAGACGGGCTTCGACCAGTTCAACATCCGCGAGAACGATGCGCAGAGCGGCGCGTTTGACCGGCCCACCTACAACTTCAACAGCCTGCTGGATTTCGTCCAGGACAAGGCCGCGACGGAAACCGCAACGCCGGTGAACCTGCTGACGCACCAGGAAGCTCCGTACGACCGCCGCTACCGGGCACTGTACACCGGCATCTACATTCAGGATGACTGGAAGGTAGAGCCCCGGTTCACGCTGGATATGGGAGTTCGTTATGACATGATGGCGAACTTCTTCTCTATTCTGACGCCGCGGCTGACGAACTTCACGTTTGGGCCGGGGAGCGACTATTTTCAGCAGATCGCAAGCGGAGTCACCGGGCTTCAGCCGAACGATCATGTGCTGAATCACAACATCTGGTATCTGACGCCGCGAGTGGGCTTCTCGTGGGACATGTTCGGCAACGGGAAGACAGCCCTGCGCGGCGGCGTGGGCATGTTTGCGGATCAGCCGCCTTATCTCCATATCACGGATATCACTGCCGGGAACCTGCCTAACTTCTATACGCCATTTCAGAGCGTGTATCAGGGAACACCGCCGGTGTTCCAGTTATGCAGTCCGCCTTCCGGCTTTACCGAACCCTGTCCGGTCCTGCCGACAAACAACGTGGTACTCAATTCGAGCGGCGGTGTTGTAGGGCAGAGGGCGAGCCTGGGCGGCTATTCTCCGAATTACAAGCTGACTCAGGTGGAAGAGTGGACACTGAGTCTGGAGCAGCAGCTCCAGCCCAATCTGGTGATGGAACTGAACTACTCCGCCTCAGCTGTTCACCACCTGCCGGTCTATAACCAGGACATCAACCGGTTTGCGGGCGACCTGATCATCAACAAGGGGAACCTGACTCGGCTGAATCCGTACTTCAGCGGCATCACGTACGCAACGTCGGATGCGAATTCGGCCGGGGAATATGGGTCGGCCATGCTGAATCGAAGCTTCACTCATGGATTCTCGATGGAGGGAATCTACACCTGGGGCAAGACCCTGGACGAGATCAGCGCTTCGGGTTCTCTCGATCAGGGTGCGATCACCACGAATCAGAACGGCGGCGTGCAGGACGTATACACGAACGGCGATCTGAAGGCGCAGCGAGGGCGGGCCGACTTCGACATCCGGCAGCAGTTCTCGGCGGAAGGAGTCTACACAACCCCGAACCACTACGGAAGCGCCTGGGAGCGAAACACGCTCGGAGGGTGGGAATTCAGCGGTGTGTGGATCCTGCAGACTGGGCTGCCGTTCACGGTGTATACCGACGCGGGCTTTACACCGGTCTTCGATGCGGCCGGGAATGTCATCGGCAACACAGGCGGCGACTACAACGCCGACGGATCGGACTATGACATTCCGAATGTTCCTTCCTTTGGCAGACACCTGCCCGGTCAGTCGAGGAGTAAATTCCTTACCGGACTCTTCCCTGCCTCGGCGTTCCCCATACCGGCGCTGGGGACGGAGGGGAACATCGGCCGCAACACCTACGACTCTCCTGGCTTCAACAACCTGGAATTCACGTTCCAGAAAGGCTTCGATACCGGCTGGTTCTTCGGCGAGAAGCTGCATCTGGAGGCCAGAGGCGAAGCCTTTAACCTGTTCAACCGGCCGAACCTCACCTCGATGAATTCGGATCTTGCCTCGTCGCTCTTCGGCCACGCAACCAACCAGCTGCCTGCGCGCAGTATCCAGCTGCACTTCCGCGCAGACTTCTGATCCCGCGGGACGCTGGCCCGGCCCTGCATCGGCCCGGCGTCCGTCCTGTTGATTTCGCAGACCGCCGAGCGCCGGCCATCGGGGTCGGATTGCGTTCTTTACAGAGGCCGGAGGCTCGGGGAGACCCGGGCCTTTTGTTTTGGGCGGAAGAGAAGATCGTGGATTTGCGAATCACGGGGTAAGACGGCAGAGCCTCAGCAGGCTATTGCGCACCCTGTTCTCCTGGCGGGGGCGGAGCTTCCACCAGGTGGAACTTCTTCTTTGCCGTCTCCTGCTGGAGCGAGGTCTTCTCGAGCGCGGAGAGCTGCTTTACGAGAGCCTGGAGTTCGGCCCTGTCCTGAGGCTTCTCTGAATGGCGCAGGGCAGTCATGAGATGGTAAATCGCGCTTCGGTCCGAAGGATCGTACTGGAGCGAGCCGCGGCACTGCTCGGCGGCTTCTGTATAGTCCCCCAGGCTCAGGTAGATATTGGCCAGGGTGTCGCGGGCCTCGACAAAGTCCGGCTTGAGACGAACTGCAGCTTCCCCCGCCTCTCTTGCTTCGGCAAGGGTAGCCTTACCGTCAGAAGACTGGGTGGCGAGCAGCTTCGCGAGAAGATAGTGGAGCATGGCGCTGTCGGGGTGAAGCCTGATCTGGGCGCGAAGCTCAGTGACTGCCTGATCGGAGTGCTTCGTATCGAAGTTATACTTCTGCAGCTCGGCCACGTCGATGGCATACGACGCCATGCTCTGGCCGGGATTGAGGCGCTCCGCGGTTTCGAAGTCCGCCTCGGCCTTGTCGAATTTCGAAAGCTGGACATAAAGCAGACCGCGTGACAGATAGAGCGACGGATCACGGGGTATGCGGATCAGGCCGGCGTTGATCATGTCGATTCCGACCTGCCAGGAGTCGTGATCGAGGCACATCAGGGCGAAGGCGTTGTAGAGGTTCGCATTGTCAGGCTGAAGGACGATGGCCTGGCGAAGGAGGGCGACGGCGCGCGGGGTATTGCCGGCGGCCTCGTCGATATCGGAGGCCAGGCTGAGGAGGTCCGGGTCGGCAGGGTTGGAGGCGACCAGCGGCTCGATGACCTTTTCCGCTGCGTCGTACTGCCGGGCCTCGAAGAGCGTGAGGGCCAGATCGTACTTCGCGAGGAAAAGCTGCGGGAACGAATCGGCCAGGTCCTGGAATACCGCGATCGCCTGCCGGGACTGTCCGGTTCGGTCGAGACAGGCGCCCCAGGCTTCCAGCGATTCGGGATGGTTCCTGAGGGCGGGGCCGCTCTGTTCGAAGTCGTGGATGGCAGCGGGGCAATTGCCCGCCTGCTTCTCGAAGTTGCCGAGCATCTCGTGGGCAGTCGTGTCGCCAGGCGCGAGCCGCACGATGCGGCGCAGCACGGGAACGGCGCGCGGGCTGTGGTCCTGGTAGAGGAGCTGGGCCTCGCCTTTGAGGGCGGCCATGTTGTCGGGCGAAAGCTGCAGGGCGCGTTCGAAGGCTGCCGAAGCTTCGGGCGTGCGCTTCTGCAGCGAGAGGGCGATGCCCTTCAGGGCCCACAGCCGTGGATCACGCGGCGTGGAATGCAGCGCGGACTGAATGGTCTGGACGGCCTGAGTATATTGCTGGGAGCGAAGCAGGGATTCAATGCGGGCAATGGGCTCCGAGGGCGCCTGGCCGTAGAGCAGCACGGCAGATCCGAGCAGCGGCACGAAGCGTCGGAAAAAGGTCATACCTGTCCTCAACAGCGGAAGGTGACAAGTCCGGCCCACTCGCAGTGGGAAGGCGAACCTGAAACTCCGCTGTATGGATTGCCCTTATTCTATGCGCCTGCGGGGACGGTGGCGAACTGAGGTGCAGCGGATCACCACACCATTGGAGACGGTGGCCTGGCCGTGCTGCGGGCTGTTGCGCAGGGTGGCCGGCCTGGCTTGCGCCGCCGTCAACTGCTGCTGTATAAACCTTGCGATGAAAGCTTCGCAGCGGCAACTTATGCTTGTGCTGCTCTTCACCCTGGTCGCTGCTGCCGTCCCATGCGCGAGCTTCGGTCAGAACTCCGTTGTTCCAGCACGATCCGCTGAGTATTCCCAGGTCCAGGAGCGGCTTGCGCAGGGGTGGAATACCTGGGACACGAACAGCGTCATCACCGAGGTGCTTCTGCCGGAAGGACTGGCGATTCATACGGGCATCCGGCAGCGGAGCACGGAGGGATCCGACAGCTTTCTTCCTGCAGCGCTGATCGGGCGGCAGGGAAAGACGGATGAGCGGGTCATTCCGGGGCCTCATGCTTACAACGGCAGTTACACCGATCTCCGGCTGATCTGGCATGGCTATCACATCCGGATCCGGACGGCGCATGACGGCGACGATCTGGTGCTGCTGGCGACTCCGCTCGCCTCGGATACGCCGCTGCACCTGCCACCGGCGATTGTCTTCTCCGCGGATATGCTGTGGAATCGGCCGGGACGTATTGCGAAGAAGGGTGAAGCGGTCGAAGCAGAATTTGCGAGTAGCGACGTCCGCATTTATCTGGCGGGTAAGGACACACATGACGTCGATGTGCCTGTTTCCGGTGCGTACTTCTCGGCGGTGCTCGACGGGCCTGCCGGACTCAGCACCGGCCATCCGCGCAGCATCGCCGAGATCGAGCGCGTGCTGGATCGCCAGGAGCAGGCCTATCGCCAGTCGGTTGCGGGCTTCGGCGATCTGAACCCGGTGGCGGATGCGACCCAGACGGTGATCGGCTGGGACACGATCTACGAACCGGAGAAGCAGCGCGTGATCTCGCCGGTAAGCCGCATCTGGAGTGTGAACTGGGGCGGGTACGTCCTCTTCGACTGGGATACGTTCTTCGCGGCCACGCTGGCGGCGGCAGGCGACCGCGATCTCGCTTATGCGAACGCCATCGAGATCTGCCGCGAGGCTACGGCAGAGCATTTTGTCCCGAACTACGCGCGCGCTCACAACTGGAAGAGCAACGACCGCTCTGAGCCGCCGGTGGGAGGGATCACGATCCTGGGGCTGTATCAGAAATTTCACGACCGATGGCTGCTCAGAGATACCTTCGAAGCGCTGCTGCAGTGGAATCTGTGGTGGGCGGAACACCGCGACCGCCGGGGATATCTGGTATGGGGCAGCGATGGGGAGAACCAGCCGGCGAATCTCGACGACCGGTCGGTGGGAACACGGGTGGGCGCCATCCTGGAGTCGGGGCTGGATAACAGCCCGATGTATGACGATGCGGTCTATGATCCGGCGACGCATCAGCTGGAGTATGCCGATGTTGGGCTGATGAGCATGTATATCGCCGACTGCGATGCGCTGGCGCAGATCGCGGATGTATTGGGCAGGACAGCCGATGCGTCGGAGCTGCGGAAGCGCGCGGCGAAATATCGTGCTTCGCTGGAGACGCTGTGGGATGCGAAGACCGGGATTTTCCTGAATAAGGACATGCACACGGGCCAGTACAACCTGCGGCTCGCGCCCACGAATTTTTATCCCATGCTGGCCAGGGTGGCGACGCCGGAACAGGCGGAGCGCATGGTCAACGATCATCTGCTGAACCCGAAGGAGTTCTGGGGCGAGTGGGTGATTCCCTCGATTGAGCGCGACGATCCGGCGTTCAAAGACCAGGATTACTGGCGCGGACGCATCTGGGGGCCCATGAATTACCTGGTGTATCTGGGACTGCGGAATTACGACATTCCCGGGATCGTGCAGGCGCGCAAACAGCTCGCGCAGAAGTCGCTGGCGCTGTTTCTGAAGGACTGGCGCGCCCAGGGGCATGTGCACGAGAACTACAACGCAATTACGGGATCGGGAGACGATGTGACGAACAGCGACCGCTTCTACCACTGGGGTGCGCTGCTTGGGCTGATCAGCCTGGATGAGAGGAGCGGAATGACCCAGCACGGCCCCGCATAGCGGGAGTAGCAGGGAGTCGGGGTATGAGCGCGACCATCGGCCCGGGAAGCATGAGCGTGCCGACGGGAACCGTGGTCCACAGCGTCGCCGCTACGGAGGCTCGCGCCGAGTAAGGCCGGATCGGCGCCGGGCAGGGCGGACGACAGTTCCTGACTGAGATTTCTCTTTGAGGATTTGCGATCGCGGGCGCCGCGGGGATTGCACTGAGCAGGTTCGCTCTCGCATCCCCGTACTTGTTTTGACGCGCGTAACAGCGAATTGTTTACTCTGTTGTGCGAGAGTCAATAACGGCCTGTGGCAGAAGTCACAACTCCAACAGAAAACATTCCTCGGGGGCTGAAGCCCCAGTGACTCTGCAGCGCTTTTGGCACGGCTGAAGCTGTGCCCCTTCAAAGCAGTTCTTTCACCACGGGCTGATAAGTCCCATCAACCGACATCTGATTCCCTGGAGCATTCCGCGCACTGAATGCAACCCCCGTTGTCATGGGGATTGCCAACAAGCTGCTCACAAACTGAATATGATGAGGAACGTGAAGACGTTCCCGCCGGCAATCGAAACACATCCGGTGCAGCGACTGATGGTTTCCTTTGCGCGGTTCGCGCAGATGGAGTCAGCGGGCAGCATCGCCCTGCTGTTTGCGACCATCACTGCTCTGGTGCTGGCAAATTCGCATTTCGCCGACACTTATCGGCATTTCATCGAGTTCCCGATGTCTGGCAGTTTTGGACATTTCAGTGTGCGTTGGAATTTCCAGGAATTTGTCAACGATGCGCTGATGGCGTACTTCTTTCTCCTTGTAGGCCTGGAGGTGAAACGGGAAATCCTCGTGGGCCAGCTTGCGACGGCACGACGGGCGCTGCTTCCGCTGCTCGGAGCCCTGGGCGGTGTTGTGGCGCCAGCTCTGCTTTACTGGGCGGTGAATCGGTCCGGTCCGGAAGCGGCCGGATGGGGCATACCCATTGCCACCGATATCGCATTCGCGCTGGCTACGGTCGGAATTTTTGGGAGCAGAGTCCCCGTAGGTCTCAGGATGTTTCTGCTTACCCTGGCAGTTATCGACGACATCGCCGGCGTCTTCGTGATCGCCGTCGCATATTCCGGGCAACTGCATCTGCAATATCTCGCCCTTGCCTGCCTGCTCTTTCTCATTGCACTTGGCCTGAATCGCGCCGGGGTCATTTCTCTTGCCACTTATCTGGTCATCGGGGTCGCGCTGTGGGTTGCCTTCTACGCTTCGGGTGTACATGCCACGCTTGCCGGCGTTGCTATTGCCCTTGCCATTCCGGCTGAAGGTCTTCTCCCGTCGGAAAATTTCCTCGAAGAACAGAGAGACCGCCTGACGGAGGTCGCGCGGTCTGCGGAAATGGGCCATCCTCTGAGCCGAGAGGCCCGCCGACGTCTTCACCGGATTCGGAGCAGCATCAAGGTGCTGGAGTCACCGCTGGATCGCATGGAAAGCAGACTCCATCCCTGGGTCAGCTTCGGAATTCTGCCTTTGTTCGCACTCGTCAATGCGGGAGTTTCCCTGCGGGACGTACAGTCGGAGTCCGTGCTCACCCAACCAATGTTCTATGGGATAATGCTGGGGCTTCTGGTCGGCAAGCCGGTCGGCATCATGCTCGCATGCTGGATCGCGGTACGTCTTCGCCTGGCAGAATTGCCGGTCAATGTCAGATGGAGAGAACTGCATGCGGTGTCGTGGCTGGGAGGGATCGGCTTCACGGTCTCCATTTTTATTGCTGACCTCGCATTTCGATCCTCGAAGCAGTACACGATCAGCCGCATCGCCATCTTTGCCGCGTCTCTCTGCGCCGCCAGCATCGGAGCTGCCATGCTTGCCGTGGTCTATCCGCGCTCTCCACGGCGGCGAAAGCCAGGAGTCGACATGGAACCGGACTCCGGGAAATAGCGAGCAGCATTTCAGACGACAGGTCCCGCATGGGTAGGCTCGGCCGGCGGGAGATTTCGGTTCCATCCGCGCTCAGATCAGCAACCACAAATACGCGGGAGGTGTCCGTGGCCGCGTTGACGATCCTGGACAAAGGCCAGTTGAGAAGAACGTCGCTTGCCAGCGGAGCCACATTGACCGCGCGGGCCTCTTCACGCAGCACTTTCCCGTCGAAGTCCATGAGCCGCACCCGCAGGGTGGCGGGCGTTGCATCCGTCCAGTCGGATACGACATACACCTTGACGGAGCCGTCCTCAACATGGGGTGAAACCAGGATGGGCGCGCAGAAGCGGCGATGTCAGCATTCTGGCGGCCCGCACGCCTGGAAGCATGGGACCAGGTGAGCGATCACCCCAATCCGGGCAACCGCGGCACAACAATCCTGACTGAAGTCGTGCTCTTTCAAAACCAGACTTACACCACAGGCTCACTGACTATGCCAGCGCCATCCGTGCTTCGGCGCGGTTCGGGGTGCGTTCGGCGCCGCCCAGGCGCACGCTGACTACCCTGGAGACCCCCGGCTCCTGCATGGTGACACCGTAGATCATGTCGGCGGTAACCATCATGCGTTTGGAGTGGGTGACGATAACGAACTGGGTCTCGTCCGCCATGGCGCGCAGCATGTCCGCCAGGCGTCCGACGTTGGTTTCGTCGAGCGGCGCATCGACCTCGTCGAGCACGCAGAAGGGGCTGGGCTGATAGAGGAAGATGCCGACGAGCAGCGAGAGCGCGGTGAGGGCCTTCTCGCCGCCGGAGAGCAGCAGGACGTTCTGCAGCTTCTTGCCCGGGGGCGAAGCAACGATGTCGATGCCGCTGTCGGCGACGTTCTCCTCGTCGGTGAGGCGCATGAAGGCCTGGCCGCCGCCGAAGAGCTTACCGAAGGTGGCGCTGAAGTTCTCGTTGATGCGCGCGAAGGCCTCGTCAAACTTCGTCCGCGAGATCTCATCGATTTCGCGGATGGTGGCCTGGGTATTGTCGATGGAGTCGAGGAGATCTTTGCGCTGCGTCTCGAGGAATTCGTGGCGCTGGGCGGTTTCGGTGTACTCCTCGAGAGCCATCATGTTGACCGGGCCCATGGCTTCGAGCTTCTGCTTCATCTCGCGGCAGGCCTGATCTTCCTGGGCAAGGGCTTCCCCTTCGATGCGGGTGAGGCTCGCGTCTTCGCGCAGAACCGAGGCCTCGACACTGAGGTCGGCGACGCAGGCTTCCTCGGCGTGGCGCAGATCGGCGACCAGGGTGGCAGTCTGGCTGGCGCAGGCGCCGCGCTGTTCGCGCCGCGCGTCGATTTCGGAGCGGAGGACTTTCAGCTCCTGTTCGAGGCCGGCGATTTCGGCGCGCAGAGCGGCGATTTGCTCGTGGGCTTCGGCGGCCTCGCGCTCGGCGGTTTCGCGGGATTCGGTAAGCTGCTGACGATTGCCGGCCAGCTGCTCGTTTTCGCGGGCACGCTGATCCTGCTCGGCACGGGCGGCGGCCAGCTGCCCGGTGATCTGACTGACGCGGGATTCGAGATCGCGGCGCATGCGATCAATGCGGGCAAAGGCGGCTTCCGCGCCGCGGCGGCGTTCTTCAAGACCGGCGAGTTCAGCGGAGATTTGCGCGGCTTCCTGCTGGGCCTGGTCGCGAGCGGCGCGCAGTCCGGCGACGGAGCGCTGCAGCTCCTCGATAGCGGCTTCGGCCGAGCCGTGCTCGGCTTCGAGCTTCTCGGATTGCTCGCGGCGCTGGTCGAGGAAAGTCTCCCTGCCGCGGCGGGCGTCGCGGTTGCGCTCGCACTGGAGGTTCCAGTCCTGCAGGCGGCGCTCGAGGCGCTGAACTTCCATTTCCATCTGGCGGAGAGCGGCGCTCTGGTTGGCGCTCTCGCGTTCGGCCTGGCGGCGCTCTTCGGATTTGGCGTCGAGGGTTTTGGTCAGGTCCGCGACGGTTTTGGCGAGGGTCGCCGTGCGGGTTTCGGCCTCGCTGAGTTCGCGCTCGATGTGGGCCAGCTTCTTCTGGGTTTCGCGCAGTTCGCGTTTGAGGGCAAGCGGTCCTTCGGCGCCGGGCTTGCCGCCGGTCACGGTAACGTTGTGGAAGCATTCGCCGGAGGGCGCAAGGAAGAAGGCGCTGGGATTTTCGAGCGCGAGGGAGCGGGCGACTTCGGAGTCGGGGGCAACGTAGCCTTCGCGCAGCTTGGGCAGGATGACTTCGAGGGAGCGGCCGAAGCCGTCGAGGACGCGGATGCAATTGCGCAGCGGGACGATTTCGAGCGGGGAGCTGTGCTGCGCGGGTGCGTCATCGCCGGCAAAGGAGAACTTGGCCTGCGAGTCTTCGGGGTGGACCAGGAACGTGGCGCGACCGTCGACGCCGGTCTTCAGCAGGCGCATGCCTTCGTGGGCCGAATCCCAGCTTTTCACGACGATGTAGTTCAACTCGTCGCGGAGGAATTCGTCCACGACGCTCTCGTACTCGCCGTTGACTTCGAGGAAGTCGGCGAGGGTGCCGACAGGGGCGAGGCCTCCGCCGAGGGAGCGGGACTGGAAGAGCTTGCGGACCGTGTCCGTCGAGTAGCTGTGCTCGCGAATGAGCGCTTCGAGGGAATTGCGGCGGCCGGTGAGAGTGGCGTGCTCGGCGCGGAGTTGGTCGGCATGACGGCGAGCCTGGATCTCTTCGCCGCGGCGGGCTTCGATTTCGCTGCGCAGGGTCTGGATCTCCGATTCGAGGCGGCGGAGGGTCTCGGTGACGGACTCGAAAGTGAGGGAGACCTGGCCGCGCTCGGCGCCAAGAGTTTCGAGGTCGCGGCGGGCGGAATCCATTTCGACGCCGAGGCGCTCGGATTCGCGTTGGAGGGAGGCAAGAGCCTCTTCGCCCTGGGTGATCTGGTTACGGGTCTGGCTGAGTTCGGAGAGGAGCTGGGCGGCACGGCGGCGGGCGGCTTCCGATTGCTGCTCCGCCGCTGAAACGGCGGAGAGCGCCTGGCGCATCGTTTCCTGCTTCTGGCGGGCGCGCTCGCGGAACTCGGCGGCTTCGGCGGCAGCAGTCTCAAGAAAGCTGCGCTGGGTTTCGTATTCGGACTCGATGCTGCGCAGATGCTCACCGGACTGCTCGACTTCAGCCTGGGCGGCAGCGATGCGGGCGTCGAGTTCGGCAATGCGCTCCTGGTTGGTCTGCTGGCGGGCATCGGAGCGCTCGATCGCGACGGAGCGCTGGTGGGCGCGCGTCTCAGCGTCCTTGGCGGCGGCCTCGAGTTCGTAGCCGCGCGAGACGAGCGCTTCGTGGGCGGCTTCCATGCCGGCGACGCGCTCCGTCCCGGCGTCGATGTGCGCGGTCAGCTCGGCGATCTGCGATTCCAGCTCGGCGTGGCGGACATCCATCTGCGCGATCCTGCTGCCGAGGACCACGCGCAGCTTGTCGCGCATTTCGTCGCGCAGCCTGGCGTAGCGTTCGGCTTTGGCTGCCTGGCGCTTGAGGGAAGCCATCTGGCGCGTGACTTCCTCGAAGATGTCGTTGATGCGAGCCAGGTTCTGCTTCGCCTGCTCGAGGCGCAGCTCGGCGAGGCGCTTTTTCGTTTTGAAGCGGGTGATGCCGGCGGCTTCTTCGATAATGGCGCGGCGGTCGTGCGGGCGCGAGCTGAGGAGCTGGCCGATGCGTTCCTGCCCGATGATGGCGTAGGACTCAGGGCCGAGACCCGTCCCCATGAAGATGTCCTGAATATCTCGCAGGCGGCAGAGCTTGCCGTTGAGCAGGTATTCGCTGTCGCCGGTGCGGAAGAGGCGGCGAGTGACGACGATCTCGCCCTTCTGCGGGGTGCGGTTGAACTTGCGGCGGCGGATCTTGAGGACAACGGCGGGAACGGCGCCCTCGGCAGGGGTTTCAACCGGAGCTTCCGCGGCGGCAGGCATGGCTGCGGGATCGTCTTCGATCACCTGGCCCGGCTGCGACTCCGCGATGATCTCGTCGGCTTCGGCGGCACGTTCAGCGCGAAGCTTTTCTTCGTCCCAGTCGGGATTGCCGTCGTTGAGGACCAGTTCCGGCTCGGCCAGCAGCGGGCCGCCGTCCCAGGCTTCCGGGTCGATCAGGGTCAGCGAAACCTCGGCCATGCCGAGCGGCTTGCGGTCGCGAGTACCCGCGAAGATGACGTCTTCCATCTTGCCGCCGCGAAGGGTTTTGGCGCTCTGCTCGCCCAGCACCCAGCTGACGGCGTCGAGGATGTTCGATTTACCGCAACCATTGGGGCCGACAACGATCGCAATTCCCTGCCCCGGCACCGAGACTTCGGTGCGATCGGAAAAGGACTTGAACCCCAGAATTTGAATCTTTTTCAGCTTCAGCATGCGAAAGCACTCCTCCACGCCAGCAAACAGACCCCGGTCGTCGCAGGCCGGGGCCGGGGGGTGAATCGGTCAGAGAGGAAAGAAGAGATCATCATCAGAACTGTAGCGTCCGGGGTGCCGGGAATCAACCTGTGTACCCCAACATTTTGTGGATAAGGAGTCCCAAACCCCACTATTAGGTCATGCCCGCGGTTTGACGGACCTCTTTGGCTGGTTTCGGCGCGCTCGGCGGAGCATCGGCAGGCATATCAACGGTAGGCCCGGCGGTCTCGATGAGCAAGCCCAAACTGGCTGGAGAGGAACCATCTGTGATACCCGCGCGGTCGGACAGTTCTCCGCGGCGGAGGCACAAAACCGATCGTCGCGCCGTACGTTCAAGGAAAATGTTTCCTTCCTGGTTATGAACCATATTGAAAACGGCTCTGTCTGTCCGGGGCGCACTGGCTGAGACGTGCGGCCGGGGCGAACTGCTGCCGCTGATCTCCCACCCGGGAAGCTCATCGCAGATGAGGCTATCGCGATTGCTGTCGGCAATGGGAACCGCGACCGGCACGCGCAGACTCCATCACGTCGGCGCTGCATGACGGGCGGATTAAAGAGCGGCCACGCATGTTGGCGACCGCTGTAAGCTTGCATCCAAAGAAGTACTGCCGGATTTACCTGATGCGCTGCCTCCGATATAGCAAATGCGTAATCCTGCTGCTGATTGCGTGCAGTATCGCCGCGTCGGCAGCGAAAGTAGACACCCCGAAACTTTCCGCACCACAGCCTGCAGCAGGTTCGAATGCCATCACGATTACCGTCGTCAACCAGAACGGGGTTACGGTTCCGGGGGCGAGGGTCATAATCGAGGAGCCGGGCCAGACGCCGCTGCGCCTCATTACCGACTACGCCGGGCGCGTCAGCTTTACTCCGCATGAGACATCTCCCTACAGGCTGAGTATCCAGCGGGGCGGCTACTATGAGACCACCGAGAACGGCATTTCCCCGCAGGAGAAAACCGTGCAGGTGGTTCTGAGCCAGCAGGAGGTACTCGAGCAGCAGGTCAGTGTGCACGCGTCCACGCCGGGCATCGACCCGGATGAACTCTCCGACACGATGGAGTTGAACGTTCCGGAGATCGTCAACACGCCGTATCCCACCTACAGCGATATCCGGAAGCTCCTGCCCTACACGCCCGGGGTGATCGGTGATTTGGGCGGCCAGATGCACGTTGCCGGCGGTGAAACCTATATGACGCTGGACACGCTGGACGGCTTCGACATCCGCGACCCCGTCTACGGCACTCTCGACATCCGCATCAGCACCGATGCCGTGCGTTCCATCGACACGGAGACGACGCGGTACCCGGTACAATACGGCCGGGCCACGGGCGGCGTGATCGCCTTCACCTCCGGTACGGGGACTAACACGTTCGCCTGCGGCGCGACGAACTTTTTCCCGGGGTTCAATAACACGCCCGGCGTCGGCGTCCGCTTCTCCAAGGAAAACCCGCTCATCACCTGCTCGGGGCCCATCCGCCGCAATCGCATCTGGTTTTTCGACGGCATCGACCCGTCTTACGAGGACAACTACATCAGCGGGCTACCCCTCAATGCCGATATGGATCCCATCAGGCGCGCGACTAATCTGCTGAAGTTCCAGTTCAACCTCGGCTCCCGCAACAGCCTGACGACCGCTCTGCTCTGGAATGTCTACCATGCGCCGTACGAAGGTCTCTCCGCCATCAACCCGGAGGCGAGCACCGTTAACCACGACATCCTGGCGTATCTGCCGTATGTCCAGGATCAGCACAGCTTCAGGAACGGCGTGGTGCTGGAAACGGGCTTCGGCGACATGCGCTACCGGGAAGGCTTCGAACCGCACGGCACGGTTTCCTACGACCTGACTCCAGAGTTTCCCAGCGGCAGCAACTTCGCGAACTACACGACGCGCTCGCAGCGCTTTGAAGGCTATGCGAACGCCTGGTTCCCTGTGCGCCACTGGCTGGGAAGCCATCAGTTCCTCGCCGGGGTCGACCTCGATCACATCCGCTTCACCGAAAATGCGACCTACGCACCGGTGCATTATCTGCGCCAGAACGGCACACTCGAGCGACTGAGCACCTTCCCCGCCTTCGCTCCGTTCACCCGCAACAATCTGGAGTTTGGGACCTATGTTGAAGACCGCTGGAAGCCGCACCCTGGGTTCCTGCTGAACCCCGGTCTGCGCTTCGACTGGGACGAGATCATCCGCAAACCCCTTTGGTCGCCGCGCCTCGCGTTCAACTACACCCCTCCCGGCATCAGGGACACGACGTTCTCGGCCGGCATCGGCATGTATTACGAGCACACCCAGCTGGAATACCTGTCGCGCGCGCTGGCCGGCATCCGCTACGACACGTACTATGCCGCCGACGGCACAACTCCCGCCGGTCCGCCGGCGGAGACTATGTTCACCGCCAACGACGACACGCTCAACGAGCCCCACGCTCTGAACTGGAGTGTTGGCGTACAGCACAGACTACCTGGGCAGGTTTATTTCGGCGCGAATTACATGCAGAAGATGACGTCGAATCTGTTCGTCTACGCCAATCAGAACGGCTCGGGCGCGCTTTCGGGGCATTACGTCCTGACCAATAACCGCGAGGACCGCTACCACTCCATCGAAGTGGACGCGCGCCGGACGTTCCATGGCTCTTATACGCTCTTTGGTGCCTATACCCACTCCTCCGCCACCACGAATTCCGCCCTGGATTATGTCCCCACGATTCCGACGCTCGGCCCTCAGCAGAGCGGACCGCTCTACTTCGATGTGCCCAACCGCATCCTGTCCTGGGGATGGTTGCCGGCATGGATGCCGTTCTTTCCTTCGGTCCGCAAACACTGGGATTTCGCCTACTCCATGGACTGGCACACCGGCTTTCCCTGGAACTCCATCAATGCCAACGAGCAGCTCGTGGGGCCGGCCGGATCGCGGCGCTTCCCCCATTATTTGTCCTTCGACCCGGCTCTCGAGTGGCGCTTTCACGTCCGCGGCAAGTACTTTGGCCCGCTGCGCGGCAAATACATTGGGCTGCGGGGAATCATGCTGAACGCGACCGGCAGCGCGAACGATTACGTCGTGTTCAACAATGTCGATTCGCCGCAATATGGAACCTTCGCTCAGCCCCTCGGCCGCGCCTTCACCGCGCGCATCCGCCTCATCCAGTCGTCGAGGTAGGCAAGCGGGGGCCAGGCCTGCGGGAATGGGAAATCGAACGGCTCAGGGCAAATTTGTACGCACTGTTTCGCCGGCCTCGTGTAAGCTGGCTGCTTGCGGCAGGTGGTCAACAACCGGAGCGTCCAGCTGCGTCATCCTGGGCGGGACTGTCGAAACCTGGTCGCGGCTGCCGGCCGCGCTTGTCAGAGCGCGCGATTGCTTTTTATAATCCAGCATCATGGCTGGGTAATCCACTGTACGCTGAGTGTGGCCAATCGGCGAGCGTCGCTCGGGCTGTGCGGCTGGACAGCGCAACCACCTCGGAAGCTTAGACTCGCATCACAAGAATTCTCCCAGGAGCGTTGAATGAAGAAGCTCGTTTCCGCCTCGATCGTGCTGGCCTTTGTGTGCTCTGGCGCGGTCACCTCTCTGCCTGGCTTGGCTCAGACCACTGAGGGCCAGGCGGCGTCGGGCCAGGGTGCCTCCAACTGTGGCCAGATCACCATTAAGGACGCCGCCGAATACAACGCTTACGCAAACGCAACCAGCCAGTCGACACCCGTGGCGAAAGCGTCTGCCATTGAGGCCTTCCTGCAGCAGTATCCGAACAGTGTGGCGAAACAGGATCTGTTGCAGCAGCTGATGGTGGCTTACCAGCAGGCCGGCAACGCCGACAAGACGCTGGATTCGGCCAAACGGCTCCTTCAGGTGGACGCCAACAACCTCCGCGCGCTGCTGGTGGTGGTTTATCTGGAACATGCACAGGCAAACGGCAACCAGCAGAAGCTGAGCGATGCCGCGGCTGCGGCCCAAAAGGGCCTGGCCGCCCCCAAGGATCCCTGCATGACGCAGGCCGATTACGAGAAGGTCAAGGAGGCGGCGACGCCCATCTTCTACAGCGCGATCGGCGCGGCGGCCGCGGCCAAAAAGGACTACAAGGGCGCCATCGACGCGTATACGAAGGAGCTGCAGTCCTTCAAGAATCCGGAGCAGACCACGGTGGTTCCGGCGCTGCTCGACACCTATTACCTGGGCCAGGCCTACCTGCAGGAAGAACCCAAGGACCTGAAGAACGCCGTCTGGTTCCTGACCCGAGCTGCACAGTTCTCGAAACCCCCTTATCAGCTGCAGATTCAGACCGCGGCCGAGTACTGGTACAGGAAATACCACTGCTCTACGACCGATGCGACCTGCATGAACGGAAATCCACCCCCGGGCTTCTCGGATATCCAGCAGCTGGCGGCGGCACCGGCCAACGTCCTGCCGCCGGCGAGCTACAATCCGACGCCCGCTCCTCCGCCGCCCTCTCCTGCTCAGCTGGCCCACCAGGCCATTGTCAGCAGTGCCGGCTGTGCGGGCGTGACGCCAGCCCCGCCGCCACAGCCCGCAGCGGGCGCATCAGCTCCGGCAGCCGCAGCCGCGGCTCCGGCGCCTGAAACCGCGGCTGCTCCGGCTGCTCCGGCTGCTCCGGTTTCAGTGCCGTCGGCCTGCTCCGACAGCCTGAAGAACATGGCGTTGTCGGATAAGGAGTTCATCCTGCAGAACGGCACCCCGGCTGATCAGCAGGTGATCTGGAGCGTGATGAACGGGATAACGGCTCAGGTGCCGGGTACCGTGATTTCGGGGGCTACGGATTCCGTGCAGCTTGCGGTTTCGCAGGATGCGCAGCAGTCGAATACCGCCGATTTCACGATCAACATGAAACCGGCACTCAAGACGGCTCCGACGGCGGGTGCGAAGGTGACTTACATTGCCACATTCGATTCCTTTACGCCGAAGCCCCTGATGATCATCATGAAGGATGGAGCGCCGCCGGCCCCACCGAAGAGAACTCCGTCCCACCGGCCGGTCCATCATTCCCGCTGAGAACTTCTCCCGCACAACGGACGGGCAGCCCCAAACGGCTGCCCGTTTTTACTGCTAGAGTGAAAATCGAATGGGATGGTTCAGGGGCTGCTTTGAGACGATGAGGAAGGCGGCGCCCGGCGTCTGCTGCCTGGCGGTGGTGGCTGCGGGCTGCATGCCCGCCGTTGCGCAGACAACAGGCGACTCCGGCGCAGGGTTCGTCAGCGCCGCCACGCGTTCCGCCGAGCAAATGGACCCCGCGGACAAAGCGCTGCTGCGCGCCAAACGGCAGGAGATCGCACGCGAGGCAGACTTCTTTGGCTACGATCTCGGTACCGGACGCTGGGACTACGATCAGGTCCTCTGTCCCGACATGCCCGACCATCTGCTGCTGCATTATCGCAGCCGGTCACGCAATGGCGCGGAATCGCTCTTTACCGCGGTGGTACCGCGCGGAAAGGGCCGGGTGCGCGTGGTTCCGGTGCTCTACCACAACGCCATTCCGTTTCAGTCGGCGGCCGGAAGCCCGAGAAGCATGACGGTTTTCAATACGAGCGTTCCGGAGCAGATCGCCGGGAGGGCGGTCCAGCCCGACGGGCCGTGGCTGCAGCTGGCCATGTGCTACGCGGAGATTGTGGGCGCCGAGCCCCAGGTCCCCAACCGGGAGAACGCCGAACCGGCGCTGGTGCGTGCTCCGGCGCCCAATCTTCGCATCTCGGAAGAGCATCACACCCGCGAAGTCACGTTCGCCGACCGCAACAACCCGGCGCAATACATGGTCTGGACGGTGCTGATGAACGACAAGGGACGGGTGACGGCGGCCACAGCCAGCACCTTCGCCGACTACCGCGTGCACATCGTGAATCCGGAAGCTCCTCCCGAGAAGCCCCTGCCGGCGGCAACGAACCCGCCGCTCCCGTCGCCGCCCCAATAAGAACCGCCGCTCTTCAACCGACAAAATCGACGCGGATGGGGTGCGGAATGATGCCGCGCTCGTGTCCCATTTCGAGCAGACGGCGAATCGCCTCGCGCCCGTCGTCGCCATAGTTCAGCGTGCGCTCGTTCACATACATGCCGACGAATTTGTCGGCGAGGCTGGTGTCGAGGTCACGGGCAAATTGCATGGCATAGGCCAGCGCTTCGCCGCGGTGGTCGAGTCCGTGCTGGATGCTGTCGCGGAGGGCGCGGGTCACGGTGAGCATCACCTGGTCACCCAGGGAGCGGCGAATCGCATTGCCGCCGAGCGGCAGGGGCAGACGCGTCTGTTCGCGCCACCACTCGCCCAGATCGAGAATCCGGCACAGCCCGCTGCGCGCCCAGGTGAGCTGGCCTTCGTGGATGATCAGGCCCGCATGGAAATTGCCCGCCAGCACCTGGGGAATGATCTGATCGAAGGGGAGGACGGCTGTCTCGATTTCCGGCGCAAACAGCTTCAGCGCCAGATACGCGGTGGTCAGCGTTCCCGGCACGGCGATGCGAACTCTGCGAATTTCCTGGAGATCGTACTGCCGCGTCGCGATGATCATCGGCCCATAGCCTTCGCCGACCGAGCCTCCGCAGGCCATCAGCGCGTAGTTGTCCTGCATATACGGATAGGCGTGGAACGAGACTGCAGTGACGTCGTAGAAAGCCTCGCGGATGGCGCGCTGGTTCAGCGTCTCGATATCGGAGAGAACGTGGCTGAACTTGTATCCCGGGACCCGAACCTTGTTCGTGGCCAGGCCGTAGAACATGAAGGCGTCGTCGGAGTCGGGGCTGTGGGCGATGGCGACTTCGCGTATCGCAGGCGAGGCAGATAATTCCGCAGGGGAGGGAGTGGAGGCGCTCAAGTTGGCTGTCCTTATGTCTTTTCGGGGTGTGTGTCGTCTCTATTCTCCTATAAACGGCCGCGGATGTGGAGGCTGTTCACCGGATGTTTGCCCGAGGCCGGTTCTGGTTGCGGCTACAATAGGAGGAGAGCCTGAGAATGGGCAGATTCTTCCGAGTATGGGCGTTTCTGGTCGCCTTCGGTTGCGGCGCCGCGACCTGGGCGCAGGCACCGGCACCGGCCGAGGTCGCGGCGCCGCACGTCACCGTCTCGCTGCTTGTTCCGCCTGCGCAGATTTATCCGAATCAGAACTTCACCGCCGGGCTCGACTTCCGCATGGAGCCGGGCTGGCATGTCTACTGGATTAACGCGGGAGATTCCGGCGAGCCGCCTACGGCGAAATGGGAGCTGCCGGCGGGCGTGAGCGCGGGCCCGATGCAGTTCCCTGCCCCGCAGAGGCTGCCGCTCGGGCCGCTGATGGACTTCGGCTACGAGAATGAGGTAGTTTTGCCCGTCCCGATGAAAGTGGCGGCGGATTTCCACCCCGCGCAGGCCCAGGCCGTCATCGGCGCGCATCTGCGCTGGCTGGTTTGCCGCGCCGTGTGTCTTCCCGGTAAAGCCGACCTGGGTCTAACGCGTCAGGCCCTTGCGAGCGCGCCGCCAGCCCCCGGAACCGATGCCGCCGCTCAGAGCCGGATCGCGGCCTTTGAGTCCAGGCTGCCGAAGCCGCTCCCTGCCGCCGATGCGGCGCATTTCCAGCAAAGCCGCAAGGGCTTTGTGCTCGATGTGCAGACCGGGATCAAAGAGACGGGAGCACAGTTTTTCCCCCTGGATCAGACGGTTGTTGCCAACGCCGCACCACAGCCGGTCAGGCCGCTCGCGAATGGTGTGCAGCTTACGCTCACGAAAGACGAGAACATCCAGGGCTTGCCAGGGCAGCTGAACGGGGTGCTCGAGCTGCCGGATGGCGCGGCATACGAGATTCACGCGACGCCAGGCAGGCTGGCCGCCAGTGACTCCGCATGGCGCGGGATTGCCACGGCGGCGGGGTTCGCGTTTCTGGGCGGGATGCTGCTGAACCTGATGCCCTGCGTCTTCCCGGTGCTCTTCATCAAGGGGCTGGCGCTGGTGCAGTCGTCGCAGCAGAGGCGTGGGCGGCTGCGCGCGCACGGCTGGGTTTACACACTGGGAATTCTGGTTTCGTTCTGGGCCGTGGTGGCAGTGCTGCTGGCGCTGCGGGCCGCGGGGCAGCAACTGGGCTGGGGATTCCAGTTCCAGTCGCCCATTTTCCTCGCGCTCATTACCATGCTGCTTTTCTTCCTGGGTCTCACGCTGGCCGGTCAGTTTGAGATGGGCCTGTCGCTGACCAGCGCAGGCGGATCGCTGGCCGAAAAGCATGGCTTCGCGGGCAGCTTCTTCACGGGTGTGCTGGCGGTGGTGGTAGCTACGCCATGCACCGCGCCATTCATGGGAGCGGCGGTGGGCTATGCTCTCGCGCATTCCGCCGCGGTGAGCTTTGCGGTATTTACAGCCCTGGCACTGGGGTTGGCTGTGCCGTATCTGCTGCTGGCGTACAGGCCGGGCTGGATACGGCTGCTGCCGAAGCCGGGAGCCTGGATGGAGGTGCTGAAGCAGGCGGTGTCGATTCCCATCTTCCTCACCGTGATTTGGCTGGTGTGGGTGTTTACACGGGTCGCCGGGGCCAACGCGCTGATGGGGCTGCTTGCTGCTTTCCTGCTGCTGGCGGTCGCGGGCTGGGTGCTGGGCCGCTGGCCGGGCCGCAACGCGGCCGGTGTGGTGGCGGTGGCGGTGATCGCAGCGGCCGTGGCACTCTCGGCGGTGACCGTGCAAACCCTGGGCGGGAACAGACCCGCGACGGCAACGGCAGGGAAGGGTGCGGAGGAACAGGGCTCAGGGCATGCAACGATGTGGCAGCCCTTCAGCCCGCAGTTGCTTTCCCAGGATCGGGCCGAGGGGAAGCCGGTGTTCGTGGACTTTACCGCAAGCTGGTGCCTGAGCTGCCAGGTGAACGAACGGCTCATCCTGGACCGGGCCGATGTGCAGCAACGCCTGCGCGACAGCGGGGCGGCGCTGCTGCGCGCGGACTGGACCAATGAGGATCCGGATATCACGCATGCTCTGGCCGCGCTCGGGCGCAGCGGCGTACCCACCTATGCCATCTATCCGGCAGATCCGGCGGCGGCACCGCAGGTGCTGCCGGAGGTGCTGACGCCCGGCGTCGTCATCGACGCACTCAATTCCCTGACCGGTTCTTCGCGGCAGTCCGCGCAGCTGCGCCGTCCGGCAGGTCCATAGACGAGCAGGGAGAAGCTCGCGCTGCGTTGCGGCCAGGTTCGGATACACTGGAGGTCGCCCATGAACTCACTCTCGATGCATCCGGACAATCTGGCTTCCACCAAGGACGATATGATCGCCTTCATCGCGGGGCATGGCATGCGTCGCATACCCGGGCATGCCGGCGAGGATGTGCCGTCGATCCTTTGGGAAGACGAGGCCAACCCGGAGAGCTGGAAGGACTTCGTCGAGACCGCCAAGGCCGCGGGCGCGGCCTTTATCACCATGAGCGAAGTGGTCCTCGAGAAGGAGGACCTCGAGGTGCTCATGGAGGAGGTGCAGGAGCAGGAGTACACGCTGGAAATCGACAGCGGCTCCTCGGAGGTGGATGAGGCTCAGGCGCTGGTGGCGCACATTGGCAAGGTTGGTCACCTTCAGCTCGGCTTTCCCCATCAGGGCGTCATGTTTCTCTATGAGGCCTCGACGGAGTGGTACCAGCATTACGAGCAGCTTCTCGACTCGGTCGAGGGCCTCGGCGATATTGTCTTCGAAGATGAGGATGAAGACGAGGAGCCGTGAGTGCACCCGAAGCCGCCAAACCCCTGGCGACAACGCTGAAATCACCTCCGAAACGATCTGCCCCCGCCACACACTGGCTGCTCGCTCCCCCGAGGGTTGAAGAAGCCGCGTCTCTCGCCCGCGAAGCCGCGGTCCCCCTGCTGGTCGCCGAGCTGCTGGCGGCACGCGGGATCCGGAGCGCTGCCGACGCTGACCGGTTTCTGAGCCCTGCAATTGAACACCTGCTCGATCCCTTCACGATGCTGGACATGGATCGCGCCGTGGCGCGCATTCGACAGGCGATCGCGGTGCGGGAGCCGGTCCTGATCTATGGGGATTATGACGTCGACGGCACCACGGCGACGGTTCTGCTGAAGACCGCCATCGAGATGATGGGCGGCACCGTTCGCTTCCACATCCCACACCGTGTGCGCGAAGGCTACGGCATGCAGCGTGAGAATCTGGAAATCGCTGCCCGCGAAGGCGTTCGCCTGGTGATCAGTGTCGATACGGGGATCCGCGCCTTTGCCGCGGCCGAGGCTGCGGCGGAGCTGGGGCTGGATCTGATCGTCACCGATCACCATCTGCCCGCGCCGGAGCTGGGCGTACCGCGTGCGCTGGCCGTTCTCAATCCCAATCAGGAGGGCTGCGAGTATGCGTGCCGGTATCTTTGTGGCGCTGGCGTGGCGTTCAAGCTTTCGCAGGCGCTGCTGGAGGCGTGGGATTACGAGCGCGCCCGGAAAAAGATTCTGCCGTCATTCCTGAAGATGCTGGCCATCGCCACCGTTGCGGATGCTGTCCCGCTGCTGGGCGAGAATCGCGCCTTTGTGGCGCTGGGGCTGGCCGAGCTGCGGAGGCCGGTGGGGCTGGGGTTGCGCGCTCTGATGCTCGAAGCGCAGATCGATACGGCGCAGCGGCCGCTCACTCCTGTCGATGTGGCCTTTCGTCTGGCTCCGCGGATCAACGCCGCGGGGCGCATGGATGTGGCCTCGGAGGTGATCGAGCTTTTCACCACGCGCGATGCCGAGCGAGCCCGCGAGCTTGCGCAGAAGCTGGAGCGTCTGAACCAGGAGCGCCGTGACGCGGAAGCGGCGATCCTCACAACCGTTGCCGAGCGGCTGGAAGAGCCCTGCTTCCAGGAAGCACGCTGCATCGTGATGGACGGCGACGGCTGGCATCGCGGTGTCATTGGAATTGTGGCCTCGCGCATCGTCGACCAGACGGGCAAGCCCGCGGTAGTGGTCACGCGGGAGAATGGCGAGGCGCACGGATCGGGCCGGTCGATTGCCGGGTTTCATCTGCTCGAAGCCATCGAGAGCTGTCACGAGATTTTCACGCGCTTCGGCGGGCATGCGCATGCGGTCGGGTTCTCTCTGCCTTCGGAGCGCGTGGAGGAGCTGCGATCGCGGCTCTGCGCCTGGGCCGTCGATCATTTGCCGGAAGAGGACCTCGGCGTACCGCTCGAGTGCCATGCCGAGCTGCCGCTCGACCGCGTCACGCCGGCGCTGTTTTCCTGGCTGCGCCGGCTGGAGCCCTTTGGCATGGGCAACGAAGAGCCAGTGTTCATTGCACGCAGAGTTCGCATCGCAGCGCCGCCTCGATTCATGAAGGGCATCCACGTGCGTCTGCGCGTAGCGCAGGGATTAACCATCTCCGCTGTGGGGTGGAATCTGGCCGCGCGCATTCGCGAACTGCAGATTGGCATCGATTCCGTCGTGGACCTCGCCTATCGGCTTCGGTACAACGATCATCCTGAGTTCGGAGGGATCGAGCTGGAAATCGCAGACCTTTCGCCTGTCGAAAATTTCTGATCGGCCTCTCGCCTGGACACACCCCCGCGCGCATCCTACCCTTTATCCAGAAGTTTTTTTCTCCCAACGGAGAATCGAGGTGCCTTATGGCCGCTTCCCTCGCTGCCCCGCGTCACGTCCCTGCCGAGGCTCTGAACCCTGAAGAACTCCATCTGATGAATGCCTACTGGCGCGCATGCAACTACCTGTGCGCCGGCATGATTTACCTCTACGACAATCCTCTGCTGCGCGAGCCGCTCAAGCCGGAGCACATCAAGAAGCGGCTGCTCGGGCACTGGGGCTCGGATCCGGGGCAGACCTTCCTCTGGGTACATCTGAACCGGCTGATCCGCAAACACGACCTGAACATGATCTACGTTGCCGGGCCAGGGCATGGCGCGCCCTCCATGTTGTCGCATGCGTGGATGGAGGGGACCTACTCGGAGATTTATCCGGACAAGAGCCAGGACCTGGAGGGAATGCGCAGGTTCTTCCGGGAATTTTCCTTTCCGGGCGGGATCGGCAGCCACTGCACGCCGGAAACACCCGGCTCGATTCACGAAGGCGGGGAGCTGGGCTACAGCCTTTCGCACGCCTTTGGCGCGGCCTTCGACAATCCGGATCTGATTGTGACCTGCGTGGTCGGCGACGGCGAAGCGGAAACCGGGCCGATGGCGACATCGTGGCACAGCAACAAATTTCTCAACCCGGTCCACGACGGTGCGGTGCTGCCGGTGCTCCACCTGAACGGATACAAGATCGCGAACCCCACGATCCTCGGACGCATTCCGCACCGGGAACTCGAATGGCTTTTTGGCGGCTACGGGTGGAATCCGCATTTTGTCGAAGGCAACGATCCGCACACCATGCATCAGCTGATGGCGGCAACGCTGGAGAGATGCATCGGCGAGATTCGCACCATTCAGCGCGAAGCCCGGCAGGAAGGCAAGCTCACGGGCGGGCCGCACGGTTATCCACGCTGGCCGATGATCGTGCTGCGGACCCCAAAGGGCTGGACGGGACCCAAGGAAGTGGACGGTCACAAAGTCGAGGGCTTCTGGCGGGCGCACCAGGTGCCGATCCTCGACGTGGCGGAGAATCCCAGCCACCTCCGCCAGCTGGAAGATTGGCTGCGCAGCTATAGACCCGAGGATCTGTTCGACGAGAAGGGCACGCCGGTTGCGGAGCTGCGCGCTCTGGCGCCCAAAGGGCAACGGCGCATGACGGCCAACCCGCATGCCAACGGCGGCGTGCTGCGGCGTCCGCTGCGCATGCCGGATTTTCGTGACTACGCGTACAAGGTGAAGAGGCCGGGTGCGGAGTATGCGGGGTCGGCGGAGATTACGGGGAAGTTCCTGCGCGATGTGATGAAGAATAACCCGGATAACTTCCGCGTCTTCGGACCAGATGAGACGGCCTCCAACCACCTGCAGGCGATCTACGAGGCCAGCCCGAAGACCTGGATGGAAGAAATCAAACCCGAAGACGCCGACGGGACGCAGATCGCGCCCACAGGCCGCGTGATGGAGATGCTGAGCGAGCACACGCTGGAGGGCTGGTTCGAAGGCTACGTGCTGACCGGGCGCCACGGATTCTTTTCGACCTACGAGGCCTTCGTCCACGTCATCGACTCCATGTTCAACCAGCACGCAAAGTGGCTGGAGAAGTCCAAGAAGGAGCTTCGCTGGCGCGCTGCTGTTTCCTCCATCAATCTGCTCATTACTTCAGTCGTGTGGCGGCAGGATCACAACGGCTTTTCGCATCAGGATCCCGGCTTCCTGGACGTGGTGGCCAACAAGAGCGCCGAGGTCACGCGCATCTATCTGCCGCCGGACGCCAACTGCCTGCTCAGCGTGGTCGACCACTGCCTGCGCAGCAGCGACTACGTCAACGTCATCGTCTCTGACAAGCAGCCGCACCTCCAGTACCTCAGCATGGACGAAGCGGTCCTGCACTGCACGAAGGGGATCGGCATCTGGAATTGGGCGAGCACGGACAACAGTGCCGATCCGGATGTGGTGCTGGCCTGTGCCGGGGACATCGCCACCATGGAGGCGCTCGCGGCCGCAGCCATTCTGCGGGAGCGCTTCCCCGATCTGAAGCTGCGATTCGTCAACGTGGTCGATCTTTTCCGGCTGCAGCCCGCAAGCGAGCATCCGCACGGGCTGTCGGACGCCGATTTCGACTCGCTCTTTACGCGCGATAAGCCGGTGATTTTCAACTTTCACGGCTATCCGCTGCTCATTCACCGGCTCACGTACCGGCGGCGCAATCACGACAGCATCCACGTACGCGGATACAAGGAGCAGGGCAACATCAATACGCCGCTGGAACTGGCGATTGTGAACAACGTAAGCCGCTTCAACCTGGCGATCGACGTCATCGACCGGGTGCCGCGGCTGCGGAATATCGGGTCGCACGCGCAGGAGTGGCTGCGCGACCAGATCACCCAGAGCCTTGAGTACGCGCATGACCACGGCATCGACCGGCAGGAAATCCGCGACTGGACGTGGCCGGAGTGAGCGGCTCAGACGAACTGATCCTCGCCGTCAACAGCGGGTCGTCCTCGCTGAAGTTCGGCCTGTACCGGCATCCGGCTGGCGAATGCGATCCTCAGATGCTGTTGGCCGGCGGGGCCAGCGGGATCGGACACGCGAATGGGCGATTGCAGCTCAGGGATGCCGCCGGAGCCGTGCTGCTGGACGAGGCCTATGCCCTCAGCTCGCAGGGGCACGCCCTCCGGGAGATCCTGGACGCCATGGCTCGCCTTGGGGGCTACCGGCCGGGAGCCATCGGCCACCGCATGGTCCATGGCGGGCCGCACGTACGCGAGCATCAGCCAATCACGGAAGCACTGATTGAGAAGCTGCTGGCTGCGGTCCATTTTGCGCCGGTACACATCCCGGCAGCGGTCAGGCTGGTCCGCGAAACCGAAGGGCTTTTGCCCGGCATCCCGCAGTATGCCTGCTTCGATACGGCCTTTCACCGCACCATGCCGGAAGCGGCGCGGCATTTCGCGTTACCCCAGCGTCTCTACGACATGGGCGTGGAGCGCTTCGGATTCCACGGCCTTTCCTACGAATCCATCGTGCACAGGATGGGATCCGAACTGCCGGAGCGGGTGGTCTGTGCCCATCTGGGCGCGGGCGCCAGCCTCGTCGCTCTGCGCCAGGGGCGCTCCATCGATACCAGCATGGGCATGACTCCGGTGGGCGGCATTCCCATGGCCACCCGCAGCGGTGATTTCGATCCGGGGATCCTGCTCTTTCTCATGCGCACCGAGCACCTGACAGCCGACGAACTGGAGTCGCTGCTGAATCGCGACTCCGGTCTGGGCGCGCTTTCCGGCGGCGAGTCGGATATGCGTCTGCTGGAGGAATGCGCTGCTCGCGGCGACGAGAAGGCGCAGCTGGCCATTGAGGTCTTCTCGCTGGCGGTGCGCAAGCAGATCGGCGCTTATGCGGCGGAACTCGGCGGCCTCGACATGCTGATCTTCACCGGCGGCATTGGCGAGCACAGCGGGTTCGTTCGCAATCGCATCTGCGAGGGGCTGGAGTTCCTGGGAATCACCAGCGGCGATCCGGCCCGGTGCTCCGCGGTGCGGGCATTTACCAGCGAGGAAGAGCTGCAGATCGCCCGCATCACCTGCCGGATGCACACAGAACTTCCGGCGCAGCGATGACTTTAGTGCCGTAGCGCAGGTTGACGCTGCTTGTCGTGAAACCGAATAATAGAGATTCGCCCTTTCATCGAGGCAGACGCTGTTGGGACCCCGGCGCCAGCCGGGACTTAACCGGAAAAGGAATGCCGAACGTGATCAATCCGAAGAAGGCTGGGCAGGCACGATGAGCGCCACCGCGGTTACGGTGCAGGAGAATCGGGCGCCGAATTTCTGGCAGTCCACCAATGGCAAAAAAGCAGTGATGGCCGTGACAGGAGTGGTGCTGTTCCTGTTCGTTCTCGGTCATATGCTGGGCAACCTGCAGATATACGATGGTGCGGCGAGGCTCAATGCCTACGGGCGCTTCCTGAAGAATACCGGCGAGCTGCTGTGGATCGTGCGCTTTGTGCTGCTGACCTGCGTCGGCCTGCACATCCTGGCATCGGTGCAGCTCTGGGCGCGCAATCGCAGAGCACGCCCAGTGGGCTACTCGCACAAGAAGTCGGTCAACTCCTCTTACGCCGACCGCACGATGTACTGGAGCGGCCCCATCGTGCTGGCCTTCATCATCTTTCATCTGCTCGAGTTCACCGCGGGCGTGATTCACCCCGAGTCGCGCTTTATCGACGGTGACGTGTACCACAACGTGGTGGCGGGCTTCCGTGTATGGTGGGTCTCGGCGTGGTACATCTTCTCGATGATCCTGCTGGGCTTCCATCTGCGCCATGGCCTGTGGAGCATGTTCCAGTCCGTGGGCCTGAATCATCCGCGGCACACTCCGGTGCTGCAGCGGGCGGCGTTCTGGATCGCGCTTCTCATTACCCTTGGCTACATTTCGATTCCGGTCAGCGTCCTGGCGGGTTGGGTGCGATAGATGAAACTCGATGCAAGAATTCCTTCCGGCCCCATTGAACAGGCATGGGACAACGCAAGATTCGAGATGAAGCTGGTGAACCCGGCCAACAAGCGGCGGCATCACCTGCTGGTGATCGGCTCGGGCCTCGCCGGCGCCTCGGCGGCCGCGACCCTCGGTGAGCTGGGCTACAACGTCACGTGTTTCTGCTTTCAGGACTCGCCTCGCCGGGCCCACTCCATTGCCGCCCAGGGGGGCATCAACGCCGCCAAGAATTATCAGAATGACGGCGACAGCGTTTACCGGCTCTTCTACGATACGGTGAAGGGCGGTGACTTTCGCGCGCGCGAGGCCAATGTCTACCGCCTGGCCCAGAACAGCCTCAGCATTATCGACCAGGCTGTGGCCCAGGGCGTTCCCTTTGCCCGTGAATACGGCGGCGCGCTGACCAACCGCTCTTTCGGCGGCGCACAAGTGTCCCGCACCTTCTATGCCCGCGGGCAGACAGGCCAGCAACTGCTGCTCGGCGCCTACCAGGCTCTGGAGCGCCAGGTCGATGCGGGCACTGTCACCATGATTCCCCGCACCGAGATGCTGGACCTGATCGTAATCGACGGTCGGGCGCGCGGAATTGTGGCCCGCAACCTGATCACCGGCAAGCTGAGCGTCCATCTGGCTGAGGCCGTCATCCTGGCCACCGGTGGCTACGGGAACGTCTACTATCTCTCGACCAACGCCAAGGGCTCGAACGCCACCGCGATCTGGCGCGCTCACAAGCGCGGCGCGCTCTTCGCCAATCCCTGCTACACCCAGATTCACCCCACCTGCATTCCGGTTTCCGGCGATTACCAGTCCAAGCTGACGCTGATGAGCGAATCGCTGCGCAACGACGGGCGCATCTGGGTGCCGATGAACAAGGGCGACAAGCGGACGCCCAACGAGATTTCCGAAGAGGAGCGCGACTACTACCTTGAGCGGCGTTACCCGAGCTTCGGCAATCTCGTGCCGCGCGACGTGGCCTCGCGCAATGCCAAGGCCGTCTGCGATGAGGGACGTGGCGTGGGCGAGACCGGGCTCGGCGTCTATCTCGATTTTGCCGATGCCATCGCGCGCCTCGGCGAGCATACCATCCGTGAGCGCTACGGCAACCTCTTCGACATGTACCAGCGGATCACCGACGAGAACCCGTACAAAGTGCCGATGCGCATCTATCCGGCGATCCACTACACCATGGGCGGCCTCTGGGTCGACTACCAGCTGCAGAGCACCATCCCCGGGCTCTTCGTGCTGGGCGAAGCCAATTTCTCCGACCACGGTGCCAACCGCCTGGGAGCCAGCGCGCTGATGCAGGGCCTCTCCGACGGCTACTTCATCATCCCCTACACCGTCGGAAATTACCTCGCGAGTTCGAAGCTGGGCAAGGTGAGCGAATCGCATCCTGACGCGCAGGCGGCCCTGAGCTGCGTGCGCACGGGCATCGACAAGCTGCTGGCCATCCGCGGCCGCCGCACCGTCGATTCCTTCCATCGGGAGCTGGGCAAGATCGTGTGGGACGACTGTGGCATGTCGCGCAACGCCCAGGGGCTGCGCACCGCAATCGAGAAGATCCGGGCTCTGCGTGAGGAGTACTGGCAGAACGTCACGGTGCCCGGCTCCGGCGACGACCTGAACCAGAGCCTTGAAAAAGCGGGGCGCGTCGCCGACTTTTTCGAACTGGGGGAGCTGATGTGCATCGATGCGCTCGAGCGCAACGAGTCCTGCGGCGGCCATTTCCGCGAAGAGTACCAGACGCCTGACGGAGAAGCGCAGCGCGACGACGAACACTTCAGCTATGTGGCCGCGTGGGGCTACACGGGGCCGGGCAAACCGCCGGAACTGACCCAGGAACCGCTGGAATTCGCCTACGTGCATCCCAGCCAGAGGAGCTACAAATAATGAAACTGACGCTGAAAATCTGGCGGCAGAAGGGCCCTGAGGCCCCGGGGAAATTTGTCAGCTATCCGGTCGACAATGTGAATCCGGAAATGTCGATGCTGGAATGCCTCGATGTCCTCAACGAATCGCTGATCGAACGCGGTGAGGAGCCCGTCGCCTTCGAGCACGACTGCCGCGAAGGCATCTGCGGCTCCTGCGGATTCATGATCAGCGGCATCGCGCATGGGCCGCAGGCGGCAACCACCGTTTGCCAGCTCACCATGCGCCACTTCAAGGACGGCGATGAGCTGGTGCTCGAACCGTGGCGTTCGCGCCCCTTCCCCTTCGTGAAGGACCTGGTCGTCGACCGGCGCGCCTTCGACCGCATTGTCCAGGCCGGAGGCTACATCTCGGTCTCGACCGGCAATGCCCCGGACGGTAACGCCATCCCCGTCGGCAAGGAAGAGGCGGACCGGGCCATGGACGCAGCCGCCTGCATCGGCTGCGGCGCCTGCGTAGCCGCCTGCCCCAACGGCTCGGCGGCGCTGTTTACGGGCGCGAAGATCGCCCACCTCGGCATCCTGCCGCAGGGGCAGCCGGAACGGGATCGCCGCGCCGTGCGCATGGTCGCACAGATGAATGCCGAAGGCTTCGGCAGCTGCACCAATATCGGCGAATGCACCGGTGTCTGCCCCAAGGAGATTCCGCTGGAGGTGATCGCGCGGATGAACCGCGACTACCTGCGTGGCATCTGGAAGGAGCGTCACCAGCTGGTAACCACCATCGCTCCCGTCACCGACTGGGACCTGGTCACAAAGTAGAGCGAAGCAACCGCAGGAAGAGGCCGATTGCCCGCGGTTTTTGTGTCCAGCTCAGTTACAGATCATTGAACAAGGTCTGTCTGCCCAGCGTCGCAATGACCTGGCTCAGTGCTGTCTGCTGCGTCTCCGCCGTGCTCAGCTGCGTTGCAATCTGCCCCACATCGGCCTGCAGCAGGGTGGTCTGTGCCGCGGTCAGCTGCGTTGACTCGACCTGCGTGTAGTTCTCCGCCGCAGTCAGCCGCGTGATGGAGTTGTCGATCAGCACGCGCTGCTGGCTCACGTAACCGAGGGCCGTATTCAGCGCCTCCGTATCCTGCTGTGCCGTCGCTGAAGGAGTCCCGGACGAGAAGTCCGCGACCAGCTTGTTCAGCGTACCCAGCACGTCGCTGCCGGCGGCGGAGAAGATCTGGCTTCCGGGCAGGTTCAGCTGAATGGACTGTCCGTTCGGGGTTTTCAAAAAGGTCACATCGCTGTCGCCGTTATAGGTCGCTGCGGCCGGAACGGTACTGGTATCGAGCGAATATGGCGCCGCAATGCTCCGGCTGCCCGCAAAGATGTAGTGGCCGAGGTAGGTGGTGTTCGCCAGCGAGACGACTTCGTCGCGAATGCCCGCGATCTGATCGGAGATCGACTGCAGATTGCTCCCGTTCAGCGTGCCGTTGTTAGCCTCGGTCGCCAGCGAAATAGCCGTGGTCAGCTGACTGACCACCGAACTGAGGGCCGAATCGCTGACCTGAAGCATGCTGGACGTGGACGACGCCGTCTTTGAAAAGGAATCATCGCTCTGAATCTGAGCGCTGAGCAGCACATTCTCGCCCGCGGCCACCGGGTTGTCGCTCAGCGCGTTCACCGCGGAGCCGCTTGCCAGCTCCTCGGTCAGCGTCTGCTCCGCCGAGGAGGTCGCATCGAGCGAGCTGACCAGATTCGTCATATACAGTGGATTCACCCGCATCCGTCAGGCTCCTTACGTGTAGGCCGTCTCCACTCCGAGGTTCAGCGCCGATGTCATCGCCTGGTCCAGCACGGTGAACAGCTTCGAAGCCGCCTCATAGGACTGCTCCAGTGTTTCCAGCTGCGCTGCTTCATCGTTGAGGTTGACGCCGGAGAGCGAGCCGATCTGATTCTGCAGCTGGGTCAGAGCCGCCTGCTGCGCAGTGTTCTCGCCGGAAACCTCCGAGACCAGGCCTCCCAGTTCGGTCACAAAATCGGAGAAGTATGCCGTTGGCGTCGTTCCCTCGACAATGTCCTGATCGGCAAGATCCGCCATCGCGGTGAGGTTCCCGTTGCCCGACGAACCCTCGCTCACCGGCGGCGAGGAGCCCGCCACCGTTCCCGCCGCGGCGATCCCCGCCGGGTCCGTCATCGCCAGCTGAATGCCGGATGCTGCCCCTGTCACGTTAGCCGCGGTCACCGTGCCGGGCAGGCTGAAGACAGCCGCCCCGGAACTGCCGTTGAGATCCCAGCCAGCTTCGTTCTGGGCATTGATGCTCGAAGCCACCGCAAAGGCCAGCGTGTCCAGGGAATCCTCCGTCTGCGGGATGTCCTGGTCCCGCGCCGTGAGGGTTCCTCCCAGCTGCCCGCCGCCCGCGGTCAGGTCCGCGGTGATATCGTGGCCCTGCGAATCATAGAAGTCGGTTACCCCGCCATTCTCGCCGGCGGTCATCGAGTACGCCTTCCCCTGGGAAACGAGCAGCGCCCCGCCGGCTGTGGTCACCGTCAGCCCGTTGTTCTCGGTTGTAATCACATTGATGCCCATCAGCTGCGAGAGCTGCGTGAGGTCCTGCTGACGCTGGTCTTCGAGAGTTCCCGCGTCGGCATCGGGGCTGGTCGACTCAATCTGCACATTCAGCGCGGCAATGCTGCGCAGCAGCGTGTTGGCCTGGGCCACAATACTCGTGCTCTGGTCATCGAGCGACTGCCGCTGTCCTGCAAGCTGTGACGCAGCACCGTTGAAGTCCGACGCCAGCGTTCCCGCCGCGCTCAGCACCTGCTCGCGCTCCGCCTGATCCGCAGGGCTGGCCTCCAGCGACGAGAGCGCGGTGAAGAAGCCCGTCAGATCGGTCCCAATGCCGCTGGCCGCATTCGCATCGGTCCCCGCGCCGGCCGCCCCGCTGAACAGTGCCTGGATCTGATTGAGGGCCGTCAGCCGCGCGCTGGACGCGCTCACCGTCTGCGTCTGCTGCTGCATCGCCCGCTCCAGCACCAGGCTGCGCTGGGACTCGGCTCCGCTCACCGAAGCGCCCGTGCCATAGCGGATGCCGTTGAGTGAAACCGAATCGTTCTGCTGCCAGATCGGCGTTTCCAGCGTATAGCCCGGCGTGCCGGCGTTCGCGGTATTGTTGGCAACGATATTCAGAGCCGACTCATCGGCCTCCAGCGCCCCCGTCGCAATATTGAATGCCGCGCTGATCGTCCCCATGGCAGCCCTGGTCCTTTCAGTTTTCCGAATAACTCTGCGGCCGGCCGCAGCCTGCGTGCAGCAACTGCAGGTTGCGGCGGGTCAGCCCCAGCAGGTGGCCGAAGACCCGCATCTGCCGCAGAAGCAGGACGCGCTCGACCGCCCCTTCGGGGGCGCGGGCCTTCTGGGCCGCCTCAACCAGGCGCTGGAGTTCGGCGGCATCGGCCCGGGTCAGCGCCCTCAGACCGGCATCGATCAGCGGCAGCATCGACTCCGTCATCTCACTGGCCCAGCATGGATTCGATGATTTTGCCGGCCACTGCCGAGGACGGCACGTTGTAGGTCCCGGCCGCCAGCGCCTGCCGCACCCCGGCGACCCTGTCCATCCGCACGTCAGAATCCGCGGCCGTCTGCGCTGCGAGGCTGGCTGCCGGGCTCAGCGTTGCTTCATCCGCCCCTGTTGCAGCCCCGGCCGCCGTGCTCTCCATCCTGGCCGAAGACTCCGGCCTGCTTACCTCCTGGCCTGCCATGATCTGCTGCAGGCCCTGAAGGTCGTTCTTTACGTTCATGCACCGTCTCCTTCTCCTCAGTCATCGGCGGCAGATTTCAGGACTTTAGCTGCTCTTCGCGGCCCATTCTGAGAAACGTCTCAGAAACGGCCTGCCGCGCTGGCCGAGCCGCTTGTGCTCTTCTCAAGATGGCCGATGATTTTTTCCGCGATACCGAACCCGCCGCGTTCGGAGATGGCCTTTGCCAGCGCCTCGGAGCCGAAGCTCATCAGCGCACTGCCGCTGCCTTCGCCGCTGTTCTCATCCGTCCCGTCATCGAACAGCGCATCGTGCTGCAGCGGCTGGAGGAATTCCTTCATCAGGCAGGCTTCGAATTCGTGCGCTGCAGGTCGCAGACGCGGATCAGGTGCGTGCGGCGCGCCCGTCCGGGCCGTGGCTTCCAATCCCGCGATTGTGCTCCCCGTCATCACAGCACCTCCAGTTCGGCATCCAGCGCCCCAGCTGCCTTCATGGCCTGCAGAATCGAGATGATGTCCCGCGCCGTCGCTCCGATCTGCTGCAGATTTTCCACCAGATCGTCCACGGTCGCGCCCTCCTTCAGCTCGATGCGGTTAGCGGGCTTGTCCTGTGCCTGGATGGTGGTCTGGGGAATCACTTCGGTTGCTCCTTTGGCGAAGGGATTGGGCTGCGAGACCTCGAACTGCGTGACAATGTTCACGACCAGGCCGCCGTGGAGAATCGTGACCGGCTGCAGCCGCACATCGCCCCCGATCACCACGGTTCCGGTGCGCTCATTCACCACCACTCGCGCGCGCGGATACACCTCCACCTCGACCTCCTCGACCCGCGCCAGCAGCGCCGGGATGTCTTCGCCGGCCGTGGACTCGATCTCGATCCTGCGGCTGTCCCTCGCGTGAGCCAGCGTGCGCCCCAGCGCTCGATTGACTGCGCCCGCCACGGTCTCCGCGGTGCGGAAATCCGCATCCTCAAGCAGCAGCGAAAGGCTCCGCATCTGCGAAAGGTCGAGAGGCACCGCGCGCTCCACAATGGCGCCCGAAGGGATTCGCGCCGTGGTCGGATAATTCACCGTTTTGCTGTTCCCGTTCGCCGAGACAGCATAGCCCCCGATCACCAGCGGTCCCTGCGCCTCCGCGTAGATCTGGCCGTCCGGCCCATAGAGCGGGGTGAGCAGCAGCAGCCCGCCTTCGAGGCTGCGCGCATCGCCCGCCGAGGAAACCGTCACATCCACCTTGTTGCCGGGACGCGCAAAGGGCGGGAGGGTGCCGGCGAGAAAAACCGCCGCCATATTCCGGGTCTGCATCATCGAAGCCATGGCGTTCCCCTGCAGGTTCACGCCCATCCGCTCCAGCGCCGACTCGAGCGTCTGCAGGGGAAACACGGTCTGCGAGCTGTCGCCGGTGCCGTGCAGCCCCACGACCATGCCGTACCCCACCAGCTGGTTGTCGCGTACGCCCTCGACCGTGGCCACGTCTTTCACGCGGGCCAGCTTCATGCGCGGAGGTTCCTCGGCTCCTGCCTGCCCGGACAGCAGCATCGCCAGCCCTGCCACCATGATCGCCCGTTTCACCGTCATTTCCGTACCCCCAGGTCAGAAGACCAGCAGTTTCTCCAGAAAGCGCACGACGGCGTTCTGGCGGTAGGTTGCGTCGTTCACGATGCCCTTGCCGACCACTTCCAGCTCCATGTCGCTCACCGAAGTCGAAAGCACCTGGTTCAGGGCGTTCACGTCCTCGGGACGCACCAGGCCGCGCAGCCGGATGAGCTGGGTCTGCTGGTTGAAGGTCAGCTGCCGCACGACCTGGATGACCAGCATGCCGTTCGGGAGCACATCGGCCACCTCGCCGCCAAGCGTCGTCGTGATGCTGGAATTCGTCACGCTCTGCCCCTGCGCATTGAGCGAAGAGGCCGAGCTCTGGCTGAGCAGATTGTTCAGCGCGTTTCCGGCGGCCAGCTTCCCCAGCAGCGCCGAAACCTGCGAATTCGCGCCCGAAGCCCGCGAGTTCTTGACCGTCCCGTCGGTCGAGGCTGCCAGGCTTTCCGAGACCACCACGGCAATGGGATCGTGCGGGTGCGCCGCTTTCACATCGCTGACCAGATCGACCAGGCGCCCGGTGGATGTCCAGATGGAGCCCGCCGTCAGGAACTCCGCAGCCTTCTCCGCCCTCACCCGCGCGATGTACTGGTTCAGCGCCACATCGGGAGGCGTGTTGCCCTGCTGCGGCCTTTGCTGCTTCGGCCCGGCGCCCGCGCTGGCCGCCGCCAGGATGACCAGCAGGATCGTTCTCGCTGCAAAACGCATTCAGTGCCACCTCTTCCCGGACCCCAGTTCCACCGCGCCCGGGCTGCGCACCACGCCCCGCAGTGTTGCCCGGCTCAGCCCGGCTTTCACCAGGATGGTGTCGCCCAGCCGTCCCCCTTCCAGCGCTACGCCCGCGAGACAAACTTCGGCTCCTGCATCCTCCCGAAACACTGTGACCCGCATGCCGGGCCGGATCACGGGCGCAGCCGCGGCCCTGGACGAACCGGCTGGCGCCTGAGCCGCCATGTCTCTCCAGGGAGTCTCCACGAGTCGCGCGGGCCGCTCCGGGTGCGTGCAGTCGCGCTCGATCCGCCACACTCGATGCAGCCCGCGGTCGACCACGGTCCCCTGCGCGCCGGTGCAGGCGCCCCAGGCGGGCGCAGCCGCCAGGGCCAGAACTACGGAAAGCGTTACGCAGATCGGGATCCTGCCCATCATGCGGCTCCTTACCGGGCCATATTGTTGACCTGGCTGTACATGTCGTCGGCGGCGCGGATGACCTTCGAGTTGCTCTCGTAGGCGCGCTGCGCCAGCACCATCTGCACAAAGGCGCCAACCACATCCACGTTGGAGTTCTCGAGGTAACCCTGCTGCAGCGTGCCCAGACCTTCGGTCCCACCGGGATTCCCCAGCACCGGATCCCCCGACGAAAGCGTAGCGGTGTACAGATTCGAGCCCACGCTTTCGAGGCCCCCGGGATTGACGAAGGTCGCCAGCTGGATCTGCCCCAGCTGCGCCGGGTTTTGCTGCCCGGGCAGCGTGGCATTGACGACGCCGTACTGCGTAATGGTCACCGCCGTGGCGTTGGCCGGTATGGTGATGTTCGGCACCAGCGGATCGCCCTGCGCATCTACCAGCGTCCCCTGATTGTTAAGGTAGAAGTTTCCCGCCCGGGTATAGGCCAGCGTGCCGTCCGGCCGCGACACCTGAAAGAAGCCGGTGCCCTGGATGGCCAGATCGAGCGGGTTATTGGTCTGGTTCAGATCACCCTGGGTCATGATCAGCTCGGTCGCCGCCGATTTGGTTCCCAGACCGATCTGCAAACCGGCGGAGACGGTTTCCTGGCTCTGCGCCGCGCCCGGGGTTACCAGGTTCTGGTAAATCATGTCCTGAAACTGCAGCTGCCGCTGGCGAAAGCCCACGGTCGAGGAATTCGCCAGGTTGTTGGCAATCGTGTCCAGGTTCAGCTGCTGCGCGCTCATGCCGCTGGCCGCCGTATACAAAGCTCGAATCACGTCTCCTCCTTCGGCCGCCCTACTGCACGCGCGGCAGATCCTCGCTGGCTGTCCTGTCGAAATCGTTCGAGAAGATGGAAACCGCCTTCTGCATCATCTCCGCCTGGCGCTGCATGAGGACGAGCTGCAGACTGCCTCCGATCACGTCCTGATTCGACGACTCGATCGCTCCCTGACGGATGGTGCCCGATGCCGCAGCCGGCTGCGCCCCAGCCGCCGCCGCGTAGCGGTTGGCCCCTTCGGCGCTCAGCGCCGCACCCGCGGCAAATCCGAAGAGGGCGATCTTGCCGGCCAGAGCACCGTTGACGGAGACGGCCCCGTCCGACCCGATGACCATTTCGCCCGCGGGTACGCGGATCGGCTGCTTTCGCGCGTCCAGCACCGGCTCCCCGGCCTGGGTGGTCAGCGTCCCGTCCTGCGCGCGCTCGAACTGCCCGTCGCGCGTGTAGCGGACGCCCTGCTTTGTCTGGACTGCGAAGAATCCGTCACCCTCGATCGCCAGATCGAGCGGATTGCCTGTCGGCGTCAGCGCCCCCTCACCGAGATCGAGGCGGCTGCCGCCGAGGACGCCGAAGTCATTCACTGTGGTGTTGAGCTGCGAAGCAAGCGCCTCCGGCCCCACAATCGCCGAGCGGAAGTAGTCGCGCTCCGCCCGATAACCCGCCGTGCCCGCATTGGCCAGATTGCCCGCGGCAATATCCAGCGCCTGACTGCGCGCCAGCAATCCGGAAAACGCCGCGTAATAACCGCTGTCCACCGCTCCGCCTCCTGCCATGGAACCGTGTGCAGAAGAAGAGCCAGGAAAGAGGAACAGAGATTAGAGGGGACTCAGGAAGAGAACTCGCAGCAGATGCTGAAGGTGATGGTCCGCTCCTCGAAGCGGTAGGTGCGTTCTATGCGGATCGGCGCGCGCTGCGTGAACAGCTCGTAGCTGCTGCCGGAGACCACGGTTGGCGTTGAGAGCAGACACCCGCAGGCCAGCGTCCCGTCGAAACCTTTCCAGGCTCCGGCCACCATGTTGCAGACTTCGCCCATCGCATCGCGCACCACGGCATCCACTTCCCCGGGCTCGATGCCCGTCAGCCGCTCCGCAATCCGCATCGCAGCACGGCTTCCGCTGTGCAGCACCATGGATCCGCTCATGGCGCCGGCCAGTCCAATGACCGCGGAGAGCACCTCGCGCTCGGCGTCTGCCGAATCCGGCACCGGCAGGCAGCGGACACCCATCATGGTGCTGAAGACTTCATCCGCCGCCCGGTCCAGATTCTCCTCGAGCCGCGCCATCCGCGCGGGCGTTGCTGCAACTGCCGTCATACAGGATCTCTCCTCCGGCCCTGCCCGGTGACCGAGCCATGGTTTGCGCTGCGGCTTATGCCTGTTCCCGTGCGCCTACGCCGGAACCAGCAGGGGCAGCACGCGGTCCCGCACCTGATCCGGGGTAAACGGCTTGCGGATATACCCCTGAGCGCCGGCCGCCAGCGCCTCGCGCACGTGCTCCTCTCCGCTTTCGGTGGTGATCATGACCACGGGCACGCCGGGCGCCAGCGACTGCGCCTGAATCTGGCGCAGCAATTCGAGGCCGTCCATGGCCGGCATATTGATATCGGAAACGATCAGGTCGACGCACTCCCGGCCCAGCGCCGCCAGTCCTTCGCAGCCGCTGCCCGCCTCCAGCACTTTGACCAGATTCAGCCCCGCCTGGCGCAGAGCCCGCTCGACAATCTTGCGCATCACCGACGAGTCATCGACGATCAGTACCCTGATTCCGGACATCGCGCCTCCATCTGCTGAGTTCCTTATCGGCGGATGCGGAATTCTCTCTAATCCGGCCGGCGGAATTCGTGGCCCTCGGTGCAGAGCACATCTTCCACCTCGCCCGGCAGGGGCAGTCCGGAGGGGGCCGGCAGGCGGCGCCAGAGGCGCAGCCACCACCAGCGGTGAATGCGCCGCAGCCGCGCCTCGGCCGGCTTTTCGGTTTCGATGAGCCGCGCCAGAGCCCGCGCCAGCACGCTCGCACTCGCTGCCTCCAGCAGCCGTGTGCGTGGGGCCTTCGCGGCCAGATACCGCGTCTGCGCCACCCGCAACTCGGAATCGCGCGCGATGCCCGAGCTGACCCGCAGCCCGCAGATCCCCTCGAGTGCATAGGCCAGGGTGCGGTCAATCCGTCCCGGCCACGCCACATACAGCATGCTGTCGCCGGCGAGCCGCACCGGCAGCGCGCCCAGCGTCTCGGAAAAGAATGCCGGCAGCGCCGAGGCCAGCTCTTCCGGCCGGCTGTCACCGAGGGCAAAGACGGGAGCGCTCCACTGCGCGCCCAGCGCGCGGGTCAGCGCCGTCTCACTCAGCACCCCGCTGCGCACCAGCCACTGCCCCAGCGGCAGAGCCGCGCCGTCCTGCCTCCTGGCGGCATCCCGCTGCTCGGCCAGTGCCTGCCGCAGCTGTTCCGGGGAGATCCGCCCCTGTTCGACCAGCAGCAGCCCCAGAGGCACGCGATGAAGATGCGCGCCGGCATCGCGGCCCTCCAGTTCGCGGCGCACCGCCGCCGCCACCACCTGTTCCATGCACCCGGCCGAACAGGCCCAGCGCCCCTCGAAGGCCGGAACGCGACGGCTCCGCCACAGTCGGATCCATCCGGTCGCGCAGCGGGGATTCGCGCAGGTCGAAATGACACGGCGGCCCGCATGCAGCGCCTTCTCCTGATCCGGGCCGGCCGCCGGCCGCACGGAAGCGTTCATCGAATGCTCTCCAGCCGCCGCATCGGCTCCGCCACCTCGGTCACCCGCAGCCCGAAATTGCCGTCCACCAGCACCACCTCGCCCCGGGCGATGATCTTGTCCCCGACGATCAGATCCACCGGATCCGAGACCTGCCGGTCCAGCTCCACCACGTCCCCCGGCCCCAGATCGAGCAGCTCGCCCAGCTCCATCTCCCGCGATCCGAAGCGCACCGAGGTGTCCAGCTCCACGTCGAGCAGCAGATCGTAATTCCCGCCCGGCAGGCCAGGCTCCTCGCTCAGCGCTGCGGAGTCCACGGCCACGCCCATCCGCATCGACGCCGTACCCATGCGCAGAGAACAGGGCTGCATGTTCTCCGACCAGTCCCCGTCATCCGCCAGCCGTCCTCCCAGCCGCGCGCACACGCTCGAGAGGATCCCCGCCCACAGCTCGCGCACGGTCTCGGCATCGCCCTGCGCCGTCTCGATCAGCCGCCCTTCCACCAGAACAGCCGCCAGCTGCTCGCGGTCGACGGCCAGAGCAAGACGTGCCCCCGGAAGCTCGAGCGCATCGACGAGACTCCGCTCCTCCCCGGGCAGTTCCCCGCCGGGAGACACACCCACCGCCTGCCCCAGCTCGCGGCCGATTTCCACCTCCAGCCTGCCCACCCAGCGTGCCGTCTCGTTCATGCCTTTGCCTTGGCCCCCGTGGGCCCGCCGGCCTCGCTGCGAACCAGCAGGTGAGCCGCCCGACGATCTGCCTGGCCCACCGGGGCCCCTTCAAACAGCACCAGCCCTCCGGCATGGAACCAGGCTGCGCTGCGCGCCGGCAGGTTCAGGCGCAGAATGCTGCCCGGATGCAGGCCGCCCAGCGTCTCCGCCGGAACGCGCACCGGCGGCAGGTCAAGCGCGAGCCGGGTGCGGCAGCGGCGCACCAGTTCGCCCAGCCGCTGCCGGATCTCCTCGGTGTGGCGCCTCTGCCGTGTCCGCTCGCCAGCCAGGCGGCGCAGGATGGTATTCGAAACCACCGCGGGAAACGCGAGGTTCAGCAGCCCGCTGACCTCGGCGAGCCGCAGTTCAAAGCTCAGGCAGAGGGTCTTCTCCGAGACGGGAATCAGCTGCGGAATCTGCGTCTGCAACTGCCGCTTTTCGAAGCTGAAAATCAGCCCCACCGGCTGCCACGCGGTGGTCAGCTCGCGGCAAACCGCCTCCACCACCCCCGACAGAATCGACTCCTCGATGTCGGTCAGCTCGCGTGGCTCGCCCGCCCTGCCTTCCCCGCCCAGCAGCAGCTCGATCATGGCAGGCGCCGTAGTCAGATCCATCTCGAGCACCGCCACCGCGCGCAGCGGCTCCAGGCGCACCGAGCCAACCCAGGCCAGCTCCGGAATACGCAGCAGATACTCGCTGAACGGAATCTGCTCGGCCGAAACCAGGCTCACCTGCACGCGGCTGCGGAACCACGCGGCCAGATGGTGGGTCAGATTGCGGGCGAAGATATCGTTGAGCATGCTGATGGCCCGCAGCTGCTCGTTGCTGATCTGGCCGGAGCGCGCGAAGCTCCAGGGAAGAACACGGCTGCGGCTCTCTCCCGGAACCGCCTGCCTGCGCTTTCTGGCCGCGGCAAAGAGCGCATCGATCTCCTCCTGACCCAGTTCCTTTTCCATGCTCTGTCACCGCCCTGTTCCCAACTCCGCCAGACGCGCCCGCAGGTGCAGCACCGCCGAGGAGTGGATCTGCGAAACCCGCGACTCGACCACGCCCAGCACCAGCCCGATCTCTTTCATGGTCATCTCTTCGTAGTAGTAAAGAGTCACGACCAGGCGCTCCCGCTCCGGCAGCCGGTCGACGGCCGCGGCCAGCCGCTCCCGCATCTCGCCTCTGAGGCAGCGATAAAGCGGATCATCCTCGGGGCTTCCGGGAATGTAGGCCAGTTCCTCCTCGCCCGAATCCTCCGACCGCTCGAGGTTCAGCGTTCCGATCTCGAGCCCCTTCAGCTCGCCGAGCAGTTGCTGGTACTCTTCCAGTTCGAGACCCATCTCCGCGGCAATCTCGGACTCCGAGGGCGCCCGCCCGCATTGCGCCGTCAGCCGCCGAATTGCCTCCTCCACCGCCCGGCCCCTGCGGCGCAGCTCGCGGGGGCTCCAGTCCAGCGTCCTCAGGCTGTCGAGAATCGCTCCGCGGATGCGGAACTGCGCATAGCTGCGGAACCGCACCCTCTTCGCCGGATCGTATTTGCGGAAAGCATCGAGCAGCCCCAGGGTACCGGCGCTGACCAGGTCTTCGAGATCGACGTGCTGGGGCAGCCGCTCGTGGATGCGCCGGGCGATCCAGCGCACCGCCGGCATCTGCTCGAGCATCAGATGCTCGCGCTCCTGGTCGCTGGCCGGCAGCTCCGCAGCCGGTGTTTCCTCCTGCCCCGGAATGGACGCCCTTCGCCAGCTCTGCGACATCGGACTCACCTGCCCCGCATACTCCATCGCCTTCCCCCGCTAACTCTGCTGACTCTGCCGCACGATCCCGGCCGCCCGCACCGGCACCTCCGGCGGAATCTCCGGCGGCGCGATCACGGCCAGCATCGGCAGCGCCGGCTCCAGCCACCGCTTCAGGTAGTAGCGCGCCGGACTCGGACAGAGAAGCACGGGCCGGACCGAAGACCCCGCCGGACCGATTAGCTTCCTCAAAGAATCGGTGACCCGCCGCAGCACCGGCGTATTGCCGCCTGCGGTCAGCAGCCGCGCTCCGGACTCCGGCGCGACCAGGGCCATCAGCTCTTCCTCGAGCGCGGAATCCATGGCGATCACCCGCAGGCTGCCGTCGGCCTCCAGCAGAGGCTGCGTCAGCCGGCGCCCCAGCGCCTGACGGGCGGCCTCCACCATCTGCGGCAGAGCCCGGCTCTGGGCCGCCGCCTCCACCAGCGCCTCAAGGATCGTGCCCAGGTCGCGGATCGAGACCCGCTCGCGCAGCAGCTGCTGCAGCACGCGCTGCACCTCGCCCAGAGTGAGGATCTTCGGCACCAGCTCCTCGACCAGCTTCGGATGACTCTCCCCGAGCGAGTCCAGCAGCCGCTTCGTCTCGGCCCGGCCCAGCAGCTCGTGCGCGTGCCGCCGGATCATCTCCGCCAGGTGCGTGCCAATCACCGTCCCCTGATCCACCACCGAGTAGCCTGCCGCCAGCGCCTCATCCTCGAGCGCCGGCTGGATCCATCGGGCGGGCGTGCCGTAAGCGGGCTCCCGTGTCTCTCTCCCCGGCAGCGGACGCGTCTTCGGGTCGGCGCTCACCGCCAGCAGGCAGTTGCTTTCCGTCTGCCAGCGCCCGATTTCCACGCCGCGCAGCGCGACCACATACTCCCGCGCCTTCAGCCGCAGATTGTCCGAGATGTGCACCGGCGGGATGAGGAAGCCGAGCTCTGTCGCCAGATGCCGCCGCAGCGTGCGCACCCGCCCCAGCATCTGCCCGCCCTGTTTCTCGTCGACGAGCGGAATGAGCTGAAAGCCGATCTCCAGACTCAGGTCGTCGAGGCGCAGCGCCGCTGCCATGTTCTCCGGCTTCTCCGCGGTCTTCTTCGCGATTTCGGCTTCTCCCGCCGGCAGCTCGCCCCGTTTCGACACCTGTGAGCCCAGGTATCCGAGGGCAACGGCCGGCAGCAGAAAGGCCGGCTTCGGCAGCCCTGGAATCAGGCACAGCGCGCCGAGCACGCCGCTTGCGACATAGAGCGTGGTGCCCTTGCCCAGCAGCTGCGTGCCCAGCTCCGTGGTCAGCTGTCCGGCCGACGAGGCGCGCGTCAGCACCATGCCTCCGGCCACCGAAACCAGCAGCGAGGGAATCATCGTGACCAGGCCATCGCCTACGGTCAGAATGGTGTAGGTCCGCACTGCCTCGCCGAGATCGATGCCCTGCTGCAGCGTCCCGATCAGCAGCCCCGCGACGATGTTGATCGCCGTAATGAGGATCGTCGCCAGCGCATCGCGCTGGTTGAAGCGCGCGGCCCCGTCCATCGCGCCGTAAAACTCCGCCTCCTGGGCGATGGCCTGGCGCCGCTTCCTCGCCGTGGCCTCGTCGATCAGCCCCGCGTTCATGTCGGCGTCGATGGCCATCTGCTTGCCGGGCAGTGCGTCGAGCGTGAAGCGCGCCGTCACTTCGGCAGTGCGCACCGCCCCGTGGCTCACCACCAGGAACTGGATGGCAATCAGCGCCAGAAAGAGCACGAATCCGACGACGTAGTTGCCGCCCACCACAAACTGCCCGAAAGCCTCGATCACCCGGCCCGCCGCCGCCGTCCCCTCGTTGCCGTGCAGCAGGATGCGGCGGCTGGAGGCGATGTTCAGCGAGAGCCGGAAGAGGGTCAGCAGCAGCAGCAGCGTGGGGAAAACGGAAAACTCAACCGCCCGCCGCAGCTGCACAGCCGACAGAAACACCAGAATCGATGCCGCCATCGAACAGGCCAGCAGCATATCCATGACAAAGGCCGGCACCGGCACCAGCATCACGAAAATCACGCTGATCGCCGCCACCGGCAACGCCAGGCTGCGCAGCATCTTCGCTCCCCCGCCACCGCCCGCAAGCGGAATCGCCACTGTGCTCATCCGATCGTCCTCGTTTCTTTCAGCCGCTGGCGCCGCACCCGCTCCTCCACCTCGCGCCGGTAGAGCCAGGCCAGAATGGCCGCCACCGCTGCGTACAGCTCATAGGGAATCGACTGCCCCGGCTCCACCTGGCGGTAGAGCGAACGGGCCAGCGGCGGATTCTCCACGATTGGCACGCCTGCCCACTGCGCCTCCTCGCGGATCTGTGCCGCCAGCAGATCCCTGCCCTTCGCCAGCACCCGCGGCGCCTCCATGGTGTGGAAGTCGAAGCTCAGCGCCACCGCATAGTGCGTCGGATTGGTCACCACGACCCTGGCGCGCGCCATGTCCGCCCTGAGCTGCCGCCGCCGCATCTGCCGGCGCAGGCCGCGAATGCGCGCCTTCACCTGCGGGCTGCCCTCGGTCTCTTTGAACTCGTCGCGCAGGTCCTGCTTCGACATGCGCAGACGGCTCTCGCGGCTTCTCCATTCGATGACATAGTCGATCCCCGCCCAGCCCAGGAAGATCCATCCGGCATCGAGCAACAGGTCGTAGATCGAGGCCAGCAGATCCGCGTAGCGCTCCACCGTTATCCCCGGCTCCGCGGTTTGCGCGGCAATGGCTCGCACCGCGCAGAACCCCAGCGCCACGACCGGGATCAGCGATTTCCCCAGCCGCGATACCCCGCGCAGCGAGAAGAGGTTCCTGGCATTCTCCGCCGGATTCAGCCTCCCCGGTTTCGCGGCCAGCGCCTCGAAATTCAGCGCCCATCCGCCCCCCTGCGCGATGCCTGCGGCGAGCGCCGCGGCCACCGCTGCGGTAAAGACCGTCAGCAGCGGCGAGAGCGCCCCAAGCGCCGCCTGGCGGAGTGCGATCAGGTTTACCTCGGCCGAGGCCCGCTCCCACACGGTGGGCTCCGCCAGGGCCAGAAAGCCCCGATATGCCCCATCCCATCCCCGCGCCCAGCTTCGCGCCGCACCCCCCAGGGCGAGGGTCCCGGCCAGCATCGCCGCCGCCGCCATCAGATCGCGGCTCCGCGCCCGGTCGCCGCGTTCGGCTGCCTTCTGCCGCTGCCGCGGCGTCGCCTTTTCGGTGCGGTCGCCGGGCATCCGTCACGCTCCCGTCGCGCCTGCCAGCAGGCGCCCCGCCGCGGCCAGCAGCGCCGCAAAGCGCGCCTCGATCCAGTGCGGCCACAGGGCCAGGGTCCCGATCAGCACGCCGAACCCCAGCAGCGTCTTGAGCGGCACCGTAATGGCCATCACCGGCAGCTGCGGCGACAGCTTCCCGGCGAGCGCCACGGCCAGCTCCGCCATCACGGTGGCGGCCATCACCGGCGCCGAGAGTTCCAGGGCCGCCGAGAAGATTCCCGCGGCCATCGGCAGCAGAGCAAGGCCCGCCCGCGCGTTGAACACCACCGTCCCCACCGGAGCCGCCGCGAAGGTCCTCAGCAGCGCCGCCAGCACCGTCCGGTCCAGCCCCGCGCCGATCACCGTCAGCGTCCCCAGCAAACCGAACATCTGCCCCAGCAGCGGCGTCTGCACCGGCGCATTGGGATCGAGCAGGTTTACCAGCGAAAAGCTGAACTGGAGACCCAGAATCTGGCCGGCAAAGGTCAGCGCCTCGAAGACCAGCGACAGCGTCAGCCCGAAGAACAGCCCCACGCTCAGCTCCCCCAGCACGGCCATCGCGCCCAGTTCCGCGTGCGCTCCCGGAAACGCGGCCACCACCGGCGCCACCAGAAACGAGACCGCCAGAACGAAGACCGCCTTCACCCGCATCGGAATCGCCTCCGACGACAGGACCGGCGCAAAGACCATCAGCCCGCTCACGCGCACCAGCACCAGAGTCATGGCCGGGAGTGTGCTGGCCCAGTCCGGTGAACCACTCCCGATGGCCCCCGTCATCCCATCCCCAGGAAGCGGTGAAAGTCCGAAAAGAGCGAGATCGTGTAGCGCATCAGCCGCTCCAGATACCAGGGCAGCGCGGCCAGCAGCAGCCCCGCCACGACCAGGATCCGCGGCACGGTCGAGAGCGTCTGGTCCTGGAGCGAGGTCAGCGTCTGCACGAGGCTGATCACGAAGCTCGTCAGGCAGGCCGCCGCCAGCACCGGCAGCCCCAGAATCAGCGCCTCGCGCAGCAGGTGCCGCATCAGTTCCGCCGCTTCGTCGGGTCCCATGGCAGCTATCCTCAAAAACTCTTCAGCAGCGAGCCGGCCAGCAGATTCCACCCGTCCACCATCACGAAGAGCAAAATCTTCAGCGGTGTCGAGATCACCACCGGCGGCAGCTGGAACATCCCGATCGAGGTGGTAATCGAAGCCACCACCATGTCCACCAGCAGAAAAGGGAGAAACAGCACCGCGCCGATCTCAAAGCCGGCCTTCAGCTCGCTCAGCATGTAGGCCGGAATGACGACGCGCAGCGGCAGATCTTCGCGCTGCGCCGGCTTCGATGCCAGCGATGCCGAGGCAAACAGCGCCAGATCCTTCTCGCGCGCATAGCGCAGCATGTAAGCCTTCGGCGGGCCCGAGCCCCGCTCGATCGCATCCCAGCCGGAGATCTGCCCCTGGCGGAAGGGCTCGACCGCCTGCTGATCCACCTGCACCAGCACCGGCTGCATCAGGAACCAGGTCATCATCAGGCCGAGGCCCAGCAGGACCTGGTTCGAGGGCGCAGTCTGCGTCCCCAGTGCCTGGCGCAGAAAGTGGAAGACCACCAGCAGCCGCACCATCGGCGTCATCGAGAGCAGGATGGCCGGAATCAGCGTGAGCAGCGTCAGCGTGAAAACAATCGTCCAGGGAACCGTGTTGTTGTTGCCCAGATTCAGGCCCGGCACGCCGGCCAGCGCCCTGGCCGCCAGCAGCAGCGCGGTCATCGCGCCGGCCCTTTCGGAGTCCTTGCGCGCGCCACGGCCAGCTCCATGACCGGGGTGACAGCATCCCCGGCAACCGCCAGCAGCACGCGCCGGCCGCAGCAGTTCACCAGCACCAGCGACTTCTTAGGCCCCAGATTCAGCCGCGATTCCAGCCGCAGCGGAGCCGCGCCGGCCGCTGGCTGCTGCGCCACACGCCGCAGCCAGCCCACCAGTCTGGCCGCCCAGTTCCGGGTCGGTGCGACTCCCCGCAAGTCGAGAACCTCCTCCATGCCTCTCCCCCAGGCATTGCCTGCCATCTCTAGGCCACCCGCGTGATGCGCACAGCGAGCTTCTGCTCCACAACCTCGAACTCCCCCCACAGCAGCAGCACACCGCCACAGAGCACCGGCAGATCCTGGCCGTGGTCGTGAACCGTCTCCACCACTCCACCCGTGGAAAGCGCCAGCAGATCGCCCACGCGAAAGGAGCCCACCGGAACCATCACGTCCAGCTGCATACGCAGCCGGTCCAGGCGCGTGTCCCGTTCCTGATCCGGAGCCGCAGCGCCTTTCTCCGCATCGGCTGCGGCGCCGCGAGCCAGGAGGGGCTGCGGCACCAGCGCGGTGTCGGCCACAGGAAGTCCCGTTGTCAGCTTGTTTTCCGCCTCAGGCATGTCGTCGCTCGCCTTACCCTGAGCGTGTCAATGCCCTCGATCCGGACAGAAAGATTAGAAAGGACTCAGAAATCCTCGCCCGCTGCCGCTGCTGTGCAGCCCGTGGAACGCGTATCTGCCGCCGGCTACCCGGTCCGCTTACGCTGTACCCCTCAGCTCACACAGCCGAAAGCGGCACCCGCCCGCCTCCGCTCGCTCGATCAGCGATAGTTCCGCGCGTAGGTGTCCCTGGGCAGACCCATGCGGAGCGCCTTCGCCCGCAGGTTGATCGCCTGGGTGCGATCCATGGTGCCGCCCAGCGTCACCAGCCAGGGAGCATGTCCATGTGGCGCAAAGACGCCCGGCTGCAGCCCGGGATACCTGCGTGCCAGCATCTGCGCTTTCTGCTCCGCCTGTGCCTGGCGGTTGTAGGTGTACACCACCACATGCCATCCCGGCGCCGAACTCACCGCGGGGGCTGAACCGTTCCCTGCCGCCGGCCGGGCCACCATCGGCGAAGGCTTCTCCGGAGCTGCGGCCGCTCCATGCGATGCCGTTGCCGCAGGCTGCGCCGTTCCCCGCTTTGCCCCGCTCCCGCGGTGCAGGATTCCATAGAGGACGAAAATCGTCACCACGAACAGCGCCACCGCGCCTCCGATGACCCAGGGGGCGCTGCGCCGTCGCTCCCAGTCCGGCTCGTCGTCCTCCCCCAGCAGCCGTGAGACCTCGGGAATTGCGGCTCTCTTCCCCATGCTCGCTTCGGCCGCCTTCATCGGAAACACCCGCGACTCCGGCTTTTCCACAACCGCATCCTGCGGTCCCGGCTTCTCCAGCGTACTTGGCTCTTTTGTCTCTGTCCGCTGCTCGGGCTCCACCTTCGCCGCTGCCTCGGCTGGCTTCTCCGCCGGCTGGGCCGGTTTGGGAGCAGCTGCCGGAACGGGCGCAGGGATGGCCTCAGCCCTGGGAGCCGCCGGCTTCGGTCCCGGTGCCTTTCTGTCGGGAACCGCGGCCAGCCGCGTGCCCGCCAGATTGGCGACTTCCTCCACGGTGGCGTTGCCGCTCAGCGCCCGTCGCACCGCGCGAGCCATCGGCTCCGGCAGCAGCTGCAGCACCGGATCGTTCTCCCCGGACGGAATCCGCCGCGTCATGGCATGCACGACTACGCGCGCCAGGCCCCGCACATCCTCCGCCGCCTGCGCTGCAAATGCCGCTCCGGGAATCCGCAGACAGTCGCTGCGCAGCTTGATCGTGTCGCCGGTCGCCAGCACGCTCCCGGCTTCCATGCGCCCGTGCACCAGGCTCTTCCGATGGATCGCCGCCAGCCCCGCAAGCAGCGCATCCATGAGCACCCGCGCCTCCTCGGCGCTCAGCAGCCGCTCCCGCAGGACGTCTCCCAGGTTCTCCTCGGTCGGCTCCATGGCCGCCACCACCACCGGGATATCGTCCACCCACGTCAGCTGCGACTCCCATACCGCCACCACATTGGGGTGGCGGATCTCCGCGGCCGCGCGCATCCGCCCCAGCAGCGTATCCTCGTCGTTCAGCGCCTCCGTCAGGCTCAGCATCGCTGCCCGGCCTTCCGGCCCCGTGCCCTCAAACCACGCCGCGCGCCCCTCCGGATTCACCAGCCGCATCAGCCGCCAGCCGCCGTTCAGTTCCCGCCCTTCCAGATCCGTCCACAGCATCATGCGATTCACACCCGCTGTCGCCAAACTCCACCTCCCTGCTCTTCGTCGCTCCGTTGACCGCCCGCGCTCGCATTGTGCGGAGTCAGGCGCAGCCTTTCTCTTTCCCTATCCCTGCATAGTAAACATGCGCAATGCAAGGAAATCCATCCACTATAGCGCTTCGCGAACAAGATTCGACACGCCTGCGGCACCCATGCGGCGTAACCACCAGTATCGTGCCCCGTGCCGCTTCTGTTCCGCTCTGTCCGGACCCGGCGAAAAATCTCCGCGGGTGCTACGCTCTGCTCAGGATGTCTGAAGCGCCACCACCCCAGCAAAATCCTCCGGCCCCTCAGCAGCTATGGTGCCCCAGCTGCGCCCGCTCCGTCGACGACCCGCTGGTCTGCGGCGACTGCTCCGCCGTCATCTGCCGCGGCTGCGGTACTCCTCTCGAGAATCCGGACGAACTCGCCTTCGGTTAGCCATGCCTCGCAAAGCCGCGAAAAAGCAGCTTCGCTCCACCGCGAGCAGACACCCGCAGCCTGGCGTCGCCGCCGAACCTCCACCGATGGTCAGCGCCCGCTGGCTGGCCACTGCCCTCGCCCTCACCTTTCTGCTCGCCGCCTTCTGTGCCTACGGAACCCTCTGCCTGCTCTTCTACCAGGGCCAGTGGCAGATGCTTTTTCACCCCTCGCGCGCCATCACCACCACACCCGCGAACGCCAGCCTCGCGTACGACAACATCCGCTTCGACGTGACCGAATCCGGCATGCCCCGGCTGGAAGGCTGGTGGATTCCCGCAGCCCCCCAATCACGCTACGGCGGCGACACCCTGCTATATCTTCACGACGCCCGCGGCGATCTCTCCGATTGCGTCCCCGCCCTCGCCGCGCTCCATACACTGGGCATTACTGTCTTCGCCATCGATTACCGCGGCTTCGGTCAGAGCACCGGCCAGCATCCCACCGAACGCCTCGCCACCGACGACTCCGTCGCCGCCTGGACCTACCTCACCGACACACGCCACATCCCTGCCCGCAGCATCGTCGTCTACGGCGACGGTGTGGGAGCCACGTTCGCCGCCCGTATCGCCCTCCGGTTCGCCCCCGCCGGGGTGATCCTCGAGAATCCCAACCCGCCCGCCCGCCAGATCTTTGCTGCCGACGCCCGCGCGCGCATTCTCCCCATGTGGCTGCTACAGAAGGAATATCTCGACCCTGCGGCCGACCTCGCCCACGCTCACGTCCCGCGGCTCTTCCTCGACCTCGCGCCGGGCGCCGAAGCCGCTCCACCGAGCCCGGGCCGCACCTATCAGCTCTTCGCGGTCTCGTCGGCGCCGAAGCAGTACTACGACCTCCGCTTCGCTCCCGTGTCGGCCGTCAACGCCACCCTCCGCCGCTTCCTCGACGAAGTCCTGCACTGAGCCGCGCGAGCGGCGCGGTGCGCCAGGGCCCGATTTCCCCGCTCCTGATGGAGCCGCACATTCCCGGCCGGAAGCTGGAGCGCACCCGCCTCGTCAGCGCCTTCCTGCTTCGCCGGAGGCCTTGACGAAGGTAAATCGATGAGCTGAAAGTACCTGTCGATTTTCCACCTCACGCCTTTTGCAACCGCTCCGGAGGTCGTCTAATGTGAATCCGTAAGCGCGGTCCTGCGCCCCGGCGGCCGGAGCGCAATCCTTTCCCATGAACCTGCGAAAGGCGGAATCGTGAAAAAGATCGGTGTACTTTTCGGTATGGAAAATACCTTTCCCGGCGCCCTCGTCGAAAAGATCAACTCGAAGAACCTCGACGGCATCAGCGCCGAATTTGTACAGATCGGCGCTATCCGCCTCGACCAGCCGCCCGCCTGGTCGGTGATCGTCGATCGCATCTCCCACGACATCCCCTTCTACCGAGCTTTCCTGAAGCATGCGGTCCTGCACGGAACCACCGTCATTAACAACCCCTTCTGGTGGTCGGCTGACGACAAGTTCTTTAACTACTCGCTGGCCGCGAAGCTCGGAGTCGCCGCGCCCCCCACTGTCATCCTGCCGCACAAGCGGCATCCGGAGGGCACCACCGACCGCTCCATGCGCAACCTCGAATACCCCCTCGACTGGGAAGGCATCTTCCGCTACATCGGATTCCCTGCCTTCCTCAAGCCGGTTAATGGCGGCGGCTGGCGCGACGTGCATCATGTCCACAACCGCGAGGAGCTCTACCGCGCCTACGACGAGAGCCGCGACCTCTGCATGATGCTCCAGAAAGCTGTCAATTTTACGGAATACTTCCGCTGCTACGTTGTCGGCCAGGAGAAGGTGCGGATCATGGCCTACGATCCCCGCCGCGCTCACGCCGAGCGTTATGTAAACGACGCCCCGCCCTCCGACCCGAGGCTCCTCCAGCGCGTCGAAGACGATGCGCTGAAGCTCTGCCGCGCCCTTGGCTACGACCTGAACACTGTCGAGTTTGCCGTTGAGGACGGCGTTCCCTACGCCATTGACTTCATGAACCCTGCGCCCGATGCCGACCTGCACTCCGTCGGCCCGGCCAATTTTGAATGGGTGGTGAACGCCGTCGCTGACCTTGCCGTGCAGAAGGCCAAAGCGGCCAAACCCAACGTTCCTGAGTTCCACTGGGGCGTCTACCTGAGCGGCGGAGCCAAACCCACCCCGAAGCCTGCGAAGAAAACATCCGCCGCGAAGAAGGCGCCTGCAAAGAGGTCGGCCAGGGCTTCGGCAGCGGTCGAAGTCTCACCCGGAGCTGACGACGTCTCCACCGTTTCCGCCGCCGAATAGAGCTTGCCCAACCCCGGCTTTCGGCATACAAAAGTAGGCACCATGCGGCCTTCCTTCACCATCGGCATTGAAGAGGAGTACCAGACCGTCGATCCCGTCACCCGCGATCTCCGGTCGCATATTGCCACCGAGATGCTCGCCCAGGGCCGCATGCGGCTCGAGGAGCGAGTCAAGGCCGAGATGCACCAGTCCGTCATCGAGGTCGGCACCGCCATCTGTCCCTCGATCCGCGAAGCCCGCGCCGACCTGTACCATCTGCGCCGGGAGGTCATCCATCTGGCCTCGGAAAACAACCTGCTGCTGGTCGCCGGCGCCACCCATCCTTTCGCCGACTGGCGCACCCAGGAGATTTACCCTGACCCACGTTATGCCCGCGTGGTCGAAGACCTGCAGCTGGTCGCCCGCGCCAATCTCATCTTCGGCCTGCACGTCCACATCGGCATCGAGGACCGTGAAGAAGCCATTCGCATCATGAACTCGATCCGCTATTTTCTGCCACACGTCCTGGCGCTTTCCACCAATTCCCCCTTCTGGCGCGGCATGAAAACAGGTCTGAAGAGCTACCGATCCAAAGTTTTTGACAAGTTTCCCCGAACCAACGTACCCGACGCCTTTTCGAGCTATGCCGAGTTCGAGGGCTTCGTGAAGCTGCTGATCAAAACCAACTGCCTGGACAACGCCAAAAAGGTCTGGTGGGACATTCGTCCCCATCCCTTTTTCAACACCATCGAAGTTCGTGTTTGCGACATCCCCATGCGCGCCGACGAATCCGTCGCGCTCGCCGCGCTCATCCAGGCGACGGCGGCCAAACTGTGGCGGCTGCACGAGCGCAACCAGGATTTCCGGCAGTATTCGCGCGCACTGATCATGGAAAACAAATGGCGTGCCGTGCGCTATGGCCTCGATGGCAAGCTCATCGACTTCGGCAAGGAAATCGAAGTGGCGGAGCGCGATCTGATCCTCGAGTATCTTGACTTCGTCGACGAAGTGGTGGACGAACTCGGCAGCCGCGACGCCATCCAGTACATCAGGACCATTCTCGAGACAGGGAGCGGTGCCGACCGCCAGCTGCGCAAATACGACGAAACCGGCGACCTGAAGGCGGTGGTCGACTACATGGCCGAGGAAACCAGAGCCGGGATTCCTGAGCTGGTTCCAGCCGCGGCGTAAATGGCAGGCTTCGCTCTGTCACCATCTTGATTACGATTTATTAGGATTGGGCTGCTGTTTCAGGTAGCCTGACAGCATGAGCAGTTCGACTCTCCTTTCCCCCGATTCCTCCACCCGCTCGCTGCTTCTGGAGTCCCGGTTTCCGGATGAGCTCAGGCCAGGCGCGTATACGGCCGTCATCACCTGCCTGCGGGTGCGGCGCGAGGAGAAAGTCACACTCATCTGTGACCGCGAAACATTGCTCATTGCCGCATCCCTTGCTCAGGAACTGGCGGCCAGAGGCTGCCGCTGGAACGCCTTTGTGCTGGAAGACCTCGCTCCACGTCCGCTCACCGGCATGCCGCCGGAGATCCTCGCCGACATGGAGAGCTCCGATGTGAGCATCTTTGCCGTGCAGGCGCAGCAGAACGAGTTGCGCTCGCGCATGCAGATGACCGACGTCGTGAACCGCCGTCGCATGCGCCACGCCCACATGGTCAACATCACGCCGCAGATCATGTGCGAAGGCATGCGGGCCGATTACGACCTGGTCGATCGGCTGTCGCAGAAGGTGCTGGAAAAGGCGCGCCGGGCTCGGTTCATTCGCGCCACCACCACTGCCGGGACCGACATCCTCGCCGAGCTGAACCCGGACTACAAGTGGATCAGGACTTCCGGCATCATCTCCCGTGACAAGTGGGGCAATCTGCCCGGCGGCGAAGTCTTCACCACGCCTGCCGAAGTGAACGGGACCTTTGTCGTGGACGGAGTCGTCGGCGATTACCTGTGCGCGCAGTACGGCTTGCTGGAAGCCGCTCCGCTGACCATTGACATTCGCGAAAATCGCATGACCGGCTGCCGTTCTGAGAATCACCAGCTGCAGGAGGACTTCGAGACCTACACTCACACCGATGAGAACTCCAGCCGGGTCGGCGAGTTTGCCATCGGCACCAACATCGGCGTGGATCACGTCATCGGCAACATCCTCCAGGACGAGAAGTTTCCCGGCATCCATATCGCCTTTGGCAATCCCTACGGCGAGCACACGGGCGCCCCCTGGCGGTCCTCCACGCACATCGATGTGGTCGGGCTGCGCTTTAATATCTGGATTGAAGATGAGCCGATCATGCGTGAGGGGAAATTCCTGATCGAGCCCTGATCTCCCTGATTCTGAAGCCCGTGCTTTCCCGGGCGCATCGAAATGACCATGGCGACAACCAGCACTCCTGCAAAATTCGAAACGCGTGTACTCGGCAACTCCGATCTGCAACTGACGCCCATCGGCTACGGCGCATGGGCCATCGGCGGCGGCAACTGGGAGTTCGGCTGGGGCGCACAGGACGACAACGAATCGCTGAGTACCATCGAGCGGGCGCTCGACAGCGGCATCAACTGGATCGACACCGCGGCCATTTACGGCCTCGGGCGTTCCGAGGAAGTGGTCGGCAAAGCCCTGAAGGGGCGGGCGCAGAGGCCGTACATCTTCACCAAGTGCTCGATGCGATGGCATCCGGACCGCAGCATCTACCGCAGCCTCAGGCGCGCATCGCTCCAGGAGGAAATCGAGAATTCGCTGCGCCGCCTCGGGGTCGACACCATCGACCTGTACCAGATCCACTGGCCCAATCCCGACGAGGAAATCGAAGAGGGCTGGGAGGTGCTGGCAAAGCTCAGGGAACAGGGCAAGGTCCGCTTCATCGGGGTCTCGAACTTCAGCGTGGAACAGATGAAGCGCGCGCAGAAGATCGCCCCGATCACCTCGCTGCAACCGCCCTATTCGCTGCTGCGGCGCGACATTGAAGCCGAGATCCTTCCTTTCTGCCAGCAGAACAACATCGGCGTGATCAACTACTCGCCCATGGTTTCCGGCCTGCTGACCGGCAAGATGAGCGCCGAGCGCGTCCGCAACCTTCCCGCGGATGACTGGCGCAAACGCAATCCCAATTTCAACGAGCCGAAACTCTCCCGCAACCTGGCGCTGACCGAACTGCTGCGGCAGATCGGCCGCGAGTATGGCGTCGAGCCGGGCGTCGTGGCGATTGCCTGGACCCTCCGGCATCCGGCGATCACCGCGGCGATTGTCGGCGCGCGACGCCCGGACCAGGTCGACGGCATCCTTCCCGCAGCCACCTTCCGGCTTAGCGATGAGGAAGCAGCGCGCATCGAGCGCTGGATGGCCGAGCATCCGTAAGCCCTGAGAACCAACCGGAACCACGGCCCTCCCCTTGCGGACTGTGGTTCCCCTTCACCCCCATCGATTGCTTCGTTACGCTCAGCCTGTGGGAACACACTTCACGCTGGATCGCCGGGCCGAATCCAAAGGACGGGATGGGCTCAGAGGATTCTTCCAAAACCGGGCCCAACCGCCGCTCAAGTTCCAACTGCAGCCGGGACATGCTGCCGAGCCCTCTACTTGCGGTTGAACATGATGGAGTTCGCCTGATCGATCGTGGTCATCAGCACGTGAGCGATGTTCACATGCGCAGGACGTGTTGCTGCCCAGACGATGGCATCCGCCACATCCTCCGCAGCCAGCGGGGTCACTCCCCGGTAAACCCTGGCAGCGCGTTCTGCGTCGCCGCGGAAGCGCACCTCGCTGAACTCCGTCTCCACCATGCCCGGATCGATGCTGGTCACCCGCACCGGCGTTCCCAGCAGGTCCTGGCGCAGTCCGTCGTTGATCAGTTTCACCGCCGCCTTGGTGCCGCAGTACACGTTGCCCCCCGGATACGCCAGTTCCTGCGCCGTCGATCCCAGATTGATCACGTGCCCGCGTCCCCGCTCGATCATGCCCGGAACGAGGGCACGCGTCACCCACAACAGGCCCTTCACGTTGGTGTCGATCATCTCGTTCCAGTCGTCGGTCTTCCCTTCCCACAGCTTGTCCAGACCGCGGCTGAGGCCGGCGTTGTTCACCAGCACATCGATCGCACTCCACTCTTTCGGAAGACTCTGAAGGGCTGACTCGACCGCCTTCCGGTCCTGCACGTCGAATTTCAGATTGTGCACCGCAGGCGCGCCTGCCGCCTGCAGCTCGCCTTTGAGCGATTCCAGGCGTTCGAGACGGCGCGCGGCCAGCAGCAGCCGCGCCCCTTCCCGTGCAAAAGCCCGCGCGCAGGCAGCGCCGATCCCGGCGCTTGCCCCGGTGATAAAGACAACGCGATCCCTCAGGTCGTTCTTTGGCATAGGCTCCATCGTACAAAAGATCAGCGCGCCTGCGTCTCGAGTCCCCGGGCGAGGCGGTAATATCCGCCCGCCCAATCCTCGTTCTTCATGCCGGCCTCCATGGCGCGGTGGAAATTCTCGAGGAACATATCCGCGAGCGGAGTCTTCACCTGCAGCGCGTGCGCGGCCTCGCGGAAAAGACGCGTGTCCTTTTCGCCCAGCGCGATGGTGCCCCCGGGCTTCTCCGGCGGCTCCAGCATCAGCTGGCCGTACATCTCGTAGAACTTCGACTGGAAGAGAGCGTTGTTCACCGTGTCGAGGAACACCGCCGGCTGGATGCCCAGCGCTTCGGCTGCAAGGAAGGCCTCCGTCAGCCCCGCAATCATATTCGTAATCATGAAATTCCCGGTCAGCTTCAGCGCGTGCGCGCTCCAGGGATTTTCTGAAACGACCGTGATGCCGCGGCCGAACTGCTCGAGCAGCGGCCGGACCTTCTCAACCGCCTCCCTGGCCCCGCCCACAGCGATCCACAGCTTACCCTGCTCCGCGACGTGGGGGCGGCCAAAGACCGGCGCGGCGACGAAATACTGTCCGCGCACAGCGTGCTCGTCCGTGAGCCTGCGGGAGAGGCTCACACTCAGGGTGCTCAGCGACACATGAATGGCGCCCTTCTGCAGGCTGTCGAGGACTTTGCCCCTGAACACCACATCCTCAAGAGCCGGATCGTCCATCACCATGGTGAAGACGGCCTCGGCGCCCCCAGCCGCCTCGGCGGGCGATTGCGCCACCTTTGCCCCCTCGCGGGCCAGCGGCTCCGCATGGGAGGCGGTCCGGTTCCATACGGTGATGTCGTTCTGATGCTGCAGCAGGAGGCGGGTGATGGCGGTCCCCATCTTGCCCAGCCCCAGAAATGCAATCTTCATCGCGCCTCCAGACAGAAATCTTCTCTGTGAGATTTATCCGGGCTGCGCTCCGATTCGCCATCTGCCGCGATGCTGAGGCAACCTGTCCCGGACATGTCAGACCGCTGCGCCCGCCCCGGACAACTCCATGATAGGCTCTCAGAACGGAGGTTCCGCCCGGTGAAAGAGCGCATGCAGGGATCAGGCTCCTGGCTGGCGGTGCTGGGATTCGGAGCGGCTGTGGCGGGCGCCGCCTGGTTCGGATCGCGCTACAGCCCACGCCATCCGGAAACGCGCGTCTGGTACGACGAGCTGAATAAGCCGCTCTTCAACCCGCCGGATGCCGTGTTCCCCATCGTATGGACCGGCCTGTATACGCTCATTGCCGTTTCGGGATGGCGAACCTGGCGCAGCCAGAATTCACGCCGGCGCACCTGGGCTCTTTGCCTCTGGGCCATGCAGCTGGCGACCAATGCGGACTGGACCCGGCGGTTCTTCGGCGAACGCCAGCCGAAGCGCGCGCTCGCCGACGTGATCCTGCTGGAGGCTCTGATCCTTCGTTATATCGCGGTCACGACATCCGTCGACCGCGGGGCTGCCGCCTGCTTCGTCCCCTACGCGGCCTGGGTCGGCTTTGCCGCAGTGCTGAACTCGGAGATCGTCCGGCGCAACCCCGAGCCACCCCGACCTGATGCACAGGATTCGATCGGCTGATCTTCAGAACAGGCGCTCCTGGGCCTGCGCCTCCTCCGCGGCCACCGACGCGATGGCTTTCCGCTTCGCCGCGCCCACCACCGCCACGACTTCCATCTCGTCGACCGCCGAGCGCGGAATCCAGATTCTTTGTGTATTCGATCGCAGATCCGGCGGAGTCAGGAAAAGGCCGTCGCCCCCGATCAGAGTGAGATCATTGGCGGTAAGCCCCTCGATCAGGTCGCCGTCCCGGAGCCGAATCCGGACGAAGAGACCCTCGCCCCGCGGCCGCCCGGCAAAAGTCCTGCGCAGGAGGCGCTCAGGATTGTTCAGTTCCCCCGAATTAAAATCCCGCACATAACAGATCCACTTCAGATCTTCGGCGGCGACCTGGATGACCTTGCCTCCCAGATCCAGCATCTCTACCTGCCCCGCATGGATGAAGCGGCCGGCGGGCACATAGCCGGCCAGCCAGTCGCGCGAGAGCTTGCGCAGGATCGCCTTTTTTCGGGTGATGGACATGCGTTCAGAACCGTCGGGAAAGGAACTCAGGATTGTTGCACATCCTGGGACAACGCATCAAAAATTGTGCAGAAGCCGTAGTCAGCTACGTTTCCATATGTTACATTGTTAGTTTGAATTGCAGCTCCTCCGTCCCGTAAGTGGCTGTATTTCTGGCAGTTATAGATGGTTTCCGGGCGACGGGAGCGTTGGGGGATCGGAATACACGAGCACCATGCCCGACTACATTTACCTTCTCGAGAATCGGCTCTCCCCTTCCCAGCAAAATGCGCTTCACCAGGTTCGGGAGGCCGCCCGGGAAGCGGGTATGACGGTTTTCCTGGCGGGAGGCGCGGTACGGGACCTCACGAGCGGCTTCCCCGTTCGAGATCTTGACTTTTCGGTTCAGGGAAATGCCCTCAAACTAAAGAAGTCACTGGAGAAAACCGGCGCAACGCTGTGGGGTGAGCACGAGCCATCCAGAACCCTCTTCTTCTGGTTTCCCGGCAGCGTTCGCGTGGAGGTTTCCAGTGCCCGGCGCGAGGAGTATCCTCGGCCCGGAAACCCTGTCTATCACTGGACCCCGATCCTTGAAGATCTCCGGCGCCGCGATTTCACGGCCAACGCCATGGCCGTCTCCCTGAACGAGGGATCGTGGGGGCTGCTGCTGGATCCGCTGAACGGCTTTGCGGATATCGAAACGCGCCATCTGCGTCTTGCCAGTAACTACGGGTTTATTGAGGATCCGGCGCGGATGGTCCGTGCCATCCGTCTGGCCGCCCGCACCGGGTGGGAGATGGACGAGCGCACCAGGACCCGGTACCAGAACGCGAAAGACGAAGGTCTTGGGGAGCAGATGTTGGCTTATGCCCAGGGCTACGAGCTGGAGGAGATTGCCCACGAGGAAGATCCGCTGAAGGTGCTGCATGCGCTCGAGGCCGAGGGGTGGATGAAGATCCTGTACCCAGCCTGGACTTCGGCGAAGGTCGATTTGAAAGGCCTGGAGGAGCTGAATCACACGCTCATCCGGCTGCTGATGCTGGGCGTCAATCCCGATCCCTCGGCAGCGCACATGGAATTGCTGACCGCGAGGATGTCGCCAAAGGAAATCGCCGGGCTGAAACAAATGTTTCCGCGCCAGGGCTTCGTCGAGCACTGGAACCATCTGGAGCAGTCGGCGAAGGAGTTCGCGAAGGAGCTGCTGAGCAAAGCGGCTTCGACGCCCTCGGCGACCTGGAAGACGATCGTCGGCCACCAGCCGGAGCCGGTGCTCTGGCTGGCTTACAGCTCCAGGAACCCGCAGGTACGGGAGAAGTTCAATAATTTCTTTAACGTCTGGCCGGAAGCCAAACAAAGAATTCCGACCGCTCTGATGGCCGAGATGCGCATCACGCCCGATCTGCCGAGCTACGGGAAGATCGCCGAGGAGTTGTTCTTTCAGCTGATGGATGGGAACCTCCAGACTGAGGAGGAGATGCGGATCTTCCTCGAACCGTATTCACCGCCCGCGCCGCCTCCGCCGGTGGTGATCCGGCGTCCGCGCGGACGCCGCGCCGAGCCCCGGATCGAGGAGGAAGAGGAGGAGGTGGAGGCGGTACCCGCCGAAGGCTCTGACCTCGAGGAAGAGGAAGAGGCGGAAGAAGAGGAGCACGAGGAAATCCCACTCCGGCTTCCTGAGCCGGTTGCCGTGGCGGAAACCAGGACGGCACCTCCGGCGGTAAAGCCGGATGTCAAAGCCGCGAAGGAGCCGGCAAAGGCGGTGGCGCCGCCACGCAGCGAGGCAAGAGCGCCCGCAAAACCGAAGCCCGAGGAGAAGCCCGCCAGGGCGGCCGCGAAACCGGCAGCGAAGGCGCCAGCGAAGCCCGAGCCAAAACCGGCAAAAGCGGCAGCTCCGGAAAAGAAGTCAGAACCGAAACCGGCGGCCAGGAAAACCGAGACGAAGCCAAAATCCGTCAAAGCATTGCCGAAGAAGCAGGCCTCCGTTCGGAAGACCAGCAAAGCCGGGAAGGTGATCGCCAAGCCCGCGGCGAAGAAAGACAAACCGGCCAGGTCCGGCGGCAAAGAGAAGAAAGACAAGAAAGACGCGAAGAAGAAGCGGTAATCCCCTGCTTCCCGGTTCCGGCCTGCCGTCCCGCCAGGCGTGCCTCTACGAAGGCGGCGGCTGGAAGTCGATGGTCTGGCCGACGGCGAGATGATGTCGGTGGATCGACCCGACCGGGAGTTCCAGGACATATTTTGACGGCTCCTGGCCGCCGTAGCTGGGGCAGGTGTCGGCTTCGCCCCGGCAGGGCGGAGTGTCCGGCGACATCTCGACGATCTGGCGGTCCTCATTCATCCAAACGATATCGAGCCCGATTTTGCAGTGGTACATCCAGTAGGCATGGTCGGCGGTTCGGTTGTGGACGAAGAGCATGCCGCGGCCCTGGGGCAGGCGGGTCCGGCCCATCAGGCCGTACTCGCGCTGGGCGTTGGTGGTGGCCAGTTCCACGTGGACGGTTGAACCGTCGGGGAGCATCACCAGGGTGTTCGCCGGGCGGGGCGCGACGTAAGGGATTTCCGGTTCCTGGGCGCGCAGGGGCACCGTGAGCGGGAGCAGCAGGGTCAGGCAGAACGCGTGCAGAGCAGGACGCTTCATCATCGGTCGCCGGTTCTTTGATCGTAAACCCAGGTTCCGCGGAAACGGAGGGGTGGCGGACGTTGCCGGGTTCCGTCCCTGCCGGGCGGGGCATTCCCGAACCGCCTTTCATTTTTCGCCAGGCTTGCTGTAAGCGTTTGATTCTGCCCGACTTAACCGATGCTACCCATCTCGATCCGCTTCATTCCGCAAGGGTTAACCTCGATCTCGCTCGTTTGTCGGGGCTTAGCGGGCTTTTCCCGGTTTGGGCGCCGTACCTGCTTCAATCGACAGCAGATCGATAGCACGTTTGATTCCATGGGACTTATCTTTCGGCTTCCCGGTTGGCGCACGCAATCGGTAAAAAGGCTGCGCCCCAGCGCAGCCCTGGCCGCCGGAGCGGAATTTCCTAGGCTGGCTGCTTCGCGCAAAGCTCGTTGAAGGCTCGCGACAGTTCCTCGGCGATGGCCTGCGGCGCGCTGTTCTCAATGATAAAGCGCTGCATCAGGTAGATCAGCTTGCCGTCCCGCAGGATAGCGATGGCCGGAGAAGTCGGCGGATGGCCCTCGAAATAAGAACGCGCCCGCTCGGTAGCTTCGCGATCCTGGCCAGCAAAAACCGTAATCGACCGGTCCGGTGTCACCGGATTGCGCAGCGCCAGTCTCACACCGGGGCGCATCTTGCCTGCCGCGCAGCCGCAGACTGAGTTCACCACGACCATGGTTGTGCCAGGCTTCGCCAGAGCTGCGTCGACGGCCTCGGCTGTGCGCGCCTCCTCAATTCCGGCGCGCGTCAGTTCCTCGCGCATGGGGATGAGCATGATTTCAGGGTACATTTGCCTTGGTCTCCTCGGTTCCGACAGAAGGTCGGCACTGTCGGTATTGTAACGGCAGATCGCCTGTTATACCTCTATTGGGATGTTCATTCGGGAGTACATTTCGCTCGCGCCCTACACCACCTTCGGAATTGGCGGCCCGGCGCGCTGGTTTGCGGAGGCCGGGGATGAAGGCAGCGTTGTGGAAACCGTCGAATTTGCCCGTGAGCGGCAGGCGCCTCTGTTTGTCCTGGGCGGAGGCAGCAATCTTCTGGTCTCCGATGATGGCTTCCCCGGCGTGGTGCTGCACATCGCGCTGACTGGAGTCGAGCAGCAGGGTAGCTTTTTCCAGGTGGCAGCCGGCGAGCAATGGGACCCGTTCGTGTCTCTGGCTGTCAAAAGGGGCTTTGGCGGTATCGAATGTCTTGCCGGCATTCCCGGAACCGTCGGAGGAACACCAGTCCAGAATGTGGGAGCGTACGGTCAGGAAGTGGCCGAGACCGTGGTCTCCGTGCGGGCGCTCGATCTTCACAGCCTGAACTTTGTCGAACTGCCGGCCGCTGGCTGTGGATTCTCTTACCGCCGCAGCATCTTCAACTCTGCGGAACGCAACCGATATATCGTGACTGGGGTGAAGTATTGCCTCCGCAGGGACGCGGCCCCGGCGCTCTCGTACCCCGACTTAAAGCAATACTTTAATAATAGTAATACATCTCCTGATATGGATGGTGTTGTATCCGCCGTACGTGAGATCCGCCGGCGCAAGGGCATGCTGCTGGTCGAGGGCGAACCGGATTGCCGCAGTGCCGGAAGTTTCTTCAGGAATCCCGTCGTCCCCCGGAGCCTCTACGAGGAAATCGCTTCCCAGGCGGCTTCCGGTTCGGTTCCGGCCTGGTCGGCACAGGATGGATGGCTGAAAATCTCAGCAGCCTGGCTGATCGAGCAAAGCGGGTTCCACAAAGGCTTTAGGATGGGTGCCGCGGGAATCTCCAGCCGCCACACGCTGGCACTGATCAATCGTGGGGGTGCGTCGGCGAAGGATATTGCTGCGCTGCGCGACCGAATCGTCGCTGCTGTCGAGCAACGATTCGGGATTCATCTGGAACCAGAGCCTGTCTGGCTGGGTCCGGAAGGATGATCCCGGGCAATTCAACAGAACGATCGGACAACAGTCCGAAGACAATCCAGGAAGAGAAAAATTCAGAAAGGGCAGAAGAATGGCACTCATCTCGAGAAGGAATTTTGTGAAGTCCGCCGCGGCCTGCGCGGCTATGCTGCAGGCGAGCGAACTCTTCGCCAGCCCCCTGGGCCTGCCGGCGGGGCTCCAGCTCTACTCCGTCCGCGATGTCCTTCCTAACGACTACGAAGGGACTCTGCGGAAACTCGCTTCCATCGGCTATCGGCAGGTTGAGGCGGCAGGATTCTTCGGGCACTCCGCCGCGGACGTGAAGCAGGCGATGGCGCGAGCCGGCCTGGACTGCGTGAGCGCGCACTACTCCATGGGGCAACTGCAGAAGCAGGCGGAGGAGATTATTCAGTTCGGGAACGGTGTGGGGCTTCGCTATATTGTCTGCTCTTCCCCGATGCAGCCGAACCCGGCGAAGGCGAAGGGAAAGAACTGGGTCCAGTCGATCGAGTCAATGAGCCGCGAAGACTGGAAATGGAATGCCGATCAGCTGAACCAGATCGGAAAGAAGACGAAGGCCGCCGGCATCCAGATGGGCTACCACAACCACTTCCTCGAATTTCACCAGCATGATGGCTTCATGGGTTATGACATCCTACTGCATGAAACCGATCCGCACCTGGTCACGATGGAGATGGACTGCGGCTGGGTCGTCGTCGGCGGCCAGCGCCCGGAACACTACTTCGAGCGCTATCCCACCCGCTACTCGATGCTCCACCTCAAGGAATTCAAGCTCGAGGGCTGGAAGCCAGGCACAGAGCCGGTTCCGACCGAAATGGGGCGCGGCAGCATCGATTACACGAAGATCTTCGCCGCTGCAAAAAAATACAACGTGCCCATTCGGCACATTTTCATCGAGCAGGAGGGTTACCCGGACATGCCCGAGATGCAGGCGCTGAAGGTAGACGCGGACTGGATCGAGTCATTCCCCGGCTGAACTTTAGTGCAGCACGGCCATAATGGCCAGGTTGATGCCGACCATCAGCACCGCCGAAGCGGGGACCACCAGCAGCGCCTTGCGCAGCCGCCGTGGATCCCCGCCGGCAATCGCGCCGATCATCCGCGAACTGACCGCCAGCCCTGCCCATCCGCAGGTGATCACGAAGCCCAGCGCTGTGCCGGTCATGCGCGGGAACGCTCCGCCCACGATGGCCAGCGTCGTGGGGAAGACCGGGGCCATGGAGAGTCCCGCCAGAAAGACAACGACCCATGCGGTGGCGGGGCTATTCGCGCGCAGCATCAGGAAGGTTGTTACAGCCATTGCCACAGAGGCCGCCAGCGTGACCTGAATGGCCGGGACGTGGATCAGAATCGGCGAGACGCCGACGCGCCCCACCAGCAGCCCAAGGGCAAAGCCGAGCGACAGGATGTTAAGAGCCCGCGATTCCGGAATGCCCTGCGCGATCAGGTGCCGTGTCAGCCAGTTCCAGACATCCACCTCGCACCCCACGTACAGAAACAGGAACAAGCCGAGGAGAAAGAGCAAAGGCCGCCCGAGCACCGGGCCGGCGTCCGCAAAGATAAAGCGGCCGGCACCGGTGGGCGGCGGCATATGCACTGCGCCCTGAACCGCGAGGGTCCCCATGGTCAGAAGCGCGACCGTGTAACAGAGTCGCACCCAGTTGCTCCTGAAGAGATTGGCGGAGATGAAAGGCGTGGCCAGGCCGCCAAGCCCGAAGAACAGGTTCACCAGATTCAGCGCCGTCGCGCGATGCTCCGGACTCACCGCACTCGTGAGCGCGTTGGCGGCGGTGACGACGATGCCGCCGCCCATGCCCAGCACGAAGAGCAGGAAGACGATGCTGCGGAAGCCCGCTGACCGCGGCAAAGCGAGGAGCGTAACAGCGATCAGCGCCAGACCGAGGATGAGGCCGAATTTCTTGCCGAGATCGTCGAGCAGCGGCCCCACGCCCAGCGAGGCAATCATCAGCCCCACAGCCTGGGCGAAGGCGATGGTGCCGTTCTGCCGCGGAGTCAGAAGGAAGCGGCTGGAGAGATCCGGCAGGATGGTGCCCAACATCGCGGCGATCATGCCGTAAACAAAGATCGCGAGTACCGCGGCGAGGATCAGCAAACGGTTCTTCTCCTTTCACACGTGCCGAATCAGGGTTTTCCGGGGTAGCGGATCAGATCGCAGGAATCTCCACCCACTTCTGGCTGCGGCCGCTCTCCAGTTCGGCGCGCAGCAGCACCATCTGGCGCAGGCCATCGGAGAACTGCGGATACTCCGCGGCTGCGCCCCGATCGCTGATCGAGGCATAGAACCGGCGGAAGACCTGCTTGAACGTATCATCGTAGCCTTCGCTGTGGCCGCCGGGGAGATCGGCATAGGTGCGGGCAGCGGGCTTGAGGAGCGACGGATCCTTGAGGATGATCTGGTTGCCGGTGTCACGGTTTCCGACCCACAACTCGTCGGGGCGCTCCTGATCCCAGGCGACTCCGCCCTTCGTGCCGTAAACCTCGATGCTGAGGCGGTTCTTGCGTCCGGCGGAAGCCTGGCTTGCCGTCATGCAGCCGCGGGCCCGCTGGCCCATGCGGAAAATCACGGCACCAAAGTCTTCTGTTTCGATCGGTGTATCGATAGTGTCCTCTGCGGAAAGCATCTTGTTGGCGAAGGTTTCCACGGGTCCCTTCGGCTGCTTGCGCGTAGGATGAAACGTCTGCAGGTCGGCGCACAGCGCGCTCACGCGCAGGCCGGTAATGTGCTCGGCCATGTCGAACCAGTGCGAGCCGATATCGGCCATGCAGCGGGAAGCGCCGCCCGCGGTGGAATCCACCCGCCAGTTCCAGTCCGTTGCATACAGGAGCCAGTCCTGGGAATAAGTTCCCTGCACCACCAGAATCTCGCCCAGGTCACCCGCTTCGCGCATACGCCGTATTTGCTGGGGCATCGGATAGTAGCGGAGATTGTGACAGACACAGTTACGCAGCTGCCTTTCAGCGGCCAGGCGGACAAGTTCCTCCGCTTCCTCCACGCCAGTCGTCAGCGGTTTCTCGCAAAGCACGTGCTTGCCGGCGAGCAGCGCATCCTTCGCCATGCTGAAGTGCATCGCATTCGGCGTGCAGACGTGCACGGCGTCAATCGACGCATCGCTCAGAATGGCTTCGGCATCGAGGCGCGGAACATCGAAGGCCGATCCGAGCTTCTCTGCAGCCGCAGCATTGCGTCCGGCAATGCCGGCGATTTCGACGTGCTCCACCCGGCGCAGCGCCTCCAGATGGACCCGCCCCATGAATCCCGTTCCCAGAACTGCCGTTCGAATCCGTTTCATCCTTATACCCACCAGGCAGCCCCAGGCTGCTCGCGCACAATCAGTTCGTTGAGGAATGCGGCGGCTTTCGTCAGTCCCTCCTCCGCCGAAAGCAGGCTGTCTTCGTGCTCGATGGAGAGCACGTTGTCGTAGCCGAACATGCGCAGGGTGGAAACGAACTCCTTCCACCACTCGGCCCCGTGGCCGTAGCCGCAGGTCCGGAACATCCAGCTGCGGCGGCGCTCGTCGGTATAGGGCTTGGTATCGAGCACGCCGGTCGTAGGCAGATTTGCACTGTAGATCTGCGTGTCCTTGGCATGAACGTGGAAGACGGCATCCCCGAGCACGCGTACCGCGGCGATCGGATCAATTCCCTGCCAGAACATATGGCTGGGATCGAAGTTGCAGCCAACGGCGGGACCGGCGATGGAGCGCAGCTTCAGCATCGTCTCCGGACTGTAGACGACGAAGCCAGGATGCATTTCAATGGCGATCCGAATGCCATGGTCGGCAGCGAATTTGCCGTGCTCCTCCCAGTAAGGGGCGACCACGTCGTTCCACTGCCATTCGAGCACTTTCAGATAATCGGGCGGCCACGGGCAGGTAACCCAGTTCGGCGCCTTGGCGTCGGGCGAGTCGCCGGGGCAGCCGGAGAAGTCCACGACGGTGGGAACGCCGAGCGCTTCCGCAAGCAGAATGGTTTTGCGGCTCACCTCCCGATGCTGCGCAGCGACCGCCGGGTCGGGGTGCAGAGCGTTGCCGTGGCAGCTGAGGGCGCTGATCGAGAAACCGTGGTCGGCAATTACATTGCGGAACTCGGAGAGCGCCTTGCTATCGTCCAGCATCGACGCCTTGCAGTGGGCGTCACCGGGGTAATTGCCTGTGCCCAGCTCAACTGTGTCGATGCTGAGTTTCTTCAGTTTTTCGAGGACGGCGGACAGAGGGAGCTGCGAAAGCAGCGGGGTAAAGACTCCAACCTTCATTGTGCGCGGACTCCGGCGGTTCGTGACCGCAAGCAGCCATCATACATACATTGAGGCCCTGAACTGAACGCCGGCCGCGCGGTACCAGAATCCAGACGGCCGTCTCGCCAAACGGGACAATTGCCCTTTGCCGCGCAGAGAATAAAACCCATGGATCCCATCGTTCTGAAGGAGGGTGCGACCCGCTGGGACGAAGTCAGCCTGGGAGAGGTCATGCTGAGGCTCGACCCCGCCGAAGGTCGCATTCACACCACGCGCTTCTTCCACGTCTGGGAGGGCGGTGGAGAATACAACGTGGCGCGGGGACTTCGCCGCTGCTTCGGGTTGCACACGGCGGCGGTGACTGCGCTGGCTGACAATCCGGTGGGGCGGCTGGTCGAGGACATGATGCTCCAGGGTGGCGTCGACACTTCGCTGCTGCGCTGGGTTCCTTACGATGGAGTGGGCCGCACAGTCCGCAACGGTCTCAATTTCACCGAACGCGGCTTCGGTGTACGCGCGGCGACGGGATGTTCCGATCGCGGCCATACCGCGATATCCCAGATCAGGCCCGGGGATTTCGACTGGGACAGCATCTTCGGACCGAAGAACGGCGCACGCTGGTTCCACACCGGCGGCATCTTCGCGGCGCTTTCCGAGAGCACGCCAGCAGTTGCGGTGGAGGCGATGGATGCTGCGCGGCGGCACGACACACCTGTTTCCTATGACCTGAACTACCGGGATTCTTTGTGGAAGAGCATTGGCGGCAAGGCCCGGGCGCAGGAAGTGAACCGCGACCTGGTGCGGAAAGTCGATCTGCTGCTGGGCAATGAAGAGGATTTTTCGGCCATGCTGGGCATTTCCCTTGAGGGTGTGACAGAGGATTTCGGCGAGCTGCCGGTAGCCAGCTACGAGAAGATGCTGCGGGATGTGGCCGCAGCCTATCCGAACCTGAAGATGGTAGCGACCACGCTGCGCACCGCGCATACCGCTACGCGGAATGCCTGGGGCGCGATGGCCCTGTACCGGGACGAAATCGCGCACACGCCGCAGCGGGAAGTCGAGATCCTGGACCGCGTCGGCGGCGGCGATTCATTTGCCTCGGGTCTGATCTACGGCCTTCTTGCCTGCAAGCCTGTGGATTGGGCCGTACGTTGCGGGGTCGCTCACGGAGCGCTGGCGATGACGACACCGGGCGACACCAGCATGGCCACGCTGGCCGAGGTGGAACGCGTGATGAAGGGCGGATCGGCGCGCATTGCCCGTTAGGAGCAGACATGTTCACAAGGACACAGGAAACCATCGAACGAATCGGAATTGTCCCGGTGCTGCGGGCTCGTTCCGCTCAGGAGGGACGCGCGCTGGTCGAGGCGCTGGTGACCGGCGGCATCACCGTCATGGAAGTGACCATGACGGTTCCCGGCGCCGTCGATCTGCTGCGGGAGCTGAAGAAGGAGTACGGCGACAGGCTGCTGTTGGGCTCGGGCACGGTGACGGACGCCGCCCAGGCAGAAGCGACCATCGATGCCGGTGCCGAGTTTGTCGTCAGCCCGAGTCTTCATCCGGATGTGGTGACGAAGACTAAATCCCTGGGCAAGCTGTCGATTCCCGGCGCGCTGACGCCGACGGAGGCGATCGCGGCGTGGCGCGCCGGGGCCGACTACGTGAAGATCTTTCCCTGCTCCGCCGTGGGCGGAGCCAGCTATCTGAAGGCGCTGCTTGCGCCCTTCCCGGAGCTGCGCCTGATTCCCACCGGCGGCGTGACCCTGCAGACGGCAGCGGATTTTCTGAAGGCGGGAGCGCGGGCCCTCGGGGTGGGGACGGATCTGGTCAATGCAGCGGCCATTGCGGCGGGCAGGCCGGAGTCCGTGACGCAGACGGCGCGGGCTTACCTGGAGGTTGTCGCCAATTTCCGGAGCGGGAACGGCGGGATACGGACCGCCTGAAGTGACTCTATCCGGATTGTGACTGGCAGCAAACCGCTACAATTTTGCCCATGACGCCGACCAGAACCCTGAAGAAGGAAGCGAAGAGCCGGAGTGCTGCCGGAAAACCCGCGAAGAAGGCGGCTGCCAGACCCGCTCCATCGCGGGCAGACGCAAAGCGCACGAAAAACGATCCGGCGCCGGAACGTATTGAGGAACTCCTGCGCCGCCTGCGTGCGGCCTATCCGGATGCGGAATGCGCGCTGCACCATCGCAATGCGTGGGAACTGCTGGTGGCGACGATTCTGTCGGCGCAGTGTACGGATGCGCGCGTGAACATGGTGACCCCGGGGCTGTTCCGCAAATTCCCTTCCCCGGCGGTCTTTGCCGAGGCTTCCCTGCCCGCAATCGAAGAGGAGATCCGCTCGACCGGCTTTTACCACAACAAGGCGAGATCGGTTTCCGGGGCAGCGAAACGGATTGTCGCCGATTTTGGCGGCAAGGTTCCCGACACGATGGAGGAGCTTCTTTCGTTGCCCGGCGTAGCGCGGAAAACAGCCAATGTGGTCCTGGGTGTGGCCTTTGGGAAGGCCGAAGGCGTGGTGGTCGATACTCACGTGCTGCGCATCTCGAAGCGGCTGGGGCTAACTCAGGCCGACGACCCGAAGAAAGTCGAGGAGGATCTGATCCGGATCATTCCCCGAGATCGCTGGATCGCCTTTTCGCATGAGTTGATCCACCATGGCCGGCAAATTTGTGCCGCGCGCAGGCCTCGCTGTGTCGATTGCCCCGTCGAAGCACTGTGCAATGCCCCGGACAAGACCTGGAGCAGCCACTGAATCCAGCAGTTGCGCCCCGATCCTCCGTGGATTCCCCGCTCCGACAGAGCCTGCGCCCAAAATCAGCGCGCGCTTATGGCTGCAGGCCTGACTGCTGTCCCGGCGCTGCATCGCCATCCACCGAAATGCCGGGCGGAGCGCAATAACTCCTGCCAGTGAGTACTGCGCGCTGAGAAGCAGAAAGAACAAGAAAAGCGCCGGAGAGCAAATCCCCCGGCGCTCTTTCTGTCCGGAACAATGTGACTCAGACCAGCGCAGGCACGCCGACCTTCGCGTACCATGGCGTCGCGGCCCTGAGAGCCTTGTTCACATTTTCGATGTTTTCGACACCCCTGGTGTTGAGCCAGTCCTCGAAGGCCTTCGCGCCCTGCTTCGCGTAAACGGCAATGCCATCCTTCCAGGTGGCGCGGCCGCAGAGGACGCCGTTGAAGCTGGCCCCGGACTCGCCGGCGAGTTCGAGAGTCTCGATGAACACCGGATTGGAAACCCCGGCCGAGAGATAGATGAACGGCTTGTGCGTGGAAGAGGCAGCGAGACGGAAGTGCTCGAGGGCCTCGGCACGCGTGTAGGCCTGTTCGCCCTTGAATGCGCGGGTCCCGGCAACAAACTCCATCTGGATCGGCACCTCGACCTTCAGCACATCGACCCCGTACCGCTCCTTGCCGAACTCCTCCATCGAACCGGTCACGATTTCGGGCTTGCGCCTGGCATATTGCAGGCTCTTCTCGTCCTCACCGTGAACCGCGTAGCCGACGGTCTCAAGGAAGAACGGGATATCATGCGCGCGGCACTCGTCGCCGATTCGCTCGACCCAGGCATGTTTGTGGTCGTTGATGTGGCTCTGCTCGAAAGGCGTGTAGTACAGCAGGATCTTGATGCAGTCGGCACCGGCTTCCTTCAGGCGGCGTACACTCCACAGGTCGAGCAGGTCCGGCAGGCGGCCCGGCAAAGCCGCATCGTAGCCCGTCTTCTCGTAGGCCAGCAGCAGACCCTTGCCGTTGCGCCGCTTCGCGGCCGGAAGACCGTATTCGGGATCGAGCAGGATGGCCGATGCGTGGCGCGTCAGCACCTCCGTGACCAGTTCTTTGAATTCAATGAGCGCCGAATCAGGAACCTCGGCCACTCCCTTCTCCTTTGCCAGCGACTTTTTCAGCGATCCGCGCTGGTCCATGGCGGCGGCGGCGATCACCCCGCGTGCATCCGATACGGCTTTGAGCCCGGCTAGTTTTCCGGGGGTCAGGTTCGTGGACATCCTTGCCTCTCCTGCGCTCAAGTTGAGCTGTATGGAAAGAATTCTCCACTCCAATTCTAGCCCGCATGGACTGGCAATGGCGAGATCGCGCAGGTAATGGCCTGCAGACCACGCCAGGGGCAGCGCGGCGGCGCCGGCGCAGCAGAGGTGCAGCGGAGTCTGTTAACCAACGCGTTACTCTTCAGCTTCTCAAACCGAGGCCAGACCGTGCCCCTCCGCCGCATCTGTCCGCACGGCACTTTCCGCCGACGCCGCAATCGCCCCACGCTGCTGTGCATGCAGCAGACGGATACCGGCCTCGGCATAGTCCATCATCTCGAGCAGGCGCTGCCGCGCAAAGGATGCCCGCTCGGCCGTGGCCTGAACTTCAACCAGCCCACCCTCTTCCGTCATCACAAGATTCATGTCGACCTCGGCCTGCGAGTCTTCTTCATAGGAGAGATCGAGCAGCACCGTCCCCTCGACAATGCCGACACTGGTGGCGGCGACCAGCTGGCGCAGAGGAGAGGCCTTCAGCGCACCGGTCGCCACCATGCGGTCGAAGGCGATCGCCAGAGCCGTGCAGGCTCCGGTGATGGCCGCCGTGCGTGTTCCGCCGTCCGCCTGAAGGACATCGCAGTCCAGCACGACGGTGCGCTCTCCCAGCGCCTTCATGTCCACCACGGCGCGCAGAGAACGGCCGATCAGCCGCTGGATTTCGTGCGTGCGGCCGCCAACCCTGCCGCGCTCCGCCTCGCGGGGCGTACGGGTGAGGGTGGCGCGGGGCAACATCCCGTATTCGGCCGTCACCCATCCGCGGCCGCTGTTGCGGAGCCAGGCGGGGACGCCCTGTTCGATCGTCGCGTTACAAAGCACACGGGTGTGTCCGACCTCGATCAGCGCGGAGCCTTCTGCGACCTGCACATAACCCGGGGTGAGGCGAACGGGGCGCATCTCATGGACGGCGCGCCCCTCGGCACGAAAAAACGCTTCTGTCATCCGCTCATTGTACTTTTTCAATCCGGGAACAGCCCCCGTGCAGGGCCCGGATCGGGATTTGCCCGGATCATGTTGATTCCAGGAGGCCTGGTAGCCGGTCGGCGCGCCTGCGGTTCCAATGCGGGAAATTTCTGACCTCTCCGGCTGCCTGGGCAGGTCCCAGAGCTCTCCACCTAAACATCGCTCTGTCAGATATTTACCCGAGGCTCCGGTCTTTGGCATGCTGCGTGTTCTATTTCGGTGCAGGTTGTGTATCCAGAGAGGACAGAACATGGAAGAATCTGCACTGGCGGCACCGGCAATCTGTACGAATCCCCAGCACGCTCACGCCCTGGCCTGGAACGGCACTCGGCCGCCGACGCTGCGCCAGGAAGGTGGCGAGGCACTGGCCCTGGCCGGGATCGCCCACGACGCGCGCAACCTGGTGACGGCGATGCGTCTCTGCTCCGATCTGCTTGCCGAGCCTGGAGTGCTGGCGGCCGGGCATGGTCACTACGCTCAGGAGATCCGCTCCATTGCGGAAGCTGCGGGACAGCTGGTTCGCCGGCTGTCTGCGCTTGCCCGCGTTACGGTTCACCCGCAGGATAAGACGCTGCCCATTGCCGATCTGGGGTGCGCCGTTCGGGACTTGCAGCCGCTGCTCGCGGCAGTTGCCGGCCCGGCAATTTCTCTCGATGTGGACTGTCGTGCCTGCTCCGGTCACGTGCGCCTGTCGGAGGAGGCGCTCACTCGCATTCTGATGAACCTGGTCCGCAATGCCGCGGAGGCCATGCCCAGCGGAGGAAATGTCCGGCTCGTTGTACAGAGCAAAGGGAGCGGCACGCCTCAGCTATTAGCGCCCGGAACCGAACCGGCGACCGGAGCCGACCGGAACAACGCGCTGCTCGTATTCGAGGACGATGGGCCAGGCATCCCCGCTGAACTGGTTGAGCACGTTTTCGAACCGGGTGTCTCGACGCGGCGCAGCGACCGCATATGGCCGCGGGTACCGCATCGCGGGCTGGGGCTGAGCATCGTTCGCCAGCTCGTGGGGGAAGCGGGCGGAACGGTGAGGGTGGCTGCCTCCTCACCTTCGGGCACGCGCTTCGAGATTGAGCTGCCGCTGACCAAGGTAACGGCGGACTTACCTTCGGAACCTGCGTTTGAGGTCCGGGACCAGCCGCAATGATGCGAGGATGGGAGTCGGGAATACCTGGGACCTGGGTACGCGCAATGCCTCTACCGCTTCAGCAGGAGTTCGCACCCCTGCATGTTCTCGTCGCTGATGGGGATTCTTCCATCCGCCGCGCCTGTTGCGAAGTTGCCGCAAGCCATGGAATGGTGGCTCATGAAGCCGAGCTGCCGGAACGCGCGCGGGGACTGCTGATGGGAAAGACCGCGGACATTCTTCTTGTGGATGAGAGAATCGCCAGCGGCCCCGGCTGCGAACTTCTTCAGGAAATCCGGCAGCTCCGCCCCGAAATCGCCGTGGTATGGATGACGGCGGCCTCCACCGTGCAGCGCGCCGTGGAAGCGCTCCGCTTCGGCGCCAGTGATTACCTGGTGAAGCCGTTCTCCTCCGAGGATCTCGGAGCGGTTCTGGAGCGTCTGGCGCAGCGAGTCAGGCTGGATACCACCAGCCGCGGCCTCCGCGAGCGCCTGCGCAACGGCCATGCGATGGGGAACCTTCTCGGCCAGAGCCCCGAGATGGAGAAGCTCTTTCGGATTCTGGCCCGCGTTGCCCAGAGCGCGCATCCGGTCCTGATCCTGGGAGAAAGCGGCACGGGAAAAGAACTGGTGGCGCGGGCCATTCATTCCAATGGCGTCGGCGCCGGCAGGCCCTTCGTTCCCGTGGACTGCGGGTCGCTGGCTCCGACGCTGATTGAAAGTGAGCTCTTCGGGCACCTAAAGGGCGCCTTCACGGGCGCGCACCGCCCCAGCGACGGCCTGCTGGCAGCGGCAGGCTCGGGAACGGTTTTTCTGGACGAGATCGCCGAGCTGCCGCTCGAACTGCAGGCAAAGCTGCTGCGGGCGCTCCAGGAGAAGGAAGTACGGCCTCTCGGCGGCAGCCACCCCGTTCCCATCCGGGCGCGGATTCTGGCCGCCACCCACCAGGATCTGCCTCTGATGGTCGAACAGGGCAAATTCCGCCGCGATCTCTACTACCGGCTCAACGTGGTGAAGCTGCACCTGCCTCCGCTGCGGGATCGGAAGGAAGACATTCCTCTCCTCGCAGCCCAGTTTCTCGAACGCAACAGCCGGGAGATGAAGCGCTCGTTCCGGCTCAGCGCGGAGACGCTGGATTTCCTGGTGCAGTATTCCTGGCCTGGTAACGTGCGGGAGCTGTCGAACGCCATCGACCGCGCCTGCAATCTCTCTTCGGACGACCTGATCACGATGGGCGACATGAACACCAGCGTGATCGATGCATGGAAACATGCGAATGTCGCCCGGCGCACCCGCGTCGCGGAAACGCTGCAGGAACCCGTGGTGGAAACGCTGGCGGAAATGGAAAAGCGCGCTATCCTCACCACGCTCCAGCAGGTCCACGGGGACAAACTGCTGGCGGCCCGGCTGCTCGATATCGGGAAGACCACTCTCTATCGCAAGCTGAAGGAATATGGAGTGCGACCGTGAGCAACGCACAGAACACGACACAGCGCGAAGCGGTGCTGCTCATTACCAGGATCGAGGAAATCGAAACTGCCGCAGCCGCCCTGGCGAAGCACCTGGACCTGCTCGTGGAGCTTGCAGGCAGCCGCGCAGCGGCTCTGCGCCTGCTCGGGCGGCGCACGTATGCGGTCGTCATCCTCGATCAGATGCTGGCCGACTGCGACCCGGAAGGCGCCGACCTCATCTGGCAAAGCGCAGGACTCAGTGTTCCCGTGCAGTTCAGCTTCGCCCTGGCCACGGGAAGTCGGCTGGAGCGTGAAGTGCGCGCCGCTCTCGCCCGCCGCGAACGCGAGCAGGAACTGGCCAGTTCCGCAGCGGTGGCTCGTCTGGATGCCGAACTCAAGAATGCAGTCACTGGATTCCTCCTCGAGTCCGAGCTGGCTCTGGCTGAGGATGGAGTTCCTCCTCGACTCCAGGCGCGGCTGCGCACCCTGGCGGAGATCGCCGCCCGCCTGCGCCAGCACCTCTCTCCGGCATCCCCAACTGCCCCGATGGTGGCATTGCCGCCCCCGGAGAGCTAGCCTACCCTTGGGTCAGAATCGCCTGACAACCACGCGGCTTTTCGGTATTCCCCTCCCCGGTACCGGCGGATCGTACCTTCACAGGTGCGGCACAGGGTAGCTCCGAACCACAGTTGTCCGAGCGAATCCATCGCCGATCTCCACGGAGACTCCCCCATGCGTCCCTTTGCTCTGCTCGCCCTGATATGGAGTGACCGTGTCAACCCTGCCGAATCGATGGGGTTGTTTTTGTACTTGTCGTTGTTTTTGCTTTCCCCGAGGACAGAGCGAGCAGCAGCCTGGGCAGATTTGAACGACGATTGAT
>JAJYVF010000058.1 GCA_021792135.1 Acidobacteriota bacterium | reverse complement strand
CCGCCCTTCTTCGGCTCCAACTACGCTTCGACAACGCAGTTATGCCATGAAAAGACGGCCTTTCCAATCACTTTTCTCGATCCCACTCACCGCTCTCGACAACTTGCCTGTGAGAAATGCGGGCTAACCGCAGAGTCTCGATGATGAGAGCGAAATAAATGAAGCCGAGGAAGACGACGTCCAGTTTCTCAAAGCGGGAGAAGATGCGGCGGAAGCCTTTGAGTCTGCGGAAGAGTCGTTCGATTTGGTTGCGCTTCTTGTACAGCTCGCGGTCATACTCCCACGGATGGATGCGGTTGGACTTGGGCGGGACCACGGGGATCATGCCCCTATCCAGCACCAGTTGCCGGGTTTCGTCGCCTTCGCAGGCTTTATCCATGACCAGGGGGAGGTTCTCCGGCATCGGTCCCGGATCGAGCAGCAGCTGTCGGCCGCAGGGCGCATTGTTCTCATTGCCGGGCGACAGCGCCAGGCTTATGGCCGTTCGAGAATCCGCGGCAACCAGATGAATTTTGGTGGTCCATCCGCCGCGCGACTTGACGATGGCCTGCGGTCCGCTTCTTTTCGCGCCCCGGTGCCATCCGGATGCACCTTGACGATGGCCGAATCGAGCGAAAAGGCTTCGATCCTGATGCGCACGACCTGCTCCAGCTGCAACTTCTCGAAGACCCGATCAAGCACTCCCTTCTTCGCCCAGCGGTTCAGCCGCACGTAGATACTGTGCCAGTTGCCGAAATGCTTTGGGAGTGCACGCCACTTGCAGCCGTTTTCAGCCACATACAGCAGAGCGTTCAGCATAATTCAGATTCGTCAGCCGCACATTTCCACGCTGCACCGGCAGACTATCCCTGATCTTTTCGTATTGCTCAGGCGTGATTTCCATCTACTCCAACTTATATCCAATAGATGTCAGTAGTGTGAACACGCCCCAGGAGAAGCTGCCCAACCAGCCTCCCTCTCCGCGTGCCTGCTCTGGTCCACCGTCACACGGTCACGGCACTCGACCAGTACCAGAACATAAGCCCTGCAGTGGAACCTCTGCCTTCGGCCTTCAGTCAAACAAGCTCTCGATCGCTCGTTCATCGCATCCCACGAGCGGTCTCCCAGCAGGACGAAGCCGAGCGATCCGGCCTGAGTGCTAAAATCTCCGGTGTTCGCGCAACCATCCTCCAGGCAAACGCGGAACCCTCCCGCGTCTCGGCAGGAGCGGCGGATCTGCACGATGCGCGCGCACGACTGAACCGCAATTCACCCGCCCGGAGGGCAAAATGGGACGCACCGACGGAGGCCTCGCGGGGTCAGGACTCACGCGCAGAGGCCTGCTGGAATCGGCTGGAATCGCTGGCGCAGCCATGATGATGCACACCGCAGCCGCCGCTGCGCAAGCCGCCGGAGCAGCGGATGTCAAAATCACATCCGTCAAAGCCACCATCCACAACGTCCCTGTCAAAGTGCCCCTGCTCGACAAGCAAATGGTCCAGCAGATCGTCTTCGTCGAGATCGCCACCGACGCGGGCGTCACCGGCTACGGCCTCACCGGCGACCTACAGGCCTCCGGCGTCCGCGAATTCATCAATCAGCAGCTCGCGCCTTTTCTCAAAGGCAAAAGTGCGCTCGACACCGAGGCGCGCTGGCAGGAGATGTTTCTCACCTTCAACCCGCGGTACCAGACCGGTGCCTTCAGTTCCGCCGTGAGCGCCGTCGACATTGCGCTCTGGGATATCAAAGGCAAGCACCTGAACATGCCCGTCTGGCGCCTGCTGGGCGGCGCTAAACAAATCGTGCCTGCTTATATCACCTTCGGCCTGTTGCAGTTCGACCGCGACCAACTCGTCGGATTCGTTCGCCGCTTCCTCGCCGACGGTCAGGATAAGTTCAAAATGGTCGTCGCCATCGACAACGGAGAAAACATCGCCGAAGACGCGGCCCGCGTCAGCGCGGTTCGCGATGCCATCGGCCCCAACCGCGATCTTTCGATTGATGGCAATTATCTCTTCTCCATGAATCGCGCCCTGCAGTTGGCCAAACGCGTTGAGCCTTATAACATCACCTGGTTTGAAGAGCCCATCTACGGCAATGATGCCCGATTGCTCTCGCAGTTGCGCCAGCGCTGCTCGGTTCCCATCTCCGCGGGCCAGAACGAAGGCTCGCGCTATCGCCATCTCGAGCTCCTTCAGCACGCTTCTATCGACATTCTGCAGCCCAATGTCTGCTATGTCGGCGGATACACCGAAGGCATGAAGGTGGCGGCGCTCGCCCAGTCCTATAACATCCTCATCGCCGACGGCGGCGGCTGGCCCCACCACAACATGCACCTGCAGGCGGCGGCCTCCAATGGCTGGCGCGTCGAGTTCCACTACATCATGTGGCAGACCGGCAACATCATCTACAGGAATCCGCCACAGCCTGTGAAAGGCAACGTCACGCTTACGGAGGATCCCGGCCTCGGCCTCGAACCGAACCGCGAAGCGCTTCAGGAATACCTTGTGAGCTAAAGCCGGACAGCATGGTCGCTGGGGCTTCCGGTGATCGAGTGCCAGGATAAGCAGACGCCGGTGGAAGCTCTGCAGATGCTGCATGTCGTGATCCTGTGTCCAAAATCGGCGATGTCGGGTGCTATAAGGTGAATGTGATCTCATGTTCATCTATCGCGCCGCGGCGCATACCGCAGCAGAAGCGCGGCGAGCAGCGCGTGAGCAGTTTCCTTCGCGCGGCGGCATCGGTAATGGCCGAGACCGGCTTCGAGCGGGCGACGATGACCGCCATTGCCGAGCGCGCCCATTCGTCTGTGGCTCGCTCTATCAGTTCTTCCCGAACATGCTGTCCCTGGCCGAGGCGCTGCGCAATCAGTACGTCGGGGATGTTGAGGAATCCTGGATCGCTCTCGGCCGCCAGGCGGCAGCCATGAACGCCGAAAAGCTTACCTGCAGGCTTGTGGAACTGCAGGTCGAGATCATGAAGAACTATCCGGTTCTGCTTACCCTCCTCGATGTTCCTCCGATTTCCCACGCGCGGCGCGAACTGATTCGGACGCGCATCGCCGAAGTGCTCCTGGCCCATCAGCCTCTGCTCTGCGCGCAGGCCGGCGCCGGCGAGGCCGGGGCGATCACCGACGAATTCAAGGCGGCTTTGACGGGTTACCTGGTTCCCAAACTGAAGGCCTGACGGTTCCTCATACGCGAGCGCAGGATGCCGGGCAGTGCTCGATGGCAACACGGAAAGGAGAACAGATTGAGCAGCACGCACCTCAGCCCCTGGAAAGCAGGCAGTCTCTTGTTCGGTGTCCTCGGGATCCTTTCATGCGCCGGTTGCGCGAGGACCTCTGCATCGAGGACGCAGCCTCAGCCGCCGACCGTGGAGGTCGCCGGCGTGGTCCGGAAGAATGTTCCCATCTCCAGCGACTGGGTGGGAACGCTGCAAGGATATGTGAACGCTCAAATCCAGCCGCAGGTGACCGGTTACCTGATCAAACAGGACTACCGCGAAGGATCATACGTTCATAAGGACCAGGTTCTCTTCGAAATCGATCCGCGCCCGTTTCAGGCAGTTCTGGATCAGGCGAAAGGGCAGCTCGCCCAGGCGCAGGCCGCGGTGGGCGAAGCCACGCTGAACGTGAACCGGGACATTCCCGAAGCCGAGGCTCACGCCATTCCGCAGATGCAGCTCGAAACGGACCGGCAGCAGAAGTTAGGCGCGGAGGCTACCGTTACGGCCGATAAGGCGACCGTCGAACAGGCGGAACTGAACCTGGGCTACACAAAAGTTCGTTCGCTGATCGACGGGATCGCCGGAGTCGCGCAGGTTCAGGTGGGCAATCTCGTCTCCCCGACGACGGTTCTCACCGGGGTTTCCCAGGTGAACCCGATCAAAGCCTATTTCGAGATCAGCGAGAGCGACTGGCTGCGGATGGCGGGAAAGATCGACCCAAGCGCGGCGAATTCTTCCTCCACCGTGCAGTCCATCCCGCTCCATCTGATCCTCTCCGACGGTACGACCTACAGTTATGTCGGGCACATTCTCTTTGCCGACCGGGCCATGAATCTGCAGACCGGGACGCTCCAGATTGTTGGGGCCTTTCCCAATCCTCGGGGGATTCTCCGCCCGGAGCAGCCCGCGACCATCCGCGGGATCACGGAAGTGGAGCGCAATGTTCTTCTGGTTCCCCAGCCCGCGGTGATGCAGCTGCAGGGGAGTTATCAGGTCGCGGTGGTCGGCCCGGATAATCGCGTCAACATTCGCACCGTTCAGGTGGGTCCGCAGACGGGAACCCTGTGGGTAATTACTCAGGGGCTTGAGCCGGACGCGCGCGTCATCGCTGTGGGCGCCCAGAAGGTGCAGGCGGGGATGGTGGTGAAGCCGGTGCCCTACACTCCGGCGGCGGGGGGAAACTGATCGATGTCGAGGTTCTTCATCAACCGCCCCATCGTCGCCATTGTGATTTCGATCCTGACGGTGGTCCTGGGCATCATTAGTGCCCTTCGGCTCCCGGTTGCGCAGTTTCCCGATATCACCCCTCCTGAGGTCAAGATCCAGGCCACCTTCACCGGCGCCGACGCGGATACCCTGGCGCAATCCGTCGCCACTCCGATCGAAGAGCAGATCAGCGGTGTGGACAACATGAACTATATGTGGTCGGTCAATGCCACTTCCAACGGTCAGACAACGATGACGGTGGACTTCGCCGTCGGCACCGATCCCAATACCGATCTGATTCTTACTCAGGAGCGCGAGACCGAAGCTGCCCCCCTGTTGCCGGCGCAGGTGGCGCAGTATGGTGTGACCATCCAGAAATCCACCCATAACCCGCTGATGCTGATGGCCCTCTATTCCCCGCACGGCACGCATGACGCGCAGTTTCTGGCTAACTACGCGTACATCAATCTCAACGACCCCATTTCGCGCGTGCCGGGAGTTGCCAGCGTACAGGTTTTTGGGGCCGGCCAGTATGCGATGAGGGTCTGGCTCGATCCGGAAAAGCTGGCCAAACTGGGAATCACGGCCACCGATGCCATCAACGCGGTGGAGTCGCAGAACACGGTGAATCCCGCCGGCCAGATCGGCGGGGAGCCGGTGCCTCCTGGCCAGTCCTATACCTATCCGGTACTGGCCCAGGGGCGCCTGGTGACGCCCGAACAGTTCGGCAACATCATTGTGCGTGAAAATCCCAATGGCGGCCTTGTGCGCCTCAGGGATGTGGCGAAGATCGAGCTGGGAACGCAGTATTACACGCTGATGGGCCGCCTGAATGGAAACCCGAGCGCAGTCGTCGCCGTCTTTCCACTGCCCGGCGCGAATGCCATCAACACAGCGGACCAGGTCAGGGCGCTGATGGCCCGATGGAAACAACGCTTCCCGCAGGACATGAATTATGCGGTCTCGCTCGACACCACCCAGGCCGTGAGAGAAGGGATCAGAGAAATCATCCTGACCCTTGTGCTCGCCATCGGCCTGGTGATTCTGGTGGTTTATCTCTTCCTGCAGGGCTGGCGGGCCACGCTGATTCCCCTCCTGGCCGTACCCGTCTCGTTGATTGGCACCTTCATCCTCTTCCCGGTATTCGGCTACTCCATCAACACCCTCACCATGTTCGGCCTGGTGCTGGCGATCGGTCTGGTGGTGGATGACGCCATCGTGGTCGTCGAAGTGGTGGAGCGCCACATTGAAGAAGGCCTGCCGCCGAAGCAGGCCGCACTCAAAGCGATGGAGGAGATTTCGGGTCCGGTGATCGGCATTGCTCTCGTCCTTTCTTCCGTCTTCATTCCCACGATTTTTGTGCCGGGCATTACCGGGCAGCTCTACAAACAGTTCGCTTTGACGACGGCTGTCTCCGTCATCATCTCCGCCTTCAACGCGCTCAGCCTGAGTCCGGCACTGGCGGCGATGCTGCTGCGGCCGCACAAATCACGAGGCCCGCTGGGCTGGTTTTTCGACTGGTTCGATCGAACCTTCGCCCGCGCGCGGGAATTCTACATTGGCGTCTCGAGGCTATTGATTCGCAGGGGTGGCATCGCCATGGTGCTCCTGGGACTGTGTGTGCTGGGAGCCATCTACTTCTGGCGGCAAATGCCCTCAGGCTTTTTGCCCATTGAAGATCAGGGATACGTATTTGTGAACATGCAGCTCCCGCAGGACGCTTCGCTGCAGGAAACCGGCGCTGCCGCGCGGGTGGTGGAGCATAATCTGCTGCAGACGCCGGGCATCCGGTACGTCACCAGCGTGATCGGCTTCAGCCTGCTGAGCTACGTTCAGACCACGTACAACGCCTTCTTTTTTGTTGTCGAGAAGCCCTGGGGGCAGAGAAGGAAACCGGACGAGCAATACGACGCGATCGTACACCACCTGAATCAGGTGCTCCCGCGGCTCCCGCAAGGCACTGTCTTCGCCTTCACCCCGCCGGCGATTCCCGGGGTAGGAACCTCCGGCGGGGTCACCATGGTTCTGGAAGAGCGCAGTGGCCAGGGCATTCCCTGGCTGGCGTCCAACGTGGATAGGTTCCTCGCCGCGGCCCGCAGGCGCCCGGAAATCGCCAGCGTCAGCACGGCTTTTAATCCCAGTGCGCCGGAGGAGTTTGTCAATGTCGATCGCGCCAAGGCGCTGAAGCTCGGGATTCCCATTGCGAGCATTTACCAGACCATCCAGACCTTGATGGGCGGTTACTTCGTGAATTACTTCAACCGCTTCGGACGGCAATGGCAGGTCTATGTCGAAGGTGCGGGACCTTACCGGACCAACACCGGGGATCTAAGCCGATATTACGTTCGCAACGATGTCGGGCAGATGGTTCCCTTATCGGCGCTGGCCCGGTTCCAGCCGCGCTATGGGCCGGAATTCATCATGCACTACAACGAGTACAACGCCGCCGAGCTCAACGCGGCCGCGGCCCCCGGTTACAGTTCCATGCAGGCCATGACAGCGCTGGAGCAGGTCTTCACAGACACTATGCCGCCCGATATGGGCTACGACTGGATGGACATGTCCTATCAGGAGCAGAAGGCGGCGCGCGGTGTTTCACCGATGACCATCTTCGCGATGTCCTTCCTCTTCGTTTTCCTGATTCTGGCGGCGCTTTATGAAAGCTGGTCGCTGCCCTTCAGCGTGCTTCTTTCGACGCCCATTGCCGTCCTGGGGGCATTCGGCATGCTGTATTTGCGGCGCGTGGTGGACCTTGCGATCATGCCTGCTTACACGGTCGGTCTGCAAAACGATGTGTACGCCCAAATCGGACTGGTAATGCTGATCGGCCTCGCCGCCAAGAATGCAATCCTGATCGTCGCCTTCGCCAAGGGGCAGTACGATCGGGGGCGGCCGCTCATGGATGCCGCCCTGGAAGGAGCGCGCCTGCGTCTCCGGCCGATTTTGATGACCTCGTTTGCATTCATTTTGGGCGTAGCGCCGCTGTGGGTAGCGTCCGGGGCGGGAGCTGTTTCCCGGCAGATTATGGGAACCACGGTCATTGGTGGAATGATCGGAGCCAGCATCATCGGCATCTTTTTCGTTCCCGCGATTTTCTGCGTTGTCGAAAAGATCGCCGGCGCGCGAAGGCCGGAGATTCTGCAGCCCAACCAGGCACCGGGAGGAGGTGAATGATGCGTTATCCGCGCCTTCTCCTGGCGATGGCGGCATGCGGGTGGCTGGCAGGATGTATGGTGGGCCCGAACTATCATCGGCCTGCTGTCCCGACTCCACCGGCCTATCGCGGCCAGACCGCAAGTTCGCCGCAGCCGCCCACCGCGTCTCTGGGCAACCAGAGATGGTGGACGGTATTTCGCGATCCTGTTTTGCAGCAGCTCATCCGCACCGCGCTGAAGCAAAACTACAACATTCGCATCGCCGCAGCCCGCGTCGTGCAGGCCCAGGCCGAAGTTGGCATCACCCGCGCCAATGAGTTTCCCATGGCCTCCGTCGGCGCTCAGGTATTCAGTCAGAACTTTCCCAAAATCTCCAGCGTCTTTCCGTCCTTTCAGGAAACCGGCGGCTCGCTGGATCTGTCCGTCATCTGGAACCTCGACTTCTGGGGCAAGTACAGAAGAGAGACCGAAGCTGCCCGCGACCAGATGCTGGCGACCGAGTGGGGACGCCAGGCGGTGATCGCCTCCGTGGTGTCGAGCGTGGCTACGGATTACTTCCAGCTTCGCGAACTGGACCTGGCACTCGAAATCTCGCAGCACACTCTGGCCTCTCGGCAGGACTCCCTTCGCCTCACCCGCATTCTGGAGGTGCATGGCTCGGTCTCCATGCTGGATCTGCGCCAGGCGGAAGAGCTGGTCGATGCGGCGGCGGAGCAGATCCCTGATCTGGAACGCCAGGTTCAGCAGGAGGAGAATGCGATCAGCGTTCTGCTGGGGCAGGATCCAGGCCCGATCGCTCGCGGCCTGAAGCTGACCGCGGAGCCGGTAGCCGGCAGCGTGCCCGCGGGTCTGCCCTCCGAACTGCTCGATCGCCGTCCTGACATCCGCGAGGCCGAAGCCGGCCTGATGGCGGCCAATGCGGACATCGGCGCTGCCAAAGCCGCCTTTTTCCCCAGCATTTCGCTGACGGGCACCGGGGGATTCGAAAGCTATGCCTTGAACAGACTGTTCGGCTTCAATACCTCTTCCGCTCTGTGGGACGGGGCGGCCGGGGTCACGCAACCCATTTTCGAAGCCGGCATACTGCGTTCGGGCCTGCGGCTCACTCGGGCGCAGGAAGAACAAATGCTGCTGACCTATAAACAGACCATCATCGATGCTTTCCAGCAGGTCTCCGATGCGCTCATTGCCTGCCAGAAGGATCGCGAATTCCGCGATCAGCAGGAGGGGCTCACGTCGGCCGCCGCGGATGCCGATCGGCTTTCAAAGTTGCTGTACCAGCATGGCAGCGCGAGTTATCTTCAGGTGCTCACCAGCGAGACGAACTACTTTGCGGCGGAATTGAGCCTGGCACAGGCGGAACTAAATGAGCGGCTCGCACTGGTTCAGTTGTATAACGCGCTCGGTGGAGGCTGGCAGCAGTGAGCATTTGGGGGACGGGAGTTTACTGGAGTCGACGTGCGCTTCCTTTCTCGCCGTCCCCTCGGCGGATATTGGTAACACATCCGTTTACGGAGTTAACCGATTCCGTAGCGGGGTGGAGGGAAAAACGTAGGGACGTTATAGCACTTTTTGGGGGGAAGTGGGCGGTTTTTGGCGTTCACAGCCTAACCGTCGAAGCGTCCTGCGCTAACCCGTAAGTTGTTGATTTGTACCGGAATTATTAGGGTTACGGATGGAGCCGACGACCGGACTTGAACCGGTGACCTGCCGATTACGAATCGGCTGCTCTACCAACTGAGCTACGTCGGCGTTCGCTGAAGTCGATTCTATCGTTCTCTCTGTGGAGCGTAAAGCGCACGCAGTCGCCGTGCGCTATGATCGGTCCACACAGTAACGACCCTGAGCCATTCAACGTGAAAATTGGGGCCCGCAAGGGGTGCAGAAATCGGCATAGAGGGGGAGCGGATGGCCGCTCTCCCCTGCCACACCACCCGGCATGCGGGTCCGCAGCGGGCGGTTCAGGAAGTTGAGGTCAACCGAGACGGGGTACACCCAGCCTGTCCGCCCGTGCCGGATTCAGAACCGCGTTCAGGAGCATCCCGCTGTTGCGCCACCAGCGGCGGGCGTTGGCCGCCACTGGCGCAGCAACATCAGAGCAAGCTCCCGGAGCCAGCAGTTCCCGATAAACAGTGTCGCTGCTTCGAGACTGCGCCCGCCCGCGCGACGGCTGCGGACATAATCGTTCGCATCGTCGGCGTAGCGCACG
>JAJYVF010000057.1 GCA_021792135.1 Acidobacteriota bacterium | reverse complement strand
CGACGCGGATTGCGCAGCAGGGGCAGACGGAGACATGGCTGAAGCCTCTGGCGGATGGCGGTGTTGCAGTTGGAATTATTAACCTGGGGCCGCAATCAACCCCAGTCACGGTGAAGGAAGCGGATCTCAATCTCAGGCATCCGGCCAGGGTGGCGCGCAATGTCTGGACGCATCACGATGTGGCGTTCACCCATGGCGCGTACTCCACCGAGGTGCCGTCCCACGGCATCCTGATGCTGCGGGTGGGGGCAGGCAAGTAACCGCCCGGAAAGCGGGCCACACCCCTGTGGCCCGCACCCGAATCGGCGACGACCGAATCCGCGGCGCAGGCAACTCCACGCGCCGGGCACATCCTCCCAGGCTGTTCTTCTGTGGCAGGACCTTCGCGCCGCTGCAGCGGTGCCTCTGGCACCCGCCGGCTGCATGTGAGCTCGAAAGCTAACTGTTAGTACGGCTGAAACTTAGTGCTTCCCGGAAGGCGAAGCGGAAGCGGGGGCAGCATTCGCAGCGGCATTGAGACGGAGGTAGATCTGGACTTCCTGCCTGGCCTGCGAGTCCTGGCCGGTCCTGCGATACAAGCGGGCCAGGGCGAAATGCGGTTCGGGATACGCGGGGTCGAGCTGCGCTGCCTGGCGGAATTCGGAGATGGCGTCCTGGGTCCGGCCCATACGCTCCAGCACGTTGCCCAGCTGGAAATGGGCCTGGGCCAGGCTGGGCTCAAGCTGGATCGCCTGGCGAAGATTGGCCTCCGCCTCGGCGGGCTGATTCAGAATCTGCAGCGTGATGGCCAGGTTCAGATACGGCCATGCCGAAGGCTGGGGCGAGCCGCGGTCGAGGTCGATGGCCTTGCGGAAATTCTCGACGGCCTCGGTGTTCTGGTTCTGGTGGTAGTAGCAGAGGCCGAGGTTGTCATAGGCCCTGGCCATGCCGGGGTCGAGGCTGATGGCATTCTTCAATTGAAGGATGGCCCGGCTGTAGGCGTGTTCGACGAAATCGAGGCGCCCGAGCCAATAGACATAAATGGCATTCTTCGGATCCTCTGAGGAGAGACGTTCCAGCAGCTTCCGGGCCCAGTCTGTATGACCCATGCGGATGTAGGTCATGGCCAGCGAGAATCGGAGCGACGGCTGCAGAGGAGCGATGGACTGTGCCTTATTCCAGGCGACGGCGGCGTGGAAATAGTCGTGGTCGAGGAAGTAGACGCCGCCAATGAAGTCGAGGAGACCGGCCGCGCGGGAGGAATGGGGATCCTGCTGAATCTGGGGCAGGAGGATTTTTTCCGCGGAGATATAGTCGTGGGATTCCATGTCCTGCTGGAGCTGCGATGCCGTTGCGGGGGGCAGGTCCAGAGACTCGATGCGGGAGAAGGCGGGTGCGGGCTCATCAGGCGTGTTCTGGGCGGCAGCGCGCCAGAGAAAAGGCCCAGGGACCAAAGCCGCAAGCACACAGCCGGCTACCGCCTTACCACGACGAAGAAGCATGGACAGAATCCAGTATATTGAGGCAGAGGGGTTCGTGCCTGAGCTGCAGAGCCGTGCACGCATCGCGCAATGGTTTCTCCGCGAAGATTCCGGGCCCGGCACATTCCAGTTCTCCTGGGCGCAGCCATCCTGGCCGCCAGCGCCCCGGCACAGCAGGCCGGGACATCGTACCGTGACACGCTCCTGGCAATCCAGCAGCAGATTCAGGAGAATCATCTGGAGGATGCGCGGACCCTGCTGACCTCGGCGTTCCGGCGCTATCCTTCGGATGGCGGGCTTGAGAATCTGCTGGGCATCGTGGAGATCCAGCAGGGACACGTGGACCGCGCGAAGCAGGCGTTCGCGGAAGCGGTACAGCACAGCCCGAAGCTGACCAGCGCGTATCTGAACCTTGCCCGCATCGACATGAAGGCCGCCGAAACCAACCCCGCCGACCGTCGGGAGGCTTTTCATCTCTGTGAAAAGGTGCTGCAGATGGAGCCGGGAAACGCGGAGGCGAATTACAACCAGGCGATGCTCCTGATGTGGGAGCACCGATACGAGGCTTCCCTGCAGGTTGTCGCCAGGCTGGATCCTGAAACCCGGCGTCGGGTTCGCGTGGAATCGGTGGTTTGCGAGGACGAGGTCGGCCTTGGGCATCAGGAGGCGGCGAACCGGGCCGTAGCGGCGATGGTGGCCAATCCGGATTTCGGGGAAGCCGATGCCATGTGGGTACTTCCGGCGTTGCGGGTGGCGCATCGCGCCGACCTGGTCGACCGGCTGTTTACCGCGGCGAACGGCAGGCAGCAGCTTTCCGCTGCAGGGCTGCGCATTCTGGGCCTTGCCCAGGAGGCAGAGGGGAAGCTGCCGGAGGCGCGCGCAACGCTGGAGCGGGTGTACGCCATGAACAGCTCCGACGCGGTTCCCCTGATCGACCTGACGCGGGTGGCGGCTGCGATGAAGGACTACAAGGGCGCTCTGGGGTATCTGGCGCATGCACGTGCCCTGGAACCCCAAAATGCCAGCCTGCCGTATGAGTTTGGGGTCATCTGCCTGAGGATGGGGCTGCTGGGCGAAGCCAGCAAATCGATGGGCAAAGCGCTCAGGCTGACGCCCGACAATCCCATTTACAACTATGGAATGGGCACCGTCCTGTCGTACTCGGCGGATCCTTCGCAGGGACTGCCCTACCTTGAGAAGTTTCATCAGCTGCGCCCGGCGGACCCGGTGGGAGCTTTGGCGCTGGGAACGGCTTACTTTCGCAACAAGGACTTCGACAATGCGACAACGTGGCTGCGGAAGGCTGTGGATGATCCGAGCACGTCTGCCGAAGCGCACTTTTACCTCGGCCGCATTCTGAGGGCGCAGGGTGACTTCGACCAGGCGATTGCCCAGCTTACGGAGTCCGACAAGCTGAAGCCGGACCAGGCGGACGTGATTGCCGAACTGGGGCAGGTGTATCTGCAGAAGAGAGATTTTCCCGAGGCGGAAAAGGAACTGAATCGGGCGCTGGTGCTGGACGCGAACAACTATGGCGCCAACTTCGCGCTCATGCAGCTTTACGCCTTCCAGCACGATCCGCGGCTGGACGAGCAGTCGAAGAAGTTCGGTCTCATCCGCAACAAAACCGTGGAGCAGAATCAGGATGCGATGCGGATGATCGAGATTCGGCCCGAGGATGGGTCCGGCAACTGACCACATGCAGGCTGAGTCGGTCAACGCCGGGCAGACCGGGCCGGCTTACTGAAGCGTGCACACCTCAAAACTGACGCGGTTGCGCCCGGCGTTCTTGGCAACGTAGAGAGCCGTGTCGGCTCGGGTCAGCAGTTCGCGAACGCTGGGGTCGTCCGCCTCAGGACGGAAGGTCGCCACGCCGATGCTGCAGGTGAGGTTCAATTCGTTCTCGCTCAGACGGAAAGGACGCGAGCGGATGGACTCCAGAAGATCGTTGATTCGGCCCGGGGCGAGGGAGGGATCGAAGCCAGGCAGGAGGATGAGGAACTCCTCGCCGCCGTAGCGGCCGGCCAGGTCGTAGGGGCGCATTACGGAGCGGAAGCGGTCCGCGGCTTCGTGGATAACATCGTCGCCGCACAGATGGCCGTATCTGTCGTTGAGGGCCTTGAAAAGATCCAGGTCGGCGATGGCGATTCCCAGCGGCCTTCTCTCCCGCCTGGAACGGGCGATCTCCCGCTCAAGGTGTTCGAGGATGGCAGCGCGGTTGAAGAGGCCGGTCAGGGAGTCGTGGGTCGCCTGAACCTGCAGTTCGCGGCGAGCGGATTCCAGAGCAGACTTTTCGGCTTCGAGCTGCGCGGTGCGCTCGGCCACGGTGCGGGTGAGTTCCGCCTGCCGCTCGACGAGGCTGCGGGTGCGCCAGGCGATGATCTGGCGGATCAGGAGGAGCAGCAGAATGCCGTAGCAACACCACGCAGTTGGTGTTGTCCAGGGCCGGTGTGTCACGACAAAGCTGAAAGAGGCGCCGGTTGTGTTCCACACCCCGTCGCTGTTGGCTGCCTTGACGAAGAAGGTGTAGTGCCCAGGAGGGATATTGGTGTACCAGGCAGGATGCCCGGCATCGGTGTATACCCAGTCTTTGTCGAAACCGTCGAGCCGGTAGAGAAACCGCACCTGCTGGGGAGCGACGAAGCTGGGAGCGCTGAAGGAGATGTTCAGGCTGCCCGATCCGGGACCCATCGTCAGCCCGTTAAGCTGTGAGACCGTCTTCGAATTGAATTCGATTCTGTCGATCCAGACGGGAGGGGCGATTCGGTTGATGGGGATATGGGCGGGATCGATGACGGCAACTCCAAGGGTCGTGGCGAACCAGAGTCGGCCATCGTGGGCCTTCCAGGAAGAAGGCATAGTGCCGTAGAGCGTCTCGCGAGAGCGAAGGCCGTCGGCGACGCCGTACACCACCGGGTGAACGCGGCGAACCGGGCCAGCCAGGGAGTTATCGAGGTTTTGGATCGCGAGGCGATAAATGCCCTGATCGCTGCCGATCCAGAGATTACCCAGGTCGTCGGGGAGAATGGATCCTACGTTCGAAGCGGGAAGACCCTGGTCAGGGGTCCACGAGACGATATGCCCATCGCGAATACGGCTGAGCCCGGCGCCGCTGGTGCCTACCCAGACGCTGTTGTGCGGGTCGGCATAGAGGGCCAGCACATGAATGCCGGGCAGACCGTCCGATTTCCCGAAGAGCTTCGATGTACCGTGGTCGATCCGCTCCACGCCTTCGCCGTCGATCCCAACCCAGAGAGCTCCGTCGGGGGACTGGGCAATGGCGCGAACGTCGCCCGACCCGATCACCTTCTGAAAGCGGCCACGATCGAATCGGGCCAGTCCCGCCGAGGAGAAGCCGACCCAGAGAGTTCCCTCGCGGCCCTCCAGCAGAGCGTTGATGGCTCCGGAACCGCTGCCGGGAGGAGGGAAGACCGTGACGCGGCCGTTCCGGATGCGAGCGAGAGCGCCGCGACGGTATCCGACCCACAGGCTGCCGTCCCGGGATTGGAGCAGCGAGTAAACGGCCTGAGCGGGCAGACCGCGTCGCTGGTTCCAGAGTTCAACGCGCCCATCGGGAAGCAGATGGTTGAGGCCATTGCTGTCGGCGCCGATCCACATGGTGCCGTCATGGGCTTGCAGTACGTTGGCGGTGTAGTTGCCGGAGAGACCCTCGGGTTTGCCGAAGACGGAAAATTTGCCGTCGCGGAGCTGAACCACGCCCGCATCCTGAAGGCCCAGCCACAGGCTGCCCTCCCGATCCTCGAAGAGCGCCGTCGAGCAGCGATCACTGGGGAGGCCGCGCGCTGCGCCGTAGAGATCCAGCCTGCCGTGGTAAAAGCGGGCGAGTCCGTTGTGGTCGAAGGCGATCCAGAGGGCGCCGTCGTGATCGGAGAGGAGATCGGCGATCTCCGGCGAGGGTAGCTTCAGCTTCGGAGCGAAAACCTGTCTGCCGCGGATTTGCACGATCCCCCCGCGCCGTGTGGCGGCCCAGATCGAACCATCCGCCGCCGCGGCGAGGTTGGTAACCGCGTTTCCGGGGAGGCCGTTCCGGGTGGTGAGGGTGACAAAGCGGCCCTTGGCAAAGCGGGAAAGCCCCTTCTCGGTCGCGACCCAGAGGGTGCCTCCGGAATCCACGGTGATGTCGGTGATCGCGCGGTCCGGCAGGCCGCCGCGAAGCCCCCAGCTCTCCGCGTGGCCGCTCACGACGCGGTAGAGGTCGTGGTCCGTACCCACCCAGAGGCCGCCCTCATGATCCTGGCAGAGAGCCGTAATGCTGGTGGCTGGGACGGCACTAAACCTTGTAAAGGAGGTGAACGCGCCGTCCTGGCCCTTCTCGGACGCTGGTACGAAGTGACTTAGCCCGCTGTCTGTCCCGATCCAGAGACTACCGTCACTGGCCGCCGTCAGCTGCTGGACAAAATCGGATACGAGGCCCGGCGCGTTGCGAGTGGTGAAGACCACAAAGTGGGTGCCGTCGAACCGGGCCAGCCCCTCTTCGGTTCCGAACCAGATATATCCGTCGGAAGTCTGGGCGATGGCGTGCACGGTGTTCTGGGGCAGCCCGGATTCGCTGGTCCAGGAGGTCTGCAGGTATTGGGTCAGGGCCTTGGCGGGCTCCAGCGCAGCGGCGGGCAGGGGAAGGAATGCCGCGGCAGCGAGCAGCCAGGCTGGCAGGCAAAGGAGCAGCCTGTCTCGGGTTTTGTGGAAACACCTCAACATGGAACCTGGAGTGTCGCCTTTCCGAACGGCAAGTTGGGCCAGCCGAGCCCTGGATTTATGCGGATTTTAGTGAGCACCGGGAAAGAACAGATATCCCTCGTTGGGGGAAGACCGACCCACATTGGCACACTGGGTCATGACACTCTGGTCCCTCGGAGCCAGGGTACCGGCGCACGTTTCACGACTGGTTTGACTCAGGGCCAATCTGTTGCTATTCTCAAAAAGCTGCTTAGACCGCGTTTTCTCCCGTTGTGACCAGGTGGAGGAGCGTGGACGGGCAGCGGGGCCGTGGAAGCCGGAAGATTATTCTGGCTGAAGGGTTTACGGCCGCCTGGATCGCATCGGAGCCTGCGACACCTGCCACCCTGGCAAGCTATGCGGGCCGGAACTTCGAAACGGAATCGGCTGTTCCGTGGGCCTTGCCGCTGGGCAGGGTCTGAGGCACGCTCGGTCACCGTCGCAGGTTCTCGTCTGAGCAGGGAAGGCTAAGCGGACGCGAAGCAGAAGGGTTCCCGGGGAGCCCGTTTTGGTGCGCCGGGGCTTGAGCTTGGGACTTCGCGCGGTCTGGTTGCGTGCCATGTGCTGCGCGCGTGCAGTTTGAGCGGGATGGAAGATTAAGGAGTTTGCTTTGCCGACATTCAGTCAGCTGGTGAGAAAAGGACGGACGGCGCCCCGGTACAAGACGGCGTCGCCGGCGCTGCAGGGATCGCCGCAGCGGCGCGGAGTCTGCACGCGCGTCTATACACAGACCCCGAAGAAGCCGAATTCGGCGCTGCGCAAGGTGGCTCGCGTGCGTCTGACCAACGGCATCGAGGTGACGACCTATATTCCCGGCATCGGCCACAACCTGCAGGAGCACTCGATTGTGCTGATCCGCGGCGGCCGCGTGAAGGATCTCCCCGGTGTGCGCTACCACGTGGTGCGCGGCACGCTGGATTCGGTGGGCGTGGCCAACCGGAAGCAGAGCCGCTCGAAGTATGGAGCCAAGCGCGCCAAGGGCGGCGCGGCGCCGGGAAAAAAATAGCGTATTGCGTTCGGCGTTCAGTGGGCGTGCGGGCGCGACTGGGCTGAGTGAGCAGCGTTTGAAGGATTTGGAAACATGCCAAGAAAAGGTCATATCGCGAAGCGGGAAGTGGCGGCCGACCCGGTGTACAGCTCGACGCTGGTGACGAAGTTCATCAACTCGATGATGTGGGGCGGCAAGAAGTCGACGGCGCAGGGGATCTTCTACACCGCCATGACGAACCTGGAGCAGAAGGGCGGCGGAACGGACGCGCTGACGCTCTTCAAGAAGGCGGTGGAGAACTGCAAGCCGCTGCTCGAGGTCAAGACGCGGCGCGTGGGCGGCGCGAACTACCAGGTGCCGGTGGAAGTGAATCCGGAGCGCCGGGTATCGCTGGCGATTCGCTGGCTGGTGAGCTACGGCCGGGCGCGTGGCGAGAAGGGCATGATCGACAAGCTGACCAACGAACTGCTGGATGCAGCCAACGGTCGCGGCGCGGCGATGAAGAAGAAGGAAGACGTGCACCGCATGGCCGAAGCGAACAAGGCTTTCGCGCACTACAGGTGGTAAGACAGCGGTCGGCGTATAGCGGTTGGCGTTCAGAGAAGCGAACCGGATCGGAGATCGGAGTGTGCGGAGCCTGCAGGTTTCGCAAAAGTTAACCGCGGACCGGAGACGTCCGCCAGAAGCAAAGAGAGAGAATTGTGCCTCGACAAGTACCGCTCAGCCGTTGCCGGAACATCGGAATCATGGCGCACATCGACGCCGGAAAGACGACGACGACCGAGCGCATTCTTTATTACACGGGAATCACCCATCGCATCGGCGAAGTGCACGAAGGCACCGCCACGATGGACTACATGGAGCAGGAGCAGGAGCGCGGCATCACCATCACCTCTGCGGCCACGACCTGCTTCTGGAAGAACATCCGCGTCAATATCATCGACACCCCTGGGCACGTGGACTTCACAGCCGAGGTGGAGCGCTCCCTGCGCGTGCTGGACGGCGCGGTGGCGCTGTTCGATTCTGTCTCCGGCGTGCAGCCGCAGACCGAGACGGTGTGGCGGCAGGGGGATAAGTACAAAGTGCCGCGCATCTGCTTTGTGAACAAGATGGACAAGGCGGGCGCGGACTTCGAGCATGTGATCGAAACGATCCGCAAGCGGCTGGGCGCACGCCCGGTGGCGACGCAGATCCCCATCGGCGCGGAAGCGAAGTTCAAGGGCGTCGTGGACCTCATCGAGATGAAAGCGATCCTGTGGCACGACGAGACCATGGGCGCGGAGTACTCCGAGGAGCCGGTCCCCGCCGAACTGCAGAAGAAGGCGGAAGCCTTCCGCATGCAGCTGATCGAGACGGTCGCCGAGAACGACGACGAAATGCTGCACAAGTTTCTCGAGGGCGAGACGCCGACTCCGGAGGAACTGAAGAAGGCGCTGCGCCGGGCGACCATCGAGATGAAGGTCTTCCCCGTGCTGTGCGGATCGGCCTTCAAGAACAAGGGCGTGCAGACGCTGCTGGATGCGGTGGTCGATTATTTGCCCAGCCCGCTGGATGTGCCGCCGATCGAGGGGATCGACCCGCATCACCCGGGCGTGGTTCTGACCCGCGAAGCGAAAGACGATGCGCCCTTCTCGGCGCTGGCTTTCAAGCTGATCAACGACCCGTTCGGAAAGCTGGGGTTCATCCGGCTGTACTCGGGCTCGCTGAAGACCGGCGACACGGTGCTCAATCCCCGTTCGGGCCGCACGGAGCGGGTGGGGCGTCTGGTGAAGATGCACGCCAACAAGCGCGAGGAGATCAGCGAAATCTACGCGGGTGATATCTGCGCGTGCGTGGGCCTGAAGGAAATCAAGACGGGCGACACGCTGTGCGATCCGCATCACGCCATTGCGCTGAGTGCGATCGACTTCCCGGAGCCGGTGATTTCGGTGGCTGTCGAGCCGAAGACCAAGGGCGACCAGGAGAAGATGGCTCTGGCACTGGCGCGGCTGGCCGAAGAGGATCCGACCTTCAAGGTGCGCACCGATCAGGAGTCGGGGCAGACGATCATCAGCGGCATGGGCGAGCTGCACCTCGAGATCCTTGTGGACCGCATGAAGCGCGAGCACAAGGTCGAGGCCAATGTGGGCGAGCCCAAGGTCGCGTTCCGCGAGACCATCCGCAGGGCCTCGGAAGCTGAGGGCAAGTACATCCGGCAGACGGGCGGCTCGGGCAACTACGGTCACGCGAAGATCCGGCTGGAGCCGAACCAGCCGGGCAAGGGCTTCGAGTTCATCAACGATATCAAGGGTGGGGTGGTTCCTAGGGAATACATCAAGCCCATTGAGCAGGGCATCCGCGAAGCATCGCAGGGCGGCATCCTGGCCGGCTACGAAGTGGTGGACTTCAGGGCGACGCTCTACGACGGCAGCTACCACGAAGTCGACTCGAACGAAATGGCCTTCAAGATCGCCGGTTCGCTGGCCTTCAAGGAAGCGGCCAGGAAGGCGAGCCCGGTTCTGCTGGAGCCGGTAATGGCGGTTGAGGTGACTGTGCCGGAAGAGCACATGGGCACGATCATCGGCGATATCAACTCGCGCCGCGGCCGGATCGAGGGCATGGAGCACGTCGGCGGATCGCAGGTGATCAAGGCGATGGTGCCGCTCAAGGAGATGTTCGGATACGTGAACGATATTCGCTCGTCGACGCAGGGCCGCGCTTCGTACACCATGCAGTTCGCGCGTTACGAGGAGGCTCCGCGGATGATCTCCGAAGAGATCATCGGGCGGAACCAGGGCAAGTAAAAGATTTGCAGCAGAAATGATTGAAGCAGCAGGAACAGAGAGGGAAACGCAATGGCGAAGGAGAAGTTTGACCGTTCGAAGCCGCACGTGAACGTGGGGACGATCGGGCACATCGATCACGGGAAGACGACTTTGACGGCGGCGATCACGAAGGTGCTGCAGAAGCACAATCCGA
>JAJYVF010000007.1 GCA_021792135.1 Acidobacteriota bacterium | reverse complement strand
AGAACGGGACTGGGCAATACGGCTGAGTTCGACCTGCTGGCTGTCGGTGAGAACTATAGAGTCGCTGGCCACACCTCTTTAGACGTGAACAGATCTACTAATGTTTACTCTGCGACAAGCCACTAGCGGTAGTCTCTTGTCAATCACTGAGGGAAGAGGTCGCCATGGCCAAATCGTCCGATTTGCTGCAGGGTACTCTTGATCTGCTGATTCTGAAGGTGCTGAGCCTCGAGCCGATGCACGGATGGGCCATCGCGCAGCGCATCCGGCAGCTATCGAGCGAGGTTCTGAAAGTGAACCAGGGAGCACTATACCCGGCGCTCCATCGGCTGGAGTACCAGGCCTGGATCAGCTCCTCCTGGGGCGAATCGGAGAACAACCGGCGGGCGAAATACTATTCGCTGACCCGTGCGGGACGCGCGCGGCTGCGGACCGAAGAAGCCTCCTGGGATCGTCTTTCTTCGGCGGTTCAGGGCGTTCTTCAGGCCGCGCGGGCGGAATAATCGTGCGCGCGATCTCAAGCCTGTTCACTCGCCTGCATTCCCTCCTGACAAGGGAGTGGCGCAACGCTGATCTCTCCGAGGAACTCGAGTTTCACCTCGCTCGGCAGACCGAAGAGAATGTCGCTCGCGGGATGTCCGCCGAGGATGCCGCCGCAGCCGCGCGAGCTGAGTTTGGCAGCTTCACCGTCACAGCCGAAGAATGCTGTGAAGCACGAGGAACGGCATGGCTCGAACAGTTCATTCAGGATGCCCGCTTCAGCGCTCGATCTCTGCTACGGCACCGAACCTTCTCCATTGTCACCCTTCTCACCCTCGCCCTGGGTATCGGGGCCTGCACGGCCGTATTCAGTCTGGCGGACGCTGTCCTGTTTCGCTCCCTGCCGTACAGCAAGCCCAGTCAGCTCGTTTATCTCTACACTCCGAGTCCGCATTTCCTTCGTCAGGGCTTTCCTGCTGACGTTTTCACTCCCAGCTATGCTGACTTTGCCGATCTGAGGAAGCAGAACCATTCGCTCGCATCGATGACTCAGTACCAGCAAACCAATATGAACCTTGCGGCGGGCGGCTCAGTCCAGCGTGCAGGAACGGCCCGGGTCGATGCGGATTTCTTCAGCACTCTCGATGTACGGCCAGAAATCGGCCGAGCCTTTGGCCCGAGCGATGAGGAGGCGGGCGGCAGCCACGTTGCGCTGATCAGCCATGCCTTGTGGCAGAACATGTTTGGCGGAAGCCGATCCGCTCTCGGCCGAAGCGTGACGCTGGACGGCCTCAGCTATCGAATTGTCGGTGTGATGCCGAAAGGTTTCGCCTTCCCTCGGAATGACGACCTTCCCGCCGGAGACGGCAGACTCCAACGCACGGAGATCTGGGTGCCCCTGGCATTGCCGCCCAGCCTGGCCGCTTGTCGCGACTGGTGCGGCACATTCGCCCTGGCGCAGCTCAGGCATGGAGTTTCTCCCGCCGCAGCACAACGAGAGCTGACCGGCATCATGGCGCGCCTCGATCCGCTGCACCAGCCACCGATGCGCGATCTGGTCGCCACCCTCGAACCGCTGCGGACCGCCGTGGTCGGCCAGGTGCAACTGCTGATGAAGCTGCTGCTGGCGGCGGTCGGTCTGGTGCTGCTCATCGTCTGCGCGAATGCAGCCAGTCTGCTTCTGACCCGCGCTGCCGAACGCACCCACGAGCTGGGCGTGCGAGCGGCTCTGGGTGCCCGGCGCGAACGCCTGCTCCGCCAGATCATGACGGAGTCCCTGCTGCTGTGCGTGGCCGCGGCGATCGCCGGAAGCGGCCTCGCCTGGCTGCTGCTGCACGCTTTACGGGCTCTGCATCCCGGGGACATTCCCCGTCTGCAGAATGCCGCCCTCGATCCCCGGGCCTTCGGCATCATTGCCGTCATCACTATCTTTCTCACGCTCTCCGTCGGTGCCGTTCCCTCGATTTTCGCTTCCCGCGTCGACCTTCGGGTCTTCCTCGCTTCTGGCGGAACGCGCGGTGTTCTCAGCGATCGTCGAAGCATCCGCAGGGCGCTTGCTGTTGCGCAGATTGCGCTGGTGGTCGTGCTTCTCGCCGGAGCCGGCCTGCTGCTGCGCAGCTATGCCAATGTACTGGCCGCGCCCGATGGATATTCGCTATCGACACTTTCGGCGAACCTGCAGTTCAGTTCGGCTGTCCATGGCGTTCCCGGCAATCCGCGCTATGACACGGTGGAGAAGCGTCGGCAGTTCTTCGCTGAAGTCCTCGGCCGGCTCCGGCATGCGCCCGGTGTGCAGGTCGCCGGGGCGATCGATTATCTTCCACTGGCCCAGGCCGAGATCCTCACCGGCTTTCAGATGGAGGGCCATCCTCCGGAGAACACTCCTCTGGTGGAATTGCGCAGTGCCTCTCCCGACTGGTTTGCCTCGATGGGGATTCCATTGCTGGCCGGGCGCGACTTCGCCGCCTCCGACGAGCCCCGAAGCCCAGCGGTTGCCATCGTCAATCAGGCCTTCGCTGCCGATTACCTGGGCGGATCATCCGCGCTCGGCAGGCATATCCGCCTCTCCTCTTCCGCCCCATGGATGAGCATCGTCGGCGTTGTCGCCAATGCGCGGATCTACCGGCCTGAGAATGCTCCGTCGCCACAGATCTACACCTGCCTCGCGCAGAGCAATGCCACCGGGGGCTATCTGACCCTGCGTTCGCGCCTGCCCAAACAGACGGCAGGTGCCGAGATTCGTACCATCGTCCGCTCCATCGACCCGGACATCGCCGTTGCCGATGTGCGCACCCTGAGCGAACTGGAGAGCCAGCTCACCGGCCGGCGCCGTTTCCAGGCCACCCTGATGTCTTCCTTCTCGGCGGTGGCACTGCTGCTGGCTCTGGTCGGCGTCTATGGGCTGCTGGCGTATTCGGTGCGCAGGCGTACAGCCGAAATCGGGGTGCGTATGGCCCTCGGTTCACGTCGGATGAGCATCGTCAATCTGATCCTGCGCGAGGGACTGATCCTGCTGGCGGCCGGACTCACTATTGGGATTGCAGGAGCACTGGCGGCCACCCGGCTCCTCTCCGGGTTTCTTTACCAAGTCCCCCAGATGGATCCGATGACCTATGCGCTCGTCCCCTGTGTGCTGCTACTGGGTACCCTTGCCGCCGGTGTCATTCCAGCTCTTCGCGCAGCCCGCATCGATCCGATGCACGCGCTGCGCCGGGAATGACTGAAGCAGGTTTCGAGATCGACGTCGGCGGAGAGCTGGTCGTGGTTAACTCCCGGTCCGAAAGAGGATAGTGGCTTTGCCGATGCAAACGAGGTCGGATGCGTCGCAGCGCTGCTGGATGCCAGGGAGGTAAACCGCAGTCTGTCTAAGAGAGGTCGGGATGAGGAAGGTGGGGAGCAGAGCCAGGCGCATAAGGCATTGGACACTCGAGGAAGGGCAGAGGGTGACCGGAGGGGAAAACTTGCGAATGGGAGAATGGCTGAAGTCCTCCAAGCCGAGACGGGAATTTGCCGCGCCGCGGGCAGAGGGAGAATCACCTTTTTCACTCAGCATCCCGTCGCCCCGAGGCTTAGTATGGGAGCGAACACCGTGCACGATCACGAAACATTTGCTGCACATAGAGATTCAGATTCCTGACGGCGTGAAAAGAGGATATGGACGAGGCCCGATTGGAAGAGCGATTCGCACTGGAATCTCATGACCCCGGAATCAGCAGTGCCCCCTTCGACGTTGTTACTGTCTCGGACCTGTGTGTCGACCTGGTCCTGCGCGGGAATGTCCGCCCGCACTTCGGACAGCAGGAACAGATCGTCGGGAGCTACTGTCTGGAACTGGGCGGCTCGGCCAACATCTTCGCAGCACAGGTGGCGAAGCTCGGCCTGAGCACGAGCGTGATCGGATACGCCGGGACCGATCTTTTCGGCGATTACGTCATTCAGCGGCTGACGGAATGCGGCGTTGACGTTTCCCTCGTCCGGCGAACCGCTGCCATCCCGACCGGTCTGGGAGTCGCCCTCGCTGAACCCGACGATCGCGCCATCCTGACCATCCTCGGCACCATCGACGCCACCCAGCCTCACGACCTTCCCTCCGCTCCCGGAAACCTCTGCAGGCACTGGCACGTCGCCAGTCCCTTCCTGCTGCGAAGCCTTCGTTCCAGCTGGCGGGATCTCCTGTCCCGCGCCCAGGCAGCGGGCGTAACTACTTCTCTTGATCCGAACTGGGATACCGACAAGGAATGGGGCTGGATCATCGATCTGCTCCCCTCGGTCAACGTTTTTCTGCCCAACGAAGCAGAAGCGAAAGCCCTTACTGGTGCCACCAATGTGGCCGACTCTGCCCTCCAGCTTGCCCGGGTCGGCCCTCTGGTCGTTATCAAACGCGGTCCGCAGGGAGCGCTTGCCGCCCGCGGAACTGAGATTACCGAGATCGGCGCGTTGCCCGTGCCCACCGCCGACGGAATTCCGGTGGATACCGTCGGAGCGGGAGACAACTTCGACGCCGGTTTCATCGCGGGATGGATATCGCGCCGGCCGCTCAGCGATTGCCTCGCGCTGGGCAGTCTCTGCGCGTCGTCGAGCCTGGCATGCGCCGGCGGCATTGCAGGTCAGTACAGAGGCCGGTTGCCGGAAGAGACATGAAGAAAATGGGGGACTGATGAAACTTACCGGAAATCTGCTGTTGCTGGTTTTCTTTGCTTTCTGCCCCGGCTCGAGGGCTCAGAATCAAACCTGTCTTGCCGCCAGCGGCTGGACAATCCAGTGTGCTCCGCAGAGCGGCACCCTCACTATTTCCAGTGAGAAGCTGGGCGTGATCGCCGGCGATCTCCGGCTCGGCGAAGATACGCCCTCGGGCATTCATCCCCTCATGCGTTTCTCCGTGAGCCAGAGCCCCGACGGTGAACTGCTGCTGGAAACCCAGAACCCCAACACCGCCTGGAGGATCACGGCTCGTCCCGACGGGCTCACGATCACCACCACTGATTTTCACGGAATGCTGACCGGCTGGGCTCCCTCGTCTGCGGCCCGGACCATCAGCAATCTGCTCGATCCGGAGGGCGAGCCGGTGCTGTGGATCGGAACGGATGAGGCCGTGTCGACCTACGGAGGTAAGCGCACGGTCCGGCAATCCTACCTGCCGCGGCGCGATCCGGAAGTGATGCATATGGCGCTGGGCCATGTCTCCGGGGCGGGCATGCACAGCCTCTTCGACCGCAACACAGATATTGCCATCGATTACGGGGCGAATTCCGCTCTGCAGTCCGATCCGGCGAAGGCCGATGGATATCGGCTGACCATCCCTGTAAAGGACAGCGCGAGCATCAGGGTTTTTCCCGATTATTTCACCCATACGCTGGGCGTGCCTTTCTATCAGCGCTACAACGACCGCTACTCTCCGACGGCGCCCATCGTATGGTCGAGCTGGACCAGCTACTACGAAAAAGTCACCGAAAAGGATGTTGTCGAGAACACCGACTGGTTAGCGGCTCACCTGAAATCCTATGGCTTCGAGTATGTCGTGCTGGATGACGGCTATGACCGTGGACCCGGTTTTGACACCCACAATAATGACTCGAGCCGTGCGACCCACCAGCCATTTGGCCACTCCTGGATCTCGAACTGGAGTAAGGAGCGCTTTCCCCACGGTCCCGAATGGCTGACCAGCTATATTCATGCAAAGGGACTCAAGGCCGGTGTGTGGCTGGTCCCCAACGCGTATGGACCGGCGCTTGCCGAGCATCCGGACTGGTATCTCTACGACCGGCAGGGCCGAGTGATTGAGGACTACGACACGCCCGCGCTCGACTCCTCGAATCCCCAGGTTCTGTCCTTCCTTAAGGTTCTCTTCCACAGGCTCGACGCCATGGGCTTTGACTACTACAAGTTCGACGGCGAGTCCGCATTGCCTGCCTATGCGCCTCCCGTCGATACCAGCCGCCTCTATTCCAAATCCGATTACGTACAGAGCTTCCGCAGCCGCTTTGCTGTGATTCGCCAGGCCATCGGTCCGGAGCGATTCATCGAAGAATGCCCTGCGGGAACGCCGCTGAACGCTATTGGTTATGTCAATTCCTATTTCAACGGGCAGGACCTGTACGGAAACTGGCACGGGATGTACAGCCTCTTCAGCTCCATCATCGGAAACCTGTTCCTGAACCACATGGTCACCTATGTCATGCCCGGCGAGGGGCTCGAGCTGGGTGAGCCGATGTCGGTCGCAGAAGCTGCCAAAAAGCGGCCTGCGGTCACTATCGAAACGGAACGCACGCGGGAAGATCCAGCTACGGGCTTCGGCGTAACCTCACCGGAGGCAAGGACGCTGGTCACCTACGTGGCCCTTACCGGCGTGGTCTATCCGCTGGCCAGTGTCATGCCCGAGCTGCCCCCTGCACGGCTGAAGCTTCTGCAGGAAACCATGCCGACCCTGCCCATTCTGCCCATCGATTTATACAGCCGCGGCACCGATGCCCGCTGGGACACGTTCAAGCACATCAGGGCCGACTATTACATTCATCATTACCCTGAGGTGCTGGACCTGAAGGTGAACTCCGTCGCCGGGGTTTATGACGTGGCGGCCGATACGAACTGGCGCAGCGAGCCGACCGAGCGCAGCCTGCGGTTCGATGAACTTGGCCTGCCTTCGGACCGCAAATACGTGGTCTTCGATTTCTGGCAGCAGAAGCCCCTCGGCGTCTACACCGGTAAGCTCGACCTTTCCATCGAGCCGCACGACAGCCGCGTTCTCTTCATCCATTCGGAAGAAGACCACCCCCAGCTGATCGGCAATTCGCGGCATATCTCCGGCACGTATTCGATCCTTGCCCAGAGCTGGAATGAGGCCGGCAGGGAGATGAGCGGCCAGTCGAGCACCATGCCGCAGCAGCCTTACACGTTGTGGTTCAGGATCCCGGCTGGCTACACGAGCGCCGCAGTGCAGGTGACCTCGGGGGGCACGGCGATCCCGGCGACCTGGAAGCAGGCAGGCGAGTTTGCGAGCCTCCGGTTTGTCGCCAGCAATGGCGGGCCGGTCGACTGGACGATTCACTTCTGAAGGGTTACGCATGCACAACGCAATGAAGGCCCGGTGGTTCTGGTATTCCCTGCTCTGTGTTCTTTCCTGGGGAGCGTGGGCACTGCTGTCGAAGCTGGGGTCGCGCGAGATCCCGCCTGAGACCATGCAGTTCCTCTTTACGATCGGCTGCCTGCCGGTCTGCATCGCGCTGCTGATCGTGCGCCGCTTCCGGATGGAGAAGAGCCCGAAGGGCATCAGCTATGCGGTCCTGAACGGGGTGCTCTCGGGAATTGGCGGCCTGACCCTGTTTGCCGCGTATCACACAGGCGGGAACACCTCTCTGATCACCGCCGCGACGGCGCTGTATCCCATGATCACGGTGGTGCTGGCGGTCCTCGTCCTGCGGGAGCGGATTCGCCCGATACAGGTCATCGGGCTCGCCTTCGCGGCCGCAGCCTTCGTCATATTCTCCATCTGAGGTGATCGGTGCACATATCTGCCTGGTTATGGTTTGCGGCGATCACCCTGCTGGCTTGGGGTGTCGTCGGCCTTCTTCAGAAGCTGTCGACCAACTACATCTCAGCCGAATCCTCGCTGATCTGGCTGGTGGCAGGGTTCATGCTGCTGGAGCCGCTCTTCTATCCGGGAAGATCGGTGCTGCACTACTCAGGATGGAACCTGACGTGGGCGCTGCTGAGCGGCTTCCTGAATGCCCTGGGCGCATGGGCGCTGTTTGCAGCGCTGAAATCCGGGGGGAAAGCCTCGATTGTTGCGCCGCTGACAGCACTCTATCCGGTGGTGGTGATCGCGCTGGTTCCCCTGGTGCTGCATGAGTCCATTACGCACCTGCAGCTTCTCGGGATTTTCTTCTCGCTGGTAGCCGTCGTTCTGCTGTCTTCCTAGGAGCGGGGCCGACAGAGGAACCGTGCCGTTCTTTGGGGGGAGCGCATGGGCCACGAAGGGAAGTCAGCGGCTCAGGAGCGTTCCGGCTTCTCCTCGGCCTGTTCCCATGCACGGGTTTCGGCAATGTGCATGATGGTGCTCCGCAGCCGCGCCAGTTCCTGCCCCACGAGCTTCATGGCCGCCAGGCACAGGCGGGGATTGGCCTGGAGCACCTCCACGACGCGATCGGCCGGGATAAAGCCGAGTTCGGAGTCTTCGGCGGCGCAGGCGCCCACGCTGTAGGTCCCGTTCAGGGCAGCGGGCAATCCGATGATGCTTCCTGGCCCGAGCAGGCCGATGGGATACGGCTTGTCGGCTGCGGACCAGACAAGCGAGACTTTGCCCCGGCGGACGGTGTAAACCGCTGCCACCGGATCTCCACAGTGGAAAAGCTCGACTCCCGCTGCAAAAGCAACTGGGCGGGCCATGCGATCGAGCTCCTGGGCGAGATTATCAGTCACGTTGATGGGCTCCCGACCTGTCGAAATCTGGATTGGGCCTCCGGTGCGCCGACCGGCATTGTGCGATTTTTGTGAGGAAAGCATGGAAGTAATGCCTATACTGCACGACACCCTGGAGATCGGGATGTGATCGCCATCACCATTTAGTGGTATGCGTGAGCGAAAAGGGTTCGGCGCGCGTCTGGTTCTATTGCAAACCGGAACGAAACTGCGTGTAAGCGGACAGGGCGAATCGGCACAGCATCGTCTCTGAATTTGCGGTACGATTTACCACGCAGGGAAGATATCCAGCTATGAAGTCGACCAGAGAGCACAGGCGGACGCGGCACAGCGACGCCGGATTCACGCTGATGGAACTGCTGATCGTGATTTCGATCATGCTGATCCTGATGCTCATCGCCATTCCCAACATGATGAACCTGAAGAGCCAGGCCAACGAAACGTCGGCGATCCAGTCGCTGCGGGCCATCTATCAGGCGGAAATTCAGTATCAGACGAACTATCCGGCCAACGGATTTGCCTGCGGGCTGGCGCAGCTGGGGGGAAACGCTTCGTCCGGGCCGCCGAGCGCCCAGAGCGCGCAGCTGCTGCAGTCGGATCTGGCCAGCGGTCAGAAGTCCGGTTATACCTTCAACGTCACCAACTGCACCAAGACTACCGTGAATAACCAGGACATGTATACCGGGTTTGAGGCGACGGCGGTGCCGCAGGCGGTGGGCAAGACAGGACACCGGGGCTTCTGCATCGATATGAGCGGCGAGATCAGGTCAGATCCTTCCGGGGGGACGAACTGCACGGTACCGATTCAGTGATCCTGCGCAGAATCAACAGGAACCGCCGGCGGGGATGGCTCTGCCGGCGGTTTTTGTTGATGGCATGTGCGGCGGTTGTGGCCGGCGCTGTACGGGCGAGGGCCGAGCTGACGGCAGCGCAACTGGCGGCACGTGTGGATCATCACTACAACTCGCTGCGCTCGCTCGAAGTCCACTTTGTGCAGCACTATGACGGCATCGGCATGCACCGGAAGGAGTCCGGCGTCCTGCTGCTGAGAAGGCCGGGCAGGATGCGCTGGACCTACACCGATCCCGACGGCAAGCTGTTCATCCTGGACGGACGCGACGGATACTTCTACTCTCCGGGGCAGAGCGAGGCACAGAAGGTGAGCGAAAAGAAGCTCGACGATCTGCGCTCGCCGCTGCGCTTCCTGCTGGGGCATACGGATCTCGAGAAGGAGCTGAGCGGGCTGACCATGACTCCCGAAAGCAATGGCGAGTTCGTGCTGGCGGGCGTACCAAAGGGAATGGAGCAAAGGGTGTCCGCTCTGAAGCTCACCGTGACGGTGGACGGCATCATCCGGCAGATGACGATCCAGGAAACGGACGGAGTAACGAACAGCTTCGACTTCAGCGGGGAACAGGGCAACGTGCCGGCCCCGGCCTCGGCCTTTGCGTTCGTTCCGCCGCCTGGGGTGCATGTCGTGGAGGGAGCACCGCCGGTTTAAGCGCGCCTAAATCCTCTGGCTATATCCTACTGGCCGATGAACTCTCGCCGACTTTTCGCGCTGGCCTTCCTGATTCTCCTCGCGTCGGCATACGGTCAGACTCTCCACCAGACATCCGGCCCCTGGGTGATGGAGAAGAGCGGGACCAGGGCGGGGCTGCGCGGCATCCACGCCGTGGGCGGCGGGGTGGGGTGGGCCAGCGGTACGAATGGCACCGCTCTGCGTACCGAGGACGGCGGCTACGAATGGCAAAGCTGCGCGATGCCTCCGGGGGCGGAGATGCTGGATCTTCGAGGGATCTGGGCCTGGGACGAAAACACGGCCATCGCAATGTCGAGCGGACCCGGGGATCAGTCGCGACTGTACAGGACGACGGATGGGTGCTCACACTGGACGTTGCTCTATACCAATCCGGACAAGGATGGGTTTTGGGACGCGATAGCGTTTCATGGGAAGGCCCGAGGATTCCTCCTCGGCGATCCGGTCGGCGGACGCTTTGCCCTGTTCTTCACGCTGAACCGGGGAATGACCTGGGAGCGCGTGAATGCACCCGGGCTGGAAGCGGGCGCGGCCAGGATCGGAGCCTTTGCCGCCAGCAATTCGGCACTCCTGCTGGATGGTTCAGGGCTTCCGTGGTTTGGCACCAGCGGGCCGGGCGGTCCCTGGCTGTACACGGGCGGCATGAGCTGCAGCATGGCGCACGCTCAGACCGATCCGGCAGGCTGCTTGCGGAGCGCGATGGCCTTCAGTCGCGAAGAACTACCCCTGGCCGGAGATGCTGCCTCAGCCGGTATCTTCTCGCTGGGGGCCGATGCCGGAATGGTGGATGCGGTCGCCGTCGGTGGCGACTACGGGAAGGCAGCTCAAACAGCGGGCTCGGCTGCTCGCTGGCGGTCGCAGATGGGCCAGTGGGCGAGGGCCGCCCAGCCTCCTCACGGTTACCGTTCCGCGGTGGCCTGGGACGCTGCGGCCGGGGCCTGGATTGCGGTGGGGACGAACGGCTCTGACATCAGCTACGATGACGGCAGGACCTGGCAGACCCTCGACAACGGCAACTGGAACGCCCTGAGCCTCCCGTGGGTGGTGGGGCCCAATGGCCAAATTGCGAAGCTCGATCCGGATCGTCTGAAAAGATGAGCATTTCGAGTCCCCCGCGCGTCTAGTCCTCGAACTGCTAGGCTTTCATAGAGGTTCTTACGCCGTACGGCAGTAACGGCGGGTATTTCCATGGCTGAATTTGTGATCAAGCTGGCCGACGAGCGCGGCCACGTGCAGGAGCAGGTGCAGGCGGCGGCCACAGCCGAGGAGCTGCGGCAGCGCTTCTCGCAGGCTGGGTATTACGTCTATTCGGTAAAGCCCCGGGGCATGACCGGTGGGGCGCGCAAGGCCAAACTGGAGACCTTTCTCATTTTCAATCAGCAGTTTCTCACGCTGATCAAGGCCGGCGTGCCGATCCTGGGCTCTCTGGAGATGCTGGCCAGGGGCCAGAAGAACGCCAACTTCGCCGGGCAGCTGCAGAACGTGGTCGCCCGGGTGCGAACGGGCGAGTCCATCTCCACGGCCTTCGAGGCACAGGGCGGCTTTCCGCTGATGTACACGACCACGCTGCTGGCGGGCGAGCGCAGCGGCAACCTCGAAGAGGTGCTCGGTCGCTATCTTTCGTTCCAGCGCGTGTCGCTGGCGTTTCGCAAGAAGCTGAAGGCCTCGCTGATCTACCCGGCGCTGCTGATTACGCTGGTCTTCGGCATGTTCATCTTCATGATCACCTTCGTGGTGCCGCAGTTTGCCAAGCTCTACGACCAGATCGGGACGACGCTGCCCTCGATCACCCTGGCCATGCTGGCGCTGGGCCAGGGCGCCCAGCGCTATATCTTCTATATCCTGCCGGCGCTGGCGCTGACTGGGTTCGGTCTGTGGCGCTGGGGCAAGAGCGAGACCGGAGCCGACCAGATCGACCGCTTCCGGATCGCTGTGCCGGTGTTTGGCAAGATATGGCTCAAGTACCAGGTGGCCATGTTTGCCCGCACCCTGTCGACGCTGCTGAGCGGAGGTATTCCGCTGGTACCCTCGCTGGAGACGGCGGCGCGGTCGATTACGAGCAAACGCATCAGCAAAGCCGTCTTTTCATCGGTCACCAGCGTGCGCGAGGGCAAGGGACTGGCAAGTAGTCTGGAAGGAACCAGGGTCTTCCCCGCTTTGTCCACGGAGATGATCGATGTCGGAGAGTCGACGGGCGCGCTGCCGCAGATGCTGAACTCGGTGGCCGAATTCTTTGAGGAAGATGTGCAGACGGCTCTGACCGCGGCGCTGGCGCTGATTGAGCCGGCAATTCTGATCGTGATGGGCGTGGTGGTGGTTACAATTCTGATCGCGCTGTATTTGCCCATCTTTTCCATGGGCAACGCGGGCAATTTCGGACGGTAAATGGGCACGAACGGCTTCAATGGAAAGAACGCAACAACCGAGGTAGCGACGATGGCGCAGGCCGAGATCGTAACTCTCCCTACTGAGCAGGATGAGACCACCCAGGCGCAGGCCCTGGCGCGGCGCTATCGCTCGGAGTACGTCGACCTGAAAAACTTCCGCATCCAGCACGAGGTGCTGCGCAGCGTGCCGGTGGACATGATGTTCCGGTACAACTTCGTGCCCCTGGAGCAGATGGAAGACCGTCTGGTAATTGCCGTCAGCGACCCGAGCAAGCTGATGACGCTGGACGAGATCTCCGGCCTGCTGGGGCAAAAGATCGTCGCCCACGTCGCCACGCTCTCACAGATTACCGATCTGCTGAAGAAGACCGAACAATCCCAGCGCGTCCTCGATGAGGCTTCGGAAGGACTGACCTTCGACGTCCTGTCCTCCGAGGACAACGCCGACGAGAACATTTCGATCGAGAAGCTGACCTCGGAAGAGGACATCAGCCCCATCATTCGCCTTGTCGACACCACCATCTTCACCGCTCTCGAGCGGCGCGCGTCCGATATCCATATCGAGACGTACGACGACTCGGTGATGATCAAGTACCGCATCGACGGCGTGCTGCAGGCCGCCATGGCGCCCATCGCGCGCGAGCATCACACCACGATCCTTTCGCGTATCAAGATCATGAGCGAACTGGACATCGCCGAGCGGCGCGTCCCGCAGGACGGGCGATTCCGGGTGCGCTACAAGGGCCGCCTCATCGACTTTCGCGTCTCTATCATGCCCACCGTCCATGGCGAAAACGCTGTGCTGCGCGTGCTCGACAAGGAGTCGATGAGCGAGAAGTTCCGCCGCCTGACGCTGGATGTGGTGGGCTTCGCCGATGATGATCTGAAGCGCTTCCGACGGTACATTCGCGAACCCTACGGCATGGTGCTGGTAACCGGGCCGACCGGCTCGGGCAAGACCACGACGCTATACGCGGCGCTCAACGAGATCAAGAGCGACGAGGACAAGATCATCACCATTGAGGATCCGGTCGAGTATCAGATCCGCGGCATCACCCAGATTCCGGTCAACGAGAAGAAGGGGCTGACCTTCGCCCGTGGACTGCGCTCCATCCTGCGGCACGATCCGGACAAGATCCTCGTCGGCGAGATCCGCGACCAGGAGACGGCGCAGATCGCCATTAACTCCGCGCTGACCGGGCACCTGGTCTTCACCACCGTGCATGCGAACAACGTGGTGGACGTGATCGGCCGCTTCGTGAACATGGGCGTCGAGGTGTACAACTTTGTCTCCGCGCTCAACTGCATCCTGGCGCAGCGGCTGGTGCGCACGATCTGCGAGTACTGCGTGCAGGAGGTCCACTACGATGACGAGACGCTGCTGCAGAGCGGCCTCGATCCGAAGGAGTGGCGCGACTTCCGCTTCCGCGAGGGGCGCGGGTGCATCGAGTGCGGCGGGACGGGCCACCGCGGCCGGACGGCAATTCATGAACTGCTGGAGTTAACCGACCCGATCCGGGAAATCATCCTCGACAAGAGGCCCAGTTCCGAGGTGCGGAAGCTGGCGCAGCAGGAAGGTATGCACTTCCTGCGCGAGTCGGCTCTGGATCGCGTGCGGCGCGGGTTGACGACGCTCAAGGAAATCAACAAGGTCACCTTTATTGAGGCTTCGCGATAGTGGCGGGAATCGAGAACATCTTCAAACCTTCCCCGGGTATGCGGCCGCGGTTGGCGTGTGAGATTCGCTCGGAGGGTGTGACTGCCGCCCGAGCATCGGCGGAAAAGCGCGGGCGCACCGAAATGGTGCTGGCCTTTGCGCCGCTGGCGCCGGGCGCCCTGACGCCCGGGCTGAAGGTTCCCAACCTGGCCGATGCGGCGGCCGTGGCTGCTGCTCTAAGACAAGCTGTCGACGCCGCCGGCGCGCGGGACCGCAACCTCACCGTCGTCGTTCCGGATGCGGCGGCACGCGTGCTGCTGCTGGACTTTGACACGCTCCCTGCCAGACGGCACGATGCGCTGCCGGTAGTGAAGTTCCGGCTGCGGAAGATGGTGCCCTTCGATGTGGAGGCAGCCTCGGTCAGCTATCAGATCATGAGCCAGAGCGCCGGCGAGATGAGCGTGCTGGTTACGGTCATGCCCGGCGATGTGCTGGCGGAATACGAAAGCGCGGCGCGCGAGGCAGGATACGAGCCCGGCGCGGTGTTGCCCAGTACGCTGGCGGCGGCGGCGGCGCTGAGCGCCGACAGCACGTCGCTGCTGGTGAATCAGAGCCAGGTCTCTGTCACCACAGCCGTTACTCAGGGCAATGAGATGCTGCTGCACCGGACCATCGACCTCTCAGGCGATCTGCCGGCAGGCGCCCGCGAGGAAGAGATGGCGCAGGCGGTCATCACCACGCTGGCGTGGTATGAAGATACGCTGCGCGCGACTCCGGATCGGCTGTTCTACGCCGGTCCCGGCGGCGCCATGGCGGCGCGCCAGTCGCGCTGGCTGAGGTTTGTAGACCCGGCTCCGCCGGTGGAGGATGTGGTTGCTCCGCCGCACGTTTCATCGGTCGACCGCATTCCGGAGGGTCTGGCTGCCGGAGTAACGGGAGCCCTGGCACGCTGATGCGAATTACCGTCAATCTCGCGAGCCATCCTTATATCGAGCTGCGGCCGATCTATAACCGGCTGCGCACGTGGATGTTGATCCTAGCACTGACCGGCCTTGCGCTCTGGTTCCTCTACCGCAGCGAGCGCACGCTGGCGCAGGAGGCGCTGGCCCGAGTCACCTCGGTGCAGATTCACGTGCAGCAGCTCGAAAATGAGCAGCGCAGTTATGTCGCCCTTATGCAGCAGCCGAAGAATGCGGCCATCCTGCAGCAGTCGGATTTCCTGAACGGCCTCTTCCGCCGCAAGGCATTCTCTTGGACGGCAACCATGGAGGATCTCGAAAATGTTCTGCCCTCGGGCGTGCAGGTGCTCAGCATCGATCCCATCGTGGCTCCGGACGGGCATGTGACCATTCGGCTGCGCGTGACCGGAGCGCGGGACCGCGCTCTCGATCTGATCAGGAATCTCGAAAAGTCCCAGCATTTCGCGGCGCCTCGGCTGGCTTCCGAGACGCTGGCCACCGGACCAGGGGCGCAGACCAATCTGCAGAATGTCAGTACCAGCGACGTGAACTTCGACATCCTTGCCGATTACCGGCCGTTGTCCTTGCCGGCCAAGGGAAAGAAGCCGACCAAAGAACAGCAGAAGGAATCCACGAAGCAAGTGGCGGTAAAGCATGCTCCCGCGGCGAAGAAAGCGCGGCGAGAAAAGCCGTCGCCAGCCGCGGGTGATCCCGTGCGCGGGAAGGCGGAGCATCGATGAAGCGCCGCAGGAATCTGTTTTCGAAGCTGAATCTGCACCTCGCGGTGCTTGCCTTGCTGATGGGCGTCGATATTTTTATCGGCGCTCAGTTTGCGCTGGCCTGGCGCGCGATCCGCTCCGACCAGTCGAGCAGCTTTGTGCAGCAGCAGATCCGCTACGGACAGTTGCAGGCACAGATGCAGCATCTTCACGGGCTGCCGGAGAAGGTAGCAGCCGCAGACGAGGATGCGCAGAAGTTCTACGATGCGCGTTTCGCCTCCAATTACTCCACGCTGGCCGCCGAGCTGGACGGGGCTGCGGTGAAGAATCAGGTACGTCTGGCGAGGTCGGCCTACGCACCGGCTCCCGCGATCGACGGTCTGACCGAAGTGCGGATCGACGCAGGCCTCAGCGGTGAGTACACCAGCCTGATGCACTTTATCAACGACATCGAACGCGACAGGAATCATGTTTTCTTCATCATTGACGGCGTCACGCTGACCGGCCAGCAGGGCGGCCTGGTGAATCTGCGGCTGAGGCTGACCACGTATCTGCGCGGTCCCGCGACAGATTTGCCTCCAGCTGAGGGCATTCAGGCCGGTCTGCAGCCTGCGGCCCAGGAGTCGCCGCAATGAAAGCGGGAGTCGAGGAGAAGAGGAAAGTCGCCATCCTGGCCGTCCTGCTGATCGTCATGCTGGCGGCTGCGGTCTACTTCGTTAAAGCGGTCTTCATCGGCGGTGGGCCTCCGCCGGAGGCGACAGCCCCATCGCCGGCAGCAGCGCCTGCCGCCCGGAGAGCCGGCGGTGCGGTTTCCGCTCATGTCGCGCAGAAGATTTCGGGGCTCGAGAGCCTGGACCCCACCCTGCACCCCGACCTGATGGCGGAGGCGGAGTCGCTCGAGTACAGCGGCTCGGGACGCAACATCTTCTCGATGTCGTCGGCGCCCCCACCCATTGAGAAGGTGAAGGGACCTGTGCGCATGACCGCGGTCGCAGCGCAACCCACAGGACCGCCGCCGCCACCGCCCATCGACCTGAAATTTTTCGGCTATGTCGCCAACGGCGGTGTAAGAAAGGCATTCCTGCTTCATGGCGATGACGTCTTCATCGCTTCCGAAGGGGACGTGGTGGACCATCACTACAAGGTCGACAAGATCAGTCCGCTCTCCATTCAGGTGACGGATCTGCTCTACAACAACACGCAGACGCTGCCGCTGACGCAGACGTCCAGCTGAGGCATGACCATGCAGTCCCCCCCCAATCTCAAACGCTGCGATACCGAATCGGGATTCGTGCTGCTGGCCGTCATTTTCCTGTCGGTGGTGCTGCTGATCAGCCTGGCCATCGCGGCGCCGCAGATCGCCCGGTCGATCCAGCGCCAGAAAGAGCTTGAAACCATCCATCGCGGCGAGCAGTACCGGCGCGCCATTCAGCTTTATTACAGGAAGTTCCAGTCCTATCCCACCTCCATCGACCAGCTGGTGGAGACCAATCAGATCCGTTTCCTGCGCAAGCGCTACAAGAATCCCCTGACCGGCAAGGATGACTGGAAGCCGGTGCTCTTCGGCCAGGCCCACGTTCGCCCGCTGGGCTTCTTCGGCCAGCCGCTTGCCGGAGTCGGCGGTCTGGGAGCCGCTGCGGCTGCGACGGGCGCCATGGGCGGATCGATGTATGCGATGGCGGCGACCACGACCGACGCGAACGGTGTACCTGTGGCCGCCCCGGATGGTTCTTCCGCTGCTGCAGGCGCCGCCTCCGCCAGCCAGGCGTCGGCTTTTGGCTCGCCGATGGGTTCTTCCTCCGGGTCAGCGACCGGATCCTCATTCGGGTCGACAATGGGTTCGTCGTCTTTCGGTTCGGCCTCACCGATGGGCTCGTCGATGGGAACTGCGACCGGCTCACCCATGGGCGCGAGTCCCTCGGGTTCTATGTTCGGGGCGAGCGGCACCGGCACTTCGGCCACCACCTTCGGCGGCGGCGGCGGCCCCATCGTGGGCTATACCCTTCCGCTGAAGAAACCTTCGCTGATCACCTACATGAAACAGACCAACTATAACCAGTGGGAGTTTAACTACGACCCGATCGTCGACCAGCTCCTGTCGGCCAGCTCCATCATGGGCGGCGGGGCCTCGATGAACAACTCCGGGGGTGCGCTTCCTGGTTCTGCTTCCCCGATGGGAACGACGCCCGGCACGCCCTCCACTCCCGGATCATCATCTCCGACGGCTTCGCCCACATCGCCGTCGGGTATCGGCTCCACCTCGTCGCCAACCAGCCCATCCTCGCCGTTCCCGCAATAGCGGGGAGACGGCTGGGCGCGCTTCGAGCGCCAATCGAGCAACTCGGGCAGAGTCCAGCCGGCGGGATCGCGGGAGGCACACGGCTCATCGGGCTTCGGGAAAAGCCGTCGCCGGTGCGAGGCTGCGCTTCCGGCGCGCGACGGCGAACACAGCGATTCCGCCGCCAGCAGCCATTGCCGTCGAAAGCAATACCTTGGCAATCGCCGCTGCCTTATGCGGCTCCTCATCGGCAGGGATCGCCGACAACACGATGGTCAGCGCCGTGCTCAGAAATCCAGTCCAGGCCAGAACAAGCGTCACAGGCCGCCCACCGGGGACACGCATCGTCTCCGCAGCCACAGGGCGGTTTTGCAGGCGCGCCATGGCGGCAAACAAAAACAGGTAAGGGATGAAATAGGTGATGATGCCCATGCTGACCAGCACATCGTAAGCGCCGCGCACGGTCGTGCCCGCCTGGCCCAGAGCAGCAACGAGGATCCCGGCCATCCCGTAGGTGGCGATGGCCACCCAGGGCGTACGGAAGCGCGGGTGCACCCGCCCGAAGACCGGCGGCAGATAGCGGTCGATCCCGGCAACAAACGGCAGCCGCGACGTTGACGACAGGAACGAAGCCGCTCCTCCGACGGCGTTGAGAGCCAGCAGGACGGCGAGCACCAGGCTCAGCCATGGCAGCCCCAGCCGCGTGCACAGGTGCGCCGCGCCTCGCATGAAGCCGTCGACACCGGAGACCTCAGCGGACGGCAGAGCAACGAGCAGCGCCGCTGTTCCGGCAAGATATCCCAGCGCAAGCACCACGCCGCCCACCAGCAGCGCGCGCGGGATCGTCCGGCGCGGGTTCTCGATCTCCTCGCCCATGAAGGAGCCAGTCTCACAGCCCGCGAAAGCAAAGAAGATCGTCGACCAGAAGCTCGCGTTCCTGACCGAGAGGTGCGGCGCGAAGGACGCAGCGGCAAAGTGCGTGGCGGCTCCAAAGCGCATCGCCGAGGCAATCCCCAGCCCAACCAGGATGAGGATGGGCAGCCAGCTTCCGGTCGAGCAGACGTTGTTCAGCCATTTGCCGCCATCGAGGCCGACGATGTTCACCAGCGTAATGATCCCCAGCCACAGAACCGCAAAGGACATGAAGTACACCGGGCTGGTTGCGAGACGATGTCCGCGCGCCCCCGCCACAAGCAGCAGCGAACCCGCGCCGAAATACAGAACCGACGGGAAATACGGCAGGTTCGACATCCAGTACATCCAGGCCGCGAGAAAGCCCGCGAAATCGCCGAAGGCCTCCCGCGTCCAGACATAGAGACCGCCCTCCTGCGGGAAACGCGAAGAAAGCTCGAGCACGCTGGCCGCAAGCGGAACGAAGAAACACGCGAGCGCCAGCAGCCAGACCACCAGCGCACTCGGCCCGGCGGCCGCCGCCGTTGCGACCCAGCGGACGCTGAGTCCGGTAACGATGTAAAACAGCGTCAGGTCGCGGAGGCGCAGCGCCCGCTTCAGCCGCGGAGCTTGCGGTCCGGAGACCAGCTCAGCCATGCGCCAGGTCTTTCAGAACCGCCATCGCGGCATTGCGGCCGTTGATGCCGATCACGCTGCCGCCCGGATGTGTGCATGCGCCGCAGAGATAGAATCCCGGCATGGCCGTCCGTGCTGGCAGCCGGCTCGACCACATGTACGGCGGCAGGCATTCGCCCTGGAAGATGTGTCCGCCGGTGAGCCCGACCTTCTGCTCGATATCCGGCGGCCCAAGAACCTGAGCATCGACAACGGCCGTGTCGATGCTCGAGCAGAAGCGGGCCAGCGAGCGCAGCGCCAGCCGCCGCACTTCCTCCCGCCGCGTCTCCCAGGAACCCTGCGCGAACCTATACGGCACGTACTGCGCAAAGACGCTCATCGTATGGCGCCCCGCGGGGACAACGCTTCGGTCGTGCACGCTCTGGAAATACAGCTCGCACCACAGATACTCGGGCAGTTCGCCGCGCCGGGCCGCGGCAAAGCCGGATATCCACTCCGCTTTGGTCAGCGGCGTATTGATCTGGCCGTAATGGTGCGGCTGGTCCAGACCCGGACGCGCCGTGAAATTCGGCAACTCGCTCAGCAGCACATTGAGCTTGACGGTGCAGCCCTCGATGGGCATTTTCTCGACGCGCGTCCGCCAACCCGGATCGGCCGCCGGTCCAAGCAGCCGCAGCGTCACCCGCGGATCGGCATTCGAGACCACGACAGGAGCGCTGATGCGCTCACCGCTCTCCAGCAAAACGCCTTCCCCAGGCAGGATCTGCGCCACCGCAACACCGGCCGCTATCACGGCGCCTGCCTCCCGAGCCGCATCACAGAAGTAGAACGAGACCATGCCCATCCCGCCCTGCACGTAGCCCCACATTCCCGGCATTCCGCCCAGCCGCCCTGAGGCGTGGTGAAAGCGGATCGACGCCGTCCCCGGATCGAAGGGACTGGCGTTGGTGCCGATCACTCCCTGCCCGAGATACGCCGTCTGCAATCGCTCGTCAGTCAGGTAATGCTCCACAAAATCGGCCATCGACCACTCGTACAGCAGCCTGCGGGCTTCGGTATCGCTGCCGAGGCGCCGGTCGATCTCCCCGGGCGAGGGAGCCTCGCCGATCCAGCAGTCATCCTCGCCCTCCGGACGCAGGGCCTCCCGGAGACGGCAGAGCACATCGTTCATGGCGCGCCAGCCTTCCAGGTCCGCCGGAGCAAAGCGGCGAATCTCTCCCTCGCAGGCAGCATCGTCATCCCAGAGCTGCACGCCGGAGCCGTCGAGAAACGGGACAAACAGACCGTTGACTGCCGGTGTCCAGTGAAATCCCCGCGCCGGAAGGTTCAGTTCCTCGACAACCTTCGGGTGCAGCAGCCCGGCCAGGTAGGCGCAGGGCGACATCCGCACTCCAGGAAATGGCTCCTCGATCGTACAGGCGCCGCCGACACGGCTGCGGCTTTCGAGCACCAGCACGCGCTTGCCTGCGCGGGCCAGATAAGCGGCGCACGCCAGTCCGTTGTGCCCCGCTCCAACGATCACCGCATCCCAGCGGCGGTCGGCGAGTTCGCAAATGGGCACCGGCAGCCCGACTTCCCCAAGGACGGCGGCAGTGGGCGATGCGGTCAGATTCGACCCTCCCGACAAACGGCAGCGTTCCTGCCAGTATCCACGCAGGCAGGGAAATGCGAAAGCCGCATCGCGTCCGCAGGCCTGAGGCGGGCCGGCGAGGGATCAGGCGAGCCTTCCGCTGTGCTTGCCCGGCAACCAAACCGTGCCCGACATTGCTCCCTGGAGCGGCAGTGCCTCCTGTACTCTTGAGCCGTGGGCTTTCGCGATTTTCTCGGCAACGAAGGGACGGTGCGCCACCTGCGCGAAGGGCTGGCTGCCGGACGTCTGCCGCACGCGCTCATCCTCACTGGTCCTCGCGGAGTCGGCAAGTACACCCTGGCTGTGATGCTGGCGCAGGCGGCGAACTGCCTCGATCCGCGGGAATCCGACGGCCTGCCCGATCTCTGCGGGGTTTGCTCCAGCTGCCGGCGCATCGGCGAAGCGGCCGACCTCGACGCTCGCGTAGCGGAAGCCGTGGCTGCTCGCGAGGAAATGCGTGACGCCGACAAGCGCGATACGCGCATCCTCATCCAGACGCATCCCGACGTCCTGGTGATTCCCCCCGACCCGCCACAGCTTCTCATCAAGATCGGCCAGGTCCGCTTCCTCATGCGCGAAATCTATCGCCTCCCCGCCGAGGCGCGCCGCTCCATGTTCATCTTCACCAGCGCGGCCTTCATGAAGGAGGCTGCCAATTCCCTGCTCAAAGTGCTGGAGGAGCCGCCTGCGCACGCCAGCATCTTTCTGCTCGCCGAGAATTCCGGTGAGCTGCTGCCCACCATCCGTTCCCGCGCCGGCATCTTCCGCCTCGGCGCCATTCCCCTCGATCAGCTGGAGTGCCTTCTGGCTGAGCGCCGCCCGGAGCTGAAGCCCGCGGAGCGCACCCTCATCGCCCGTCTCGCCGAAGGCGCCGTTGGCCGGGCGCTCGGCTTCGATCTGGCCGCATGGCTCGCGAGCCGCAGCGACGCGCTTGTGCTCCTGCGCAATTCCATCGGGGAAGGGGACTACTCCTCGCTCTTCCGCGTGACAGAGAGCTACCGCGCCGGAGCGGAGGGTCAGGAGAAGACCGAAGCCCTGCTGCGTGCAGCCGCTTCTCTGCTTGAAGACCTGCTGCTGCTCAAGGGAGGAAGCCCCGCGCTGGTGCGCAACGTGGACCTCCAGAAGGAACTCGCCTCGATGGCTTCCGCAGTCAGTTTTGACTGGATCGAAGCCGCTGCGCGCGGCCTGCGTGGTGTGGAATCCGGCCTGCGCCGCAACCTGCTGCGTTCGCTGGCGCTGGACAGCTTCGCCGCGCAGCTCAGCTCCTGACTGGTGGATTCCCACAGCATCTCCAGGATACGATGCTCGTCAGCGACTTCACTGAATTTATAAGCACCATGCGACGCAGCCTCGCTTTTTCGCATCACATAGGCATCTTTGTCCGTAAAGGATTATGGGTCCAATGTCCCAATTGCCTGCCTCCGCGGTGCGCACGCTGCGTGCGCCCGTGACCAAGAATCTGCTGCAGCGGGCTGCGTCCGCGCTTGGGGCGGTCGTCACCGCTCCTGCAGCAGCGCCCGGGGAGGTTGCTCCTGCCGAGCCGCGCGGACTCAACATCCTGGGGCCGCGCAAGCTCATCCGGCCGACTCTTCCGGCCCGCGCACTGCGCAACCGGCCTCTGGAACGCCGCGACGAATCGGCTCCGTTCTGGCGCCCCCAGAACGTGACCGCCGCTTCCGTCCAGGAGAGCAGTCACGCCGAGTCGTTCTATTTTCAGAAGCAGATGCAAACGCAGACTCCCATGGTCTTCGTGCTGGAGGACGGCGAGAAAATCGAAGGCTGCATCGAGTGGTATGATCGCAACGCTGTCAAGGTGCGCTGTTCTTCTTCGTCCGGCGTTCGCGGCAACGGCCTGCGCGGCGGCGACAACGGCGGCCACAGCCGTATGCTGATCTATAAATCCAGCATCAAGTATCTGTACAAAGCAGGCGAAAACCAGCCCTAGCCAGCGTCACGTGGCAGGCAAATCGGCCAGCGGCCATCGAGTCATCCGCCCAGACGGTCGCCGTGCGGGTCTGCTCATCGCGCCGTCACTCCCGACCTCAGCTCTTCTGAGGAGGCCGGCTGGCTTGTTTCCAGCCAGAGGGCGTCCGCCCACTCCGAAGCCGCATCCACCAGGCAGTCCGACGGGATCGACTCCACGGTGTGCGACGACAAGCCAAACCGACAGCCAATAACCCAGGTTCCCGCGCGCCGCGCAGTCAGAATATCCACGCTGGAGTCGCCGATCATCACCGTTTCGCCGGGCGAGACACCTGCCTCGCGGATGATCGCATTCAGTCCCTCCGGATCGGGCTTCTTCGTGGCAAAGCTGTTGCCGCCATAGATGCGAAACATATATCGGCTCAGCCCCAGACCATCGCAGATCTCCACCGACGCGCGCACCGGCTTGTTTGTCAGCACCGCCATCTGGCGTGCCGACCCGTCCGGCATGATCCTCATCGCATCGAGAGAGTCGAAGACTCCCGGATAGACACACGTGTGGTCCAGCTTGTGGTCGCGGTAATGCGCCAGGAAGTGCTCCAGCGCGCCCTCCACCAGCGGTTCGTCCTCGGGGTCGCCCAGCGCCCGCCGCACCAGCATCCCGGCACCGTCGCCGATGTAGGTTGCGATGATCTCCTCGGGCAGCGGCTGCCGGCCAAACTCCGTCAGCATGGCATTGATTGAGTTGGTCAGGTCAGTCCGCGAATCGATCAGCGTGCCGTCCAGGTCGAAGACAACAAGGCGGATTCTGTGTGCCGGTATCGGATGCAACAGATGCAGCATGATTCCAGTTTAGCGGGTCGGACGCCGCACCGCGGAAGGCTCCCAGGGGCACATCTTTGGCCTACCGAGCCAGGGGACATGGCACAGCTTCGACGGTTGCAAGCGCATCGTCGGTTTCATAAGGAGGCGTTCGGAGAATGGGCCAACGCGGCGAGGGGAGTTATACCTGCCCCCTCCCGCGGACAACAGCCGGAGTTCCTGCTATGTCCGCCGCGATGGCGACCACCCCGCGCTCAACGTCTTCGACAACCTCATCGCCGCCCACAAGGTCCCCGTCCTCATCGGCATCTTCGTCGGCCGCGGCGGTATCTCCGGATCGCCCGGCACGCCTACGTATCGCATTATCGAAGCCTGTGGCAGAAAGCGGGGCCGCACTCTCGCGGCCCCGATGCGCTCCACCGGATACGGTACCGTCTCCGACCGCTATCCGCGCTTCCTGCACGACAGACTCATCCCGGCCGTCGCCCGGCGCTACAGGCTGCTCACCGACGCCTGCTCCCACGCCATCACCGGTCTCAGTTCCGGCGGGATCTGCGCCTTCAACGCCGCCTGGTAGCGGCCGCAGGACTTCAGACGCGTCATCTTCCGGATCGGCTCCTTCATCGCCATCCAGTGGCACGAGGACCCCGCGGTGCCCCGCATATCCAGGACCCGTCCGATCGCCTTCTGGCGCAGCGCTGAGAGTTTTCCTGTAAACTAAAGATTCTCAATTTCTCTTCAGGAACCAGTTATGTCGACACATCCAGTGATGCAGCGCCTTGCCGAGAAACTGAACCGCACCGACCTGCCCCCCTTTGGCCCGGGCGATACCGTGCGGGTCCAGGTGAGGATCAAGGAAGGCGATAAGGAACGGCTTCAGGCTTTTGAGGGCGTTGTGATTGCCCGCAAGAACGGCCCGCAGGGCAGCTTTACCGTGCGCAAGATGAGCTTCGGCCAGGGGGTGGAGCGCATTTTCCCCTTCAACAGCAAGGTCATCGACAAGGTGGAGCGGGTGCGGTCGGCGAAGGTGCGGCGCGCACGGCTCTTCTACCTGCGTGGACTGCGGGGCAAGGCGGCTCGACTGAAGGAGATCGAGCGGTCCTGAGGCTGCGGGTCGGAGCTTAAACTACGCACTGCACAGAAGTTCTCGGTGCCCCGGTGGAGTCCAGGCCGGGGCGCTGATATTTTGGGCGCTTTCCGCCAGGATGGGGCCATGCGTCTTCAATGAACCTATGGGTAGCCTGCGATGCCTTTCGGGAGTAATGTGACGTCATGAATGGGCGATCAGATGATCCTCCCCGGGTGACGGCGTCTCGCGGAGGAAAGCTGCAGAATCCGAAGGTGAAGTTCTTCGCGGGGCTGGCCCTGCTGCTGGTCGCGCTTCTGGCTTGGTATGCATTCCGTTCCGGGCCTGAGGAATCATGGAATGGCCGGGCCATTACCGCCAGGTTCACTGACGTCACAATCGAGAAGACCGAGAAAGATGTGCATCTGGTCTTTCACTACGCCCTGACGAACCTGACCAACCGGGCTTACCGGCTGCCGCCGCCTTCAAAGGGCGTGCTGATGGCGAGCGTGTCCGAGCCAGCCCTGCAGGATGCCGACGCGGCGCTGCATGAGCCGGAACCGGGCATGAAAGACGTAGATTCGGTGGTATGGGAACCCGCCCTCCTGATTCCGCCGGGGAGAACGGTCAATTGCGAATTCGATATTTCCATCGACCCCACGCCGTACGGCACGAGCCTCGATGAGTTGCGCGAACACAGGCGCCTGATTGTGTTTTCCGGTCTGCGCCTCAGTGAGATGAAGGAGTTCGTCTTTCTGGACTACGCGAACCGGTACGTCATCGCATTGCCACGGGGCTGGAAATGAAGGCACGCATCTGAGCTCTGCGCGGAGTGGTTCTCATAGCAGTCCGTGGTGTAAGTAGTGATTCTCCGGCATGACGTCGAGCGCGCTGGAAAGCTACTGGGCCCGACAACGACGCAATTGGGGTGCAGGAAGTCAGCCGCCGCAGTCCCTTCGCGAAGGAACTCTTCCCTGATCACGGCATTGCCGAGCCACCTGCCAGCTATGACCCCGGTGATTGTGACCCATTCATATCGGTGTTATTACGGCTTCTGGTGCACAGAGGCCATTATCGGCTCCACTGTGAGCACCGGCTACGCCGCAGCCGGCCTCAGAAGCTGAAGCGCACTTCGAGCTGGATTCGGCGGTTGTTTCCATAGGAAGCCAGCGTCGGATCCGTCGCAGATGAGAGCGTGTTGGAATGGTCAAAGAACGGAGAGCTTATGTTTCCCGTTGGCAGCCCGCGATTATCGCGGTTCATCAGATTGCGTGCCGTCGCGCTCAATGTCACATGCGGGCCAGTTGGGGTGTGCGGAATGTAAAACCATGTGGGACCGATGAGTGCAGGCGGAGCTCCCCCCTCCTGTCCCGTGTGGTGAAGGGCGAAAGCGCGGCTGATGCGCAGATTTATCTCCGCGAACGCGGGCCCTTGGCCGTAATTCCGCGGGAGGATCGTTTCGCCCGAAGTCGGCGATGGATCCAGCAACCCATACGGGGTTCTAACCACGCCCGGTTTTGTCGCGTCCGCTGCAAATCCAGGCCTGTCATTGTAGATCGAGTCGCCATTATTGTCATGCCCTGTGGTGATGTTGAAGGGCGCACCCGAGCGGATGATGAAATATGGACGAATTGTCGTCCCCAGCATTCCTGGCAGGGTCGCGTTCACCACCGCATAATGGTGAATGTCGGCCGCCGCGCGACCATACTCGGCCGCAAGGTCATTCTGGTTCACCGGAAACATGGAAGGCCCATCTGTGTTGTCGCGGGCGTGAGTCCATGTATAGTCTCCAAACAGCGCGAGGCCGTTGTGGTACTTGCGGCGCAACGAGACGGTCACCTGGGTTTCGTTCAAACGGCCCTCGGACTGGTACTGGTAATTGTTCCCCGCTGCAGGGTTGTGCGCTACATTCGCGGAGTAGAGAAGATGTCTGCCAAGTGTGTTCGCGACTGTCACGCCGCCAACCATCAGGTCCGGTAGTTTCCTTTCGATCGACACCGAGGATTGAATAAGGTACGGTGAGCGAAGGGTGGGCGAGATAGTCTCGATTGTCTGAGGGGCGCCCCGACCCACAAGCGTGCTGATCGGTGGTGCCGTCAAATAGAAATCAGGATTCGCCACCACATACTGCTGCTGCGTTACACCGTTATAGCGAAGGGTGTTGACGTAGTACTGCGGCAGGAATCGCTCAAAGAAGATTCCACTGCCGGCACGGATTACGGTGTTGCTGTGCCGTCCTCCCGGCATCCACGCTATGCCGAGGCGTGGACCTATATCTGTCCAGCGGTGAATGGTGCTCTGGCCCTCCCAGCGCACGCCCGCACTGAGCGTTAGCCGGTGACTCACCCTCCAGTCGTCCTGTGCAAATGCGCCAAAATCGAACTGCATGACGCCTGACGAGGGCGTCCCCGTCGCCATTGTGTATTGTGAAGCTCCGCCTCCCAGCGCACGGATCTCCGCAGGTGTCATGCCCAATGTCTCAAGCATAACCGTCCTCTGGTAGCGTTGGATTGACGAGATGCTTCCTGTCAATGGGGCTCCCGCCGGCCCGGTAAGCGGTTGGTTGTTCGAACCAAGCACCGGCGCAACGCCCCCGGAGAAGACGAACTGGCCATTGAAGTTCACGGGTGCCGCATTCTGGAACGAAGTAAACCGCGACTGCTCGCCCAGCACGAACGTGTGCGCGCCCTTGACCCGCGACACGTAGTCCTGAGTCTCATAGAGCGACTGGTTCTGTCTGAAATTGCCATCCACGGCGCCACCGCCGGTGAAGGAGTTGAGCACTTCAACAGCAGGTGCTGTGCTCAACGGATTCTGCGCCAGATTCTGTCCCAGGTACTCGAAGCGCAGGTCATTCGTCATCTGTCGATTCAACACCGTTGTCGCCGAAAACTGTGCATTCACTGAATGCGCTGCCGAGTCGTACCCCGTCGTTCCCAGCAGGAATCCACCGGTCCCGGAGCCATTCGCGCTGTCGCGCGTGTACTCAAATCGCGCTGTGAGGGCCGTATTGGCCGTCGCCTGAAAATCCAACCGGCCACCGGCAATCAGGTTCTGCCGTGGCACCAGGAGCGTTTGGCTCATCGGCACCGGCCCGAGCGCGGGGCCCAGCACCTGAGCATTCACGACCGCGTTATCGGTCGCAATACGATCCTGAAAGTCGAGAAAATACGAGAGCGTCTGCGCCAGTGGACCGCCCAGGCTTCCTGCAACCAGTTGCGAGCGATAGGGCGCCGGTACCGTCGCAAACGGATTGCGCGAATCCAGGACCGCGTCGTTGATGCGATATGCAAGCTCGCCATGCACGGGATCGGTTCCCGGCTTAGTCAGGACCTCGATCCGGCCCAGCCCCACGTGGTCATACTGTGCGGAGTACGGATTTTGATTGATCCTGATTTCCCGGATGGCAGCCTTCGGGGGCAGCTTGCTCCCGGTAAATCCATCGGTGTACAGCTGCACTCCACCCGACGGAGATGGCCCTGCCATGGCCAACAGATCCTCCATCAGATCATCCGGATCGTCCGGCAGAGATTCCAGGTCCTCCTCCCCCAGCACAATCGCGCCCACGTTTGTGTCCGGTTCGGCACTAATCAGCGGCTCATCCTTCGCATTCACGACGACCGCCTGAGGGGCCGCCTGCACCTTCAGCGTAAAATCCGCTGTACGAGTTGCAGGCAGCGTACGTTCCACATTTCGGCTGGGAGCAAAGTTCTCCGCGGCGGCGCGCACCGTACATTTCACGCCCTCCGGTATCTCCAGCAGATAGCTTCCGTCGTCTTTGGTGGTTGTATCCGCCAGATGCCCGCGACCGCAGTCAGCCGTCACGCGCGCGCCGGGAATCGCTCCACCGTTCTCGTCGCGCACCACTCCATGCAATGTCGCTGCGGGGCCCGCCTGCGTCCACGCGCATTGAGCCATCAGCAACACCGTTACCGCGCACACACCGCAAGCACTCGCTCTCTTCATGCTATCTGCTCTGCCAGCGCGCAATGATAGTTCTGATACCACCAGGAAAATCGTTCGATGCCTTCCTCAATGCCGACGATTGGGCGGTAGCCAGTCAATCCCATCAGATCGTCAATACACGCATAGGTCTCCGCAACGTCGCCGGGCTGCATCGGCAGATACTCTCGAATCGCGCGCTTCCTCATGCTCGCTTCCAGCAACTCGATAAACCGCAGCAGCTCTACCGGCTGGTTGTTACCGATATTGATCACCCGGCTTCGTGCTTCGCTCAGCAGCGAGCCGCCGCTGGTCTCTTTCAGCGGTCGCTCAGGTGCCAGCGGAATGAGACGCACGATGGCCTCTACCACGTCATCCACATAGGTGAAGTCGCGCCGCATGCGCCCGTTGTTGTAGATTCTGATCGGCCGGCCGGCAATAATCGCATCTGCGAACTTGTAGTACGCCATATCGGGCCGGCCCCATGGGCCATACACAGTGAAGAACCGCATACCCGTCACTGGCAATCCGTACAAGTGGCTGTAGGTATGGGCCATCAGTTCATTCGCGCGCTTCGTCGCTGCGTACAATGAAATTGGGCAGTCGACCGCATCCGTCGTACGGAATGGGATCGAAGTATTGGCTCCATATACCGAACTCGACGACGCATACAGCAGATGCCGGGGGCCGGAATCCTTGACGCAGGCCTCGAGCAGATTTACAAACCCTGCAAGGTTACTCTCCACGTAGCTGGCTGGATTCTCCATGGAGTAGCGCACGCCCGCCTGCGCTGCCAGATGCACTACGAAATCCGGTTCTGCGCGCCTCGTGACTTGCCGCACAGCGTTCCGATCGGCCAGGTTTGCAACTTCGAGAGTGAAGCGCCGGTGGCGCACCAGTTGCGCCAGCCGCGCCTCTTTCAACTGGACTGAGTAGTAGTCGTTCATGTTGTCCAGGCCAAAGACCGTATGCCCATCCCTGAGAAGTCTTTGTGCCATATGAAATCCAACAAAGCCGGCCGCGCCGGTCACCAGCACTCTCATCTCGTCCCTCCAGCAAAGCATTCCGGTGCCTGACAGGTGTTCAAGGCCTGCAATACCGGATACGCGGTGGAGCGCGGCAGGTGAACCACGCTCAGCCCCTTGCACAGCCCTACACTCGTCGTCATCCCCAGAGCATCCCATCGCATCAGCTGCTTCAATACCTGGCTCAATAGCTCGCCACGGGCTGCGACCAGCAGGTTCACAAGCCCCTCCGCGCGATACCGGCTCAGCTGCCGCAAGAGGTTGCCGAGCAATCCCGGCTCCGTGCAGGTCTCTATCGTGGATCGCCTGCGGTAGCGCAGCAGGCGCATCGCGGCTGTCACCCCGTCCTGTCCTGCGGCCAGAATTCTGTGGATCGGCAGATCCTCGAACATTCGAGCAAGCGTCTCTTCTCCTTCTGCTTCCGACTGCGGGGTGTCGCTTGCGACCAGGAGCAGACGCAATCCATCCTTGCCATCCTTGACCTTCGGTAGCTTCGCTTCCCAATGGCTCAGCTCATTCAACACTTCCAGCTTCATTCGGTCGGGCCATCGGTCAACGGCGACGCAGCTCAGCCCGCCATGCGATACCTGCACGGAATGAAGGCAGCGAACGTGCAGGCGGAGCGCAGCCAGCAGAATGATTCGTGCCGGGCCGCCATGTGTCACAAGTAAAATGTTTCTTCCCGCCTGTACGCGTATAAGCTCTGACAGAAAGTGGTGAACCCTCTGCTCCATTTCGAGTACTGGCCATCGCTCTTCTCCGACCGCGTCAGGCAGCGTGAACTCTTCGGGGCATTCGCGAAACTGGCGGAACTGCTCCGGGCTTCTCTCCCGCACCGCTGCGAAGGTCAGGCCTTCCCATGCCGGGAGTTCAATCTCCCGCAATGCCTCGCGTGTCTCCAGCTTCGGTGCCCGTGCTCCGTTCTCCAGTGCGGCAGCGACTAGTTCGGCCGTCTGCATCGCGCGCCGCAGAGGGCTGGAATAGATCGCATCGATGGCTTCATACTTCAACCGCGTACCTGCGGCTTCCGCGCTGCGGACACCCTCGATAGTCAACTCACTCGCCGCACCGCACCCCTGAAACTTCTGCGAGTCATTCAACGTGCTCCGCCCATGCCGCAGAATCCATAGCCTCGTTCCCCGGGCCGCCTCGTCACACTGCATGCACGGTCGCCTTTCTGAAATCCGGATTCGTGTGTTGCATATACATCGCCCAATAGCGGCCTCTGCGCCGTATCAATTGCTCGTGCGTCCCCTGTTCCTCCATCTGGCCGTCGCAGAGAAAGAGAATGCGGTCCGCATCCTTCGCCTCGGAGATCTCATGAGTGATCGTTAGCGTAGTGCGTGTTTTACTCAACTCGTGTAAGGCGCTTAACACCATGTGGCTGTTATGGCTGTCCAGTCCCGTTGTCGCCTCATCCAGCAGCAGAATCGATGACTGGCGCAGGTATGCCCGGGCAATAGCAATCCGTTGCCGCTGCCCGCCAGAGAGCGTCGCGCCGCGCTCACCTACCTGCGTCTCATACCCTTGCCTCATCCGCGCAATGAACTCCGTTGCACGTGCCCTGGTGGCCGCGTGGCGAATCCGGTCCTCGCTTGCGCCGCACGCCCCAAATCGAATGTTGTCCCGTATGCTCCCCGTGAACAGCACAGTGTCCTGCATCACCACGGAAATCGCTTCCCGCAAGCTCGCCAGCGTGTAGTTGCGAATGTCGACTCCATCGATACAGATCGTCCCGGTCAGCGGGTCGCAAAAGCGGAGAAGGAGCGCGGCGAGCGTCGACTTGCCACTGCCTGAAGGCCCCACAATTGCTATCCGCTCGCCGGCTTCCACGTGGAACGAAATGTCCTTGAGCACAAGATGGCCCGGCCGGTATCCAAAGCTCACGCCTGTAAACGAGATGCTTCCCCTGAGCTGTCCGGCCTTTACCGCGTGCACCGTGTCCACAATCGCGGGCTTCTCGGCCAGAAGGGCCAACACGCGGTTGCCGGAAGCGAGCGCCTTTGCAATCTGCGCCAGGTATTTGGCTGTCTGGCGAATCGGCTTGAAGGAGTTGCGCAGGTAGCTCACAAAGACAATCAAATCGCCCGCCGTAAGCTTTCCGTCGAGTACGCTGTTTGCGCCCAGCAGCAGCACGCCCGCCGTGGTAATGGAGGCCAGCAGGTCCACCGTGCGCTCCAGCCGCGCAGAGAGCCGTTGTGCACGATTGCCCTCTTCCAGGCTCCCCTGGTTATCGCCGCGGAATCGCCGTGCAAACTCCTCTTCCAGTCGAAATGCCTGGATTGTGTGGATGGCGCCGATTGCCTCCGCCGCAATGGCCGCAATCGCACCATCGCGCTGCCGTTGTTCCCGCGCGACACGTTCTATTCGGCGCGTGATCCGTGTAACCGCCAGATAAAAGGCAGGAAAGGCTACCAGGACAAGCATCCCCAGGCGCCAGTTCATCCACAGCATCACGGCGACCATCGTGAAGAGCGCCAGCCCGTTGGAGATAAAGGGCAGCAGCGCAGATACCGTTACATCCCGCAGCCGGTCGATGTCTGCGGTCACAGAAGCCGCCAGGTCGCCGCTCTTGTGGCTGCGATGAAAGCTGATATCGAGCGACTGCAGATGCCGAAACAGAAGTGCGCGTAGCCTGGAGAGAATCCGCGACGCGGCATTACCCATTGCCACATTGCTCAGGTAGTCGAATGTTCCGGCCAGCACATTGAAAACCACCAGGCTGCAGACCGCAATCCAGATCAGCGCGAGACGATGCTCGGGTGCAAGGTGCGGAAACGTTACCCCAAACAGCTCCAGTGTCCTGGCCTCGCCATGGCTGTGCCCGAAGATGAAGTCGTAGATCAGCTTCAGGGGCCATGGCTCCAAAACCCGGAACACTACCGTGAGCAGCACCGTAGCAACCGCGCCGAGCAGCGGACCGCGCTCCGCTATAACATCGGCTCGGCAGGTCTTTAGCAGTTCGCGCATTACACGTCCTGCAGCTGCTGGTGTGATCGGTGCTGGAGCCGTACGTATCATGCGTTGGACTCCCCGGGCGCCGCGGCCACAGGCCAGGGGCTTCTGGTGCGGCTCAGGCCCGCAATCACCGCAGCGCGCATCTGGTTGTGTACCCGCTGCGCGTTCGCAGCCAGCGTGAAGTCCTTCTCGATCCGCATTCGGGCGCGGGACGCCACCGCGGCTGCCTCTTCGCGATGGTTCAGGACAAACTCAATCCGCTCAGCCAGCATTGCGGGATGATGCGGCTCTACCATCCAGCCTGTCTGTCCTTCCTCCAGAACCTCTGAGATCCCGCTTACATGCGTCGTCACCACCGGCACACCTGCGGCCATCGATTCCAGCAGGACGTTCGGAATGCCATCGCGATCCCCGTTTTCCAGTACTACGCAGGGCAGTGCGAACACCGCCGCCCGCCGGTACTGCTCGATCACCTGCGGCTGCGCGAGTCTGCCCGGCATCTCAACCACCGTCTCCAGGCCAAGTTCCCGCCTCAGTTGCTTCAAGCGCTCTTCGAGTGCCCCATAGCCCACCATTACGCAGCGAAATGCCATGCCTTTGTCGCGTAAAATCGCGCAGGCACGCATCAGGTCCTCGAGGCCCTTCTTCTCCGAAAACCGGCCAATGCTCAGCACTATCGGGATTTCACCGCGAACATCCTGCGCGCTCCTACCCCTGAGCGGGGCAAACCGCGCTGTATCGATTCCGTGATACACGAGCTCAATTGCTGCCTTGCTGCCGGCTATCCCGCGCAGGTGGTGCGCATTGAATGCCGTGCAGGTGAACACGGCCGCGGCGCCGCCCATCCGACGCGCCAGATCCAGCTCGTCGGTGGTGTAAATATCCTTTGCATGCGCCGTAAAACTGAAGGGAATTCCGGTCAACCAGTGCACAATCTCTGCAATCGCAGTGGGCGTGTTCGCAAAGTGCGCGTGAAGATGTGTGATGCCTTCCTTCTCCAGCGTCACCGCCAGGCTGCCTGCCTGCAGCCACTCCTTCAGACGCGTCTGCTGTGTCGTGCGAAAGTAACGCGCCATCGCGGAAAAATACCTCACCGGCCTCTTTCCCAGCAGTCGCAGATGCGCGAGACATGTCCGGACCGGATCCAGCAGAGTGCCAGCCGGTCGCAGTGATGGCACGTAGTCCACCGGCGCCTTTACATGCGCGACACCGGGATGCACAGGTTCCTCCGAGGGCCGTTTCAGCGAGTAGATATGCAGATTCCAGCCCATCTCCTCCAGCCCGAGAATGTCGTTCAGAATGAATGTCTCGGAGAGCCGTGGAAACGTCTTCACCAGAAACCCGACACGTACGGGAAGCATCGTCATATCTACTCTCTTGTCGTAATGGAAGTCTGGCCAGTTCGGTCAGGAAGCGGCAGCATCTATCAGCTGCTCATCCTCGGCGTACTCCGGAAGCCGCTCTTGCGGCATGCGGATTGCGTGCCCGGATCGCCGTGCCTTCAACTGGCCAATGAGGCCTGAAATTCGCGGCAGAGCGCCCATATCCAGCCGCCATCCGTCGCAGTCATGGTGGTATGGCGCGTTCAGCTGCGCCAGCACTGCGTTCGCCAGACCATCGGTGCTCAGCGTATGGGGAGAGAGCGCAATGAAGGCGCCGTAGCCTCTCATGCGCTCCATGCGAGTAGACTGCTCCATGACAGGAGTAGTGCGCGGCACCACCACGGCGCGCTTGTTCAGCGTGGCCAGCTCGCATACGGTGTTGTAGCCTGCCATCGAAATCACCACATCGGCGGCGTCCATGTAGCTCATCATGTCCGGCAGAAACTCAAGCACACGCGTGCTGGGCGCGTTTGCCGCGGCGTCTATAAGGCGCCTGCGCTGCTCGACTGGAAGTTCCGGTCCCGTCACGACGAACATTTCCGTGGCCCGAGTCTCGTTCAACCTGCGCCCAGCTCCGATGCTTCGCAGCATCACGGCGAAGCCGTCCTCGCCACCGCCCGCGGTCGCCAGCACGAACGCCGCTCCCGGCTTCACGCCAAGTCTTTCGCGCACTTTCTCGCGACCGTCCAGCACTTCCTGCCGCCTCACATATCCGCAATACGTCACCTTCCTGCGAATCGCGGGCGGAAGCCCATACTCCTCGCACACATCAAAAATGCCTTGTGATCCCAGGACCAGGATCTGGTCGTAATACCAGTGCAGCACGTTGTTGTAACCGCGCTGCTGCCATTCCTGGCTGGTCTTTTCGGGTGCGTCGAGAATGTCGCGCAATATCAGGCTGACATGTGTCTCAGGCAGTGCGCAGCGCACGTGACGCAGCGCGGGCTCCAGTTCGCCGGCGAGCCCGTCCGGCTTCTTGTCCACCAGAATCACATCCGGCCGATAAGAAATCACGGTTGAAAGCAGCAACTCGCGCCGCAGGCGGATCACTTCATCAGCCTCCATCGGCAGGAACTTCACCCCCAGCTCACCGGTATCCGCGCGCTTAAGGCATGGCAGCTTGATATAGTCAATCCCTTGCGCCACTCGAAAACTCTGTAGCATCGGCGAGCCGGAAACAATCAGGATCGACAGGCCTTCGACAGTCGCATGCAGGTGATGACAGATCGACAGCATGCGACGTATGTTGCCGAGGCCAAACGTATCGTGCGAATACACCATCAGGCGCATAGCCACTGTCCTTTCACGCTGCGAGCAGCGCCTTCGTTCCGATGCTCTGCCACGGGAATCTCTCCCTGCTGCGCACCTGCAGGAGCCGCCTCTGAACGGCGTGCCCGGTAAAGCCGGTTCAGCACCTGGGCACTCGTTCCTGCCCCGTCCATTTGCTGGGGCACCACTGCCAACGGCAGGCGCAGGGCCTCCTCGATACGTTCCGCAAATCGGCCGCTGATTAAATCCTGCTCGCTGAGGAGGCGGATCTGTCCCTTCGCTGCCAGGCTTTCCACACGTATTCTCTGTTCGTCATCTCCGTTCGGTTCGGCAGGGAACACCAGTGCCTGGGCGTGCGATGCCAGCACCTCCATCACGGTGTTGTACCCGCCCAGGCTCACAGAAAGGGCAGTGTGTTCCAGCAGGTTGCGCAGAAAAGGAAGGTCATGGACCAGGTGTACACGGCTCCGTCCGGAGGCCATCCGCTCATAGCGCGCAAATACAGCGGCAGGAGTTAGCGGCCCCGCGCAGATAAGAATCTCGTGCGGGAAACGCCTTGTTACCGCGAATGCCGATTCGAGCGCTGCGTCAATCAACCGTTGTCCCGCGTGCAGGCGGCCGCTGCCGCAGCTCACCAGGATGAATTCATTGCCGAGCAGCTCTTCGGCAACAAACTCCTGCGCCGCGGCTTCGACTGCATCTGCTTGTGGTCCCTGCTGCTCCGACACAATGTAGCCCGTGTGAATCACCGCCGGTCGAATGTCTCCGGCCAGCGCATAGGTTGCCTTTAGTGGTTGCATCAGTTCGTCGGAGTGCACGAGCACGAGGTCGTAATATCGATTCACAATCTCGAGAACCCGGCGCTCATGTTCCGCCTGATCGCGCTTGCGCACCAGAATGTCCCGCACGCTGGCAGCAATGACAGGGCTGGGCCTGGCCTTGCGTGCACGCTCCAGCAACGGCAGCAACTCAAATGCGAACTTCTTGCGGCCAAACGGATACATCTCGGTGATCAATGCATCCGGCGCAAAGAGGTCAAACAACGCAAGGAGCCGCTTGGTCCGCCGCGTTTTCACCTCATCGAGGCTTTGCCCCGCGGCGCATGCAGCGAGCGCTGTGTACTCAGGATCAGACTGCAGCGCCTCAAGCCGTTCCACCATTACGCCCGAGGGAAATGTATAGTTTGGAGGCATATTACCGCCGCATACCAGCAGGACGTCCCATCCTTCTGCATGCAATGCACGCGCCAGCTCCGTGGTGCGTACCAGATGCCCGATTCCCGCCAGATGCTGGCAATACAACATGACGCTGGCTCGCATATCCGCTCCTTACTCGCTATAGGGCGCAGAGGGGACAGAAAAGTATATGTGCCGAATTATTTTTCGATGAACACGGAGAAAGGTTCTTCGTCGCCTGCCTCGTCGGCTCAAGTTTTCGCGTGCTAGAATTCGCGACATGGCGGTCCTGTTATCGGTTCAGGATTTGTCGCTCGACTACAGTTCGTCTCGTAAAAGCACGGTGCCCATCCTCAGAAATGTAAGTCTCGCGATCGAGCGCGGGGAGGCGGTCGGGCTGCTGGGACCGAGCGGCTCCGGGAAAACTTCTCTGTTGCGCTGCATTTTGGGGATCAACGGGCCCACAGCCGCCATGCGCTGCGGGGAACTTCGGTTTGAAGGCAGGGATCTACTTACGTTGTCCGCGCGCGAGCGGCGCATTCTTCGATTCCGTCACGTGGGCTTCATCGCTCAGGATCCGGTCAGCCGCTTCAGCCCATTCCGCCGTGTGGGTGCACAGATCAAAGACACCTCTCCTCCCAGGGCAAGATTCGCAGATCTTCCGGACCTGCTGCGCGGAGCCGGCTTTTCCGATCCCGAGCGTATCGCCAGGTCCTGGCCGCATGAGTTGAGCGGCGGCGAGGCGCAGCGTGTTGCTATAGCACAGGCTCTCGCGGGCCAGCCATCACTCCTGCTCGCTGACGAGCCTACTTCAGCACTTGATACGATCGCCCAGCGCCAGGTGCTTAACCTGTTATTGCGTTTACGTGTACAGGGGCGCACAGCGATGCTCATAGTCAGTCACGATCCGGCCCTGCTCGGCTCTGTTGCAGACCGCATTCTCGTGCTGCACAATGGGGTGCTGGCCGATCACCGGCCGTGCCGTCGACAGCGCCCACCGCGCAAACCGGTGCCCGCCGCCACTGCTTCCCCACTGATCGAACTGCGTGGCATCCGCTTCGCCTATGGACGGCATCAACTCTGGCCTCGTGCTCCGCACCACCCCCCCATCCTGCATGACATCTGCCTTTCGGTGGCACCCGGGGAATCGCTCGCCATCGTCGGCGCGTCCGGCTCCGGCAAATCGACGCTCGCCCGATGTATAGCAGGTGTCGAATCGAGATATCGGGGCGAAATCATCTTTGGCGGCCGCGCGATCGGAAATCCGCGCCGGCTCAGTACCCGTGCGGAAATCCAGCTTATTTTGCAGGACACCGTGGGCGCACTTAATCCGCGTCTTACCGTTGCCGAGATTCTCGCTGAGCCGCTGTTGATCCACTCCCGCAGAGACCAAAACATTCACTTCACACATCAAAGCATCTCTGACAGGATGCTTCGCACGCTGAGGGCAGTTTCACTTCCTCCTGCTTATCTCCGCCGTCATCCCCCACATCTCAGCGGTGGGGAGCGCCAGCGCGTTGCGATCGCCCGCGCCCTTATGCTCGCGCCTTCGTTGCTCTTGCTCGATGAAGCCCTAACCGGCCTTGATCGCGGCCTTCAGGACTCCATCCTCGCGATGCTTGACTCCCTCCGGATGCAGATGAATCTCGCTTGCGTTCACTTTACGCATGATCTCGCCCGTTTCCTTCACTCCGCCGATCGGATCGCCGTGCTGCACCAGGGTCACATCGTCGAGTGTCATGCGGCCGGCGAGTTCCCGCGCCTCGCCACCCATCCCACATCTCTGCAGTTGCTTCAGGCCATGTTGCCTGACCCCTGCGCGTCATGATCCGTTCGCTTGCAACACGCCTCGTTCATTCGCTCGTGTCGCTCCTCTCCGTCTCGCTCCTCTGCTTCGCGCTGCTGCGTGCCGCACCGGGCGACTACTTCACCGCTCTCCGCCTTGAGCCGGGACTCTCCCGGCAAACGCTGCGCTCCATCGAGCAGCAGGCCGATCCCGGATCTTCGCTCGTCCGCCGTTATGTGCGCTGGTGCGGTGCGGTACTCCACGGTGATTTCGGTATCTCTCTGGCCTACCATATGCCCGTCCGCTCCCTTGTCATGGATCGGATTCTGAACACACTCCTGCTCGCCGGAACGGGTCTCTTCCTGGCCTGGCTAATCGGCCTGATTGCAGGCTTGCTCCGAGGCCAGCCCAGGGCCTTCGTGCAGATGTGTTCCTCGCTCCTCTGGTCCATTCCGGAGCCTGTCCTGGCATTGCTTCTGCTCTTTGCCGCACTCCGCCTCCACGCTCTCGCGTCCTTGCGGATCGATGATGCAGGCCCTGTCACGTCGTGGGGTCACTGGCGCAACCTGGCCCAGCAGATCGCGCTTCCCGCGCTCGCGATGACGCTGAGCTACCTGCCACTCGTCCTGCGTCATGTGCAGAGCGGCCTTGAAGCAGCACAGCACGCGCCCGCTGTAGAAGCGGCGCACGCGCATGGCATCCCGTCGCGCACTCTGCTGTTGCACTACATCCTGCCCGAGACCGCGAATCCGCTCATCTCACTCCTCGGCCTCAGCGTCGGCTCGCTGCTCAGTGCATCGCTGTTCATTGAGGTGCTCTTCGGATGGCCGGGCCTCGGACAAATCCTGCTCAGTGCCATTCTCATGCGCGACACCAACATTGTCGTTGCCGGGGTGTTTGCATCCGCCACGATCCTGATCCTCGGCAATCTCCTGTCAGATCTGCTCCTCTGGTTTCATGATCCGCGTCTGCGCGGGGCAGCTTTATGACCATGCTTCGAGTGGCCGTCGTGATCCTCGCTTTCCTCTCGACCGTTCTCGTTTTCGCGGACTTCTTCGCCACGTCAGACCCCGCCGCCATTAATGCATCGACCCCATACCTGCCGCCGGAGAGCATTCGTTTCACATCGCCAATGGGCCATTTCCATCTGCGTCCCTATCTTGTACGCCGCCAGCCCGCGCCGGGCCAGTTCGCCGTCTATTCGAAGGACTTCGTACTCGTACCACTCCGTTTCCTCGTCACGACCGGAGACATGGATGGCGCGCACCTCCGTTTCTGCGGGATCGACAACGGTTCACCCCATTTTCTCGGCACCGATGGTTTCGGCCGCGACGTCTGGTCCCGCCTCGTCTATGGCGGGCGCACAACCCTGGCCATCGGGCTGGCTGCGGCGTCTGCCGCCACGCTCCTGGGAATGATCGTCGGTCTCGTCGCCGGTTCCGCCGGCGGCGTTGCAGATACACTCCTGATGCGCCTCGTTGAGGTCATGATCTCCATTCCATGGTTCTATCTGCTGCTGGCTATGCGGGCGTTGCTGCCGCTGCGCGTCTCACCATGGTGGGCTGTAGTTGCCACCACGGCCCTCATGGCCTGCGTTGGCTGGGCCAGACCTGCGCGCATCCTTCGTGGTGCCACACTCGCTGCCCGTCAGCACGCTTACGTCACCATGGCCCGAGCCACAGGGGCCTCGCTCTGGCACATCGCTCGCTGGCACACCCTGCCCGATATTGCACCGCAGGCCATCACGCAGTTCACCGTGCTGCTGCCGCAGTTCGTCGCCGGTGAGATTGCACTCTCCTATTTTGGCCTTGGCGTCACAGAGCCTCTCGTCAGTTGGGGCGTGATGCTCACCGCCGCGCGGCATCTGTCAACGATTGTTGAGTATCCCTGGCTTATGTCTCCGATATGGGCACTGATTCCGTTCTTCTTCTCCGTACACCTGCTGGCAGACCGCGCGAGTTCGAGGCGCTGGCTCACCTTATCGGTTTTTGTGCGTCATTCGTATAAATCGTTCTTGCCAAAGGCACAGGGTGAAAATCCAGCGCGGTTTTGATTTTCCCGCCGGCGCACGTACGGCGCTGTATGCTGCTGCGTGTTTCGTGGTGGCGGCATTGCCGCGGCCGGCCTTTCCGCAAACGCTCCGCGTGAGTGGACTTCACGGTGTGCCAGGGGGCCATCTCAGTGCCTCGCTGCGCGCGGAACCCCGCACACTCAATCCTGTCTTTGCCACTGAGATCGCATCGCGTAGCGTCACCTCGATCCTGAATGCCGACCTGCTCCATATCAATCGCACCACCGATTCCGTCGAACCCGCGCTTGCCACTTCCTGGCAGGTCAGCCATGGCGGTTGCACCTATCTGCTCACCCTTCGAAAGGGCGTCCGTTTCTCCGACGGATCACCCTTCACCGCCGCCGATGTGCTCTTCTCTTTCCGGGTTTATCTCGACCCGAAAATCGCCGCACCGCAGCGCGATCTGCTCATCATCGACGGCCAGCCGATCCGCGTCACTCAACTCGGTCCCTATCTTGTCCGTTTCGATCTGCCTCACCCCTACGCTGCCGCCGCGCGCCTGTTTGACGGCATCGCCATTCTGCCCCGGCACCTGCTGCAGCCGCTAATGGAGTCCGGCTCGCTCGCTAATGCCTGGAACCTCGCCACTTCGCCCGCGCAAGTCGCCGGTCTTGGCCCCTTTCGTCTCAAAACATACCGCCCGGGCGAGTCGCTCACACTTGAGCGGAATCCCTATTACTGGAAACAAGACGCGCAAGGCCACGCGCTTCCCTATCTCGACGAGGTCGACTTCTCGTTTGCGCCTAACCAGGATGCTGAAGCGATTCGTTTCGCGGCTGGTCAGCTCGATCTGATCGCGCGTCTCACCGCCGACTCCTACGCCTCGCTTGCAAAACTGTCTACTGCCGTGCCCATCCGCGAACTAGACGGCGGATCCGGCCTTGGGTACGACATCCTGCTCTTCAATCTCAATGCCGACGTTCCCACGAAGGCGCCCCAGGCCGCTCGAGCGCAAACCTGGTTCCTGCAGGAACCCTTTCGTCAGGCGCTTTCGCTCGCCCTCGATCGTTCGGCGATTGTCCATCTTGTGTATCAGGATCACGCCGTCCCGCTCGCCACGCCTGTTACGCCCGCCAGTCGCACCTGGGCCAATCCTGCGCTTAAACCGGTTACCGTCGACCTGGCCCGCGCCCGTGCTCTGCTCCGCAGCGCCGGCTTTTCCTGGCACGGCAGCACACTCGTAGATTCATCGGGCAATTCCGTTCGCTTTACCGTCCTCGCCAACTCCGGCAATCGTGCTCAGTCCGGTATCGCCACGCTTCTCGCCCGGAACTTCATGGCACTCGGCATCGAAGCTCAGGTAGTCCCACTCGAATTTCGCAGTTTCCTCCAGCGCATCACTCAATCGCATGACTTCGATGTCGCAGTGGTAGCCCTCAGCGCAGGCGACACGGACCCCAATGGCAACATCAGTCTCTGGCTCTCCAGTGGCAATCTGCATCTCTGGAACCAGAACCAGTCCCGCGCCGCGACCCCCTGGGAGGCGGAGATCGATACCCTTATGCGGCGCCAGATGGCGATCACGGACATTCGCCGACGCCGTGCGCTATATTTCCGCGTGCAGTCGGTTTACGCCGCCGAGTTGCCGTTCCTCTCGCTCGTTTCCTCCGACATGCTTGGCGCCGTGCGCGCAGGGCTGGCTGGTCCCGCTCCCAGCCCCCTTGACCCCGAAATGCTGGACAACATTGCTTCGTTCTACCTGGAAAGATGACCCGGACCGCCGAATCCGCCAATCCGATGCAGGCTTCCGCCAGCGCCCCCCCTCCGGCGCATCTGACGTCCCCCTTGCCTTCATGGGACGATGCGCGCCTGGTCCGCGCCTGCCTCGACGGCGATGCCGAGGCGTGGGCTGCCCTCATCGCAAGGTACCACCGCATGATCTACAGCATTCCCCTGCGCTACGGCGCGCAGCCGCATGATGCCGCCGACATCTTCCAGCAGGTCTGTGTCGAGCTCTTTTCCAAGCTCGGCGACCTGCGTAAAGTTGAGTCCCTGCGCTCCTGGTTAATTACAGTTACCTCTCATCAGTCGCTCCGCTGGAAGCGGATGTGTCTCCGTAATGAACTCCCCATCGATAGCGACGACGAGGACCAGCAGTCATTCGAAGTTGCAGATACAGCACCCCTGGCATCAGAACAGCTTGCCCAGGTTGAACTGGAACAGGCCCTGCGCGAGTCCGTCGACAAGCTCTCCGGCCGCTGCTCGAAACTCATTCGCATGCTCTTCTATGGCGACGAGCCGCTCCCATATGCCGAAGTCGCGCGCCGCCTCGGCCTTGCTACCGGCTCCATCGGCTTCATCCGCGGCCGCTGCATGGAGCGTCTTCGCAAGCTGCTCAGCGAGGCAGGCTTTGTATGAGTGCCGCCTCCACGCCGGAGCCGCCTCCCGCTGCGGAAACAATCTACACCTGGCTCGATGCGCTCGCGCAGGATCCCGGCAACGACATTCTCGCCGCGCACCAGGCTGACTTCTCCCCGCATCTTGTTGATGTTCTGTATCAGTCCGTCGTCACCTACGCGCGCATCGATCTGCGCACGGCCGCCCGCTTCGCCCAGGCCGCCGCACATGTCGCTTCCGAGCTCCATCACCCGCTCTCGCTCGCCGTTGCGCACCGCGCCCAGGGCCACGTCGCCTTTCTGACCGGCGAGCACCGCACTGCGCTCCATCACCACCGCTGCGCAGTCGAAATCTTCGAGACGCTCGGCGAACCTGTCCAGGCCGCACGCGGCCGCATGAATCAGATCCAGCCCCTCATCTACCTCGGCCAATACGAGGAGGCCTATGAGGAAGCCCGCGTTGCGCGCGATGTCTTCCTCGCCCACAATGACCTGCTCCGCGTCGCCCGTCTCGACGTGAATCTCGCCAACGTCTATTACCGGCAGGATCGCCTCAGCGAGGCTCTGGCCCTTTACGAGTCGGCGCGCGCCCGGATTGAAGTCTCTTCCGACGCGCAGGATCTCGCAGTCCTCCTGCGCAACATGGCCGTCTGCCACACTACGATGAACAACTTCGACCTCGCGGCCGCAACCTATCGCCAGGCCCGCGAGATCTGCGAGGCCAACGGCTTCCCGCTGCTGGTTGCTGAGGCCGACTACAACGTCGCCTACCTCCACTTCCTGCGCGGCGAATACACCCGCGCCATCGCCCTCTACCAGACTGCCCGCCAGCTTTGCGCCCGGCTGAACAATCGTTACCATATGGCGCTCTGCGATCTCGATCTTTCTGAGCTGTATCTCGAGCTCAACATGTCGCAGGAGGGCGCGCAGCTCGCCGATGCAGCAATGAAATCATTCGACGCCATCGGCATGAATTACGAGAAGGCCAAGGCCATCGCCTTTTCCGCCATCGCCGCAAGTCAGGTCGGCGACAACCAAAAGGCCCTGCGTCTCTTCGCGCAGGCCCGCGCCATCTTTGTCGCAGAGTCCAATTTCGTGTGGCCCGGCCTGATCGATTTCTACCGCGCGCTGGTCCTGCAGGAGGAAGGCCACCTCACCCGAGCTGCTCAGCTTGCACGCGCCTCTCTGCGCATATTCATTCAGGAGAATCTGCAGACCAAAGCCGCGCTCGCCAAGACGCTCCTCGCCCGCATAGCCCTTGAGCATCACCAGCCTGCTTACGCCATCCGCTATTGCCAGCGTGCACTCGCGCGCCTGCAGACCGCAGCCTCGCCGGCCATCGAGTTCCACGCCGTTTCCGTCCTCAGCGCCGCACAGGAGGCGCTCGGTCGGATCGACCTGGCCTATGAAAGTCTTCAGCGTGCCAATCTCATCCTTGAAGATCTCCGGAGCCAGATTCTCGGCGAGGCCTTCCGCATCGGCTTTCTCAAGGACAAGCTTTCCATTTATGGTCGCCTGACCGCGCTCGCCCTTCAGCTTGAGCCACCAGAGACGTGCTTCAAGGCCGTCTTCACCTACATTGAGCGGGCCAAATCACGAACCCTCGCCGATCTCATCAGTCTCGGCACGCACACCTTTCGCACCGAGAGCTCAGAACCGCTCCCAGCGAACCTCCGTATTGAAGACCTGCGCCAGCGCATGACCATGGCCTATCGCCAGGCCGTCCGCACCGACTTCCATCCCGAGCGCGACTCGGTAGACCGTTTCCGCCAGTATCGCGAAGAGTCATGCGAGTTTGAGCAGCAACTTGCTCTTGCCCGCGGGTTGCCCGAGGCACATCATCAGCGCCTGGCCCCTTTGCTGAGTGCCGGCGCCCTTTCTATCGATGAAGTTCAGGCAAGCCTGGCGCCCAATGCCGCGATCGTCGAGTATTTCGAGTGTAGTAACCTCCTCCACGCCGCGGTGCTTCATCGCGGTGCCATAGGCGTTGTGCCTCTTTGTCCGCTCGACAAGGTGAGCCACTCCCTTAGTCTGTTTCAGTTTCAGCTTGCCAAATACGAGTTTGGTTCGCTGCACGTCCAGCGATTTCAGCGCTCCATGCAGGCAGCCACAGACCAGCATCTCGCCGACCTCCATGCTGCGCTCATCGCACCGCTCGATTTGCCCGCAACTGCATCGCACCTCATTCTCATCCCCCACGGCTGCCTCCACGCGCTCCCCTTTCATGCGCTTCTCGATCGTTCCGCAAGCGGTGATGCCCGCGCGCTGATGGACTCTGTAGCGCTGTCCTACGCCCCCAGTGCCAGCGTTTACACCTGGTGCCGCAAGTCCGACCCCATGCAGACCAGCAGGGCTCTCGTGCTGGGTATCCCCGATGCCGCCGCGCCTTCTATCCGCGACGAAGCCGTCGCCGTTGCCGATCTCCTCCCCGACTCCCGGCTTTTCATCGGCAGCACTGCCACCCGTCAGATTCTGTGGCAGGTCGGGCCGCAGAGCCGCTTCATCCATATCGCCACGCATGGCCTGTTCCGTCGTGAAAACCCCATGTTCTCCTCGATCCGCCTGGGCGACACCGATCTTCACCCCGTTGATTTCTACAGTCTCCGCCTCGGTGCGCGGCTGGTCACCCTCAGCGGATGCGGCACCGGGCTCAACGCCATCGTCGGTGGCGATGAGATTCTCGGCCTCGTGCGCGGGCTCCTGTATGCCGGGGCACAGGCCGTGCTCGTCTCACTGTGGGACGTCCACGACGCCGTCACGGCCTTCTTTATGAAAGCCTTCTACCGCGAGCTTATGGGCGCGCCGACCCTATCCGCTGCTCTGCGCCGCACCATGCAGTCCATCCGCGCCACCCACCCCCACCCCGCGTTCTGGGCTCCGTTCGTCCTCATCGGGGACGCGGAAAGCCCCGTTTTCCCTGATGGCGAGGCGCCGGAAGTCGCAGAGCCGGCGAATCCGTGAAATTGTTTCATCCGCTCTATATTTTTTCCCCATGGTTCGTCCCCACCTGATTGTGGAAGAGGTCAGTCCCAGCAGGCCCATTTTGAGGAATTGAGGTAAACCAAAGGTGCAAAGACACTACAACATCACCGAATGGCTCGATCATTTGCGCGGTTTTTCCGATGGAGATCGAGCTGTTGCCTTGGAGTCGCACTGGCAGCAATGCGAAAGCTGCAGTGCTACCGTCGGATGGTTATCCAAAACACTCGCCGCCGCAGCCAACGAAAGAACCATCGAAGTCCCTGCGCAGGTCGTCCACAACGCTCGGGCCATCTTCGCCCTCCGCGGGATGGATCGGGTTCAGGTGCATCGCGGGCTGCTGGCGCGCCTCGTCTTTGATAGCTTTGCTCAGCCGGCGCTTCAGGGTGTTCGGTCGGAGCAGCGCCTCGACGTGCGCCATCTCCTCTATGAGGCCGACGGGTTCGCGATCGATGTACGCCTCGAACATGAGCGAGGGGTGCCGGCCATCTCCATGATTGGGCAGATTCACGACCCCGCTGATTCCGACCAGCATATCGCTCAAATTCCCGTCACGCTTTCGTCAGCCAATGGCGTAGTTGCCCAAACCGTTGCCAACCAGTTCGGAGAGTTCACGCTGAAGTATGCGCCGCAGAGTTCTCTGCGTCTTCACATTGGGTCTCAGGATCATGTTCAAGGCTAGTGGTTCCGCAGGTCTCCTGTGCGAGGAAATGTCTGCATGGGTTCGATCTGCGGGTTTCGGTTCTTTTTACCGGTTCCAGGCACCCCGGATTCGGAGGAGTCATCCATGAAGTTGTCCGCGCTCTCCGCGTTCCTCGTCTCACTTACCGTTGGTTCGATCGCTCAGGCCCAAACGCCCTACATCCTGCGTCCCGCATCCGCAGGGACTGTATCCACCATTGCGGCCCGCCACAACCTCTCGGTCGTCGAGCCTCTCGACTCTGCAGGATCTGTCTACCTCGTCACCGGTCCACCCTCCGAGTCAATCGCCCAGGTCGAGTCGGATGTGAGCTCCGACGCAGACGTCACGGACATAGAGCCAGACCAGTCCACCAGCATCCCCGAGTTGGATCAGTCCACAGCCGTGATCCTTGATCGGTTGCCCTCCGCCGGTGCCGCTCCCTACGCGGGTGCAAATGTGCTCGCGAGCTACCTGAACCAGCCCGCCACTCAGATCATCAGACTTTGGACCGCGCGGTCCGCATTCAAGGTTACCGGCGCAGGCACGGTTGCCGTTATTGATACCGGCGTCGACCCTGCAGATACCGCGCTTGCCTCCTCTCTCGTTAGCGGCTACGACTTCATCCACAACACCCGCGGAATGGCCAGCGACTGGTCTGAACTCGGTCCCAACGCGCAGCGCGCTCTGCAGGCATCCAGCACGGACCCTGCGACTAAAACCGATCTGGCGCTTCTCAATCAGTCGACGGGCGTCATCCTCGACCAGTCCACGGGCGCGCTTCTCGATCAATCCACAGGCGTCATCCTCGACGGCCAAATCCCGGCCGAGTTCGGGCATGGCACCATGGTCGCCGGGATCATTCACCTCGTTGCGCCTGACGCTGAGATCATGCCCCTCAAGGCATTCACCGCCCGCGGTACCGCTCAGCTCTCCGACATTCTGCGTGCCATCTACTACGCCGCCAACCACGGCGCGCAGGTCATCAACATGAGTTTCACCCTCCTCCAGCCGTCTGAAGAACTCCTCGATGCCGTCCAATACGCCAACAACGCGGGGTCCATCTGTGTCGCCGCCGCCGGTAACAGCGGCCTCGGTCAGCTCCCCAACCCCGCAAGCCTCGACCAGGTCATGGGTATCGCCTCCACCTCGCTCCAGGACACTGTCAGCAAATTCACCAACTACGGCGATGGCGTCTTCATCGCCGCGCCCGGAGAGAACATCATCACCACCTACCCCGGCAATAACTACGCCGAGGTCTCCGGCACATCCTTCAGCACTCCCTTTGTCGCCGGCTCCGTCGCTTTGCTCTATCAGTACCTCGGACAGAACGGATGGGACGCCATGGAGTCCCATCTCTCTCATGCCGCGCCAATCTCCGCCCTCATCGGAAACGGGCGCCTCGATATAGACCAGGCATTGCAGGCAGCCTCTGCCGGCGACAACTAGAGATCCCCCGGCAGAGCGGGTGTTACGAAAGCCCTGTCGGGCAGGAAGAGCCGTCGCCTCCTGCTGGTTGCGACGGCGAAGAGAGGAACTGCTCCTGACGCGCCGGAGGGCGCTGTCGACGGGGTAGCTGCGCTCAGTGCTCGTGCATGGTCGCAGCGGAGGAAGGCGCCCGCCCATCGGGAGATGAAGACGCTGGGCGCTGCAGTGGGGGAAGCAGCATGTCGGGAACCGGGCGAGCCGCCGTCACGGTCAGGATCGGCGGGAGCGGCACCACACGGCGAAGCACAGTACCAGAAGCCAGCCGACGGATCTCCTAGAATGGAGCTGTGGACTTCCAGCTGGTCAGCGATTACAAGCCGCGTGGCGATCAGGGCCGCGCCATCCAGGAACTCGTCGCGGGAATCGATGCGGGAGAAAAGCATCAGGTGCTGCTCGGGGTCACCGGTTCCGGCAAGACCTTTACCATGGCCAAAATCATCGAGCGCCTGAATCGCCCGGCGCTGGTGCTGGCGCATAACAAGACCCTGGCCGCGCAGCTCTTTCACGAGTTCAAACAGTTTTTTCCGCACAACGCGGCTGAGTACTTCGTTTCCTACTACGACTACTACCAGCCGGAGGCATATATTCCGGCCGGCGATCTGTATATCGAGAAGGAAGCGACCATCAATGAGGAGCTGGACAAGTTGCGGCTCTCCGCGACGCGTTCGCTCTTCGAACGGCGCGACACTATCATCGTGGCATCGGTTTCCTGCATCTACGGCCTGGGCTCGCCGGAAGCGTATTACGGGATGCTCTTGCTGCTCGAGAAAGGGCAGCGCGTGCGGCGGGAAGATATTACCCGGCGGCTGGTGGAGATTCTGTACGAGCGCAACGATGCGGATTTTCGGCGCGGCACCTTTCGGGTTCGCGGCGACATCATCGAGGTCTTCCCCACGTACGACGAGAATGCTTACCGCATTGAGCTGTTCGGAGACGAAATCGATTCGCTCTCCCAGGTTGACCCGCTCTTCGGCACGGTGAAGCAGAAATATGCGCGGCTGCCGATCTATCCGAAGAGCCATTATGTCGTGCTGCCGGAGCGCAGAAAGACAGCCATCGAGAGCATCCTCGATGAGCTGGCGTGGTGGGAGAAGGAACTGGAATCTCAGGGGCGCATGGTGGAAGCGCAGCGTGTGCACCAGCGGACCCGCTTCGACCTCGAGATGATCAAGTCGGTTGGCTATTGCCACGGTATTGAGAATTACTCCCGCCACTTTTCCGGTCGGCTGCCCGGCGAGCCTCCGCCGACGCTGCTCGACTATTTTCCGCGCGATTATCTGCTGTTTATCGACGAGTCGCATGTGACCGTGCCACAGCTGCATGGCATGTGGCACGGTGACCGTTCGCGCAAGCAGAATCTGGTGGATTACGGCTTCCGTCTGCCGTCAGCGATGGATAACCGGCCGCTCAAGTTTGAGGAGTTCGAGGCCCGCACGAATCAGATCGTCTATGTTTCGGCCACTCCCGGCCCCTATGAGCTGACCCAATCGGCGGGCGTCGTGGTGGAGCAGATCATCCGGCCTACGGGCCTGATCGATCCGGAGGTCGAGGTGCGCCCGGTGCGTGGCCAGATCGATGACCTTCTGCATGAAATTCGCGAGCGCGCGAAGAAGGGCGAGCGTGTCCTGGTCACCACGCTCACCAAGCGCATGGCCGAAGACCTGGCCGGCTATTACTCTGAGGTGGGCGTGCGCTGCCGGTACATGCATTCGGAGATCGAAACGCTCGAACGTGTGCGCCTGCTGCGCGATTTGCGCAAGGGCGAGTACGACGTGCTGATCGGCATCAACCTCCTGCGCGAGGGGCTCGATCTGCCGGAGGTTTCGCTGGTCGCGATTCTCGATGCCGACAAAGAGGGTTTCCTGCGCTCCTCGGGATCGCTCATCCAGACCATCGGCCGTGCCGCCCGCCATGTGAACGGGCGCGCCATTCTCTACGCGGACAATATGACGGATTCTATGCGCCAGGCAATCGGCGAAACGGAACGACGGCGCAGCGTCCAGCGCGCTTACAACGAGGAGAACGGCATCACGCCGCAGTCCATCGTCCGCCAGGTGGATATGTCGCTGGCGCAGATCCTCAAGGCCGACTATGCCGATCTCGAGGAAGAAGTCGAGACCATGCCGGACTTCCGGTCCCAGGAGGAGCTGGACGCTTACATCGCGAAGATGGAAATGGAAATGCGCGAGGTGGCGAAGAGGTTCGAGTTCGAGAAGGCGGCCAGGCTGCGGGACACCATCAAGGAACTGCGTGCGAAGGAGTTCCTGTTCAGCTGAGAGCAGCATCGGCCCGCCAGCAATCGAATTCTATAAAGGGGCTTTTGCGCGAGGAAAGGTCTCCGCCTCCTGTCGGCAGCGGCAAGCTGATGCGCACGACCTTTGAAATCCGGGGAAGCGTTCTTTGCCTGAGCCACAACCCGCTCAACTCCCTCGCCGATCCGGGGAGAAGCAATCTGCAGGAGGCCGTCAGGGCAGCATTCCGGCGGCAGTCTGCAATCGAAGAGCACAATATCCAGCGGCAGCCTCATCCTCCGCCCCACCAGGACTCCTCCGCCGAAGAATAAGAAGGAGAAGAAGCTGCCGAAGGAAGAGCGCCCGCCGCAGCAGGGTTGATGCGCAGCGGATGAACCGGGGCCTCGCCTGCAAGGCGGGGCTTCTTCTTAGACCCGCTGGCCGGCCCGCATGCGAAACGCTGCAAAGAGCGGAACTCCGAGCAGGATGATGGCTGTGCCAATCAGCGAGTTCCTCAGGTTCTCCGCATAGGAATACACCAGCAGCACCGCGGCGCAGGCGATGAACAGCGCCGGCACCACGGGGTAGCCCCACACGCGGTACATGGGTGTTGGGTTCACCCGCGAAGGCTCCACGCGCGTGCGATAGAAGAAGATGGTGGTGGCGGTGACCATATAGAAGAGCCACTCCGCGAAGATCGCCAGCTCGAAAAGCTGCTGGAAACGCCCCACCGCCAGCAGCAGCACCGTCGTGAGCAGCCCCTGGACGACGAGCGAGGCGGAAGGGCTGACAAATCGAGGGTGAACATCTGCGAGGCGCCGGAAGAACAGGCCGTCGCGGGCGGCGGCGTACGGCACGCGTGCTCCGGACATAATCGTTCCGTTCAGCGTGACCACGATGCTCACGGCCATGGCAATGGAGACGAAACCGGCTCCCCAGGGCCCGGTGATGGTCGCCAGCGCCTCGACTGCGGGACGCGGCGAAGCGGCGATCTGCGCGGCCGGCAGGATGTACTGGATAGCCGCATTCGTTGCCATGTAGAGAATCCCTACGATCCCGAGGCCCGCAAGCAGCGCGATGGGCAGGCTGCGCTCCGGATGCCGTACCTCTCCGGCCACCATGGTCAGGTCATTCCAGCCGTCGTAGGCCCACAGCGCGGCAATGAGGGCGATCATGAATCCGGAGAACCCCCCATGCGCCCCGGCGAAGCTGGTCGCAAAGTTCCCCCAGTGGCCGGCGGGCGAAGCGAAACAGAATCCGGCAATGGCCAAAATGAGCACGCCCTTGAGCCACGTGAAGACGAGCTGGAAATCTCCCGCCTTGCGGATGCCGAGGTAATTGAGGCCGGTGATGAGCCACGTCGCGGCGATGGCAAAGACCTGCGACCAGAGAAGAGGAAACGGCACCCGGAAGACTGTCGCATCGAGCCAGCGCAGCGCGGGGAAAATGGCCAGCACGCGCGCCAGACCGGTGGTGACGCTGGCGATGGATGCCGGCTTGGCGACCGCGAACCACGTCCACATATAAAGGAACGCAGGCAGGTCGCCGTAGGCGCCGCGGATATAGACGTACTCGCCGCCGGCGTAGGGAAGCAGCGTGCTCAGCTCGGCATAGGTCATGGCGCCGAAGAGCGAGAGCACCCCCCCGGCGATCCAGGCAAGATAGACAAGCCCGGAGGAGCCGGTGGCGCGCATCATCTCCTGGGGTACGAGAAAGATGCCGCTGCCGATGATGGTGCCCACGACGATGGCCGTGGCATGGGAGACGTTCAGGACGCGCGGCAGATCGAGCGCGGTGTGTGCTGTGGTGCTTGCGTCAGTTCGGGCGGGCGCGATGTCCAGAAGCCGTGGACCTCCGGGGTCAGTGGTAGGACCCGACGTCTTTCCAGTCTGCCGCAAGGCTGGCCTTTATGCCACGGCAAAGATAGATGGGCCTGTGTTTCTAGGGCATGGCGGGCGAGGCATCGAGGCGCCCGGCAACCGCACGGAAATCGCAGCCAGCCCGCCGGTCAGGAACATCCTCACCGCCCCGGACATCGCCGGGAACAGCCGAAGCGACCGCATAGGGTCGCAGTAGCCGAGAGGATTTGCATAAGCTGTGCCTGCACGGCGACCATCGGAGGCCGATCGACGAAGCCGAAGGCAGGATGCGCCCGCCGATGCGGTAGTGTATCTCAACCCGGAAGATACCGTATCCGGCGCGCCGAAGCGAGCACATCGCCGGCGGTCCGGATGGCCAGCTCGAGCGCGGTCGTGCTGAGACAGATCTGCAGGAAGCGGCGAAACGTGTCCTGCGGGCCCGGGGGATGCGGCGATTTGGGCGGTTGTTGTGCCCATAAAAATCGGGTGCGAACGTGCTGATCGGACTGGGGTAGAATACGCGCGGCGGCGAGGAAAGTTCCACGCGGGAGAGGGTGGAAAGGGCATGCGGCAGAGAACCGGAATGATTTTTCAGGATCGTCGCCAGGCCGGTGTGGCGCTCGCGCGGGCGCTGCGCGATGCGACGGATGTGGATGGCGCTGTTGTTCTGGCGGTACCGCGGGGTGGCGTCCCCGTAGGCTTTGAGGTTGCCCGCGAACTGCGTCTCCCCCTCGACGTCTTCGTGGTGCGCAAGCTCGGCGTTCCAGGCGAGGCGGAGCTCGCCATGGGGGCGGTCGCCAGCGGCGGCCTGGTGTATATCAACGAGTCCGTCGTCCAGGCCTTCCGTATCCATCAGGAGGAGATTGATGCTGTCGTCGCCCGCGAAAAGCTGGAGATCGCGCGGCGCGAGGCCGCCTATCGCGCCGGTCGACCGGCGCTGGCCGTAGAGGGAAAGACCATTATTCTCGTCGATGACGGGCTGGCGACCGGCTCGACCATGATGGCCGCCGTGCGCGCGCTCCGGCCGCGTGCCGGGCGGATTATTGTTGCCGTTCCGGTAGCATCGAGGAGTGCCTGCGACGACCTGGAGCGCGAAGCCGACTCCGTGCTTTGCCTGGAAACGCCGCTGCTCTTCCACGCGGTGGGCGAGTTCTACCGCGATTTCGAGCCGACCAGCGATGCTGAGGTTACGTCGCTGCTCGCCAAGGCCGCATCGAATGACTGATAGAATGCAGAGCAGTTGCTGCCGCGGGTTCCTCCTCGCTGTGAAACAGCGGCGGCTGCAGCCGGGTTGGGGCGGTTAGCTCAGCTGGTCAGAGCGCCTGCCTTACAAGCAGGAGGTCGCAGGTTCGAGCCCTGCACTGCCCACCAGGAAACAGACCCGGCTTCCTGTCTGTTGGCATCGGCGATGCACATGCACGATGCGATGCCGGCCCTTCGAGCAGCCAGCGAAAACAGGCCGCTCCCCGACTGCGGTCTCCCGAGACATTCAAAGCTCGATTTCCCTCCTGCAGAGGTTTCTGGTGCCGCTGTCGCAAGAAGTCTGACCGTCCCCCAAACCATTGCGGGGTGATCTGTCCTGATCGCTGAACCTGCCTGCTGGTTGTCTGAGCAGACCGCCGATTCGGAAGCAGTCATCTCAATCGTCGGCGCCTGACTTTGCGACGAAAGTTCCTACGGCGTCCAAATTGTCAGACGTCGTTCTCCGATCTCCGTCAGGTCATTGCCCATCATGAGGAGGATCCTGGAGCGATGCCCCAGGTGTCTTCGCGGGGGGATGGATCACCGAGAAGAGTACTGCAGCGCATTCGCTTATGCAGCAGGCCGGGACACTTCGTTGGATTGCTTCCGTGCCGGTGAGTGCTGAATCACCGCGCACAGGCTCGTCCTGGGGCCGCTGTGGCATCAGGAATGCGTGGTGCGATAACAGCCGAAAGCGGGGTGGTTGTCACACAGGGGTGCCGCAATGACGTGGATGCGGCCGCGAAGCGGCAACACACCGGGAGCCACGCCGTGGTCGTTGGAAACCAGCAGTAGCGTTCCCCATGTGAGAAGGAGAATCATATGACTTGGTCAGCGTCACGTTCGCGCCCTTATAGCCTGGTAACGTTCCATGCCGTCAGCATACTGGCCGGGGGCCTGGCGCTGGCCGTCCTGGCAGGCTGCGGTAGTGGCAGTGCGGCCCCGGGTCCATCACCAGCGGCCGGCACAACCGTTCAGGTGAATATGGGGGATGCGCCCGCGGACTGGCTCCTCGCCTTCTCCATGAACGTGTCGTCCATGAGCCTGAAGGACTCAGCGGGAACATCTGTTGGGGTGACCTCAGCCGCGCCGATGCCGGTAGAGATGATACACCGCCTCGGAACCATGGAGCCGGTGGCAATCGCATCGGTTCCTCAGGGGACGTATGGGAGCGCACACCTCACGGTGACGTCGTGTAACTTCACCTATATCGATCCGGTCACAAAGAAGCCGGTGGAGAAGACGATCAATGGCCCCATCGATGTGAACATTCCATTCAGTCCAGGTGTCAGCGTCGGTGCAACGCCGGTGGCGTTGAACTTCGATCTGGATCTCGAGCATTCGCTCACCAATCCTTCCGGGGCTTTCCAGCTCACGCCGCAGTTCCACCTCATGGCAGGCGCGCTGAACAGCGCCAATGGAAGCGGCGACCGGGTCGATGCACGCTTTGGGGGCGTGTACCAGATGATGGGCATCGTCAGCAGCACGTCGACCTCGTCCTTCAGCGTGACTCCGCTTCAGGCAGCCAATAGCTTTACGTTCAGAACTACGACGGAGACACGGTTCCAGGGAAAAATCAGTAAGATGTCGCAGGTCGCCACGGGTATGGGCGTGCTGGTGACGGCGACCATCCAGTCCGATGGCACGCTGCTTGCCACGCGTGTGAGAGCGATGATGGGTGCGGTCGGAGCCATGGGGGGCGGCATTGTCACTTCTGTTATCGGGCAGCCTGCAACGGAACTCACGATCGTGATGCAGAACGGTGCAGGCGCAAGTGTGAACACCGATTATCTGTCAAAGACTATCACCGTTGCGCTGACCGACAAGACAACCTATGAAATGGACACAGACAGAGTCAGCCTCGACGGTCTGCCGTTTGCGCCTTCGTTTGATGCCAGCCATATCTTCGCGGGGCAGAGTGTGCTGCCCTTCAGCGATGATGCGCTGGTGCCCAACCCTTCCTGTGATCCAGCCTGTGGAACGATCACGGCCTCAACGCTCCGTCTTCGGGAACAGGGCTTCCGCGGAACGGCGCCCGTCGCGATCAATCCGGGAACGGTAACCTCATTCATTCTCACGATTCCCGCCGATTGCGCCTTTACGGCCCTGACAGGGGCTACAGAGATTACCGTGTACCAGCAGTCCGGAACGAATGTCGAAGACGATGCAGCCATCGCAGCCGGATCAACCCTGCGGGTCCACGGGCTATTGTTGAATACCGGCGGGGAATGGGCGCTGGTCGCTTCCACCATCGCATCCGCGAGCTGACCAGCCACGCCGCAGGCAGGCCAAGGGCTGCTTCGGCGCGACCTTTTCGGGGTGTCCCGCGCCCCGGTTTGCCCGTCCCCGAGCAGGGATTCCTTCGGGCCACCGAAGGAATCCCTGCGTGTTGCGGGGCGGGTGAGCTCGCAAGCTCTGGTGGCCCGGCCAGGCAAACCATCGCTCCGCCTTAAGGCGATCCGGAGATCAGTCTGAGCAGCCTCCGGGCGCTCATCTCGTAGATTTGCCGAGGTTATCAGACCTGGAGTTTGCCGGAACCGGCCGACCGCGTTGCCGGCGGGCCGGTCGCTGCCATTTCTTCGCTGAAGGTGCGCCCCGCGCCCGGCGGCAGCCGTTAATCAACTCGGAACCCCCGCAGGTAACCAGAGTTCCTTTGCTTTCGAGCATCTTTCGGGTTACTCTCATGCGGCAGAGTCCCCCGCTCTGCCAGGCCAATCCGCCTCGCGCACGCAGAGGCGCAAAGCGCAGGATCATGCAGAACACGCTCTTGGACATCCTCATTATTGGCCTGCTGGTTCTTCTTTTCGGGTCCATCCACCGCAAGCACGCGACGGTGCGCACGCGCTTCTGGCTGCTGGGGTGGCTCTTTGTCCTGGTCCACTTCGGCCTCATGCTCGTAACCGTGTCCGACAGCGCGGAGCAGGCGCTGGTTGCCGCCGCCGCAGAGAGCGCCCTGGCACTCTGTGGGGCAGCATTCGCTCTGTCCTCCGGGCTGGTCTGGGAACGGGGCTGGAAGTTTGCTGTCCCGGCTGTTTTGCTGAGCGTGCCGCCGGTGGCCTATGTCGCCGTCACCTTTCTGTACAACGCCACCTTGCCCGTTCTGCTGCTGCTCGGCGCTGCTTCTCAGATCGCTTATGCGGCAGTGGTCTTTCGATTTGGCAGAGGAGGCACAGGTGCGATCACGCCGGCGCGGGCCACGGTGGCTCGGGTCGGGGGGATGGCGATCCTCGCCGTGGAGGCCATGTGGCTTGGCCTGGTCGTCCGCAATCAGCATGGGGACCTGGGGATCTATCCCATCTTCTCTGAGATTTTCCTGTTGAATGCCCTGCTCTACTGGGAAGACTTCCGGCGAGTCTCGGCGGGAGTGCTGGCGGCGGTGCTGGGCCTGGCGGCATGGGGAGCCGTTTTTCCACTTGCGCTGACGATGAACCAGCTCTGGCCCCACCTTCACGTCAACGGGGAGTTGTGGAACGTGCCGAAATATTTCGTGGCCTTCGGCATGATCCTCACGCTGCTGGAAGAGCAGAAGCGCGAGGCGGACGCACGCAGCCAGGAATATCGGGTGCTGTTTGAGAACAACCCGCACCCGATGTGGATCTACGACAGCGACACGCTGCGGTTCCTGAGGGTGAACGATGCGGCGATCTCACACTACGGATACAGTCAGGAGGAGTTCCAGCGCATGACGTTGCGGGACATCCGCCCCAGGGAGGATGTGGACGCGCTGGAACAAACCGTCTCCCATGCCAAAGAACTGGGTTCGGTGATGATATCGGGTCCCTGGACCCACATCCTCCGCGACGGAAGGACGATCCAGGCGGAGGTCTCTTCGCACGCGATGATCTTCGATGGCCGGAGGGCGCGATTTTCGCTGGTGCAGGACGTGACGGAACGCCAGCAGCTGCACTACCGCCTGATTCACCAGGCCCACCACGACATCCTGACCGGACTACCCAACCGGCTGCTCCTGCTGGACCGGATGGAGCACGCACTGGCCTCAGCCGCGCGCCAGTCCCGGAAAACAGCGGTCATCTGCCTCGACATCGACCGCTTCAAGCAGATCAACGATACCTATGGGCACAGCGTCGGCGATCAGTGCCTGAAGGAGGTGGCGGACCGGCTGAGAAGCCGCCTGCGTGCGGCCGATACCGTAGCGCGGTCGGGCGGCGAGGAGTTCACCGTCGTGCTTGGCGACCTGACCACCGCTTACGACGCGGAGAAGGTTGCGGAAGATCTGCTGACCGCCCTTCGCAAGCCGATGATTGCGGATCAGTACCCGATCGATATCGCTGCCAGCATCGGCATCGCGATCTACCCCGACCACGGTACCACTGCCAGCGAACTGTGGAGGAGCGCCGATGCGGCCATGTACCGCGTCAAGCGCTCCGGCGGCAACCACTATGTGCTGGTATCGCATGAGATCAGCGCTTCGACCTCCGAGGCCAACGAACTGGAGATCTTCATGCGCCGCGCGCTCAAGGAGGGCGGATTCGAGGTCTATTACCAGCCGGAATATGGGGCCAGTGGCGGATTTCGCGGCCTGGAGGCGCTGCTGCGCCTCCACCATCCCAGGTATGGCCTGGTAACGCCGGAGCGCTTTATTCCCATCGCGGAGGAGAGCGGCCTCATTGTCCCCGTTGGAAGCTGGGTTCTGCGCGAGGTCTGCCGGCAGATCCGGCAGTGGCACTCGGAGGGGGTTGTGGTGAGCCGGGTCGCCATCAACGTCTCGCCTCTCCAGTTCATGCGTATGGATTTTTCCCGCCAGGTTCGCCAGGTCGTGTCCGAGTCAGGGGTCAGGCCGGACACGCTGGAGATCGAGATGACCGAAACAACCGTCATGCGAAATCTTGAGGAAGTCGCCCGGCAAATGAGGGATCTGGCGGAGTTCGGTATTCAGTTCTCCGTCGATGATTTTGGGACCGGCTATTCCTCGCTCCGGCACCTGCATCAGCTGCCGGTCCGGACCCTGAAGATCGACCGCTCGTTCGTCGGGCAGGTTGCAGAGCCCAACGGCACCAGCGCTCTGGTGCAGGCGATCCTGTCGCTGGCCCACAGCCTGAACCTCCAGGTGGTGGCCGAAGGAGTGGAACGCGAGGAACAGGCGGAAGCCCTCGCCCGTATGGGCTGCGATTCGATGCAGGGATACCTGTTTGCGGAGCCTCAGCCAGCGGCCAATGTCGCCGCTCTGGTGCGGTCGGGATTTGTGCCCATTCTGCGGAAGACATCTGCTCCACGGATTCCGGTATAGAGTTGGTGAACAGGCCAGAATTCGCCGTTTGTCAACGGCGACAGCTTTCTCGGCAGGATTACCAGGGTACCCACCGCCGGATTCAGAGGCTGCGTGTATTTGCCTCAAAATTATTGGTCTTTAGTTGACCGCCAATACATGGAGCGGTACACTTAAGTCACGTTTAACAGCAGAGTGGAATACCGGGGGTGCCTGGTTACTCTCGCACCCGCTGTGGTTCGCTTCCGGGGTCTTTCCAGGAAAATCCCTCTGCTCTCGCAAGGCCGCCATTGGCCCGTCATCACAAGGCGGCGTTCACGACCAAGGTCCTCAATGAAACTGGAGTCCTGCCCGGGATCCTGAACACGGTGAGGTTAGGTGCAACACTCGATTCGCGGCAAAGTCGTGACCCCCGGTCCGGAGGCGAAGGATCTTTCGCTTGCCGATCTGTGGATTGTCATCCGCAAGAGGCGTCTTCTTCTGCTGGCTGCGGCTCTGGGCTCCGCAGTGCTCGCCTTTGCTCTCGGAATCCATCACGGCAAGCGGTACATGGCCACTGGAGAGCTTCAGATCCAGCCGGGTTCGGCCTCCGACCTCAAGGAGTCACTGTCGTCTGTTCTGGGTACAGACAGTTCGCTTGATGTGGTCATTGAGAGCGATATCCGCATTCTGAATAGCCATAAGCTTCTGACAGCAGTGGCTCGCAGTCTTAAACTTCAGGACAACCCGGATTTTCTGGGCCGCGGCCACTGGCCCTTCGGCGGGTCCGGAAATTCCCCCCTGCTCCACGCCAGTCTGGATGACCCCGCGGTTCAGGCCGCCGTCGTAAGGATCCTGCGCGGCGGCCTCGTCGTTTCCCGTGTTCCCCGCACCCAGATGGTGACCATCTCGTACCAGAGTCCCTCTCCCCAGCTGTCGGCGAGCATCGTCAATGCTCTGGAGAATCAGTTCATCGAGAACAACTTCATCTCCCACTACAGCACCACGCAGCAGGTGAGCAAGTGGCTCACCGGGCAGATGGACGACCTGCGCTCGGTTGTGCAGAACTCGCAGGACAAAATGGTGGACCTCCAGCGAAAGCTGGGAGTCATGGCCCTCGATCCCGACCACAGCCTGGTCGTACAGCAGATGGCAAATCTTGAAAAGGGCCTGTCCGACGCTACCGAGCAGCGCGTGGTTACCGAAGCCCGCTATCGGATCCTGAGTTCTCTGCCGCCCGACCAGATTATGGAGAACAGCGCATCGCCACTGGGTTCCGACGGTCCGGGTGGTCTCCTTGGCAATCTGCGCGCGCAGCGGGCCGGGGTCGAGGCGGAACTGGCCCGCCTGGCGCCCGTCTATGGCCCAAAGTATCCGCAGGTCGAGCAGCTGCAGGCACAGAGCCGCAGCCTCAGCCGCCAGATCGAGGACCAGCAGCAGCGCGTTCTGGCACAAGCAAAGGATTCCTTTGATCTCGCTGAAACCGCCGAGAATCAGGCGAAGGATAATCTCGATAACCAGCTCCGGGATATCTATGGGCAGCGCGACGATCTCGTGCAGTACATGCTGCTGAGCCAGGAATACGACTCGAATCGGCGCATGTACGAGAGCATCGTTGGCCGGCTCCGCGAGGCTGCCGTGGATGCGGGGCTGGACGCAGCCGACATCAATATCGTCGATCTCGCATCGGTCCCGACAAAACCTTCCAGCATGCCTCTGACGGAGATGGCGGAGATCGGACTCCTGTTTGGTGCCTTTGGCGGCATGGCGCTCGCGCTGCTGCTCGAGAAAATGGATACCCGCCTGCGCGATGTCCACGATGTCCAGGAGATCCTGGGTTTGCCATCTCTGGCGATGATTCCACAAAGCAGCTGGAAGACCAGGCAGAGCGATGTGGAGTGGGTGGGCGGACCGGAGCTGCTGCGGGATCCGCGTTCGCCATTTTCGGAGTCATTCCGCGCGCTGCGAACCTCAATGCGGTTGTCGAGCACCTCGCGCGAGTCAAAAGTCATCGCCGTAACAAGCTGCCAGCCGGCGGAAGGCAAATCCACCGTATCCGTGAATATGGCGGCCGTTCTCGCCCAGGGCGGAAAGAGGGTTGCGCTGGTGGACACCGATATGCGGCGGCCATCAGTCTACAAACGCCTCCGCATGGAGGGCGGCCGGGGCCTTTCCGAAGTCCTAACCGGCTATCACACGCTGAGCGAAGTAACGCAGACGCACGAGATTCTTACCACGCTGGACGTGATTCCATCCGGCACGGTTCCTCCTCTGCCGGCCGACCTGCTGGCCTCGGACCAGATGATCGAGGTTGTGCGGGAGCTGCGCGAAAAGTACGACTACGTGATCTTCGATACCCCGCCGGTCTTGTCCGTCACCGATCCGGCCATCGTCGCGGCGCAGGCCGACGGTATGGTGCTGGTCATCCGCCAGGGATACTGCACGCGCCGCATGCTGGGACGCGCGGCGGAGATCCTTCGCGACCTCGATGTGAAGATCTACGGGTTCGTCTTCAACGGAGTGGATTCGTCGCTGCCCGAATACTACGGCTATCTGGGCTATTACACCTATGAATATGGCAAATAGTTCCGCTTGCCGGCGAAGCGGCCCCGGAGTCGCTGACAGGAAGCCTGTGGCCGGGAAATCAGTTCGTCACCTCATCGCGGCGTGCCTGAGCCTCACGCTGGGTTGTGCCGTCGCAGCAGCGCAGTATGCTGGCCCCGCGGTCACATCGCAAACCCCTGCTGCGGGTGCGCCCGCGTCAGCCATGAAGGCGCAGTACGCCAACGTAAAATTCCAGCCCGGAGACATGATTTCGATCGCCACTTACGGCGCCCCGGAACTGACCACAACGGCAATCGGGGGTGTTAAGCTCGGCGCCCAGGGCGAGATCGTGCTGCCTTACCTGGGAACAGTCCGGCTGGCCGGCATGACCCCCTCCCAGGTTTCCCTCTATCTCGAGAAGCAGCTGAAGGAAAAGGAAATCCTGGTCAACCCGCAGGTGAGCGTGGAACTGGTCCAGTCCCCGACTCAGGTGATTACAGTCCTTGGAGAAGTCGAGAAGCCGGCGCCCATCCCGGCCTACAGCGACCTTCGCCTCATGGACGTCATCTCGGCCTGCGGCGGATTTACACCACTGGCCAGCCATGCCATTACCATCCGTCGCGTCGGTGACCCCAAGCCCATTACGGTCGAGCTGGGCAACGACCCGAGCACGAGCGCTGCGAGCAACATACCGCTGCTTCCCGGCGATACTGTCGTCATTCCGAAGGTGGGCAATGTTTACGTTGTTGGCGAGGTGAAGACGCCGCAGGCGATTCCGCTGTCGAGCAACACGCCGGTCACCGTAGTGCGCGCGATCTCCGTCTCCGGCGGCCTGCTCTATGCCGCGGCGCTCTCAAAGAGCATGATCATTCGCACGACCCCCGATCATCAGCGAGTGGAGATCATGCTCGATCTGAAGAAGGTGCTCGATGGCAAGGAGAAAGACGTCGCGCTGGCCTCCGACGACATTCTCTATATCCCCCGAAACGGCTTCAAATCGGTCATTTCCGGCGGCGGACCACAGCAGGCCGTCTATGCCGCGACCAGCCTCGGCTATATCCTGCACCCCTGACGGCTGGTCGCGATTCACAGAATGGATACGATTCAATCCATAGACATGGCCCGGGCGCACAAAATTCCGCTGATTCTTTTATTCGCCATCGCTCTCCTGGTGGCCGCCGGTGAGTTGGCAACCGGGACGAATCTGTATTTCGTGGCCATGGTGGCCACCGCCCTGGCCGCGGCGGGGATCATCTACAACCTGCTGGGCGGACTCAGCACCATCAGCGGCATCGCCTTCAGCGTCTTCGCCCTGAACGGCCTCATCATTGGTCAGTTCGCGAAGCTCTTCCTGTTCGAACGCGCGGACCAGGGCCTCCTGGTTCCCAACCTGACCATCACGGTGTACACCGTTTTCTACCTGTCGCTGATGGTGGGCGTGTTCCTCTTCGGGTGGATACGGCTGCGTCTTCCGCGGCCTGTCGAGCCAGTCACATCCGGTCAGTCCAAAGTGCTGTATGTCATCTCGCTCGGCCTCGGGTTGCCGGCAACCATTCTATTCACATCTCTGAACCTTGCCGGTCCGGACGCCGCCCAATCCTCTGCACACGGCTTAGCGGTTCTTCTTAGGAATCTGCTGCCGTTCTCGCTGGTCATCGCACTCGATCATCGCATCCGGAGTACAGAGGGGCGTCATAGCTTTGGATGGATGGCGCTCTGGCCGGTGCTTGGAATGGCATTCATGGGCTTCGTGACTGCAGGGCGAGGCGGGTTCGCCACACCCGCTCTGATCATATTAGTCACCTGCTATATCCGCGGATACAGGCTGCGGCGTCGGCATTATGCCGCTATCGCCGCTACGATCTTCGTGTTCTTCGTCTTCATCTCGCCTTACTACCTCTACGTGCGCCAGTTTCGGGGGTCAGGCAGTTTCCGAGAGGAGGCGTCGAAGATGTTCGGTCATCTCCTCGCAGCCCCCGGCCAATGGAGCGCGATCAGAACTGCGATTTCGGCGACCACTGTGCAAAATGAAAGGGCAGGGAGCTACTTTAGCCGCCCCGGTACGGAGACCCTCAACAGGTTTGCCCTGATCGCTCCTGACAGCGCGCTGATCAACGCGTGTTCCACGGGATTTCACTACGGCTTCAAGTCGGTGAAGATGGATGTGCTCAGCCAGGTTCCGCATTTTCTTTTCAAAGACAAACCGGATTTCGGCTCCGACGCGTATCTTGGACAAATCGACGGCCTGGAGCACGCGGACATAGAAGGTACCACATTCTCCACAATCACCTCCGTGGCGGACGCCTACGGAGCGTTCGGATGGCTGAGCGCCATCCTGTTTCCGATGGTCGGTATGCCCTTCGTTCTTGTTGTTTTCGAAAGCATGTTCGATATCAGCCGGCCCTGGGGAACTGTGGCAGCAGTAACGTTGGCGTTTGAGTTTGGAGCAATGACCATGGGGAGTAATATCGTCCTCATGACGAAAACACCCCTCCAGCTGATCTTGGTCTCCTGGGTGTTGGGGGGGATCGTGAGATACATTCCGGTCAGGGGCGACCGGTCCCGTAATCGTCGACAACGCAACCTCATTTCTCAGTTACCGGCAGGGGAACTTGCGGATCCGGTTAGCTGAAAGCTGTCGGGTATGAACCAGCTCCCCCCGCTGAATCCATCTCGACACAGAAGGCACAATTTGGAGAACACCGCACAGGATTCGCGGGGAGACGTTAGCCTTGAAGTGGTCCAGGCGGTCGCCGGTGTCTTTCACCACTTCGATCTGGCCCGCGAGCTGGAGGGTCGCGGCTCCCTGAAATGCATTTACTCCACTTTTCCCTGGAAACGGCTGCGACGGGAGGGAATTGCGCTGGAAAAAGTGCGCACGTTTCCATGGGTTCATACTCCGCAGTTGCTTGTCGGGCGAATGTGGGGTATCCCTGCCGGTCTGAACAGGGATATCACGTCGGTGATGTTTCGGACCTTTGATCACTGGGTGGCAAACACCATGCCCTCCTGCGATGTTTATGTCGCACTCTCGGGATCTGGCGTGCTGAGCGGCAGGCGCGCTCAGGAAAGGGGAGCAAAATACATTTGCGATCGCGGGTCCTCCCATATTCGCTATCAGGATCGAATCGTCGGAGAGGAGTACAAGCGCTGGGGAATCGAGCGAGTCATCTGTGATCCGCGGATCATCGCGCGAGAAGAAACAGAGTACGAGGAGGCCGATGCGATTGTCGTTCCTTCCGAGTTTGCGCGGCGCTCGTTTGTGGAAATGGGTGTGCCAGCGGAGAAGGTTTACAAAATCCCATACGGCGTGCGACTCGAACGCTTTCGTCGCACCGGCGAACCAATGCCGGATCGGTTCGAAGTGCTCTTTGTGGGGAGCGTGAATCTGCGCAAAGGAGTGCCCTACCTGCTGGAAGGCTATCGCCAGTTGAAGCACCCGCGGAAGCGACTCAGAATTGTGGGCAGTGTGGCGCCGGAATTTCGCCAGATTCTCTCAGGTCTACCGCAGGAAGGCGTCGAGTTTATGGGGCACGTGCCGCAGGGTCAGCTTCCCGCGCTGTTCAGCAGCAGTCACGTGATGGTGCTTCCCTCAATTGAGGAAGGCCTGGCTCTCGTTCAGGGCCAGGCGATGGCGTGCGGCTGCCCTCTCATCAGCAGCGATCACACGGGTGGCGAGGATCTGTTTGCCGATGGCGTGGAGGGCTTTCTCACCCCGATTCGATCTCCGCAGGCAATTGGCGCCAGACTGCAGCAGCTTGCTGACGATGCTCCCCTCCGGGAGAGGATGAGTGAGGCAGCCCAGGAGCGCGTCCGCCACATCGGTGGATGGTATCAGTATGGGGAAAGCTGGTCCGCGTTCGCTCAATCCCTGGTCGGGAGTGCGCCTGCATCATGATTCCGGACCAGAATCACTCCGAGCCCCCCCACATAGGCGCAATACAGGCGCTGGACTCCTTCCCGGCGGAGAGAATTCTGTTATGTGCTTTGAGAAGCTGTCTGGCTGCCGAAACCGTAAAGAGATGTCCTCCGAGGGATGCAAAATAAATACCCCAGTCCAGGGTGCTGCCGAAGGAAAAGCTGGATGGATCGAGACCCTTGGCAACGCAGGCCAGGTACTGACGACCCCTCCCGCTGAGCTGGTCCTTCACGCCCCTGTGTTTTTCCTGCGATATATATGCGACAGCGGCCATGAAACGCAGAGCGAGTGGGGAATGACCTTCAGCTACGAGGCGCCTGTAGAGTATGTCGAGAACCGTCCCGAGTTGTGAGATTTTTTCGCCCTTTAGATTCAGCGTAACGGAAGCCTGAGCGATATGCTGCCGCACACAGGTCACTGAAAATCTGGAGAGGGCCCAGGGAGATGACCTGCCGAGTCGGCTCCAGAATTCGAAATCCCCAGCATAGGGCAGGTCTGTCCGGAACCAGCCGGCACCCTCAACCGCGCTCGTGCGGACGGAAACATTCGACAGATTTCCTGGTATGCACCCAAATACGAAGAACAGAAGATCGGAATGCTCAGGCGCGATGACGGGGGGCAGGACGGCAGCCTGATATCGTTCGAGCCTCGACCGCACGTCCAGGCGATGATTCGAACGCAGAAACGTTACCGCGTCCGGCAGCCGGCTCCATTCACTTAGCAGCCGGTCCAGCGCTCCGCTGTCCACAAGGTAATCGTCCTGGCAGAGGATTTGAGTGATCTCGTAACGGGCCTGAGACAAGAGAAAATTCAGATTGCCGAAGATACCCAGGTTTTCAGTCTGGAAATGAACTTTGACGCGTGGGTCCTCAAGGCTCAGTAAATAGTCGCGAGTCCCATCCTTCGATCCGTCATCGCTGATGATCAGCTCCCAGCCCTGGTAACTCTGCGACAGCACGGAGTCAACCGCCTGCTTCAGGTACCTCATCCCGTTATATGTTGGCATTACGATCGAAAGGGACATATGGCTCCTCCGGATTGTGTTGGTCCAGCCACAGACAATCCTCACGTTGTATGTTCGTGCGATTATGGTGCTTAAATCGGCCTTCACCCAGAGAGTTTCGTGCGACGACCTTGCCCTGAGTCCGCGTCATATCGAAGTTGGAGTCGTCAGGCCGGGGCAGACACGGTTCAGTCAGTCGAGAATCCGATTGGCGCGTTCGCCGAACGGCATGGCTTCGGTTTCATCGGCAACCGATCCTGATCAGAAAAGCTAATCCTCATTGTAATCATCAAGGCGATTCAGAATCCGACTGAATTGGGTGTCGTTGTCGTACCCTGACTGGACTGCGCGCTCGCGGCCTCGTCGAGCGATAACGTCGCGCAGGCCGGGCCGGCCGAGGTAGAAACGGCACTTGCCCGCACACTCACCGAGGGAGGAAAAGAAGACGGCCCTCCGGTCTTCGTCGAAGAGCGACTGATGACCCGGCGTGCGCAGGAGGAATTAAATTAGTTCGCGACGCTAATCCCTGCTGGAACAATCGTCGAGCATCTTTTGAGGATCCAGGACGCGCGGTCGGTGTACAGGTGGCGCGCAGTAGTCGCAGCATAGGCTCGTTCGATGAGTGACCTCCGGGCCTGCTCGTCTGCGATATAAGCCTTCGCCTTTTCGATGCATTCCCGCGTATCGGAAAAATACTCTCCTGTATCCCCCTCCGGAAACAGCGTGGTTGCGCCACCACTCCTCGTGGACAGCAGAAATCCCCCCGCTCCGGGCACCTCGAAGTTCCGCATGATCAGCCCGTCTGGCTGTCCGTCTATGATGTGCTGGGTTCGCAGCAGATTCAGACAGACAGCCGATTCTCGTATGACCCGGGCAGCATCCGCCAGGCGGAGGTCGGACCCCTGCCAGCAGCGCCGAACCCGGCTGGAGGGTCTGGTTCGCGTGCCCCAATAAGGGGGGCCGTAGATGCGGAGAGGTACGTGAGAGGCAACTTCTTCCAGAAACTGCTCCCGTTCCCGATCCCAGCCGCCGAGGAAGAGGACGCCCGGCCAGGTTCCCTGTGGCTGCGAATGTTGATAAGGGAAAACGTCCGGATCCCATGCAAAAGGAAGAAATGCAGCATTGCGGACACCAGCATTCTTCAGCTTGCCCGCCAGGCGTTCGCTCCAGATGAGGCACAGATCCGCCTCCCGGGCAGCGGGGAGCGTTTCCGGACGTGCGCCATAGTTGGGCGGAAAAGGGTTGTCGGGATAAAAGCAGACGACGTGTACACCCGCAGAACGGATTCTGCGCAGGGTTTCGGCGGATATCAATTCAAGGGTGAGAGAGAGAAAGACCTGCGCACCGGATTCCAGAACGCTCCGCTCGATCCACCTGTTTAGCTTGACGAGCGAGCGGGACCTGATCCAGTGGCTTTGGATGGTTAGCCTGTGGGCCACACGGTTTTTGATGACCCACGGTAAGCGGTCCCGCGATTCACGTGGGCTGTATACCTGCGTTCGGACACCAATCTTGTTGAAGGCGCGCTGGTACGATGAGCCCAGTTCGCCGGGAGAAAACTTGCCGAGCAGGAAAATGGAATCGATGGCCATCTCTCTCAAAATCCAGACTTAGGAATTAAATTGGTACTGGATAGGGCGGCTCACAAAGTATGCGAGACGAATCGGTTTGAGGCTCCTGGCAGGGGTCGCCGGAGATGGCGGCGGGCTGGGGAGAGAAACCTCGTTCATGCATTCGCCATGGGGGTGGGGAAACGGCGGTCCGGAAACTGTGGTTCCATCCTAACATCGACTCCAGACAGGGGCAATCGCCGGTCCCCTCGCGGGGCGACGGCCTGTATCCGCGCCTGGTACTGGCTTCGTTGCCCCTAGGTTTGTGCGTAAATCCCTGATATATTAGGAAGCTGGGAAGTGTGTGCCCTGCGGGGCCGTATCGGTGATCCCAGGATTTGAGTTCTGAAATTTTCGTGATGGAAAGGATTGTTCGATTGTGCTGATGATTCGCCTGGCGCGCGTGGGCGCGCGCAAACAACCGTATTACCGTGTGGTCGTCATCGAGAAGGGCCGTGCCCGGAACGGCCGTTCCGTGGAGCTGGTGGGAACCTACAACCCCCGCACCAATCCGGCTTCGGTCGAGCTGAAGCTGGATCGGATCGAGTACTGGAAGGGAAAGGGAGCCCAGCTTTCCGACCGTGTCGCCAGGCTGCTCCACTCCCATCCCTCGACGGGAAATCAGGCCCCCGAGCCGCAAATCGGCTCGGCTGGCGCCCCCGGTGCTTCGGAAGCTGCCTGACATTACCCTGCAGTAACGGAGGGAGTGCCCGTTCGCCTGCTCCCGCTACCTCCCAAAGGTTACTTTTGCCGCACTTGGGGTTAGGCAGTCTGCGGAATATTCTTTTTTCCACGACCGCATTACAGTAGTATCCGCGTAGCCCCGGAAGCTCAGGGTCGTGTGTCTTCCAGTGGGGGGCAAGATGAAAGAGACAACAGACAAACCCGATGACATGCAGGAATTGGTAACCCAGATTGCGCGGGCACTCGTGGATATTCCCGAGGCGGTGGTTGTTGAGGCGGTTGAACGCGAGGAGAGCACGGTGTTCCGGCTCAGGGTCGCTCCCACGGATGTAGGGAAGGTGATCGGAAAGCAGGGGCGCACGGCCAGATCGGTGCGGACGATCCTGGGAGCTGTCAGTATGAAGCACCATCATCGTTATACGCTCGATATCCTCGAGGAAGACCACCAGAAGACGGCTGGCAGCGAGGAGTAGACACAGCTGGCAGAAATGGCATTGCCCCAGCGAACCATTTCGCAGGACCAGGTACCTTCTGCGTCCGGATCCCCGACGGTCGGCCGGAGCGTCGGTTCGGGCGCCGGTGGTGCCGGGCGGACGGTGCAGCCTGTAGCAGCGTCTGGCGCTGCGGCGGCCCGATGGGCTCTGCTGGCAAAGCTGATCCGCCCTCATGGGCGGAAAGGAGAGCTTATTGCGGAAATCCTGACCGATTTCCCGGAGCGATTCCACCAGCGGTCCCGACTCTTCCTCATTCCTCCCCCGCGGCTGGGCACGCGGCCGCGGGAGATTCACCTCGAAAATTTCTGGTTTCTCCGCAGCCGCGTCGTACTTAAGTTCGCGGGAATCGATTCCATCAACGATGCCGAGGCGGTGCGAAGCTTTCATGTAGCCATTCCGGCCTCGGAGCGGGCGCCGCTGGAGGCGGGCTCAGCCTATATCGCCGATCTCATCGGCTGCCAGGTCGTCGATCTGGACCACGGAGGTCTTGAGGTTGGCGAGATCGTCGATGTGGATCGGGGATCGTCCAGCACCGATCTGCTGGTCGTCCGGCGGCGCGGGATTCGCGGTCCGGAAGCCGAGGCCCTGATCCCCCTTGTGAAAGGGTATCTGGTGCGGATCGATCTGGCTGGCCGGCGCGTCGAGATGCGCTTCCCCCAGGGTCTGCTGGAGATCAACGCGCCCATTACGGAAGAAGAGAAGCGGCAGATGAGCGATAACGGGTAAGGGCTGCATGGCTCATGCAGCCCTTACCGATGCTTAGCGGCGCGAACCCTTCTTAGCGGCTTTCTTCGCCGGCTTTTTGGGGGCGGCGCTCTTCGCGGCCTTATTGGCGGCCTTCTTTGCCGTCTTCTTCGCGGCGCCTTTCCTGGCAGCCACCTTCTTCGCAGCCACCTTCTTCGCGGGAGCCTTCTTCGCCGCAGCCTTCTTCGCCGCAGCCTTCTTCGCCGGGGCCTTCTTCGCGGCCTTCTTTGCAGCCGCCTTCTTTGCCGGGGCCTTCTGCGCGGCTCTCTTTGCGGGGGCTTTTTTCGCAGCTTTCTTTGCCGGGGCCTTCTTCGCGGCCTTCTTTGCTGCCCGCTTCTTCGCCGGTTTCGCAGGAGTCGAGGAAACCTGAGACTCGGCCTCCTCGCCGGCGCCCTCGCCCTCCTCCTCTGCTAATTCGTCATCGTCGGAGGAGATGGAAGCCGTCACCACGACCTCTTCTTCCTCATCTTCGCCGAAGCCCTCTTCCAGTTCTTCCATATCATCGTCGGCTTCCGGTTCGAATTCGCTGTCAGCACTTGCATAAAGCTTGTAGTCGTCCTGCATCAGATATGCCCTCCGGGCTCCGAGTCAGTGTTTTGAACCGCGTCATGCATGAGTATGCCAGAAATCCGGCAAAACCTCGCGCGCGGATTATAGCAACAGGACGCGATGAGTTGCGAATGCGCGCAAACAGCGCCGAATGCGCACGGCAACGAGTCAGGATAAGATGCCAACGATGCCTGCTGTGCTGTTCGCAACCCGTGCGGCGCGCATCAGCACGTTCCGTTTCTGCATGCGCTTCGATCTGATCACCATCTTCCCCGAGTTCTTCGCCAGCATCCTGAACCACGGTGTGCTGCGCCGCGGTATCGCTGCCGGCAGGGTCGCGGTCGCGGTCCACGACCTGCGCGCTTTTGCCCACGACCGCCATCGCACCGTCGACGACCGGCCTTTTGGCGGAGGTGAAGGCATGGTGCTGAAGCCCGAGCCTCTGTCCGAAGCCGTCGAGTGGCTTGGCCTGCCACCGAAGACGGACCGGAACACTACCCGGGAGCGCGTGATTCTGCTCTCCGCGCAGGGCTCGCGATTCACTCAGGCCGTAGCCCGTGAGCTGGCGAAGCTGGAGCGGGTGGTGCTCATCTGCGGCCGCTACGAGGGCGTGGATGAGCGCATTTCCGAGCTCTTCTGCGACGGGGAATTGTCCATCGGGGACTTCGTCCTCTCCGGCGGTGAACTTGCGGCGGCCGTTGTGGTGGATGCCACGGCGCGCCTCCTCCCCGGCGTCCTCGGTAATGAGGCTTCCAGCGAATACGAGAGCTTCGGACTCCTCGGCGGCGGCGAGCCTGCAGCGCCCGGAGTCCCTCCTCGCTCCACTCATGGCTCCGGCGGTCTGCTCGACTATCCCCATTACACGCGGCCCGCCGAGTTCCGGGGGCTGAAGGTCCCCGAGATCCTTACCCGGGGTGACCATGCAGCGATCCGGCGCTGGCGCCGCGAGCGTGCGCTCGAAAAGACATGGCGCAACCGCCCGGATCTGCTCCCGGGGGCGCAGCTTAGCGAAACAGACCGGGCCTTCCTGCGATCGCTGGGCTGGGCGGAATGAGCAGGCCCGCCCGCAGGCTGGAGTCCGGTGTCGGCGGCATTTCAGTCGGGCCCGGGTCTCGATGGTCGAGACCCGGGCAGCCGCCTAGACGTTGTAGGTGGTGGAAGCGACCCGCCCGCCGTGGCCGGTCCAGTTGGTGTGGAAGAACTGGCCCCGTTGCTGGTCGACGCGCTCGTAGGTGTGGGCGCCGAAGAAGTCCCGCTGCGCCTGGAGCAGGTTCGCCGGCAGCCGGGCGGTGCGGTACCCGTCGTAGAAGGCCAGAGCCGTCGAGAAGGCCGGCGCAGGAACCCCAAGAGCGATGGCCTTGACTACGGCTTTGCGCCAGGCAGGCTGGTACTCATTCAGGACGCCGGCAAAGAAGCTGTCAAACAGCAGGTTCTGCAGGCTCGGCTGTTTGTCGTAGGCCTCCTTGATCTTGCCCAGGAAGCGGCTGCGGATGATGCAGCCCCCGCGCCACATCAGGGCAATGCCGCCCATATTGACGCGCCAGCCGAACTCCTTCGCCGCTTCGCGCAGCAGCATGTAGCCCTGTGCATAGGAAATGATCTTCGAGCAGTAAAGCGCACGCCGTACGTTCTCGATGAACCCCGCCCGGTCAGCGGTGGCGGCTTCGCCAGTGGGCCCCTGGAGAACCTTCGAGGCAGCCACGCGCTCCTCCTTGATCGCCGACAGGCAACGGGCAAAGACCGATTCCCCGATGAGCGTCACCGGCATGCCCAGGTCGAGGGCGCTCATCACCGTCCACTTGCCGGTGCCTTTCTGGCCGGCGGTGTCCAGAATCTTGTCCACCAGCGGCTGCCCATCCTCGTCCTTTTTTGCAAAAATCTGTGCGGAAATATCGATCAGGAAGCTGTCCAGTTCGCCCCTGTTCCATTCGGCAAAGATGTCGTGCAGCTCGTCCGGCATCAGGTTCAGGGCGTGCTTCAGCAGGTCGTAGGCCTCGCAGATGAGCTGCATATCGCCGTACTCGATGCCGTTGTGGACCATCTTGACGTAGTGCCCGGCCCCGGCATCGCCCACCCAGTCGCAGCAGGGAGTGCCCCCGCCGCCGTTGGCGCTCTCCCCCCCCTCGTCCACCTTGGCGGCAATGGACTGGAAAATCTCTTTCACGTGCGGCCAGGCTTCCGGATTTCCCCCGGGCATGATCGAGGGACCGTGTCGCGCCCCTTCCTCGCCGCCGGAGACGCCGGTCCCGATGAAGAGGATTCCTTTGGCGGCCAGGTCTTTCGTGCGGCGGTTCGAGTCCGTGAACAGGGAATTGCCGCCGTCGATGACGATGTCGCCCGCCTCGAGGTACGGCAGCACGTGTTCGATCATCTGGTCGACCGTATCGCCTGCCTTGACCATCAACATGACCCGGCGAGGCCGCTTGAGCAGCGAGACAAATTCCTGGAGCGAGTGCGCGCCGATGACCTGCGTGCCCTTCGCCTCATTGGCAAGAAAGTCGTCGACTTTCGAGACAGTGCGGTTGAAAACGGCCACCTTGAATCCGTGGTCATTCATGTTCAGGACAAGATTCTGGCCCATGACGGCCAGACCGATAAGGCCGATGTCGCAGCTTGCATCTGGCATAGCTTCTCCGGAGACTGAATTCCGCTTGTTTTGCGCCTGTTGAAAAGGATATTCCAGTATCCGACCTGGGGTGAAATTGCCGGCGGAGAACCGCATCCCGGACGGCGGAGATCCCGCCCGCCCGCGCCTACTCGCCTCGATCCGTGGATTCCTGCTGCGGGCCGCCCGGGCTTTGGCCGGTGCGCAGCACATTCTTGAGCACCTCAGGCGAAATCCCTTCTGTCTGGCTTTGCTCCCGAGCCGTTGTCTCCGGCTGCTGTGACTGCTTCGGGCCAGCGTTGGCAGTCAGACCCGGGGAAGTCGCCCCCTTCTTCCTTTCCTCGACGGAGAGCTTCGAGCTCAGACGATCCAGACTGTCCGGCACCAGCCTTTCCGCAAAGCCCGCCAGAAAGGCCCAGACGAAGAGCTTCGCATACTCCTGGCTGGAGATCGGCAGCGTGGCCCAGGTAAAGGTGAAGAACGTGACCCCGCCCCGGTGCCTGGGAGAATAGAACTCCGGAAACACGGACCCGGTCAGGATTCCCGAGATAAACATCAGCGCCAGCACCATGGCGAAAATCGCCCCCAGCAGCGGCGAGAGCCACAGATAATAACCGGCGCTGTCCAGGCCGAAGACGCTGATCAGCGGATCGCCGTCGTTGGGAATCCTCTGCATCCGTCGCTGCGAGCTGACAAATCCACCCAGAATGCCCCAGTAGACGGTCCCTGTCACCATGGCGAAAAAGTCAGCATTATAGTGGCGGCAGATCACCAGAATTCCCGCCAGCGCCGCAGTGTACAGGATCACGTACACCATGCAGCGAACTGTCAGAGACTTCCTCATCTGCTCCCGTATTGGGATCAGCGAGTAATACCAGTGCAGCACATCGAGAAGGCGCGTCAGGTCGGCCTTGAGCAGCGCGAGTTTCGCCGGAGTGTCGCTGTCCCGGGGGGAACCCGATTCGACGTACTTGTCATAGACGATCGGCCCCGCAATCTCGCGGAAGCGCTCGCGGACGATCCAGGCGTTGCGGTTGACCACTTCGTCTGGCTGCAGCGAGAAGACGATGTTCTCGAGCAGGAAGACATCTCCCCACGTCAGATCGTTCGGCTGAGCCGACGCCTTCCTGATCACCGCATCGGCGCGGGCATCGGAGCTGTTGAGCGTGACATAGAGCGACACCAGATGGTCGAAATAGGACCAGCCGTACGGCGGTATGCTCGGGGGATCGATGAAATTGAGCGCAACCCCGATTTTGTGCGCAAGACTTCGCCAGGAACCCATGGCTCTGCCTCCGGACAAAAGGTCAGAAAAAGCCGAAAATTGTGACGGTCCGCTGGAGAGCCCTGTGGGTGAATGAGCCACGATCATACCCCGGAACATCGGCAGCGGCACAGATACTTTCCGGCGGGCAGGTTGCCGCTGCCGATCCCCGGCTCGAAGAACGAATCTAGAACCCGGCGGCTTTTCCGTAGTGATGGCGGTGATCCTGGCCGCCCTCCAGCTCGCCGCTGTGGGGATCCGCAGCGATGCACTCACCATCGCCCCAGCGCCGGCCGATTTTCAGGGTGTAGCCGGCAGCCCGCAGTTTGTCCGTCGTCGCCTGCGAGAAGCCAGGCTCGAGCAGGACCGTGTCGGGCAGGTACTGATGGTGAAAGCGCGGAGCATCCACGGCCTGCTGGATGTTCAGGCCCTGGTCGGCCACGCTGAGGAAGATGTTCGCCACCGTGGTGATAATCGTTCCGCCGCCCGGCGAACCAAGCACCATCGCCACCTTGCGGTCCTTCAGGACAATGGTCGGCGTCATGCTGGAGAGCGGGCGCTTGCCTGGGGCGATGGCATTTGCCGGCCCCTGGATCAGCCCAAACATGTTGGGAACTCCCTGCTTCGATGCGAAGTCGTCCATCTCGTCATTCAGCAGAAACCCGAGCCCGGGCACAGTCACTCCGGATCCGTATCCGCCGTTCAGCGTGGTGGTCACGGAGACGGCGTTGCCCTGAGCGTCCATCACGGAGTAATGGGTTGTGTCCACCGGCTCCTGGCGCACGTCGTCCATCGTCGGCGGGGGTGGCAGAAACCCGGCCGGGCGCCGGAGGTCCTTCGAAGGCGTGGCCTGTTCAGGCTCAATACTCTCCCGCCAGGCGGCCGCATACCTCTTGCTGATGAGCTGCGCGATGGGGATCTTCACGTAGTCCGGATCGCCGAGGTAGTCGGAACGGTCCATGTAGGCGCGACGGAAGGCTTCGAGGATGATGTGCATCTCCGCCGGGGTCCTGTCGCCCAGCGGGGTCAGGTTGTAGGTATCCAGGATGTTCAGGATTTCCACCAGCGCAATTCCGCCCGAGGAGGGCGGCGGTGCGCTGACGATGGTGTATCCACGGTAAGTCCCGATGATCGGCTTGCGCTCCTTCACCGTATAGCGGGCCAGGTCTTCAGCGGTGATCAGACCTCCGCCCTGCTGGATCGCTGCCGCGATCTGGTGAGCGATCGCACCGTGATAGAAGTCGGCGGGATCGGCAGAGATTCGGCGCAGCGTGGCGGCCAGTTCAGGCTGGCGGAAGCGTTCGCCGGCCCGGTAGAAGCTGCCGTTGCGCTGGAAGAGGGCTTTCGAGGCTGGAAAGCCGGACAGGATGGAGTCGTGCATCTCCTGAGCTTCCCCTTCCGTCAGCACAAAGCCATCGGCGGCTAAACGGATCGCCGGGGCCATCACTTCCTTCAGCGTCAGCCGCCCGTACTTCTGCTCCGCATGGACCAGCCCGGCGACAGAACCGGGAACGCCTATCGCCCGGTAGCCGACGATGCTTGCGTTGGGGATGACGTTCCCTCCGGCGTCCAGATACATGTTCGCCGTGGCGGCCAGCGGGGCCTTCTCGCGGTAGTCGATGAAGATGTCCTGGCCGGCCGGCAGACCCGGCCGCAGCGGCCTCTCTGCGTGGATCAACATGAATCCGCCCCCGCCGATGTTGCCTGCGACGGGGTGAACCACCGCCAGCGCGAACCCAACGGCGACGGCAGCATCCACGGCATTCCCGCCCTGCTTCAGGATCGCCACACCGGCGTCCGTCGCATCGTGATGCACCGTCACCACCATGGCGTGCGCAGCACGCGCGGGCTGCTCATTCTCGAGCGACAGCTCCACTTCGTGGTCCAGCCCGGTAGCCTCCTGCGGCGGTGCAGGCCTTCGGGCGAAGGCTGGCAGCGATACGGCCGCAAGCAGAACAACAGCAATCGAACAGGGTGGGAATAACCTCATCGTGACGGGGACTCCTCAGGGTTGGTTGCATTGTACGGGGTCACCTGCCAGGGTCCGGGAGCGGACCGCCCACCCCATCGGCAAAATAGTTGAACACCTGTTTCGCCGCTGCCGTCTTTGCGAGTGAAGCAGCAAGGAGCCGCCAGTTTGCCAACGGATCACGAAGCAGAGTTCGCGGGTCTGGTGGAGCGGCAGTGGAGGCTCGCATACAAAGTGGCGTGGGCGGTCGTGCGCAATACACATGACGCTGAAGACGCCGCGCAGGAGGCTTTTCTGAGCATCTTCCGGGCAAAGGCGTGGCGGGGTCTCCGCGACGAGCGGGCGTTCGTGGCCCGGACCGCCTGGCGGGCAGCGGTCGACCGGCTCAGGTCCCGGTGCGCGGCATCGGCCCAGAGTAGTTCCCAGGGCGCTTCCGATGACCCGGGCACCGTGCCGGATACCGCTCCCGATCCCGAGGAAGCTCTGATCGCCGCCAGCCAGGACGCCGCGCTTCACCGCCTCATCGACAGCCTGCCGGAGGAGCTGCGGCAGCCGCTGGCGCTCTCCGTCGAGATGAACTCGCGCGAGATCGCCGCCGCTATGGGCATTCCCGAAGGCACCGTACGAACGCGCCTCATGCGCGCCCGGCAAATGCTCAGGGAGAAGATTCGAGCCATGGAGGAACGGTATTATGCGTGCCAGTGACGATCGCCTGGAAGAGCGGATCGACGCCGGGCTGCGCAGCTACGCCGAGCCGCCCGCAATCCCCGACACCCGGGTTGCCATAGCCGGCGTCCTGGAGCGGGCAAGGGAAGCGGGAAGCCGCGCCGGCAGGCGGTGGTTTGGGTGGATCTCGGCGCTGGCCGCCGCTGCGCTGGCCGCCACGCTGTTTGCGGTCTGGTGGCTGCCGCCTGGCCCGAAGGCTCCGCGGATCGCATGGATCCCGAAGGCGCCTGGAGTTGCCGCGGATCCGGAGGTGCGGCTCGTCCAGGAGCAGCCGCCTCGCATCAGGCCGCACGCGCGAAGCTTGCGGCCAACGGTGGCCGCAGTTCAGCCTCTGCCTAAGCTGGAGATTTTCCCCACGCCTGCGCCGCTCTCGCCCCAGGAAAGGGCGCTGGTGGCCTTCGCCGAGCAGGCGCCCCTCGCCGTCCAGCGCGCGGTCGTTCGGGACCAGAAGCGCTGGGCCGGCTCCATCATCGTCGCCGGCCTGCAGCCGCATCCGCTGCCGGCAGCCAATCTTCAGGATCGATAAGAGAAACCAACAGGAGCCTTCATGAAGAAAGCCATCGCCACACTCGCCGCCGCATTCACGTTATCTCTGCTCCCCATTGCTGTCTCGGCGCAGAACCCTCCGGGTCCTGCGCCCTCGCACCAGTTTTTCCGGCTGCATTTCGCCATCGAGGAACTGGATGCTGCCGGACAGGTCACCAACACGCGCACCTATGAGGAGACCATCTCCACCGATAACGGCAGAGAACAGGAGATCAAGACCGGATCGAGAGTCCCGATCGCCACGGGCTCCTACGGGTCGAGCGCGAATCCCGCCTTGAACCAGACGCAATTTCAGTACATCGATCTCGGCGTGAATCTGGGTGTCCTCGATCCAAAGCAGCATGGCGGCACGCTGAGTTTCCGCCTGAAGGCGGAAGTCAGCAGCGTCGCCCGCCAGACCGCCATTGCCGGCGTCAATGAACCGGTGATCCGCCAGAATGCCTGGGATTCCACGGTGGACATTCCCATGGGCAAACACACCGTCGTCTACTCCTCCGACGACCTCGACAGTAAAGGCCAGATGCGGATCGCCGTGACAGCCATTCCCATCGAGTAGCTCGCCGCACCTGCGGGGGGGCAGCCGGTTCGGTGGAGGGCTGCGGGGCCTTGTCCGGCGGCTCCCTCGTAAAAAAAATTTCTGTAGAAGGGGTATGTGGCAAAGCGCTGATTCTTCAGGGCGAACGGGGTAATACCCTGAGGGTATTACCCCGGCTGGCTGGTAACGGGCAGCCGGCGTCGAGGTTTCAAAGAGCGGCGATGCCCGGCCTGGGCCGGGTTGATGCGATGCCAAAAGGAAAAGCTCTGCCAAGGCAGAGCTTCCCGATTTCATGATGGGTCGGATGGACAACTGAAGGCAAGAGAAATCTGAGGCAGGGACGGTACGAAAGTCACGCGTGGCCGGGCCCACAGAAAAGGCTGCGATGGTTTGCAGCCTTTCCGTCTCACACATCGCGTCCCGCTTAACTTACCAGCAGCACGCCTTCCGTCTTCTCCTCGCCTTCCTTCGCCACCGGCCGGTAGAAGAGCTGGTTGTTTTCGAGGTACACCTCGAGGAACGCCGGGCGCTCGCTGATGCCGCCGGCGATCAGCGCCTCCGAGAGGGGATCTTCGACATACCTTTGCAGAGCCCGCCGCAGCGGACGCGCCCCGTAGCTGCGGTCCACCAGCGTCTTCTCGAGAATCCACTTCTTCGCTTCTTCGGTCACGGAAATCGTGATCGCCTTCTGCGCCAGGTTGGTGTTCAGTTGCTGCACCAGCAGCTCCAGAATCTGGATCAGATCGGCATCCGTCAGCGACTGGAAGAGAATGATCTCGTCGATACGGTTCAGGAACTCGGGGTTGAACGTCCGCTTCACCTCGTTCTTAACCAGGTCCTCAATCTTCTCCATCACCAGGTCTTCGCGGTCGCTCTGGAAGCCGAGCCCCTGGCGCCGCTGGAGGTGCCGTGCGCCGATGTTGGAGGTCATGATCACGATCGTGTTCTTGAAGTCGACCGTGTTCCCCAGCCCATCGGTCAGCTGCCCGTCTTCAAAGACCTGCAGCAGGATATTGAAGACGTCGGCGTGCGCCTTCTCGATCTCGTCCAGCAGGACCACGGAGTAGGGCGAACGCTTCACGCGCTCTGTGAGCTGGCCGCCTTCCTCGTAGCCGACGTATCCCGGAGGCGAACCGATCAGCTTCGAGACCGAATGCTTCTCCATGAACTCCGACATATCGAAGCGGATGAGCGCCTTCTCGCTGCCGAACAGGAACTGCGCCAGGGTCCGCGCCATTTCCGTTTTGCCCACACCGGTCGGTCCGAGGAAGAGGAACGACCCGATCGGCCGGTTCGGGGATTTGAGCCCAGCCCGGGAGCGGCGGATGGCCCGAGCCAGCGCCGAAATCGACTTGTCCTGCGAAATGACCCGCTTATGCAGCTCCTCTTCGACACGGAGCAGCTTTTGCGTCTCTTCTTCCTTGATGGAGGTAATGGGCACGCCCGTCCAGCGGCTGACCACATCCTCGATGTCCTCGCGGGTCACAATTCCGGCCGTTGAGTCATCGAGGTGGTACTTGTCGCGCATTGCCCGCAGATTATCCCGCTCCTTCCGTTCCTCGTCCGAATAGAAGCGCGCCTTTTCGAACTCGTGGTTCGCGATGGCGTTCTCCATCCGGTGCACGATGAACTTGATCCGCTTCTGCACTTCGGTGATGTCATCGGGCAGGGAAGTCTGGCGCAGCTTCACCCGAGCCCCCGCCTCGTCGATGAGGTCAATCGCCTTGTCCGGCAGGAAGCGGTCCGAGATGTAACGGTTGGAGTGCGCCACGGCGAAGCTGATCGCGTCGTCCGTGTAGCTGACCGCGTGGAACTTCTCGTAGCGGTCCTTGATGCCCATGATGATCCTGATGGCATCTTCTTCGTTGGGCGGCGGGACCTTCACGGCCTGGAAGCGCCGCTCGAGGGAGCGGTCCTTCTCGATGGATTTGCGATACTCGCCCGGCGTGGTGGCGCCGATGCACTGAATTTCTCCGCGCGAGAGCGCAGGCTTGAGGATGTTGGCGGCATCGAGCGAGCCTTCGGCCGAACCGGCTCCGACCAGGGTGTGCAACTCGTCGATGAAGATGATGGAGTTCTGGTTTTCCATCAGCTCCTTCATGATGGTCTTGAGGCGCTCTTCGAACTGGCCGCGGTACTTGGTGCCAGCGACGATGAGGGATAAGTCCAGCGCCAGCACGCGCTTGTCGGCCAGGAAGCTGGGAACGTCGCCGTCGGAAATGCGCTGGGCGAGGCCTTCGACAATGGCCGTTTTGCCGACACCCGGCTCGCCGATCAGCACCGGATTGTTCTTGGTCCGGCGGCACAGGATCTGGACCACCCGTTCCAGCTCCTGATCGCGCCCCACCAGCGGATCCAGCTGCGCATCCAGCGCCGCCTGGGTGAGATCCCGCGAAAACTCCGCCAGCAGGCTGGACTCGCGGTTGCGCTGCTGCGCCGGAGCCTTCTCCTGGGTAGCGCGGGCCAGCTCCTCGCGCACCGCCAGCAGTTTCAGGCCGCGCTCGTGCAGGATCTCCGACGCGAAGCACTTCTCCTCGCGCAGCAATCCCAGCAGCAGATGCTCTGTTCCAATGTGCTTGTGCGAGAGCCGCTCGGCCTCCTCAGCGGCGTAGGCCAGCACCCGCTTGCATTCGTTGGAGAGCGGAAGGTCGACCGAAGTGGACACCTTTTCCCGGATGGTGGTGTGTCCTTCGATCTGTTTGCGGATGGATTCAACCGAGGCATGGGAGCGGAGAAAGCGATTGGTCAGTGCCTTGTCTTCCCGCAACAGGCCGAGCAGCAGATGTTCCGTTTCGATGTACGGCGAACCGAACTGGCTGGCCTCATAGCGCGCGAAGAAGATCACGCGACGTGCTTTTTCTGTGTAGCGTTCGAACATGTTCCCTCTGAGAGGCTCGATACCGCCGCCAGGACGCCGGTCCTTTGTGCCGGAAGGCTTTTGGCGATCAGGCCTCTTCTCCTGTGAGCCTGCGATGCTGCTCAGGCTCGAACTGCCGCCCTGCCAACAATCCCGGGCAATTTCGGGCGACCCCTGAGGCTGGTGCGTTCGTCCGCATCCATCCCACTTTCCGGGAGCGGGCGCCGGATCTTGCCACCATCCCCCCGGCGCTGTCCCGATTACTGCAAAACCTGCCTGCCACCGTCCCGCCTCAAACTCCCAGCGGAGAAACCTCTTCCAGGCGGCCCTTATCCAGCCGCAAAACCCTGCCGCACCGGCGGGCAAGGCCCATATTGTGCGTAACAATGACGGACGTGAGCCCGTGCTGCTGATGCAGCCTTTGGATCAGAGCAAACACCAGCTCCGCGGTGCGGCCGTCCAGATCCCCGGTGGGCTCATCGGCCAGCAGCACCTGCGGACGCGTCACCAGGGCGCGCGCCAGCGAAACCCGCTGCTGCTCCCCGCCGGAGAGCTCGCCCGCGCGGTGCGCCAGGCGGTCTCCCAGCCCCACTTCGTTCAGCCACTGCTCCGCGCTGTTGAAGGCCTCACCCTTTGGCACCCCCCGGGCAAGCAGGGGCATCGCCACGTTCTCCTGCGCCGTAAATTCCGGCAGCAGATAGTGAAATTGCCAGACATAGCCGATCGCGCGATTGCGATAATCAGCTGCCTGTCTGGGACTCAAAGTTCTCAATTGGATTGAGGCGCAGTATACGTCACCGCCGGAAGGGGTATCAAGGGCACCCAGGATGTGCAAAAGCGTGCTTTTACCGGCCCCCGACTGGCCAACGATCGCCAGCATCTCCCCGCGGGCCACCTCAAAATCCAGGTCGTCGAAAAGCGTCAGGCGGCCACGACCTGTCGAATACTCCTTGCGGAGCTTCCTGGCGCTGATGACCATTGGATGATCCTCACCCGCCAAAGGGCGCAGCGAACCATACTCTTTGCTTTCGGCGGCGGGGACGCTCTCCATATCTACCTCTACCACTCCCGACCCTAAAAAGGAAGGAGAGATGTATTTCTTTGGACGTCTCGGGAAGCAAAAGTGGTAACAAACGTACCAGAGGTTTGTAGCCGCCATGAGATCCCCTACGCCGGCAGTGGGAGGAGTTTAGCGCGGTTCTCCGTTCCTGGAAATTCTCGGGATGGATGCGCCGCCCTGGCGTAGTCCGAATGGGGCGCAGGGAGCGGATCGGATGGAAAGGAGCAGTGGGGTCGCCCGCTCACTGCGGTGGAAGGCCCGTTACGTGGCGGTTTCCTCCAGCCGTAGCTTCTCGCCGGCGGCCAGATACCCCTTCCGCCGAAACCAGTCGTCCATCGCCTCCCGCAGCCGGTCGAGCGGCACCCGGAAGCCCGCCTCCAGCAGCCCGTCTGCGGCCGGGAGGGTGTCGTCAAAGATGGCGTCGTTGGTAAAGTTGCGCATCGCAAAGCTGTCGATCCAGGCGAGAGGGCAGGGAATCGCCACGCCGGAGGCCGTGACGCGCTCGATGCGCAGCTTACGCAGCCACATGCCCGCACCGTATCGCAGTCCGGCCTCGGGCCGCAAATCCAGGCTCCTGACACGCTGCCTCGGATGGAAAATCAGTAACCGTGCCGGTGCAGAAGGAAGACCACCACCGAAGCCGCCAGGCAATAGATTCCGAAGTAGTACCACCGCCCGCGCTCCAGCCATGCGCTCAGCCATTTCAGAGCCAGGAGGCCGGCGAGAAAGGCGAAGGCCGCTCCCAGCAGGCTGGGCAACGCCGCATGCGCGAAGCCGGTCGTATCGGCGTGCCGCAGGCGCAGCGCCTCGCGGGCCACCACCGGCGGAGTCAGAATGACCGCCAGCGCAAAGCTGAAAGCCTCCACCCGCCGCCGCTGGATATCCTGCAGCAGACCGACGGAGATCGTCGCGCCGGAACGCGAGAAACCGCGAAACGGCAGGCAAAGCCCCTGCACAAAGCCGATCACTCCCGCCTGACCGCTGCTAATCGCATCGGACCCGCCGCTGTTGGGAGTGCGTCCTTCCTTCAGCCCGGCAATCAGGATGAGGATGCCCGCAGCCGCCAGCGCCGGAGCGACAATTTCCAGGTGGCCGAAGAGGTCCTCGATCTGGGCGTGCGGATATCCGCGGAATATGGTCTTCTCGATGATCCTGATGAGGATCTCGCCGACGATTCCGGTAAGCGCAGTGGCCAGAATGGCCAGCCACGCAAAGTGCTTAAACTCCTCCGCACTGGAGAAGAAGGTTTCCCGCCACTGCCGCCAGAAATAGACGATGACCGCGAACATGGTTCCCGTGTGCAGCATGACCAGGAGCAGCGTCATCGCCGGGGAGGATGGGTCGAGCCCCATCAGTTTCTCCGCCACCACCACATGAGCGGAGCTGGAAACAGGCAGAAGCTCCGCCAGGCCCTGCACAATGGCAAGGAGGATCACCTTAAGGAGAGACATACAGGGCAATTCTACCGGCTCATCGCCCAGATTCTCCGCGCAGCGAAGAACTGCTGCGGCGCACGCGGGAGAACCCCGCGCCCTGCATTACCAGAACCGCCGCAATCAGAACCGCAAACACCACCACCCAGGGGATATGCCGCTTTTCGACGAACTGGAAGGCGATCCCATGAGCCACCGTCAGCGCGAAAGCGACATATACCCAGCGCTGTACGGACTTCCAGCGCCGCGTTCCCAGCGAACGCAGCGAAACGTCATTCGAGACCACCAGCAGCACCAGGAACAGAATCGCCGCCGCCGCGCCCACATAGTTGGCAAATCCGAACAGCGTATTCTGCAGCGCCGGCGGATGCAGCCGCCGCAGGAAATACATCCACATCCGGCCGCGCAGGTGCACCGTCAGACCGATGCCGGTGTGCAGCAGAGCCAGGCTCCCGGCCCAGATCCCCACATCCCGCCGCAGGTTGAAGCTCACTGGATTGGGTCGCCGCCGCAGTACATTCCACGGCCCCAGCCCCAGACACGCCGCAAGAAAGATCAGGGCGGCATAAGCCGTGGCCATGCTGAATCGGTGCCGCAGGTCCGGAGGCGGAGCCGCCAGCCATGCGACCCACACGACGACAATGGCAGCCGCCGCCAGCAGCAGATGCCGCACAGTGCGCCGCGTCCAGCAGGACCGTCTTCGGAGGATGAAGGTGTCGGGGGAAATATTCATCCAGCCAGCACAAGTTTAACAGCGCGAGAAGTCAGGCTGGGATCTCCAGCACGCGAGTCGAAGCAATGGTGCAGCTGCCCGGGAGAAGGAACGTACCCATCGCGCCGGGGCAATCCTGTTCATCATAAAGGGTCCGGAGTCAGGTTATTTCGATCTTGCAGGCGGACAGGAATTTTCAGGTCGGATCGCGACTGCCGGTGCACTCGGCCGCCGTTGGTAATTTGAATGCCTCCCGGCCGCCCAGTATCATTTTTCTGTATCGGCAAAGAGGCCAGAATCGGCCGGCCCAACCACCCGGCCCGGCCAAATCCCGGACAGGCAGTTTCCGGGCAGAGATCCAATTCCAAATCAGGGAGATTGATGCGATGCGAATCGGTGTGTTGACGGGCGGCGGAGACTGCCCGGGTCTGAATGCCGTGATCCATGCGGCTGTGAAGAAAGGCATCACCCATTACGGAGACGAGTTCGTTGGCTTCCTCGAGGGCTGGCGCGGCGTGCTCGACAACGCCACCGTGCCCCTCACCCTCGAAAAGGTCGACGGTATCCTGCACCTCGGCGGCACGATTCTTCGTACCTCCCGGACCAACGTCCGCAAAATCGAGGGCGGAATCGAGAAGTGCGTCCAGACTCTGAAAGCCAACAAGCTCGACGCCCTTATCGCCATCGGCGGCGACGACACCCAGTCCGTGACCAACGCCCTCATCCAGGCCGGCGTGCCCGGCGTGGGCGTGCCCAAGACGATCGATAATGACCTCAACGGCACCGATGTCTGCTTCGGCTTCGACACCGCGGTCATGATCGCCACCGAGGCCATCGACCGCCTCCACACCACCGCGGAGTCTCACAACCGCGTCATCGTTTGCGAAGTCATGGGCCGTGACGCCGGCTGGATCGCCCTCACCGCCGGTGTTGCGGGCGGGGCCCATGTGGTCCTCGTTCCGGAGAAGCCCATCGACCTTGACCACGTCTGCGCCATCCTCAGGCACAACCACGACCACGGCAAGAAATACGGCATCGTGGTGGTCGCCGAGGGAGCAAAACTGCCCGACTCCGGCGCCCAGGCCACCAGGGGAAGCAAAGTGGACTCGTTCGGCCATCCCATTCTCAAGGGCATCGCCGACCACCTGGCCGAGGAAATCGAGAAGCTCACCGGCTACGAAACCCGCTCCGTCACGCTCGGCCACACCCAGCGCGGCGGCACGCCCACGGCTTATGACCGGATGCTCGCCACCCGCTACGGCCTGGCGGCCATCGACCTCGTCCACCAGGGCAGGTTCGGCCGCCTGGTCGTCCTGCACGGCACGAAGATCGAAGACATTCCCATCGCCGATGCCATTTCGAAGAACCGCACCGTCGATGACAGCTTCCTCTCGATCATCCAGTCGCTCGAACCGAAGCTCTGATCCCAGCGAACCCCACCCTGTCAGCAGGGTGGGGTAACATCTTATATCCCCCCGGAGCCCGGCCGCGGATGGCTGTTCCCGCCGCCCGACACCGTATGTTATAAAAGCATCCCGTGGTCGATCCTGAGGGGGAACCTGTGAAAGCGTCTCAATCCGGCGAAAAGCGGGAGGTCATGGATATCCGCCAGGCGGCGGAATACCTCGGCATCAGCGCCGACAGCCTGTATCGCTATGCAGCCACGGGATTTATCCCGGCCTTCCGGCTCGGCAACCGCTGGCGCTTCCGCAGATCCCGCCTCGAGGAATGGATGGATCGGCGCTCCGGCATCGAGGAGCAGACCGCTCCGAAACTGATCAGATCCCAGCAGAAAAAGCCGGTCCGCTCGGCCCGTGTTCTGAATCGGAACTCGCGCACCGCTTCCTGAAGCCCCCGCGTTTGCGGATCGGACCTCATTGCAAAAAGAAAGGCCCGAAGCCGGCCGGCCCCGGGCCTTCGTTAATTGCAGTAAGAGCTCACTTTTGCGGGATAATGTCCTGCTCGTAGACCTGCACATTGGCGAGTTCCATCCTGGCTTGCTTTTCCCGCGACGAGACGGGCAGCGTCATTCTGTTGATGGCGCGGATCCCGTGAATCTCGCTCAGGAAATATTGGTTGCCGTACTGGTTGAAGACCAGCTTTCCGGGATGTTCCTGCGGCCCGTACCAGTCGCTCTGTGCCATATTGAAGACCGCCTCGCCTGTAGTGCTGTTGCGGACCACGGCGACACATTGTGACCCGGGCAGCCGGCCGAGGACGTAGGTTCCGGCAGGCAGCGACGTGTTGCCGACGCAGAAGCCAAATGGAATTTGCGCCTGAACAGAATGATCACGATCCTGCGCGAAAACCGTGCCTGTCCCCAGCAGGCACAGAACAGCGATGGCTGTGAAGAGAATCCTTTTCATGGCGGTTTCTCCTTTCTCCGGCGACGGACGCCTTAGTCCTTCTCGGATGGGACGGTAACGTGCTCATAGACCTTCACTGTGCCGAGTTCCATCCTGGCTTTCTTTTCGCGCGCCGAGACAGGCAGCGTCATATTATTCGAGACATACTGCCCGTGAATCTCGCGCAGGAAGTGCTGATCGCCGTACCGCTGGAAGATCAGCCTTCCTGGGGATTCCGGCGTGAAGTAATCGTTGGCCTTCGCCATGTTGAAGATTGCCTCGCCTGTGGTGCTGTTGCGAACCACCATGGCACATTGCGATGCCGGCTGCTGGCCGAAGAGATAGGTTCCGGCAGGAAGTACCGTGTCGCCGACGCAGAAATCAAACGGAATTTGCGCCTTCAGCGGATGATCTTGTGCGAACACCGTGCCGCCCGCCAGCAGGCAGAGCGCAGCGACGGCTGTAATGAGAATCCTTTTCATAATGGTTCCTCCTTCCTCCGGCGACGAACGCCTTAGTCCTTCTCGGATGGGACGGTAACGTGCTCATAGACCGTCACCGTGCCGAACTCCTCCTGGACTTTTTGCTCACGGGTGGAGATGGGCAGGAGCAAATTGTTGGAAGGCAACGGGCCGCGAATTTCGCGCAGGAAATACTGATCGCCGTATCTGTTGAAGGTCAGGCTCCCGGTATTCTGTGCCCATGGGCGCGGCGCCGGCCGCGTCATGTAAAAGATTGCCTCTCCTGTCGTGTTGTTGCGGATGACGAGGTTGCACTGCGATCCCGTTTGCGCGCCAATCAGGTACGTTCCGGCAGGAAGGGCCGTGTTGCCGACGCAGAAGCCGAAGGAGATGTCAGCCCTCAGCGGATGCTCCTGCGCGAAGACTGTGGCGGCGCCCGCCAGCAGGCAGAGCGCAGCGACTGCTGTGAACAGTATCTTTTTCATGGCGGTTACTCCTTTCCAGGGAGCGGCCTGAAAGTGCGTTCCTCGGAGGGACGCTCCTGCTGCGTCTCCGTGAGGATCTGGAAAGGTTGCCGAATCGGATACCAACGGATGGTCAGCTCGGGCGCTCCCGCCGAGGCGGTGCGAATTGTGAATGCACTTTTTGGCTCCCACGGTCCGGATGGTTGCGAACCTAAGGCGACTTTCCTGAGGTACTGTTTTCCAGAGAAAGCCGGCGGGAGCCCCCGGACTGGGCGCATCGCCGGTGGCATATGAGGATTGTTCAGCGTGCCTGCCCGGAAATCCTTCCATCGTTTCCGGCGCTGCAGATCCTCCAATGGACTGGAGCCCAGGTCAGCAGCCTGCCGGAGACGCATGGTCGTGGAGGAGCATGATCGCTGTGCGGGCGTTGGGCCGCATTTTCCTGTTCCGGGATGGAAGCTTACCCGGAAGACTCCTCCGGACCGCGGATCCGATCACGCTGCTAACCGTGTACAGGCTACACCGTATCGGAAGGGGTGGATGCAGAACGTTGTGCGGCTGTGATGCAATCATAACCACTGAAAAACGGCACAAAGCTTTGACAAAGTTGCTCAGGAGTGCCGAAGACTGAGTTGCTGTTGGCCTGCCGCGTTGCGGCGCGCCTTTCGTTCCGGACGTTCGTTTGCGTCCGCCGCCGCCGCCGCCTCCAGATCCTGCGCAGACTGCGCCAGCGTCAGATGCCGTTCCATCGCTGCTCGCGCCTCCGCCGCATGGCCCGCCTGAATCGACCGGTAGATTTCCTGGTGCTGATCGGTGGACTCCTTCAGGTTCCGCGCCCGCTCCACCGTCTTCCTCCGCTCATCGTAGAGAGCCGAAGTAATCGTCTCCATGAGCGCCGCGAGAATTGGATTCGCCGAGGCTTCCGCGATCAACCGGTGGAAGCGCACATCGTGGACCAGGTATTCGGCCGGACTTCCGGCCATCGCATCCATGTCCCGGATTCTCTCCGCCATCGCGGTCAGGTGGCTTTCGCGTCTGCGCTCCGCCGCCAGCGCCGCCAACTCGCTTTCCAGGATCCGCCGCGCCTCGAACATATGCCACGACTGGAAGCCGTGCAGCGCACCCAGCAGGCTCAGCGAAGCTTTGCCGATCACCGGCGGTCCCGCGGCCACAAAAGTTCCCACTCCATGGCGGATATCCATCACGCCCATCGCAGCCAGGTAGCCGATCCCCGTCCTCAGGCTGGCTCTGCTGATGCGAAGCCTGCGGGCAAATTCGCGTTCCGGCGGAATTCTGTCGCCCGGCTGCAGACCGCCCGATTCGATCAGCGAACGAATATGCTCGACCACCCGCATGGTCAGGTGCGTGTCTGTCTTCGGCATGGCGTGTCTCCAGCGCTCCAGCCCTGTCACGCCAGAATTCCGCGCGATGGCGGCTCATGCGTCACCCAGGTAAGGTATCACCGTTCCCACCGGCGCCGCGTGTATTCTGGTGGTCGGACCTCTGCCGCCCTGTTTCCGCGGCAAGCGTCCAGGAGGCCATGCAGCCCATGCCCACCCGTGCCACGACCCTCGTCCACGAAGACCAGCTATTTCCCGCCGATCCGACCACGCGCGGCATTGCCCGCCGCCTCTACGCCGAGGTCCGCGACCTGCCCCTGGTTTGCCCGCACGGTCATACCCAGGCGGCGTGGTTCGCCGGCAACGAACCGTTTCCGGATCCAGCCAAACTCTTCGTCCAGCCCGATCACTACATCTACCGGATGCTCTACAGCCAGGGCATTTCGATGGAAGACCTCGAGATCGGAGCCGCGCAACTGAAGGATCCCCGCCGCGTCTGGCGTCTGTTCGCCGAAAACTACCATCTCTTCCGCGGCACTCCCACGCGCATGTGGCTCGACTACGCCTTCCACGAGCTTTTCGGCCTCGAAGAGCGGCTCTCCGCGACGACCGCCGACCTCTATTTCGATGTGATTTCCGAGAGCCTGCGCAGCCCGGAATTCCTGCCCCGCGCCCTTTACGAGCGCTTCCACGTTGAGGTGCTCGCCACCACCGACTCGCCCCTTGACTCGCTCGCGGATCATCAGGCCATCCGCGACAGCGGCTGGAAAGCTCGTATTATCCCGACGTTTCGGCCCGATTTGGTGGTGGATCCGGACTTTCCCGGTTTTCACGAGAATGTCGCCAGGCTCGGCCAGCTCACCGGCGAAAACACCGCGAGCTGGGATGGCTATCTGCGCGCCCTGGCCCGACGCCGCCAGCACTTCAAGTCCCTCGGCGGCACCGCCACCGACCACGGCCATCCCAGCGCGCAAACGGCCAACCTCAGCCGGGCGGAAGCGCAGAGTCTGTTCGAAGAGGTAGTGACCGGCCCAGCGGGCCGCGCCGAGGCTTCCCGCCGGGAACTTTTCCGCGCCCAGATGCTGACCGAAATGGCGCGCATGAGCCTCGAGGACGGCCTGGTCATGCAGATCCATCCCGGCTCCTGGCGCAATCACAATCGCCAGCTCTTCGAGCGGTTCGGCCGTGATGTGGGGGCCGACATTCCCACGCCCACCGATTACGTTCGCGGCCTGCACCCGCTGCTCGACCGCTTCGGCAACGAGAAGAACCTCACCATCATCCTCTTCACCGTCGACGAAACGGCCTACGGCAGGGAACTGGCGCCGCTGGCGGGACATTATCCCTGTCTGCGCCTCGGGCCGCCGTGGTGGTTCTACGACAGCCCCGAGGGCATGCTCCGCTTCCGCGAATACGTCACCGAGACTGCCGGGTTCTACAATACCGTCGGCTTTAACGACGATACCCGGGCCTTCCTGTCCATCCCCGCCCGCCACGACGTCGCCCGCCGCATTGACTGCGTCTGGCTGGCCCGCCTGGTGGCCGAGCATCGTCTGGACGAGGACGAGGCCGTCGAAGTGGCGCGGGACCTTGCATACAACCTCGTGCGGAAGGCGTACAAACTGTAGAGGACGCAGTTTGCTGGCATGAGAGACTCTGGCATGGTGGCGGAAGAGGTGAGCCCCGGGTTTCGCCTCGGGCATGTGCGCTGGACGATCTGCGCCATGCTCTTCGCCGCCACGTCGATCAACTACATGGATCGCCAGGTCATTGCGATCCTAAAGCCCACTTTGCAACACAGTATCGGGCTTACGGAAATCAACTACAGCTACATCGTGGACGCCTTCCAGTTCGCCTATGCGATGGGGCTGCTGCTGGCCGGCCGCCTGGTGGACAAGATCGGCACCCGCATCGGCTACATCCTGGTGATGGGCATCTGGAGCCTCTCCGCGATGGGGCACGCGCTCGCCAACTCCGCTTTCGAGTTCGGCGTTGCGCGCTTCTTCCTCGGCCTGGGCGAGTCCGGCAATTTTCCCACGGCCATCAAGACGGTCGCTGAATGGTTCCCGCAGAAGGAGCGCTCGCTGGCCACCGGGATCTTCAACTCCGGATCGAATATCGGCGCTGTGCTGGCGCCGCTCATCGTGCCGTGGGTGGCGCTGCATTACAGCTGGCGCGCCGCGTTCCTCATCACGGGCAGCTTCAGCGCTTTGTGGATTCTCTGGTGGTATCGCTATTACCGCAAGCCGGCGGACCATCCCACGCTGACCGGCGCCGAGCTGCGCCACATCTACCAGGAGGCCGCCGAGGAGATGCGTCCGAACATCCCCTGGGCGCGCCTGCTGGGCTACCGCCAGACCTGGGCTTTCGCCATCGGCAAGTTCCTGACCGACCCCATCTGGTGGTTTTTCCTCTTCTGGCTGCCGTCGTATTTCAGCGCGCGCTTTCATCTGGATCTCGCCCGCATCGGGCTGCCGCTCATTGTGGTCTATAACGTCTCCACGGTCGGCAGTATTGCCGGAGGCTGGCTGCCTACTCCCTTTCGCAGGCTGGGATTCTCGCAACCGGCCTCGCGGCTGCTGGCCATGCTGGTATGCGCGTGCGCCGTGGTGCCGATTTTCAGCGCCGGCAGTCTCCACTCGGAGTGGGAGGCCATCTGGCTTATCAGTTTGGCCGCGGCCGCGCACCAGGGTTGGTCGGCCAACCTCTTCACCACCGCGTCGGATATGTTCCCCCGCAGCGCGGTGGGCGCGGTTGTGGGCCTGGGAGGGATGGCCGGCTCCATCGGAGGCATGCTCTTTGCCACCAGCACCGGACGCATCCTCCACCTCACCCACAGCTATGTCACCCTGTTTGCCATCTCGGCCACCGTCTATCTGCTGGCGCTGCTCATCATCTTTCTGCTCGTGCCCGGCCTGAAGAAAGTCGAGGTTCCTGTATGACCCTGCATCTCTCCCACGGCTCTCCGGATGCGGAAATCTCGCTCCCGGAGCTGAAGTCCCTGCTCTTCACCGCCCTCGACAAGCTCGGCCAACGCCATCGCGTACTGGTCGTTCCGCCGGATATCACGCGTCTTCACTCCCGGGCCGGCGAGCTGACCCACTACGCCTGGGAGTATTATGGGGATGATCTGCATGCCGTCCTGCCGGCGCTCGGCACCCACGCGGTGATGCCTCCTGAAAAGCTCACGCAGATGTTCGGCGATGTGCCGCAGCATCTCTTCCGGATCCACAACTGGCGGACCGACATCGTCACCGTCGGCGAAATTCCGCCGGAGTTCGTCCGCGAGCAGTCGGAAGGCAAGCTGAACTTCTCCTGGCCGGCGCAGGTCAACCGCCTCATCGCCCATGGAGGCTTCGACCTCATCCTCTCCATCGGGCAGGTCGTGCCGCATGAGGTGATCGGCATGGCGAATTACAACAAGAACATCCTGATCGGCACCGGAGGCCGCGACGGCATCAATCGCAGCCATTACCTCAGCGCGGTTTATGGCCTGGAGCGGATCATGGGCCGCGCCGACAACCCAGTGCGCCGGCTGCTCAACTACGCCTCCGATCACTTTCTGAATCACCTGCCGATCGTCTACGCGCACACAGTCGTTGGCCGCGCCGCCGACGGCAACCTGGTTACCCGCGGGCTCTTTGTTGGCGACGACACCGAGTGTTTCCATCGCGCTGCCGAACTGAGTCTGAAGGTGAATTTCGAGATGCTCGACCGGCCCATCCGCAAAGCCGTGGTCTATCTCGAGCCGCAGGAGTTCCACAGCACCTGGATCGGCAACAAGGCCGTCTATCGCACGCGCATGGCGCTGGCTGACGGGGCCGAGCTGATCATCCTCGCTCCGGCAGTGAGGGAGTTCGGCGAAGACCGCACGATCGACACGCTGATCCGGAAATACGGCTATTTTGGCACGCCCGCCACGCTGGCTGCCGTCAATGCAAACCCGGATCTCGGGGCTGAACTGGGCGCAGCCTCTCATCTGATGCACAGCTCGTCGGAGGGCCGCTTCACCATCACCTGGTGCCCCGGACACCTGACGAAGGAAGAAGTGGAGAGCGTGGGCTTCAACTATGGTGATCTCAGCCAGATGCTGCGCCGCTACGATCCGGAGAAGCTCGCGCACGGCTACAACACCGTCGATGGCGAAGAGATCTTTTTCATTCCCAATCCCGCCGTCGGGCTATGGGCGCATCGCGACCGCTTTCTGGACTGAGGAGATTATGAGCACCGTCGAACTCGGCAAATTCTCCATCGGGGTGGGCGACCGCTTCGCCCATCAGGCCAAGGCGCAGCTCCAGGCCTGCATCCTGGCAGAGCAGGCTGGGGTGGAAGTCATCCCTGTCTGGAACAAATCGAACCGCGAGCACAACTTCATCGGCTCCGAGCCTGCGTCCACGCGGGCCGCTGCCGATGCCGCAGTGAAGGCGCTCCACTGGACGAAGCCCTACTTCTGCGATGCCGACCATATCAATCTGACCACCGTCGACCGCTACCTCGCCTCCTGCGACTTTTACACCATCGACGTGGCTGATTCGATCGGCAAACCGGCATCGGCGGACTCGATCGACGCGTTTGTCAAAGGGCATTCGCATCTGATTGGGACGCTACGCCTCGAAGGGATCGACGAAGCCATCGAGATCACCCCCGAACTCCTGCGCCGAACGGCGGAAAAATTCCTCTTCGCGGTCGAGGAGGCAGGCAACGTCTACCGCAAGATCGAAGACGCGAAAGGGCAGGGAAGCTTTATTCCTGAGATCTCTATGGATGAAACCGACGCGGCGCAAACCCCCGCCGAACTGCTCATCATCCTCGCCGCCATCGCTGCTGAAGGTGTTCCCATCCAGACCATCGCCCCGAAATTCACCGGCCGTTTCAACAAGGGCGTCGACTATGCCGGAGATGTCGCGCAATTCCGCCGCGAAATTCAGCTCGATGTCGCGGCGATCGCCTGGGCCGTGCGAAACCTCGGCCTTCCGGCGAATCTGAAACTCAGCGTGCACTCCGGCAGCGACAAGTTCTCCATCTACGCCGCGATTCACGAAGCAGCGAGGCAATCCGGAGTCCACCTCAAGACCGCCGGCACCACCTGGCTCGAAGAGATCATCGGCCTCGCCGAATCCGGCGGCGATGGCCTGGCGCTGGCCAAGGAGATTTACACCGAGGCATACGCGCACCGCGAAGAACTCTGCGGCCCATACGCAACTGTCATTGATATCAATCCAGCAAAGCTGCCCGCGCCAGGAACGGTTGCTGCGTGGACCTCGCCGCAGTACACCTCCGCGCTGCGCCACGATCCGCATTCGCCGCGCTACAACAGCAGCTTCCGCCAGCTTCTGCACGTTGGTTTCAAGATTGCCGCAAGAATGGGCTGCCGTTACCTCGAACTCCTCGAAGCCAATGAAGCGGTGATCGCGAAAAACGTGACAGAGAACCTCTTCGACCGCCACATCGCGCCGGTCTTTCTGGGCAGGCCCGCGCCGGCAGCCTTTCTCGAGCACGCGGAGGCGAAATGACTCTGACATCATTGCAGCTCACGGGCAGAACCGCGGTGGTCATCGGAGGCACCTCCGGCATCGGACGCGCCCTCAGCATCGGCCTGGCGGAAGCCGGCGCCGACGTCGTCGCTTCCTCGCGCCGCCAGCAGCAGGTGGATGAGACCGCCGCGGAAATCGAGGCCCTCGGCCGCCAGACTCTTCATCTCACCTGCGATATGCAGGACCGCGCCTCGCTCGACCGCCTGCTTGCCCAAACCGTGGCGCGCTTCGGCAAAGCCGAGATCCTCGTGAACTGCGCGGGCAAGATCCGGCGGGCCCCCACCCTCACCTTTCCTGAAGACGAGTGGCGCGACATCATCGACACCAACCTCACCGGAACCCTCCGCGCCTGCCAGGTCTTCGGAGCGCACATGCTGGAACGCGGTTACGGGCGCATCATCAACATCGCTTCGCTCAACTCCTTCGTCGCCCTCACGGAAGTCGCCGCCTACGCCGCCAGCAAGGCCGCGGTCGCATCGCTCACGCGCTCGCTCGCGGTCGAGTGGTCGAAGAAGGGCGTGCTGGTCAATGCCATTGCTCCCGGCGTATTCCGCACCGCGCTCAACGCCGATCTGCTCGACAATACGCCCCGCGGCCAGGAGTTGCTGATGCGCACGCCCATGGGCCGCTTCGGCAAAACCGAGGAGCTGATCGGAGCGGCTGTCTTTCTGGCTTCCGATGCGGCGTCGTTCGTGACCGGTCAGGTGCTGGTGGTCGATGGCGGTTTCCTCGCCAGCGGCGTGAATCAGTAAGCAGGGGCTGCCTCGGTACTTTCCGGATCTCCCGGAAAGGGGATCTAACCCGAAACTGCAACGTCTAAAGAAGTATGAGGGTGCGGTTATTCATTGGTGCCTGGCGGGAGCCGAGGCAGGCCTGGGTCGAGCAGCAGGAAGCGGAACTGTTTACGGAGCAAGATCGCGCCCTGCTGCTGGAGATGCATATTTTGCTCCCCGGTCCGGAAGACGAAGCCCCTCGCCAGGAATCCGCCGATTCGCTGCCCATGTAGCTCGACAAAGGTTGCCGCCGATGGATGCGCCGCAGGTGATCGAGGTTGGGCTGCGGAGTCCTGCCCTTGCCGGGAAGTCCGGACCGCCCGTCCCTGTCATACTGGTAACAGGCGGTTATGTCCTTCAACAACACCATCGCCGTAGCCATGTCCGGCGGAGTCGACTCGTCAACCGTTGCCGCCATGCTGTGCGCCGAGGGGTACGATCTGGTCGGGCTCACGCTGCAGCTCTGGAACCAGCGCCGCCTCGCAGGCAAGGAGGGCATGCCGGAACAGGTGACCGGCCGCTGCTGCTCGCTCGATGACGTTTACGACGCCCGCCGCGTCGCCGAGGCTCTGGGCATCCCGTATTACGTCGTCAACGAAGAGGAGCGCTTCGAGCAGGATGTGGTCCGGCCCTTCGTGCGCGAGTATCTCGGGGGCCGTACGCCCATTCCGTGCTCGCTTTGCAACAACCACCTCAAGTTCGATCAGCTTCTCGTCCGCGCCCGCCAGATCGGCGCCGACCGCATCGCCACCGGCCACTACGCGCGCAACGAGTACGACCCCGCGCGCGGCCGCTGGATTCTCAGCCGTTCCGCCGACCGGGCCAAGGACCAGACGTATTTCCTCTTCGGTCTGACGCAGGAGCAGCTTTCGCGCACGCTCTTTCCCCTCGGCGGCTATCGCAAGCCCGAAGTCCGCGAACTGGCCGCGCACTACGGCCTCGCCATCGCCGTGAAGCCCGACTCGCAGGAGATCTGCTTCATCCCTGGTGGGGACTACAAGCGCTTCATCTCCGCTTATCTCAGCGAGCAGAACGACGAGATGCCCGACAGCGCCGGCGAACTGGTCTCCACGGCAGGCGAAGTCATCGGCCGCCACAGCGGCATCCACAACTTCACCATCGGCCAGCGCAAAGGTCTCGGAGTGGCTTTGCCGGATCCTCGGTACGTCATCCAGATTGACAACGTCACCCGCCGCGTCACCGTGGGCAGCGACGCCGAGGCGACGACGAAGACCCTCCGCGCCCGCAATCTCAACTGGATCTCCATTCCGCGTCTCGAAGGCGAGATGCGCGTCCGGGCGAAAATCCGCCATCGCCACGAGCCCGCCTGGGCAACCCTCTGCAACAGCGGCCTGGGCGAAGTCGAAGCCATCTTTGAAGAGCCGCAGCGCGCCGTCACCCCCGGCCAGGCGGCCGTCTTCTACGACGGCGACGAGGTGGCAGGCGGCGGCTGGATCGTCTAAGCCCAGGCCAAGAGAAGGCGCCCGGACAAATTCTCTGCGCTGGGCGCCGTTTCCTGAGTCCCCGTCCTACTTCACTTCGTCCACCATGTCGCGCAGCGGTTTCAGCACGGTGAACCGCACCAGCGCGGTCGGCTGTTCTGCCTGGTCCAGGATGGCGACCTGGCGTGCCTTCCATCCCGGCGGAGCAGGCGTGCCCGTAGAGAGATAGGAGACCGCCTCGATCCCCATCGTTCCCAGTTGCAGGAGCTGCTCGGCGCGGGGTATGGCTTCGGAGAGCAGCGGCGAGCCGCTCATCAGCTCGATCAGTCCAGGCTGGTTCCCCGTCCAGGAACGGAACATCGCCTCCAGCGCGGCTCCTTCACTCGTATTTCTCACAGGGTCCTGGAGGAACGTGCTGACCATCTCGGCAAAATCATGCCGCGACGGCGGATCGGGAGGCAGAGCGAACTCCAGCGTATCGGGCGGGGTCTGCGTCGTTATGTCGTGGCTTTCCGTGTAGGCGTCCTGCGTGTCGAAGGTCACCGGCTGCAGCACCGAGGCGAGCGGCAGCAGGGCGTCGATGTTCTGCGTTCCGGCCAGCGCCCTGAGACTGACATCCTTCTGGGAGATGTGCGTCAGCCCCAGTTCTTCCAGCCGCAGCGACTCAACCCACAGTCGACGGTACATGTCGTCGATGTTGTCCACGGAACGCGGCGACCACAGCCGCTCGGCAATGGCGGCGGTACGGGGCCAGATGCGCGAGTCGATGATCTGCGGATCGACATACTCGCCCCACATGCAGGCCTCGCCGCCCAGGATGCGGGTCTGTTCCTCCGGTGTCAGGGTGGTGCTTGCGGGCAGCGGATCCACGCGGTAATGGTCCGCCGCGGAATCCATCTGGTTGAGATAATATCCGGCCGAGAGAATGCCGCTGTAACCCTGTTTCGCGCCGGCCGCGAGCGAGTCGAAGCCGCGCCACGACTGCACCACGACATCCTTCGGCAGGCCGGGGGTCAGCACTTCATCCCACCCGATCATCTTCTTGCCGTGCCTGGTCAGAATCAGTAACAGTTTTTGATTAAAATAGGCCTGGAGCGCGGCCGTGTCCTTCAGGCTGTGCTCGCGCATAAAGGTCTGAATGCGCGGGTTCTGCTTCCACTCGACCCCGTTGTTTTCGTCGCCGCCGATGTGCATGTAGGGATCGGGGAAAATTGTCGCCATTTCTGCGACAAATTTGTCGAGGAACTCGTAGGTGCTTTCCCGGGTAGGATCCATCACCGGGTTGAAGATGCCGAAGTGCCGCTCGATCGAAAACGGGCCGGGGCCGCTGGCGATGTCTGGATAGCCCACGGCCCACGAGGTGCTGTGCCCCGGCATATCGAACTCGGGAACCACGCGAATGCCCAGACTGCCTGCGTAGGCAACGACCTCCCTGGCCTGCTCCTGGGTGTAGTACATCCCATCGGAACCAAGCTCGGTGAGCTTCGGGAAGACCTTGCTCTCGATGCGGAAGCCCTGGTCGTCGCTGAGATGCCAGTGGAAGACATTCATCTTTACCGCGGCCATGCCGTCGAGCGTTCGTTCAATTACGCCCATCGGTTCGAAATGCCGCGAGCAGTCGATCATCAGCCCGCGCCACCGGAAGCGCGGTGAATCCTGAATGGAAACCGCCGGCAACCAGAAGCCCTGGCCGTCGGACTGCACCAGCTGCAGCAGGGTCTCGAGGCCGCGCATCGCGCCCACATCGGTGGCGGCATGCAGATGGGCGCTCCGGGGAGTAATGTCCAGCGAATAGGATTCGTTCTCGTCCGGACCCTGCACCGCCTCACCGGGGCCATCCACGGAAACAACGAGCGTGCCTGCCGTGCCGGCCGGAGCAGCGGGAAAAACGATGCCGGTCTGCATTTTCAGCCGCTGCAGAGACCATTCGATCGCCCCGTCCAGCCGGTCGTCGCGGAATTTATCGGTGCTGACCGTGAAGGCAGCGCCAATGGTCAGCCGTCCGGTTTGCACGGTCATGTGCGCCGGCTGCGGCATCAGCGTGTTCACAAATCCACCGGTGTCCGGTTGCGCCAGCGCAGTACTCATCAGCATCGCCCCGGCCATGATTCCACCGGTCAGACTTCTCGTCCATCTACAATTCACGCCCGATTCCTCCAGGTTCCGCTCCCGAGAACAGCTTACGCAAATGTGGATGGCTTCGCCAGGGAGCCGGCGGTACGGAGAAGCGCCAGCCGCTGCGTGCGAGCGAATCTGATACCTTGTTTTTCAACCACGCCAGGAGAAATGCATTGAAACGCAATCGCCTCGCAGCTTTCGTTGCGGTCGCTTCAGTTACGGCGTCCTGTGCCGCCGCGCAGTCGGCGCAGAGCTGGCCCGAGCCCGATGCCGCGGCGAAAGATCTGGCTCTCGGCATCTTCCGCCAGCTAATCGAGATCAACACCACGGATTCGGTGGGCAGCGTGAGCGCCGCTTCGCGAGCCATGCAGCAGCGTTTTCTCGATGCGGGCTTTCCCGCGAGCGACATTTATCTCGGCGGCCCCAATGACCGCAAGGAGAACCTGGTGGTGCGCTATCGCGGCACCGGCGCACACCCGCCCGTTCTCATCATCGGTCATCTCGACGTGGTCGAAGCCCGGCGCGAGGACTGGACGACCGACCCGTTTCAGTTCGTCGAGAAGGACGGCTTCTACTACGGTCGCGGCACGCAGGATATGAAGGACTGCGATGCAATTCTGGTCACCACCTTCATTCGCCTGCACAAAGCGGGCTTCCGTCCGGACCGCGATCTCATCCTCGCGCTCACGGCCGACGAGGAAGGCGGCGAGTCAAACGGCGTGCACTGGCTGCTCGACAACCATCCGGATCTGGTGCGGGCCGCATTCGCCTTCAATCCCGACGGCGGCGGAGTCGATCTGCAGAACGGCAAAGCCATCACGGCCGACGTCGACGCCAGCGAGAAGCTCTATGCCGACTACCAACTCATCACCACCAATCCGGGCGGGCACAGCTCGCTGCCGGTGCCCGACAATGCCATCTATCATCTCGCCGACGCGCTCCAGCGGCTGCAGCACTACGAGTTTCCCTTCGAGTTGAACGCCATCACCCGCGCTTATTTCGGGAAGCTCAGCACCATCGAGACGGGGCAGAATGGCGAGGACATGAAGGCGATGCTCGCCACGCCTCCCGACGGGTCCGCCATCGCGCGCCTCTCCCGAAACCCCGAGTGGAATGCCGCCATCCGCACCACCTGCGTGGCCACGCGTCTGCTCGCCGGGCACGCCAACAACGCGCTTCCGGGCATGGCGCAGGCCAACGTCAACTGCCGCATCCTGCCCGGCCACTCGCGCGAAGAGGTGCGCCAGGACCTGATCCGCGTCATCGACGATCCGAAGATCACCGTGAACTACGTCAGCGACTCGGGCGAAATCTATCCCTCGGCACCCAGGGCGAAAGCTCTGCCGCCCGTTGCGCTCAAGCCCGAGGTGATGCAGCCGCTCGATAAGCTGGCCGCCGTCTACTGGCCCGGAACGCCTGTGGTACCTGACATGGCGGCGGGCGCCTCCGACAGCGTCTACACCAACGCCGCGGGAATCCCGACCTACAACTGGTCAGCGATTGAGCTGGAAACGAACGATGTCCGCGCGCACGGCAGGGACGAGCGGCTGCCGGAGACTTCCTTCTGGAAGGGCGTGCAGTTCTGGTATCAGTTCATTCCAATGGTGGCGGGAGGGACGTCGCCGAGCCAGGCTCAGAGCGCGAGCCTGAGCCGGTAACTAGTTTGGGCGCGCCTTACTCGCGGGCTGCGTGACGATGCTCACGTTGGTGATGCCTGCCTGCTTCACCGCGTCCATCACCGTGGCGAAGGCGCCGAAGGAAACCGACTGGTCGGCGCGCAGGTAGATCACCTGATGCGCGGTGTCGGAGCTCTGCGAGCGCAGGATATTCGGCAGAGCGTTCAGGTTGACCGGCTTGTCGTTGATGAAGACCTGCTGATCCCTGTCGATTGTCACCACCGTGCGCTGCTCGGTGATCTCGCGTACCGTTTTGGTCTTCGGCACGTTGACCTGAATGCCGGACTGCAGCACGGGCGCGGTCAGCATGAAGATGACCAGCAGGACCAGAACCACGTCGACCAGCGGCGTGATGTTGATTTCCGCCAGAGCCGTCTGGGTGTGGCCGCTCCTAGTGGTGAATGCCACGGGCAGTTTCCCTTTCTACCGGATCCTGATCGGGGCGGAGCGCGACTTCTTCCATGCTGTTCAGCAGTTCGCGGGCGAAATCGTCCATGCGCGCCGCGAAGTCGCGGCAGCTGGCGGTGAACTGGTTGTAGGCGATGACGGCGGGGATGGCGACCAGCAGGCCGGCCGCCGTGGTGATCAGGGCTTCGGAGACGCCCGGAGCCACGGCCCGCAGGGTCGCGGTGCCCTCCATACCCAGTCCATGGAAGGCATCCACGATGCCCATGATGGTGCCGAAGAGGCCGATGAAGGGCGAAATGGCGCCGATGCTGGCCAGCCAGGTCAGGCGCTGTTCCATGGCAGTGAGGGTCTCGCTGGATGCCGTCTGGGCGGCGCGCTCCAGAGCCGTAATATTGCTTGGTGGACCATAGCCGCCGCTCTGACGCCGGTAGGTCTCATAAACCTCATCGAAGACGTTCACCAGGGGGCTGGGCTTGAACTGCTCGCTGACGGTGGCGATCTCCTGCAGGCGCGTGGCTTTGCGGAAGGCACGAAGGAAGCGGCGGCTTTGCACGCGGGCGCGGCGGAAGCTGGTCCATTTTCCCAGGATGATGGCCCAGGAGAAGATGCTCGCCACCAGGAGCACCCCCAGCACGGTCATCGCGACCGGGCCGCTGTTCTGGAGCATCTCCATGATCGCACTGCCGTTATTCACCGGCGGCGGAGCGGCCGCGTTGGCGTCCTGGAAGAAAAACAGCGCTGCGACGGGAATCAGGTGTGTCATTGCCTGTGTATCACGTTACCAGAACCCGGAATGGAGCGGAGGGTTGCCCGGCAGGTGCAGGTAACCTTCTCTATAGAGGGATGCGCAAAACCCGGCAAGGGCTGATTGCCGGGTCGGAGAATGCCGGCGGTTGGTCATTTGGCCGGACGCCGGACTCCGCGCAGGCTGAACGCCGCCAGAAAGGCCGTAAGTACAAGATGTGTCAGGGGCCGGAAGTCCAGCATGTTGTGGATGAGGATGCCGAACCAGAGGACAAAACCGATCCAGATAACACATCCGGCGAAGCTGACCCAGGCGAGGGCGTGATCGGCGGGGCGCGCCGACCGCAGCAGGTTGAGCGCCGCCAGCAGCAGGACGGCGTAGGACGTTGCCAGCGCCCAGAGCAGGGTCACCGGCTGTCCATGGTAGGCGGCCCAGGAGCCTACCCCGTGCAGAATCGCGCCCAGTGCCAGCAGGTACCCGAGAACCCGGTCCACGATCTTCATTGGCGATTGCCCCCGTCTCTATAGCTGAATTCGCGAAAACAGCCAGGCACTTACCGATAAGAACGCCGCCGCCAGCACCGCCAGGATTGCCAGGTCCAGCGCGAAGCTGAACTGCCAGCTCCCGATCAGCACGCCACGCAGCCCGTCGATCCCGTAGGAGAGCGGATCGGCATGGGTGATCCAGGTCAGCACGCGGGGCAGGTTGCTGAGCGGGTACAGCGCTCCGGAGAGAAAGAAGATCGGCATCACCAGGAAGTTCATCAGCAGCTGAAAGCCCTGCATATCCTGGATCACCGAGCCGATCGACGCCCCGAGTGCCGCAAAGACGATGGCGATCATCGCGACGAAGACGAAGGACGCCGGAATGGCGATCCACAGGTGCGGGCGGAAACCGGCGATCAGGCAGACCACCAGGATCAGCAGACCCTGGATGATCGCCACCGTGGCCCCGCCCAGCGTCCGTCCCAGCATGATGTGCAGCCGCGGCACCGGCGCCACCAGCGTCTCCTTCAGGAATCCGAACTGCCGGTCCCACAGCATGGCCATTCCCGAAAAAACGGAGCTGAACAGCACCGTCATCCCCATTACGCCGGGCGCCATGAACTGGAGATAATTGCCGGCGCCGGCTTTGGCGAAGACCGGCCCAAACCCATACCCCAGCGCCAGCAGATACAGCGCCGGCTGGCCGAGGGAAACGACGATCTGCGCTCGCGAGCGAACATACCGCTTCAGCTCCCGCAGCCACATGATGTAGATCGCGCCCATCGTTTCTCCTTACCTGCGCTGCCACATCTGCGCAAAGCGGCGAAGGTTGTCGGTGGAGCTGGCGCTCTCGTCGCGCAGCGAAGTTCCGGTGAGCGCCAGAAACGCCCCTTCGAGCGAATCGGTGCTGGTGCGCGCCCTCAGTTCCGCCGAGGTTCCGATGGCAACAATCGCGCCGTGATCCATGATGGCGATGCGGTGCGCCACCCGATCCGCCTCGTCCATGTAGTGCGTGGTCAGAAAGACGGTGGTCTTTTCCTTCTCGTTGATGGCCTTCACGTGGGTCCACAGCTGGTTCCGGCTCTGCGGATCGAGGCCGAGGGTCGGCTCATCGAGGAAGAGGATCTTCGGCGTGTGCAGGAATCCGCGCGCAATCTCCAGGCGCCGCTTCATCCCGCCGGAGAAGGTCTTCACATAGTCGCCGCGCCGCTCCCACAGCTCGAAGAGCCGCAGCAGCGTCTCGATTCTCTCCGCCCGCACCCGGTGCGGCACATGGTAGAGAATGCCGTGCAGCTCCATGTTCTCGTACGCGGTCTGCTCGCTGTCGAGGCTGGGATCCTGGAAGACAATGCCGAAGCTCTGCCGCGCCTCGCGCTGGCGCACCCAGGGGTCGAAGCCGTCCAGATGAATCCGCCCGCTGGTGGGCCGGAGCAGGGTCGTCAGCATCTTGATGGTTGTCGTTTTGCCTGCGCCGTTGGGGCCGAGAAAGGCGAAGATCTCCCCCGCATCCACGTGAAAAGAAATGTCTTTTACGGCGGTGAAGTGATCGAACGTTTTGGTCAGGTTTTCCACCTGGATCACAGGAGCGCCTCCCGGACGACGGTCACGTCAATGCAGCGGTTGGTCCAGTTTGCCAGAAAGGGAAGGGAACGGGCTAGCGGGGCGAGACCCCGGCGGGCTGGGTGCGGACTTCAGATCGGTTGGCCGGTTCGGCGCTCACATCATTTCGGGCTCGTCAGCGATGGTTGCCAGGTCACTTTTCCGTCGGGCTCAATGTCGATCCGCAGCGTGCCCTGCTGCCCGGGGCGCACCTCCGGACCCTTCGACGTGTGGCTATGGTTGGCGGAATCGGTGAAATCGAGTGTGATGCTCCCGCTGTCGAGGATGTGAAAGCGGTAGTGATAGCTGGCGTGGGCGGCGATCGTCTGCACGCCGAAGGTACCGCCGGGATAATCCACCTCCACCAGCTGCACCGGCGTGTTTTGCCGGTTCGCAACCGTGGCCTGCACCCAGGGCGAGCGGCAGCCGGCACAAAGGGTCAGCAGGGCGAGAATCGCGGTGCCTGCGGTTGCCTGCCGGGCTATATTGCGCATCAGCGAGAGCCGTTCACACCAGAGGTTTCCGCTCGAGCGCCCGGGCCGTGAGCACCACTCCGGTCTCGCGGTTGTGCAGGGTAATCGGGAAGGCGAGCACATTCCACACCCAGCGATTGCCGGTGCTGGGCAGGTTGAGTACGCCGCGGAAGGTGCGGTCGATGTAGGTTTCACGAGTTTCGGCAACGGTGCGCAGGATATCGGCCCAGTCGGCCGCCAGTTCGGGAATCTCCTCGAACATATTGCGGCCGGGGAACCAGTCGCGCGGTTTTTCCATCAAGCGCGCGCAGGTTTCGTTGACATACTGCCAGGTTCCCTCGCCGTCGAGGATCTCGAGCACGACGTCGTCGCCCATGGCCATGTTGATACGGGAATAGAAGAAGTCCCGCGCATCCACCACCACCGGTCTGCCCCGGCGCTTGGCCTCAAACGAGCGCAGCGCCGTCACCAGGTCGTCGATGGAGCTGTATCCCTTCAGCAGGTGCATGTCCTCCACGCCGCCGAAGCGCCGCTCCAGCGTGGCCGACAGGATGATGATCGGCACCTGCGGACGCCGCTTCCTCAGTTCGGCGGCTACATCGGTGCCGAATTTGCCCTCCCCGAGGTGATAGTCCAGCACCGCGATGTCGATTTTGTCCAGCAGCCGCTCCGCTTCCTCAATCGTGCCGGCCGTCTCCGTCATGTAGCCATACTTCCGCAGGATCGTGGAACGCAGCAGGAGGTTTTCCGGATGATCGTCGAGCAGGAGGACGCGGATCGGCGCGGGCGGCGGCGGCGGGACTAGGGTTAAGGAAGATTCCTGATCGTTCGTCGGCATGAACATAGTAGGATGCGGATTAGGGCGCCATCGGTGTGTGCGGCACCGCAAACCTCCGTACCCATTCCACTTTACTCTTCGCGTTTCGCCTTGCGCTGCAATTGCCTGACCAGCTCGGGAAGTCGGCTGAACAGGGCCGTGGCGCGCAGCCACTGTTTGTGGTCGAAGGCCGGCGATCCAGCCAGCGTCGATCCCGCCGGAATGTCCCCGTGCAGCCCGGCCTGGGCGATGGCAATGACGCCGTCGCCGATGTTGCAGTGGCCGGCGACGCCTACCTGTCCGGCAAGGATGACATTCCTGCCGACATGGGTCGACCCGGCCAGCCCCACCTGAGCGCAAAGCAGCGTGTTCTGCCCCACCGAGGAGCCATGCCCCACCTGCACGAGGTTATCGACCTTCACCCCATCCCCGATCCGCGTCGCGCCCACGCTGGCCCGGTCGATGCAGGAATTCGTCTGCACTTCGACCCGGTTGCCGAGAATCGTCGGACCGGACTGAGGGATCTTGTGCCACTGCCCGGCGGCATCCCTGGCAAATCCGAAGCCGTCTGACCCCACCACCGCGCCGTTCTGCAACAGAACGTCGTCTCCGAGCCGGCAAAATTCGCGGACCACGGCATGAGCGTGCGCGAAAAAGCGGTCTCCGATCCTCACCCCGGGGTAAATCACCACATGAGGCAGAATGACAGCATCGTCTCCGATCGTCGCGTTCTCCCCGATCACCGCAAAAGGGCCGATGTGGGCACGGGCGCCAATCTTCGCGGTCGGGTGCACCGCCGCGGCCGGATCGATTCCCGGCGTCCAGGCCGGCGGGCTGTAGAAAAGCTCCACCGCCCGCGCAAACGCCAGGTAGGGGTTTTTCACCCGCAGCGTGGCGGCCGGGATGGCAGGAAAATCCGGTGCGACCAGGATGGCGGCTGCCTGCGTGGTCCTGGCCAGGGCGGCATACCTGGGGTTAGCTATAAAGGTAACCTGCCCCGGCCCGGCCTCTTCGATGCCGGCAACCCCGGTAATCTCCAGTTCGGGATCTCCGCGCAGCTCCGCACCGAGCACGCGCGCCAGTTCGGCGGATTGCATAATGGCCATTGTAAGCCTTTTCAATGAAAGCATTTCCGAAGGCGATGCTTACCCGCGCAGCTTTGCAAACGTCTAAGGCTGTGGCATCATCAAAACAGCACCGCGTTGAACTCCGCTCACCCCATGTCAGATCAGGAAATCAGACCCTCGCTGCTTTGTGGGCGCAGGAGCCTCCGGGCCTGCGCGTTTGGGCTGATTCTGCTCGGTGTCTGCATCTTTGCCTGGGGGCTGAATTACAAGCTCTCCCTCTACGATCCGCCCCACGCGCCTTCCCATCGCATACCGGTTGCCAAGCTCCTGTATGGAGAGAAACGGACAACCTTGCCGGAGTTAGACCTCCGCCACGTCACGGATCTGAGCAGGCTCCTTCCTTTCAGTCTGTTGGCACTGGCTGGTTTTACCCTGCTCTCCGCCCGGTTCTTTACCGGGTCCGCCCGCTGGGGTTTTGTCCCCGGCGGGGCGGACAGTCCGCCGGAGTTCGCAGTGAACGAGCCTGTACTCAGCCGTCCCCCGCCGTCCTTTCGCTGATCCGCATCGAGTCTCCGCGCGTCGGTGGATGCGCTGCTCCGGGCTTCCCCGGGACAGCTCCCCGCCGGCGAATCTCAGCAGGTTGTTCTCCGGACCACTCCTAAAATTCAGCAAACAGGTGAATCCCGGTATGCGTAAGCGTTTGTGGGTCATTCTCTCCGCCGCTGCCTTTGGCATTGCTCTGGCCGCCCTCGTAGTTATGCACGGGCACAACCACGGCACTTCTGTTGAGGCTGCGCCCGGACCGCCGGCCGCGCAGGTGGCCGCCGTCCAGCGCGGCGATATCGATCAGGTTCTTACCCTTGCCGGTCAGTTCCAGCCCTATCAGGTTGTGGATGTCCATCCCAAAGTGACCGGTTTCATCCGCAACATCTACGTCGACATCGGCGACCGTGTACACCAGGGCGAAACTCTTGCCATTCTGGAGATCCCCGAGCTGAAGGCACAGCTCGCTGAGACCGCTTTTGCCGTGCAGCGCGCCAAGGAGGAAATCGTCCGTGCCCAGCATGAAGTGGCGCGCGCTGAGTCCACGCATGAGGCGCTTCGTCTGGATGACACTCGCCTGCAGCAGACCGCAAAGGCGGAGCCGGGTCTGGTGGCGCAGCAGGAGCTCGACGATGCTCAGGCGAAGGATCTCTCTTCGGCGGCCGCCGTCGATGCCGCCAAGGCTTCACTCGCAGCGGCCCAGAAGGGACTGCAAGTGGCTCAGGCGAATAACGATCGCGTGAACGCGCTCGAAGACTACACCAATGTCACGGCGCCGCTCAGCGGTGTCATTCTCTGGCGCTATGCCGATACCGGAGCTCTGATTCAGTCCGGCATGAACTCCAACGAGCAGGATCTGCCGATTGTGAAGCTGGGGCAAAGCGATCTGATGCGCCTGCGCCTGCCCGTCCCGGAACAGTATGTGCACTATATCCACCTCGGCGATTCCATGCAGGTCCGTGTGGATGCTCTCAATCGCTCCTTCGCGGGCAAGGTGGTTCGCTTCACCCGCGAGGTCAATTTCGAAACCCGCACCATGCAGACGGAAATCGATGTTCCCAACGCGAATTACTCCATCGATTCCGGCATGTACGCCAATGTGCTGCTGCAGCTTGCCAGCGCAAAGAATGTGCTGACCATCCCCGTCGAAGCTCTGGTCCTGAACGGAAACCAGCAGCAGGTCTACACCGTCGGGACCGACGGTCATGTGCAAGTTCGCACCGTCCAGGTCGGCATTCAGGGAACAAAACTGGCTGAGATCACCGGCGGCCTCCAGCCCGGGGAGCAGGTGATCCTTGGCGGGCAGCAAAAATACGCCGAAAACGAGGCCGTCACTCCGGTGCTGACCAAAACTCCTCCCTCGGAGACGGTCCATATGTCCGGCGGTGTCATCGACATGAAAGCGGAGATGCAGGAAGCCAACGGGAGCGAGCAGTAAATGCCAAAATTTGCACTGAAATTTCCGTACTTCATCATCATGCTCTGCCTGATGGTCTCGCTTGTGGGCGTGGTGAACATGGTCTCCATGCCGGTGGACCTCTTTCCCAACATCGACATGCCGGTAGTGGTGGTGGCCACCTTTTATAACGGCATGCCTCCGGAGCAGATCGAGGCGGACATCACCGACACCTTCGAGCGTTTTTTCACGCTGGCCGCCAACGTCGATCACCAGGAATCCCGGTCACTGACCGGCGTCAGCCTCATCAAGCTCTACTTCCGCCCCGGCACCGACCCCAATGCGGCTGCCAGCGATGTGGCCAATCTGGCCATGGCCGACCTGCGTCGCCTGCCTCCAGGAACCCTCCCGCCGGTGGTGCTCAGTCTCACCGCTTCCAGTCAGCCCGTCTGCCTGATCTCGCTCGAAGGAAAGGGGCTGAACGAAACCCAGCTCAAGGACTACGCGCAGTTCCAGGTCCGCAACCAGATCTCCAACGTACAGGGCGCATCGGTTCCCCAGCCCTTTGGCGGCACCTACCGTCAGATTCAGATCTACGTCGACCCACTGAAGATGGAAGCTCGCAATCTGAGCCTCAACGACGTAGTCAACTCGGTCAACAGCTCCAACCTCATTCTTCCCGCCGGCGACGTCCGCATCGGCACCAAAGACTACAACATTTACGCCAACAGCCAGTTCCCCGACGCCAAGTCAATGAATGAGATGCCGCTTAGATCGGTGGGGAACGGCTCCGTGCTGGTAGCCGATATCGGGCACGCCGAGGATTCCGGCGCTCTTCAGTACAACATCGTCCGCATTGACGGCCAGCGCTCGGTGTACGTTCCCGTCTTCAAGCAGGGCGGGGACAGCAATACCATCGAGATCGTCGACGGCATGAAGGCCGCCGTCAAGCACCTGCTCGACGTTCCGTCCCAGCTCAAAGCCTCGGTGGTCTTCGATCAGTCGATCTTCGTCCGGCTGGCGATCAGGAATCTGGTCAAAGAGGCGAGCATCGGCCTCTTTCTGACCGGGATCATGATTCTGATTTTCCTCGGCAGCCCACGTGCAACCTTTGCCGTGATGCTGTCGATCCCGCTCTCGGCGCTGGTCTGTCTCCTGCTCACCCACGCCATGGGCGACTCGATTAACACCATGGTGCTGGGCGGGCTCGCGCTGGCCTTTTCACGCCTGATCGACGACTCTGTCGTCGTCCTCGAAAACATCTTCCGCTACATGGAAATGGGCGAGCCCCCGCGCATCGCCGCGGAAAAGGGCGGCATGGAAGTTTCGCTGGCCGTGCTGGCCGCGACCTCCACCACGTCCATCGTCTTTTTCCCCGTCAGTTTTCTGAGCGGTATCAGCCACTACATCTTTACTCCGCTCGCCCTCGGCGTCGTCTTCTCCATCTTCGCCTCCTACTTCTTCGCCATGACGGTGGTGCCGCTCTTCTGCGCACAGTTCGTGCGGATTCACCATACGACGGGCGACGAGAGCCACGCCGACACTGGCCGCATATCCCTCTTTCAGCGATTTGTCGCGAAGTTCAATGAACACTTCCGGCACATGCTGGACTGGTACGAGGGAGTCGCCAAACGTGTGCTGGTGCGACCCGGCCTCACGGCTGTGGTCATCTTCGGCGGCATCATCGCCATCCTCGCAGGCCTCTTCCCCTTCCTTGGCAGAGCCTATTTCCCGCGTACCGACCCCGGACAGTTCGTCATCTATGTGCGCATGCCCAGCGGTACGCGCATCGAGGTCAGCAACCAGTACATTGCCAAAGTCGAAAAGATCATCCGCCAGACCGTCAAGCCCTCCGATCTGCAGATGATCATGTCCAATATCGGCGTCTATCCCGATCTCTCTTCCATCTTCACCCCGAACGCGTCCATGGATACGGCCTTCGTCCAGACGGCCCTCAGGGAAGATCACTCGATCGGCAGCTATGAGTACATGCGGCGTGTGCGCCGGCGTCTGTCGCGCGAGATGCCTGAACTGACCACCTATTACCAGGCCGGAGGCCTCATCGATTCGGTCATCAACAAGGGTCTGGCGACGCCGATCGATGTCCAGGTCAAGGCCATGGATATGAACGGCGCGATGGCCATGGCCGAGGATCTTGCCCGCAGGATCCGGCAAATGCCGAACGTCAGCGACGTCTATATTCCTCAGTCCCTCGATTATCCGGGCATACAGCTGAATATCGATCGCGAGAAAGCCAGTCTGATCGGCCTCTCGGCGCAGGACGTGGTGGATGACGTGATCACCGCGCTGACCTCCGACGGCATGATTGCTCCCAGTTACTGGATTGACCCGGTAAGCGGCAATAACTACTTTGTGACCGTCCAGTATATGAACCACTGGATCGATAACATGTCGATGCAGGATTTCGAGAACATACCGCTGCGCGGCACTCATCCGCCCGGGTATAACCCCGTGGAGGAGTCGCGCTTCGCTTCCGCGATGGAGCCTCAGATGTGGCTGGGCGCGCACCGCGGGGGCTATACGCCGCTCAATTCTGTCGCGGACATCAAGCTCATCAACACCCCCACCGAGGTGGATCACTATCAGATCCGCCGCGTGATTGACGTCTACGTCTCCACCAAAACCGAATCTCTCAAAGGAGTCGGGAATCGCATCAGCCAGCTGCTGGCGCACACCAAAACTCCCCGCAACATGGTGCTGAACATGCGGGGCGCTGTGGTCAGCATGAATCAGTCGTTCAAGGAGTTCGGCGTCGGGCTCATAATCGCCATTTTCCTCGTCTACCTGATTCTCATGTCGCAGTTTGCTTCCTTCATCGATCCCTTCATCATCCTGATGGCCATCCCGCCCGGCCTCGCCGGGGTGGTGATGATCCTGCTGGTGACCGGCAGCACGCTCAACATCATGTCCCTGATGGGCGTCATCATGATGACCGGCATCGTGGTTTCCAACAGTATTCTCATCGTCGAGTTCACCGGCATCCTGCACGAACAGGGAATGTCGCTGCTCGATGCGGCGGTGGAAGCCTGCAAGGTGCGCCTGCGTCCGATCCTCATGACATCGCTGGCCACCCTGCTGGGCATGATTCCTATGGCCATTGGCCTCGAAGCCGGCAGCGAGCAGTATGCTCCTCTGGCGCGTGCGGTCATCGGTGGTCTGGGATTCTCGGTGATTGTCACCGTCTTCCTGGTGCCCGCCGTCTACCTGGTGATTCACACCCGTCTCGAACACAGGATGAATGCACGCAAGGGAGCCGAGGCATGATTCGATCTTTTTTCCTGATGGCCGTGCTGTCCGGTGGCGGTCTTGTATTTGCCCAGACGAAACTTCCCGCTGCGCCCGGACCGCAGATGATTTCACCCGTGGAGATTGCGCAGGCCGGGGCGTCGGTCGCTTCGCCTGCGAACGGAAATCGGCAGCCCCCCGCGCAGGTCAACCTGTCTTCGCCGGAGAAGACGCCGCCCCAGAGCCAGATGCCCGGACTCACGCGGGCCCAGGCGGAGCAGATGGCCATCCGCAACAATCCGCGCGTGAGTGTCGGTAAGCTGCTGGCTCTGGCGCAGCACCAGGTCTATCGCGAGGCCCGGGCCGTGGAACTTCCCAACGCGAACTTTGCCATGACCGCCGTCGAGGCGCAAAACGGATCTCGCCTTTCCGCCGGAGCGCTCAACGCCTCGCGCCTTTTTGAGCACGCCGGCGCCGGCGTGGACATCACCCAGCTCCTCTACGACTTCGGGCATACCCACAATCTCGTGCTCTCGCGCGAACTTCAGGAAAAGGCTTCCAACGCGAGTGCTCTGGCCACGGTGGAAGAGATCGTTCTGGCCACCGACCAGGCTTTCTACGATGCCCTCACAGCCCAGGCTCTTCTCGATGTTGCCAAACAGACGGTGATTACCCGCAATACCACCGACGTTCAGGTGAAGGAGATGACGCAGAATAAGCTGAAATCCATCCTCGATCTCAGTTTTGCGGACGTCAACCTCTCCGAGGCCCAACTGCTGCAGCTCGACGCTCAGAACAATGCCGATGCCAGCATGGCCACGCTCGACGCGGTGCTCGGCCTCGATCATAATGTCCAGTTCCGGCTCATCGAGGACAAGGAAGCCCCGCCGCCTCCGCCGGATTCCGCCGACTCCCTGATCCAGACCGCATTGCAGCAGCGCCCCGATTTCCAGGCTCTCAACTACGGCACCACGGCTGCTCAGAAGTATGCTCGTTCCCAGTGGGATCAGCTTCTGCCTACCATCTCCGCTGAGGGTACGGCGGGAACCGTCCCCTTCCGCGTCGACCGCTACTACAACGCCGACTACTGGGGAGGTATTGGGGGCAACATGAGTATTCCCATTTTCAATGGCTTCCTGTACATATCCCAGGCGAAGGAAGCCCGGTACCGCGCGCAGGCGGCTGCCGAAGGCAGCCGCGACCTGCGGGACCGCATCGTGCGCGACGTTCGTATCGCATGGCTTCAGACGAACAACAACTGGCAGCGGATGGCCGTAACAGCGCAGCTGGTCAAGGAAGCCAATCTGGCCATGGCGCTGGCACAGACCCGCTATCAGATGGGCCTCAGTTCCATCGTCGAGCTGACCCAGGCCCAGCTGCAGCAGACCAGCGCGCAGATTCAGGACACCAACGCCCGCTATCAGTATCGGTTGTCTCTCTCAACCCTGAACTACGAGATAGGCATTGCGCCCTAACTAAAGGCGGGGGATTGGCAACAGGGAGCAGTTAACTGCAGGGAACAGCTAGCAGGAACAGGGATCAGCCTGATTGACAAGTCTCCTCGCTGTCATCAGGCCGCCTGTTGTGTGTTCGTTACGTCGAATCCTTCTGATGGGTGCGGCCAGCATCTGCGCAATCTCACCAGAGAAGCCCTCGGTTCCACTCAGTTTTCGAGGATCGACCATACCCCGCTTTCCGGCTATGACCAGGTGCGTTTGCAGTCCGGGGTTCGATCCGGGTGCGATGCCGAGGAATTGAATGTGGTCCCGGCTGGGGGTGCGCCCATGCCCCTCTGCAATCGTGCTCGCGACAGAGACGGCCGCCCGGCGAAGCTGAGGGGAAAGACCATAGGTCTCTTCGGAGAGGTAAAGCCAGCACCCGGCTCGCAGTTGTTCTTCTATTGCCTGTTTCCTGTTGCCTGTACTTAAGGCGCTCCGGAGCCCACCGAGCGGCTTTCCACCTGATAGTTGCCGGTGCTGCTCGCCGGCGAAGAGCTGCTGGCCGTCTGATCGGGGAATTGCGAGCTTACCCGCATCTCAATAATGTTGCCCTGCATCTCGGGCGTTGCACTCACAATATCCGTGTCGGTGCGGATGATCGTCAGGTAGGGGCTGTTCTGCGAAGAGATGTAGACTTTCCCGATCGGATAGTTATAGACCGACGCGATCGCATGCGGGTTCGAGGTGAGCGGGATCGTCTTTTCCACCGCGAAGGTCGTCAGATTCACCACCGTTACGCTGCCCGGAACAGCGACTGTGCCGTCGGGGGCAATCTGTCCCTGATTCGCAATGTAGATGCGGCTTCCGTCCTGCAGCACGGAGACCTCTACCGGATGGAGTCCCACAGGCACCGTGGCTCGCACCGTGCCGAAAGTTGAGCTGTCGTTGCCGTAGACGTCCAGGCTCACATCGATGATGCTGATGGTGTTGGAGTCGTAATTGGCCGTCACCAGCAGCTGCCCGTTCTGGTAGTAATCGGCGTAGACCGGTCCGGCGCCCACCGTGATCGTCGGATGCTGCGAGTCGATGGCATTCAGCTGCGAGTTAATCACCGTTACGGTTCCGCTTCCGCGGTTCATCACGAAGGTGCGATAGGTGTCCGGGGTCATGAAGCCGTAAACGGGACAAATGCCCAGCGGCAGGCGCGCGGAAATCGTGTTGTTGACCGTCTCAATCGCATCAGCCTCGCCGTTTGCGGTTACCGCCGAGGGATTATCGCAGTCGCCCCATGCGGGTTGCGTTCCGCTCAGGGAATTGCCCTGGCTGATGGAATAGATCCTCTCACCCGAACCGTAACCCGACAGGTTGATGACCGACGGCGCCACCGGTATCTCCTGTTTCAATGCCTCCGGTGAGCCGGTCATCTGCGCCACGCAATTCGTTACCTGGCAGGTGGGCCCGTGCAGACCCACTTCCGTCACATACAGGCTGCCGTTGGCGAGCAGTGTGTTGGTGGGCTCCGAATCCGGCAGGAGCGTACTGGTCTGTACCTTCTGCGTCAGCAGCGATGCTACGCTGGGCAGCGCCGTCGTCAGGGTTCCATCGCAGTTCGGAGCAAAGGCGTAGCCGGAGCCGCTGATATCGAGCGAGAATGTCAGAGGCCCATTGCCGCCGTTGGCCTGAGCCACGATGGAGTCCCCGGAGAAGTTCACCAGCGTAAAGACGCTCGGGGTCGGATAGACCACGCCGGTGCAGGGAGAGCTCAGCCCCTGAGGCAGGGGAGTGAAATCCGGCTGCGAAACCAGCAGAACATCCGCTGTTGGCTCGGGTGCCGGCCCGGTTGGCGGAATGGGCGTAACCACGGGCCGGTACTGGTTCCCGCATCCGATCGCCACAAGCAGGGCCAGCCCTGCGATCCCGCCCACAACTCCCGCAGTTCCCAGTGGTTGACGACGAACGACGCTGCCGAATCTTTGTAACGTCCGGCCTACTCTGTGACCGGGAACACCGCACAGGCGCTCCAGCCATGCCATGCTACGCACTCGCAAGTACCTGACTCCTCAGCCCGGCCGTAGTTGTGGCTCGGGATCAACAGGGTTGAACTGGTAGAAAGATGATTGTACTGTACCGGAGCGGCCTCGCGCCGCTCCCGGAGAAGCGCAGGGAACAGCATGAGCAGAGGGAATCCGCGGCGCTACTCTCCCCGGCTGCACTGGCAGTCGCAGACCATCCTTCTGGCCTTTGTGCCGGTCATCGCCATCTGGGTGATGCTGCAGGCTGGCCAGTCCTGGCTGGATCACGATCCAGTGCCCCTGCACGCCGTCCTCATCAGCGTGATGTTTGCCGCCGTGGTTTTCGCGCTGCGCGCCGCCACGCTCGCCGCCGCTCTCACCGGCGGTGTCTTCACCGCGGCGCTCTACCTGCAAAGGCCGGGGCTGCATACCAGCCTTTGGCCGCTGCTGAGTCTGCTGCTGCTCACTTTTGCCGCTACCCGCTTCGGGCGCCGCCGCAAGGAGATGCTCGGCACGGCGGAAGCAAGCCGCGGCCGCACCGCGTCGCAGGTCGCTGCCAACCTCGGTTTTGCGGCGCTGGCCGGGATACCTCTTTCGGCGGTCCACGTTTACAGTCCGCTCACCTTCGACCGGCATGCGGCGCTGCTCGCCATGATGGCGGCGCTGGCCGAGACAACCGCCGACACGCTTTCCTCCGAACTCGGCCAGGTGCTCGGCGGCGAACCGCGCCTGCTCACCACGCTGCGGCCCGTTCCCGCCGGGACCGACGGCGGCATCAGCCTCGCGGGCACGCTTGCCGGATGCGCCGGAGCCGGGATCGTTGTGGGCATCGGCCTGCTCACTCTGCCCCTCACATCTCTCGAAGCGCTCCTTGTTCTGGGCGCCGGTATCGCCGGCCTCTTCATCGACAGCCTGCTGGGTGCCATCCCCGAGCGGCGCGGCTGGCTCAACAACGACGCCGTGAACGCGCTCTCCACGGCGTCCGCGGCCCTGCTGGCCGTGACCGCCGCTCATTTCATGAGAGCGGCTCCGCATCTTCGCGACGCCGCGATCGCGTCGATGGCCCTGATCCCGCGCCACCACTTCTGAACACCTTTTTTACAGCTGCAGCAGGCCGGGTTCCACACGTCAGGCCTGAATACGCACTGCCGTCCCCTCAGCCGCTGTGCCCTGCCGGGACCGCATCATGACCGGGCATGAGGTGAGGAGGCGCTGCAAGGGCCGGAGCGGCATCGATCGTTTTCCGCGCAATGTCTGTTGTCCCCATGCGGCCGTCGCTCTCCGTCTCCGCAACCACGCGCAGGGTCCGCGTTCCCCGCGGAATGTGAACGATCACGCGGAAGGGAATCGGCGTGTCCCCAAGCTGAGCACGGTGCTGCGCGGTGCTGACAAGTCTCCTCATCTGGATTCGCCACCCGAGGATCCTGCGGCTGCTGCTCAGGCTTGCCGACGCCAGAATCACGTGGACCTCCAGTTTTCCGTCGGGTGTGCGTATCCAGCCGAGGCCGCGCGGGTAAAGATAGACCATGAGTTTCACGCTCTGGATGTTCGGCTGGCGGACAATATCGCCCGCGGAAACATGCAGCGCCGTGAAGGGAACCGTCGACCGGGCCGCAACTGCCAGCGCGTTCAGCATCCTCTGCTGGGGATCGACGGGCGCGCCTTTTTCCGGCGCGAAGTAGCCGATCTTTGTAATGGCGCGCAGCCCCGGCTCGCGCAGCGTAACCCCTATGCGGCGGAAGCGGCCATTATCCTCTCCGCCCCGCGGCTGATAGGTGATCGTGTAATAGTTCGAGCCGAAGGTTATCGCTTCACCGATTTCGTGATTCAGATCGGTGCGGTTATAGAAGAGCTTTCCTCCGGTCAGCGTGGCGATGACTCCAAAATCAAAGCCACTGTGGAATGGATCGCTGCCTCGGAGGTCAACCTGAGAATCCTGCACGCTCTGCCTCAGTACGGCTCCAACGCCGGGGTAAATCACAAACAGGCTGATGCGGGCATCGACCAGCCGATTGGCTGTGGCATGCATCACCTGGTCCACTTTGTCGTACAGCCAGGCAGGCACGCCGGCAGGATCGAGGCCGCCCGGTCCCGGACCCAGCCAGATCACGTTCTTGCGCCCCGGCACCCCCTGATTCTGAAACGCGATCTGATCCAGGGCGTCGATCGAGTATGCGATGCGCTCCATCTGGAACGCATACAGATTCTCCTGCATGAAGGGGATATCCGGGTGGGTATGGTCGAGAGCGTCCAGCAGATCGTTCCGGCTCCGGGTCCAGCTTTGCACCAGTTCCAGGGACTCATTGCCGATCACCATCAGTTCCGCGGGTGCGGGCAGCTTGCGAGGCAGGGAAGCCAGATAGTTTCTCAGGTTCGATTCTTCCTGATCCGCATTCTGCATCTTCGCATCCAGCAGATCGAGAACGAAAATCGTCAGCGGAGCATGGCCAGCGGCGGCACTTTCTTCCTCTTCGCCGGCCCTGGCGACGTGCTCCTGCGGTGTTTCAAAGGAGAGGATGCGCTGCGGCCTGCTGTCTTCGGTGATGCGGAAATCGTCTTTCGTGAGCCCCGTGACGACCGGACGACCGTGCCTGTCCAGGACCGTTACATCAAGAAAGACCAGCCGGGAGGTGATCTGAAACGTGGGCAGGGAAGGTTGTCGCCCTGTCGGCTGCCCGCCTGGATGCTGCGCTCTCAGAGCCTGCCCGGAAGCAAATGCCAGCAGAACAGCTGTCCACACCCATGTTTTCCTCATACCAGGAACGCCTTTTCTTCTCCTTCCTGAAAGTGAGATGCACGAATCCGGGTTTTGCCACAATTGTGCCGCGCATCCGCCCTCTGATATCAGTCGATGCCCAGCCGGTGCTGCAGCTGTTCCAGCGTCACGCCCTTGGTTTCCGGATACATGAACAGCACCACGAAGAACTGCAGCACCATCATGGAAGCGAAAAACGCAAACGGCGTCGCGGTCGAATGCTTCGCCACCCAGGGAAAGAACCCCGAGATGATCGCGTTCATGATCCAGTGCGACGAGCTGCCCAGGCTCTGTCCCTTCGAGCGCACCCGCGTGGGGAAGACCTCGCTGATGTACACCCAGATCACCGCCCCTTGCGACAGCGAGAAGAAGAAGATGAAGCCGACGAGCAGCCACACCAGCCAATCCTGATGGGTGTTGGCATAGAACACGGCCGCCACGCCCGCCAGGCACGCTGCTGTGCCTACCGAGCCGAAGAGCAGCAGCGACTTCCGTCCCAGCTTGTCGATCAGCGACATTGCGATGAGTGTCGCCACCAGATTCATGGCACCCAGCAGGACCGCCTGCTTGTCGCCGGTCAGTCCCGTGAACCCGCCGTAGGCGAAAATGTCGTTGGCGTAGTACAGAATCGCGTTGATCCCCGCCAGCTGGTTGAACATGCCGATTGTGATCGCCAGAAAAATCGGCAGCCGATATCTCCGCTGGAACAGGTGCTCCGACTTCGCCGTCCGCTCCAGATGAATGGAGTCGATGATCTCCTTCAGCTCGGCCTCGGTATTGGGCGTGCCCATCATCTCCAGCACCCGCCGCGCCTCGTCGATGCGCTTCTGCGTGACCAGCCAGCGCGAGCTGCGCGGGATCCCGAACAGCAGCACGAAAAACGCCAGCGCCGGAATCCCGGCCACCCCAAACTGCCAGCGCCACGCCGCGCCGCGGTCAATCAGGCTCGCGATGACGAAATTCGAGGCGTAGGCCAGCAGAATCCCGACCACCACATTGATCTGAAAGAGGCCCACCAGCCGCCCGCGCAGCCGCGCCGGAGCCAGTTCCGCCAGGTACACCGGCCCGAGCACCGAGGAGCCACCGATCCCCAGTCCTCCAATCAGGCGAAAGGCCAGCAGCGAAGGCCAGTTCCACGCCACCGCGCAGCCCAGCGCGGAGACCACATACAGTGCCGCCATGAGGCGCAGCGCCTCGCGTCCGCCGATCCGCTGTCCCAGCGGGCCTGATCCAATCGCGCCCGCCACAGTGCCCCACAGCGCGATCGAGACCGTCAGCCCCAGCGCTCCGGCACTCAGATGGAAGACCTGGGTGAGTTGCTGCGTGGTTCCGGAGATGACCGCCGTGTCGAAGCCGAACAGCAGCCCGCCCAGTGCGCCAACCAGAGTGCTTCGAATCAGATGAGCATTCAGTCGCATAGCCTCTTCCGCAGGAAATGGCAAGGATACCATCCGAACTCGGGTGCGCAGGAATCGCTCTCGCGCCGGAGGCTGCCGGGCCGCCGCAGGAATCAGCAGGAGCCCATGGGAGGAGAGAGCCGGGATGAAAGCGCATCGCGGAAGGTGTCCTTCCTCGTTGCGAATCAGCGCAGAATCGCTGTGCGAACCAGCAGGTGTGCCACGGTCCTTGCGCCAGTCTGGCCAGAGGTCCCCTTCGGTGGAAATCGTGAACCGCGGTTCGCTCCTTTGCCCGGCGCCGCTAACAAAGAAAATCTGGCAGACTGGGCGCCCCGACAGATTCAAAAGGGCTCGGGCCGGGGAAGCAACTTTATTTTTCCACCTTCCGTCCCAAATAGAGTTACTGGAGTACTCTGTCCTGCTATAGTCACATTGACCCCGCCCGGTCAGGCTGATACGGTCAAAGGTCAGCGGTTAGCTCCGCAACCAGGCATCCACTCCAGGTAGAAATCCACAATCGGAACCCGGAATTTGCGCAGACGCTACTACATTATTTTTGTCGCTCGCGAGAAAGACGGTCCGCTCCGCAAGATTCCTGTCCCTCTTCATTACGCCGCGATTTTTCTGGCGGCTTCGGTGGTCGGAGCTTTTACCATGACGGGCATGGCAGGCTCTTACACCCGCATGCTGCTCAAGACCGCCAGCTTCAATCAGATCCGTTCGCAGCGCGAGGCGCTTCGCCGGGATTACCGGCACCTGCAGGTGGTTGCGCACGAGAGGGATATTCAGGCTGCCTCGCTGGGCTCGCTGGCCAGCGAGGTCAGCGCGCTGTACGGCTTGCGCCAGAGCCGGCTGGCCCGGTCTCTGACTGCCGGTTCGACCGCGGCCGCCGGCAGCCCCGATGGTTCAGGCGCTTTCACGGAGCAGGCGTACACGCAGTCTCTCAATCAGCTTTCGCTGCTGCGCACCAATGCCCTGTCCGGGCGCATTCATACCTTTGGGTTCGGCACAACCCCGGCCGTCGTCACCGACTGGGCCAGCCTGGCGGGTGCGCCTTCGCTCTGGCCTGTGATGGGCCCGATCACCAGTTCTTTCGGCGAGCGCCAGGATCCGTTTAACGGCGAGGGCGCCTTTCACGCCGGCGTGGATATCTCCGCTTCCTTCGGCGAGCCGGTGCACGCCACCGCCGACGGCACCGTTCAGACGGCTGGTATGGCCACTGGCTACGGTCGCGAGATCGTCCTCGACCACGGCAACGGGATCGAAACCCTCTACGGACATCTCTCCGGCTTCGCCGTCACCCCCGGCCAGGAGGTTCGCGAAGGCCAGGTCATCGGCTACATCGGGATGAGCGGACGTACCACCGGTCCGCATCTCCACTATGAGGTCCGGATCCACAATGCTCCGGTCAATCCGCACAAGTTCCTGCGCGAAACGATGCAGCAGCTAACCAGCATCCAGCTGCTTGCGCATTCCGGAATGACCGGAAACTAACTGGCCTTTTCATCCCGGATGGGCCGCGGGTCAATATTCGATCCCTCGCTGCGCCAGCACGCCCTTGTCATAGGCGTGCTTCACCTGGCGCATCTCCGTCACGGTGTCGGCAATCTCGAGCAGCGAAGGGTGCGCATTCCGCCCCGTCAGAATCACATGCACCATCTCCGGTTTTTCCCGCAGCGTCTCCACCACCCTGGCCGGATCGAGCATGCCGTAGCTGATGGCGTAGTTGATTTCGTCCAGCACCACCAGATCCCACTCGCCGGAAAGAATCGCCAGCCGCGCCTCTTCCCACGCGGCCTCGACCAGCCGGATGTCCTCGGGGTCCGTCTCTGCACCGCCGATCTTTACGAACCCCCGCCCCATCTGCCGCAGCACAAAGTTCTCGCCAAACGCCTTCACCGCATCCAGTTCGCCGTAGTGCCACGAGCCTTTCAGGAACTGCAGCATCAGTACCCGCATCCCGTTGCCCACCGCGCGCAGCGCCGTGCCCAGGGCCGCCGTCGTCTTGCCCTTACCAGGGCCCGTATTGATCAGAATCAGACCCTTCCGCGTCTCCGCCACCCTGCTCGTCCTCCACGCCTATTGTCTGCTGCCGGCCCTGTGATACGGATGCCCGGCGAGAATCGTCAGCGCCCGGTACACCTGTTCGCAGATCACCACGCGAGCCAGCTCGTGCGCCAGCGTCATCGGTCCCAGAGACAGCAGCAGAGCGGCGCGCTCCCTTGACTGGTGGGACCAGCCATCCGCCGGGCCCACCGCGAAGATGATCAGTTGCCGACCGTCGTCGCGCTGGCGCCCCAGCCATCGTGCAAAGTCCTCGGAAGGTAACGCCCGTCCCTGCTCGTCGAGCAGGACCACCACCGGAGGCGTGCGCGCGCGTTCCCGCTCCGCGGCCTCCCACAGTGCCTGTTCTGTGCGGAAGACCGGCGCTTCCACCCCCGTCTTCGAGCCTCGTTCCAGCAGACCGCCGATTCTCTCGAGGTACATTCGCGCCAGCTCGTCGAATCCCTCGCGCGGACGCGCTCCCACGGCGGCGACCCAGATCCTCATCGCTCCAGTGTATGCATGTCGTCACTGCAAATCGGAGACCTTTCACCAAAGCCGACCGGCGGCTATCCGAACGTAATATCCCGAAGCGCCTTCAGATCTTTACAAATCCAGGCTGCTCTGCGAGTCTGTTCCCGCTGTGAAACGAAGGGAAACGTGCGCATTCAAACGATTCATATCGCTGCCTCTCTTCTGTGCTGTGCGCTGTGTGCGCCGGCGGCCCCCGCTCAGGCCCCGGTTCCCGACAGCCCCGCTATCGAACACCAGATCGATGGCATGTTGGCCAGGATGACGCTCCAGCAGAAGCTGGAAATCATCGGCGGCGTGGACAGCATGTTCATCCGCGCCGAACCCTCTGCCGGATTTCCCAGCCTCAAGATGAGCGACGGCCCTGAAGGCGTGCGCACCTGGGGACCGGATACCGCCTATGCGGGCGGCATCGCGCTCGCGGCTGCCTGGGACAGGAAACTCGCCCATGAAATGGGGGTCTCCATCGCCCGCGATGCCCGCGCCCGCGGGGTGCATTTCCTCCTCGGCCCCGGCGTCGACATCTACCGCGCCCCCATGTGCGGCCGCAACTTCGAATATTTCGGTGAAGACCCGTATCTCTCCGGCCAGACCGCCGCGGCCTATATCCAGGGCGTGCAGAGCCAGGGGGTCATCGCCACCGTCAAGCACTTCGACGCCAACAATGAGGAGTACGACCGCCACAACGTCAGCTCCGACATGGACGAGCGCACCCTGCGCGAAATCTATCTCCCCGCCTTCGAAGCGGCCGTGAAGCAGGGCGGCGTCGGCGCGGTAATGAACTCTTACAACCTCCTCAACGGCGTCCACGCCACCCAGAACAAGCACCTCAACCTCGACATCCTCAAGGGCGACTGGAAGTTTAACGGCATCCTGATGTCGGACTGGGACGCAACCTATTCGGCGGTGGGCGCGGCCAATGGCGGGCTTGACCTCGAAATGCCCTCGGGCAAATTCATGAATCCGGAAAATCTGTTGCCGGCGATCAAAGACGGCCAGGTTTCCGAAGCCACCATCGACGACAAGGTCCGCCGCATCTTTCGCGACGCCATCCGCTTCGGTTTCCTCAACCGCGATCAGACGGAACTCGAGATTTCCCGCTACAACCAGCAGGGACGCGACGTAGCTCTGCAGGAGGCGCTCGAGAGCATCACCCTGCTGAAGAATGAAGGCAAGCTGCTGCCGCTCGACGCGAACAGCGTCCACACCATCGCCGTCATCGGTCCCGATGCATGGCCCGCGGTACCCGGCGGGGGCGGCAGCTCCCAGGTGGATGCTTACGCGCCGGTGAGCTTCATGACGGGTCTCTCCGACGCCCTTGCCGGCAAGGTAAAGGTTCTCTACTCCGCCGGTCTGCCCACCGCGGAAGAGCTGATGAGCGAAACCGCGTTTTCCAGCCCGTCTGCTTCGGAGGCCTCGGGCGGCGGGCCGGTCAGAGTGGAAGTTTTCAAAGACCCGGACCTCAGCGATCCATCCCACGTCTTCTATACGGACCATATCGCCAGCTACAGCCCAGGCGAGTGGACCCCTCCGTCGGGAAATCACCGCAGTGTCCGCTACACCACGCAATACCACCCAGGTACCTCGGGTGAGTATCTCTTCCTTGTCGGCGCCGATGGCTCTGACGCGTACAAGCTCATCGTCAACGGAAGAGCCGTGATCGACCAGACACCCCATGAAGGTCAGGCTCCCCGCTATGTTGAGTTATCTCTCACCGCGGGCCAGCCTGCCTCCATCGAGCTGGATTACTGGCCCGACTCCGGCGAGGCGCGCATCGGCCTCGGTATTCGGGCCGTAGATCAGCTGGTTTCTCCCCAGGCGAAGAGGATTGCCTCTATGGCCGATGTCGCCCTGATCGCCGTCGGCTTCAATCCCACAGAGGAAAGCGAAGGCTTCGACCGCACCTTCGAACTGCCCTTCGGCCAGGATGAGCTGATCCAGTCCATCGCCCGGGCCAATCCCCATACCATCGTCACCATCACCGCCGGAGGCAGCGTCGATATGCACCGCTGGCTCGGGAACGTGCCGGTGCTGCTCCACAACTGGTATCCCGGCCAGGAAGGCGGCCGCGCCCTCACCCGGATCCTCTTCGGCGAGCACGATCCGGAAGGCCATCTCCCCGTCAGCTTCGAGCGCTCCTGGGATCAGAACCCCACCCACGACAGCTACTACGCCGCGTCCGTTCCCAGGGGCCAGACGCCGCGTGTCTTCTATAAGGAAGGCGTCTTCCTCGGCTACCGCTACTACACGACCAACAACATCCAGCCGCTTTTCCCCTTCGGCTTCGGCCTTTCTTACACGACCTTCTCTTTCTCGAACCTGCAGGTGGCGCCTGCAGCCATCGGCGAGGACAACCAGCCCGCATCCGGCTACAAGGTCTCCTTCGACGTGACCAACACCGGCCAGCGCGCCGGAGCAACGGTGGCGCAGGTCTACGTCGGCGATCCCTCTGCAAGAGTGAAGCGTCCTGTCAGAGAGTTGAAGGGTTACGAGAAGGTTCGCCTCGCCCCTGGTGAGACGAAGCACGTCAGCGTGACCCTCAACCAGCGTTCGCTCGCATACTGGAGCGACCAGGAGCACGGCTGGCAGGTCGATCCCGGCCAGTTCGTGGTCTACGTCGGCGATTCGTCGGAGAACACACCGCTCACCCGGAACTTCCAGGTTGAATAACCGCGGCGCAGCTCATGCACGCCAGCGATCGAAGCTGCCCCCGCGCAGCGTTGTGGCCAGCGCTTCGATCTCCGGGGCAAGCACACGATCCTCGGCCAGCGGCCGCACCACCTGCCGTACGTGACCGACGGCCTCGCGCATGCGCCGCGCCGGTTTCAGCGGCAGCCGGTACTCCAGTCCCTGGGCCGCGCAGATCAGTTCGATGGCCACCACCCGCTCGGCGTTCTCCACGATCTGCCCGAATTTCAGCGCCGCGGTCATCCCCATGGAGACGTGGTCTTCCTTGCCGCCCGAGGTCGGCACGGTATCCGTGCTGGCAGGGCGGGCCAGCACTTTGGCTTCATTCAGCAGAGCGGCCGCGGCCACATGCGCGATCATGAGCCCCGAAGACACGCCCGGCGTTCGCGAGAGAAACGGCGGAAGTCCCTCGTTGATGTCCGGATTCACCAGCCGGTCGATGCGCCGCTCCGCCATGCTCAACAGCGTGGTCAGCGCGATTGCGGCGTAATCGAGCGCCAGCCCCAGCGGCGCGCCATGAAAATTTCCCCCGGACAGCACTTCACCCTCGGGAAAGACCAGGGGGTTGTCAGTGGCCGCGCCGGTTTCTGTTTCCAGCACTGCGCGGGTGTGTGCCAGGGCATCGCGCACCGCTCCGTGGACCTGGGGCATGCAGCGCAGGCAATACGCATCCTGCACCCGCGGGTCGTTGTGGCGGTGCGATTCGCGAATCTCGCTGTCTTCAAGCAGTCGCCGCAGATGAGCAGCAGCGGCGCCTTGTCCCGCGTGCGGCCGAAGCGACTGAATCCGCTGGTCAAAGGGCGTGGGCGTTCCGCGCAGCGCCTCCAGAGTCATCGCGCCGGCCAGATCGGCCAGCTCCGCCACCCGCAGCGCCCGAGTCAGCGCGAGCGCACCCACCGCTGTCATCGCCTGGGTGCCGTTGAGCAGCGCCAGACCTTCCCTGGCTTCGAGAGTCACTGGGGCAATGCCGGCCTGCAGCAGAGCCAGCGCGGCGGGAATGCGCCGCCCCTCGACCAGGGCTTCACCCTCCCCGATCAGCGGCAGAGCCAGATGGGCCAGGGGTGCTAAGTCGCCGCTGGCTCCCACCGACCCGCGCGACGGCACCAGCGGATGGATGCGCCGGTTCAGCAGCAGAAGCAGCCGTTCAATAATGAGCGGCCGAACGCCGCTGAAGCCTTTGGCCAGCACATTCGCCCGGAGCAGCAGCATGGCCCGCACTGCCTCCGCCGACAGCGGCTCGCCCAGACCGCACGCGTGGCTGCGGAGCAGGTTGCGCTGCAGCTCCCGAACCTGCGCCGGTTCGATGTGGATATCGGAGAGCTTGCCGAAGCCGGTGTTGATCCCGTAAGCCGTTTCTCCCCGACCGAGCAGGCCTTCGACCACCGCCCGCGATGCCAGGATTCCCTCCAGAGCAGAGGGATCGAGCGCCGCCTCGCGCCCGAAGACCGCTACCTCGTTTAATTCGTCCAGAGTGAGCGCGTTGCCGGAGAGCAAAAGAGGAGGAGACATAACCGATGATGGTAACGCCAAACCGGCCTTGAGGAACCACTCCTGCAGGCGGTGCGGCTTAGGCCATTTCTTCTGTATCCATTCCCACGGGGACTCAATATAGTAGTGGGTGCAGCCTTCGGGGCCGTGGCCTTCCGGCCTGCCCGGATCGGCTCCTTGACCGGACGGAAGCCGGGCCGGGTACTCGAATCTTTCTGACAAGCGGGGAAGCAGCCACATGGGCACCAGACCTCAGCCGCCGGATACCGTAGACCGGCAAAGCTACATCGGGCCTTTCCTCACCATCACCATCCTCTTCTTCATCTTCGGCTTCATCACCAATCTCAACATGGCCCTGGTGCCGCACCTGCGGAAGGTCTTCACCCTGCCCTACGCATGGGCCATGCTCGCAGAATCGGCCTTCTTTCTCGCTTACTTTGTCTTCTCGACGCCCAGCTCAAAGCTCATCGAGGCCATCGGCTACAAGCGGACCATCGTCGTTTCGCTCTTCATCCAGGTGGTTGGGGCACTGTTGTTCGTCCCCGCCGCCAGGCTGGTGAGTTTCCCCCTGTTTCTGACCGCAGTCTTCATCGTGGGGGCGGGCGTCACGGCCCTGCAGACGGCTGCCAATCCCTACGTTTCCATTCTCGGCCCGGAACACAGCGCGCCCTTCCGGCTCACGCTCGCGCAGGCCTTTAACTCCACCGGCGGGATGATCGCCCCCATCATTGCCGGCCAGTTCATCCTTACCGATCTCGGTCCGAACGCCTCCAAAGCCGTCATCGCCGGAACCGTGCGCGGTCCGTACCTCGCCATTGCCGCCGGGCTGCTGCTGCTGGGCGTGGCCATGGCCTTTATGCACCTGCCGGCCATCGGCGTAACGCGGGAGTTTCGCGGCGCACGGAAGGGCGTGGCGGCGATGGACCACAGCATCTGGGAATTCCGGCACACGATCCTCGGCGCTGTCGGCATCTTCCTCTATGTCGGCGTCGAAGTCGGCCTGGCCTCGATCGCCGTCAATTATTTCCTCCAGCAGGGAGTGAGCGTGCCCTCCACGGATTCCTTCTTTGGCTCGTGGGGAACTTTCGGCACCTGGGTCATTCATACCTTTGGCCTCTCAGATCGCGTCGGCATCGCCTCGGCGCTGCTGTCGCTCTACTGGTTCGGCGCGCTGGTCGGCCGCCTGCTCGGCTCCTGGATGCTGACGAAGGTCAAGGCTGGAGGCCTGCTGGGCGGCTTTGGTATTGCCGCAGCGGCCATGCTGATCGTCTCCATGGCGTCCAGCGGCCAGGTTGCCATCTGGAGCCTCGTGCTCTGCGGTTTCTTCAACTCCATCATGTTCCCCAACATCTTCGCGCTGGGCATTGCCGGCCTCGGCCCGCTCACCAGCAAAGGGTCCGGGCTGATCATGACGGCGGTGGTTGGCGGCGCCATCATTCCGGCACTTATCGGGCTGCTGGCCGACCATTTCGGCATTCAGCACGCCTTCATTTTGCCCATGCTCTGCTACCTCTATATCGCTTTCTACGGTCTGGCCGGTCACAGGCCGGCGCATGCCATGGCCTGACCGCGCGCACCCGTATCAGCGGCTCTTCGGGTGTCTCCCCGAAGAGCCGTTTTTCTTTTGGTAGCAGCCATCGTGCTCACGAAAGTACCGGGATGCGGAATCGATCCCCCGGGCTCTTGAAACTTTAAAAGAGACAGGCCGTCAGAATGAAAGGGCTTCTCCCACCGGGAGATTCGAGGGGATGGGTATGGCGAAGGCAGCACCAAAGCTTTTTCCTTTCGCGATCTTAGCCGCGCTTGCTCTGGCGGCAGCGAGTCCGCGTGCTGTGCTTCGGGCCCAGACGGCGTCTCCGTCCAATCGGGTCATCGGCACGGTTTCCTCGGTCAGCGGGAACACCGTTTCCGTGAAGACAGATGCCGATGGGTCGGTGAATGTGACGGTTCCCGACACGGCCAAAATTCTGCGCACGGCTCCGGGGCAGAAGACCCTGGCCGGGGCCACCAAAATCACCGTCAGCGACATCGGTCGCGGCGATCGTGTTTTGATGGCGGTAGAGGGCAACCCGCCCTCGGCTACGATCGTGGTTGTCAACAAGAAGAGCGACATCGATGCGAAGCAGGCTGAGGAACAGGCGGACTGGCAGCAGCGCGGCGTCGGCGGACTGGTCAAGTCCGTCGATGCCGCCGGCGGAACGCTAACCATCACCTCGGGTGCGCGGACGATTACGATCCACGCTACGCCGGCCACCGCCATCCGCCGTTATGCTCCCGACTCCGTCAGGTTCAGCGATGCCAGGCCTTCGACGCTGGCCGCGATCCAGCCGGGGGATCAGGTCACCGCGCGCGGCAATCGCAATCCCGGCGACACGGAGGTGACGGCGGACGAAATTGTCTCGGGCTCCTTCCGCAACATCGCCGGCATCGTGACATCCACCGATGCCGCTGCCAGCACCTTCACGGTGAAGGATTTGCTTTCGAAGAAGACCGTCACCATCCGCGTGACCCCGGATTCGGACCTGCGCAAGCTCAATCCGCAGATGGCGGAGATGATCGCGATGCGACTGAAGGCAGGCTCGGGCCGTGAGGGCAATGGCCAGCCTGCTTCGGCCGAGGCGGCTCAGAGCCGCCCGGGCTTTCACCAGAATGCTGGAGGTGAGCCCGGTCCCGGCGGTGCGCGCGGTGGCGGCGGTGGCCACCCAGACGAAGCGGGCGGTGCAGGGAGCAGCAGCGGGCTGGCACGGGTGTTGCAGCGCTCGCCCGAGATTCATGTGGGCGATCTCCATAAAGGAGACGCAGTCATGATCGTCGCGACTTCGGGAGATCCGAATGAGGCGACGGCAATTCGACTGGTTGCCGGCGTGGAGCCGATGTTGCGGGCCTCGGCCAGCGGCAGCCAGAGCATGTTCTCCTCGGCCTGGAATCTTGGTGGAGGCTCGGCTCAGGAGGGCGAGGAAGGAAGTCCATAAAGACCTGGTCGCAATAAGCTGAAATTGCGGTTGCCGAAGTTCACTTTTGCGGGCGCAGGAAGATATCGGTGCCGCAGTCGCTGATTGCGGTCCTTCAGAGGGACCAAACCGAATTCATCCCGATACGAATTCATCATTGATACGGAGAGCTGTGAAATCGCAAAATCACAATTGCTGGAAGTGTGCCAGGCGTGCACCGGAAGCCGCCAACAGATATGCGCGGTGGGCGGGTTTCTGGATGGTAATGCTGGCGGTTCTCGCGTTCGCCGGTGCGGGCAGCGCCCTGGGGCAGAACGGTCAGGAAGCAGGCCCGAATACCGGCGGGATTCGAGGTCAGGTCGCCGATCCCACGGGCGCCGTGATTCCGGGTGCCATCGTAGTCGTCAGAACCACTTCGGGAAAAGTGGCGGGAAAGACCGCGTCGGATGCAGGGGGCGTTTACGCGGTGAAGGGACTGGATCCGGGCACATACAGCGTCACGGTGACGGCTCCCGGTTTTGCCGCGTACAGCGTTCCCGGCATTGAGGTCGCGGCCGGGCAGATGAAGAATCTGAATCCCAGGCTGCAGATTCAGATGGCGCAGCAGGAGGTGCAGGTTCAGGCCGAGAACACCACCCAGATCAGCACCAGTCCCGAAAGCAACGCCAACTCCGTGATCATCAAGGGATCGGACCTGAATTCGCTCTCCGACGATCCCGACGAGCTGCAGAATGAACTCCAGGCCCTCGCCGGACCTTCGGCAGGCCCGAACGGCGGCCAGGTCTACATCGACGGCTTCACCGGCGGCCAGCTTCCGCCGAAGTCATCCATCCGCGAGATTCGGGTCAACCAGAATCCCTTCTCGGCGGAGTACGACCGGCTGGGCTACGGGCGCATCGAAATCTTCACCAAGCCCGGAACCGATAAGCTCCACGGCGAAGCTCAGATCGCCGGCAACGACTCTCCGTTCAACGCGAAGAACCCGATCCTCGGGCCCAGTTCGCCGCAGCCGCCCTACTACTCCTACTTTATGCATGGCTTCATTGGCGGCCCGATCAACCAGTCGTCTTCCTATTTTGTCGGTGTTTTCGCCCGGAACCAGCAGAACCAGAGCATCTCCGAGGCAATCAATCCGGCCAGCATCACGACCCTCCTTGCGAACAATCAAACAAACGGTGTACCCATTAACGCGGCGATTGGCAATCCCACCTCACGGCTCGACGTGAGTCCCCGAGTGGATATCCAGCTCGGCCAGGCAAACACCCTCACGGTGCGCTGGGAATATAACCGCCTGGTCGACACGAATGGCGGATTGGGAACCTACAGCCTTCCGCTCCAGGCCATCAACGCCAACGATCAGGAGAATGCGCTCCAAATTTCTGACAGCCTGGTGCTGAGCAAGAACCTCGTCGACGACATTCGTTTCCAGTACCGGCGTATCCGCGATCAGCAAACGCCGGTTTCCGCTCTGCCCTCCTTCAGTGTGCAGCAGACTTTTACCGACGGCGGCGCGAATTCGCAGGTGACGGCAGACCACGAAAACGACTTTGAACTGCAGGATTATCTCACCGGCTCGTACGGCAGGCACTCGCTGAACTTCGGGACGCGCATTCGGATGTATCAGGATACGAACTACACGACGGGCGGGAGTAATGGACTGTACATCTTCAATGACACCAAGGATTTCCTCACGTGCTATCAAAGCGCCTTTACGACCAATGCGGCTCCCTCCAGCTGCAGCCCGCAACAGTACACCTACACAAAGATCAACAACGGCGTGGCGCGGGTGACGCCCTGGGATGGGGCGCTCTTCTATCAGGATGACTGGAAGGTGAATCAGCGGTTCACCTTCAGCTATGGTTTGCGCTGGGAGACGCAGAACTGGATCAGCGACCACAGCGACTGGGCGCCGCGGTTCGCTTTCGCTTACGCGCTGGGCAATTCGTCAGGCCACCAGCCCGCGAAGACCGTCATCCGTGCCGGATACGGCTGGTTCTATCAGCGTTTCACCGTGGCCAACGGGTTTGGGACGCAGACTCCCTACGTCGCTACCGTTGTGCACCAGAACGGGATCAATGAGCAGACGTTCATCCAGAACAGGACTTCCACGCAGAGCATCCCCTTCTATCAGTACGTCGTGCATCCGATCTCGGGCACGTCGGCGGGGAGCGCCACGGGCGGCAATGCTCCGACGATCTACACCGTGGATCCTCATTTCAAGACCGCGAACGATATGGAAGCGGCCATCGGCGTGGACCGTCAGCTCTCGAAGTTCATGACCGGGAACGTCACCTACATCTTCTCCCAGGGTATCCATCAATATTTCACCGATAACGTCAATGCGGCAGCGCTATTTCCGCTGGCAGACGCTCTGAACGGTGTCTACCCCTCGCAGCCTGTTCCGGAGCCGCTGACGAACAACCTTCAGTACCAGGCGGGCGGATTCTACAAAGAGCACCAGGTGATGGTTACGGCAAGGGCCAACTACCGCAGCTTCAGCTTCTTCACCAATTACACCTGGACCCATGCCATGGGCGACACAAGCGGCGTCGGTTCGGTGCCCTCGGTCTCCAGCTTCCCGGGGCTGGATTATGGGCGTACCGCCTTCGACATCGCGCACCGGTTTATGGTTTTTGGCAACTTCATGCTTCCCTGGAAAGTCTCCGTCTCCCCCATGATGATGGTTCACTCGGGACGGCCCTTTGACATCACCACGGGCAGCGATCTGACCAGCAACAACCAGTTCAACGGACGGCCAACGTACGCCCCCGAATCGGACTGCGCTGCGGGGGTCTCCACGGTCAGGTCAACCCCGTACGGCTGCCTGAACCTGAAGCCCTTTGGCAGCGGCCAGAAGATCATCCCGTACGGCGTCGGCACGGGCCCGGTGAACATCAGCATGAATATGCGGCTGAGCAAAGTCATCGGCGTGGGACCGAAACTGGGTGCAGGGCAGCACGGCGCCAGCGGAGGCGGCTTTCACGGTGGCCCGCGGGGACTGGGGGGCGGTGGCTTGAGCGGGAACCGCGGCGGCCCCGGGCGGCTGGATCAGGCGGTTTCGCGCAAGTACAGCCTGACCTTCTCTCTGTGGGGAACCAATATCCTGAACCACGAGAACCTCGGGACGCCCAACGGCGTCCTGAATTCGCCCTTTTTCAACACCTCGCAGTCCCTGGTGGGCGGTTTCTTCGGCTCGCACACTCCCGGCAACCGCAGCATCTTCCTGCAGACGATGTTCAACTTTTAGTTGAGGGAAGCAGCCCAGCCCCGGCGCATTCGTGGGCAGGGCGACAGAGCAGGCTGGATCGGGTGAGGCGGGGCTGGTGGGGCGCGATCAGCCCCTCTGCCGTTCCTTCCAGAGCCGGTAAAGGCCCCACGCCCCCAGCGTGCAGACATCGCGGATGGTTCCGTCGAGGAGCATCACTTCGAACTCGGCGATCGACGCCGTGCGCAGCTCCAGATCGTGCTCTTCCGGATCGGGATCGGCGCCCGCCGGCGTCAGCCCCGTCGCCAGATACACAAACTGCTTCTGTCGTGTGAACCCGTAGGCGATCCACATCCATCCCAGGTACGTCATCGTGGCGGCTTCGAGACCGGTCTCTTCGCGCAGCTCTCCGCGCGCCAGCTCCTCAGCAACCACATCTTCCGTCTCCCATCCGCCCTGTGGCAGCTCCAGGCTGCGTTCCTGGATGGTGTATCGGAACTGCTCGATGAGGTAGATCCTGTCGCCCTCGATGGGAATGATGACCGCGCACGGGTCCTTGTCGACGACGCTGTAGATGCCCTGTGTGCCGTTGCTGCGTTCGATCTGATCTTCGCGCAGGCGAAGCCAGGGGTTGCGATAGATTTCGCGGCTGGACAACGTTCGGATGCTCATCTGCCCTTAGAGTAGCGGAGAAGCGTCCGGCGCACACAAGCATGTCTTTCACGTCTGGTGCGATAATCGGTCTCCTGAAGCGCCCCGGGTCCGCATCGAATGCCATCTGCGAGGAGAACCCAATGCTGCTCGATGATCCCGCTCCGCAGAGTTACTATGCACAGGGAATCAAAGCTCTCCACGACCACTGGGCCGGTCACGCCGAGAATCACCGCCGGGCCGCGATCGAAAACCTGCTGCGTCAGGTCGCCAGTATGGTGAACCTTCCCATGCCGCAGGTTGTGTGGAAGGACTCGGGCAGCAGCTTCTTTCGCATCGCCCAGTGGGAAATCCACGCCTCGCTCATGAGCGTAACCACCAATCCCGAGACCGATTTCAAAGAATGGCTTCACAAGGTCACCAGCCCGTATCACGAACTGCGTCATGCCGATCAGCACCGGGTCCTGCTGGAGGCCTATCTGACCAAAGCTCTTGCTCTTCCGGTGCCCTTCACACGGGGGACTGCGGTCGGCGGACATCTGCCCAGCGCCTTCCAGCGAGAGGAGTATCCCTACCCTCAGCACATCATCATGATGATCCGTACCCAGAAACAGGAGTTTCAGCAGGCCTGGATTCCTCAGGCCCGTTCCTGGAGCGATTCCATCTATGGTGCACACTCACGGTTCCGCAGGGACACCATGGAAACGCTCATGACGAAGGGTAAGGAGCACCACTATGGCACCTACCGCTCGCTGCCCGAAGAGGCCGATGCCTTTGCCGTGCAGACTGAGGTGAAACGGAGGATCAAATCCCTGATTCGGTTGGCAGACGAGGACCTGCAACTCGCGGACCTGTTTGGGTAGTCTCCGGCCGCTCAGGCGATTCGGCCCGATGTGTCTGTTTTTCCGCCTGGCTGGTTTGCCTGGATGGGCCGGCGTCCGTACCATAGAGACAGAGAGCTCAGCGTACTTTTTCCGCGCGCAGACACCTGGCGGGAACCCATGCATGGAGCCAATTTTGCCGCTTCCCCCCACCGGAACAGAGGCACGAACCCTGAACCTGGCGGGAATCCGGCCACGGAAGGCACAGACTTTGACTTCAACAGAAACCACCGACACCACGGCCGCGGAAAAAACGGGCATCGAATCCGCCGAACACAACCACGATGAGCAGGCCGATCACGCGCATGAGCATGCCCACGCGCAGCCCACGTTGAATCCCGCCTGCACCCGCGAGGTGGAGGTGGAAGTTCCCGCCGACGAGGTGACCAGAAGTTTCCGCGGTGTCCTCAAACGCTACCAGAAGCTGGCCCGTATCCCCGGCTTCCGCCCCGGCAAGGTGCCGGAGAGCGTCATCCGAAACCGCTTCGCGTCCTCGATCCGCGATGAGGTCATCGAGGCGGTGGTTCCGCAGCACTTCCGCAGCGCCATCGCGCGGAACGGGTTACAGCCGGTCTCCCAGCCGCAGATTGCCAATCTGCAGCTGGAAGAGGGACAGCCACTGCGCTTCAGGGCCTTTTTTGAGGTCATACCCGATATCTCCGTCGAGGGCTATGGAGATGTCCGCGTGGAGAAGCCCGATACGGAGCTGACCGAGGCCGAGTTGGAATCCGAGCTGGAGCGCCTGCGCGACGCCCACTCCACCATGGAGCCGGTCACCGAGGACCGCGGCCTGGCCGACGGCGACTGGGCGCAGATCAGCTTCAAAGGCGAACCGAGGGGAGAAAAGGCCGAGGGGGAGGAACCCGCCGCTCCTATCGAGGCCCAGGACGTTTCCGTCGAGATCGGCGGCAAGGATACCGTCGAGGCTTTTACGAGCGCGCTGCGCGGCGCGAAGCCCGGCCAGGAGCTCAAATTTGAAGTGACCTATCCGGGGGATTTCGCGCAGAAGCGTCTTGCGGGTAAAACAGTAGCCTACGCAGTCGAGGTCAGCGGCATCCGGAGGAAAGCACAGCCCGAACTCAACGACGACTTCGCGAAGCAGATGGGCGACTACGAGAACATCGAGGACCTGAAGAATAAGCTGAGGGAGCATCTTGCCGCCGACAAGAGGCACAGAATGATGACCGATGCCCGCAACCGGCTGGTGGACGCCCTGACCGCGCGCTTCGACTTTCCGGTTCCCGAATCGCTGGTGCAGAGCCAGGTCGATACGCGTCTGGAACGCGGCCTGCGCGCGCTGGCCGCCCAGGGCATGCGCACCGAGGATATGCGCAATCTCGATTTCGACCGCCTGCGCGACGGACAGCGGGAGTCCGCGATGAACGAGGTCAAAGGCTCCATCCTGCTGGACCGGATCGCCGACCGGGAGCAGGTTCAGGTCAGCGACGACGAGGTGGAGCACGAGCTCCAGGTAATTTCCCTGCAAACAAGAGAGCCGCTGGAAGCCCTGCGCGAACGTTTGACCCGTGAAGGCAACCTCGCTAGAATTCGGGAACAATTAAAAAGAGAAAAGACAGCGAATCTGCTGGTGGAACGACTAACCTGAGGCGCACCGGAGCTGTGCGAAGGTGATACGTGTCACAGACGATCAGCCTCTGAATGCTTCAGAAACGAGAGAAGGGAAAAGCATGGCGTTAGTACCCATGGTCATCGAGCAGACGAGCCGCGGCGAGCGGGCCTACGATATCTATTCGCGTCTGCTCCGCGATAACATTATCTTCCTCGGTACGCCCATCGACGATCAGATTGCGAATTTGATTATTGCTCAGTTGCTCTTCCTTTCCGGCGAGGATCCGGAGAAGGACATTCAGCTCTATATCAATTCGCCCGGAGGTTCGATTACCGCCGGTCTGGCGATTTACGACACCATGCAGTTTATCCGCAACGATGTTGTGACATACTGCATCGGACAGGCAGCCAGCATGGGCGCCTTCCTGCTCATGGCCGGGACCCAGGGCAAGCGATTCGGGCTGCCGAACTCGCGGATTCTCATTCATCAGCCCTCCATGGGCGGGCTGGCCGGTCAGGCGACGGATATCGACATCCATGCTCGCGAGATCATTCGCATTCGCGAGATCACCAACCGGCTGATGGCGAAGCATACGGGGCAGAGCCTCGAGAAAATCGAGCGGGATGTGGAGCGGGATTTCATCATGAACGCCCCGCAGGCGAAGGAATACGGGATCATCGATGAAATCATCGACCGCCCCCGCAGCAAGGGTTAGGAATTGCGGCGGGACTGGGTTACCGGCCGCCGCTGAGCAGTTCCAGGGAGTAGCCGGAAAGTATGAAGACGCGCACGGGTTCCGATGAAGCTCTTCGTTGCTCGTTCTGCCACAAGTCGCAGGACGCAGTCGCCAAACTCATTTCCTCGCCCAGCGACTATCCGCGCGCGTACATCTGCGACGAGTGCGTCGCCGTCTGCAACTCCATCCTCGAAGACGACCGCACCGAGGCGCAGACGGGTGCGGCGCCAACGCATCTGCCCAAGCCCCTCGAGGTCAAGGCTTTCCTGGACGAGTACGTCATAGGCCAGGAACAGACCAAGAAGAAGCTGGCGGTTGCGGTTTACAACCACTACAAGCGCGTGCAGATGAACCGCACCCGCGGCACGGACGTGGAGCTGTCCAAGTCCAACATCCTTCTGGTCGGGCCCACCGGCAGTGGCAAGACCCTGCTGGCCCACACCCTGGCCAGGATGCTGGATGTACCCTTTGCCATCGTGGACGCCACCACCCTCACCGAGGCGGGCTACGTCGGCGAAGACGTTGAGAACATCATCCTCAAGCTGCTGCAGGCTGCCGACGGCGATGTGGCGCGTGCCCAGACCGGCATCATCTACATCGACGAAATCGACAAAATCGGCCGCAAGGACGAAAACCCCTCGATTACCCGCGACGTATCCGGTGAAGGCGTGCAGCAGGCCCTGCTCAAGATTCTCGAAGGAACGGTGGCCAACGTTCCGCCCCAGGGCGGCCGCAAGCATCCGCACCAGGAATTCACCCCCGTCGACACCACCAACATCCTGTTCATCTGCGGCGGCGCCTTCGTCGGCATCGAACGGGTTATCGGCCGCCGCATCGGCAAGAAGGCCCTCGGGTTCAAGGCCCTTTCCGAGAAGGAACAGGAGCCCGGTGGCGGCCCTCGCGCCCAGCGCGACAGCGAGCTCCTGCGCCAGGCCGAGCCGCAGGATCTCATCCGCTTCGGCCTGATCCCGGAGTTTGTGGGGCGTCTGCCCGTCATCGGCATCCTCGACGAGCTGGACGAGGCCGCGCTGGTGGAGATCCTCACCAAGCCGCGCAACGCCATCCTCAAGCAGTATCAGAAGCTCTTCGACTACGAGGGCGTCAGGCTGACCTTCAGTGAAGAGGCCACCCGCGCTGTCGCCCAGGAGGCCCTGATGCGCAAGGTGGGCGCGCGCGGCCTGCGCATGATTCTGGAAGAACTCATGCTCGACCTGATGTACCACCTGCCCAGCAACAAGAAGGTCAAGGAGATGGAAATTCAGGCCGAAATGGTCCGGAATCGGAGCCTTTCCATGATGTTGCTGGATAAGGCAGGCTGAGCCCTCTCCCGGTTCGGTCGGCCGGAGGAACCATCCGCGTGTTCCTCGTGGTTTGCCTCGGGCCTTTCTGGTGCGTCAGGGCTGATGTGTCACCCCTGGTGCGCAGTTCTTTGGAGGTCGAACCCGGCAGGGTACGGCAGGCAAAACGGAACGATCTGCTCCTGCGGGTCGTCCAATGGAAAGACCCGCCGCCCGAATGCTCCGGGCCTGAGCCGGCAGCATCCGGCGGGCGACAGGGAAAGACCGGTCTGTGGCCGGAAAGTGGCCGTCCTGGCGTGCCCTGAGTCCGGGCAATGGGTTGTTCACTCAAAATGAGGACCCGCTGAAATGTTAAGATCGCAGAGTCGAAAGGAATCCCGTGAGCCAGTCGTCCAGAGAGAACCGGGAACGTAACGAACTGCGCAAGCTCCCCATGATGCCCATTCGGGACATGGTGATTTTTCCGCACATGATGACCCCGTTCGTGGTGGGCCGCGAGTCGAGCGTTCGCGCGCTCGAAGAGGCGCTGAACGGCGAGCGCAAGATTTTCCTGGCCACCCAGCACGATGCCCGCGTGGACGAACCGCGCCCGGACGAGATCTTCCAGGTCGGGACCGTCGGCAACATCGTCCAGAGCGTCCGCATGCCCGACGGCAACATCAAGGTACTGGTCGAAGGGGTCGAGCGGGCCCGCGCGGTCGAAATCAGCGACGCCGACGGCTTCTTTGTCGCCACCGTCAAGATGGCGAAGCCCCTCCCTGAAATCACCCCGCAGATCGAGCAGCTCGTCCAGCGCGTGACCTCGCTCTTTGAGCAGTATGTCAAGCTGCAGCAGTCCCTGAACGTCGAGACCGTCACCGCCGCCATCCGCACCGATGAGCCCTCGAAGCTGGCCGACACCATCGCCGCCAATCTCCAGCTCGAAGTGCCCGACAAGCAGGAGCTCCTCGACCTCTTCGATCTCCCCGAGCGCCTGCTCAAAATCGCCGATGTCCTCGACATCGAGATCGAAAAACTCAACATGGACCGCAGCATCCAGTCCCGCGTCAAGCGGCAGATGGAGCGGGCCCAGAAGGAGTACTACCTCAACGAGAAGATCAAGGCCATCCAGAAGGAGCTGGGCCGCGGCGAAAAGAGCGAATTCGACGAGCTCAAGAAAAAGATCGAAACCGCGGGCATGCCCAAAGACGTCTTCGAAAAGGCCATCCAGGAGCTGAAGAAGCTCGAAGCCATGCCGCCCATGTCGGCCGAGTCCACTGTCTCGCGCAATTACCTCGACTGGCTGCTGGCCGTGCCCTGGAAGAAAAAGTCCAAGGAAACCCGCAGCATCGATCACGCCGAGAAGGTCCTCAACGCCGACCACTACGGGCTCGAAAGGATCAAGGAGCGCATCCTCGAGTTCCTCGCCGTCCGCCAGCTGGTGAAGAATCCCAAAGGCTCGATCCTCTGCTTTGTCGGACCTCCGGGCGTGGGCAAGACCTCGCTGGGCATGTCCATCGCGAAAGCGACAGGGCGCAAGTTCGTCCGCATGTCGCTGGGCGGCGTACGCGACGAAGCCGAAATCCGCGGCCATCGCCGCACCTACATCGGCGCACTGCCCGGGCAGATCATCCAGTCCATGAAGAAGGCCGGCACCCGCAACCCCGTCTTCATGCTCGACGAAGTCGACAAGATGGCCTCCGACTTCCGCGGCGATCCGGCTTCGGCGCTGCTCGAAGTCCTCGATCCGGAGCAGAACCACAGCTTCCAGGATCACTACCTCGACGTCGAATACGACCTCTCCCAGGTGCTCTTCGTCGCCACCGCCAACGTGCTGCACACCATTCCGCCGGCGCTTCAGGACCGCATGGAGATCCTGCGCCTGCACGGCTACACCGAAGCCGAGAAGCTCGAAATCGCCAAACAGTATCTCCTCAAGAAGCAGCGCGACTACACCGGCCTCACCGAGAAGAACGTCATCTTCACGGATGCCGCCATCGTCGAGATGATCCGCAGCTACACCCGCGAAGCCGGCGTCCGCAACCTCGAGCGCGAAATCGGCAACGTCTGCCGCAAGGTCGCCCGCCGCGTCGTCAGGAGCGGAGCCAAGCACAAGGAAACCATCACGCCCGATAATCTGTCCGACTTCCTCGGCGTGCCCAAGTTCCGCGACTCCATGGTCCACGAGAAGAGCGAAGTGGGCCTGGTGAACGGCCTCGCCTGGACCGAAGTCGGCGGCAGCATCCTGCAAACCGAAGTGCAGGTGCTCGACGGCAAAGGCAAGCTGACCACCACCGGCCAGCTCGGCGACGTCATGCAGGAGTCGGCCCAGGCCGCGCTCTCCTACGTCCGCAGCCGCGCCCATCATCTCGGCCTGCCTCGCGACTTCTACCGCAACGTGGACATCCACATCCACGTGCCCGAAGGCGCGATTCCCAAGGACGGCCCCTCCGCCGGCATCACCCTCGCAACGGCTCTGGCCAGTGCGCTCGCGCATATTCCGGTGCGCCGCGATCTGGCCATGACCGGCGAAGTCACGCTGCGCGGCAAAGTGCTGGCCATCGGCGGCCTCAAGGAAAAACTGCTGGCGGCGCATCGCGCAGGGATCTTCGAGGCGATCCTCCCCGCGGACAACCGCAAGGATCTTCCGGATATTCCCGAGAACCTGAAGAGCGCGATGAAGCTGCACTTTGTGGACACGATGGATGAGGTCCTGAAGCTGGCCCTTGAGGCTCCGCTGCCGGAGCTCCGAGAAGAGACGCCCGATGTGCTGGAGCCCAACGTGCTGAACGTCCCCCCGGGCACCGGCGCGGAACAAAGGCCGCACCAGTAGCCACTGTCCCCGGGGCAAAACGCCAGACGGGCTGCGGGTTGAACTCCGCAGCCTGTTTCTTTTTCCCTTCAGATCGCTTCCAGCGCCTGATCCAGATCACCGATGATATCTTCGACGTCCTCGACCCCAACGGAGAGGCGCACCGTGCCTTCGGTGATGCCGATGCGCTTCCGCTCCTCCGCGCTGATGGAAGCATGCGTGGTTGTGGCGGAATGCGAGATCAGCGTCTCCACCCCGCCCAGCGATTCGCCGTTGATGCAGAGCTGTACCCGCTGCAGGATTTTCTCCGCGTTCTCCCGCGAGCCCGTCTCAAAGGCCATCATGGAGCCGAAGCCGTGCATCTGCCGCTTCGCCAGCTCGTGCTGCGGGTGGCTTGCGAGCCCAGGGTAGTCGACGCGATGGATCTTCGGGTGCTTCGACAGATATTCGGCGACCCTGCGCCCGTTGGCGTCGTGTTGCCGCATCCGCACGGCAAGCGTCTTCACCCCACGTAGAATCAGCCAGCTCTCGAAGGGAGACAGGATGCCGCCGGTACACTTCTGGACAAAGCGGAAGGTGTCGGCGAGTTCGGGGCTGCTGGTGACCAGAATGCCCCCCAGTCCGTCGCTGTGCCCGTTGAGGAACTTGGTGGTTGAGTGCATCACGATATCCGCGCCCAGCTCCAGCGGGCGCTGGAAATAGGGCGACATGAACGTGTTGTCGGCGCTGAGCGGGATTCTGTGCTGTTTGCAAATATCCGCGATCGCCCGGATATCGGTGAGCACCATCAGTGGGTTGGTGGGCGTCTCAATGTGAACCAGCTTGGTGGTCGGGCGAATGGCGCGCAGCACGTTTTCGGGGTTCGAAGTATCGACCCAGCTGAATTCGACGCCGTGATGGGCAACGACCTGGGTGAAGAAGCGCGTCGTCCCGCCATAGAGGTTATCGCCGCAGACAATGTGGTCGCCGACGCGCAGCATTGTCACCAGCGCGGCAATCGCCGCCATGCCGCTGGCGAAGGCGTGCCCCGTGGCGCCGCCTTCGAGGGAGGCGATGCTGGCTTCGAGCGCGTCGCGAGTGGGGTTCGACACGCGGGAGTATTCCCAGCCGCGGTGCTTGTCGATCCCCTCAAGCTGAAAGGTGGAGGTGAGATAAAGGGGGATATTGACGGCGCCGGTGCGGGGATCCGGTTCCTGGCCGTCGTGAATGGCGCGAGTGGAGAATCCGCGAATCGTGGAAGTCATGTCAGAACCAGGATACAACCAGGCGCCGTCCTCGGGTGTGCAGACCGGATCGGAAGCTGCAGATCGAGCAGGTTACCAGGGGAATGCGCCTGCCTCAGTGCCAGTCGATATGCACGCCTTTGGCGGAAATGGTGATGGAAGGTGGTTTCTGCCGGGTCAGGAGATGGATGGTCTGCAGCCTGAGGGTGAGAGCGAGCAGCGCTCCGCTGGCGGCCAGCAGGCCCAGCTTGCTGGTCAGGTCGGGGGCGAGGAAGGCGAAGACGACCATTTCGGCCCCGAAAACAGTCATGCCGCCGGCCCCTTGCCGTGAATGTGGACACATCGCGCCTTCTGCGGGAGGAAGGTACGGCGCGATGATCGTGCTCGATGCTTTGGGATCCGTCGACCGGCTGTTGCAGCGAGACCAGAGAATTGCCACAGCCCCGGGGCATAGAGCTGTGGTCGAGGTCTTCCGAACACCGATTCTCATCAGGGCGCGGTCGGTCACAGACATCTCGACTACTACCTCGATGAATTCGCATTTCGCTTCAATCGGCGGCCCTCAAAAAGTCGCGGTAAGCTCTTATATCAACTCGTTCAGCTTTGGTCGCCGTGGCCTGTTCGCAAAGCTCCTGACAGATTTCGGCGTGCAGCAATCGGCACCGTTTCCCGAAGGTTCATAGGATAAGGAGGTGCTGTCATGAAGGAGCGGTTGTCCCCAGGCCGGATTGGAGGCCTCATCACCGTGTTTATTTGCCTGGTCGGCGTTATGCTTTCTCGCTTTCACAACGTCTTCCTGGATGTATTCTGCGGTTGCGTGGCTCTTGCGAGCCTCGCGATTTCTGCGACAATGCAGCGCCGTCACGCAGAATCCAGAAGATGATGGTGCTTGTAGTTGTCGGCAGTGCGCTCTGTGGAGACAGCAGAATAGTAGCCAGCAACCGAAAATTCGTGCACACCTGAATGCGACTCAGCCATGACCGGCGGACATGTTTTCGGGACCGCTTATCTGCTGACCGGAAAGAGTCTTTGGACATCGATTTGTGCAAGGCCATTTAGCTTGCCATACGCAGCTGGGATCGGAACGTTACTGATCCGCTTCTGCGCTGAAATCCCCAGTGGCAGCATCCTGTGCGCACCGCTGCCGAAATATTGAATCGATTTTTTACAAGCGAACGGCTCCCAGTTTCGCATCGGTTCCCGGTTGGGTTTCCCAGGAGGCTTTCCACGGGAAATCGCAATCGGAGTGCCGTTGAATCCGCCTCAGATGAGCAGACCGCTACAGAATCATCGACACCGGTGTAGCGGGAAAAGGCAGATGCGTGGCCGGGATCGGCCATAAAGCTCGAAATATCTGTGCTTCGTAATGGTCGGGGCGGAGGGATTCGAACCCCCGACCCTCTGCTCCCAAAGCAGATGCGCTACCAGACTGCGCCACGCCCCGACTGACCCTGTCACGCCGGATCGGATCACGCGCACAGGGCTCAGTCCGATTCTACCGCACCCCCCGGTGCGGCCAGGCTCGCCGCCGCAGGCTCACAGCCGGTGCATCAACCAGATCGCAATCAGCACCACCACCGCTACCGGGACCGCCAGAATCGCCAGCAAGCCCAGCCCTAGGCACAGCAGAAAGACGTAATCCTTCCAGGTATGCCGGCGCGGCTCGCGCAGATGCCGCATCATCAGCGCATAATTGCGCCGGTTCGCCTTCCACGCAATATCGAAGACGTCTCCCAGCAGCGGAATGGCCCCGATCACCACATCCACCGCCAGGTTCACCATCATCCGCGCCAGCGCCACATAGGGCACGCCGCGAATCCAGGCAGCAAAGATCAGAATGCTCGAAGCGATTCCCCCCAGCACGTCCCCCAGACCGGGAATCAGGCCCACCAGCCCATCCAGCCCCAGCCGGAAGGGGGTGCCGGGAATCCGGAACAGGTCATCGAGCACATGCGCCAGAAGATCCAGATTTTCGTCGGAAAACAGCCTCTGCGCGGTGCGGCGCCACTTCGGCAGGGCCTGGGGTTGCGGCCGAAAAAAATCGGAATCAACGCGATCCTGCATAGCCTCTCACTGCAATTTGGCCGCCCCGGGTCGCTTTCCTGCCAATGCTACAATCAGTCCTGATGTGGCGGCTATAGTTCAGTGGCAGAACACCGGACTGTGGCTCCGGGTGTCGTGGGTTCAAATCCCACTAGCCGCCCCAGCTGAAATTTGCGCTGTGCCCTCTCCCATGCGCCTCCGTGAAGCCTGATTTCTCACGTGTTTCCGCCGCGTCCTGTGTGTATATCGGAAGCTCAGGATGGGCCTATCCGAGCTGGAAACCGGACTTCTATCCCGCAAAGCTCGCCCCCAAAAAGCTACTGGAGTACTACGCCACCCGGCTCAACTCCGTCGAAGTCAACTATACCTTCCGAACATTACCGGCCCGCAACACCGTCGAGTCCTGGCTGGAGCAGAGCGGTCCCGATTTCCGCTTCTCCTGCAAAGCCCCGCAGCGCATCACCCATCTGCAGCGGCTGAAAAACTGCGGACCGTCGCTCGAGGGCCTTGCGGATGCTCTCCGGCCCGTCGCCAAAGCCGGCAAACTCGGCCTGGTCCTCTTTCAGCTCCCGCCGAATATGCGTGCCGAACCGGAGCGCCTCACCATGTTTCTTCGCGAAGCGGCTCCGCTCGGCATGCGCCTTGCCTTTGAATTTCGCCACCCCTCCTGGTTCGAGCCTGCCATTTATCGCCTGCTGGAAGACCACCAGGCCGCCCTTTGCGTCGCCGAGAGCGATGAACTGCAGACGCCCGACTTTCCGACCGCCCCATTTTCCTGCTACCGATTCCGCCGCAGCGATTACTCGGAGGTGCAGCTCGATGCCATCCGGGACCTGCTGCTGGAGCGGGCTTCCCGCGGCGATGTCTTCGCCTATTTCAAGCACGAGGAGGCCCCCACCGGAGCCCTCCGTGCCGCTGCCGTGCTGGCCGCCATCCGGGAGCGCGCTTCGTGACGCCCGCTGCTTCGCCCGGGGCCCTCGATCTCGCTGCGGCTGGCTGGCGCACCGACTTCAGCCCCCGCCGCTGGCTCCGCAGCGGCCATCTCCAGACCCTCGCAGGCAACTTCCTCCCCCGCCACCTGAGCCTGCCCGAACCCGAGCCCCTGCTCGTCGATGTGGAAGGCCCGGTCGCCGGCTACGGGCCCACCCGGGTTCTCTGCCACTGCCACTGGCAGCCTCCGGAAGTCCGCAGCGGCCGTCTCACCCTGGTTCTCGTCCACGGCCTCGAAGGCTCCTCCGGATCGCAGTATATCGTTGGGAACACCGCCCGCGCCCTCGCCGCCGGGCTCAACGTCGTCCGCATGAACATGCGGTCCTGCGGCGGTACCGATCATCTCTCGCCCACCATCTATCACTCCGGCCGCTCCGGCGATGTCGGCCTCGTGCTCAGCGAAATCGTCCGCCGCCACCAGCTTCAGTGCGTTGCTCTCGTCGGCTACTCCATGGGTGGCAACCTGGTGCTGAAGCTCGCCGGCGAACTGGACTTGGCCGCTCCGCCTCAGCTCCGCGCCGTCGTCGGCGTCTCACCACTCATGGATCTCGCCGTCTCCTCCGCCGCGCTCCACCAGCCGTCCAACCGGGTTTACGAGTGGCATTTCCTGCGGGCGATGATTGCCCGCGTCCGCCGCCGGATGCAGCTCTATCCCCGCATCTACGGCGATGCAGCGCTGCGCCGCATCCGCTCCATGCGCGACTTCGATCAGCACATCGTCGCGCGCTACGGCGACTTCCGCGATGCCGACGACTATTACTACAGCGTGGCCAGCTCGCGGGTTGCCGCCTCGCTGCGCGTCCCAACGCTCATTCTGCACTCGCTCGACGATCCGTTCATCCGCATGCTGCCCGCCACGCGCCAGGCCCTCGTTGCCAACCCGCATATCAGGTTCATCGAGACGCGCCACGGCGGTCACTGCTCCTTCCTCGCTCCGCGCACCGCGGCCGGCGATGGATACTGGGCAGAGCAGATGCTTCTTCAATTCCTGCTGGATACATGCTCGAAAGGAGACTGACTCATGGAAGCGGACTGGGCAGCCGAGATTGGACCTCGCCTCCACCACATTGACGCCAGCTGGGCTGGTTTCATCGACCTCCGCAACCGTCCTGACGCACTGTCCGCGATTCCGGAGACGGCTGCTGCCCCGGCGCTGCGCGAAGCCCTCACCCGGCTCAATGAGCCCCACTCGCCGGTTTTCACCTGTAAATGTGACTTCTGGCCGCTCGACACCGACGAACTCGATCCCTGGGAGTACGACTATCCGCCCTCGGAGCAGCGTATCGGCGTCGCGTCCTATATCGATCTCGTGGCCCGCGACAGGGCTGTCTTTGCCTCCTTCGATCGCCACGAGTCCTGGGTCCGCGCCTCCGCCTTGCGCCTCCGCGATCTGCCGGCTGCCGGAGGCCGCGCCGACCTCGTAATCCGTGCCGCTCTCGATGGCGACCGCGCCGGCTTCGGCGTCACTCTCTACGCCGCCGGTTGCGGGCCGGATGCTCCCGCCGCCCACACGGCCTGGGAGGCCATTTTACGCGCCGCCGTCACAGCTACAATGAATGAGGCAGCCGCGCCAGGGGCGAGTAGCTCAGTCGGATAGAGCACCGGCCTTCTAAGCCGGGGGTTGTGGGTTCGATTCCCGCCTCGCCCACCACTTCTGGAATCAGAGGCGGGATGCGCGCGCGAGGAATCGACTCAGTGCGGGCTGCGCGGTGCTAGGGCCTGACGATGATCTTTCCGACGCCGTCGCGGTATTGGCTGGCTATTGCGAAGGCCTCATCCATCTCCTCTATTTTCCTCTTATGCGTAACCAGCGGTGCAAACCACGCGGCGTGCGCATGCAGCAGGTCCAGAGCCTCCTGCGTCTCGTGGTTCGATCGGCGCACGTTGAAAATGGTGAGTTCCTTGCGTCTCATAGCAGACCCGTCCATGGATACCAGGGGCGTTGAATGAATGCCGGTCAGTGCCACGCGACCGGCATTGCGGGTCAGCTGGATAGCCTGAACCGTGGTATGGTTCCCGGCCGCACAGTCAATTGCGCAGTCCACACCGCGCTGTCCAGTTCCGGCATGGATTTCCTCAGCAGCTTCCCCGGGCTCGAGCGCCACGTCAGCGCCAATTCTCCGAGCCAGCTCGCGGCGGTGCGCCAGGGGCTCCACTGCCCAGATTCGTCCTGCCCGGGCGGCCCGCAGTGCGGCGATTGTCAAAAGCCCGATTGGTCCCGCGCCGATCACCGCTACTGTTTCGTCCGGGCGAATTGACGCCAGCCGGATGGAATGCATGGCAACCGCGAGAGGTTCGGCCAGAGCCGCTTCGTCGAAGGTCATCCCGGCGGGGATGGAAAGAAAGTTGGCGACCGGCAGGTTAACCCGCTCACGGAAAAAACCGGGATGGTGAGGGTTGCTGAGAAAGCGAATGTTCGCGCACACGTTGTGGTGCCCGCTCAGGCAGAACTCGCAGTGATAGCAATAAAGCGCGGGCTCGATCGCCCCTCGGTCGCCCTCCGAGAGTCCCGTGACACCGGCGCCCGCCTTCACGATCCTTCCCGCAGGTTCGTGTCCGAGCACCATCGGATAGACATTGGGAGTGCTGCCGACCGCGCCCTCCGAGTAAGCATGCAGATCGGACCCGCAGATGCCCACGGCCTCGATCCGGATCTGCACTTCGCCCGGTCCGGGATCTCCGATCGGCATCTCGGTGAGACGAAAGGTCCGGGGAGCGATGAGTTCCACAGCTCGCATCGAATCGTATTCCTCAGAAAGACGATAGCTCATCGGCATGCGGGAACAAAAGACGAGGCCACGAATGCCCCAGCGGCGCATTCCGTATCTGAGGGGGAATTCCCGATCTGCCGACGAGGGATTGTCGGGGAGGGGCGAGGCACGGCAGCTGCGGTGCTCGATGCAGTGGGCCTGCCCCGGCGCTGGTATCCTCAATGGCTGTGACCAGCCCATCGTCATTCGTTCCCGATGATGCCGGAATCGTCCGCGTGCCGTTTGCGGAACTGGCCGATCGGCTCAGCGCCGCACTGCTGCGGGTCGGATTTAACCCGGAGAACGCGTCCGATTGTGCATGCCTCTTTGCGGAGACCACCCGCGACGGCGTTTATACCCACGGCGTGCGCCGCTTTCCGCGGTTTGTTGCGATGGTGCGGAGTGGTGCGATCCAGCCGAACGCCCGTCCGCTGCGCAGGGCCGCCTGCGGTGCGCTGGAGCGCTGGGATGGCCAGAGCGGTCCCGGCAATCTGAATGCCTGGCGCTCCATGGAGCGTGCGATCGAGCTGGCCCGCCAGTCCGGTATCGGCTGCGTGGCGCTGGCCAACACGAACCACTGGATGCGCGGCGGGACTTACGGATGGCAGGCTGCGGGCGACGGAATGATCGGCATCTGCTGGACGAATACCATGCCTAACCTGCCACCGTGGGGTGGCATCGCGCCGACGCTCGGCAATAATCCGCTGGTCGTGGCTGTGCCGTGCCGCTCCGGAGCTCTTGTGCTGGACATCGCGATGTCGCAGTTCTCCTATGGTGCGCTGGAGGCATATCGTGCGCGTGGAAAGCGGCTCCCGGTTGCCGGAGGATTCGATTTCGCAGGGCAGCTCACCGTCGATCCCGGAGCCATTGAATCAACGCAGCGCCCCGTCCCGATCGGCTTCTGGAAGGGCGCAGGACTTTCCCTGATGCTCGACGTTGTGGCAGCACTTCTCTCCGGAGGAAATCTCACGTCGGAAATCCCTGCGGACTCTCTTCGCGAAACCGGAGTGTCGCAGGTCTTTGTGGCTTTCGGCCCCGACGGATGTTTCGGCCGCTCGGTCGATGAAGCTGGAGATGAGGCGATCCGGTTTCTGAAGTCATCCTCGAGCTCAACAGGCGCAGGCATCCGTTACCCGGGTGAGCAAACCCTCCGGATCCGCGCGGAAAACATGGCCCGCGGTATCCCGGTTGAGAGGCCGCTGTGGGAGGAACTCGAACGAATCGCAGACGACTGAGATCGTGCAGGCTGTGCCGTAAATTAGCCGAAATGGGTCAGGCACACGGCAATCCTATCAGCGGCAGATTCACCTTGCCGCCAGGCGCACATTTGAGTGATCGTCGGAAGGCCACGGTCGCGAATCGTTGCCAGGCTTGTTTGGTCTCCGGCAACTGTCCTCACCGCCCGGCGAGCAATCCCCGAGGTCTTCAATCCGGACCCCTCGATCGTCTCCTGGTTCGCGGCGGTGTCGCGCATGAGGGCATCGATACAGGACTCTGCCCTCCATTTGACTTCCCCTTGTTCTTCGAATTGCGACGGGTCCTGACCGGGCAGGACCCCATGACGGACTTTGAGGATGTGTTGCGGCAGGATCGGCTCTGCCCACATCCTCGGCGGCTGGTCACATTCATTGGCAACCACGATACGGCGTGCTTTCCGAGCCAGTCCGGCGTCAGAATCGAGGAACTGAACTTTTCGGATTGCCGCGCTCCATACCGTGACAATCATGGCCCGGTTGTTGAGAATAGCTTCGAACCGGAAGAAGGGAAGAATGCAGACAATTGTGCTCAGGCTGATGCTGTCATTTGTTGCTGTAACGGTTCCGGGAAGCGGGATCGCGCTCGGTCAGGGGATCATCCCGCCTCGACCCCCTGCGTCGGATCAGCCGGTTGTGACCGTCAGCGTCGACCTGTCTCAGAAGATTGCGCCTTTTCGGCCCATCTACAGCTGGTTTGGCTACGACGAAGCAAACTACACAACGACGCATCTCGGCCGCGCGCTGCTCGGCGAATTGCACGATCTCAGTCCGGTCCCCGTGCACATTCGCGTGCATCACCTGCTGACCTCCGGCAACGGCCAGCCCGAACTCAAGTTCAGTTCGACGAATGTCTATCATGAGGATGCTGCCGGGCATCCGGTTTACGACTTCAGGGTCCTCGACGGCATCTTCGACGCCTATAAGGCCGCGGGAGTTGAGCCTCTGGTCGAGTTCGGCTTCATGCCGAAGGATCTGGCCGCCGTTCTTCCCAGGCGCCACCAGCCCTACCAGGTTCATTATCCCGGAAGCACGATCAGCGGAGCATCCAACAATCCGCCGAAGGACTACAGGAAGTGGGGAAACCTCGTGCAGACGGTCACCGCGCATCTCGTCCAGCGCTACGGCCGCGACAGGGTTCAGCAATGGTATTTCGAGGTCTGGAACGAGCCGGACATCGACTACTGGCACGCCTCACGCGAAGATTACTTCCGTCTATATGACTATGCCGTCGCCGGCGTGCGCGCAGCCCTTCCCACCGCGCGCGTCGGAGGACCCGCCACCACGGGACCGTCCAGCGAGCATGCGGCCGACTTCCTCAGGGCTTTTCTGGATCATGTTGCGTCGGGCAAAAGCGCCGTTACCGGCGGCAGCGTTCCCCTCGATTTCATCTCTTTCCACGTGAAGGGCCGGCCCACCATACTGGCGGGACACGTAACCATGGGGCTCAGTCATGAGCTTTCCGACGCCGACCACGGATTCTCGATCATCGCGCAATACCCGAGATTTCGGAACCTCCCCGTGATTCTCAGCGAAGCAGATCCGGAAGGCTGTGCGGCCTGCTCTTCGCGCGTCAACCCGGCGAATGACTACAGGAACGGGACACTCTATCCGGCTTACACCGCTGCTGCTTTTAAGGGGCTGCTCGATCTTGCACAGCAGCATCAGGTGAATCTCATTTCCATGCTGAGCTGGTCTTTCGAGTTTGAAGGGAAAGACTACTTTGAAGGGTTCCGCTCCCTCTCGACCAATGGGATCGACAAGCCGATCCTCAACCTGTTTCGGATGCTGGGCATGATGCGAGGCAATCGTGTTCTGGCATCGAGTTCCGGCAGCGTGCCCCTGCAAACAGAAGTGGAGAGCGGGGTGCGCGGCTCGGCTGATGTCGATGCCCTGGCAACGCAGGCGGAGCGCGAGGCAGATGTACTTCTCTGGAACTATCACGACGCGGATCAGCCGGCGCCGGGCGCTCCGGTTAACCTCACCGTCAGGGGAATTCGCGCGGGTGTGCGGCGCGTGCTGTTGCAGAACTATCGAATCGATGGGACCCACAGCAACGCGTATACGGTCTGGAAGCAGATGGGGTCGCCTCAGCAGCCCACCACGGGGCAGTACGAAAAGCTCAAAGCAGAGGAAGGACTGCAACTGCTGGATTCGCCGAAATGGCTCGACGTGAGCGATGGCGCGGTACACATCTCGACGATCATGCCTCGGCAGAGCGTTTCGCTCCTGGCCCTGAGCTGGTAAGAGGGGGCAGATCGCCACCGATCTTCACAGCCTGTCCACCGGGTTACTCGGCATCTGATATGCGTCGGCCCTGAGAGGAAGAGAGTTTCGTTTGACCGAACCCACCAAATCCCCTAAACTTAACGTTTGCGGCGGATGCGCTCCGAGCGTCTGGTCTGCCTGCATCCATTTTCGAAAGCGAGATTCGATTTACCCATGGCAAACCATGTTTCTGCGCTCAAGCGCGCCCGTCAGACCGAGAAGCGAACCGCGGTGAACCGCGCCAGCCGCAGCCGTTTCCGCACCAGTCTGCGCGCGCTGCGCGAAGCCATCCAGAAGGGCGATGCCCGTTCCGCGGCCGAGCAGTATCGCGCCACGGTCTCCGTGATCGACAAGAGCGTGCAGAAGGGCGTCATCCACGCTAATACCGCCTCCCGCTACAAGAGCCGCCTCAACGCTCGCGTGAAGGGCCTCGCGCAGAAGCAGTCGGCCTAGTCCGGGTTCTGTCGGGGACAGAGAATTGTCTGGGCTTCGGTGTAGCTGAAGAGTGGTTATCTCCTCGCTCGGGCGGGCGCAGGCTCGATGCGGTGGTGGATCCCAGGTGCGACTACGTGTTGGGATGGAAGGCTTACTTCCAGTCCGGTGGTGCAGACACCGAGGGGCTGGTAAGAGCTGGACCAATCGATGCTGCACTGGATGCGCGCCGTGCAACTCAAGCGCTTAACCTCAACGTCTCAAACCTCCCGGTGCGGATCCGCATGGCAGGCGAGCGGTCCACTCAGGTTCACCCCCCTGTGCCCATTGGGTGGGAGACGAGATCGCGGAGTTGCGATTCAGGGGGTGAGGCGGCAGATCTGGGCGACGCTGTTCCGATAAGGGCAGGGCAGCCGGGTTGCGGTGCCGTGCGGGAGCAGCAGCCAGTTTGCGCCGAGGGGCGGGAGCGTTGTGAGGCGCTCGGCATCGGTCATCTGGTCGACGACGGCTTCAGGATTGCGCTGGCGAGCCCAGCGGTCGGCGAGGCTGGGCAGTACGGCGGCGACTCCGGCGTCCTTGTCGTCGGCTAAATGGTCGCGTTCGGCGATGGCGCGGAAGCCCTGTTCGTCTTCCAAAGGCAGATAAACGAGCTGCGGGTCGAAGGCGAAGACGGCGCTGGGCGGTGTATTGGCGCGGATCCAGAGGAACGTCTGCTGCCAGGGGTTTTTCGGAGCCACTCCGGGCCACTCGATGAGGCCGCAGCCAACCCAGGTGACGCTCTGGGCGGCAAACATCCCGGCGAAGACAGCAATCATGATCAGAGCGGCGGACAGCGGAGCGCGCTTCCTGAAAGCGTCGAGGACTCCTCCCATGAGGGCGAGCCCGGCGGCGTAGACGAGGACGAAGCTGCGCAGAACCTGAAAGGGAACGAGGGGGTACGGGCCCGCGGGCGGGACGCAGGTGGCTGCGATCAGGGTGGCTGTGGCCCCGAGCAGGACGCTGGTGAGGCAGAGCGTGAATTGTGAGCTGCGCCGATCAAGTTTGCGGAGGGCGAAGCCAAAGAGGATCAGGGGCAGGGCAAGGCCGAGGATTTCATACCACTGCCAGCGGCCGAGAAAGAGGAAAGAGTGGGCGGGGAGCAGGACCGCCTGGCGGTACGCCCCGGAGATGGGAGTACGGTGCGCTGCGGCGAAGAGCAGCGAGGAGACAGCGCATGCGGCGAGACAGAGGGCAAGGGCGAGGCGCGTGCGGCGGGCCGAAATGCAGATCTGGAGGACGACGAAGGCCGCTGCTAAGGCGCCCATCAGCGGGTGCAGCAGGACGGCCGCGGTGAGCAGGAGCGCGGTGCGGCCCCAGGCACGGTCCAGGGCGGTGGCGACAGCCAGGATGGCCAGGGGGGTCGAGAAGGAGCGCGCGGTCACATAGGGGTCCATCAGGACCAGGGCCGTGCCGGCAACGGGCAGGCCAGTGCAGAGGGCGGCCAGCAGGGTGGAGATCCAGCGGGCGGATTCCGACGGGAAGAGCCGCACTGCAAGCTGACGGCAGGCCGTCAGGAACAGGAAGAGAGAAGTCAGGTGAGCTGCCAGCAGAATCCAGGAGATGGGCAGGTGGGAGAGCCGCACGATTCCAGCGAGGATCCAGGGAAAGACGGAGAGGCGCGTAAAGGCGGCAGGAAATGCGGCGTTGAGGGGATAGAGATTCCGGTGGAGGATATGGCGGATCCCGGCGACGTAGAGGCCGGCGTCACCGGCGAACGGGTGGTAGCCCGCGGTGAGCAGGGCGAGCGGAGTGAGCGGAGCGGGTGCGGTGGCGGAGGCGATCCAGACGGGTCGGCGCGGCTGTTCCGCGGCGGCGGGTTGGGCGACGGGGAGGGTGCTGTGCATCGGGCTACAGATTCTTTTCTACAAGCTGCGCGGCCTCGGCGGCGATCTCCGGGGCATCGCCGAAGCCGGGGAGCCAGTGGACATCGGGTTCGCGCCGGAACCAGGTGAGCTGGCGCTTCGCGTAGTTGCGGTGGGCCTGGCGGGTGGCGGCGATGGCCTGGGCCTCGGTGATTTCGCCGTGGAGAACGGCGCTCGCCTGGCGGTAGCCGAGGGCATCGAAGGCGCGGGGGGATTCACCGTATTTTTGCAGCAGAGTGCGGGTTTCCTCGATCAGGCCGCGAGAGAACATCTGGCTGGCCCGGGCTTCGATGCGGGAGTAAAGCAGGGGACGGGGCGGGTTCAGGCCGATGCGCAAAATGCGGTAGCCAGTGAGCGGGTCGCGGCCAGCCTGCCAGGCTTCGGTCAGCGGCTGGCGGGCTGCGAGGCAGACTTCGATGGCGCGGATGAGTTTGGGGTGATCGTTGGGGTGGATGCGCTGTGCCGCGGCAGGATCGAGACGGCGGAGCAGGCGGTGCAGCCAGCCTGGACTGCGGCGGGCGGAGCTGCGACGCAGGCGGTCGCGAAGCTCTTCGGAACGCTGCGGGCCGGGGAAAAGGCCTTCGAGCAATGCACGGAGATAGAGGCCGGTTCCGCCGGTGACGATGGGGAGATGGCGGCGGGCGCTGATTGCGGCGATGGCCTGGCGCGCCAGGCGGCTGTAGTTGCCGGCTGTGCAGAAATGGCTGGGCGGAAAGAGATCGATCAGATGATGGGGGATCCGGCCGCATTCCTGCGGCGTGGGCTTGGCGGTGCCAAGGTCCATTTCGCGGTAAACGGCGACCGAGTCGCAGCTGACGATTTCTCCCCCGAAGCGCTCGGCGAGGGACAGCGAGAGGGAAGTTTTGCCGCTGCCGGTAGGCCCGAGCAGGGCGACGAGAAGAGGCTCCATAGACTGACGGCCCGGCGACGGAGCATGGCACTCGCCCGGCATCCTGCCGGATTCAGAGTAGCAAAGGAGGAAGGGAATGGGCTTTGGCAGGCGGGACTCCGGAGAGAAGTCCCGAATCCGGGGAGACGAATCGGACTGCCGCTTAGCGATTGGTCATGCCGCGGCTCTTGTACATGGGCAGAGTGGGGACCTCGAAGGAATCGGTCTCAGGGGAAATTCGAGATGCGCGCTGCTGCGCGGAGCGGGGACGGATAATCTCAGCCGTACGCTGCGGTTTGGGAGCAGCCGTGCGCTGCGAGGACTCGGGCTGTGGGTGCGGATCGTACTCTTTCTTGCCACTCATCGTGGCGACCATGGCCGGCGTGGCGACCATGGCAATAAACGCGAAGCCGAGAAGAATGTCGTGCATTGTGTGGTCCCTGGTCTCCTGTGAATTCCTTGTGTTACGAGAACAGGATCGCGCCGGGGAGCGCATCTTGCCATAGCACTTCAATTCAGAAATGCTACAACCCCGGGGCAAAAACCTTGACACCCGGGTGTGATTATCCTGGTAACTAACGAGATCACCGGGGGTTACGGGGCGATTCGGCCGCAAGCCCGACCGCGGGCCGGCTGGAGTAACCAGGGACGGAGCACGCAGGCTGCTGAAGGCTGGCGCCACCGTGGAGGACTACTCCACCTGCTGTTTGGCTTTGTAGCCGTCGCGGGCGATGATGTCGTACTTGACCGGGTGGTGCTTCTGATCCTGCATCCGCAGAGGACGGCCTTCGTTGTCGACCAGCTCAACGCGGATGCGCCGGTAGGTTCCGTCCATTTTGGGGTTGGAGGGCTTGTAGGTGATCTGGTACTGGTTGCGGATGGAATTGTTGATCTCGCTGAAAATGTCGGGGAATTCGGCTTCGAAGCGGGGCTCGAAGTGCATGCCGCCGGTCATTCTGGCAAAGTAGTCCATCTGGTTGTCGGCCTGCAGGTAGGTAGTCTCCGCCATGCCGCCCATGAAAGGTTCGGCCATGGTACGGACGTAACCGCCGGTGCTGATGGTGAAGATGGTGACGTTGGGTGTCTCCTTGATCTTCTGATAGACCTTGTCCAGGGTGATTCTGGAGAAAGTGTCGATACCGGAGCCCACCAGGATGATGTATTTGCGGCCGTCGACACGGGTGAGTCTGTCGAGCGTCTCATAGACGGCGTCGAAGACGTTGGTTTCCTGCCAGGTGGGGATCTGCAACGAGTTGATGGCCTCCTGAATCAGCATCCGGTTCTGCGTAAAATCTGTCAGAATATTGGTGTGCATGTCGTAGGTCACGACTGCGACGTAATCATTGGGCTGTAGCTGCTGGGTGAAGGACCACGCTGCGTCCCACATGTCCTGAATGAACCACCAGCTGGTGGAGGCGAATTCGAGGAGCAGGACGGCAGTAATGGGTGCCTTGACCCTTTGAAAGCCGACGATCTGCTGCGGCACACCGTTTTCGAACACGCGGAAGTTGTCTTCCTGGAGATTGGGGATGAACTGGTGCGTTTTCTGGGTGAGGACACCCACATCCACATTGACGACGGGGACATCGACGCGCAGTGAATAGTTGTTGAGAGCCGGAGGGTTCTTTACGGTCGGCTCAGGCGGTGGAGGGGGCGCTGGAGCGGACCGTGGGATAGCGATTGGCCCGTTGTCGTTGCCGGGACCGCCTGCTGCTGGTGCCGTCTGGTCCGGGGGCGGTTGCGGACTCTGGGTCTGCTGCTGGTTTTGGCTTTGCTGGGCATTTTGCTGGGCCCATAACCCTGGGCCGGGGAGCAACGTCTGAAATAACAGCAGAATGGCAATGGCGACGGCCGGGATACGCAGGCGAAGGTCCCTCATGACAAAACCTCTGGAACGATTTTCGAGCCGATTGAGCCTTTGCGGCAAGCTTGCGAGCAGCTTACTCTATGGACGTGTCTAGACAATCGAAAGGTATCCGCTGGGGCGTAGCGCTGACCCTTGCGACGCTGGGGTGTGTGGCGGGGAACGTTGTTGCGCAGGCCATTGCAGTACCGGTGCCCCTGCCGCCGAACCCTCCGGCGGTTACAAAGTTTTTCCCTCTGAGCCAGATCCGCCGCGGGCAGCAGGGCGTGGCGTACACCGTGTTTCAGGGGACGCGGCCCGAGCCGATGGGGGTGGAGATCCTGGGGGTGCTGCACAACGCAATCGGGCCCCGGCAGGACATGATTTTGGCGCGGCTGGAAGGCGCGAAGCCGGAATACACGGGTGTGGTAGCCGGCATGAGCGGCAGTCCGGTGTACATCGATGGCCAGCTGGTGGGCGCGCTGGCATTCCGGATTGGGCAGTTCAGCAAGGAGCCGATCGCGGGGATTACGCCGATCGCCCAGATGCTGGGGGTAACCCAGCAGGGCGACGCTGCGTCTGCGACGGAGATGGCGCAGGCCGGCATGGAGGCGGCGGCGTTTCCGGGTTCGGCGACTTCCTCGATCAGCACTCCGGATTCGCCTGGTTCGCTGATTCAGCCGATGGCGACGCCCCTGGTCTTCAGCGGGTTCAGCCAGGCAGCGCTGAAGCTGTGGAGCGAGCATGCGCCCGCGGGACTGATGCCGGTGGGGGGCATCGGTGGATCGGAGAGCAACGACCAGCAGCCGGATCCGCTGATTCCGGGCTCGGCGGTGAGCGCTGTGCTGGTGCGCGGGGATCTGGACATCGCGGCGACCTGCACCGTGACCTATGTCGATCCGAAGCGGATGCTGGCGTGCGGGCACCCGATCACGCAGTTTGGTCCGGTCTCGATGCCGATGACCAAGGCAGAAGTGGTGGCGACACTGCCGTCGCCGCTGGATGCCTTCAAGATCATCAACACGACGGAGACGGTCGGCTCGATTACGGAAGACCGCGAATCGGCGATCATGGGGGAATTCGGCAAGGCGGCGCGGATGATTCCGGTCACGCTGCGGGTGACGCGCGATGGGGTACAGCCGGAAAAGCACGAGCCGAGCGAATCACTGCACTTTGAGGTGATCGATCAGCCCCAGGTTACACCGATGGCGGTGATGGTTGCGGTGTTTCAGGGGCTGATGCAGGAGAACGGCTACTCCGCCCAGACAACCTACCGGGTGCAGGGAAGCGTGAAGCTGAGCGGATATCCCTCGGTGCACATGAACAGTCTGGTGGCGCCCACCGACACGCTGCCTGCGAATCTGCTGGCGGCGCTGGCGCTGGGGGAACGCTTCACGAAGTTGTATGACAATGCGGCGCGGCGGACTCCGATCGAGAGTGTGGATCTGGAAGTGGCGGCGATTCCGCGGCGACTAACGGCGGAAATCGAGAGCGCGCAGGCCAGTAAGGTGGAGATTCACCCCGGTGATACGGTCACGGTGGAAGCCACGATCCGCCCGTGGCACGGCGAACTCCGCAACGTGCGTATCCCTGTGAGGCTGCCGGCCAATCTGCCGGAGGGACCGGTGCGCCTGCTGGTGAGCGATGGCGGAATGCTCGACCGCCTGATGCAGCCGCCGCAGTTCAATGCGCAGCCTCTGGACATGGCTGCGACGATCGAGCAGCTGAACAGTGCTCACCCCAGCGACCGGCTCTACGTGACGCTGCTGGCTCCCGAGCCGCAGGCCGCAGTCGAAGGGCGCACGCTGACGGCGATTCCGCTTTCGATGGCCAACGTGCTCGCTCCTCTGAAGGACAACAAGAGCATGGCTCTGAATGGCGAGTCGGCTGTTCCGATGGCATCGCTTCCCATGGATGCGGTCATGAGGGGACAGCAGGTGGTCACGCTGCAGGTGGAAGACCAGTAAGAGACGGATGCGCGCCCCGCCGGCGTGTTCGGAGGCGGACAGCATGGTTCCGGAACGGACACCGGTCCTTTGCGGGCGTGTTCTCGGAAGCCGGGCGCCTGTTGATTTTTCAGGCATTTGCGGGGAGCCAGAGATGGAAATCCACGTGCTCGGCTCGTTGCGGGGCGGAGGGTTCTTCCCATGGCGTACTTCGAGCGAATGCGTGATGTTCTGCATGGTCCTGTGAGCGAGGCAGTGATGCGGGAGCGCGCTGCGGCTGGCTGGCAACTGGTGGCCCTGGAGTGGCGCCGCGAGCTGCCCGATTCCGAAGCGCCCACGGAAGGCGCGTATCGCGAAGATATTCCCTACGGGCTGCGCATCTCCGACGACTGCCAGCGGCTGGAAATCGAACCGGCGGAAAACCAGGCGCTTCTGCTGATGATGGAGATGCTGGTGCAGGACTTTTCCTTTTCGGCGATTGCCAGCGATCTGAACGAGAAGGGATTCCGGACGCGCGAAGGACGCCGCTGGAGCCCGGTCGGTATCTTCAATATGATTCCGCGGCTGATCGAAGTCGGCCCGCGCCTGTTCTCGACCGAGGAGTGGGAGAAGCGGCGGCTGAAATTCGCGAAGATGGTCTGATTCTCAGCCAGCCAACAGCCTCTCCGGTGCGGCTTCACGGCTGCAGAGGGTGTCAGGCAATCCAGCAAGGGGAGTTCCCTCCACGTCCCCAATCCGGGCTGCGTCATAGCGGGAAAGGGGAACGGCAGCGGAGGGGATGCCGCACGCCTGCAGGCCAACTCCGCGGACCAATCATCTGCTGACGGAGGTTTCGAACCGGGTGAATCCTTAGGCGCAGAAAGCGGCCTGAGGTAGGGCGAGAACAAGTGTCCGGCGGAGTGGTGACGTTCCGCCGGGTTCATTTTTGCTGCTGGGAGCCAGACAGGGCCGCCGGCTAGAGGAGCTATGCTTCGGGTCTGTCAGGCCGGCGCCGTTACATTGCGGCGCGGGCGGCGGTTGGACTGCAGGATCTTCTTGCGCAGGCGCAGGGATTTGGGGGTGACCTCGACTAACTCGTCGTCGGCGATGAACTCGATGGCCTGTTCGAGATTGAGCAGGCGCGGCGGAGCCAGGCGGATGGCCTCGTCGGCGGTGGAGGCGCGCATGTTTGTGAGCTTCTTTTCGCGGACGACGTTGACGTCAAGATCGTTGTCGCGGGAGTGCTCGCCGATGACCATGCCTTCGTAGACTTCGACGCCAGGCGGGGTGAACAGCACGCCGCGGTCTTCGAGGCCTTCGAGGGCGTAGGCGGTAGTAACGCCGGGACGGTCGGCGACGAGAGCGCCGGTGGGGCGCTGCGGGATCTGGCCCTGGTGCGGCATGTAGCCGTCGAAGAGCGAGTTCATAACGATGGTGCCGCGGGTTTCGGTGAGGAGTTCGCTGCGCAGACCGATGAGGCCGCGGGAGGGCACACGGAATTCGAGGCGGACGCGGCCGTAGCCGTGGTTGTGCATCTTGATCATTTCGCCGCGGCGGGGCCCGAGGTGTTCGATGACGGTGCCGATGAAGCTTTCCGGAATGTCGATGGTGAGGTGTTCCACCGGCTCCATGAGCTTGCCGTCGACTTCGCGGGTGACGATCTCGGGTCGGCCCACCGTCAGCTCGAAGCCCTCGCGACGCATCATTTCGATGAGGATGGAGAGCTGGAGTTCGCCGCGGCCGAGGACCTTGAAGCTGTCGGGGCTGCCGGTTTCTTCGACGCGGATGGAGACGTTGGTGAGCAGTTCCTTGTCGAGGCGCTCGCGCAGGTTGCGCGAGGTGACCCACTGGCCTTCGCGGCCCGCCATGGGCGAGTTGTTGACGGAGAACTGCATGGCGATGGTGGGCTCGTCGATCACAATGGCCGGGAGCGGCGCAGGATTGTCGACGCTGGTGATGGTTTCGCCGATGGTGATGCCCTCCACGCCGGCGACGGCGATGATGTCGTCAATCTCGGTGGCTTCGATATCGACTCGCTTAAGGCCGGTGAAGCTGAAGAGTTTCGTGATGTGGGTTTTCTGGAGGGTGCCGTCGCGTTTGGAGATGGCGACTTCGTCGCCGGTGCGCAAAGTCCCCTGGAAGACGCGGGCGATGGCGAGACGGCCGAGGTAATCGGAGTAGTCGAGATTGGTGACCTGCACCTGGAGCGTGCCGGTGGGGTCGCCTTTGCCGGTCGGGATAGTGCTCAGAATGGCTTCAAAGAGCGGCATGAGGTCGGTGCCGGGCCGGTCGGGTGAGAGGCTGGCCTGGCCGAGTTTCGCGTTGGTGTAGAGGACGGGGAAGTCGAGCTGGTCTTCTGTGGCGTCCAGATCGATGAAGAGGTCGTAGACCTCGTTGAGGACCTCCTGGGGGCGGGCGTCGGGACGGTCAATTTTGTTGATGACGAGGATGGGGGGCAGGCGAGCCTCGAGTGCCTTGGAGAGAACGTAGCGTGTCTGGGGCAGGGGGCCTTCGGAGGCGTCGACGAGCAACATGACGCCGTCGACCATGCGCAGGGCGCGCTCCACCTCGCCGCCGAAGTCGGCGTGGCCGGGGGTGTCGACGATGTTGATCTTCTCGCCCTTGTAGAAGACGGCGGTGTTCTTGGCGAGGATGGTGATGCCGCGCTCGCGTTCCAGTTCGTTGGAATCCATGACACGCTCGGCGACGGCTTCATTGGCGCGGAAGGTCCCGGCCTGGCGGAGGAGGGCATCGACGAGGGTAGTCTTGCCGTGGTCGACGTGGGCGATGATGGCGATGTTGCGAATATTGCTCACAGAGATTCTCTCAAGGGGATAAGGCGATCCGGGGTGAAGGGTTCAGGGATGAAGCGGTCAGAGGTGAGGCTGCCGGCGCAGTTACGGCATTTGCGCCATCATCGTGCGTCCTCGGCGGCGGCAGAAAGGGCATTCAGTTCCGGATGGATGCCTGTGGAGACGCCCCCATCTCGCTCCTCGATTACGTTGTCGACATGGTCGCAGTCGGACCGGAAGCTGGAACGCGGGTATTCGCTGATGGAGAGGCGAATTTGGGTCGCGGCTGCCATAATGCTTTCATGCTCCAGTTTACCAGCGGCAGGCAACGCCGCTGCGTTGTCCCTCGTCCTGATAAGGGTGGAGACAAGAGCAAACCCAGGGAGGAGTTATGCATCGATTCGTCCGACAGTCGCTGGCCATAGGGACCGGCGTTGTCATGGCTGTTTTTGCGGGCGCAGGAGCGTGGGCGCAGAAGGCGGCGGCCACCGGGGATCCATCCACTTCCCCGCACACGCTGCAGATGGTCCCGGCGGTGGCGGAGCTGAGCAAAACGATCGACGCAAAGAAGGCGAAGCAGGGTGACCTTGTGACCGCCAAGCTGCAACAGCCGGTGCAGATCCCGGATGAACAGACATTGCCGAGGAATGCGGTGCTGGAAGGGCACGTGGACCAGGTGACGTCGTCGGAGCACAAGAGCGATTCCACCGTGGTGGTGACTTTTGACAAGGTAAAGCTGAAGGATGGCAAGGAACTGCCGATCAAGGCGACCGTCATCTCCATTTACGAGCCGGTCTTCCTGACGCAGCAGGTTCAGCAGGATCCGGGCGGCGGCATGCCGAGTATGCCGGCAAACGGCGGATCGTCAGGCGGAGGCGCCCGCAACATGCCTACGCAGCAAGCGCCGCAACAACCCCAGCAACAGCCCCAGATGAATATCCCGGATTCCGGAGCCGCGCAACAGTCCGGTCAGCCGCCGAAGAGCCGAGTTCCGGGTGTGGCGCTGCACAGCGATATCCACGAGCAGTCTTCGGCGACCTTTACGTCGAGGGGCAGAAATGTAAAGGTGCCCGACGGAACACAGATGGAAGTGGCTCTGGCGGTGATGCCGGCTGGAGTGAAGCTGCAGCAATAGGGGATTATTCGTAGCGTAGCGACTCGATGGGGTCCATATCCGCAGCGCGGTTGGCGGGCAGCGTTCCAAAGACGACGCCGACCGCCGCTGAGGCGGCCAGTCCGACCACCGCCGACCATCCTGAAACAGGAACGCGGTAATCTGTGAAGAATCGGATGGAGAAGGGGATGCCGATCCCGATGACTGCTCCGATGACGCCGCCGAAGAGGGACACAAAGACCGCTTCCATCAGGAACTGCAGGCGGACCTCGCGCGAGGTGGCCCCCAGGGCCTTGCGGATGCCGATTTCCCGGGTACGCGATCGAACGGTGGCCAGCATGATGTTCATGATGCCCACGCCGCCCACGGCCAGGGTTACGGCAGAAACCAGCAGCAGCATGGCCGTGAGAATATTCACAACCTTGCCGGCGAGGGTGATGAGGGCGGTCATGGTCTGGGTCACATAGACCGAATTGGGCTGGTGCCGGCCGTCATTGTAAACGACGTCTTTGATCTGCTTCGCCGCGTCTTCCACCTCGTTCTGATCGCGAATGGAGAAGTACATCTGCTTGACGGCATCGGTGCCGGTGAAGTAGCGCCCCACCGAGTACGGGATGAGGACCGTCTGGTTGGCGATCTCGGTTTCGCCAAAGGTTTCGACGCGCTCCCTGAAGATGCCGATGATGGTAAAGGGAATTCCACTGATCTGAAAGGTACGCCCGAGGGCGGCGGTGTCGCTGCCGTACATCGCGCGTGCAAAGGGCTCCGTCACGTTGGCCACCTTCGTATGGGTGGTTTCGTCTTCCTCGTCGAAGAAGCGGCCAGCGAGCACCACCAGGTTACGGACATGCCGGTATTCGGGCTCGACGCCCAGCACGAGCACGTCGCGGGTAAGGCCGCCGCCGAAGCTGATGTTCTGGTGCAGCTGGAGCACAACCGATGACGAAGCGATGGAAGGCACCTGCTCGACGATGATGTGCTCCTCAGGGTAGGTCAGGAAGTCGGTCTGGACGTTGGTGACCGCGCCGGAGCCGCCGCCGGCGTATTCGAGCTCAACGAGATTGGTGCCGATGCCCTGGATCTCGCTCAGGATGTACTGGCGTCCGGTGGCCGAGATGGCGACCACCAGGATCACCGATGCTGTGCCGATGACCATGCCCAGGGCAGTGAGCGCGAAACGGACCCTGGAGGTGCGGAAACTGTCGATGGCGAGACGAGCAATCTCGCTCAGCACCATGGTTTCGCGTGCGCTGGCGATGGTGTGTTCGAAGGATAGCCGGTGATGGCTCCGCGTCGTGGGCATCTTCTTACTACTTACTACAGGATGCCATATGCGCACAGGGTTTACGGGGGAGCGTGGGCCGGCGAGCCTCGGCTGCCCTGACGGGTGTGCGTATTGCCGCAAAGGAGGAGCTTTGTCGCGGAGGATCTGTCATTCGCGGTTCCGGCGGAGGTTTTCACCTCCGCCGATCGCCACGCCGCAGCTGGTCCTGGGAGCTGCGAATCCTGTGACTACGGATAGATGCCGCGGATTTGCACCGCCTCGGCGACGCGTCCGATGCCCAGCATGTTGGCCGCAGTCCGCATCGGGACCCTGCGATCGAGATGGATCTTCAGCACCTCGCGGAATGCGGTCTTCATGACGCGCTGCAGCCGGTCGTAGACATCCTGCGCTTCCCAGAAGAGGTGCTGCTCGTCCTGCACCCATTCGAAATAGGAAACGGTGACGCCGCCGGCGTTGCAGAGGATGTCCGGGATGACGAAGACGCCGTTCTTTTCGAGGATCCGGTCTGCGCCGGGGGTTACCGGGCCGTTGGCGGCTTCGGCGACGATCTTTGCTCCTACTGCGCCGGCATTGGCGGCATGCAGGGCGTTTTCGAGCGCGGCCGGGACCAGGATGTCACACTCGATGGCCAGAAGTTCGCCGTGTTCGATGGGCTCGCTTTCGGGGAATCCCGCCACATGGCCGGTCAGTGTCTTCATGTGGATCAGCTCCGGAACGTTGAGCCCGTTGCGGTTGTAGACGCAGCCAGTGGAATCGCTGACGGCGATCACTTTGGCACCCGCCTCATGGAGAAGACGGGCCGTGACTGAGCCGGCATGGCCGAAGCCCTGGACCGCGACCTCCGCGCCCTTCAGAGGGAGCCCCAGATGTTCGCAGGCGGACTGGATGGTGTAGAAGACCCCCCGGCCGGTGGCCTCATTGCGCCCCAGAGAGCCGCCCAGGCAGAGGGGCTTGCCGGTCACGACTCCGGGAATGGCATAGCCTTTGGTCATGCTGTAGGTATCCATGACCCAGGCCATGGTCTGAGCGTTGGTGTAGACATCGGGGGCGGGAATATCCTGTTCGGGGCCGATGATGGGAAGGATGGCGCTGGTGTAGCGGCGCGTCATGCGCTCCAGCTCGCCCTGCGACATGTGCTTCGGATCGCAGGTCACGCCGCCCTTGGCGCCGCCGAAGGGGATATTGACGACCGCGCACTTCCAGGTCATCCAGGTGGCCAGGGCCTTGACTTCATCCAGCGTGACCTGCGGATGGTAGCGGATGCCTCCCTTGGCCGGTCCGCGGACCGAGCTGTGCTGCACCCGGTGCGCTTCGAAGCGGTGAATGTGCCCGTTGTCCATGCGGACGGGCACGCCCACGGTGAGAACGCGTTCGGGATACCTGATCATCTCCCGAATGTCCTGGCTGAGATCGAGCGCGTCCGCTGCAGCATCGAAGTTCGCCAGGGCAACATCGTAGGCATTTTCCTGAGCGGCTGTTGTCAGCATCTTTGAACCCTCCTTACCAGAGGGGCGCGCACGAACTCGCAGGCATTCGCTTCATACCGTCGTTTCTGCCAGCGAAGCCGCGTGCAACTCCGGCTCCTGCTTTTCTGAACCCACCGGAAGAACCCACTTCCGGTACGCGCTCAAACGTCCCAGTGCTGCATCGGAGTACATGCGCCGCAGATCGCGGCTCACCGTGCCTACAGACCCATCCTTCACGGGCCGGTGGTCGACGCGCACGACCGGCGCGATGCCTACCGCTGTCCCGGTGAGAAACAGCTCGTCGCAGATGTACAGCTCGCTGCGATCGATCGGCCGCTCCACCACATGCAGCGCGAGCTCCAGCTGGGCCAGGGTCATGATGGTGTCGCGGGTAATCCCTTCCAGCACGTTCTCGGTCACCGGCGGCGTGATCAGTTTCCCCTTCCGCAGCATGAACAGGTTGCAGGTGGCACCTTCGGCAACGTGGCCGCTCTCGTTGAGCAGAATGGCCTCATCGAAGCCTTCCCGCCGCGCATCGTCGCTGGCGAGCGCGCTGTTGACGTAGGCTCCGCAGATTTTGGCGCGGGCCGGGATCGCGTTGTCGTCAATGCGCCGCCATGACGAGATGCCGGCGTGCAGCCCGTTGTCGCTGGGCAGATACTCGCCGAAAGGCAGCGCGACGATGGCGAAGGCATCTTCGTCATCGGTGCTGACACCGATGCGCTCCGCGCATTTCCAGGCGATGGGCCGCACGTAGATGTCGGTCCGGAAGGCATTGCGGCGAATCAGCTCGACCGTAATCTCCGCCAGTTGCTCGGCCGGCGGTGGAACGGAGATGCGCAGAATGCCGCAGTTCTGCCTCCAGCGCCGGTAGTGGTCCACCGGACGCATCAGAAAGAGCTGCTGCCCGGCGTCATCCCAGTATCCGCGAATGCCCTCGAAGACTCCGGTTCCGTAATGGAGCGCATGGGTGAGAATCCCGACCCGCGCCTCGCGCAGCGGGACATATTCGCCGCGGAAATAGACAATGAGATCCGGATTCGTTTCGGTTTTCATCGGCGCACCCCCTCGAACGCTTCCTGAAACAGCTCGCGCCCCCGGGTCATGGCGCGCTCGTCCAGTTCCAGCCACCGGGGGCTTTTGACCAGCCGCATGAGCGCGGCATCCACGCTGGCCTGCGGCAGGCTCCCGGCAATTTCCAGCAGGGCCCCGAGCATCAACATGTTGGCCGCGCGTGCGTCGCCCAGCTCGTCGGCAATGTGGGTGAAGGGACGAGCCAGGATGTGGACGCCTTCGGCCGGACACTCCGCAGGCACAGCCTCGCCGTTGTAGACAATCCAGCCACCGCGCCGTACCGTGGCGGCGAACTTGATCAGCGACGGCTCGTTCATCGCAACCAGCACGTCGGGATGTGCGACCAGGGGCGAGTCAACAGGCTCCTGAGCGAGGCGCACATGGCAGTTCGAGGTGCCGGAGCGCATCTCCGGTCCGTAGGAGGGGAGCCAGGAGACCTCGAGCCCCGCATCGAGGCCGGCTTCGGCCAGCATCTCGCCCAGCAGCAGGACGCCCTGGCCGCCGAAACCGGCGACCCGCACCTGCAGGTCGAGCGGGCTGGCGGGCTTCGGCGAAGAGCGTTCAGCGGAGGCCGCTGGTGCGGGTGGGGCTACTCCGAGGATGCGTGGGATTTCGTCCAGAGAGGGCGCCGGACGGGGAACGGGCCGGGGCTCCGCCTGGGCGATGAGGTCGCGGAGAACGCCCAGCGGGAAGGTCTTCTCCATGACGTCGCGGACCCAGTGCTGGGCTTCGACGGGCGACATCTTCCAGATGGTTGGGCAGGGAGAAAGGATTTCGACGAAGGAAAATCCCAGGCCGCGTGCCTGATTCTCCACCGCCCGCCGGACGGCCCGGGCGGCCTGCGCAATCTGCCGATTGTCGCCAAGGCCGACGCGCTCGATGTAGACCGGAGCCTGGAGCGTTGCCAGCAGTTCACTGACGTGCAGCGGGTAGCCCTCGTTTCCGGCCTGACGGCCTTTCGGCGTGGTGGTGCTTACCTGTCCCAGGAGGGTGGTCGGCGCAACCTGGCCGCCAGTCATGCTGTAGATGGTGTTGTTGACGAAGATGACGGTAATGTTCTCACCGCGATTGGCCGCGTGGAGGATCTCCGCCGAGCCGATGGCCGCCAGGTCGCCGTCTCCTTGGTAGCTGATCACGATACTGTCGGGGCGGGTGCGCTTCACCGCGGTTGCCACGGCGGAGGCGCGTCCATGGGCTGCCTGAATGTTGCCCACATCGAAGTAGTAGTAGGCGAAGACCGAACATCCAACGGGGCTGATCAGGACGGTGCGGTTTTGGATCTCCAGGCTGTCGATCGCCTGCGCCAGCATCTTGTGGACGATGCCGTGGCCGCAGCCGGGGCAATAGTGTGTCTGGTGCTGCAGCTCTTCCTTGCGCTCGAAAGCTGAGTAAAAGGCCTTCGGCCTGCTCAGAGCGATTTCGTACTCGGTTTCCTCAGACATGGGCCACCAGTCCCTGTCTTTCCTCCGCCGGAGGGATTTGCTGCGCGAGGCTGTGCACAGACTCCAGCACCTCGGCATGCGACGGCACATTGCCGCCCATCCGGTTAAGGAACTCTGCGGGCCGCGCGCCGTTAAGCGCCAGCCGGACGTCCTCGAGCAACTGCCCGTTGCTCATTTCCACCACCAGAAAAACCTGCGCGTGGGCCGCTGCCCGCCGGAAGTGCTCGGCGGGGAAGGGGAAGAGCGTGATGGGACGCAGCACCCCGACACGCAGACCCTCGGCTCGGGCTTCCGCTGCGACGGCCTTCAGGATGCGCGCCGCAATGCCGTAGCCCACCAGCACGATGTCGGCAGTATCGGTCCACCATTCCTCGGCGCGCGCCTCGCGACGCTGGGCGATGGTGTACTTGGCCTCCAGCTGGCGCTCATGTGCTTCCTGTTTGTCCGGCTCCAGATGAATCGAGCTGATCAGATTGCCGCGTGACTCCTCCGTTCCCGCCACAGCCCACTTCGGGATCCTGGGGCTGGTGGCGGTCGTGGGGAATTCGACCGGCTCCATCATCTGGCCGATGAAGCCATCGGCCATCACCACCACGGGATTGCGGTAACGGTCCGCCAGTTCAAAGGCAAGGGCCGTCAGGTCGGCCATTTCCTGCACCGAGTGGGGGGCCAGGACGAGAGTGCGGTAGTTGCCATGGCCGCCGCCCTTGACGACCTGGTGGTAATCGCCCTGCTCGGAGGCAATATTGCCGAGGCCCGGACCCGCGCGGGTGATGTCGACAATGACGCAGGGCAGCTCGGCGCCTGCCATATAACTGACCCCTTCCTGCATCAGGCTGATGCCGGGGCCGCTGGAGGCGGTCATGGCGCGCTCGCCGGCAGCTGCCGCGCCGTAGATCATGTTAATGGCCGCGACTTCGCTTTCGGCCTGCAGAAACACTCCGCCAGCCTCGGGCATGTAGATCGCCGCGGCCTCCGCGATTTCACTGGCCGGGGTAATCGGATAGCCGTAGAAGGCCCGGCACCCAGCGAGAATGGCGCTGCGGATGATCGCCTCGTTGCCCTTCATCAGCTGCCTGTGCATCAGATTGCCCCCGTGGTGGCGGTGTGGTTGCGGCGCGGCACCCCGCTGCGTGGCGTCACCAGGCGCAGCACGGTGATGGCTCCCGGCTCCGGGCAGACCTGGAAGCAGATTCCGCAGCCGGTACAGCCGGCGCCGGTATACTCGGCGGTCCGGTAGCCGTAATGATTGATCCGCTCGGTCAGCCGGATGACCTTCGGCGGGCAGGCCTCTATACAGAGGCCGCAGCCCTTGCACTCTTCGGCATTGACCCGCAGGTGCCCACGATCCCGTTTCAGCGCGTCCATCGAGCTCAAGCTCCTTTCCGGTCCTCCGACCTCAGGCGAAGGCCGCCGCCGTTCTGCGTTCCAGGTAGTGGGAGCGCAGCGCAAAATCCTCCAGTTCGCCCTGGAACCGCGGATCGGCAATGGCAATCAGGGCCTCGGCGCGCTCCCGCAGGGTCCTGCCATGCAGGTACGCGATGCCGTGCTCCGTGACGACGTAATGCACATCGGCCCGCGAGGTGACGACTCCGGCGCCGGGATCGAGCACGGGGACGATGCGCGAAATCTCGCCGTGCAGCGCTGTGGAGGGCAGAGCGATGATGGGCACTCCGCCCCGGGAGCGGGCGGCGCCGCGGATGAAATCCAGCTGCCCGCCGAAGCCGCTGTAGGGTTTCGTTCCAAGAGAATCCGCACAGACCTGGCCGGTCAGATCGATCTGCAAAGCGGAGTTGATGGCCACCATGCGGTCGTTGTGCGCCACCACAAAGGGGTCGTTGGTATAGGAAACCGAGCGAAACTCGAAAATTGGGTTATCGTCGAGGAAGTCGAAGAGCCGCTGCGACCCGAGCACAAAGGCCAGCACCGCCTTGCGCCGGTGCAGGGACTTCCGCTCGCCGTTGATCACGCCCGACTCGATGAGCTCGATGATGCCGTCCGGGCACATCTCCGTGTGGATTCCCAGGTCACGCTTGTCGTCGAGACAGGTCAGGACCGCTTCGGGGATTCCGCCGATGCCGGTCTGCAGGGTAGCGCCGTCCGGAATCAGCGAGGCCACATTGCGGGCCACGCGCAGGTGGATATCCGTAAAGTGATCGGTGGAAAACTCCAGCAGCGGCCGGGAGGTTTCCACGAAGGCCGAAATCCGGTTCACATGGAGGAAGGTATCGCCGTGGGTGCGGGGCATGCGGTCGTTGACCTCGGCAATTACTGTTCTTGCATGCTGCACGGCGGTCAGGGTGCAGTCCACCGTCGTTCCCAGGCTCACGAAACCGTGAGCATCGGGCGGGGAGACCTGCAGGAGAACGACCTGGAGGGGCAGGACACCGCTCTCGAAGAGGCCTTCGATCTCGCTCAGGAAAATGGGGGTGTAGTCGGCGCGGCCGGCGGCGACGGCTTCGCGCACGTTGGACCCCAGGAAGAGGCCGCGGTGGCGAAAGTGGCCCTCGTACTCCGGCCGGGTGTAATCCGCGCTGCCCAGGGTCATCATGTGGACCACCTCCACATCCCGGAGGCCGCCGGCCTGCGCCACCAGCGCATCGACGAGCGTGGAAGGCGTGCCGCACCCCGACTGGATCCAGACGCGATCGCCGGATCGAACCGACCCCAGCGCCGCGGCCGGGGTCATGAGCCGGGCCTTGTATTCGTCGCGCCAGATCATGAGAGGCTGCCTCCGCCGTCTTCGCCGACGGCTGCGCCGCCGCTGCTTGCGGAGCAATCATCGCCCGACTTTGCCCCACCGATACCGCTTGCTGGTGTTCGCATGTGCCTCCCAGCCAAAACGAATCACGTTACTCCCGGCGAGCATTCGTACGCTGTGATGTCGGTCACCATGCTGCAGGACGGAAACCTCTGCGGTCTTGCACGGTCAGGCGTGCTGCCTGGGCGACCTCCGGAAGCCGCGCCACCTTCGGCGCCTTCATCTCCAGTTCCACAATCGCCTGCCTCATCGCTGCCCATGCCGCAGACCGTCGAGGGCATGCGGACTGAGGTGATTGTGACGGATGCCGCTTCGGTGGCCCAGCCTGCGGGCCATCGACTCCGTACCGGCCGCGCTGCTCTGTTATAGTTGAGGAGAAAAGTTCCCCTCCTCGCACGGCGCCATGGTGTAACTGGTTAACACGCCGCCCTCTCAAGGCGGAGAGTTCGGGTTCGATCCCCGATGGCGCTACCAAGCCCCCTTCCGAGCCCATCCGACGTTGTCCGGCAATTCCCCTAAGTTGATGATTCTGCTCGTTGCCTTCGTCAAGATTGTCCGCCGCCGTCCGTTGACAGCCGAAAAATCTGGGGGCAACAATGGGGGCAACTCACTTCCCGCAGAAACGAGTTGCCCCCAAATGCCGCTGACGGATCTCCAGATCAGGAATGCCAAACCGAAGAAAGCCCGGGAGGCATCCGGCACCGGCGACGGGAAACAGCCGGCGTGCAAAAAGTCATACAGGTTATGGGACGGAGAGTTTGTTTCCCCCTGTAATCGAAAGAATGACCGCTGCATCAGCGACAACGCGGTGAACATGGCCCTTCGTCGCATGGGAATTCCCCAGGACGAGATGTGCGGGCATGGTTTCCGGGCCACCGCCCGAACGGTTCTTGCGCAGGAACTGCAAATTCGGACGGATCTGATTGAGCACCAACTCGGCCATCAGGTCATCGATCCCAACGGGCGCGCCTACAATCGGACAACCTTTCTCCCTGAACGGCGCCTGATGATGGAGGCCTGGGCGGATTATCTCGAAAAACTGAAGTCGGGAGAAGCGCTGCGGGCGAACGTAAAAAAGCGACTCACGGATATTCGTGCCATTCAGGTGACTACATTCGCGTAACCAGTGGACTATCTAATCCAATCGTCTTCAAACTTCACGACGTTTTAAAAGAGACAATCCACAGGCAAAATCATCGGCTCTCCTCCTACAGACCAGCATGGCTGACGCACGGCGCCTCCTTGTTTGGCCACGACGGCGCATCTGACCGCTGGTCTGCTAAGCAGTCGACACCAACTCCGTCGACATCGCAGCCACAATGACGACTTCAGCGGCGGCCGCCTTTGCGACTCGCATAAATCACGGGAATCAGGAGGGGACAGGCGAGGCAGGCAATGATCAGGAAGGCAATGCTGATCGCGCGCCCCAATCGGGAGGTACCAGGGTTCGGCTGCCAGTCTGCCGGCGGGTACTGTTGATAAAAAGTGGGGACCTGAGGTGTCGGAAAAATGTCCTCCGATTGCCGCACAAAATCGAATGGATAGAGCAGTTCTAAGCCGAGCAGGTGAGCTCCGGGAATCTCGATGAGCTGAGAACTGCCGCTCTCTTGGTAGCTGTCGTCGTACATGAATAGGTCTCCGTGGAGTTCAGGAATGTACTGCGCCGAAGGCTCAGAACATTCGCTGAGCTTTGGTTGAACAGGCGATTGCCCAGGATGGTGCCAATGAGTCGGCCAAAACTGCGGACAAACGACGGCGGACAGGAAAACGCTTGACGCGCCGGCGCCAGAGTCCGAGAACGGAATTTTCCCGGACCCTGGCGCCAGCGCAGATGCCCAGCCCAGCCGCCGCATTTTCCCGAAACATCCCGCCCTTCCGGATAACGCCGCAGCGTGGCCACGGTTTTGTGGCCGGTCTGCTGCATGATCACCCGCTCCGTGACCCAGTTGCGCGCCGCCTGGGTAAAATGCCCGGCGTGCAGGCTGTGACCGCCGAGGTGCGCGACCTTCATTCCGGCGCGAGCCGCGGCCTGTTTCAGCAGCCGGCCGATGGAGTCCCGGTTGAGACCGCGCTTGGCCACGCGCCCGTAACCGGAGACATAGCGAAAGGCAAGTCCGGCCGTGATGCCGGACTCCATCAGCCTGCGCTGCAGGGCACGAACGGGGCAGGTCTCCTCGCCGGCCCCGAAAGGCGGCCCCACCTGGCGGCCGGCGCCTTCCTGATCCATATTCGAACGGCGCAGATCGATCACGACGCCATCCTGATGGAAAGTAATGTCTCCGACTTCGATGGAGGGTCTTGCCGACGAATTGGTGGTGGCCGGCGAGTCCTTGTACCCTGCGGCGCGATGGGCTTTGGTGATGGAGGTGTGCCGGCGCGTAATGGTGCCGGCGGCGAGGGAGGAAGCGCGGTCCGCGATATAGAGAGCGACCGTTTCGGGGGTGGACGGGAGCGACTGGCAGGTGATGGGACTGACACCACGATTCGAAGTCCCGCCAGTCACTGCGGTAAGCCCTGAGAGTGGCGGGAGCTTTGCCAGAAGCGACGAAAGTCTGTGCCTTCTCCATCAGATCCGCGAGGCTGGATGCCTGTGGGGCCAGAGAACATGCCTGGGCTTGCATGGGGGAGTTCCTTTCGGATGAAGCAGGCACACATGTACTGGGCCCGGAAAAACTGGACGTGAATCTTTGCGACTGGGAGGTATTATCAAGGGCGGCCTTTGCCAGGGGAAGGGAGTAGAAGGGAGATCAGATCAGCATTCGCTCGCTGGCACGTTCGAATGGACGAGCCGCGTGCGGCACAGACACTGAGTAGGCGATCAATATAGCCTTTCCCGGAACCAGATAGGACACACCATCCCCGCCGCCCTTATGCCGGTTGAGTGCCGCAATTCGACACGGAAAGGCGATGAAGCAGCAGGCAGGGCTTCGGAAATGGGACCGAACCTCGGCCATGAAGCGAATCTGAGGTAGGGCCCATAACGAACGTTTCTGGGCTCCACTGATCTTTTCGGGATGGCGACCCGACGACGTATCCGGCGAGGGCCGCGAGGCTCTGGTTTCAATCCACGCGCCCCGTGTGGGGCGCGACCTGCTGATCCGCGGATCCCACACAGGTGTTGTTGTTTCAATCCACGCGCCCCGTGTGGGGCGCGACTCGCAAAGCGTTATCGACGATTGCCTCAGCTTCGAGTTTCAATCCACGCGCCCCGTGTGGGGCGCGACATCGCTGGAATCGTCGCAGGCCGCCTGCCATGTTGTTTCAATCCACGCGCCCCGTGTGGGGCGCGACGATACCTGTTGATTTCGCTACTCTGAGCTGGCTCCTTTCGCGCATCTGATTTGGCCCCACCTGAACAGCTGGATCCGTAGTTTGGTTTCGGGAGTGGATTCCGAAGCCGGAGGACGGATTGAGGAACAGGAGGA